>NZ_CP097349.1:4120000-5347902 GCF_023516215.1 Cytobacillus pseudoceanisediminis | reverse complement strand
ATCGAGGGGTGGGAAAAAGCCTTAACCCGATTTTCATTATTATTTGAGACAATGGTAACCTTGATGTTACTTTGCTTCATTTCTTCAAACCAGCTAATCAGCTTCGGTGTTGCATTTGGCCTGTCCCATTCGACTAGTGTATTATCCAGGTCCGTGATAATTCCTTTAACTCCTTTTTCCTGTAAACTGTGGGGAGTAATTTCAAATATACTTTTAACATGCTGATCAGGCAAAAAATGCTTTAACACTATATTTACACCTCAATCATAAATTCTTATGGTCCAACAATATTGTTTCTGAATCCTCAAATACCGCTCGGGCTTTAATAATAATTAGTTTCAGCAGTGTTTTCACTATTGAAAAACACCGATTTCATCATACCCAATTTCATCTGCTCTTTCAAAATAAAAACCGGAGGATACAATCCAGCTGTTCTATTTTATACGATTCCACAAAATGGGGAAAGACACTCAAAGCTCAGTAAATTTCCATGGAATAGATATTATTTATCCTTATAATAAAAATTTTTCGACAAAAAACAACTGCCCTTCAACCCTGTGGATAACTTTATGCACATAATCCAATATGATTTTTATACTTTTTCCCTTTTTATAAACAAAATAATCACAGGTTATCCACTGTTTCCTGTGGATAAGAGAACAGTTGTTCTAATCGTTTAATTTTGCTAGAGTAGGGGTACAACATAAAATCTTACATTATATGTATAAAATAATTCTTTTAGAACTGAAATATCAAGTGCCTGGAGGTGGGACAGGAATGCGTAAACTGTCAGATGATTTACTAATCGAATCATATTATAAAGCAAAGGAACTGCAGCTTAGCAAAGACTTCATTCGTTTAATCGAAACAGAAATCCACCGTCGCTCACTATCAAACAGAATAAAAGTTACTTCTTAAAAATGGACAAGCCCTTAATAGGGCTTTTTTTATTCTCCATATTCATTAAAAACTGAAATAAGCGGCCCAAACATTCACAATAGCGTCCCAATCCGCTCCCCTACTTTAATGTGAGCAGGAGTCCTGATTGACTTTTCAAGTTCGAATTTCCCTTGCTCAAACAGGAGAATGACAGTAGAGCCAAACGTAAAATAGGCCATTTCCTTTCCTTTTTCAAGCTGATCCCCTTCATGTATAAGTTCAATGGAATTTACAAACATAGCGCCAACCTTCACAATCGCGATTGCTGCATCTCCATGCCTCACCTCAGTTATGCTCCGATAATTTTTGGAAAGTGTATCTCTACCATATTTTAATCCCCATTTGTTGACCGGATAAGACTTCAGCCCAAGAATCCATTGATCTGCTACTTTTCCAGTGACCGGGCTGTGTATCCTATGATAGTGGCTCGGACTTAAATAAAAGATCATATAAGTGCCGCCTGCATATTTTCCTGCTTTATCTTCACCCAGCATCTCAGAGATGGAATAGTTTTTTCCTTTTACTGTAATAACACGGTCCTTCCGGATACTACCAACATCTTCGATAACAGCATCTACAGGACTGACTGCCGAGTTAGGGCTCAGATCTGTAACTCTTGCACCTTCTTTAAGCCTTCTAATGAAAAAATCATGCAGTGTTGGATATTCATTCAGGCTTTTTTCCATTTCACTTTCATTTATATTATAAACCCTTGAAAATGACGGAATGACCCGCCTGCTCAAATTTGATTTTGCAAATTTCTGCAGTATCCCGGATGTCCATCTTCCATTTGTCAATTCAATCAGCAGGCGATATACAGGTTTTAACAAACGACATGCCCCCTAAAAAATATGTTCTTTACGAACAGGCATAAAAAGCATAGAATAAAATATTATTATATAACATATAAAACTAAGTTTGCCATAGACTTCCTCAGATTTGACACTTTTTTTATTTTTGGCTTTCTTGAAATACTGTGGATTGCTTCTTTTTATCCTTCCAGATTTTTCCCAATTAACGTACACTTTAACACATTGCCCATAAGAAAAAACTTCTTATAGTCTGCAGGCTGTGATTCCCAGGTGCAAGGAGTGTTTGACATGTTTTTACAGGATGTTCTTGATTTAACCATCAAGAAGCTAAAGGCACAGACAGCCAATATCTTAACTCTGTCTAACCTGTTCTTAGGGTGCTTTGCTATTTTATTTTCTATTAATGATAATTTGAAATTGAGTATGCTGCTGATCTTTATCGCAGCTCTTGCTGACCGTTTTGATGGGATGGCAGCGAGAAAAATGAATATTGAATCGGATCTAGGAAAGCAGCTGGATTCCATGAGTGATATTATTTCTTTTGGAGTTGCTCCTGCACTGCTCCTATACATGGGAGTCCTTTATGATTTTGGGGCACCAGGAGCTTTCTTAACTGCTCTATATATCGGCTGTGGAGCTTTGCGGCTAGCCCGTTTTAACATCAGTGACAATAATGGCTATTTTACAGGCTTGCCGATAACGGCTGCCGGCTGCCTGGCCACTTTATGCTTTCTGGCAATTCCATATTGGCCTTCACCTTTATTTCTCTTTATAATGCTGACACTTTCCATTCTAATGATAAGTCCTTTCAGGCTGAAAAAAATGTAAAAAAAGCCGTGCTCATAATAAGAGCGCGGCTTCTGCTTTTATTAATTTTCTGTTAATGCCAGGAATTCTTCCACATCGTCCATGCATAATTGAACGGCACTTTCCCAGAACTCAGGTTTTGTTAAATCTGCATTTAAATGCTTCATAGCTAAATCTTCGACTGTCATCGATGCAGTATCCTTTAATAATGCTATATATTTTTCTTCATACCCTTTTCCTTCTTTAAGAGCCTGTGCATAGATTCCCAGCGAGAACAAATATCCAAAAGTATATGGGAAATTATAAAATGGCACGCCAGTAATAAAGAAATGGAGCTTTGAAGCCCAGAAAGATGGATGATACTCATCAAGTGCGTTTCCATAAGCTTCTTTTTGGGCATCCGTCATGATTTCATTCAGACGGTCCGCACTTACAACTCCTCGTTTTCTTTCTTCATAGAATCGTGTTTCAAACAGGAATCGTGCATGGATATTCATTAGCAGCGCAACAGACCTTTGCACTTTATCTTCTAAAAGCGCCAGTTTCTCTTCTTCTGATCCAGCATTTTTCACTGCTGCATCAGAGACAATCATTTCTGCGAAAGTAGAAGCTGTCTCAGCAACATTCATGGCATAATTTCGATTCAGCAAATGAAGGTCCCTCATTGCATATGTATGAAATCCATGCCCCAGTTCATGTGCCAGGGTTGAAACATTGGATGGTGTACCTGAGTATGTCATAAAGATCCTTGATTGACTGCTTTCAGGGAAGTAAGTATGGAAACCGCCTGGCGCCTTTCCTGGACGATCCTCTGCTTCAATCCATTTTTCTTCAAACGCTTTTTTAGAAAAGGCTGTCATTTCTTCTCCAAAGTGAGCAAACTGCTCAAGAATAAAATCTGCACCCTGCTGATAAGTTAATTTTGTTTCTGACTTGGAGAGCGGGGCATCCAGGTCATACCAGCTTAATTTCTCTAAGCCTAAAAGCTTTGCTTTTCTCTCCAAATATTTAATAAGAGGTGCTTTATTTCTTGAAATGACATTCCACATGGTATCCAGGGTTTCTTTTTTCATTCTGTTTAAGTCCAGAGGTTCTTTGAGGAAGTCGCTCCAGCCTCTTAGTTTATATATATTTAATCTAAAACCGGCTAAATGATTTAAGGTTTTAGATAAATAATCAGACTGGCTGTTCCATGATTTTTCCCAATTATCAAAAACTTCCTTGCGCAATTTTCTGTCAGGACTTGAAAACTTATTAGCAGCCTGTCCAACTGAAAGCTGCTTTATCTCGCCATTTTCAGTGTAAGGAATTTTTATATTTCCTACTATTACGTCATACATCTGTCCCCAACCGTGGTAACCATCAACTGCAAGGGCATTAATGACCGTTTCTTCCTCTTGCGAAAGTTTTTCTGAGGCATTTTCGCGGCGTTCGTTTAATACAAATGAAAGCTCAATTAAATCCTTATCATTTATAATTTGCTCCCATGAACTTTGATCTAAACTTGCAAGCTTCTGATCAAATGCCGTTAAAGCGTTTTGAAAAGCTGCACTAAGTTCCGTAGTTGTCCCTCTAAGATCTTTCGCTTTCTTATCCTCGGTATTTTGGGCCTGAAGACAGCTCACAAAAGCACCAGCCTGACGCACTTTTCTTGCCGTCTGCTGGAAAAGCTCAATGATTTCACTTATTGCAGCTGAATCTGCAGCTGAATTAGCAGGCTCCCAGTTATGTATTTGATTAAAAAATGAATCAATATGCTTTCTTGTTTCCAGTAAATGCTGATCAAATTCTGCTGAGTCGCTTCCACCCTTAAAAAAGACATCCAAATCCCAAACTGACGAATAGGCTGTTACAGTCATATGATCCCCCCATAAAAAATTTCGATTACAGAAATATTATACCGCGATTTTTCCGAAATTTCTATAAAATATCCTATATAAAAGAAGCCCATACCATTGGTATGAGCCAACTTCTGGTTATATCTCTACCTGAAATAGCCGCCGCCATAGTATGCAAATCCTCCAAAAACAAGCAGCAGGATCAGCAGTACAACTACGAGGGCCAGCCAGAATCCTCCGCCTCCATAATAACCGCATGGATAAGGAGGGGGAACGGGATAACCGCCATAACCATAAGGCATAACCTTTACCTCCCTTCGCCTTCTATTACTAAGATATGTAATTTATGGACCAGCGATTAGGCTTTTACACTAAAATCCCGGTGAAAATCGGTATGTTCCCAGCACCTCTCTTAGAATGGTTCATAGGATATACTAGAAGGAATTTTATGGGAGGAGTGTTAAATGAAAATTATCTCAATCTGTAAAAAATGCAAAGGTACAGGCAATATTACAGCATATAAATTCATAAAGAAAACCTGCCCTGTCTGCAAAGGATCCGGCAAAGTAACTAAGCACCTTTCCGATTTTAAAAAAGAGGAACGGAATAAGTTTTTTCTTCACTCTTTATAGGGAGCTATTTATCTGAACCCTTCCATAGGCAAGGGTTTTTTATTTTACGCTGAAATACTATATAATGACATCGATAATCATAATATCCGTTAAACTGATATGAATTGGAGTGAAATCAATGAAACAAGGCAGAATGATTTTGGCAGTTCTCCTGTTATTGTTCGCAGCTGGCTGTTCTGCTGAGAAAGAGCAAAGTAAAAAAACTGCTGATGAACCATCAAGTAAAACTTCAGATGAGGCTGACTATACTATTATTGAGGCATCAGCTCAGCAAATCGAGCATATTCAAGGAATTGGATACCCGGGAAATGATACTGCACTCTACCTATCGTCCAGCGATGGCTTAAAGTTTTATAAAGATGGCACTTGGCATGAGGCCACTTCCCTTAACCATGACTACATGGGTTTTCAGGCAGTCAAAGATGGATTTATTGTCAGCGGCCAGCCTGATAAGAACTCCGTCATAAAAAACCCTCTTGGTATTGTGAAAAGCACTGATAAAGGAGCTTCTTTTAAAGACCTGGCTTTTAGCGGAACAAGTTCCTTTCCTTTTTTAGCTGCCGGCTATGATACAAATATAATCTACATGATCAACCAGGAAAAAAGCGAAGAGCTTGAGGCAGGTGTTTACCGCTCTCAGGACGCAGGCAAAACATGGGAGCCAGTCAGCTTAAATGGGCTTGAGGGTGACACACTTGGTATGATCGCGGCACATCCAACTGATCCGGAAATCATGGCTATGTCCACAAGAAGCGGCATCTTCTTCTCAGAGGATAGAGGTGAAAATGTAAAATTAGTATCTGATCCAATCATGGCTACAGCACTCACCTTCACGGAAAATAGCTTGTACTATGCGTATGCAGATCAGGAAAAGGTGCAAATGAGTAAAATCGATCTTGAAACGATGGAAAACTCACATATTAAAATCCCTTTTCTCAGCTATGACAACCCTATTACATACATTGCTGCCGATAATAAATCTAGCGGAACACTTGCAGTTTCAACGTATCTCAAAGATTTATATGAATCAGCAGACAGCGGTGAAAATTGGCAGCTTTTGTTAAAAAACGGAAGAATAGAATAACCAAAACGAAAGCTACTTGATCATAGGAACTTCAACTAAAACCGCCACGTTCAATGGCGAACGCTGCAGTCTGTACATCCTGTGCAAGTCCAACAGGCATAAGACTTCACGCAGGAAACCTCCCAAAGCAAGCTGTGGTCGGGCGAAGCATCTCTGCCGAAGCGTTCCTTGCCTGATTTCTGGAGTGATTTGGCTTATGACCCGGGCGCTGGAGCTGGATGCAGACAACATTTCGCGGATTTATTCACAACGCTCCATTTTATAGTTCCTATACAAAAACCAAAGGGACAGTTGAACTGTCCCTTTAGCTGTTATTTTTCCTTTTTTCTTTTTCCGCCCGATAAAACTCATGAAACATTTTCATCAGTGCCCTCTTTTCAATACGGGAGACGTAACTTCTAGAGATGCCAAGCTCTTTGGCAATTTCTCTTTGTGTTTTTTCTTTTTGCAGGTCAAGCCCGAACCTACCCACAATTACTTCTTTTTCCCTGTCATCTAAAACATCAATATACTCCTTCACTTTTTCCAGCTCCATATTTAACTGTATGGTATTAATAACATCCTCAGATTCCGACTTAAGAACGTCAATAAGGGATATTTCGTTTCCTTCTTTGTCCTGCCCGATGGGATCATGAAGGGATACATCTTTCTTCGTCTTCTTCAATGCCCGCAAGTGCATCAGTATCTCATTTTCAATACAGCGGGCTGCATAGGTGGCAAGTTTTGTGCCTTTACCTTCTGAATAGCTCTCAATGGCCTTTATCAGTCCGATTGTCCCTATTGATATCAGATCTTCAGAATCCTCGCCTGTGTTTTCGAATTTCTTTACAATATGGGCGACCAGCCTTAGATTATGTTCAATAAGCATATTACGGGCATGTGCATCGCCTGCAGCCATCAATCGCAGGTATTTCTTTTCATCTGCAGGAGACAGCGGTTGAGGAAATGCATTATTTTTTACATAAGATACAAGAAACACAATCTCCTTAACCAAAAACCCGAGTGCAGTTAAAATACCGGACATCGTTCCACCCCCGCTTTGAATGCGTTCAAAAACGTCTATAACTAATTCCTATGTATGGATGGAGTTGTTTTTGTCTGTCCAATCGAGATATTTTCTTCAGAAAATATTTTATTCTTCATTTTCTCTGCAATTAGACAAGCTATCCGTCACAGTAATAGGATATAATCATTCATGTAATAAATAATTATGGCTGGTATTCCCAATACATAGCTTTGGAAGAAAGAGGTCTTGATATTTGAATGCCCAGAGAATCATTTTAGCTCTCGTTTTTTTTATTGTTCTGCTTGACAGCCTAGCCAAATTTATTTTCGAAGGTTTTTCTTTAAAGACCTTGCTGATATTGCTTGGAGTTTCTGGAATCGTATTATTTCTCTGGATTTTCCCAAACAAAAAGGACTGACTTTTCAATCCCAAAGTCAGTCCTTTTTCTTTTATTCCAAGTTACTCGGCTACGCTCACCTCAGCCGATATGATGCAGCCGATAGTGCCGCATACAACCAATCCCATTACGATCCAAAACATCTTTCACACCCCTATTAAATTCCTTATTTTCTTTAATGTAACATGGTTTCTGCTTCAGAAAAGGAGAGGAATATGAACATTCTGTTAATCCGGATCAAGTGGATCAGTTCCTTTTTTTACGGAATTTCAGGGTTAAAATTAAAATATGCAAAGACATGCACCATACCTCCTAACCGGTTACAGCTTTGTTAGGTGGAATCTTTCTCCACCCAGAAAATTGCCTGACGTCCTTGTAAAATGTAAAACATTTAGCAAACCACCTTTCCTAATTTTTTATACTTAAATTAAAATGGACGGTAAATAGAGAATTGACGATCTCGGTTTTGATCGATAATTTTTTTAGCCAATTGTTCGCGTACAACATCTTCTGCTGATAATTGACGTTTTTTTATTGTGACTGTCAAAAATAATATATTTAGTGTCATTAGATATTCCACCTCCTTATTCATATCCAGCCTGCAGGCACAAAAAAGCCGCAAAGAGATACACTCCCAGCGGCCTGGCCATAAGGCATAAAAAACCGCAGGGCACAATTCTCCCTGCGGCATGGATATGTAATGTCAATTAAGCAAATCTAAGCGATCCATTCCATGTAGGTCGAATTTGTAAAATATTTATTTAGCTGTGCTTCTAATACAATTGCTTTTAACATCATTTCATTCGACCTCCTTTTTAGAATATTTTCACTTATATTGGTAATTATATCCACAGTTATATGGTTTGTAAACCTTTTTTGATTATTTTTATTAATTTTTTTATTAAATAAAAAAAACGCCCGGAAATCCGGACGTTCATTTTATTTATTTCCTCATTAGGTATTCCTGTCCTTCATCCGTTTCATTCAATTTACTTCGGCAACGTTTTGAAAGGATAAAGAAAAGGATTGAGCCAAACAGGAAAGCTGAGGAAGATCCAGCCATTATATATAAATCAGAAACTGTGTTTGCAGTGTCAGGGATAATCAAACCAATGTAAAAAAATGATCCGACAGCAAGCATAGAAATTGCAAAACGCTTGAAATCCACCATTTTTTCAAATAAATGCTTTGCTTCATTTTTCATTTATTATCACCTTCTATGGAATAGATCTTATAAAAGACTATAATCCTACTTTAACATATATGGCAGTTGTGAAGGTGATGTAAATATTGTAAGCGAGGGAAAAACATCTAAATTAGAAAAGCAGAAGGCGCCTGAAGCTAGACAGTTATCGAAGTGCAAACATATAGGTGCTGATATTACGAAAAGACGGCTTCCCATGATGAAAAGCCGCCAAAACGCCGTTATCCTTTATTATTGCTTTAGAGAATCGACAATCTTCATTACCAGCGTAGCGGAATGAAGTGCCGCCTTCTCCAAAAATTGCTCAAATGAAACATCGGATTCTTTTCCAGCAATATCAGAAAGTGCACGAATGACAACAAAAGGAATCTGAAATTGATGGGCAACCTGTGCCACCGCCGCTGCTTCCATTTCTACTGCCTGCAAGTCTGTAAATTTATCACGGATATAGTCAACTCTTGCAGGATCATTCATGAAGGAATCACCTGTTGCAATTAACCCTCTGACAACCTGGATATCCCCGATTTCCTTTGCACACGCTTCAGCGATCTGCACCAGATTGCTGTCTGCTTCAAAAGCAGGCGGCAATTGGGGCACCTGGCCATATTCGTAGCCAAAAGCAGTAACGTCTACATCATGATGCCTAACTTCCGTGGAGATTACCGTATCTCCCACATTCAGTTCAGGATTAAAGCCTCCAGCAGAACCGGTATTAATGACATAATCCGGCTTATATCTCTCCAAAAGAATAGCTGTGGACATGGCTGCGTTTACTTTGCCTATGCCTGAACGGAGAAGCACCACTTCCGCGCCATTCATTTTCCCTGCTGTATACTCGCACCCGGCGATCGTTTCCTGGCTCTTTTCTTCTATTTTATCTCTAAGTAATGTTACTTCCTCTTCCATTGCTCCAATAATAGCTATTTTCATAAATAAAACCTCTTTCTCATTTTTCTAAGCTTTTGATTGCATTCATCAGTAATAGAATGCCCATATGCAATATCCAAAGTCTATTCTACCATCATAGACGGGATGTTTGCCATATTCGATAATCTATCCATACAGCCACCTATCCAGAATTGAAAGTTGCCAGACTTAAATGCACCCCATAAAATAAATAGTGAAAACAGTATGGAAGGGAAGGGGAATCACAATGAATTTTCAGTTTGATTTGATAGAAGATAAGGTTGAGTTCTTTGAGGCTCTTGCTTTAAAAGATCTTGAAAAGAAGATAAATGCACAAATTGAGCATAATAAAGCAATTCTTTTAACCGTCCATCACGTTTCCCATCAAATGCATCTCGATGAGAATGGGAGAACGTATTACTCGGCAGTGGTGCACTTTAAGGCAAAAAAATAAGGACGCCGCTGGCGTCCTTATTACCTAATTAATTTATTGCATTTAAAACTTCCACTTTGGATGGCTTCCAGCCTTCTCCGTCAACCCAGTCAATATATACTCGGTACTTTTCGCTTTGATCTTTTGTGGAAATTGTCCCAACAGAGCTGTTTGGCCCATTATTGCCAAGGAACCAAACAGTCATATTGCCCTGTTCGATACCTGTAGCATATGAAATGGCACTGAGCATTTCCTGCCAATCCACATGATTTTGATCGTAGACAGCAGTATGTTCTCCGGACTGAGATGTGCCGACTGGTTTCCATGCTGGATTTTCAATCGTTTTTTCAACATCAGGCCCGCTTCCGCCTTCTGTTACGACTTGTTCTTTATCTTCCTCAGACTCATCTTCAGCTTCATTCTCTTCAGCCTCTTTTTCTTCTTTATCAGATTCTTTATCTGCTTTCTCTTTGTCTTTACTCTTATCCTGCTCTATGTCATTGTCCTGGTCTTCCTGGCTGCTCTCATTTTGTTTCGATTCAGATGCTGTCTGTTCATCAGCAGGAACTGCCTGGTCATTATTTCCGCCGAGGAATATTTTGGCTGATACAACAATAATTAGGACGATAACAAATGCAATAAGACTATTTAAAATGATATTGGTTTTTTTTCTTTTTCCCGTTTTCCAAAACGGGATTCTCTGCTATTCCCTTTCAAGGCTTTCTCCTCCCAAATCTGTCAAGATTACAATAAATATCTAAAGGTGCTGTTTGATACACTAATATAATATATTTTTACTTATAAATCAGTCCGTTAATTTCCGCTACAGGCCGCAGCGAACCCGCGGGGAGTGCTGCGAGCTTCCCGCAGGAGTAAAGCGCCCTCCGCTCCAATCAACTCAGTGCATATGCATAAAATCTACATACGTTGATAGAATCAATATTAAAACCTAAACAGCGGCTGTCAACATTCTAACATGGAAACAGGTTATCTTAAAAGAAATAACCTATGGACTCTGGTACTGCCAGCAGTTATATGGACGACGGCAGCATGAGGAAAGTTACACTATACCATATTTGTTTAAGAGTCTGCAGAGCCAGATGGAGGATTTTCTTCATTATGATTATTGTTATAGATTTCTTTCACAATATCAGAAAAAGCGGATTTACTCCTCCTGTGTCTTCAGTAACTTCCAGGTTTACAGCTACAAGGGCATATTTTGGGTTTTTATAAGGAAAATAACCCGCAAACCATTTATTGTGAAGCTGTTGCCCATCTGCCATAATACCTGTTTCTGCAGTGCCCGATTTGCCTGCAACCTCGTATGGAAGTTCTTTAAACCAGCGGCCGGTCCCTTCTTCATTTAATACTACTTCCCTAAGCAGCCTTTGAAGCTTCATAGCGGTAAAAGGGGCAATTTTATCTCCCTCCAGCTTCTGCTCCTTGAATTCTATAAGAGATGTACTGTTTTTATATTCTATTTTAGAAGCAACCCGGACCATTTCTTTATCTCCTCCTCTTGCTATAGTTGCCATCATGTTGGCAACAGCAAGTGGAGTGGCTCTCACTTCATGCTGTCCGATTCCTGTCAAGCCTGCAAAATTACTGTCTTTTTTTGCATCTTCTGACAGAAACACTCGTCCTTTTTCTTCGTCGTGAAGCTGTTTGAAATCATTAAAATGATAAATATCCCCCTGCCAGCTCACAGGACCCATTAATGAAAGTTTATCTGCATACTCCTCAAGGAGATCCGGGTTAATATCTTTTAGCTCCTTAGCAATGGAAGCAAATGTATTATTGCAGCTTCTGGCAAAGCTATCATTAAAATTCAGCATCCCATGCTGGTATTTAAGATCAGGCTCCCCATTTATTTTCCTGCTGCAGTCAAATTGCCTTTTCGGATCGTCCAGACCTTGATCAATTGCCGCAGCTGCCACCACTGTTTTAAAAACTGATCCCATAATTTGCTGTTTAATCATATGATTTACTGTTCCGCTGCTTTCTTCATCAAAAGGATTATCTTTGTTAATGGATGGACGTGACACCATAGCCAAAACTGAATTAGTCTCTATATCAAGGAGGACAACTCCCCTTTTTTAATCCCATGCTGATCAGCCAATTTTTCGGTCATCATCTGCAAATCGTAGTCCAAGGTTGTTTTAATATTGACCGGATAAAAGGGATTTGCCGGCTCAACATATTTTACATCAATCCCAAACAGCGGGCCGCCTGTCCCGTCCACATGATAAACAAGTTTTGATGCTCCTTCAGGAAGCAGAAACTCATCAAAACTTTTCTCCATGCCGGTAATGCCGATCATTGTGTCAGAAGACAGATCTTTGTTCGGATATCTTTCATTTAAAACGTTCTGATTTTGTCCAGTAATTCCAATAAGCTGGGCTGCAGGTTTTTCGGAACGGCTGTATTTCTTCTCAACAGCAAAGACACCCGGAATTTTCAATGCATTGATGTCCTCCATCTGCTCGAATGACAGCTGAACTGGCTCTGGGGTTCCAAAAGCAAAAGGCTCCTTTGCATTCTCAACTGAATATCGCAAGGAATACTCCGAAGCACCTGTAATCTTAGATATCTTATTTATATCCCATTCCATTCTTGCAAGGAAGGGGAATAATATAAGAACAGATTTATTTTCAAATGTCATTGGGTTTCCGCTGCGATCCAGGAAATTCCCTCTTCCTGCATCAATAATCATTTCCTGGGAACGCTGGCGGACACTCGATTCCAATAAATTAATTTCTCTGTCTGTAAAATGCTCTGTTGAAACAAGCTGCAGCTGTATCAGTCTGCCCATAAGAAAACCAAGGACCATGAAACTAACGATTAGCCAGCCTACTGCTCTTTTTCTCCACATAAAAAACACCTCGTCAAAAGTCTTGACGAGGTTTTCTGATTTCAAACCAGCTATTCTTATTTAATGGAAACAATACGTACGTTCATTTCTCCACCCGGAGTCTGAACAGTCACTTCATCTCCAACTGTACGGCCAATCAGGCTTTTGGCAATTGGCGAATCATTTGAGATTTTCCCTTCAAAAGGATCCGCCTCAGCACTTCCCACGATAGTGTAAGTTTCTTCGTCTCCATCTGGAAGCTCTACGAAAGTAACGGAACGGCCAAGTCCCACAATATCTCCTGCCATTTCTTCTTCTTGGATGATCTTTGCATTGCGGATCATATTTTCAAGAGTGGTAATCCTGCCTTCAACAAATGCCTGCTCTTCTTTCGCTGAATCATATTCTGAGTTCTCGGAAAGATCCCCGAAGCTTCTTGCGATTTTTATACGTTCAACCACTTCTTTGCGTTTAACCGATTTTAAATATTCAAGTTCCTGCTCAAGTTTTTCTTTACCTGCTTGTGTCATTGGGAAAACCTTTTCTGTAGCCAAAACCTTCACTCCTTCGAATTACACATCTTTAAAAGGATGTGTTCTATAATGTATGTACTTCTTTTTATCATATTTTTAGGAAAATGAACAGGAGCGCGTCCTTTGTTAAAGGGCGCGCAGATCATCTTTTTATGTTCACTGGCTCTGATAATTTTAAAATGCTGATCGCAAGCAACATAGCCATTCGGTAAAAGGATAAGTCCTATTGAACATTTTCAATGCTATTGTTTCATAAAAATGACTTTTGTTCAAGAATTGTTTGAATTTTTGTGACCATTAAATCGATGGCAACATAATTATGCCCGCCTTCAGGAATAATGATGTCAGCATATCTTTTGGTCGGCTCTATAAATTGATTATGCATCGGCCGTACCACATTTACATATTGTTCTATAACTGAATCCATGGTGCGTCCCCGTTCTTTTATATCCCTGAATAAGCGGCGGATAATACGCAGGTCGGCATCCGTATCTACATATAATTTCATGTCCATCAGATTACGGAGCCTCTCATCCTCAAGGATCAGAATGCCTTCTAAAATGATGACATCCTTTGGTTCGACTTCAATTACCTCTTCGGACCTTGTATGCATGGCATAATCATATACAGGCTTGTTAATCGGTTCATATCTCAGCAGGTTTTCAATATGTTCAATTAGCAGGTCGTTATCAAATGCAAGCGGATGGTCATAATTCGTTTTCAATCTTTCTTCAAAAGGCAGATGAGTCTGATCCTTATAATAATAGTCCTGTTCGATCATAAGGATTGAATGCCCTTTGAAACGATCATAGATCGCTTTGGTTACGCTCGTTTTTCCTGAGCCGGAACCGCCGGCCACCCCAATTACAACGGGTTTGCGTTTCATTGATTAGAGCTCCTTTCGCATCATGTTGTTAGGGTATACCGGCTTATCAACCTTAAATTGAACAATTTGAAGCGGATGGCGCGCTGCATCCAGCTCATTGCCTTTTTCATCCCATATTTTATCGATGACTTGTGTAAAATTGTCAATTTCCGGACCAAAGAATTCCACTTCTTCTCCAGGCTGAAATTTGTTTCTCTGCTGAAGGGTAACAACCTGTGTATCCGGATTGTATTCCAGTACAAGCCCAACGAAATCGATATTCGTCTTTTTGCTATGATTTCCAAACATTTGCTCTTTATACCCAGGAACCCCTTCAAAGAAAGCGGGAGCTGTTTCGCGATTAGCACATTTATCGAGCTCTACAAGCCATTCCTGCTTAATCTTGAAGTTATCTGGATCTGCACAATAGGCATCAATCACTTTACGGTACACGCTGACTACTGTTGCAATGTAATGAATGGATTTCATGCGTCCTTCTATTTTTAAGCTGTCGATTCCCAGTTCAATCATACGGGGAATTGATTCAATCAGCTTAAGATCTTTCGGACTCATGGCAAAAGGAGCATCTCCTTCGCTGTATAAAGGAACTTCATTCTCGCCTTCAAGCTGGTATAAATCATAATCCCAGCGGCAGGATTGACAGCAGCCGCCTCTGTTGGAATCACGGGCTGTCATATGATTGCTGAGTGTACAGCGTCCGGAGTAAGCAATGCACATAGCCCCGTGGATGAAGGTTTCAATTTCAATGTCTACCTTCTCCTTCATTTCTTTGATTTCCTCCGCACTTGTTTCACGCGCAAGGACGACACGCTCCAATCCTTCTTCTTTCCAGAACTCCACTGCTTTCCAGTTAGACAGGGACTGCTGCGTGCTTAAATGGACTTCTATCTCAGGTGCAACACGGCGGCAGGTTTCAATGATAAGCGGATCTGCTACAATGATTCCAGCTACTCCTGCTTCTTTAAGACCCAGCAAATACTCCTCAAGACCATCAATATTTTCGTTATGCGCGAAAATATTGGTTGTAACATAAATCTTAGCTCCGTATTTTTTGGCGAATTCCACGCCCTCTTTCATTTCTTCAAAAGTGAAGTTGCCTGCGTTCGAACGAAGGCCATATTCCTGTCCGCCAATAAACACGGCGTCTGCACCATAGTGGACGGCAATCTTCAGCTTTTCAAGGTTTCCTGCCGGAGCAAGCAATTCAGGCTTCTTTACAATAACCCTTTTGCCGTTGACAATTTCGGAAATTTTCTCTTTTACCGCTGCCATAAAGCTTCCTCCTCTTTCTTTTTAATATAGTCAAATAATCAGTAGACGGTTTCTTTAAAGAAGAATCCTGTATCAAGCTTACGGTTTGCTGGCTGAATTTCTTCAATTTCAGCGAGTAGATCCTCTTTTATTTCATCGTATTGGTCCGGGTCTTCAACACATAGATCTATAGCTTTTCTGTAGAGCTTAGTGACTTCGATAATATATTCAGGACTTTTTAATACCCCGTCAATTTTAAATGAATCAACGCCAGCTTCAATCATTTCCTGCAGTTCATCAATAATGCAGATGTCATTAGGGCTCATGATATGGGTGCCATTTTCATCTTCAAAGATCGGGTATTTGTTTTCCCGTTCCTTATCGTGAAGGAACATGTTTTTTTCCTGTTTGCGGTTTTCAACTTCCAGAGCTTTTCCCTGGTATTCATAATAATTGCCAAGCAGGGAGCGCTTAGATTGGAACATTGCAGTCATGCCATGAACCTGCACTTCAATTTCCACTTCAGCATTTTCTTTTATTTCAATGATGGCATCCATATTAATCTCTCTTGCCAGGACTGCGCGTTTAGCACCTTTTCTGCCCCAGTAATTGCATGTATACCAGTTTGTTGCAGTAGTTTCAGTATTCCAATGAAGTTTCATATCAGGTGCAGCCGAGCGGGCTGCCATCAATACAGCAGGATCCCCAAAGATGATAGCATCTGCATTTATTTCTTTTAAGAAACTGATATAGCCCTCGAGTTCAGGCACTTTATCATTATGAAATAAAGCATTCATCGCTACATACACTTTTTTCCCATGCTCGTGGGCAATTTCCACCGTTTTTTGCACATCTTCCCTTGTAAATTCTCCTGCAAGCCTCAGTCCAAAACGCTGTTCACCTACAACAAAGGCATCTGCACCAGCTGACACAAGCTGCTCGATATCTTCAACTCTTGCGGGTGTTACTAAGAGTTCAGGTTTTTTCATTATGATCACCTCTTTTTACTAATTGCCACGCCATCCCCAACAGGCAAAATAACTGTGTGGTATTCAGGATGACTCATTAACCATTTATTAAAAACATCAATTTTTTTAACCAGATTCCGGATACGTTTATTTTCTATATCAGGTTCGCACACAAGACCTTTAAAAAGAACATTGTCTGTAATGATTACGCCATCAGAAGAGAGATAGCGGGAATATAATTCAAAAAAACGCTGATATTGTCCCTTTGCTGCATCGATAAATATAGCATCATAGGGTCCATGTTTTTTGACATCCTCCTCAACTTCCAGAGCATCTCCCTTTATAATAAGGATTTGCTCCTTTTTCCGGGCTTCATCTATATATTGCTCGGCAAGCTGATAACGTTCAACATCGCGTTCAATTGTTACAATTTTCGCTTCAGGAACTGCAAATGCCATTCTGAGAGCAGAATAGCCAATTGCTGTGCCTACTTCCAAAATCGTTTTAGGCCTTTGGATGCGCAAAAGCTGAAGCATTGCCTCGATCCCTGCCAGTTCCATGATCGGTACATTATGTTCCCTGGCGAATTGCTCCATTTTGTCCAGTAACTGGGGTCTTTCAGGTATTATTTCCTCTATATATGCATGCAGCTTATCGTTCATCAAGCTGGCATCACCTCGTTCAGACGGAATTTTATTGTCAAGCTGCGGCTCCCAGGGACTCACAGGTCTCAGCCGCTTTTCTATTTAGACATGAAAAAATAGCGTTCACAGATAGGATGTGAAAATGCGCTATGCGGCATTCCGGCTTAGGTGAGCCTGTATCCATGCTTGTCCGTGATTTACGCTATTGCAAAGCTATATCGCAGTCTAACGGACAATAAGACCCCACTCCAAGACTGAATGAAAATCAAAGAAGTATATGTGAGGTCAAACTGTCCTTAAAGGTACGAAAGAAGAACAAAGACTAAGAACGCCACGTCCTTCCAAAAGCTGCGCTTTCGGTCGTGCGATGTATCGCTGCCGTAGCTTTCCTTGTCCAGTGGCAATGTCTTTGTGACCCACATCCTGTGGGCCTCAACTAACAATTAGCGGGGATAAGGCCCCCACTAATTGAAGTTTCACTGTAATAAAACACCTGATCTATTTTACCATAATTAAAAGGGGAATGCTATATCTGCACATTCCCCTTTTTGCTGTTCAATTATTTGTTATATGCTGTGCTTTCTTTTGATTATGCTCATCCAGAGTTTTTGAGAAAAGCACTTCTCCTGTAGAGGTAGCCAGGAAATACAGGTAATCTGTCTCTGCAGGCACCAATGCTGCTTCAATCGATGAAACGCCGGCATTGGCAATTGGTCCTGGCGTCAGTCCAGGATACTTATAAGTGTTGTATGGCGAGTCGATCTCCAGGTCTTTATATAGGACCCTTGATTTATGCTCTCCATGTGCATACAGGACAGTTGGATCTGTCTGAAGCGGCATTCCTGTGTCTATCCGATTGTAGAAAACACTGGCAATCTGATCACGGTCTACTTTCGCCGTTGCTTCTTCCTCAATGAGCGATGCCATTGTCAATAATTTGTGCGGGGTGTATTCCCGCTGCTCCATGTCACCTCTATATTCATTAATAACTGATGCCGTTTTATCAAGCATAACTTTGACAATTTCCTCTATAGTCGGATCTTCTTTGTAAAAAGGATAGGTTGCCGGAAATAAGTATCCTTCAAGGGGATACTTAATATTTTGTGCAAGGATTTCCTTTGTCAGCAATTTAGGATATTCTGCCATTAACGACTCAATAAACGCTTTATCATTGAGTTTCTTTAAAACGTCTTCAGGTTTTTTATCAGTCTTTTCGGCAATAATTCCTGCAATTTGCTCAAGCTGTTTTCCCTCAGGAATGGTGATCTTGAAAGCCATTTCTTCCATAACTTTACCTGTTTTCAAGCTATCCAGGATTTCCTTCATATTCATGGAAGGCTTTAATTCATATTCTCCTGCCATGAATCCAGCTTCATTTTTAAATTTCACATAATATTTAAATACACGTGCATCCCTGATGATTCCATTTTCTTCAAGAACAGTGCCGATTCCTGTAACAGATGAACCGATTGGTATTTCTACTTTCTTTGGCTTATCATTGTCGGGATCAACAGGCTTTAAAGCTGAATTAATATAAAAATATCCGCCGCCAATCACTGCAGCAGCTGAGATTAATAATATGATTGCAACAATCATTACAATTTTCCGGACTACTTTCGCTTCCCCTTGGCGCTCAATCATTTTTTCGCGCATTATTTCTTTTTTCCCTTTTTTATCGTCTGCCGACATCACATATCCCCTCCGTTCCAAAGACGTTGGCTTCTTTTGCAAAAGACAGGCTAAATCATGATGTTATCCTGTAAATTAACCAGTATGCTTGCTTGCCAACAGGCCTAAGAATAATTCCTGATACATCTCGGCTTATTATACTATATTTTCTTTTGGAAGTCGCAGGATATTACAAAAACCAAAAAGATTCGCCAATTTTTTCCACATTTTTCACTCCTGATTTTATTAATTATGGTCCATCTGAACTAATATCAGAAATCCAGAGAAAATAAAAAAACTGGCCCGGGGGCCAGTTTTATTAATCTTCCTGCTCATCAAGGAATGTGTTAAGCATTTCTTCAATTAAATCCCATTCCTCTTCTGTTTCGATTGGCTGCAGTTCGCCGTCCTTGCTGTCTTCGCTTGGGCTGAATGCCGATGCATGAATTTCAATTTCTTCATCATCATTTTCATCTGCCCCCACTGGGTAGTACAGGACATATGATTTGCCGAATTCTTCGGAATCGAACGTGAACAATACTTCGCAAAGCTGCTCGTTGCCTTCCTCGTCAATTACAGTAATGTTGTTATCTCCATGGTTCATTTCTGTTCACCTCATTAAATTTGGCTATTTAAAAAGCCTTGTAAAATCATGACGGCTGCCATTTTATCAATGACCTTTTTCCGTTTCTTGCGGCTGACATCCGCTTCAAGCAAAACTCTTTCAGCTGCCATTGTAGAGAGACGTTCGTCCCATAATACGACTGGAAGACCAAATAGCTTTTCCAGCTCTGAAGCATAGAACTGGCTTGCTTCTCCGCGGGGGCCAATGGTTCCATTCATATTTTTAGGCAAGCCGACAACAATTTTACTGACTTCATGCTCTTTTATTATTTCACTAATTCTTTCAAAACCAAACTCTTTTTCTTCCTCGCTGATTTTGATGGTTTCCAAGCCCTGCGCTGTCCATCCAAACGCATCACTTAGAGCGACGCCGACTGTCTTAGAGCCGACATCCAGTCCCATAGTCCGCATGTTTACCCCTCACGCTGCTGTTTTAAGTATGATTTAACCAATTCTTCGATGATCTCATCCCGTTCAAGTTTACGGATGATATTGCGGGCATCCTTATGGCGGGGAATGTAAGCTGGATCCCCGGACAGCAGATAACCGACAATTTGGTTAATAGGGTTATACCCTTTTTCCTGGAGGGCCCCATAAACTTGAAAAAGAACTTCATTCACATCTTGTTCGATTGGTTCCTCAGGAAAATTGAACCTCATTGTTTTATCAAATGAGCTCATATCTTACACCTCGCTTTTCTGTATGAAGGATGAGGATAGCTTAAATGTGCCGGAACTGAAATCCGGTGAACAGCCAGCTTGTCCTGCTCTTCATAACGGTTTGGCCTGCCGCCTGAATATACAGAGCGATCAATAAATGATCTTGTTCGTGACAGGAAAACATGGTGAAGAACAAGCTGTTTCTTCCTGATGATGAACAATTTCTCTTGGTTACCTTCATTTTACACTACTTCTCAGGGATATCAAACGGATTTAACCCATTCTTCCACAAATTGCAGAGCACTTTCAAGTTTTTCCGGGTCTTTTCCGCCAGCCTGGGCCATGTCCGGACGGCCGCCTCCTCCGCCGCCGCATTTTGCAGCGACTTCTTTGACCGCTTTGCCCGCATGGAAACCTTTTTTGATAAGGTCATCTGTTACCCCAGCTATAATATTCACTTTACCCTCATTTACACTGCCTAATACAACAACTCCAGATCCGAGCTTTTGTTTTAAATCGTCGGCCATATTGCGCAGGTTATTCATGTCTGACGCCTGGACCTTCTCAGCAAGAACAGTAATGCCGTTGATTTCTTTCGCCTTTGATACCAGGCTCCCTGCTTCAATATTGCCCAATTTCGCAGCTAAAGATTCGTTTTCTCGCTGCAGCTGCTTCATTTCTCCAAGCAGCACATCAATTCTTGAAGATAAATCTTTTGGATTGGTTTTTAATTTGCCTGAAGCTTCTTTTAAAACATGAATCTGGTCGTTCATCAGCTTGTATGCAGCCTCGCCGGTTACAGCTTCAATTCTGCGAGTTCCTGCCCCAATTCCGCTTTCCGATTGAATCTTAAACAATCCGATCGAAGAAGTGTTCGGAACATGGCACCCGCCGCAAAGCTCAAGACTATAATCTCCAACCTGAACAACACGGACGATTTTTCCATATTTCTCTCCAAATAGTGCCATAGCCCCCATTGCCTTTGCCTCGTCAATATCTTTGAAATTGATATCAACATCAAGGCTTTCCCAAATTTGTTCGTTGACAATAGCCTCAATCTTCTCCAGTTCTTCAGAGGTAATTTGACCGAAATGAGAGAAGTCAAAGCGCAGGCGATCAGGACCTACCAGAGATCCAGCCTGGTTGACATGGCTTCCCAATACATCTTTTAAAGCCTGATGAAGCAAGTGAGTTGCTGTGTGATTCTTGATTACCTTAGAACGTATTTGCTCATCTACCGAAGCCAATACAGATTCTTCAGCCTTCAGGGTCCCTTCTTCAATGACAGCTCTATGAAGGTTTTGTCCATTTGGCGCTTTTTGAACATCCTTAATGGAAACCTTTAAACCCTCTGCTTTAAGAGTTCCCTGGTCCGCAATCTGTCCGCCGCTCTCTGCGTAAAATGGTGTTTCATTCAGAATCAGCTGGACTTCTTCACCAGCATGGGCTTCATCAATTAGCTGCCCGTCTTTTACGATGGCTGCTACTTTAGCTGCTGTCTGAAGCTTATCATATCCAACAAATTCGCTTTCAATTTTCAGCTCACCTAATACGCCGCCTTGGACCTGCATGGAATCTACATCCTGGCGCGCTGAACGTGCACGCTCACGCTGACCTTCCATTTCCTTTTCAAACCCGGCATGATCCACTTTCATTCCTTCTTCTTCCGCATATTCCTCAGTTAATTCTACGGGGAATCCATACGTATCATAAAGTCGGAAGACATCTGCCCCCTGAATCGTAACACTGCCTTTTTCCTTTTCTTTCTTAATTACAGATGACAGGATGGCCAGACCTTCATGAAGTGTTTCATGGAAACGTTCTTCTTCATTTTTGATGACTTTTTGAATAAATTCTGTTTTTTCTTTTACTTCCGGATAGAAGTCATGCATTATTTCCCCTACTACCGGCACCAAATCATACATGAATGGCTCATTTATATTGATTTGCTTGGCATATCTGACTGCACGGCGAAGCAATCTTCTCAAAACATAACCCCGTCCTTCATTGGAAGGCAGTGCACCATCCCCCACTGCGAATGCTACTGTGCGGATATGATCAGCAATAACTTTAAATGCAACATCGGTTTCTTTAGAAGCTCCATATTTCTTGCCCGAGATTTCTTCTGTTCCTCGGATAATCGGCATAAATAAATCTGTATCAAAGTTTGTAGGCACATTTTGTACGACAGATGCCATCCGTTCAAGACCCATACCGGTATCAATATTTTTCTTTGGAAGAGGCGTATAGGTGCCATCCGGATTATGATTGAATTCAGAAAACACAAGGTTCCAAACTTCTAAATAGCGATCATTTTCACCGCCTGGGTATAGTTCAGGATCTTCCGGGTCATTTCCATATTCGGGTCCGCGATCATAGAAAATTTCTGTATTTGGGCCGCTTGGGCCTTCTCCAATATCCCAGAAGTTTCCTTCGAGGCGGATAATTCTTTCTTCCGGAACCCCCACTTTTTCCCGCCAGATTTTAAAAGCTTCGTCATCTTCGGGATGAATCGTAACAGATAGCTTTTCATCTTCAAACCCAATCCAATTTTTATCAGTCAAAAACTCCCAGGCCCAAATGATGGCTTCTTCTTTAAAGTAATCACCAATTGAGAAATTGCCAAGCATTTCAAAAAATGTATGGTGCCTTGCTGTTTTGCCTACATTTTCGATATCGTTGGTGCGGATGGATTTTTGGGCATTTGTAATCCTTGGATTCTCTGGGATGACACGGCCGTCAAAATATTTTTTTAGAGTGGCAACACCACTATTAATCCAAAGCAGAGAAGGGTCTTCGTGCGGAACTAGGGAAGCGCTGGGTTCAACAGCGTGTCCTTTCTCCTTGAAGAAGTCTAAAAACATTCGGCGTATTTCTGCACCTGATAATTGTTTCATACTAACCAGCCTCCTAAAATTATGTAAAAGCTTTTAAAAACAACAAAAAAAGCCCTCATCCCTGGACAGGGACGAGAGCTTGCTCGCGGTACCACCCTGATTATGGAAGTTTATGAACCAATGACCAGACCTTTATCCAGTTCATTAGGAAATCTCCCATCTCTCAGATCCTTAACGCGGATAAACGGCAGGGATTAGCTGCACTCGGGATTAGCTTTCTGTTATCCTTCATCTAGGAGTTCTTTCAGCCTGGGAACTCCCTCTCTTATGTGAATGCAATAGTAGCATTTCACGCAGATGGCCTATAACATACTTATTCCTTCAACATGTTTAATATAGCTTTATAGACGAATTATAGCGATTTATCTTTATTGTTGTCAACATCATGATGATGTTCCAGTGATTTTTGGCTGTTTATTTTTTGAAAAGTGTTTTTTCGCATGTATGATGCTTACTTTAATGACAGCTAAAATTGGAACTGCAATGATTAATCCCAATATCCCTGCTGCTTCCCCGCCAGCCAGCAAGGCCAGCATAATAAGAAGCGGATGCATATGAAGGCTTTTTCCAACAATGAGGGGTGATAGGATATTCCCCTCAAGAAACTGAAGAACAATAATGATGCCAATCGTAATCACGATCATCTTGACCGATAAAGCAGAGGCAATGATTACAGCCGGTACCGCTCCAATAATTGGGCCAAAATAAGGGATTACATTAGTGACCCCTATAATAGTGCCAAGCAAAAGAGGGTAGCGCATATCAAAGATCCAGAAAAGCAGAGAAGAAATGGCCCCGATGGCCGCACATACCAAAAGCTGTCCTCTAATATAGCTTCCCAGGGACTTATCTACATCTCTTAAGAATAAGACGCCTTCCTTTCTCCATTTCCTTGGCGTCAAATACCAGGCAGCCTTTTTCATAATCGAAAAATCTTTAAGCAGATAAAAAGAAATGAAGGGAATAACAGCGATAATCACAGCATAATTCAATACATTAAGAAAAAATGTGATTACCTTTGATAAAAGATTATTCAACCGTTTCTCCACCGCTGCAATGAAATCATCTATCCTGGTTTGCAGGCCATCAGGCCATGTTGATGTTTTACTCTGAATAAGGTTTATCCATCCCCGGTACTGATTGGCAAATTGAGGAGCATTTTCCGCAAGATCACGCAATTGGTGAATAAAAGCCGGAATCCCTTTATATAAAGCAAGGCTGATTCCTCCGAAAAATAAAAAATATATAATAAAAACGGCAAGCCCCCTATGAAGGCCAGTTTCATGCAATTTCTCCACAATCGGGTGAAGGAGATATGTAATAAATGCTCCAATAACAAACGGTATGAATACCGCAAATAAGATTTCCAGTACAGGCATCCATAATGCCTGAAGCTTTAGGAAGACTAAAATCACAATAAACAAGAGAAGCAGAAATCCAAGCCGGTAGTACCATTTCATTTGAATATTCAATATGGCCCGCCTCCTTGTTTTTATTGTGATAGGTTCCTGGGGATTTATACATGTGCTTAATAAGATAAGCGCAAGACATTTGTACATGAGAGGAAATCAGCCATTCCATTACACAAAAAAGCTGGCCCTTTTTAAGAACCAGCCCCAAAATCATTTTTAGAATAAAGCTTTCGTTATTTTTTTGCATGCGTTTCATTTTTCGGCCTGATATCATATTATTTTTTTGGGCGTAATTATAAGCCGCCATACCTGCACCAAGCATCATTGCAGAGGTTAATATTTTGTTCAATCTGCTCACCTCTTTCGTCCAAAATTACGAAAGATACCTGCGCTCATCTTCTTCAAATAAATCATCAAGGGAGCTAAGTGTACCATCTTCCTCTACCTGATG
Organism: Cytobacillus pseudoceanisediminis; assembly: GCF_023516215.1. Lineage (NCBI taxonomy): Bacteria > Bacillati > Bacillota > Bacilli > Caryophanales > Bacillaceae > Cytobacillus > Cytobacillus pseudoceanisediminis. The sequence continues at coordinate 5,323,000 of NZ_CP097349.1, read as the reverse complement.
GGTATTAATAACCCCTTGGCCAAGGAAAGTTCTATAAAGCAATTCCAGCAGTAATATTGGTTAATTCCAATTTTTCCAATATCTTTGCTCTGGCAATTTGGACATTTCAGCACGGAAAAGACACCTCACTATTTTACATTTACAATTATGGCGTCTTTTCCTATTGCAGGCGGGTCATCGGTTTTTATGACACGTTTTCCTTCCAGCACATCTGAAAAGAAGCCATCCGACAGTTCGTACCCTACAATCGTGCCCAATTCTTCCCTGAAGTATACATCCTCAAGTAAGCCCAGCCGTTCACCTTCCTGGCTCATAATCATTTTGCCTGTTAACCGGTTATGGGTCTCACATGTATAATCCTCATGTTTTGGAATTGCTTGCAGAACAGAGGAATCTTCAATCATTACTCCATCCCAGCCAAAAGATGTTACGTCCTCAATATTGATGATATATGTCTTTTTCAGAAGAGCGCCCTTTCGCAGCAGTAATCCCTGTACTTTACCGGTGCCTGTGATGGATAAATCACAAATATCGCCTGCTTTATTGCCGGTTTTCAATTCAAAAACCGGCAAACCCTTTAATAAAGAAAATGTCCGCAAAGAGAATCCCGCCTTCCCGAACATTTTTAGTTTTCACTGTCCCTTAAAAAACATGACGAAAAACCTTTGCCATGGGAGCCAAAACATTTTTTCTTTCCCTTTTACTTGCCAGTATATCTCGGCTTATTAAAGCGCTCATTACGCTCTCCACCATCCGAAAGTTCCTCTGAAAATTCATAATCCGGCTGCTGCGGCTTTTTACGCCGTTTCACACCATGGAGATTGAGAAGAGAGGTTCTGCTTTTATTATTCATGTTCACTGCTCCTATATATAAATTTATAATCAAACGACTACACAGTGCTTCTATTGCCAGGATTATTTATTTCCCCTTTGGCTGAATCTTTCTTAGTATCCCCTTTAACCAGGTCAGCGCTGGAGGTTAGATTGGAGGCTGACAGCTCTTCTGAAGCCATATTGTTGTTTGGTGCAGCTTCTTCATTCCACTTTCCCATGAAATCCCCCTCGAAATCTGATGGTATACAAAAAGAACAGTCTGTTATTAAGACTGTTCTTTTTAGCTATATTCTTTTTCCATAAAATCATACGGTGTTATATTTCCCATTCCTATCATTGGATCGGCTTGGAGAAGCCTTTCTTCAAGGGTTAAGGTTTCAGGCAGGGATAACTCTGCTGTATCTTCCTGTATTGTTTCACCATTTAATGGAATGGCATCTCTAAGCTTTTCTGAAAGAGTTGTCAGTCGGGCCTGTTCATCCGCACGTTCCACACCGATTTTCAACGCATCTTCTTCACCGCACAGTATCAAAAACTGTCTGCTGCGGGTAATGGCGGTATAAAGAAGATTTCTCCTAAGCATCCTGTAATAGCTTTTAACAATTGGCAAAATGACGATAGGGAATTCACTTCCCTGGGATTTATGGACTGAACAGCAGTAGGCATGTGTGATCTGATTAAGATCCTGCCTTGTATAAGTAGCTTCTGCACCATCGAAGGATACGACAATCATATCCTGTTTTTCCGTATTTTCCTTTGCGTAAAAAATAGAAACAATCTCACCCATATCCCCATTAAACACATTATTCTCAGGCTGATTGACAAGCTGAAGGACTTTATCGCCGATTCTGTATTTCACATCACCGAAGGACAGCTCTTTTCTCGTTCCATCAGGATTTGGATTTAGTATTTCCTGCAATATTTCGTTTAGCCTGTCAATTCCTGCAGGTCCGCGGTACATAGGGGCAAGCACCTGAATATCTTTTGAAGAATAACCTTTCTTCTTGGCATTCAGAACAACTTTTTCAACAACATCCGCAATTTGGCCCGGCTGGCATTTGATAAAGGAACGATCTGTCTGCTGTGCAGAAATGTTCGCCGGAAGTTTGCCTTTTTTCATTTCATGAGCCAATTCAATGATTGAGGATCCTTCAGCCTGCCTGTATATATCTGTTAAACGAACGGTAGGAATACGTTCTGAACGCAAAAGATCTTTTAAAACCTGGCCTGGCCCCACTGAGGGCAGCTGATCTTCATCCCCCACAAGGATCACCTGCATATTTTCAGGGAGAGCCTTGAAAAGCTGATTAGCAAGCCAAACATCAACCATTGATGTCTCATCTACAATTAAAATCCTGCCTTCCAATGGACTCTCTTCATGCCGGTCAAACCCTTCGGTCCCATTCCAGCCAAGCAGGCGGTGAATGGTTACCGCAGGCAGCCCTGTTGACTCGGCCATCCGTTTTGCAGCCCTTCCTGTAGGCGCAGCCAGCAGGAAGGGAAAAGGCTCTTCCTTTTTATAGTCTTTTGGCTCCAGGGAGCAGCCATGCAGTTCGGCATATAACTCAACAATTCCTTTAATAACGGTTGTTTTTCCTGTACCAGGGCCGCCAGTCAGTATCAGCATAGGAGACATAAGAGCTGTTTGAATGGCTTCTTTTTGGGTCGGGGCGTACTGAACACCCAGACGTTCCTCCAGATTGCCAAGGGCCAAAAGAAATTCCGACTCCGGAAACTGTTCATCATATTGTGTTTGCTTAAGGATCCGTTTAATATTGGTTACAAGTCCCTTTTCAGAAAAGTAAAGGGATGGAAGGTATATTTTTTGGCCTTCAGCCATGATTTTCCCTTCCTCTTCAAGCTTAATCAGTTCATTGGATATATCCCTGTATTCAATGCTATCACGCTTATTTTCTTCTAAAAGCTTCTTCACACTTTGCAGAAGAGGTTTTGCTTCAGTATAAACATGGCCTGCCTGCATGCTTTCCATTTCAAGTATGTAGAGGCAGGCTGCTTTAATACGATCAGGATGATTACCTGATATGCCGATTTGATATCCCAGTTCATCTGCACGGCCAAAGCCGACTCCTTCTATATCCTCAACCAGCTTATACGGATTGCTTTGGACGACTTCAATCGTCATTTCTTTATATACTTGATAAATTCTCATGGAAAGCTGCGGACCAAAACCATATTGATTTAGCGCAATCATGGCTTGCTCAAGGCCTTGATGTTCCATAAGCGTGTCGTAAAGCAATTTTGCTTTTTCAGGTGACAGTTTTGGAACCTTATCGAGAAGAGACGGCTGATTCAGAATGCGTGTAATCGCATCTTCGCCAAGTGTTTCAACGATTTGCTCGGCGGTTTTCTTTCCAATCCCTTTAAATAATTCGCTTGATAAATAATTGGCTACACCTTGTTTGGTCTGGGGAAGATCTTTCCGGTAATGGCTTGCGTGGAATTGGACACCGAACTTAGGGTGATCCTTGAATTCACCGTAGAAAATATACGTTTCCTGCTCATGCATCTTTGGCAGATAACCTGTAATGACCGCTTCTTTTTCATCATAAGAGTCATTCGTTTCATCAACCCGGATTCGCACAACCGTATATAAGTTTTGCTCATTATGAAAGATTGTGACAAGATGTCTGCCTTTTATGAACTTTCCCTGTTCGGCAAAAAGATCCATGGAATCCTGTTTCTCCATTTCCTTATCCTCCCCATAATACATTTAGCTCAAGTCACTGCCGCCTTTTTCAATCAGCTTTTTTCCATACCCGGCAAGCATATGGTCCGGCTGAATTTCCAGTGCCCTATTAAAGTAAGAGAGTGCTTCATTTTCCTGTTCTTTAAATCCATAAGCTACTCCAAGGTTGTAATAGGCATCTGCATGCTCCGGCTCAATTTCAATGCACTTTTTCATCTGCTGGATTGCTTCATCAATATAATCGAGCTGCGCAAGGCATAATCCATATTGAAAATGTGCTTCGGCATCGTTTTCATTCAGCTCCACACTGCGCTGCAAATAAGGCAAAGCCAGTTTACCCTGGTCAAGTGCTGTTAGGGACATACCGAGCATGAAGAAGTTATCTCCAGTTTCCAGGCCTTTTTCAATGCTGTTTCAAACATCTTTTTGGCTTCGTCAAAATGCTGCAATTCATAATATAAGTTTCCCGCACTGTAATACGCAGCTGCCGCGTTTTCATCAAGTCCTATTGCTTTTTCATACAACTTCAGCGCTTTTTCGTTTTCCCCTACAGCTGATAGCACATTTCCAAAGTTAATATAGGAAACAGGATCAGAAGGATTTTCTTCAATTGCTTCCATAAAAACCTTCGCTGCTTCTTCCCATTTTCCTTCTTGCATATATTGAATACCCATTTGGTTCTTATCCATTATTCATCACTCCATTCAAATCAAAGTATAGCATATTTGAATTTTCATTTTCCGCTGCCCGCTATTTCCATAATAAAACCCCGATTCTATGTAAGAATCGGGGGCCCGTCTTTTCTTAACCCACATAATCCAGCTGTTTGCCATCTTTGAATATTTTATCAATTGTTCCGCCGCCAAGACACTCGTCTCCATTATAAAAAACAACAGCCTGCCCCGGGGTAACAGCTCGGATTGGCTCGTCAAAAATAACTTGTACTTTTCCATCTCCAAGAATCTGAACCTTTACTCTGCTATCAGCCTGGCGGTATCTGAACTTAGCCGTACATTCAAATTCCTGCGGCTGTTCTGAATCGGTAACCCAGCTTGCATTAACAGCAATAATGGAGTCTGAATAGAGCATTTCATTGTGGAAGCCTTGTCCAACATACAAGACATTCCGCTTCAGGTCTTTACCGATTGCAAACCATGGTTCACCTGCTCCGCCAATGCCAAGTCCATGTCGCTGCCCAATGGTATAATACATCAGACCATCATGCTTGCCGACAATCTTTCCGTCCATGGTTTCCATGTTCCCTGGCTGAGCGGGAAGGTAATTTCCAAGGAACTCCTTGAAGTTGCGTTCACCAATAAAACAGATGCCCGTGCTGTCTTTCTTTGCTGCAGTTGCCAAACCGGCATCCTTTGCCAGTTCTCTCACTTTTGATTTTTCAATGTCGCCAATAGGAAACATAACTTTTTCGAGTTGATCCTGTGTTAACTGATTCAGGAAATACGTTTGATCCTTATTATCATCAAGGCCTCTTAGCATTTTGTATTCGCCATCCCTGAATTCCACGCGTGCATAGTGGCCAGTAGCCAGGTAGTCTGCGCCAAGGCTCATAGCGTGTTCAAGGAAAGCCTTAAATTTTATTTCCTTATTGCACATGACATCAGGATTGGGTGTTCGTCCTGCCTTGTATTCTTCAAGGAAGTAGGTAAACACTTTATCCCAATATTGCTTTTCAAAGTTTACTGCATAATAAGGAATTCCGATTTGGTTGCATACCCGGATGACATCATTGTAATCCTCTGTGGCGGTACAAACACCGTTCTCGTCGGTGTCATCCCAGTTTTTCATAAAAATCCCGATCACATCGTACCCCTGTTCCTTCAGAAGAAGGGCTGCAACAGAAGAATCAACGCCTCCGGACATTCCGACCACTACGCGGGTATCCTTTGGATCTTTTTTCATCTCTATTTCACCTCAATTCTAAACGCTTAGACTTGCACTTTTTTCAAATATCCTATCTATTTAGCCAGCCGCTTCACGATTTTAGCAGTCTGTTCTGCAGCACTTTCAGCTTGTTCCTTTGTATTAAAGAGGCCGAAGCTGAAACGGATGGAATTTTGCAGTTTGTCTGATCCTTTTCCAAACATACTGACAAGGACGTGGGATGGATCGATGGAGCCTGCAGTACAGGCCGATCCGCTTGATGCTGCTATTCCAGCCAAATCAAGATTAACTAGCATGGCTTCAACATTTGTTCCGGGAAAGCTTAAGTTTAAAACATGAGGCAGGGAATAATCAAGTGATCCGTTCAGTTCAAAAACAGCACCTTCCTGCTTCAGTTTATTCATGAACAGCTTCCTTAAAGAATGCAGCTCTTCCCGCTTAGTTTCCATCTCCTTCTGAGTGATCCGAACAGCCTCCTCGAAGCCTGCAATAGATGGAACATTTTCAGTTCCTGCCCTGCGCTTCCTTTCTTGTTCACCGCCAAAAAGCCGTGAAGAAAGTTTCACATCAGGATGGGCGTATAAAAAGCCGATCCCTTTTGGGCCATTAATTTTATGGGCGGAGACGGAAAGCAAATCCACTTTCAAGTCCTGCACATCAATTTTTTCAAGCCCGTAAGCCTGAACAGCATCGGTATGGAATTTAGCAGGATGCTCCGCCAATAACTCGCCTATTTCCTTAATCGGCTGAAGGGTCCCTATTTCATTATTTCCGTACATAATGGTTACAAGAATGGTATCCTCCCGCAAAGCATCTTCTACTTCCTTTACCGAAACACGCCCATTTGGATCAACAGGCAAATACGTTACCTCAAAGCCCTGTTTTTCAAGCTCCTCACACGCATGCAAAACCGCATGATGTTCAATTTGGGTTGTGATGATGTGTTTGCCCCTATCGCGGCAGGATTCAGCTGTTCCAAAAATCGCATGATTATCAGCTTCTGTACCGCCGCTTGTAAAAATAATGTCATTGGCTTTAGCACCAATACTGTTTGCTAAAGCAGACCTTGCTTCATCGACAATATGGCGTGCACTCCGCCCGAAATAATGAATGCTGGAAGGATTTCCATATTCAGATTTCATGACTTCAGTCATCCGTTCAATCACTTCCGGATGCATTGGCGAAGTTGCTGCATGATCAAGGTATATTCTTTCCAATTTATCTCACCTACTTCATTTCGTCCTGCTGCTTGTATTTTCCACATGAATTATTCCCTGATTAAGGACTAAATATAAAACATATAAGCATCTGATTCGCCGGTATCTGTATGGCTGGCAAGATCTTCAAGCGTTGTGTTATCAAGCACATCTTTCACAGCATCACGAATACGCATCCATAGTTCTCTCTTTGCAGGCTCTTCATCTTCAATTCCTTCCACTGGACTGATCGGCCCTTCCAGAACTCTGATGATATCCCCGGCAGTAATTTTTGTAGGCTCTTTCCCTAAAATATATCCGCCGTATGCACCTCGGATGCTTTTAACAAGCCCTGCGTTCCGAAGCGGCGCTATAAGCTGCTCGAGATAGTGCTCAGACAGGTCATTCGTCTGGGCAATCGATTTTAACGAAGTGGGACCCTCCCCATGCTTTTTGGCTAATTCAATCATTATAGTTAACCCATAACGTCCTTTAGTAGATATTTTCATCAGCTTGCACCTCTATCCTTTTCTTTAAGCATTTGATTCGCATAGATATCCTTTTCTCTAAGTTTTGCCAAAAATCGGTCAGTTAAAGCCTGACACTGCGGCAAAGCAGCACCGACAATTGGCCCGACTGCAAGACTTAGCACAATTGTGCCCCAGAATACAGGGCCCCCAAGCTGCCATCCAACAGTCAGTACAGCAATTTCCATTAAAGCTCTGACATTTCTGACTTTCCAGCCGGTTTTTGCTGTTAATGCAATCATCAGGCTATCCCTTGGCCCAGCTCCGAGCTGAGCCGAAATATACAGCCCCATTCCATAGCAATAAACAACTATGCCAAAACCAAACATGGCCAATTTTCCCGCCAGCCCATCAGGGGTCTGCATAAATGGCAAAAGCAGATAAGCGTCAATAAACAGTCCGATTAGGACCATATTCAAGAAAGCACCGACTTGTGGAAGTTCCTTTGAAATAAGGGCTGCAGCAGCTAATATGAATATCCCAACAATAATGGACCAGCTGCCTATCGTCAGGCCCAGCTGGTAGTAGAGTCCTACATGCAGAACATCCCAGGGGTTGCCCCTAAATCAGCTGTAATTAACAAAACAATCCCCAGGCTCATGACAAGCAGCCCTATTAGATAAATCAAAAACCTGGAACCGATTTGCCCTTTATTTTTCAGTATCATGTGCCCCAACGCTCCCCGCAAGACCTGCAAATATATATGAAGTTTAAATCCTTAGTAATATTATAGACTTTTGACATTATAGCATATTTTAGGAGGAAAAGGGGCGGGCCGGGATTGGACTCAGTACAATACCGGCTGTGGCCTAATTGATTTCGCAGCAGGAAATGTTATGGTATCTTAAATAGAAAGCGAAAACTTTGCTGAAAATTGATAGGCAGACTGAAGGCTGCCAGCAAAAGGCTGGAGTGATAACTTTGAACATTAAACCTCTTGCATTCCGGATGAGGCCTAGAACGATTGATGAAATCATTGGCCAGGAGCACCTTGTTTCAGAAGGAAAAATTATCCACCGCATGGTGCAGGCTAAGCAGCTGTCATCGATGATTCTGTACGGCCCCCAGGTATAGGCAAAACTTCGATTGCAAGTGCCATTGCAGGGAGCACCAAATACGCTTTCCGTACTTTAAATGCTGTGACTAACAATAAAAAAGATATGGAAGTGGTAGCGGCAGAGGCCAAAATGTCCGGAAAGGTGATTCTGCTGCTGGATGAAGTCCATAGACTTGATAAAGGCAAACAAGATTTCCTGCTGCCCTATCTTGAAAATGGCAGCATCACTTTAATTGGCGCCACAACCAGCAATCCATATCATGCAATTAACCCGGCTATTAGAAGCCGATGCCAAATTTTCGAACTAAAGCCGCTGTCTGCTGATGATATAAAAAAAGCACTGACAAGGGCTTTACTGGATAAGGAACGAGGCCTTGGCAATAGACAAACTGAAGTTACCGATGATGCACTTACACATCTTGCCACCGCTTCAAATGGTGATGTCAGAAGCTCGCTAAATGCATTGGAATTGGCCGTCCTTTCAACTAAAGAAGATGAAGAAGGAATCATTAAGATTGATTTGTCTGTTGCCGAGGAATGCATTCAGCGCAAAAGCTTTACACACGATAAAGATGGAGATGCCCATTACGATGTCTTATCCGGTTTTCAAAAGTCCATCCGCGGAAGCGATGTAAATGCGGCATTGCACTATTTAGGAAGATTAATTGAAGCAGGCGACCTGCAAAGCATAAGCAGAAGACTTTTGGTTATTGCCTATGAAGATATTGGACTGGCATCGCCGCAAGCCGGAGCCAGAACCCTTGCAGCTATAGAAACAGCTGAAAGGATTGGATTCCCGGAAGCAAGGATTCCGCTTGCAAATGCGGTTATTGAGCTCTGCCTCTCTCCAAAATCCAATTCAGCATACACAGCATTGGATTCCGCAATAGCGGATATCCGCGCAGGCAAAAGCGGTGAAGTCCCTGATCACTTGAAGGACGCCCACTACAAAGGAGCAAAAGAGCTTGGCAGGGGCATCGGATATTTATACCCTCACGATTATGAAACAGGCTGGGTCAAACAGCAGTACTTGCCTGACAGAATTAAAAACAAGGTATATTATCAGCCTAAGAAAACAGGCAAATTCGAACAGGCATTAGCATCTGTCTATGAAAAACTTCTTAAATAGCAAAAGGTCTGGCAGTAATGCCAGACCTTTTGCTATTTGGGCTTTTAAGCAGAAACATCCCTTTTATTAAACACATAAAATGCAAGTACCTGGAAAAGCAGAAAATATATAAATATCATCATGATGGAAAATCCAATCGTCATCCCGTGAACCATTGGCATTCCTTCAAAATATTGAAGGAGGTCTGTATTGGCAAAAAGGCTGTACTTGGCCCAATCATATTTCATTGCAATCAGCCTTGTGACCTGTCCTCCCATAAACATCAGAAACAGGGAAAGTCCTATCGCCAGCGAGCTATTCCTGAAAACAGCTGAAATCATAAAAGCCATGGTTGCAAGCATAAGCATATTAATGGATTTAAGACCATAATAAGCTATCAGATGAAGTCCCATGCTTTGTTCTATCACTGTTCCATTGTAATAATATAAATAAGGAAATGCTTCTGCAGGAAATCCAAAGAGGAGTCCGCCCAGCAGTGCTGAATATCCGAAGAGGACGGCCAGCACCAGCAGACCGAATAAAATCACGGTAATATACTTTGCTCCCAGGATTTTAACTCTTTTAATAGGCCTAATCAAAAGTAGTTTGATGGTTCCCCATGTAAACTCACTCGCCACGATTCCCCCGGCAATAATAATCGTAAACAGGCCGGCAAATTCAATCAGCTGTGAGGTGTCAGATACAAATCCCCAGACAGAGTATTCCTGATTCGGTGAAATATCATTCTTAATTCTGTATTCATTTATGGCAATCTCCCTCTGATACTGTTCCTTCATATCTCTGGGAGCCATTTCCCCCATCTCTTCAAGCTGTTTTTTATAGCTTTCGTTTTGAGTCTGCAGTCCCTTTTTCCATTCCGAATTATCCGGGACTGTCCCTCCGCTTTCCTGATATTTTATAAAGGCGCCTGCAACAGTCGTCATAATTAAAAGAAGTCCGATCATGACGTATGTGCCCGGCCGCCTAAAAATTTTCATCCATTCATTTTGAATCAGTCCGAGCATCACCTGCACCCCCTTTGTACTCTGTTACTTCCAGAAAACGGTCTTCCAATGTTTTGGTCACTTCACGAACGGCAAATATTTTCATATCTTCCTGGACAAACACTTTTATCATTTCAGGTATATCTTCCCGGACAAGCGAAAGTATCACACTAGTTTCTGTAAGCTGTACAGGCAAACCAGGATGTGCCCCTTGTAAAATTCCGTTTGCTTTTCCAGGATCATCCACTTCTACTTCGTAAACTTTTTCTTTCCCCTGTACAAAATCACTGATGTGCTGAACATCAATCAACTTCCCGTTTTGAATAATGCCGATTCTGTCACACATCATTTCCATTTCAGATAGTAAATGGCTGGAAACAATGACAGCCATTTCTCTTTCTCTTGCAAGCATCCTCAGGTGATCCCGAATCTCCCTGATGCCGGCAGGGTCAAGCCCATTCGTAGGTTCATCCAGAATGAGGATTTTGGGATCATGCAAAAGACACTGTGCCAGACCAAGCCTCTGCCTCATGCCTAGCGAGTATGTTCTGACTTTATCATGAATCCGATCCGCCAGTCCTACAAGCTCAACCGTTTCATCAATTTTTTCTCTAGTTATACCTTTTGACATTCGTGCATAATGAACCAGATTTTGATAGCCTGACAAAAACTTATACATCTCAGGATTTTCCACAATGGCTCCAATATGGGAAACCGCCTTTTCAAAATCTGTTTTGATGCTGCTGCCAAGAATTTTAATGTCCCCGGAAGTAATGCCGATCAAGCCCACCAGCATTCGAATAGTGGTGGTCTTCCCCGCACCGTTTGGGCCAAGGAAACCGAATACCTCCCCTTTTTCACCTCAAAGCTGACAGAATCAATAATCGTTCTTCCTTTTATTACTTTTGTAACGTCCTGTATTTCTACAAGAGTATCCATTTAGGCAACCTCCTCCCATCTTTTAAAGTCCGGTTCTTTGCAGACGCCTTTAAAGTCGGGATTATTATTTGACTTACACTATTTTACCTTTCAACAACTGAGAATGGAATATTTTCATCTATTAGGGTGACGATAAGCCTAACAATCGTATTTTCCGAGGTGGTTAAAGGAATGAAGGAACGGAAAGATTTATGGAAACCGGAAGAGGATCAATTACTCGAAGAGATAGTACTTGAATACACATCAAATGGGGATTCAAAAGCATCAGCTTTTAAGAAGGCAAGTACTGAACTCGGCCGTACAGTTTCAGCCTGCCAATACCGCTGGAACACAGTCATAACAAAAAGGACAGATTATAGAACCCAAGAAATCTCAAGCAATAATGCAGCCTGTCAAACCCATGAAAATCCTGACTCTGTTCCCCCTGAAAATCTGGCTCAAGTTATACGCTTCCTAAGGAACTTTGCGAAAACACAGCCTATTTCAGAGCAAATGAAGGAAAATAAACGTCTGCATGAAGAACAAATGCACTTAAAACTTCAAAATCAGCAGTTAATTAGAAGGTTGAAGGAAAAAGAAGCGGAATTTAAACATCAGCTTATGCAATATGAGGAAATGGCAAGCATCCTGAAAGAAGCCGACCAGCTTCTGAAGCATGAAAGCAATGAAGAGAAAAGAGCTGTTCATTGATTCGAGGATTCCAAAACATTAATATGCGCAAAGACCGGCCTGCAGAAAGCCGGTCTCTTTTCAGTCATTTACACGTGCAATTTTAATATCGCTTAGTAGTTCTCTAGTTACGTAGCTAGCCATGATTAAACCTGCAACAGAAGGAACAAATGCGTTGGAAGAAGGCGGCATTTTGGCCTTTCTTATTTCAGCATCATCTTTTCCAACTGTTTTGCGGACATCTTCCCGGATAACGATCGGGCTTTCATCGGAGAATACAACCGGAACGCCTTTTCTGATTCCTTCTTTTCTCAGGCGTGTGCGGATAACCTTAGCAATCGGGTCAGTATGAGTTTTGAAGATATCAGCAATCTGGAACCTGGTCGGATCCATTTTATTTGCAGCACCCATGCTTGAGATCATTGGAATCCCTCTGTTCAGGCATTCTTTCATTAGATGAATTTTATAAGAAATCGTATCGGAAGCATCAACTACAAAGTCGAGTCCATAATCAAAGAATTGCTCATAGGTTTCTTCTGTATAAAACATTTTTAAAGCAATAACTTCACAGTCAGGATTGATATCCTTGATTCTTTCTTTCATTAAATCCACCTTTGGTTTCCCGACAGTGGATAATAAAGCGATGACCTGCCTGTTCACATTTGTAATATCAACATCGTCTTTATCAACCAGAACAAGCCGTCCAACACCGGAACGCGCCAGTGCTTCCGCTGCAAAGGAACCAACTCCGCCGATGCCCAGTACTGCCACGGTACTATTTTTCATTTTTTCAAGGCCTTCTTTGCCAATAGCCAATTCATTCCTGGAAAATTGGTGAAGCATATATAAATCAACTCCATTAGATGTTATTTAAAAAGCATGTATTATCTTATACCCGATAATGAATATATCATACTTGAACTTTAAAGCAAGTAGTTCTATAGGATTAATGACATTAACATTTTAAGCAATAATTAAATCGAAACTTTCTATCCAATAGTGTTAACTGCGCTATCATATTTAATCCTTATCATCATATCAGCAATAGCTCAGTTCAAGTACGAACATAAAGAGCAGGACAAACAAAAAATCCATGCTCACGAGCATGGATTTTTACAATCGTATGTACTAAAGAGTCCCAATCGTGCCGTCGCTATTGATGCCCTCGTTTTGAACCCGCACTCAGCAGGTGGGTGTCCTGTTTCCTGCGTTTGTAAGTCCTCATCCATGAGGCTTTTACGCTGCGGGAAAACTCCGGACTCCCGAAGGAATAATGTTGGTCAAAATTTCAGGTTTTACAACGAACACATCAGGACTCTTTATTTATTTATTGATATGATCATATCACACGGTTTCTTCTTTTTCAAGCTGATGAAATGGAGCTAATTTGAACATTTTTATCCACTTCTTCCTTGAAGTTATGGAACCTGCCTTAAAATCAGGAGTTACTTCCCAGTTTATTTTTCTGAAAAATGTGTTTTTTTCACCATTTAATCATTATATAGGAAATTACTCACTTTTTTCAAATTAAGCGCTAAATGCAAATCATTAAGCTGGGACTGGCTAACTTCACCAGGAGCTTCTGTTAGCACACAGCTCGCACTGGCTGTTTTAGGGAAGGCAATCGTATCCCTTAGATTTGTTCTGCCAGCAAGCAGCATTACAAGTCTGTCTAATCCAAGGGCAATTCCGCCATGCGGAGGAGTGCCATATTCAAATGCTTCAAGCAGGAATCCAAACTGTTCAACAGCTTCCTCTTTTGAGAAGCCAAGCACACTGAACATTTTTTCTTGAACGTCTCTTTCGAAAATACGCAATGATCCGCCGCCAAGCTCGTAGCCGTTTAATACAAGGTCATATGCTTGTGCACGGACTTGAGCAGGATCTTTATCAAGAAGATCTAAATCTTCTCTGGCAGGCATTGTAAAAGGATGATGGGCTGCATAATAGCGGCCTTCTTCCTCATCGTATTCCAGAAGCGGCCAGTCTGTAACCCAAAGGAAGTTAAACTTGCTTTGATCAATCAGATCAAGCTCTTTTCCAAGCTTTAATCGCAGAGCGCCGAGTGCATCTGCCACAACATTTTTCTTATCAGCCACAAAGAGGAGCAAGTCTCCTGGTTCTACTGACAGAGCAGCATAGAATGCTTTTTGCTCATCCTCAGTCACAAACTTGGCAATCGGACCTTTTAAACCGTCTTCTTCCGCTTTAAACCATGCAAGCCCTTTTGCACCATAAACAGCAGCAAACTCTGTTAGGGCATCAATATCTTTTCGTGAATACTTTCCTGCACCATTTTTTACATTAATGGCCTTAACCTGTCCCCCGGAAGCTACTGCTCCGGCAAATACTTTGAAGCTTGACTCTTTTACTATTTCGGATAAATCCGTCAATTCCATCCCAAAGCGTGTATCCGGCTTATCAGATCCAAAACGGTCCATCGCTTCCTGATAGGTCATGCGCGGGAATGGAAGCTGGACATCCAGGCCTTTCACTTCTTTCATGATCTTTTTCATCATGTTTTCCATTAGGCCGATGATGTCTTCCTGGCTCATAAAACTCATTTCGATGTCGACCTGAGTAAATTCAGGCTGGCGATCTGCACGCAGGTCTTCATCACGGAAGCATCGTGCTATTTGGTAATAGCGTTCAAATCCGCCTACCATTAATAACTGCTTAAAGATTTGAGGTGATTGTGGAAGAGCATAGAATTCACCCGGATGCACACGGCTTGGAACTAAGTAGTCACGGGCTCCTTCCGGTGTGCTCTTCGTTAAGATCGGTGTTTCAACATCAAGAAATCCTTCGCTGTCCAGATAATCCCTCATCGCTTTTGTTACTTGATGACGCATCTTAAAGGTATCAAACATAATAGGGCGTCTCAAATCCAAATAGCGGTATTTTAGGCGGACATCTTCGGAAACATCCGCTTTATCATCAATGACAAAAGGAGGTGTTTTTGCTTCATTGATGATAGTCACTTTCTCTGCTTTAATCTCAATGCGCCCTGTTTTCAGGTTCTCATTGATGGTGCCTTCTTCACGCGCAATTACTTCTCCCTCTATATCTAGAACAAATTCATTGCGGATCTTCTCAGCTGCTGCAAGAGCTTCAGGAGAAACCTCCGGATTGAATACCACCTGAACAATGCCAGTGCGGTCACGAAGATCCACAAAGATCAGCCCGCCTAAATCCCGGCGCTTTTGTACCCAGCCTTTTAAGCTTACTTTTTCTCCTATAGCTTTTTCTGTTACTTCCCCGCAAAAATACGTTCGCCCAAACATTCTAATTCCTCCCAAATATAAAACTGATTTATGATTGATAAAGCTCTGTAAATTTTTCTATGAAAGAATCAAGACTAAGCTCTGTTTGTTCTCCCGATTCCATTGATTTTACATTAATTTTGTTCGCTTTAAGTTCATCTTCACCCAAGACAGCAACAAACTTTGCATTCGACCGGTCTGCCGCTTTAAACTGGGCTTTAATTTTTCTGTCAAGATAATCTCTTTCAGCAGAATATCCTGCCATTCGAAGTTTTTGAAGAAGGCCGACTGTGTAATCCTTTGCTTCCTCTCCAAGGGATACAAGGTAGCAATCAATGTCCTTACTAAGAGGCAGATCCACCTTCTCTGCTTCAAGAGCAGCAATGAATCGCTCGATACTTAAAGCAAAACCTATTCCCGGCGCTTCAGGACCGCCAATTTCCTCAGTGAGGCCATTGTATCGTCCGCCGCCGCAAAGAGTGGTAATTGCTCCGAAACCTTCGGAATCACTCATAATTTCAAAGGCCGTATGATTGTAATAATCCAGGCCGCGAACAAGATTTGGATCAACAATAAAGTCAATATCCAGGTTCTTTAAATACTTTTGAACCTTCTCAAAGTAGGTTTTTGAATCATCATTTAAATAATCAATGATGGATGGAGCAGATTTCATAAGTTCATGTTCACGGTCCTGTTTACAGTCCAGGATGCGCATTGGATTTTTTCAAGGCGATTCTGGCAATCCTGGCAAAACTCCCCGATCCGCGGCTTGAAGTGATTGACCAGAGCCTCTCTGTGTGCAGATCGGCTTTCTTTATCTCCCAGGCTGTTCACAATCAATTTAAGCTTTTGCAGGCCCATGCTTCTATAAAGTGACATTGCCAGTGCGATAACTTCCGCATCAATTGCCGGATCCGCGCTGCCGATCGCTTCGACGCCGAATTGGACAAACTGGCGAAAACGTCCTGCCTGGGGGCGTTCATAACGGAACATTGGTCCCATATAATAAAGCTTTACAGGCTGGCTCGCATCACCGTACATTTTATGTTCAACGAATGACCTTACAGCAGAAGCCGTTCCTTCAGGACGAAGTGTCAGGCTTCGTCCGCCGCGGTCTTCAAACGTGTACATTTCTTTTTGAACAATATCTGTCGTGTCTCCAACACTGCGCAGAAATAATTCCGTATGTTCAAATATAGGTGTTCTGATTTCACGATATTGAAATTTCTCACAAAGTTCCCTTGCCTTTTTTTCTATCAATTGCCATTTTTCAACTTCCCCCGGCAAAATGTCCTGCGTTCCCCTCGGTATTCGGATAGACATGAAAATTACCTCCTAATGCAAAATGATAACTATGTATAATTTATTGACCCTTTACGCTTTAGCTAATAAATAGGCCATAATCGAAAGCATCGACAAAATAAAAAAACTCCCGCCTCCTTGTATATTAAATACAAGGGACGAGAGTTTGGTTTTCCCGTGGTGCCACCCTAGTTGAAGCCAATATATAGACTTCCTCTTTTACAGTTAACGCCTGTTAACGTTCAGCTCCTACTAAAGATCACGCCTTTTTCAGAGAGAAACCTACGAAGTGTTCTTTCGTTAAATCATCATGTGAGAATGCTTTCAGCCGGGCGGCACTCTCTCTTTTCATGTGGGGTTTAACTACTCTTCTCCATCAATGGTTTATCGAAAAGCAGAAACGCCTTGGTCAGGCGCTGCAGCTAGACATTTAATTGTAATTGTCATTTTATTTATATTATAATACGGAGCATTTTCATCAATGTCAAGACTAAAAACATGTTATGATCGTTCCAGCTTTTTTTCAGTTTCCTGACATCCTTGAGAGATAGTCCAAACTCTGATGCGAGTTCAATCATGTTTGAGTTTTGTTCTCTTTGTATAAAATCATGAAAATCCACCCCGAACAGCTGATTTTCACCAGATTGTGCAGACATCCCTTTTTCACCAAATCTCATAGTGCTCACCCTTTTTTTATAGTCTGTTCTATTCTTTCCATTTTCAGATGAAATGTTTCATAACAGGACAAATTTAATTCCCAGCTAAAAATGATTGCTGATAAACCGATAATAGAAGGGAAATTGCACAAGATGCAGAAGTATTCTAGGACCAAAGTTATCTTGACTGCCAGCACCTTGTTTGTTTTTCTTTTAATAAGGATTTTAATTATGAAAGGAGGCGGCCTGTTGAAGAAAAAACCACTTATTCTCGTGATATGTCTTATGCTTTTGGCTGGCATAACACAGGCGGAAACACAGGTTAAAGCTGAAAACAGTTCTGTAACAATCCCCACAAATAATCTTAACGTCCGTCAAGGCCCAGGCTTAAGCTACCCCATTCTGGGACAAGCCCAGAAAGGAGATCAATTTAACGCTCTTTCCCGTGAAGGAGATTGGATTAAAATTAATTTCCAGGGGGAAAACGGCTATGTGGCCAGCTGGCTTGTTTCCGATATGACCACCAGTCAGAGAGGAGAAAAAGCAGCCAGTTCAAATTCCCAGGCAATCATCACAACAGATGGCCTGAGGGTGAGAAAGGGACCTGGCACAAGTTACGGTGTCCTGGGAACTATACAGAAAGGAACAGCCTATAAGGTCATGAGCACAGAAGGAAGCTGGGTTAAGATCCAAACACCTTATGGAGATGGATGGGTCGCAAATGAATTCGTCCAATACAGCGGCAGCCAAAAGAAAAATTCATCAAGCAGCAGCCAAACCGGGAAAATCACGGCAAACTCCTTGAATGTAAGAAACAGGCCATCGCTTAATAGTGACGTCATCGGCAAACTAAATTCGGGGGAGACAGTAGCTGTTATTTCTCAAAATGACAGCTGGACAGAAATCTCTTTCTCGGGCAATGCCGGATGGATCAGCAGCCAATATATTGCGGTTCAATCCTCACAATCAGAAAGCAAGCCAAAACAGTCGGCGTCCGGGAAAACCGGCACTGTTACGGCAACTTCTTTAACCGTTAGGAATAAAGGATCGTTAAATGGGAAACCGATTGGTTCTGTTACAAAAGGCCAAACCTTTCCTATTCTTGAGCAAGCTGATAATTGGGCAAAAATTGAATATCAGACTGGTTCTTATGGATGGGTAGCAAGCTGGTTCATAGACATAACAGCCGAGAAAAATTCCGGCTCTTCCCAGCAGAGTGTAAACGGCAGTTCTGCAATTATATTACATAACGGATCAAATATTAGAAAAAAGCCAGCAGCCAGTCATCTGTCATTCACAGGGCAAATAAAGGGGACAGCTTTGAAATTATCAGCCTGAATGATGATTGGTATGAAGTCCGCCTTCCAAACGGCGGGACGGGTTTTGTAGCAGGATGGATCGTCAAGGTTGAAGGATCTGCACCTGCAGTAACAAAACCGGGAGCAGAACAGCACCTGGAAAATAAAACAATCGTCCTTGATCCCGGCCATGGTGGCCGTGATAACGGGACAACAGGGGCACGAGGGACTCGTGAAAAAGATATTACAATCAGGACCGCTCAATTGCTCGCAGACAAATTAAGATCTGCAGGTGCAAATGTTATTCTTACCAGAAGCGGAGATACCTATTTGCCGCTTCCTTCCAGAGTAGGCATTTCACATTATCATAATGCAGATGCTTTCATCAGCATTCATTATGACAGCACGCCAGATCGCACTGCAAGAGGAGCGACTACTTATTATTATCATCCTTTTCAACAGGAACTTGCAGCCAATATCCACTCCAATGTAATAGCCATGACAAACCTGAGAGATCGGGGCTATAGAGCTGGAGATTATCATGTGATAAGAGAGAATAAACGCAATGCAGTTCTCATCGAGCTTGGATATCTGAGCAATCCGGCTGAAGAGGCCCTGATTTCTTCTGCACAGTATCAGCAATCAGCAACAGCAGGAATTTATCAGGGACTTGCCCGCTATTTCAAAAATTAGCAAAAAGCCCCGGCATCCTACTTTGGGTGCCGGGGCTTTTTTGCGTTTCGTTATAAATTAACTTACTTGCTTTCTAAAATTAACGTAACGGGTCCATCGTTGGTTAACTGAACATCCATCATGGCCCCGAATACACCTGTTTCTACTTTCAGGCCTTTAGCTTCTAAATACCGGTTAAAAGCATCATAGATATTTACGGCATGCGCCGGGATAGCCGCTTCCATGAAATTGGGCCGTCTGCCCTTCCGGCAGTCTCCATATAAAGTAAACTGGGAAACCGAAAGAATTTCACCTTCCTGATCCAGCAGGGAAAAATTCATTTTGCCATTTTCATCTTCGAAGACGCGAAGATTGGCAATTTTATCAGCCAGAAAAGCTGCGTCCTCTTCCTTATCTTCATGGGTGACTCCAACGAGCAAAACAAACCCCTTTTTTATGCTTCCGACGGTTTTGCCGTCCACCGTTACGCTGGCTTCTTTGCTTCGCTGCACTACAACACGCATTCTATCTGCTCCCTTTAGTTCATAATCCTTCTTACTGCATAAATATCAGGGATTTGTTTAATCCGATCCACAACCTTTTGCAGATGGCTGACATTGTGTATGGCAATGGACATATTAATCGTTGCTGATTTATTGCGGTCTGATCGTCCTGATACAGCTGAAATGTTGGTTTTCGTTTCATTAACAGCCTGAAGGACCTCATTTAATAATCCCCTGCGGTCATAACCGGTAATTTCAATTTCAACATTGTATTCTTTCCGGTCATTTAAGGCTGTTTCCCACTCAACCGGGATGAGCCTTTGTTTTGCATCATCCGTTTCAATATTAGGACAATCATCACGGTGTACAGAAACTCCTCTGCCCTTTGTAATAAACCCGACGATTTCATCTCCGGGGACAGGATTACAGCAGCGGGAAAGGCGAATCAGCAGGTTATCAATGCCTGAAACCCGGACACCGGATTCGCGTTTTTTGGCAGATGGAAAAGTCTTCAGTTCCGAAACAGCATTTGTAATATCGGAGGTTTGTTCAAGATCGCGTTTCTTGCGCCATTTTTCTGTCAGCCTGTTGGCAACCTGAAGTGCCGTTACTCCGTTATAGCCAACAGCAGCATACATATCTTCCTCTGTGGCAAAATTGAATTTCTCTGCGACCCTTTTTACATTATCAGATGTCAAAATTTCCTTCAGGTCGAAATCCATATTGCGAATCTCCCGCTCAACAAGCTCTTTTCCTTTTTCCACATTTTCTTCTTTTCTCTGCTTTTTGAAAAAGGTTCGTATTCTATTTTTAGCCTGTGAAGTCTGAGCAAGCTTCAGCCAATCTTTGCTCGGTCCATATGAATGCTTGGATGTCAGGATTTCAATAATATCGCCGGTCTTCAATTTGTAATCCAGCGTGACCATTTTTCCGTTGACTTTGGCACCGATTGTCTTGTTTCCAATTTCCGAGTGAATTCGGTAAGCAAAGTCAATGGGAACGGAGCCGGAAGGAAGTTCGATGACATCCCCTTTAGGAGTAAAAACAAACACCATATCGGAAAACAAATCGATCTTCAGTGATTCCATGAACTCTTCAGCATTTGCAGCATCATCCTGAAACTCCAGGATTTCACGGAACCAGGTCAGCTTCTCCTCAAATGAAGAGCCCTCATTCACTCTTTTTCCTTCTTTATAAGCCCAATGGGCAGCAATACCAAACTCTGCAATTCTATGCATATCCATGGTACGGATCTGGACTTCCAGCGGGTCACCTTTTGGCCCGATAACCGTGGTATGAAGAGATTGATACATATTCTGTTTAGGCATGGCAATGTAATCTTTAAAACGGCCGGGCATCGGCTTCCAGCATGTATGAATAATCCCGAGAACTGCATAGCAATCTTTAATGCTGCTTACAACAATGCGTACAGCAAGAAGATCATATATCTCATTGAATTGCTTGTTTTGAAGCGCCATTTTTCGATAGATGCTGTATATATGCTTAGGGCGGCCGGATATCTCTGATTTAATTGAAACCTCTGACAGCCTGCCCCGCATGACATTGATAACATCATCCAGGTACTCTTCCCGTTCCGCTCTTTTTTCTTCATCAGGTTTACAATCCGATAATATTGCTGCGGATTTAGGTACCTTAGAGCCGTATCTTCAAGCTCCCACTTAATCTTTGAAATTCCAAGCCTATGCGCAAGAGGTGCAAAAATTTCAAGCGTTTCGTTCGAAATGCGGCGCTGCTTTTCAGCTGGCAGATGCTTAAGTGTCCGCATATTATGAAGACGGTCAGCAAGCTTAATTAAGATTACACGGATGTCCTGGGCCATTGCCACGAACATTTTCCGATGATTTTCAGCCTGCTGCTCTTCCTGTGATTTATATTTAATTTTCCCCAGTTTTGTTACACCATCGACAAGCATTGCCACTTCTGAATTGAAGGCTTCTTCGATATTCTCCAATGAGATTTCGGTGTCTTCAACCACATCGTGAAGAAAGCCGGCAGCAACCGTTGATGGATCCATCTCCAGATCAGCAAGGATGCCTGCCACTTGAATTGGATGGATAATGTATGGTTCACCGGACTTCCTATATTGTTCACGGTGGGCATGCTTGGCAAACTCGTACGCTTTTTTTACAAGCTCTGCATGCTCATCGTTTAAATATTCTTTTGCTCTGTTGATGACTTGCTCGGCGGTCAGAACTTGATCGTTCGCCATGGAATCACCTTTATCTCCCTGAATTTTATGCATTTGCATAATGTAATAATTTTGTAATTGGATTTATAACAAGTTATAAAAAAATTAATATTGCTACTATTATCGAAAAAAAGTGAAGATGTAAAGGGATAGACTGTTATTTTTATGGGAATAACAAAAATTTTGTCGTTTTTTGTCCGAATTTCTTTATTGTTTTTCCATAATTGGTTTTGGAAGCACTTTATATACCTATTTTGACAGATAAATTAAAAAGAGCACCATTTCGTATGGCGCTCTCTTGGTATGAAAAAATTAATATTGCATCAATGTCAGAATATCGTAATCGTCAAGCTTTTTACGGCCATCAAGGTATGTTAATTCGATAAGGAATGCAATGCCAGCCACTACTCCGCCAAGTTCTTCAACCAGCTGGATGGTTGCATCAATTGTTCCGCCTGTCGCAAGGAGATCGTCAGTGATCAGAACTCTTTGCCCAGGTTTGATGGCATCTTTATGAATGGTTAATATATCCTTGCCATATTCTAAGCCATAATTAACCTTGACTGTTTCACGGGGAAGTTTTCCTTCTTTGCGGACAGGGGCAAAACCTACACCTAATGAATAAGCAACAGGGCAGCCGATGATGAATCCGCGGGCTTCCGGGCCAACAACCAGATCAATTTTCTTTTCACGGGCATATTCAACAATTTGGTCAGTCGCATATTTATACGCTTCACCGTTGTCCATAAGTGTTGTAATATCTTTAAATTTTATGCCTGGCTTCGGCCAATCTTCAACAATTGTTATATACTGTTTTAAGTCCATTTTTCTTCCTTTGCCTCCTCAAGTTTTACAGCCCCTTGCATAACTTCATCAAACCAGTCTTTGAGCTGCTGAAAGGATGAATAGAGCAAATCGCTCTCAAGAGTGTATTGTGCCTGTTTAAGCTGATAGGTTCGCGAATCAGCTAAATCACGTTTAATTGATGTATTGTTTAACGAAATGACACCATTATTTATTTTAACAAAATCCAATTCAAAAAACACTTGAGACATAAAATCTACCGTTTCCCTGCTCCATCCCTTATGCTTCGCTATATCATTCCCATGACGCCTGATATCGACCGAGCCTTTTTTAGCAAGAAGGGCAAAATACCACTTAAAATGATCTCTTGTTGGAATAGTGCTGAAATAGTCACTGTCCTCTTTATAAAAATGAGCATAAATTCTGGCAGGTTTTTTCCGGAGAATACATGAGCAAGCATTTCCTTTGAAGGCGGCATATCAGCAAGCACGATGTTTGAGCCATCTAGTTTTAATGCTTCTGCATCCTCTTCAGATGATATTTTCACCATACTTTCCCCTGCATATGTCCTGAATTTGGATATATGTTCCTCATTAAAGAATATCCAAGTAGTGTTTACCTCAGGAATGACGCTTTGGAGCCTTTCGAGCCGCTTTAAACTCCGGATATCAAATAGCTGCCAGGAGTTCACTGCCATATCCTGCAGGAAGATTTGCGGTTTTTTAATATTATTCCATTCATTAATGGATAATTCGCCAATAACCGATAGCTTGGAATATGGTGAAATCTGCTCATGCAAATGTCCGAGTCCAAAGCCGATTCCATCAAGGGAAGATCCATCATTTTCGATGGTGACCTTTATATGAGTTTGATCAGATCCGATTTTTCTCATAGCGGCAATATTGGCCTCTTTTATCATGACTTTCGGTTTTGGATTTCCCATCCCAAATGGGGCAAGCAGCTGCATTTCTTCAATAGAAGAGAGGCTGATATCCTTTAGATGGAAGACGCCATCAATGCTGGTTACCGGAATAAAATCTTCCTCGGTCAGCTGTTCATTTGCAAGAGTATTCAGTCTATCCCTGAGGTCATCGACCGATTCAATTGACAAGGTCATTCCTGCCGCCATTGGATGGCCCCCAAAGTGGGGAAGGATATCCCGGCATTCAGAAAGATTTTTGAACAGATCAAAACCTTTAATACTTCTTGCTGATCCCTTTGCCAGCCCTTTATCACTGTCATAACTGAGAACAATAGCTGGGCGGTAAAACTTTTCAACAAGCTTCGAAGCTACTATTCCAATTACACCGGCATTCCAGCCTTCTTTGCCTACAACAATTACTGAATTCTTACTGATAGGAAAATTAGTTTCAACCTCTTTAACCGCTTGTGCTGCAATGTCATTGACAATAGCTTGCCTCTCTTTATTTAACGTTTCAATTTCTTCAGCAATGGCTTGTGCTTCATAAGGATCATTTGTCAGAAGCAAATCCACTGCCGGATCCGCACTTTCAAGCCTGCCGGCTGCATTGAGGCGAGGCCCGATTGTAAAGCCGATTGTTTCTTCATTAATGGATGGAAGTTCAATTCCAGCCGCTTTAAACAAGGCTTTCAAACCTGTATTCTTAGTTGATTTCAGCTTTTGAATCCCGCGCTTGGCAATAAGCCTGTTCTCTCCCGTTAAAGAAACAAGGTCGGCAATTGTGCCGATTGCAGCTATTTCAAGAGGTGATCAGGCATTTCACCATATAGCGCATGTGCAAGTTTAAATGCTACTCCAACACCGGCCAGTTCCCGGAATGGGTATCTGCTTTCCGGATGCTTAGGATGCACAATTGCCCATGCTTCAGGAAGCTCATGGCCAGGCTCATGGTGATCTGTAATAATCAAATCCATTCCAAGCTCTTTTGCAGCCTTTGCTTCGTTTACAGCCGATATCCCTGTATCTACGGTAATAATTAAACGGATGCCAGTATCAGCGGCTTGCTCAAAAGCCGGGATATTTGGTCCATAACCTTCAGTAAATCGATTCGGTATGTAGAATTGGACGTCAGCACCGAGATCTCTAAGTGCCATCATCATGACAGAAGTGCTTGTCACTCCATCCGCATCATAATCACCAAAAATTAAGATAGGTTCCTGTTTTTCAATTGCTTCTTTTATTCTGGAAACAGCTTTTGCCATATCTGTCATTAAAAAAGGATCATGAAATTCCTGGTCTTTATCCAATAAAAAATACCGTGCTGAATCAACGGTATCCATTCCGCGATTAATTAACAGCGATGCGGCCAGTGGAGAAATATTCAATTCCTTTGAAAGCTGCTGCACCTTATCCTCCTGTGTTTGCCGAACGATCCATCGCGTTCTTGAATGTAACATACGTTCACCCCTCAGCTTATTAATTATACAAGAGGGGGACATGTGTTTCAATAAGTTAAAATAGGGATATTCCATACAGATTTGGAAAGAAAGATATGAATTGCAGGCCACTTTTTTGCGGACAAGAGAAAAACTTGGGCAAAAGCCCAAGCCTGTTTTATTTTAATGAATATCCCTATCCAGCTCTTTTTCAAACTCTTCATTATTGGCATTATCCTTTACCGCATGTCCCGCATGCAGCTTTTCATTTTCCTTTTTTAGTATTTTCACTTTCCTTTGAAGTGAGTAAATACGGACAAGGCCCACAGACCCGACAATCATTCCTCCCATAAGGACTGATCCTAAAATCACTAGAATCAGCGGCCACTGGCTTTCCCCAAACAAGTAGTTTACCGTTACATTATCAACATTGATTACTGCAAAAACAGCGACTATTAGTGCAAATAAAAAACCAAATAATAAAGCCCATTGAAATTTCATGCAATCCTCTCCCCAATATTTTCTCTAATTTATGCGCTCTTCACTATAAGGATTAATGTGCACAAATACATTTTGAACATTTTCCAATCCAAGCAGCTTGCGTTTCACTTCTTTGCCCACCCGGTGGCCATCCTCAACAGTCATATTGGGATCCACTGAAACTTTAATATCTACAATAACATAATGTCCGTGTTCCCTGGCGTGCAGTTCATCAATCCTTTTAACCAGATCAACGGATTCAGCAGTTTTGCGCATCTCAAGTGTATCTTCTTCATGAAGCACATGATCAAGTGTGCTATGAATGGATTCTTTCCCCAGCCTCCATGCCATCTTGAGAATCATAAGGGAAACAATGAGACCAGCAACAGGATCTGCATACTCAAGCCATTCGATCCCCATTCTTCCGCCAATTATTGCACATCCAATGCCTATTAAAGCTGCAATTGATGAATAGACATCTGAACGGTGTTCATAGGCATTTACAATTAAAGCATCACTGTTTAGTTTCTTTCCCAAATTATACTTATAACGAAACATCGCTTCTTTCACAATGATAGAAACCAGCACTGCAGCTATTGCAATTGCTTTTGGAGGTTCAATTGGCGAAAAAAATGACTCAAATGATGATTTGCCGATTTCAATTCCCACGAGGAACAGCAAAACCGCAACAATAATGGCTGCAATCATTTCAGCTTTTCCATGACCATATGGGTGATCCTTATCCGGCGGCTGTTTTGCAGCTCTCAGCCCTAAATATACAGCAAAGGATCCGGCTACATCTGAAGCAGAATGGACCGCATCTGCCACGAGCGCTTTACTTCCTGAATAAATGCCTATTCCCCATTTGATGGCAGCAAGAATAATATTGCCCACGATGCCAATAATGGCTGCAAATTCAGCTTTCTTAAAACGATCGTTATTTTCCAAAGCGATACTTCCTTCCTCCCTGAACTTGTTTTTAGTTTATCCTATTTCCCGGAATCATTAACCTTTTTTGTAAAATAGACGGCATCCAGTTTTCCAGATTAACAAAAAAACTCAGGCATTCGCCTGAGTTTTTGAAAGTATTATACTTGAGGTTCGTCACTGACTTTGCGTTTTTCTTTTACGGTATTAATAACGCCTTTTTCTTTCAGTTCTTTGCCTTTCCATACTGCCCAAATCTGCGCAGCAAGGAAAATCGATGAATAGGTACCTGCAATTAAACCGATCAGAAGCGCAAACGAGAAATTTCTGATTGACTCACTTCCAAACACCAGGAGCGCAACGACAGTAAATACAACAGTTAAAACAGTATTCACAGAGCGGCCAAGCGTTTGGCGAAGACTTTTGTTTACAACATCAGCAATATCTTCGAATGATTTGAGCTTTTTCTTTTTCTGCATATTCTCACGCATCCGGTCGAACGTTACGATTGTATCGTTGATCGAATAACCTACTACCGTCAGTACTGCTGCAATGAAGGTAATGTCCACTTCAAGACGCGTAAAGCTAAATACAGCGATTATAAAGAAGGCATCATGCAGAAGTGCAAAAACTGCTGGAATAGCCATCTTGATCTCAAATCGAATGGTTACATAGATGATAATGCCTACAGAGGCTATGGCAAGAGCTTTTAGTGCATTTTTAGCGAGCTCTTTTCCTACAGTTGGTGAAACTGTGCTGACATTCGGATCTTGACCGAATTCTTCATGAAAATGAGTTTTAACCTCTGCTATTTCATCTTTAGTTAAAACATCTTTAAATCTAGCAACACCGATTTCTTTATTATCGCCCGAGATGACAATATCATCTGTCTCGATTCCAAGCGCTGATAATTCAGCTTGAAATTTTTCTTTTGTTAAAGGTTCACTTGCCTGCTGCTCGATGCGGGTACCGCTGACAAAATCGATTCCTAGATTTAAACGGAAAATAGAAACAACAATGATTCCCACTGCAATTAATACAGCAGAAAGGATGAAGAACTTCTTGCGGTTCCCTACAAAATCAAATTTATCGAACTTGGTCGGCAAATCCAGAGTATCGTAATTTTCAGCAATGTTTTTGATTTCACTTTTTTTAACACCAAACCAGCCTGGCTTTTTATTCAGTGCTTTACTATGAACCCAAAGCCCCATTAGCAGCCTTGTGCCATAAACCGCAGTAATAAAGCTTGCCAGGATGCTTATAATAAGCATGGTAGCAAATCCTTTTACAGAACTTGTCCCATACATGAATAAAACGGCTGCTGCTAAAATGGTTGTGATATTTGCATCAAATATCGTCGAAAGGGAGTTTTTCTCACCAGCCTGAAAAGCTGACTTGATTGTTCTGCCCACTTTTATTTCTTCGCGGATTCTCTCATAGGTAATAATATTCGCATCAACAGCCATACCAACCCCCAGAATGAGCGCAGCAATACCAGGCAGCGTCAATACGCCATTCATCCAGTCAAATACGAGTAAAATCAGATAAATATAGAAAGATAATGTAATTGTTGCTATAAACCCAGGGAAACGATATACCGCAATCATGTAGATAAATATAATGGCAATTCCAATAATACCGGCAAGAATAGTCGTTTCCATTGCCTGCTCACCGAATTTCGCACCTACCGATGTCGAATAAACTTCATCGAGCTGTACTGGCAGGGAACCGGCATTCAACAAATCCGACAGTGTCTTTGCTTCTTCAATCGTAAAATTCCCAACAATGGACACGGTATCCTGATTAAAGATCTGGCTTACCTGTGGAGCAGATAAGTATTTTGGATCTTCTTTTGCTGACTCAGCCTGGAATGAATCCTGGCCTTCTTCAAAATCAAGCCAAATGACAAGCAGGTTATTTGGCGCTCCCATATTGACAATTTTTTGAGTTACATCTTTAAATTTGCTTGCACTCTTCAGCTTCAATGAAACACTTGGCTTTCCGTTTTCATCGAATGTCTGCTTTGCCCCATTTTCAGCAAGGTCTGAACCATCCATCATCAATTGATCATTAACATCTCTAAATGATAGATTAGCTTCTGTGGATAGAATTTCCCTTGCCTTATTCTGATCTGTTACACCAGCAAGCTGAACGCGGATCCTCTTATCTCCCTCAATCTGGATATTCGGCTCACTGACTCCAAGAACATTGATCCGCCTATCCAGTGCTTCGGCAGTACTTGCAAGGACGGCTTTATCAACCTTCTGCCCATCTTTTGGCGTTACCTCATAGAGGACTTCAAATCCGCCCTGCAAATCAAGGCCCAGCTTAATATTTTTTAAAATGTTGTTTGTCGTTGCCCCTGCCAGGCTTCCCAATAATACAACAATCAGGAAAAAGGCAACAATACGGCTGCGCTTTACCATTATGAATAAATCCTCCTTAGCTATCGCCCGCTTATTGAAATCACAAGCACCACTTCAACCTCTGTGATGCATCATTAACCATACAGTCTTGCGTCGGAAAGCTGCATATCTTTTCAATGCAGCCCCCAGTATTATGACTTTGTTTGAACCCTAGCTGGCTTTACTATCCGTTCTTGAATTTCATTCTATGTATGAAAACTGACATGAAATAATACCGTTTACTCCGCTTTTCATTATGAGACAGATTGTAAAACCTGTCAATTTGTCATATACCATGTTAATTTTTGTAAAAAGTAGAAAGTTGACTATTTTAACAGTTCCCTTCTCTCTTCTTCACTATCAAAAACAAAGTCAGCCTCTTTAAAAGCCTCGATGGTAGCATAGTGAATGTATTCACTCACTTTTACCTCCATGATTTCTTCTACAATTTCAAATAGCCTGACATTTTCTTTTGTGTTTTTCCACTTCTTCTTTGTGAGGAATTCCCAGAGCTCCTGTTCAGTCACTTTTTTATATCCCAGCAGCCGAAATTCATCTAATTTGCTTTCCAATGCAGGTTTTACCGTAGTGCGAAAATAATCATATTCATGGCCGATTTTCACTTTCAGCCGCCTCCCCGCCATTATTCACATGGAAATTATGATAGCTTGTCATGCTTTGTCCTCTTCCTTGCATATAGATAATTGTATATGATAATACCCATTTTGAGAAGGCAGGGAGTTGAATGTCCAAATTTCTGAAAGGTACCATGATCCTGCTCGCTGCAGGCCTGGTGACCAGGGTCCTGGGCTTTATAAACAGAATTGTCATTGCCCGGTTTATTGGAGAAGAAGGCGTTGGCCTTTATATGATGGCTTTTCCCACCATGATTCTAGTCGTCACTATCACACAGCTTGGGCTGCCGGTTGCTATTTCTAAGAATGTGGCCGAAGCGGAGGCAAAGGGAGATACAGCAAAAATCAAGAAAATATTAGTTGTTTCCTTAGCGACGACTATCTCACTTTCAATTGTTTTCACTCCTGCTTTAATTTTGCTTGCTCCATTATTATCAGATACACTCTTTACCGATGAACGCACACAGCTTCCTTTGATGGCGATCGCCCCTATCGTGCCGATCATTGCAATTTCTTCTGTCATTCGGGGTTATTTTCAGGGCAGACAGAACATGAAGCCTGCTGCCTATTCCCAGATGATTGAACAGGTAGTCCGAATAAGCCTGATTGCTTTGATGACTAAGGCATTTCTGCCATACGGAATTGAGTATGCGGCAGCGGAGCCATGCTGGCAGCAGTCATTGGGGAGCTTGCATCATTGCTTTATTTAATGACCACATTTAAGCTTAAAAAGAAATTCAGAGTCAGGAAACAATTCTTTAAATTTGTGTCTTCCGGAAAAAGTACATTTAACGAATTGATGACCGTCGCTCTTCCAACGACAGGCAGCAAAATGATCGGTTCAGTCGCCTGGTTTTTTGAACCGATTGTGGTAGCACAGAGTCTTGCACTTGCAGGGGTGGCGGCCGCTGCGGCTACGAAGCAATATGGTGCTCTTACCGGCTTTGCCATGCCTCTTCTGATGCTTCCATCGTTTATTACTTATTCTTTGTCAACATCTCTTGTTCCGGCTATCAGCGAAGCAAATTCCCAGAATAATATGCGTCTGATCGAATACCGGCTTCAGCAGGCACTTCGGTTTGCATTTATTACTGGCGGCCTGGCAGTGGTGGTTCTTTATGTCCTTTCCGATCAATTGATGGAAGTAATGTACGGCTCCTCAAGCGGTTCTCATTTTATTAAATTGATGGCGCCATTTTTTCTGTTTTATTATTATCAGGGACCTCTTCAGGCAACTTTACAGGCATTAAATCTGGCCCGTGCCGCAATGATCAACAGTCTGATTGGCGCTGCCGTTAAAACGGCAGTCATCTTCCTACTTGCCAGCCAGCCTGCATTTGGCATCAATGGTGTTGCGATGGGAATTCTGACCGGCACAGTCCTGGTGACAATGCTTCACTTTGCAACAGTACTGAAAGCTATTTCGTTTACTTTTTTCATCAGGGACTATCTAATGACGTTTATTGCCATGTTTTTGTCAGGGGGCATTGGCTTCTGGATGCTCAAAGATTTACTTTCCCCTGACTTAAATACAGCAGTGAGGGTAATTGTGATTTCTTCCGCCATCACTTCTGTATATATAATTTTCTTATTATTCTTCAAGCTGATTAAAAAGAGTGATCTGATTCGGATTCCATGGGTTGGCAGATTATTATCAAGGTTTGCATTTAGATAATCTGCCTATATCAGCAGGGTCAGCTCAATTTTGCCTATCTTGAGCTGGCCTCGATTTATTTCCTTTCGTCAAGCAGATCTACATAAAATTGGCCATTTTCATAGCTGCAGAATGATATATTTGATATCTCTTTATACCCCTCTTTTCTAAGCTCCTGACGAAGCCAAAAGTCACTTTTGTTTATCGTTTCCAGATTAGTTTTCTGAATTGTCCCATCTATGATTAAAGGGATTGTAATTCCCCCTCTTTGCTGTCCTTTTTTCAAACACTGACAAAGTACCGGAAGATTCAAGGATGGCAAATTCCACATCTGAGATTTTGGAAATATCTTTTTCTCTTAACTGCAAAAGCAGGTCATCAAAGTTATACCTCTGTTTCCTCATGGCATTTTCATCAATTTTTCCTTTATTAATAATAATGGTCGGTTTGCCATCAACGACATCCCTGAACGTTTTGCTCTTCAGGGAAAGTATGGCCAGCACAATCTGCACAACCATCAAAAGGAGCATTGGCAGCACATTTTTCAGGATTTCTGAATCCGGAGTTTCAATCGCCACTACTGCAAGTTCAGCAATCATGATATAGACGACTAAATCCAGGATGCTTAGTTCACCAATTTCTCTTTTGCCCATTAGTCTAAAAATGAGAAGAATGACTGCATAGAGAAATAATGTTCTTCCTACAATGATTAGATATTCTTCCACTTCTACAGCACTCCTTTTGATGCAATCCTTTATATCCTTCCGCATATTAAAACTTTTATGATTTTATCTGGCTTTTTCTTTGAACATTTTAGATTCTATTTTTTCATTGTGTGAATATGCTTGTACTAAGGATTAAGCTGAATAGCCTCTGGGGTAAAAGCTGTTCCTATTTACTGATTCAGAAGGGAGAGGGTCAATATAGAAGAGTCAAAGAACTTCGGAAGCGCTGTACTTTATGGAATTATCGCCATTTTTGCCATTGCTGTAGCGAGCAGTCTCGTTTTTTCACTGCTTCTGCGGTTCACCTCGCTGCAGGAGTCTTCCCTGCAGTATATTATTTCTGCTGTTTCATTTGTTTCTCTTTTTGCGGGCGGGTTCATATCCGGAGGTAAAGGGAAGCAAAAAGGATGGCTGCTTGGAGGCTTGACAGGCCTTATTTACTCAATCGTTATTTTTCTATTTCAATATTTGGGACATGACAGTTTATTTGATATGGAGCAAATGATATACCACACCTGTTTTACGCTGACTGCAATGATGGGCGGTATATTGGGAGTTAATCTCAACACTAAAAGAACAGCTTAAAAAAGAAGGTCCTGAAATTCAGGACCTTCCAGACTGTCGACAAACTCGATGAAAATCGTGCTTGTCTGCAGTCTTTTTTATTTTAAAATAGAAGTAATACAATGCTTGAGGTGATTTAAATGCTTTCAAAACATAATCCAATTCAACGGGATCAAATTGAAATGGTTGCTTTAGACGAACTTGTACCGGCGGACCATTTGGTCCGCAAAATTGAAGCGGCGATTAATTTCTCATTCATCTATGACTTGGTAAAAGATAAGTATTCAGAAAAAGGCCGCCCAAGTATTGACCCTGTAATATTAATTAAACTCACATTTATTCAATATACCTTCGGTATTCGCTCCATGCGTCAAACAATTGAAGAATTGAAAACGAATATGGCTTATCGATGGTTTTTAGGATATGGCTTTCACGATAAAGTTCCTCACTTCTCAACTTTCGGTAAAAATTATGAGCGCCGATTTAAAGACACCGATCTCTTTGAACAAATATTTTACCGAATCTTAAAAACCGCAGCTGAAAAGAATTTAATTAGTGCTGAACACGTTTTTGTAGATTCTACTCATGTAAAAGCGAGTGCAAATAAACGCAAATTTGAAAAGAAAGTTGTTCGAAAAGAAACCCGTGCTTATCAAGAACGCCTTCAAGAGGAGATTAACCAAGACCGCGAGGATCATGGAAAAAAGCCGTTTCCACCAGATAAGTTTGATAAAGAAGAATACAAAGAAATCAAGGAAAGTACAACAGATCCAGAGAGTGGCTACTATGTAAAAGATGAGCGTACAAAACAGTTCGCTTATTCTTTCCATGCGGCCGCAGACCGCAACGGCTTCGTGTTAGGCGCAATTGTAACCCCTGGTAACACGCATGATAGTCATATTTTAGAGCCATTGGTAGAACAAGTTATTGAGAAAGTTAGTAAACCAAAAGCTGTTGCGGCAGACGCAGCCTATAAAACACCTGCTATCACGAGCTACTTATTGAAAAACGACATCACACCTGCTTTACCTTACACACGACCTCGCACAAAAGAGGGTTTCTTCAGAAAACATGAGTATGTTTATGATGAGCATTTTGACTGTTACATTTGCCCAACTGGTGAGATATTAAAATATACTACAACTACAAAGGAAGGGTATCGTCAATATAAATCAGATCCTCGAATTTGTGCTGGATGCCCTTTCTTGTCTCAATGCACACAGAGTCAAGCACATCAAAAACTGATTCAACGTCATGTGTGGGAGGAACATGTGGAAGAAGCAGATCATCTTCGCCACCATCAAGACGTCAAACCGATCTATGAAAAACGCAAAGAAACAATTGAACGAGTATTCGCAGATGCAAAAGAAAAGCATGGCATGCGTTGGACAACCCTCAGGGGACTTAAAAAATGTCGATGCAGGCGATGCTTACTTTCGCTGCCATGAATTTGAAGAAAATGGCCACCTGGACTTGGCAAGGTCCAGAAATGGCCTAAATGATAACCTCGGAGAGGTCTGCAATTCTCTGTAATTACTTGAAGTCCTACAAAAAATGAAAAAAGAGTTCGGAATGAGACTATTCCGAACTCTTTTTGTCTACAAACTGGAAGGTCCTGAAATTCAGGACCTTCTTTTTTTGATATTAAGATTTTGCTAATGCATCGCCAGTTGCCTGCGTTACTTCGCGGATCGCTGCACGATCGTATGTAAGACGGCTTCCGTCACCACATTTAATAACCACTTTGTCTTCGTCGATGGCATCAACAAATCCATGAAGACCGCCGATTGTAACAACCTTATCTCCCTTTTTTAAATCACTTTGCATTTGCTGAACTGCCTTTTGGCGTTTCTGCTGCGGACGAATTAACAGGAAATAGAATAAAACAAACATCAGCAATAATGGTCCTAATGTTCCTAAAAGCTCCATAGTTTTCCCCCTTTCAAAGATTGTCCCGATTTAAGGAAAAGCTGCTCCTTAAACGAACTCTCAATTTTTATTATTAAAAGTTCTTCGCGTTAGGCTTATTGAATCCATACCTTTCGAAAAACTCTTCTCTAAAATCACCCAAGCGATCATCTCTAATCGCCTGTCTTACCTGCTCCATTAATTTTAGCAGAAAATAGAGATTATGGTAAGTTGTAAGCCTGATTCCAAATGTTTCGTCACAGCGGATCAAATGCCTGATGTAAGCACGGCTGTAATTACGGCATGTGTAGCAATCGCAATTCTCGTCAATTGGGCCAAAATCTCTTGCAAATTTTGCATTCTTAACAACCAGTCTGCCATTACTTGTCATCAATGTTCCGTTTCTGGCAATCCTTGTAGGGAGAACACAGTCAAACATATCAATCCCTCTGATTGAACCATCAATCAGGGAATCGGGGGATCCTACTCCCATAAGGTATCTTGGCTTATCAGACGGCAAAAGCGGTGTTGTGAACTCAAGTACACGGTTCATTACATCTTTAGGCTCGCCTACAGATAAACCGCCAACAGCATACCCCGGGAAATCAAGAGATGTTAAGTCTTTCGCGCTTTGTTTACGCAGCTCCTCATATTCTCCACCCTGAATAATTCCGAAGAGTCCCTGATCATTCGGGCGTTTATGTGCTTGTAAGCATCGCTCAGCCCAGCGGGAAGTCCGCTCTACTGACTTCTTCATATATTCGAAGGATGCTGGGTAAGGCGGGCATTCATCAAACGCCATCATAATATCTGAACCAAGGGAATTTTGAATGTCCATTGCTTTTTCAGGTGATAAAAACAGCTTGTCTCCATTCAGGTGGTTCCTGAAATGAACGCCTTCTTCTTCAATCTTACGGAATTCACTAAGACTGAACACCTGAAACCCGCCGGAATCTGTCAGAATGGCCCGGTCCCAATTCATAAACTTATGCAGGCCGCCTGCTTCTTCCACAATTTCCTGACCGGGTCGAAGCCACAGGTGGTAAGTATTGCTCAGAATAATGCCCGCACCCATTTCCACTAATTCTTCAGGGGACATGGTTTTTACTGTAGCAAGTGTTCCCACAGGCATGAACACAGGAGTTTCAAAAGATCCATGCGGCGTATGGACCCGTCCCAGACGGGCACCGGTTTGCTTACATGTTTTAATTAATTCATAACGAATTGCAGTCAACTTACAGTTCTCCTTCCATTTAAAGCGCAGAGCGCCCCTTTATCGGCGCTAGGAGCTAGACAGTTATCGAAGTACAGAGATAACCTATTTATTAAATAATGAGCATAGCATCTCCAAAGCTGAAGAACCGATAATGCTCCTCCACGGCCTGATTATAGGCATTCAGAACGTTCTCACGGCCAGCCAGTGCACTTACAAGCATAATCAAGGTCGATTTAGGCAGATGAAAATTTGTAATCATGCCATCAATCGCTTTAAATTCATAGCCGGGATAAATGAAAATATCTGTCCACCCGCTTGCTTCTTCAAAACGGCCATTATGCATGGAAGCAATGGTTTCTAAAGTCCTTGTGGATGTAGTCCCCACACTGATAATTCTTCCTCCCTGCTCACGAACTTCATTCAACAGCCGTGCAGTCCCTTCTGTTACCTGGTAAAATTCAGCGTGCATTTCATGCTCATTCAAATCATCCACACTAACCGGCCTGAAAGTTCCCAGACCAACGTGCAGAGTAATAAAAGCAATATGCACACCCATTTCCTTAATCTCTTCAAGAAGCTGCTCAGTAAAATGAAGGCCTGCTGTAGGGGCTGCAGCAGAACCGCGTTCACGGGCAAATACAGTCTGATAACGGTCACGATCATCAAGCTGCTCCTTAATATAAGGTGGCAATGGCATTTCTCCCAATTCCTCCAGCACCTCATAGAATATCCCGTCATACTTAAACTCCAGTACCCTGCCGCCATGATCTGAAGTTCCAGTGCAAACAGCAGTCAAATTGCCGTTTCCAAACGTTATCTCAGTTCCTTCTTTCACTCTCTTGGCTGGCTTGACCAGCGTTTCCCAGGAATCCCCTTCAAGCTGTTTTAGAAGAAGCACCTCTATTTTCGCACCAGTGCCTGTTTTTTCTCCAAACAGCCTGGCAGGAAGGACCTTTGTGTCGTTCAGCACAAGACAATCTCCAGCTTTGAGATAATGTTTAATATTTTTAAATACACTATGCTGAAGATCTCCGGTTATTTTATCAAGGACCATTAGCCTGCTGCTAGTCCGATCAGCCAAAGGCGTTTGTGCTATTAATTCCTCAGGCAAATGAAAATCAAACCAATCTACTTTCATGATGTCACCCTCTGTTATTCATATAGACTACCGAAGCCTTCCTATAAAATAAAAGATGGCAGAAAGGATAACACTGATCAAAATCGATGTAACGACTGGAAAATAAAATGTCGTATTGCCTTTCTTGATCACTATATCCCCCGGCAGCTTGCCAATATTAATAAACTGGCTTATAAATCCGATAGCAAAAATGATGGCACCAATGACCATCAGCCACTTTGATATGCCGCTCAATCAGCAGGCACCTCCATCTGAAAATGGCGGTACACCAGGTCCGTTACAATTCTTCCTCTTGGCGTCCGCTGAAGAAACCCAATCTGCAATAAATATGGTTCATAAACATCTTCAATCGTGTGTGCTTCTTCCCCAATGGTCGCTGCAATTGTTTCAAGGCCAACAGGACCGCCGCGGAATTTCTCTATAATCCCTCTTAATAATTTATGGTCAATATGGTCAAGGCCTAAACGGTCAACCTGCAAAAGCTCCAAAGCTTCCTTTGCCAGTGTTTCATCAACCTGGCCATCTGATTTGACCTGAGCAAAATCCCGGACTCTCCGGAGGAGCCTGTTTGCAATTCTAGGCGTGCCTCTTGACCTTCTGGCAACCTCAATGGCGGCTTTTAGATCTATACCTGTATCAAGGACCTCAGCTGTACGGACAACAATATCAGTCAGCTGCTCTTCTGAATAGTATTCAAGCCTGCTAAGCACACCAAAACGGTCCCTTAACGGGGCCGATAACGACCCCGCCCTTGTAGTCGCGCCAACCAGTGTAAAAGGCGGTAAGTCCAATCTGACTGATCTGGCACTTGGCCCTTTTCCGATGACGATATCAAGACAAAAGTCCTCCATTGCCGGATATAGAACTTCTTCTATAGAACGCGGCAAGCGATGAATTTCATCAATAAACAGGACGTCACCAGGTTCCAATGCAGTCAGGATCGCAGCCAAATCACCAGGCCTTTCAATGGCAGGGCCTGCAGTGGTTCTGATATTTACTCCCATTTCATTGGCTATAATGGCAGCCAGTGTGGTTTTCCCCAATCCAGGCGGCCCATATAGAAGGACATGATCTAAGGTCTCCTCGCGTATTCTGGCAGCTTTGATAAAGATCTCGAGGTTCTGCTTTACTTTATCCTGTCCAATATACTGCTTTAGTGTCTGCGGTCGCAGACTCTGTTCGAATGAAAGATCCTGAAGATCAGCTTCACCGGATATTATCCGCTCTTCCATACATAATCACCTACTTAATATCAGCTTAAATGAATCGGACCCGTCCAATACATTATAGTTTTAAAAGCTTTTGCAGAGCTTTCTTTATGTATTGGTCCGTTGTAAGCTTTTCCTTCTTCATTTCCGGTGTAATCTTTTTCAGTTCCTTATCTGAATAGCCCAGCGCCTTTAATGCAAGCAAAGCTTCCTCCAGGTCCCCTGAAGGTCCGCTTTCAGCCTGAAGTTTATCCGCAGAAAACAGATTAGGGAAAAAGTCAGGTACAATATCCGGCAGTTTCCCTTTCAGATCAAGAATCATCTGCCTCGCTGTTTTCTTTCCGACTCCAGGAAATTTAACGAGGAACGCTTCATCTTCATTTTCAATTGCCTGCACCACCTGTTCCGGTTCACCTGAAGCAAGAATTGCAAGAGCTCCCTTCGGCCCAATTCCGGTAACATTCAGCAGCTTGGTAAAAAGGGTCTTCTCCTCCCGAGTCTGAAAACCGTACAGTGCCATAATATCTTCCCGTACATAATGATACGTGTATATCCTTACTTCCTGCCCGAACTCCGGGGTATAGCTAAATGGATTTGGCGTTAAAATCTGATAGCCAATACCATTGTTTTCAATAACCACATATTCCGGCCCGATAAAATCCAGCTTGCCTCTTACGAATTCATACAATGCCTTTCTCTCCTCTAGTTTAACTGTACCTCATTGTACCATATTATATTTTAGGCACGAAGAATAAAATGCTGAACAGAATGGGGCCAGATACATTGCTTATGGAGGAAAATCCTTATGGTACACAAGACGCTTTATATCAGCCAATGCATTAAACTCATTTTATAGGTTAACGTCCACTTTTATTAATTGCTTCCCGCCTCTTTCAATACCGAGATAGCGCAAAGTTTCAGCGGAAGAATGGTGATTATAGATGGACATAATGATTGAAATGGCAATCCCTTTTCTATAGGCATGATAGCCAAATGTTTTTCGAAGTGTATGTGTTCCGATCTTCCCTGGAATTCCAGCTTCCTTTGCTGCATTATTTATGATCCGGTAGGCTTGCTGGCGGGTAATTGGCTGGTTATTCTTTTTGGATTTGAAGAGATAATCACATTCAGAGAAATCATGCTGAGTAAAATATTTTTTCAGTTCTTTTTTCACGCTGCTATTTAAGTAAAATGCTTTAATTTCATCACTATTGAGATCGTTTAAATAAATAAACTCTTTTATCTCCTTCCCATCCCAAACATCACTAATTTTCAGAGATAGCAAATCACTCACTCTTATGCCCGTATTTATACCTAATACAAAAAGCAAAAGATCCCGCTGTGACTGCTGTCTTAAAATCTCTTTAATTTTATTTATGCTTTTGATGTCCTTGATAGGATCAACATATTCCACAAGATTCCCTCCTGCAACTAATGTTACATAAGTATAAGCTATCAAAAAATAAGTAACATTACAAATGATTGAATGCAGTTCATAAGAAAAGCGGAAGCGCCTTGCTCTCCCCCGACATCTTGAGCAGGAAGACGCTGGACCTAGTCAGATTATCAACGTTCAAAATAATTATTTTCTTATTGTTTAAAAAACAGAAACATGCAAGAGAATCCCATTCCCTTGCATGTTTTACTGCTTTTCAATTCGCTTGCTTTTCACCGGCAGTATAGCTTTTAAAGGTCTCCAGAACTTCCACATATCGATCTTTTGTTACAATGGGGATTCCTTTTTTTAATTCTTCACATTTCGTGCTTTCTAATTTCCCTAAATCGATTTGAAAGAAAGACTGAATAATATTTGTTTTTTTCGGCCTTCCATTGAAAATGGTTAATGTGCCGTCCTCGGTTACACCGAAGTACCCATTTGCTTTTAATAATGGCGATATATCATCCATTTTCCGGCGGAACACTATATAATCCATATCCATATCAACAAGCTGCCATTGATCATATTTAGCCCAGAAATCTTCAAGGGTCCATATGATTTCCTCTATGGTTTCCTGGCTTACTTCCCCATCCAGATATTCTCTCTCCAAAATGACATCCATCTTAAGCGGCCCTTCAATGTGTTTTCCTGCTGCCTCAGCATATACAGAAGTACCCTCAGATAAAAAGTTGAATGCATCCGTCTGGAAGAAGGGATAAAAGGAAGCAGCTCCTATTATTAGCAAGCCCCATATGGTTCTCATGATCGATCACCTCGATTAAATAGTAACTTCTGCAGCATCCGCCTGAGCCTGTTTTCCCAGATCTTTATGCTTAGTGTGACCAACATTTTCATGTTTATCCTGAAAAAAATTAATTATGTAAAAAGGGCAAAGCCCAGCAGCTTTGCCCTCTTTGCTGAATCATTATTTTTCCCTGCGGAATAAACTTTTTAAATCCCAATCAATTTGCTCTCGCGGGCC
The DNA here is from genome assembly GCF_023516215.1 of Cytobacillus pseudoceanisediminis. NCBI lineage: Bacteria > Bacillati > Bacillota > Bacilli > Caryophanales > Bacillaceae > Cytobacillus > Cytobacillus pseudoceanisediminis. The sequence goes on along the minus strand of NZ_CP097349.1, from coordinate 5,282,712 downwards.
GCCATCACGAAGATTGTTATCAATATTTCTTAAACGGCTAAACGTTCCTTCGTCCGTTACCACCGTAGCAGATCTTCCGCGTAAATATGGCTGAACAGCTTCATGAATCGCTTCTTTCGTCTGTTCTTCCTTATCATAATCATTCAAATCCACAGCAATCAAAACATCGCTTCCATAGGTCACGGAACGGACATCCTCAACGTTAGGAACAGAAGCTGCAACGTTGCCAATTTTTTCAGCAAGCTCACCTTCATAAGCCTGATAATAAGAATTTTTGGCTTGTCGTGTATTGTCATCGAGATGGCCATGATAATTTGCATCGCTATGGCTAAAACGATTATCTCTCTGCAAAAAGCTGCGGTCCCTGTCAGCAAGAGGAACAGTTGGGTTTCCGGTATTTTCATTCCTGACTCTTCTTGCATTATTTTCCACTCTGTTGGAGCCATTATTTTTTCCCTCTGCACCCAGAGTATGATCCATCATTTCTGTCAGAGGCCCATCATTATCTGTACCATCTTCAACCCGGACATTTCCACCGCGGTTTCCGTGATTTTCATTTGAATAATATCCCATGGGCTGACCAATTTCATTCTTTCGATCAACAGATGCATCTTCGTTCGTTCCGCATCCTGCCAATCCCATTGTCATGATGGCAGCCATCGGTACTGCAATTAATTTCTTGTGCAAGCGAAAAACCCCTCGCTAATATTACAAGCCCTGAGCATTGCTGCTCTTTCTTAGCTTGTGAGCGAAAGGAGGCTTTCATTCTGTCCATTTACGTCCATTTTTTTGTACATTATTTGTTTATCTCATTAACGGCATATTTAAGAGCTTTAATAAAACGCTGTCTCTCAGCAAACTGACCAACAGTTAAATCCAAAACAGGACGAATCTTTACAGAATCAAGATATGTTCTATCCCTTATTACACGATTCCATTCCCTAAATATATCAGTTGGAAATGCCAATGCATGAAGAAAGCCCTTTTCTTCAAGATTGGATTTAAATATTGAATATTTTCCCAAATCGTCAAATGACCATTTCATAAAGGGGAGGATGCGGTTCGCATACTGCAGGTAATCGGAATGTGGAGTACCTATTGCTATCAGGTCAAAATCAAGCAAATATAAAGATTGATCTTTAGCTCTGAGAAAATTATGATGTGCTACATCACCATGCAGAATAACCTTCCTCCCGGATTGAAAAAGCCAGGCGTCCTCTTCAATGCCTTTCAAGGCCCAATCTGCCCAGGCTAATAATTCATTAATAATTTCTTTTTGGACAAAATATCTTATTACTGGGAGATTATTAAGGAAAAGGGTCGCTCTCTCTCTCCACTTGTCTGCCTGCCGATATGCCGGCACAACCGTTTGGTAACGGCTTACAAGCTTCTCTGTAGTATCGTGGAAATTCTTCAGCAAATTTAGCCCTTCCAAACGATCGCTCTTCAAAAAATAGGTGAACACTTCTTCAGAAGGCGGGATGTATTCCAGACACCCAAAATATGTCCGGTCAAAAAACAATGGCGGTTCTTTGGCAACCTCATAAAAAATATATGTTTTTGCAAATCCTTCATTCATTAATGATGAAGTAAATGCCTCCTGAAGCTTTAGCCGGTGATAGGATGAAAATCCTTTCAATACAAAGGCCCGTTCCTGTGTCCTCAGTAAATAAACCTTCTTTCTAATCGGCTTTAACTCTTCAATTTTAAAGGGCAGCTGATCTTGCAAATAGGAGAGGAGACGATTTTGAACTAAATCGTCTCCTCCATTATTAACCGTCGTATTCACTGCTTTCGTCAAAGCTTCTTGGCATTCCAAATGCCTCTCCGCCCATTTGGCCAAAACCTTGACCGAATGCTGGTCCTGGGCCATAGCCAAATCCCGGACCATATGCCGGCCCTGGACCGAATCCTGGTCCCGGACCGTATCCTCCCGGAGCAAATTTCGGTCCTCCGCATCCGCAATCATTAGAAGCACCCATCACTGAACCAGGCATTAATGGCTTTTGAGACATACCCGGAGATTCTTCCATTCCCTGCACCTGCGGCATGTGTGGCATTTGCATTCCCATGTCTTCTGCACCCATTACACCTGATGGCATTTGATGCGGCATCTGTGGCATCATTGCTCCTTGCACTTGATGCGGCATCTGATGCGGCATTTGCATTCCCACGTCTTCTGCACCCATTACACCCGATGGCATTTGGTGCGGCATCTGTGGCATCATTGCTCCTTGTACTTGATGCGGCATCTGATGCGGCATTTGCATTCCCATATCTTCTGCACCCATCACTCCCGATGGCATTTGATGCGGCATCTGCGGCATCATTGCTCCCTGCACCTGTGGCATCTGATGCGGCATCTGCGGCATCATCGCTCCCTGCACCTGATGTGGCATCTGATGCGGCATCTGCGGCATCATCGCTCCCTGCACCTGATGTGGCATCTGATGCGGCATCTGCGGCATCATCGCCCCTTGCACTTGATGTGGCATCTGTTGTCCCATATCTTCTGCACCCATCACACCTGATGGCATTTGAGCCATTGGCATGAACGGCGAAGATTCATCATAATCCGGACTTTCAACTCCAGCCATCATACCCATATGCGGCATTTGATGCTCCGGCATCATCGCTCCCTGTACCTGCGGCATCTGGTGTGGCATCTGCGGCATCATCGCTCCCTGCACCTGGTGTGGCATCTGATGCGGCATCTGCGGCATCATCGCTCCCTGCACCTGGTGTGGCATCTGATGCGGCATCTGCGGCATCATCGCTCCCTGCACCTGATGTGGCATCTGATGCGGCATCTGCGGCATCATCGCTCCCTGCACCTGGTGTGGCATCTGATGCGGCATCTGCGGCATCATTGCTCCCTGCACCTGATGCGGCATCTGATGCGGCATCTGCGGCATCATTGCTCCCTGTACTTGAGGATAAGGCATTTGCGGGTAACATGGGTTAAAAGGAAACATTGGCTGATATTGACCTCCTTGATGTGTATATAAAGAAGATTCGCTTTCCGGCGATTCAGGACTTTCTTGATTTGGAGCCGGCTTTGCCTGCGGAAGGATATTGACTGGTTTAGGCGGGAGCTGGGGCTGTGGCTTGGATTCTGATATAGGCAGTGGTTTTTGCTGTGGTTTTGTTTCTGCAGGCTTCACTGGTTTTTCCTTCACTTTAACCTCTTTAGCCGGAAGCGGTTTCTGCTGCTGCGGTTTAACCTCTTTTGCTGGAAGCGGCTTTTGCTGCTGCGGTTTAATCTCTTTTGCTGGAAGCGGCTTTTGCTGCGGAGCCGGCTGCTGAATATTCATCATATAATAATTATTTATATCAATTTCAGGCATAATAGGCTTTGGCATTTTTGGCGTATAAGGTTTTTTGGGAACTTCTTTTGGTGCAGGTTTTGGCACTTCTTTCGGAATTTCAACCTTTGGCGCCGTTACTTTTGGCATTTCCTTTTTCGGTGCTTCTTTTACCGGCTTCTCCTTAGGTGCTTCAGCTGATGGCATGGTAATAGGTTTCTCTTTGGCAAAAGGTTGTTCTGCTTTTGGCATTTCCTTTTTGGCACCCATATTTATTTTTGCTTCCGGTTTTCCTCCAATAGGAGCCTCTTTTTTTATTGAGCCCCCGCTTGCAGGAACTTTTATTTTCATACCGGGCATAATCATATCAGGGTTGCTGAGCTGTGTATTCATCTTTTTCAGCTCTTCAAAATTCACGCCGTACTTTTTTGCAATCTTCCAAAGAGTATCCCCTTTCTGTACGATATGGATTTTCACTCTGAATTCCCTCCTATGCGTAAGGTGATACTTCCATCAATGATGGTTAGTATAGGCCCACACGATGTGGGTCACACAGACGTTGCCACAGGACGTGGCGTTCCTAGTCTGTGTTCCTAATCAGCATTTACGGGCATTTCATCCATTTATTTGAAAATTGCAGATTAGTGCCCGTTAATCGCGATGAGTCCATATAGTGTATGAAGAAATGGGCAAATTGCTAACAATCTACACAAAAAGATATGCATTTTTCCCAGGATTTATGCTTCATCGTTTCTTCTAATCCTATTAACAGCAAAGGGCAGCAAGGCAATAAAAAAATCCTCCCGGGCGGGGAGAATTTTTTATTGCCTAAATTTACGCAGAGTATTTCTGTGTAATTTCCGCTGATTTAATGACCGGCTAACCTTTTGCAAACGCTTATGGACGTTCGAGCATCCTATCTAATGCCAATTTAGCAAATGCTGCTGTTTGTTCTTCAACCTGAATTAGATTTTGGCTTTCCCCCTGCTCAATTGCTTCAAGGCACCAAACAAGGTGCGGTAAATCGATTCGGTTCATGGTCAGGCAAGGACACATATGAGGGTTAAGTGAGATGATTTTTTTATCTGAATGCTGGGTGATAATCCTTTTAACCAAATTCATCTCTGTACCGATCGCCCATGAAGACCCAGGTTCTGAATGTTCTATTGCATCTATTATATAATTGGTCGACCCGGCCATGTCGGAAAGTTCCACAACTTCCCTTCTGCATTCCGGATGGACAATGATCTTCATTGCCGGATATTGTTCCCGAACTTCTTTGACATTTTCAACAGTAAAGTTTTCATGAACTGAACAATGGCCTTTCCAAAGAATTACTTTAATGTCCTCAAGCGGCCCTTCATATTCCAGCTGATCCGTAATGGGGTTCCATACAGCCATTTCCTCAAGCCCAATTCCGAGGTTATAAGCCGTATTTCTTCCAAGATGCTGGTCAGGCAGAAATACAATTCTCGGCTTCTGCTCAAACGCCCAGCTCACCATTTTTTCAGCATTCGAAGAAGTAACTGTTGCTCCTCCATGGCGGCCTACAAAAGCCTTGATGCCCGCAGTAGAGTTTACGTATGTTAAAGGAAGCATTGTATCGCCAAACATATTCTGCAGCTTCGTCCAGGCTCTTTCTGTTTGGCTGATATCAGCCATATCGGCCATAGAGCAGCCTGCGCGCATATCAGGCAATAGCACCTTTTGACTAGAATCTGTTAATATATCTGCCGTTTCAGCCATAAAGTGAACTCCGCAAAACACAATATATTCTGCCTCTGCATTTTCCTGTGAAAGCTGGGCAAGCTTTAGTGAATCACCGGTAGCGTCCGCAAACTGGATGACCTCATCCTTCTGATAATGATGACCCGGAATAAACAGCTTATTTCCAAGCTTATCTTTTATTTCTCTTGCTCGATCCTCCAGTTCCTTTATAGTCATCATTCGATATTTTTCCGGAAGAATAGTTGTTTGTTTTTCTGCTGTCTGAAAAATATTCATTTCCTCCATACCCCTTTGCCAATTATGCATTTATTTTTTTAGGAATTTATATCCTTTGAACGTCGGTAACAGTCCAGCTCCACATGGAACGCTTCGACAGCGTATTCATCGCACGACTAAAAGCGTTAGCTCATTAGAGAAGCGTCTCCCACCTCGAGGTAACAAGCGCCAATCCTCCAAAAAGGCAAGAACACCTTCCTGGGAGGCTCGTCTTGTGGGTTGAGGCCCCTAGGATGGGGGTCTTGCAGACGTTGCCACAGGACGTGGCGTTCCTAGTCTGCGTTCTTTTGTGGGCAAGGCGCTTCCGCTTTTATTCCACAGTAACCTTCACACTTATATCAAGCGATTTCACGGAATGAGTAAGAAAACCCAATGAAATAAAATCAACCCCTGTATCGCTGTAAGCTGACAGGTTATCCAACGTGATTCCGCCGGATGCTTCTGTCAGGATCCCCTTCGGCACGCTGCTGATCCACTCTTTAATCTCTTCAGGGCTCCTGTTGTCAAACATGATAACATCTGCCCCTGACTCAACTGCTTCAAGAACCTGTTCTTTTGTTTCCGTTTCGACTTCAACTTTTACCATATGCCCAACTTTTGACCGTACTTCTTCCACAGCTTTCGAAATTGATCCTGCAAAAGAAATATGGTTGTCTTTAATCATGACTGCATCATAGAGGCCATATCGATGGTTAAATCCCCCTCCGCATCTGACTGCATATTTTTCAAGCATTCTAAGGCCAGGTGTAGTTTTTCTTGTATCGCAGATTTTCGTATGTGAACTATTTAATACCCGGACAGCCTCACTTGTTTTTGTTGCAATTCCGCTCATTCTTTGGAGCAGATTTAAGACCACTCTTTCTCCTTTTAATAAATCGGATACAGGCCCTGCAGCTTCAGCAAGGACTTGACCTTTCTCAATCCATTCTCCATCCTTTACTATTATATTGACTTCAGCGGCTGGATTTAGCATCTTATATCCGGACCTGATTATTTCTTCTCCGCAAAAAATGCCATTGTCCTTTGCAAGGAAAACGACCATTCCAGTCTGATCTTCTCCAAAAATAAGTCCGCTTGTCAGGTCGCGGTCCCCGATATCCTCGAGAAAAAACTGTTCAAGTTGCAATCGCAGCTTTAATTTGTTCATATTTACCACCCTTTTCAGATTTTCGGGATTGAATGATTCTTTTTCCAAGCCATTCATGACTTTCGAAGGGATAATCCTGCCGGAAATGGCCTCCCCGGCTCTCTGTCCTCCTTACTGCAGCGTCTGTTATCAGATAAGCTGCGATAAGCATGAAAGCCCGTGTTGCTTCCTCTATTGAAAGATCATCAAGTTCTGCTTTAATCCATTCTTCAATTTTGCAGCCTTTAAGCCAGGCAAGCTGATCTAAAAGCCCTTCTTTTGTTTTGATAATCCCTGCATTTTTCATCATTCTCAATTTAATTTCTTCAACTGAAGGTAAACTTTCTTTGACTTGACATCTTAATGCTGTCTCGGGAAATGTCAGTCCTTTAGCAGGATCACTTGATGGCTGTTCATTAATCCACTCCGCAAGCCTTTTGCCCAAATATAAACCTTCCAGAAGGGAGTTACTTGCAAGCCGGTTAGCGCCATGTACGCCTGTGCATGCAGCTTCACCAATCGCATACAGGCCAGGAATGCTGGTGCGGCCCAATAAATCTGTTTTAATTCCTCCCATTAAAAAGTGGCTTCCGGGTGAAACTGGAATTTTCCCAATGCTTAGATCTACTCCGTTTTGTTCACAGATTTTTGTTATTGTCGGAAACCTGGATTTAAAGTTTTCAATTGAGGAGATATCCAGGAACACGGATTTCCCTTTCTCTAAAGAATGAAAAATTGCTTGTGACACAACATGTCTTGGCGCTAAATCTCCCAGTGGATGAAGTCCTGCCATTACTGGTCTTCCGTCTTCTGTAACGAGCCTGCCGCCCTCTCCCCTGACAGCTTCCGAGATTAGCCCTAATGCTTTACCGTCTTTATATAGAAGTGTGGGATGAAATTGGATGAACTCCATATCCGCTATCTCCGCACCTGCTCTGTACGCTAAGGCAATACCATCTCCGGTTACGGAATCGGCATTGGATGTATATTCATATAGCTGGCCGCAGCCCCTGTTGCAAGCACAACATGAGATGAAATGAAACGATGAATTACACCATTGGAATCTTTTCCTTTTACCCCTATACAACTGCCTTCCGTTTCATTTATCAGCAATTGAAACACAAGAACATTTTCCATGATTCGAACGTTTTGATTTTTATTTGACAGCATAAAATCAATGACTGTTTTTCCAGTGCTGTCCCCGCCTCCATGAACAATTCTGCTTTCTGAATGAGCCCCTTCCATGCCTAACGCAAATGCTCCTTCAGAATCCATATCAAACAGGCATCCCTCTTGATTAAGCTCTTTTATCAGGGAGGGTGCCTCACTGGTCAGGGACAGCACTGCATCAGAATCATTATGAAACCTTCCTGCTTCGAGTGTATCCATGTAGTGCTTGGATGGGTGATCATTTACTCCCAGGGCAGCCGCAATGCCGCCCTGCGCCATATATGAGTTTCCATTTTTTACAGTTGACTTTGTGAGAATAATCACATTTAAGTCCTGTCGCAGCCTCTTTGCCAACTGCAAAGCGGCTACCCCGCTTCCAATAATCAAAACGTCGGCATTCATTATTTTATACCTCCTGTTTTTACAGGTGTCTTGACACCTATATTTACACAGATTTAGAATTATGACAAGAGGTTTTCATAGTTTAAGAGGAACTTCTTGCTTTTCGAAGGCTTTATTTAAAGAGAGAGAGCAGGTGAGAACATGAAATATTTCGATTATGCAGCATCTTGTCCGCTTGATCCGGAAGCGGCAGATGCCTATATTAAAGCCTCAACTGAATACTTTGGCAACTCCCTCAGCCTTCATGATACCGGGAGCGCAGCAGAAGGGCTTCTTGAAAACTGCCGGAGAGAATTAGCCATCCTTTTGGGAGTTGAGAGTGAAGGAATCTACTTTACCAGTGGAGGTACAGAAAGCAATTTACTCGCTATATTAGCCTTGCTGTCTGCCTCTGAAAAATCAGGAAAACATATTATAGCGGGAATGGCTGAACATTCCTCTATTCATAGTGTCCTAGAGAAATTAAGCCTTGATAATGGCTATGAAATTACAGAAATCCCTTTTGGGGCGGATGGCCGTATTGACCTAAAAAAATTAAGTTCGGCCATCAGGGATGATACCGTCTTAATTACCATACAGCATGGAAATCCTGAAATTGGCACATTGCAGCCTGTCCCTGAGATCAGCCAACTTTGCAGGCAAAGGAAGATATTGCTGCATAGTGATTGTGTCCATACTTTTGGAAAATCAGATTTAAAAGAAGTCGCCAGCTTTGTTGATAGCCTGTCCTTTTCTGCCCATAAATTTTACGGGCCAAAAGGGGTGGGCGGGGTTTACCTCAAACCTGGCAGGCGGTGGAGCTCCTTCTTACCAGGCGTATCACATGAAAAAGGTTTCAGGCCAGGCACTGTGAACCTTCCAGGAATTGCCGGAATGACAGTAGCTGCACAGAAAGCTTATGTAAATTTAAACAGACATAACAGCCATTTCCAAACACTGCGTGAAGCACTGCTGAAGGAGCTTGAGTCTTCACAGGAGAAATTTGTGTTATACGATTTTGCAGGCTCTTACCAGCTTCCTTCTACATTGGGACTTCGGTTAAAAGGGGTCGAAGGGCAATATATCATGCTTGAATGCAACAGACATGGATATGCCATATCTACAGGAAGCGCATGCAGCACAGGCATGAAAACTGTTTCTAAAACGATGATGGCCCTAGGGGTTACAGAAAAAAAGGAAAGGAATTTTTCCGGATTTCTTTCGGGTGGAATACTGCTGTTGAGGAGGCAAAGTCACTGGGGGAAAAGCTGGCAGAAATGGCCCGGGAACTCGGACCGCTCTAATCTTTTATATTCTGCCGGTTCTTATGTTAGAATGAGACATTATCGGATTATAAGGGTGAGGAAAAATGAAGGAACAAAAAAAGGTGCTCGGAGAGGAGCGAAGGACCTTTCTGCTTCAGCTTCTTAAAGAAAGCGGACAGCCCATTACAGGAGGCGACCTTGCAGCAAAAACAAATGTAAGCAGACAGGTAATTGTTGGGGATATCACCCTTCTAAAGGCAAGAAAAGAGCCAATCATTGCTACGAGCCAAGGTTATATGTATCTTCATCAGGCTTCTCCTGCATCTTCAGCTGAGCGGGTCATTGCCTGCCATCATGACCCCGCGAGGACTGAAGAAGAATTGAATCTGCTTGTCGATCATGGGGTTACAGTAAAAGATGTAAGGATTGAACATCCTGTTTATGGTGACTTAACTGCCTCGGTTATGGTTTCAACCCGTCAGGAAGTCAAGCAATTCATGGATAAAATTAAAGCCACAAAAGCTTCCTTCTTATCAGAACTGACAGATGGCATTCATCTTCATACTCTTTCTGCAGCCTCAGAACGGAAACTCGATGAAGCTGAGAAATTATTAAAGGAAGCAGGATTTCTTATTGACCAGGAATAGCGTTAATCCTTATTATTTTTAAATAAGAAAGGATCCGGATATGTATACCGGATCCTTTTCTTTAGCTTTAATCCTGAAGAACTTTTGTATTTTTATTGCGAAGCTGAAAATATGGATAGCTACCCAAAATCTTAACGCTGCAGCCCAGTGCCTCCAATTCGGCAACTGCTCCGGGGATAAGGACATCGTCCTGCTTCATATCCACGTCAATGATAAAGAAATAATTTCCCAATCCTGTTTTCATCGGCCTTGATTCAATCTTAGTCAAATTGAGCTTCCTCCAGGCAAATGCCGAAAGCACTTGATGAAGTGCCCCTGACCTATCAGCCGGCAGCGTCACCATAACAGTCGTCTTGTGCCCGGCAAACTCTTTGCGGTCTTCATTGATTGACAGTTCTTTACTGGATAATACTATGAACTTTGTATGGTTAAAATCAAAATCATGGATATCCTCTTTAACGATCGCCAGTCCATATACTTCTGCCGCTAATTCATTAGCGATGGCGCCGGCCCGCAAATCTGGATTTTCTTTTACATATTGAGCTGCTGCTGCAGTTGAAGTAGTGCTTTCGCAAGGGATGCCTTTCAGCTCTTTATGCAGAAATTTATGGCATTGTGCAATAGCATGGGAATGGCTATAGACTGCATCAGTTTTATCCCATTCGTTCACATGATCAGGATGGACCATAAAATGCTGGCGAATCGGGGCTGTCAGTTCGCCGATAATTGGAAAATCCACTTCATGGATTAAATAATCCAATGTAATATTCACTGAGCCTTCCAATGCGTTTTCAAGAGGAACTACCGCCAGTTCTATTTCATTCTCATTTAATGCATCAAAACAGGCAGGTATCGTTGGGTAGGCAACGGCTGTCTCATTCGGAAATAAACTCCTTGCAGCAATATCTGTAAAGGTGGCTTTTGGGCCCAAAAATCCTATCTTCACGGTAATTACCTCCTTTTCGTCAGACTTATCATAAATCACTGAAAATTTTCTTTATACTTTACTACTTTAACATATGTATGTAATTTGCAAAATAAAAAACTAAAAAAGGGCAGGGTACAGAGCGCATTTTCTTACGCACCCGTCCCCAGCACCTCTACTTTTTCTACAAACTCCAATTTTCGAAGCCTACCCAAGAGCTCCTCAATCTCGATGCCCATTTCAGTTACATTCAGGGAAAGCGTGACATTTGCCCTTCCCTGGAGCGGAATGGTCTGGTGTATGGTTAGGACATTGCACCCCGAAGAAGCCACAACGCCCAATAAATGTGATAAAGTCCCCGATCTGTCTTCCAAATGAAAGAATAAAGTGATCAGCCGTTCTTTGACAACAGTATGGAAAGGAAACACAGTGTCTCTATATTTATAAAAAGCACTTCTGCTCAAATCAACTTTTTGGACAGCATCCCAAACCGATTCGGCTTTTCCCCTTTCGATCATTTCCTTCGCATCCAAAGTTTTCTTCATTGCTTCAGGCAAAACATCTTCGCGAACCAAATAAAATTTCTTATCGAATCTATCTTTTCTCATTTCTCCACCCCGTCAATCGTGAAGGTTAGTCAATAAACTCGAATTCATAATCAAGCAGCTTAACGGTATCACCGTCTTTTGCTCCTTTTTCACGAAGAGCATCATCCACACCCATTCCGCGCAGCTGTCTTGCAAACCTGCGGACAGATTCATCTCTTGAGAAATCAGTCATCTTAAAGAGCTTCTCAATAGCATCGCCAGATACGACGAACACTCCTGCAGGGTCTCTCGTAATGACAAACTCCGTCTGGTCAGCTTCATGCTTATAAAGAACGCGGTGCACACCTGTGTCTTCTTCTTCTTCATGTGACAGCGGGAATTCAGGCGTTTCTTCAAGCTTATCCGCAACGGCAAATAATAAATCCCTTAACCCTTGTCTTGTTAAAGCGGAGATCGGAAAAATCGGATACTCTTCTTCAAGCTGTTCTTTGAATTTCTTAAGATTTTCCTCTGCATCAGGCATGTCCATTTTATTAGCCACAATGACTTGAGGCCTTTCAGTGAGACGAAGGTTATACTCTTTTAATTCTTTATTGATGGTTAGATAGTCTTCAAATGGATCCCTGCCCTCAACAGCAGCCATATCGATAACATGGACAATAACTCTGGTTCTCTCAATATGCCGTAAAAATTGATGACCAAGGCCTACTCCCGAATGGGCGCCTTCAATTAATCCAGGCAAGTCTGCCATGACAAAGCTGCGGCCGTCTTCAGTCTCAACCATTCCCAGATTGGGAACAATCGTCGTAAAGTGGTATTCCGCAATCTTCGGCCTTGCCGATGATACAACCGATAGCAGCGTGGATTTTCCGACGCTCGGAAAACCGACTAAACCAACATCAGCTAAAAGCTTGAGCTCCAGCACAACATCTCTTTCCTGGCCCGGTTCGCCATGTTCGGACAATTCTGGAGCAGGATTAGCCGGTGTGGCAAAACGGGTATTCCCTCTGCCTCCGCGGCCCCCGCGGGCTATGACAGCTTTTTGCCCGTGCTCAGTCAAATCTGCGATTACTTCCCCTGACTCGGCATCAGTTACGACTGTTCCCGGCGGGACTTTAACAATCATGTCTTTTGCATTTCTTCCATGCTGATTTTTAGACATGCCATGCTCACCGCGGGGAGCTTTAAAATGGCGCTGATAACGGAAATCCATTAACGTGCGTAATCCCTCATTCACTTCAAAAACAACATTGGCACCCTTACCGCCATCTCCGCCGGCTGGGCCTCCGTTCGGCACATATTTTTCACGGCGGAAAGCAACCATTCCGTTGCCCCCGTCTCCGCCTTTAACATAAACTTTGACTTGATCGACAAACATATATTATTCCTCCCGTCTGCAGTATGTCCCAATTGTCTGGCATTCAGCCAAATTACAGGCACTGACTGGATCCACTCTTACACTTAAGAAATGCTCCAGCCTGCAGAGTTTCACACTTAGTATTGCTTTTTGCGGCGGAAATCACTCTCTGCCATTCGCAATGAATGGCACAAATAACTCCAGTGCAAGCTCCTCTTCAGCTAATACCTGAACAGCAGCCGTTATGTCATCGTTCTTCTTTTTGAAGAACTGATCCAATTTATCGATATCTGTTAGTATTCCGCTAAAATCAAAAAAGAAACGAGCCCCTTCTTTTTCATGCCTGATGGATACAGATAAATGATTATCATGGTAAGGCTTTACTGATGAGTCCAAAATGGCAAAAAAAGAGCCTGTCCAATCAGAAAGGATAATGTCATCCAATCGGCCGGAAATGGTATCATCAAGCACCTCATATTCAAGCTGAAAGTAGTGGTTTTCCCAATTATAAGTCAATAAAAGCGAAGCAAACTCAGGAAGGTTTAAGTTCGAAAGTCTTGCTTCCTGCTGTGCTTCCACCACGATTTCATCTATGATTTCCTTAGCTCTGTCTACCTTGTTAAGGGAAAGGTTGCCTTTAATTAATTGTATTTTATTCAGCCAGTCATGCCGGGCATGACGCAGCACTTCAATCATATTCCAGTCTTTTTCCATATATGCACTCCTGTATGGTTATTAGGCTGACAGAAGACTGTGCTTGCTGTAAGTATATCAAAAAACATAAGTACAGTAAGCAAATTTATGTTAAATAAGAAAATATTGCTTATGCGAAGAAGAGCTGCTGTCTTCTGGAGCTATAAATTCATCAGATAAAATGTGAAGTGCACTGGCGGATTTTTTTGCCCAAAAAAGAAAACCCTAACCTTGTGGGCTAGGGTTTTCTCGAAAAGGCTTACGCCTCTTGAGCTGCAGGATATACGCTCACTTGCTTGCGGTCACGTCCAAGACGTTCGAACTTAACAACACCGTCAACTTTCGCGAATAGTGTGTCATCGCCGCCTTTACCCACGTTTACACCTGGGTAGATCTTAGTACCGCGCTGACGGTACAGGATTGAGCCGCCAGTTACGAATTGTCCGTCCGCACGCTTAGCGCCAAGACGCTTAGAGATTGAGTCACGGCCGTTCTTTGTAGAACCTACTCCCTTTTTAGAAGCGAACAACTGAAGATCTAATTTTAATAGCATTTATTCCACCTCCTGCTTTTTGAAGGTAATCTTTATATACGTTCCGTAGTCTTCTTCAATCGTCTGCAATGAAACAACCATGCCTTCAAGAAGAAGCTGCACTTTCTCATTCATGTCATCCTGAAGATCAGGAAGAACACAGCGGAGAAAGCCATCTCCATGGCTGATTTCTGGTGTCACGCCGGTTAGGGCATGGACAGCATTAATGGCACCGATGGAAACGGCAGATACGCCTGCACAGACGATATCCTTGCCTCTGTTTGCGAAGAATGCATGACCGCTTATTTCAAACGAATGAATATTTCCGGAATCTTTACGAATAATCGTTACTTCAATCATCTGAATCGCCTGATTAAGCGTTGATTTTTTCAATCACAACTTTAGTGTAAGGCTGACGATGACCTTGCTTCTTACGATAGTTTTTCTTTGCTTTGTACTTGAATACAGTGATTTTCTTTTGACGGCCTTGTTTTTCAACTTTAGCTGTAACAGTAGCACCTTCAACTACAGGGCTTCCTACTTTTACGCTGTCTCCGCCAACGAAAAGAACCTTTTCAAATGTAACTGTTTCGCCTGCTTCAGCGCTAAGCTTTTCGATGTAGATAGCTTGACCTTCTTCTACACGTAATTGCTTACCGCCAGTTTCGATAATCGCGTACATGAACTGCACCTCCTCTTAGACTAAGACTCGCCATCCCAGGCGCCGACACGAAAGCGGGCTTATGTACCTGTTCTGTGCGGTTGTAGCACGGGTGCGCTACAAACATAACATAAAAATCCTATCATATAATGATTAATCATGTCAATAAGAATTATATGATTCTCTTTGTTTGCACCTAAAAGTGACTTTTTTGCGTGCCTATACAATTATAATGCTAATGGGGTTATTAGGGAAGTGGGAAATACTGCACTAAAAAAGCAGGCGGGGTGGTTAAATCCGCCTGCTTTGAACTAACCTAGCTCATTGGCACTGCCAAACTTTCTGATTTCATAAAATGGCTTGCACTTTTCCTTATAGGAAAACATGATTTTTAGTCCAATGCTGTCTTCGATTCTCTTTTTATGGGCATCATTTTCCCCTGAGAATACCGCTGCTGTGTCTGGGGTGGTTTCGATTAAGACAGCTTCATGGTCATTGCCGCGATGTTCCCACAGTTCTCTTTCCAGCCTGAAGGCAATGGTTTCAGCACTCAGCACTCTTCCGGTGCCTTCACATACTTGACACCTTTCGGTAAGTGATTCTGAAATGGCCGGTTTCGTTTTTTTCGGGTCATCTGGAGGATTCCAAGCGGGGTGAATCCAACAAGTTTAGTGCGTCTTTCATCCTTTTTCAGCGCATTTTCCATGGTGGAGAGGATATGGTTGCGGTCAGATGCTTCTTTCATGTCGATAAAATCGATTAGGATCATGCCGCCTATATCGCGGAGCCGGATCTGTCTTGCAGCTTCTTCGGCCGCCTGCTGGTTCGTTTTTAACACAGTTTCCCTGCGGTCCTGCTTACCGGCGAACTTTCCGGTATTTACATCGATGACTGTTAAAGCTTCGGTTTCATCAAAAATAAGATATGCGCCAGTTTCAAGCCATACAATCCGTTTCAGCGCTTTATCAATTTCAGATTCAACATTAAAAGAGGAGAAGATATTTTCCTTGCCAGAATGCAGCCGAATTGGCAAGCTGGTGTGTTTCTGGAGCACACTCTTCAGTGTTAAGTCGTCCACTGCGATTTCTCCATCGGCCAGTTTCTTTGCTTCTTCTTTAATTTTCTCAATAAAAGAATTCGCTTCGTAAACTTTTCCCGGTTTTTTCTTTACTTCTGCTGCCCTTAAAAGGTCCCTGTACTCCAGTCTTAGCCTTTCAAGTTCATCTATGAGTTCAATTTCTTTCTTGTTATCACAGGATGTTCTGAAAATCAGCCCTTCATTCTCTTTCTTAGCACGATAGCCAAATTGGCGCCAGTTTTCTCTTGCTTCACTATCCTCAATTTTCTTGGATACAGCAACATAACGGCCATTTGGCATATATATCAGCGAATCTCCTGAAAACTCAAGCACCCCTGACAATCTCGGTCCTTTAGTTCCGGCAGCGTCCTTTTCAACTTGAACAAGTATTCTTTCTCCCTGATGGACAAAAGAAGAGATGCTCCGTTTTTCCTTTACTTGAGATTCTTCGGCAGAACAAACATAGGCTGCCAGTTTGTCCCGGTGAATAAATCCGCTTTGATCTTCCCCAATCTCTACAAAAGCTGCATTCAATCCAGGCATTACTTTTGCAACGGTGCCCAAGTAAATATCCCCTACTGATGAACGCTGCTTCGGCTGATCGATAAATAGCTTCTCGACCCTCTTATCTTTTAAATGTGCAAACCGGCGCTCTCTTGATGCATAATTTACAACTAACATGTCCAAAACTATTTCCTCACTTTAAACCATTATTTATTCATTTCAATAAAAACTCGCTCTTCAGTAAACATAAAGCAAATCTCCAATTTTAGCAGTCAGCACTTTTTCTGCAAAGCACGCATGCAGCAATTCATTTTCATCTAAAGCACCCTTCTCTTTCCCGTCCTTTTCAACTATGATTGGGTGTTTGCATCCTCGCTGAAATCTTTCCAGAACGTCAATAACCAATTCTTCCTCTCTTACAACGATAGGTTTTAATGTCCGGAAGTCGCTGTGCTTCCCATAGTATCTTTCGAGGAGAAAGCGGATAAATATGAATCGGCTCTGCTTCCATTCATGATATAGCGAAAACACCAAAAAAGCGAGGACTACCCATATATTCAGGTTTACAGGAGAGGTCAGCAAAGTTAATATTATGAAACTGAATAGACCCGCAGCCGAAATAAAAAGTGTTTTTCTGTGCGCTTCCGGAAATGCCTTATTAAGAGAAAGCCATAAAAAAACAAGCTTTCCTCCATCTAATGGCCATACAGGTAGCAGATTAAAAATCAGGATCATTAAATTGAACTGAATAAACAGGTGAAAAATATCAGCAGATACAAAAGAGAGCTCATAAAATAACAGCGCCGCCCCCATCATCCAAATATGCTGAAGCGGCCCTGCTATAATGACTACGATTTCCTCTTTCAGCGGCCGGTTTCCGTGTTCATCCATTTCCGCTACACCGCCAAATGGCAAAAGGGCGATCTTTTTTATTCTCCAGGAATAAAGGGATGCTGCAGCTGCATGGCCCATTTCATGAACGAAGATAATCAGGAGCAGCATGCATAATTCCATAAAATGAGCAGTTGCGACAGATAGTCCGATAATGGCCCATAACAAAGGATGTATATGAATATATTTAATTAATCCTGTTATTTTATTCAAATGGGATCACCTGGATCGGATCTATAAAATCATCATCTTTTTTAATCGCGAAATAGAAAGACCCTTTTTCTCCATCACCGGTGTCACCTGCAGTGCCAATACCGGTTCCTTTTTCAACATATTGATATAAATTCACATTAATTTCAGCCAAATTGCCATACCAGGACTCACTTTTATCACCATGCTGAATAATAACCGTATTTCCGAAACCATCTTTCTTTCCAGCAAACCGCACAAGCCCTTCACTCATTGCTTCGATGGATGCTTCTTTACCTGTTTCGATTGTTATTCTCTGTCCATTATCATTAAAGTCTTCCAGGATTTTTGCAGAAGCAGGCAATGCATACTCACTGTTTTCTTCAACGTTCTTCTCATCTTTTTTGCCATCTGAAAATGGCAGCAGTGCCAGTGGTTTTCCGAATTGTTCTTCATACCAGCCGGAAACTGCGGCGAATTGAAAATCCTTCTCCATGGCTGCCTTTACAAAATCTCTAGCAGGATCAAATGTCGCAGCCTGGTTTTTAAAAAGAATAGCAGCGAATAAAAAAATACAGGCAGAAGCTAGCAGCTTGAATAGAAATAGTTCCTTTCGAAATAAAGGGTGGTTCCCCTCATCGAGTTTGCTCTCGTATGAAGGCAGCTTACTAAACCCATACCGCTCTTCATCTTCTGTCCAAAGAACTGTTGAATCTTTCTTATTTGAGAATCTTTCTTTCTCTTTTTTCTCCGCTCAATTCTCTTGCGTATTTCATCCGCTCTTGAATTCATAATATCCCCACCATTTCTATATAGCTCTATTTGTACAAGTTTATGAGTTGTCCAAATAGAGTATGACTTGAAGTGGGTGTCTGAGATAAAAAAATAAACCGAAGAAGTCTCCCCGGCTTTTGTTCGATAAATTATAATTATTTAACACCAAAAAACTTTTTTAGTTTTGAGAATACACCTTTATTCTCTTCTTCAAGAGGCTGAAGCGGAACAGCTTCACCAAGTATGCGGCGGGCGATATTACGGTAAGCAACAGAAGCCTTACTGTTAGGGTTTAATGCAATAGGCTCACCATGATTGGATGCCTTGATTACTTCATCATCATCTGCCACAATTCCAATTAAATCAATCGACAAATGTGCGGTAATTTCATCTACATCGAGCATGTCGCCATTTTTCATCATATGGCTTCTAATTCTATTTATTATCAGTTTTGGAGCCTCTACATTTTCCTCTTTTTCAAGCAAGCCGATAATCCGGTCAGCATCACGTACGGCTGAAACTTCCGGAGTGGTAACAACAATTGCTTTATCAGCACCGGCAACAGCATTTTTGTACCCCTGCTCAATTCCAGCAGGGCAGTCTATGACAATATAGTCATAATCCTGCTTTAATTCATCGACCAGCTTTTTCATCTGCTCTGGAGTAACAGCCGTCTTATCACTTGTTTGAGCAGCAGGAAGCAAATACAGCAAATCATCAAACCGTTTGTCTTTAACCACAGCCTGATGTATTTTGCACCGGCCTTCGACTACATCGACCAGATCATAAATAATGCGGTTTTCCAATCCCATCACCACATCAAGATTTCGAAGGCCAATGTCTGTATCCACCAGGCACACTCTTTTCCCCTGAAGGGCAAGAGCAGTACCTACATTTGCGGAAGTAGTCGTTTTTCCGACTCCGCCTTTTCCGGACGTAATGACAATCGCTTCTCCCATCCTAGCTTCCCCTTGCAATCTAGTTATATTAGGTCTCAGATGCATTAATACTTGTAATCTATCTACAGTTATTTGATCATTTTCATCTATGTAAGCACATTCCATTTCTCTTTTTTCGTCATCCTGATCCTTGTCTGGAGCCCGGTTAATACAATTGCTGATCCTTAATTGGGATGGTTTCATAAGCGAAGCAACGATCACAGCTTCCTTATTCCCATGGCATCCGGCATGGGCTATGCCTTTTAGCGCCCCCATTATAAAGATGTTTCCACCTGCCATGACAGTGCCTCCGGGGTTTACATCTCCGATAAGAAGCAGATCTCCCGCCACTTCGAGAACCTGCCCGGAACGAATCACCTTCGCAACAGATACAATTTCATTTTCTTCCTTCTGTTTTTCAGCTTCTTCTTTGGTAATGACATTCGAGCTTATAGACTCAACGATCAGGTTCTTCTTTTGCCTTATTAACTCCTTCAATTCTTCCTGCTGCTCTTCTGTGAGATAACGATTGCCGACTTGTACCCTCACTGAAAGAAGCCGGTCTTCAACCGATCTCGAGTTTTCTGAAAGCTTTCTATCAAGTTCTTTCTTCAGCTCTCCATATGAACAGGAATCATCGAGATGCAGTGTCAGACCATCTTTCGTCCCTTTTATTGTAACGTTTTGGTTTTTTTCATTTCAAGATGTTCACCTCAATGATAAGAAACACATAAGTGCTGGTGGCACTCTATTTTAAAGCAGTCCATGAACTGCTATATTTTCAATCAGCCTCGCAGGGCCATTCTTTTAAAAATAAATTATGTCAATTATCCCTATCCAATTTGCCCATAAAGGTAGAATTCGACAGAAACCTTCTAAATTCCTTTTTTACTAAAAATTATTCATTTAAAAGAAACCGGATTAATCCGGTTTCTTTTAAATGAACTGTGAAATTATATCACTTCAAACAATTAGTCGTTTAAGCTATCTGAAAATTTTTCAGAAAGTCTTTTAAATGGATAAACAGCTAAAATAATGAAAATGGCATTTAAAATCAGAGTTGGCACGAGGCGTGACGATAGAAAAGCTGCAAAAACCATATCAGTATGGTGAATTAATAAGTTCATCTGGTAGACACCGGCCTCAAGGAGAGTGATGCCTAAAAGCACAATGATGGAAGCCATAGCCATATTTGTCTGAAGAATTTTCATCAGTTTAGTTGTAATAAAAGCAATGACTGGAAATAGAAACAGGTAAATGCCGATAATTTCAACATATACAATATCAAAAAGCAAGCCGAATAATAAGCTGTAAAGAATTCCGTGTTTTTTTGAGCCAAAGATGGTCAAAAAAGCAATCCGGCCAGCAGGAAACGGGGAACAGCTATTTTTCCGCTGCCTAACAAATCATGCGGAGTTATTTGAACAAATATGCTTTCACCGATAAATAAGGCCAGGAGTATGAGAGGAAGAAGGAATCTTCTCACAGTTCCTCCTCCTTCTCATCAACCATTTCCATTAGCTCAGGCTGTAAAGCACCTCTTTTGACGACCATTACATGTCCAATATCGTAGAAATCTGCCCCCGGCTTAACATAGGCGGTTTGAGTGAGACCAAATTCATCAGGAACAACATCTACAACCTTCCCAATCGGAAGGCTCTCAGGAAAAACACCGCCCAGACCTGAAGTAATAACGTTTTGATCCTTTTTTACCTTTGCATCATAAGGAATTCGCTTAAGCAAAAGAAGACCTTTTTCTTTATCATAGCCTTCTATCAGACCGAAAAAGTTATTATCGCCCGCCTGAATTTTTGCAGAGATGCGATTTGTCGGGTCCATTGAACTAAGAAGCTGAACTGTTGAAGTAAAGGTATTGCTGCTTTTCACTTTGCCGATCAGGCCTTTAGACGTAATAACAGCCATGTTCGGTTCAATGCCAGCATTTTTTCCCTTATTAATGATAAGCAATTCATGCCATCTGTCGGGATTTCTTCCTATAACAGTTGCCTGCTTTGGCTCAAATTCACTTAAAGAGTCTTTCTTATCCAGAATCTCACGAAGTTCTGTATTATCCTTTTTCAGTCGCTGAACCTCAGACTCAAGGCGTGCAAGCTCATCCAGCCTTGTCTTTAGCTCTTTATTTTCTTTGTATGTATTTTGCAAGTCTTCGACATTTTCAAAGAATCCTGCCACATAATTCACTGGGCTGGAAACAGCATTTTGTATAAACCCGGTAGTATCTTTTAAAAATTGTTCAGGCCAGGTCAAATTTTCTCTATCTTTTAAAGAAAATCCAATCAATGCCACGAGAATAATAATGCTGACAAGCAAAATAATCAGGCGTTTGTTCAAAAAGAACTGTGGCATCCGTTACACCTCGATTAGTATTTTTTCAGAAAAGATTGCGCCATTCAGGCACTGCTCAACAAAATATAACATATATCTGCAAAATTATCATTTATGGTTCAAGAAAAAACCAAATTTGAGCCCATGCACTTTTTAAGAAGTGAATGGGCTTTATCATTTTCTTATTCAGGCTTCAATTTATCTGGATTCTTTTGCTTTTGTTTTGAATAAATCGATATGGTCAAGAGCTTTTCCAGTACCAATTGCGACACAGTCCAATGGGTTTTCTGCAATAAGGACAGGCATTTTTGTTTCTTCGCTGATCACCTTGTCGAGGTTGCGAAGAAGCGCCCCCTCCAGTCAGGACAATACCTCGGTCCATAATATCTGCTGCCAGTTCAGGAGGAGTTTTTTCAAGAGTATTTTTTACTGCATCCACAATCGCATATACAGTATCATTCAATGCTTTTGAAATTTCTTCAGCAGTAATTTCAATTGTTTTTGGCAGGCCTGTCAGCAGGTCACGTCCGCGGATTTCCATGTTTTCAACACCTTCAGGATCTCCTGCAGAGCCAACCTCTACTTTAACGGTTTCTGCTGTACGGTCACCAATCATTAAGTTGTAAGTTTTGCGGATATAATTGATGATCGCGTCATCCATTTCATCACCGGCAATGCGGATGGATTGGCTCGTAACAATTCCGCCCAAGGAGATGATGGCAACTTCGGTAGTTCCTCCCCCGATATCAACCACCATGCTTCCTGTCGGTTCCCAAACAGGAAGATTAGCCCCGATTGCAGCGGCAAACGGCTCTTCGATGGTATAAGCATCGCGTGCCCCTGCCTGGCGGGTTGCATCGACAACAGCACGTTCTTCAACAGCTGTAATGCCGGATGGCACACAAACCATTACATATGGCTTGCCTGCAAAGAAGCCCTTATTTTTATTGGCTTGTTTAATATAATATTTCATCATGACAGCGGTTGTTTCATAATCCGCAATAACGCCATCCTTCATTGGACGGAGCGCAACAATATTGCCAGGTGTACGGCCGATCATATTTTTTGCATCATTGCCGACAGCTACAATATTTTTAGTATCTGTCTGCAGTGCTACTACTGACGGCTCTCTGACAACAATTCCTTTTCCTTTAACATAGACAAGTGTATTAGCTGTTCCTAAATCTATTCCAAGGTCTCTAGTACCGATTCCAAACATAAATGGTATCTCCCTTTCTGATACAAATTGCTCATTTTCCTAAGTAAGGTATTTTAATGGAATTTTCTTTAATTTTTCTAGTACAATGAGCCTCCAAAATGCGAGGCATCTCAAAAATCATAACCAATATTATAGCGTAACGTCAAATAAAAACATAGTGTTATAAATACCCTTTTTCCTTTAAACTGACAAATTTATTTTCACCGATGATAAGATGGTCCAGCACTTCAATGCCGATTATTTTCCCGGACTCTGCAAGTCTCTTGGTTACTTCAATATCTTCCCGGCTTGGAGTCGGATCACCGCTCGGATGATTATGAATGCAGATAATCGACGCAGCCGATCTGCGAAAGGCCTCTTTAAAAACCTCTCTCGGATGAACAATTGAAGCATTCAGGCTTCCAATAAAGATGGTCTTCTTATGAAGCACCTGATTTTTTGTATTTAAATAAAGGCATACAAAATGTTCCTGAGACAGGAATCGCATATCATGCATGACATAATTTGCTCCATCCTCAGGAGAACGGATAGTATATCTGTCGTCATATGTGAGAGTTGAAATCCTCCGGCCAATTTCAACTGCTGCCAGCAGCTGTATTGCCTTTGCCGATCCTATTCCTTTAATGGCCGTTATTTCATCCAGGGATGCATCCTTTAATAGCCGGAGTCCTTCAAAATGGGTAAGAAGCCTGTTCGCTAATTGGAGGACAGATTCATCTTTCGTGCCTGTTCTGAGTAATATCGCTATCAGTTCGTGATTGGATAAGCTTTGCGGCCCATTTAGGACAAAGCGCTCACGAGGGCGTTCATCCTGAGGGAAATCTTTAATCAATAGAGTATCCGTTTGCATATTTTCCTCCCTAAACTCTGGGGCCAGGAGCTGAGGATGAAAAAAGTATATTAAGGAAGCGAATATCCTGCTTTCCTTAGTTCACGAACCGTTCTGGAGACAGGAAGGCCGACAACAGAGAAATAATCTCCATTTATGCTTTTTACAAGCATGCTGCCAATGCCTTGTATCCCATATGCACCTGCCTTGTCAAATGGTTCACCGGTGCCGATATAAGAGTCAATTTCTTCATCTGTTAACTCCCAGAACACCACATCGGTTTTTTCATAAAATGTAATTACATTTTCAGGCGTCACGATGGATACACCTGTGTAAACAGAATGGGTGGTTCCAGACAGACTTTTGAGCATAGTGAAGGCTTCCTTGCTGCTGCCTGGCTTTCCTAAAACATTGCCGTCTTTAACTACAACTGTATCTGAGCCAATTACATATGAATCAGGGTGTTTATTAAATACAGCCTGTGCCTTTCTATGGGCAAGCTCCTTCACGATCTCTCCTGGTTTCAGCACTGGATCAAAACTTTCATCGACATCACTGCTGGAGACTTCAAATTGCAAATGAAGATTTTCAAGAAGTTCTTTTCGCCGCGGGGAAGAAGAGGCTAAAATGAGGTTTTGCATGTAATCACCTTACCTTTATGTATCATATTGGGAGATACAGATTAATCGTATCAAAAAATTGCCAGACAAACAATTTTTAAGAGGTAATTTGTAGATATTTTTATCATAAATTATCGAAATGTGGCAAAAAGAAAGAGTCTGTCTAAATTTCCCGAACAGACTCCATTTAATATGTGATATTTCCCAGAAAATATTCGAATCGGATAAAATTATAGCACAATATGCCGGGTCCTTACTGCCCGTCTGACTGGAGCAGAGACTGATAAGCGGCAAGAAATGCCAGCAGGTGCTCCTGAATTTTACCGGCTGATGCAGAATCCCCTGCCTGCTGGTAAGTTTCTATTTGCTTCGAGGCATCCAAAAGTTCCTCTTTTATAGATGTCAGGCTTTTATTTTGAATTTGATCTGCCTGCAGTTCATTCACTGCCTTGCTATGATTTTTTATTTCCTGAGCCGTCTCTGGCGCTATGGAGCTGCCGAGAGAGGCACTGGCAGCGCCTTCTGAGAGGCTTTGATATAAAGCAGGTGCAATGTCAGCCAGCTTTTTCTCTTCAGCATTCAGCCCTTCAATTACTTTACCTTCAAAGGCAACTTCTTTTGCAAATACATCAATTCCTTTGCTTTTTAGATCGGCACCTATTTCCTTCGCCTGATCAAGACTTCCGGATACCCCTAAAAAAGAAAAGTCTGCTCTCCCATTTTTAATGATTGGCTATAGACTCCTTTTTGCGAGTTCGCTTCCTGGACTTGCTGTGCTGCCTCACTGTTTGACCATACGCCGCCTTGAACTACGTATGCTGTTAATGTTTCTAATTCTGCGGCTGCAGCGGGAGCCTGCTGATTTGATGCTGCCGGAGTTTCTTTAATTGGAGGCGCCACAGTTTCGGCTGCCTGATCGGTAAATACCAGCTTCAGCATGATGAATCCGAAGCCAGTCCCAAGCAGAACAGCAAAAAAGACAGCCAGAAAAATGGATGTTAAGAATCCTTGCTTATTTCTTCCCTGGAATTTCTTAGCCAGTGTACTCAAACCATTTTTAGCTGGTGATTTAGGAGGGGCTTCTATTTTATATTCCTTTATATCCGCATCTTCCGTACCCTCAGGCAGAATCCAGTCAAAGCTGTCATCCGCCTCTTTGCCTGCCGCTGTTTGTATGGATGCGAAAAATTCAGTTTGTTCCTGTTTTTTCTTTCTATCCAGCTGTCTCGGATCCCATGCTTTTTCCTGCATTTCTTCCTTTTTCTCCTGAAACGGACGGTCCTTGCCATTTATCTTAATCGTGATCGTTTTCTCGCTTTTAGGCTTGTCCATATCTCATCCTCCTTCCGTGCCGTTTCCTGAATTGTTTTCATCCTAACATAAGAAAAAAAAATAACAAGACTTTTGTCGTCTTGTTACGGAAGGATTTCGTCAAATTTTTCATTTTGATTTTCAGTTAGATCTAATTTATTTATAGGTATTCCTTCATTGCCATCAGAATAGAAAAATTACAGATTTTATACCCACAGGACTCCGTGAAAGTACCATTCAATCAATTCATTGCCATAAAAGTAAGCAATTATTGTTCCCAAACCAATAAAAGGACCGAATGGAATTGGTTTTCCCTTTTTCACAACTCCTATAAGCATGCCTATGCCACCTAAAAATGCTCCAAACAAAGTGGCTAAAAAAAACGAAAGCAACACAAGCTTCACACCTAAAGCAATACCAATAACTGAGTATAGTTTTATATCTCCTCCACCCATGCCGCCTTTACTGATTACAGCTATAAATAAAAGGAGTAAAAAACCAAGTATCCCACCTGCTAAACTGTCCCACCAAGGAGAAAGAGGAATAAGAATACGTTCTGCTGTTAGGATCACACCAAAAACTAAGAGAACTTTATTTGGAATGATCATATATTTATAGTCAGATACAAATATAATGACCATAAGAGAAACTAGTGTCCAGGCAACAATCACCTCGGAAGTCCACCCTAAAATTAATGGAGCAGCAGCAAACAAAGTACCTGTCGAAAGCTCTGCAGCCGGATATAAGGCTGAAATTGACACCTTACAGCGCCTGCATTTTCCACCTAGAAATACATAAGACAGAATTGGGATAAGCTCCAAATATGATAAAGTATGCTTACAGTGTTTACAATGAGATCTCGGCTTTACTATTGATTGATTTTCAGGAACCCTTAGGCCAACTACATTGTAGAAAGAACCTAATATGGTACCGAATAAAAATAATATTATTAAGAGATTTAGCATAAATATCAACGCGCCGGCGCAGGCACAAGAAAGCTGGATTTCCTCAGTGTCCTATTTTATATAGAGGTCCTCAATATTGTGATATGCCCGCAGCTTGTTTCCTCCTCCAAAATTTGTAAAACCAAAAAAATATAAATATACTTGGACAGTATATGTGTATTCTTTATGAACTTCAATGATGTATATCACTAACATTACACCAATACACTATAGGACCAATATATTAATAGGTAAAAAGGTTTATTTTCACAAAAAAATCCTTTTGACAAACAAAAGGATTTTTACTTCACATATTCCGCAACCCTATTTCTCCCTGCCCGCTTCGCTCCAACATATAATGCCCTGTCAGCATGGCGTATAAGGGCCAGTGAATCATCAGCATCTTCAGGTGCAGCAGCTACCCCAATGGAGGCAGTTATATAAACTTTTGTGCTGCTGCTGCTTCCATCGATGTTCTGTTTGAGTATGAATGGACGGTTAGCTATGGTCTGCCTGATAAGCTCTGCCCAGGCAAGCGTATCTTCTTTGCTTGTATCCGGCATTAAGACAACAAATTCTTCTCCGCCATATCTGGCAGCAATTCCTGCTTCATCTATTAAATTTGCCAGCCTGCCTGCCAGTTCGCAGAGAATTTCATTTCCGCTTTGGTGCCCATAAGTATCGTTCACTTTTTTAAAATGATCGATGTCAAGGATGATGAGTGAAAGGAATTCTCTTTCACCATTTTGCAATCTGCTGAATTCTTCATTTAATTTAGCTTCCATATATCTATAATTGAATAGTTTCGTTAACGCGCAGCGCTCGCTTTTGGCTTTTGTTTCCTCATAGTGCTTTGCATTCTCTATTGCTATTGCAAAGTGCGAACATAAAATATCGACAATCATGAGCTGTGACTTTTCATAGGACCTCTTTTTTGCTGAAGAAAGCAGCAGTATCCCCAATACTTCATTGCTCCTGACTATTGGAACACAAATAAGGCTTTCGGCATCTTCAGGCAAGAATTCCTTAGCAATGCTTTTCCATTTCTTCCGCGAATGGAAAAGGGCAGATTTTCGGGTACCCAAAACCAATCCGCTGATTCCCTCACTTTTTTTGGTAGGCTTAAGGTCATTCGGCTTTATTTGTCCATGCTCAATTCGGTAAATGGAGTGAAGTTCATCGTTATCCTTAATATCAAGAATATAGGCATAGTCAACAGGCAACATTTCGCTCAATTTCAAAATAAAAAGCTCCATAACCTCATTCACATCAAGGCGCTCTGCCATTTGATGCCCTATATCTGCGGCTTTTTGAAGGTATTCAATAACCTTTTCACTTGAGTAATAAAGATGAAGAATGATAGAAAGACTTACAAATGGGACCCCTACAAACAGCAGTGCAAGAATTCCCACTTCAGAATATAAAATGTAAAGGATAAGGCCAATCGGGAATGTTATGAGAGAGGTAACAGTTTCCCATATAAGGTCTTTTTCCAGAAAGGATATTTTCCTGCCATACAATGCAGCCTGAATTACACTGATTAATACCTGATTTAAAGTAAAATGGATTATCGGGTATGCTGCAGCAATCCAGAAATATTGGGGATTTTCTATTAGATCTACGCCTATTTTGCCACCCATTGCAAAGTAAGCCAGCCCGCTCAATAAAGATAATGTAAAGAACAAAAGTGAGTTAAGCGGCAGACGAAACAGCTGATCCTTTTGTATTTTCAGCCTTAATAGAAGTACCAGGATCCCCAATTGTACCATTATCATTTCAGCAAAGAGCCCAAAGGTTAAAAACACTGCCATCGTAACCCATTGAATTAAAAAGATTGGTGTATTATTGATTACCATCGGCATGGAAGAAACGAAAAACATCAATATGAAAAAGGCAAACAAACTGATTCCCTGTCCTGAAAAATCTGGAGGGTAAAAATGATAGGTTAGCATGGAACCTGCAGGAAATATTAATATCCATAATAACCATATTATTTTTTTGGCTTGTGAACTAACGATCTTTTCCCCCTCCTCCAATTTATTCAGGAAAATAGTCGGATAACACGAACATTTTATCAAATTTTCTAACTTTTGTCATATTTCATTTATTTTTTTCAAAAGATTCAAAAGAATAGGCTTCACTTCTGAGAGGAAGTAAAGTGATCCGGTAATAACCAGTACGCTGTTTTTTCCTGCTTCACGAAGTTCAGCCTCCAATAGCTCCTTCCAGTCCGTATGAAACTGTCTCCTGCTGTTTTTACTGAGATTATATAAATCTTCAGCTGCTGCTGCTCTCGGAAACTCAAATTCGGTAAAGGTGATGCGATCTGCAGCAGAATCAAGCTTACCGATCATTTTATCAAGCTTTTTATCAGCAAGTGCAGCGAATACAATATTTTTGCTTTTATCCTCAAAACGGTTGTTCAGCTCAGCAGTTAAGGCAGCTATCCCTTCTTCATTATGCGCTCCATCTATTACTACCAGCGGGTCTTCAGATAGAATTTCAAATCGCCCGGGCCAGAAAGCTTTTTTCAATCCCGCTCTAATATGATTTACCTCTATAAGGAAAGAATAAAATTTATTCAATAGCTCTGCTGCCATTACAGCAAGGGAAGCATTTTCAGTCTGGTGTTTTCCGCTCATTCCTGTCTCAAGATCAGGGAAGTTCTGAAAGACTGTCTTAAGGGAGAAGAATTCTCCCAGGTCCAGGGATTTATGATCAGAAATAGCAAACTCATTCCCCAGCTGATAAACTGGTGACTTCATGCTTAAAGCTTTATCTTGAATAACAGCGAGCGCTTCTTCTTGTTTAACAGCTGTAATCACACTGACTCCAGGTTTAATGATTCCCGCTTTTTCAAAAGCGATTTCCTCGTATGTATTCCCAAGGATAGCTGTATGGTCGAGTCCGATGCTTGTAATGATTGATAATATAGGATAGATGATGTTCGTAGAGTCATACCTTCCGCCAAGGCCCACTTCAAACAAAACGAGATCCACCGGCTGTACATGGCCAAAATATTGGAAAGCCATGGCGGTAATGATTTCAAACTCGGTTGGACCGCCGAGTTCCGTCTGTTCCAATTCAATCGCAAGCGGATATATATCATTAGCAAGCCGAACAAGATCTTCATCGTTAATTGGAATTCCGTTCAGAGAAATCCGTTCATTAAATTTCTCAAAATATGGCGATGTAAAAGTTCCGACAGAATAACCCGCCTCCTGAAGAATGGATCTTAGAAACGTTACAGTTGAGCCTTTACCATTCGTTCCGCCAATATGGATGGACTTAATTCTTCTTTCGGGATGCCCGAGTTTTTCCATCATCCATTCCATCCTTTGCAGTCCCGGCTTCATCCCAAGTCTTAGCCTTGAATGAATCCATTCCAGTGCTTCCTCATAAGTAGAAAACATATATAAATGCACCTCCGTTATACAGGAAGGAAGACGAATCCTTCATATGGACCCGCCTTCCGCAACTATTAATTATTCTCCTTTTAGCTCTTTAATGCGAGCTTCTACAGCAGCTCTCTTCTCGCTGTAGTCTTGTTCTTTTGCTTTCTCTTCTTCAATTACCTTTTCAGGCGCTTTTTTAATAAAGCCTTCGTTTGAAAGTTTCTTCTGGACTCTTTCAACTTCTTTATTTAATTTATCCCACTCTTTCTGAAGGCGGGCAACTTCTTCTTCAATGTTAATCAGGCCTTCAAGCGGAAGGATGATTTCTGCACCAGTCACAACTGCTGTCATCGCCTTATCAGGCGTCTCAACATTCAGAGCCAGCACTAGTTCTTCTGGGTTACAGAATCGTTCAATATAGGCACGGTTATTTTCCAGTGTGCCCAGAATTTCCTCATCCTTAGCTTTTACCATCATTTTAATCTTCTTGCTCATAGGCGTGTTTACTTCAGCACGGCTGTTGCGGACAGAGCGAATAATTTCTACAAGCAGCTTCATTTCATTTGCAGCCTGGTTATCAGTGTATTCATTGTTAACTGCCGGCCATTGTGCAGCCGTAATGGATTCACCTGAATGAGGAAGGTTCTGCCAAATTTCTTCCGTGATAAATGGCATAAATGGATGCAGCAGACGCATTGTATTGTCCAGAACATATGCCAGGATGGAACGGGTGGTTTTCTTGGCAGCTTCATCTTCTCCGTACAGCGGAAGCTTTGCCATTTCGATATACCAATCACAGAAGTCATCCCAAATGAAGTTATACAGCACTCGGCCAACCTCGCCAAACTCATAGCGGTCAGATAATCTTGTAACCGTCTCAATAGTTTCATTCAAACGGGTTAATATCCATTTATCAGCAACAGACTTTTCACCGCTTAAATCAATTTCTTCATATGTTAATCCATCCATGTTCATTAATGCAAATCGGGATGCATTCCAGATTTTATTGGCAAAGTTCCATGTTGCCTCAACCTTTTCCATACTGAAGCGCAGATCCTGTCCCGGCGAGCTTCCTGTAGAAAGGAAATAGCGGAGTGAATCAGCACCATACTGATCAATTACATCCATTGGATCAACGCCATTTCCAAGGGACTTACTCATCTTGCGTCCCTGTGAGTCACGAACAAGACCATGAATTAATACATCCTGGAATGGACGCTCCCCTGTAAATTCGAGACCTTGGAAGATCATTCGTGATACCCAGAAGAAAATGATGTCATAGCCAGTCACCAAAGCAGCAGTCGGATAGTATCTCTTGAAATCGCTTGAGTCTGTATCCGGCCAGCCCATTGTTGAAAATGGCCATAGAGCTGAACTGAACCAGGTATCCAAAACATCTTTGTCCTGTTCCCAGTTTTCAATATCTTCTGGTGCTTCGTGCCCTACGAAAACCTCACCTGTCTCTTTGTGGTACCAGGCCGGGATCCGATGCCCCCACCAAAGCTGGCGTGAAATACACCAGTCACGAATATTTTCCATCCAGCGCAAATACGTTTTTTCAAATCGCTCTGGAACAAAGTTTACTTTTTCCTCTTTAGTTTGAAGAGCGATGGCTTCATCAGCAAGAGGCTGCATCTTTACAAACCATTGTGTTGAAAGGTAAGGTTCAACAACTGCGCCGCTGCGCTCTGAATGGCCCACAGAATGCATATGCTCTTCAATTTTGAAAAGCACTCCTTCGTCCTGAAGATCCTTCACGATCTGCTTGCGGCATTCAAAGCGGTCCATACCTTGGTATTTACCGGCTCGGCTGTTCATTGTGCCGTCTTCATTCATTACAAGAATTCTTTCAAGATTGTGGCGGTTTCCTATTTCAAAATCATTTGGGTCATGAGCCGGCGTAATTTTTACTGCGCCGGATCCGAAATCCATTTCTACATAATCATCTGCAACAATCGGAATTTCGCGTCCTGTGATCGGCAGTTTAACCGTTTTGCCGATTAAATGCTTATAGCGGTCATCTTCCGGATGTACTGCTACAGCTGTATCGCCAAGCATCGTTTCAGGGCGTGTAGTGGCAATTTCGATATGTCCTGAACCATCCGTTAAAGGATATCTCATATGGTAGAAGGCACCCTGAACATCCTTATAAATAACTTCGATATCAGAAAGAGCCGTTTTTGTAGACGGATCCCAGTTAATAATATACTCGCCGCGATAAATCAATCCTTTATTATAAAGTGAAACGAAAACTTCTCTTACAGCTTTTGAAAGGCCTTCATCCAGTGTAAAACGTTCGCGGCTGTAATCAAGTCCCAATCCAAGCTTTGACCATTGCTGGCGGATATGGCTGGCATACTCCTCTTTCCACTTCCATGTTTCTTCTACAAATTTTTCACGGCCTAAATCATAGCGGCTTTTGCCGTCATTGCGAAGCTTTTCTTCAACCTTTGCCTGAGTGGCGATGCCCGCATGGTCCATTCCTGGAAGCCATAGAACATCGTATCCCTGCATTCGCTTCATTCGAGTAAGGATATCCTGAAGAGTTGTATCCCATGCATGACCGAGATGAAGCTTTCCTGTTACATTCGGAGGCGGAATCACAATTGTATATGGCTGCTTTGTTTCATCGTCTTTTGCTTCAAAGAATTTACCTTCCAGCCACCAGTCATATCGTCCTTTTTCAATCGCCTGCGGATCATATTTCGTCGGCATTGATAATTCATTATTATCCATGTGTCATTCTTCCTTTCTGAAAGCAATCCAAAAAATAAAAAACTCCATTCGCCATAAAAGGACGAATGGAGTTTGCTTCGCGGTACCACCTTTTTTTCAATCACTAAAGAAAATCAGGGAAAGACATTCTTATAGAGATTGACACTTAAACAGATAACGGATTTCCCGTCTTTTACTACTTGGCTGCAGCCTTTCGCAAAAGATGCTCTAGGGCGACCTTCCAACAGTTTTGCCTGGATAACCTTTCAGCTGCTGGTTTTCCTCTCTAAAAGGCAAATCGCCATTGTACTCTTCCCTGTCTTAGCATCGATATACAATTTTATATATAAAATATACTACCGAAAAAAGACTGTTATAGTCAATAAGGATACCCGAGTTTTTTATATATTATTCATTATTTCTACCGAAGTGATGATGATTTTGCCCGAAAAAGACTTCTTTAGGGGAGTTTTAAAATACTGTTATACAGGAAAGAAACGAAAATAGGCACTTTACCGAAAAATGAATCATAGAATATACATATGAACATTCGGGAAAGGGGCATGCGACAATGAGAAGAAAATATAATCCTTACACACTGCCTCCCTGGTTAAGAACTTTCAGGAATGTATGTGCACAGTTCATAATCCCGTTCTGTGTTTTTCAAGGCATAAGAACAATTTTGCTGCCTACCACCTTTGATGTACTGCTGCTATCGCTGTTCATTCTGATTGCTATTGCTTTCCATCTTCAATTGGTTTAGGAGCCCGCATCTTTTAGCTTTGGGCTCCTTCTTGTGCTTGAGCTTCGGCAGCTGCTTTTGCTTCTTGTTTTTGCCTCTCGATCTCATCGATTCTCATTACAGCATATTCAATATTTTTCAAGAGCCAATACTGCCTTTGCAAATGCTGGACAGCCTTTCTTTCTCCCCTTTTACTCTCCCCTTTATAATATTGTTCGGCCGCCCTGATAATAGGACCCGGATGAGCAAAGTAGCTTTGAAACAGCAGCATCTCATCGTCTCTGAATGGAAAGTATTTCATATAGGTGTAAATCCACTCTACACATTCTTCTGATCTTTTTGGATAAGTTTTCAGAGTCCTTGATAAAAACGGCAATATATCATGGAGCGGCGACCCCTGTCTTGCATTTTCGAAATTCGTGAAGTACCCATATCCCCTATCATCGTAAAGAAAATGCTCGGTTGAAACTTTCCCATGGACGATTACCGTTCGTGCTTTGTCGCTTTCTTTTGTTTTTTCATACCAATCTTTAAATTTGTTTGTGGAGAATTTTAGTCCCTGGCTGACGTCGTGATAATATAGGGAAAACATTAGCTCAAAAGGAGACATATACTCTTTTCTTTCACAGGCTTCGATAAATCCCTCCAAGAACTCCTTTTCTTTCTCCCATTCCTGCAAAGTTTTTTCATAATGTTCGGTTCTGTCTTCCTTGTTTATAGGAACTTCCCTCGAGGACAATGTATGCAGTCTTGCCAATTCCCTCAGCATCTGCTGATGCCTCTCAAATCTATCCTCTTTTTCTTCATTAGGCATCCATGGCATTAAATAATATAATTCATTCTGATGGAGCACCCCATATCTTCCATCCACCGTCGGGTAAATAGGGACAATTCTGTTATAGCCTTTTTGAAAGAGGGTTTGTACATGCCTTATAAAATCTGCTCCATGCTGAGGCTTTATTTTCTTCAAGGCAAATACACCTTTGCTGCTGTATACCTTCTGAACTCTCCCAAACTCCTCTACAAAATGCGGCTCTATTGAATAATGATTTAAAATAGGGGAGACTTTCCGCAGCCGATTTTTTTCTTCCACCTTAACCACTCACTTTCCAGAATGAGAAAAAATGATGTTATTCTAAAATATATTGGTTAAACGAAAATAGCTGAGCGGGTTATTAATACCTGCTCAGCCTTTTAACCATTTAATGGGCTACCGCAACAGGAATGTACAGCACTTGCCCTTCATAAATATCCTGATTGATTTCAAGGTGATTCACCCGTAATAGCTGCTGGGCTGGTATATCATACCTTTCAGCAATGGCATCAATTGTGTCGCCGTTCTGCACAATGCAAACCTTGAGCTTAACATGTTCCTCTGTCTCTTCCTTCCGGGCAAAGAACTCTGTTAACGACATGCTTTTCTTCTT
Organism: Cytobacillus pseudoceanisediminis; assembly: GCF_023516215.1. Taxonomy (NCBI): domain Bacteria; kingdom Bacillati; phylum Bacillota; class Bacilli; order Caryophanales; family Bacillaceae; genus Cytobacillus; species Cytobacillus pseudoceanisediminis. The sequence continues at coordinate 5,248,176 of NZ_CP097349.1, read as the reverse complement.
GGAGAGTTTCTTCTTCTTAGCCTCCTGTTCTGAAGAGGATGAGGATTCCTCTGTTTCCTCATGGGTTTCCTGTGCAGCCGCTTGAACAGGCTTCTTTTCAAAGGAAGGACTATCTGATTCGGATGCTTCCGTCATTTGATAGATTTCCTGTGCGGTTGGCGGTGCTTCCTCCTCATTGCGCTGAGAAGAAAAAGATATTTCCGGTGCAGTTTTCGGAGTCTGTTCTTCTTCTTCTGGCTGCTCTTGTTTTAATTCGAGCGCCGCCGGCACTGAAGGTCTAATGACGGCCTGCTCTTCCACTTCAGGCTGCTTTCTTGCTTCTGCCTCAAATGGAATAAAAACCTCATCGGTTTCTGACTGCTCTTCCTGCGGATCCTCTTCCCGTACATCTTCCTCGGCGCTCGAGTATACCTGTTCCTCTCTTTCTTCCTCTCTTTCTTCCTCTTCCTCTAGGTCCTGTTCTTCTTGCTGATATGACGGCCATTCCTGCTGTATAATTTCTTCTTCCTCTGTCTCCTCTGCCACCTCAGAAGATCTGTACTGAATCTCTAATTCTTCCGTTTCAGTTTCAGCTTCCGCTTCTTCCTCCCATTCTTGAACAGGAATATGCTGCTGATCACCATATAATCCGGTAATGGTTAAATTAGCTGTCAATTTCATACAGCTTCTTTCCGGCAGAACATAATCGAAGGACTCTACCGCAACATCAATATCGTAGATGCTTTGGATTCTATTATTCGGAATGGTTATATCGACAGGAAAATAGTGTTTGAATTCACAAACTCCTTCTCCTCTTTCTTCAACTGTCTGAACGAATTTGGTGACTGCCAAACCCTCTTGATCTTCCTCGGATGCTTCTTCATCGCTGCGTCTATACTCACCTGCCAGTTCAAGTGCTCCCTGGATTGTTACATATTGATCGCTTTCCTGAATTGTTATATTGGGGTCTAACGAGATGGTAATCAGGTCCGATACTTCCTGTCCTTTTTGAAACCATACTGATTCTTCTAAAGAAAATCGTAAGCACGATGGATTCCCCTGAGACAAAGCGACTCCTCCCTTCGAATCTTTACGTTTAATCACTATGTCATTAACAATCCTATGAAGGATTAGGATACTTTATGATTAGAAAAATAGCGCTCTAAGGGAATCTTAGATTAATTTAGAAAAAGTTCCTTAGATAAGACTTTTTTAGCGGCTGTTTGCTATGAGTGTTGATTTCCGCTGCAGGCACTCAAGCTTCCCTGCGGGGCTGCCGGGAGCCTCCTCGGCGCTATGCGTCTGTGGGGTCTCCCTGTACGCTACTCCCGCAGGACAATAAATAAGCTTCCTTGAATCAACACCGCACGAATAAAATGCGGATACATTTTCGCGGGATTAGCGCCTTCCACTCCAATCAACACCGTGCAAAATAAAAATTTTGCATTTTCACAGTCTATTGAATCCAGCCACAGGAAAGGGGTTTCTCCCAAACGATGGATAAAAGCTCTAATAACTATATTTCCAAGGGCATAAAAAAACACCCATCAATCGATGAGTGTCAGGTCTTGCTTATTTTAATTTTGAAAATGCCTTTTCCGCTGCCTGGATAGTCTTTTCAATATCTTCATCAGTGTGTGCAGTTGAGAGGAAGAGTCCTTCGAATTGGGATGGCGGCAGGAAGACTCCCTGGTTTGCCATTTCCCTGTAGTATTCTGCAAAGAACTCCAGATTGGATGTTTTGGCTTTTTCATAGTTAATAACATCTTCATTTGTAAAGAATATACCGATCATTGAACCTGCACGGTTAATGGTGTGCGGGATATAATATTTTTCTGCAGCTGCTTTAAGCCCTTCTTCCAGTCTGTCTGCTTTTCTTTCGAATTCTTTGTAGGAATGTGGAGTCAGCTGGCTTAATGTCTCGTAACCTGCTGTCATGGCAAGAGGGTTTCCGGATAGTGTTCCTGCCTGGTAAATTGGACCGCTTGGTGCAATCTGCTTCATAATTTCCGCTTTTCCGCCATATGCACCGACTGGGAGCCCACCGCCAATAACTTTTCCAAGACATGTAATATCCGGTGTCACTCCAAAGTAACCCTGCGCACAATTATAGCCGACGCGGAAACCAGTCATTACTTCATCAAAAATAAGCAGAGAGCCGTTTTGTTCTGTAATTTCTCTTAAGCCTTCAAGGAAACCTGGCTGAGGAGGAACGACACCCATATTTCCAGCTACCGGTTCCACAATCACACCTGCGATATCGTCTCCGAATTGCTCAAAGGCATATCTTACGCTTTCAAGGTCATTGTAAGGAACGGTAATTGTATTTTTGGCAACTCCTTCAGGAACCCCCGGACTGTCAGGCAGCCCCAGAGTTGCTACACCAGAACCAGCTTTAATTAAAAGGGAATCGCCGTGGCCATGATAGCAGCCTTCAAATTTCATGATTTTATTTCGGCCGGTATATCCTCGAGCAAGCCTCAGGGCACTCATAGTAGCTTCTGTTCCGGAAGAAACCATTCGCACTACTTCAATGGAAGGCACACGTTCAATGACCAGCTTGGCAAGATCGTTCTCGATTTCGGTAGGAGCGCCAAAGCTTGTCCCCATTTCAGCTACTTTCTTAATACCCTCGACCACACGTTCATTAGTATGTCCCAGGATTAATGGGCCCCAGGACAAAACATAATCGATATATTCATTTCCATCGATATCGTAGATTTTAGAGCCTCGTCCGCGTTCCATAAAAATGGGGTCCATATTAACTGATTTAAATGCACGTACAGGAGAGTTTACTCCCCAGGCATCAATTCGCTTGCCTCTTTAAAAGCCTTGTTAGATTTTTCGTAAGAGCGCATGTCATCCCTCTTTTCGTTTAATAAGAAGTTTTCAATTACTAAGACTTACTAAGACATCATATTATTAGTCCTGTTCCTTAATCCACCTTGCCGCATCTTTCGCATGGTAAGTAATAATTAAATCACTTCCTGCACGCTTCATGCCTGTGAGCATTTCCATGACGATTTTCTGTTCATCGATCCAGCCGTTCTGTGCAGCAGCTTTAACCATTGAATATTCACCGCTCACATTATAAATCACAATCGGCAGGTTGATGTTGTTTTTCACATCCCGAACAATATCCAGATAAGGCATTCCCGGTTTAACAATCAGGAAGTCTGCCCCTTCCATTAAGTCAGATTCTGCTTCTCGCATGGCTTCCATGCGGTTGGAAGGATCCATCTGATATGCTTTTCGGTCGCCAAATTGCGGCGTGCTGTCAGCTGCATCACGGAAAGGACCATAGAATGCAGATGCATATTTAACCGCATAAGACATAACCGGGATATCTTCAAATCCGGCTTCATCAAGACCTGCCCGGATAGCTGCTGTAAATCCATCCATCATATTTGACGGGGCAATTATGTCTGCTCCTGCTTTAGCCTGGCTGACAGCTGTCTGCACAAGCAGTTCAAGGGATGCATCGTTCAGCACTTCTCCATTTTCAATTAATCCGCAATGGCCATGATCGGTATACTCGCAAAGGCATGTATCAGCAATTACGATAATTTCCGGATATTTAGCTTTTATAAATCTTGTAGCTTCCTGCACGATCCCATGATCATGATAAGCCTGCTCCCCGCATGCATCTTTCTCTTTAGGTATTCCAAATAAGAGCACCGATTTTATTCCAAGAGAAACAACTTCATTCATTTCCTCTTCGAGGTGATCAAGCGACAAATTGTATATTCCCGGCATCGAAGGGATTTCTCTTTTAATATCGTCTCCTTCTGCCACGAAAATTGGATAAATTAAATCCTCTGTACGCAAGAAGTTCTCACGGATAAGCGCTCTCATATTCGGACTTTTGCGAAGGCGTCTATGTCTATTAAATTGAAGATCCATTAATTTTCCCTCCTGATTTCTGCCAAGTAGCTAATAATGCTCTTAAGCATGTTATGTACTGTATATTCTTCAGGAACCGCATGAACCTGCAGCCCATAAGCCTTTGCGCGTTCTCTAGTCACAGGCCCGATGCAGCCCACCACACTGTCTTTAACAGCATTCTCATATCCAAGCTCCTTTAAAGCCCCTATAAAATGATCTACTGTGGAAGGGCTGGTAAAAGCAAGAATATCTAACCCTTTTCCTGAAAGCTGTTTTTTTAACAGACCGATGCTTTCACGTGGAAAAGTTGTCTCATAAACAATGATTTCATCAACGTCTGCACCATTTTCCGAAAGGGAGGCTGCGATATAGTCACGCGCCAGATTCCCTTTGGGGATTAATACTTTCATCCCTTCTTCTACTAATGGCAAAAAATCCTCAACAAACCCTTCAGCAACATAATCCCGAGGCATAAATTGCACTTTTAATCCCTTATCCATAAGCAATTTCTTAGTCTTCTCTCCGATAACCGCTATGTTAGGGAAAGGCCCGCCCTGACTCAGATTTTCAAAAAAAGCGTCCACAGCTGTCGCGCTTGTGAAAATCACCCAATCATAAGTTTGAATCCGCTTATGTGTTTTATATAAAGTTTCCTTATCCTGCAATGGCTCGAAAGCAATCAAGGGGATCTCAACAGGTATCCCCCCATAGCTTTGGATAAGAGCCGAAAAGGAGTGAGCCTGTTTTTTCCCTCTTGGCACTAAAACAGTCATGCCTTCTAAAGGGGAAGTCTGTTTCATTGCCCGTCAAGCTCCTCTTTCACTCTGTCAATCAGCTCTTTGGCCCCTTGTTCGGTTAGCATGTCAGCCATCTTAACACCAAGTTCTTCCGGATCAGAACCTGCTAGGGTCTCCTTATAAATCACTTTTCCATCAGGGGAACCTACAAGTCCGGTTAACTCCATTTCACCCGTTTCATTAATTGTGGCAAACCCTGCAATCGGAACCTGGCAGCCGCCTTCCATTTTATGAAGGAACGCACGCTCTGCACGTACAGTCTGATTCGTCTCAGAGCATGTAAATTTATCCAGCAATGCACGAAGCTCCTTATCACTTTCACGGCACTCAATGGATAGTGCCCCTGGCCAACAGCCGGCACACAAACTTCCGGCTCCAGGAATTCTGTAACAACATCAGCCGCCCAGCCCATTCGGGAGAGACCTGCTGCTGCAAGAATAATCGCATCATATTCTTCCGTTTCCAGTTTAGATAATCTGGTATCAATGTTTCCTCTGATCCACTTAATCTCCAGATCCGGACGCTGTGCCAGCAATTGTGCCCCTCTGCGCAGGCTGCTTGTTCCTACAATAGATCCTTCCCTTAAGTCATTCAGTTTTATATGCCCTTTTGAGATAAGGGCATCCCGATGGTCTTCTCTTTCAGGAATGCTGCCAATTGTCAGCCCTGCCGGAAGAACAGCGGGCATATCCTTCATGCTATGTACAGCCATATCTATTTCTTCATCAAGCATGGCCTGCTCTATTTCCTTTACGAACAACCCTTTTCCTCCGACCTTTGAAAGGGTAACATCAAGAATTTTATCACCCTTAGTGACAATTTCCTTCACCTCGAACTCAAAGGATGGATCAATGCTTTTCAATTGGCTGATCACCCAATTTGTCTGAGTTAGTGCCAGCTTGCTTCGTCTTGAACCTACGATAATTTTTCTCATGACTGCCTCCTGCAAATATGTCTAGCTATGGCTCCTGCTGAACAGTCGCCTCCGCTTTTCTTTACTATGTCCAGCTGCGGCTCCTAGCCCCTCGAGGTCATAAGCTGGTCTGCTCTGCGGCAAACTGCGCCGCGCCGCAGCCCATCTTATGCTTGTCGGGGCTGAACAGTCGCCTCCGCTTTTCTTTGCTATGTCCAGCTGCGGCTCCTAGCCCCTCGAGGTCATAAGCTGGTCTGCTCTGCGGCAAACTGCGCCGCGCCACAGCCCATCTTATGCTTGTCGGGGCTGAACAGTCGCCTCCGCTTTTCTTTGCTATGTCCAGCTGCGGCTCCTAGCCCCTCGAGGTCATAAGCTGGTCTGCTCTGCGGCAAACTGCGCCGCGCCACAGCCCATCTTATGCTTGTCGGGGCTGAACAGTCGCCTCCGCTTTTCTTTGCTATGTCCAGCTGCGGCTCCTAGCCCCTCGAGGTCATAAGCTGGTCTGCTCTGCGGCAAACTGCGCCGCGCCACAGCCCATCTTATGCTTGTCGGGGCTGAACAGTCGCCTCCGCTTTTCTATGAATACCAAAAATGGAAAGATGAAAGTTTACCAAATAAAAAGAAGTTGATTAATACAATTAAAAATGATGCCAAATTCCAGAGGGCTAAAGATTTTCCATATAGGCCCTTTCCAACTTTCATATAGAGATAAATACTATATAAAGCAAGGACAATGAAAGAACCGATCACCTTTGAGTCATACCAGACCATATGGGGCAATTTAATGTAGGCCCACTGGATACCTAAAATTAAACTTATCATCAGCATAGGTACACCGATTACATTTAATACATACGACATATGTTCAAGCTTTGACAAATCTGTTATCCGGAGCAGCCTCGTTCCCCATTTTTTCCTTTTCAGCAAATCGTATTGAATCAGATAAAGCAATGAAAAAACGAAGGATAGCGAGAACGCTCCATATGAAAGGATTGCAACCGTTATATGAATCAGCAGAAGTTCTGATATGAGCTGCTGTGCTTTGACAGCCGAATCAATCTGCACAGGTGCGAATGTATGGATCGCCATTATGATAAAGCCGAGAACATTTGTAAAAAAGACGATAAAATCGACTCTGAGCAGCCTGTTAATTCCCAAAGAAAGAGTGATAAGCACCCAGGCATAAAAGTATAGGCCCTCAAAAATGGTCAATACAGGAAACCTTCCTGTATTAATCATATAAAGTATCAGGAACACCGTTTGAAGCACCCATACAAATGCAAGTAACCAGAAGGCAATCCTATTCGCCTTCCGGTTATGATGAAGAAAATCAATAAAATATAATAAGACACATAGGGCATACAGAACCACCGTTAATTCGTGCAGCCGTGTCATATAGATGTCAGACATGGACAGGACCCCTTTTATGATTGAAAGGAAGTCTGCGGTGATTGAGCGAATGCGTGCTTTGGTTTGGCTGCTGCGGGCACGTTCTGCTGATCTGAAACAAGTTCTTCTATATTAAAGATTTTTACAAATAAGTCTAATGCCTGTTCCGAATCTTTCTGTCCAGCCATTTCTTTAGCTTGTAAAATAGGATCTTTTAATAGCTGATTGATGATGCTCTTTGTATGCTTGTTCAGCACTTTTTTATCACGATCACTCAAATGCGGCAGCTTTCTTTCAATGCTTGTCATGGTTTCACTCTGTATAGCCAGTGCTTTCTCACGCAAAGCGGAAATTACCGGAACAACACCAAGCAAGTTCAGCCATTGCTTGAATTCAACAATATCCCCTTCAATCATAAGCTGAATCTTCTCGGCTGCCTTTTTACGCTCCTGAAGGTTTGCTTCAACAATGCCTTCAAGATCATCAATATCATATAGGAAAACGCTGTCCAGATCAGCCAGTTTCGGATCCAGATCTCTTGGGACAGCAATATCCACCATAAATAGAGGCTTGCCTTTGCGCATTTTTTCTGCGTAAGCCATCATTTCCTTCGTGACAACAAACTCTTTTGCCCCAGTAGAACTAATTAAAATATCTGCTTCAACAAGGGCACATTGAAGCTCATGCAATGTTTTTGCCTGGCCCGCATAGCGGCTTGCGAGATCCTGCGCTTTTTCGAATGTACGGTTAATAACTGTTACTTTACTGGCTCCGTTGGCATGAAGGTTTTGGATTGCCAGCTCCCCCATTTTACCGGCTCCTAAAATAAGAACATGTTTATTTTGGAGGGATCCGAAAATCTTCTTAGCCAGTTCCACTGCTGCATAACTGACAGAAACTGCATTTGCCCCTATCTCCGTTTCAGAGTGTGCCCGCTTAGCGAGCGTTACTGCCTGCTTAAACAAGTGGTTAAAAACTGTTCCGGTTGTATTTTCTGATTGAGCCTCCAGAAAACTTGTCCTTACCTGTCCTAAAATCTGTGTTTCGCCAAGGATCATGGAGTTAAGGCCGCATGCTACCTTGAATAGATGCTCAATGGCCCCATCCTCTTCATAAATAAATAGGAATGGAGAAAATTCACTCTGATCCATTTTGAAATGTTCTGCCAAAAATTCCTTTATATAATAGCGGCCAGTATGAAGCTGGTCCACAACTGCATAAATTTCGGTCCGATTGCATGTAGACAGAATGACATTCTCTAAAATGCTTTTTTTGTCATTTAATGTCTTCATTGCCTCGCCCAATTGTGAAGGATTAAAGGTTAGACGTTCACGGATTTCAACAGGGGCAGTTTTATAGTTTAGACCGACGACCAAGATATGCATTGAAATTGACACCCCCAGAATTATTGCCTTGTTCATTAATATTAATTATATCATTTCTATTTTTTCAATTAATGCTTAAATGTGAACAGATATTGAACACATATGGTACTATATTTTTTAAACAGGAGCCTGGTCATAGGTATCCTTAAATAGACAAATACTCCCTTATGTACAGTAACAAAAAAACTTGCCGGATTCAAGTATACCTTATTGGAAGTGGTGTTTTTTATGAAAAATCAGCGTGTTTTTCCAGGAATTATTTTACTCGGATTTGGAGCCTACTTTTTCCTTCAGCAGAGCGGATTTACTGCCTTACAGCCGTTCTATTCCTGGCCGACCCTTCTCATTATCGTCGGAGCAGCCTTTTTAATTCAGGGATATGGAGCAAGGGATTATGATTCCATATTGCCAGGTGTCATTTTAACAGGATTTGGCCTTCACTTTCATGTGGTGAACCGCCTGGAAATTTGGCCGGATCATATCGGAACATTTATTCTGATAATTGCTCTCGGCTTCCTCCTTCGTCATCAGAAAACAGGGGCAGGATTGTTCCAGGGCATCTTATTTTTAATTCTTGCCGCATTGCTTCTTTTTTATGACAGGGTTGCAGAGTGGATGGGGCTCCTGGAAAATGGTGTTTCTGATGTTTGGCAGCTATGGCCAATTCTTTTAATGCTAATTGGATTATATTTTTTATTAGTGAAGAAAAAGTAAAAGCGTAAGCATCTTCGGAGCAAGCCAAAAGCGCCTGTTCCTGCGAAGAACATCCAAGGAAGCTTTCCCTTACTGCTCACCCCCTGCAAGCACAAGACGAGACTCACGGAAAGGCATTCTTTGCCTTTTGGGGAGGATTGCTTGAAATGTGGAGGCGACTGCCCAGGGACGACAGGCATAAGACGGTTCCTGTAAGAAGGCGTTTTTCCTGCCGGAAGGAAACGGCTTATGACCCCGAGTTCCTAGGAGCCGCAACTAGACAAACCGAAAATGTGAAGGCAACTGCACAGGGATGACAAGCATAAGACGAGCCCTGCCGGAAGTGTTCTTTCCGTCTGGAAGGGTTTGGCTAGTCTTTCGTCCCTGGGAGCCGCAACTAGACAGGCTTATGACCTCGAGGGGGCAGGCGCTGGGGCAAAAAAATAAAGACAGGGATAGTAAACTTTTCCCTGTCTTTTTATATTCAAACTGGTTAGAGTACTGAATCGAGAAAATTTTTGGTTCTTTGTTCTTTTGGATTGTTAAACAAATCCTCCGGATGCCCCACTTCTACAATTCTACCGTCATGCATATAGACAGCCCAGTCTGCTACTTCTCTTGCAAAGCCCATTTCATGGGTGACAACGACCATTGTCATCCCTTCAAGGGCGAGCTCTTTCATTGTGGAAAGCACTTCCCCTACAAGCTCCGGATCAAGTGCCGATGTCGGCTCATCAAAAAGCATGATATCGGGTTTCATTGCCAGCGCTCTTGCAATGGCTACACGCTGTTTTTGTCCGCCCGAAAGTTTTGATGGATATACATTCTCCTTGTCAGAAAGCCCTACTTTTTTTAATAGGTCCTGGGCATCTTTTTTTACTTGATCCTTTGGAAGCCTTTTCACATGTAATGGTGCTTCCATCACATTTTCGAGAACAGTCATATGAGGAAATAAATGGAAATGCTGAAAAACCATTCCTACTTTTTCTCTTACTTTATTTAGATCATGTGTTTCTTTTTCAACCTTTTCGCCCTCAAAAATGATATTGCCGCTGTCCTTTAATTCTAGAAAGTTCAAGCAGCGGAGAAGTGTGCTTTTACCGGACCCGCTTGCACCGATCAGGCAAACAACATCACTTTCTTTTACTGTTATGTCAATGTCCTTTAGTACGTGCAGATCCCCGAATGATTTGTTCAATTTTTCCACCTTAATCATATACGATTCACTCATGCCTTCATTCCCCCTTAATCACTGCTTGCCATTCTTTTCTCAATCATATTTACAAGGATAGAGAAAATAAGTACAAGTACTAAATAGTAAACAGCTACGATCAGCAGATAACTCATGTAGTCATATTCATTGGAACCGTAAGTCGTGGCCACATTAAAGAGCTCGTACATGCCGATAAAGGAAGCAAGTGATGAATCCTTCAAAGCAATGATAAATTGATTGCCAAGAGGCGGCATAGCCCGGCGGAAAGCCTGAGGCAGAATGATCCTTCTCATTGCAAGGCCAGCAGTCATACCCAGCGAACGCCCTGCTTCCATTTGTCCTTTGTCGATGGATTGAATGGAGCCCCTGAAAATTTCGGCTATATAGGCACCATTGTGAAAAGCAAGTCCAAGGACAACTGACCAAAACTGTGAAATATCCAATGCTGTCAAACCGAAATAGAAGATGAAAATCTGAACAACAAGCGGCGTTCCCCTTACAAGGAAAATATAGATGTCCGCAATCCATTCCAGAACTTTAATTCTCGAAATCTTTAAAAAGGCAAAAAACAATCCTATAAAAATAGCAATAAACACCGCTACAATGGTTAATTGAAAGGTTAAGAGCATTCCCTTTAAAAATACGGGATATGTATCCATAAACTTTGTAAGCAAATCCACAAAAATCCCCCTTCAGTTGGCTATTTCAGTTTGTGTAAAAAACAAAACAGGCGAATGTTTGACACACATCCGCCCGCAATGTTATTCCTTCTCAGGATCAACTGTTATATCTTCACCGATATATTTTTTGCTGATTTCTGTGAGTGTTCCATTCTCTCGAAGTGTTTCAAGAGCTTCATTCACTTTTTCGAGCAGCTCTTTATTATCCTTTGCAACAGCAATTGCCTGCTCACTGCGGCCCAGCAGCTCTTTGCCTTCGATTTTCATTCCGGCGCCAATCGCTTCTTTACCTGTTACAAAGTCTGTGATGACCGCATCATGTTTTCCCTTGCTCAAGGCCTCCAGGGCTACAACATCACTATCATAGAACTGGATATTATCTGTAGCCTCCTCTGCATTTGAAGTATATGTAGAACCCTTCGATACTGCTATTTCCATGCCTTTGAGGTCAGCAAGCGTTTCAACGCTGCTGTCTGGACGCACATAAATTTGCGGGCCAGAATAGTAATATGGCGTCGAAAAATTGACTGCCTTCAAACGTTCTTCCGTAATGGTATGGCTGGCTACCGCTGCATCAAAACGGCCGGATTTCACACCTTCGACAATACCGCCAAACTTAAATTTATTCTGAACCGGCTCAAGCCCGAGTTCTTTTGCTACAGCTTCGGCCACATCAATATCAAATCCGCTCATGCTTCCATCATCATTTGTATAACTAAAAGGTTTGAACTCTCCTGAAGCTGCATACGTAAATTTGTCATCGTTTACTAGATCCATTCCGCTTTTAGACGCTTCCTCTGATCCGCCGCATGCCGCCAGGACCAATACAAAAGCAGCTGCTATAATTCCTTTTAACCAATGTCTCACTAGTCTAAATTCCCCCTTCAGTATCTCTCTTTTATAAATGCCCTTTAACTCTATCATGATTTTAAAATATTCTCAAAATTCATATTTTATGATAATTAATGATATTACAGAATTTAAGCTGTTCTCATTAACTTACCCTCTTTGAACTCCAACATGACTCCTTATCCTCCAGTATTCTGCAGATTCCTCACCCTTCGACAAAAATATTATCCATATTATCCCATTCTTTCACCCTGCAAAATATCGCACTGAAAGCTTCTCTATGACGAAAGACCCAAATGGAGAAATCACAAAAAATCCCGCTGCACAATGCAGCGGGATTTTTTGAATTACATAAAGCTTTTCAATGCAGACCAGGCCTTGTCTTTTCCATAACCCGTTTCGGAGGAAAACATAATGATCTGATCATTCGGATCGATATCCAAGGTTTCTTTCGTGATTTTCATATGTTTTTGCCACTTGGACTTAGGTATTTTATCCGCTTTTGTAGCAATCACTACACAGGGAATATCATAATGCTTTAAAAAGTCGTACATCATGACATCGTCACTTGAAGGGGGATGGCGCAAATCAACTATCAGCACAACTGCTTTTAACTGCTCTCTGCTGGTTAAGTATGTTTCTATCATCTTTCCCCAAGCTTCACGTTCCTTTTTGGATACCTTAGCATATCCATAGCCTGGAACATCAACAAAGTGAAGAATTTCGTTAATAAGGTAAAAATTCAGGGTTTGTGTCTTCCCCGGTTTAGAGGATATTCTTGCAAGTCCCCTTCGATTAAGCATTTTATTAATGAATGAAGATTTGCCGACGTTGGAACGGCCGGCAAGGGCGAATTCCGGCAATTCACTTTCAGGGTATTGATCAGGCTTAACAGCACTGATGACGATTTCTGAGCTGGTTACTTTCATGCTTCGACACCGCCATTCAGGGCATGTTTTAAGACTTCGTCCACATGTGATACCAAAACAAAATCAAGCTCTTCCCTGATGCTTTCAGGGATATCTTCTATGTCTTTTTCATTATCTTTAGGGAGGATGATCTTAGTCAATCCTGCCCGATGGGCGCTCAAAGACTTTTCTTTCAAACCGCCAATAGGAAGCACTCGGCCTCTTAAAGTGATTTCCCCTGTCATTCCCACTTCTTTACGGATTGGCTTTCCAGACAGCGCAGAAACCAGTGCGGTTGTAATAGTAATCCCTGCAGATGGACCATCTTTTGGGACTGCACCTTCTGGAACATGAATGTGAATGTCATGCTTTTCATGGAAATTCTCATCAATTCCCAGTTCCTTTGCTTTAGAACGAACATAACTGAATGCCGCTTGAGCAGACTCTTTCATGACATCCCCAAGTTTACCTGTAAGAACAAGCTTCCCTTTTCCAGGAGAGAGGGATACTTCTATCTGAAGGGTGTCGCCGCCAACTGTTGTATAGGCCAGCCCTGTAGCAACACCAACCTGGTCTTCAAGCTCAGCCTGACCGTAGCGGTATTTTGGCTTTCCAAGAAACTCCTCAGTATTTTTACCATTCACAATCACTTTCTTCTTTTCGCCGGATACGATAATTTTAGCCGTTTTCCTGCAGATAGTAGCCAGCTGACGCTCCAAGCCCCGGACTCCTGCCTCACGAGTATAATAGCGGACTACCTTCTGAAGGCCATCTTCACGAATCTGAAGCTGAGATTTGGAAAGACCATGTTCTTTAATTTGTTTAGGCAGCAGGTGGTCTTTTGCTATATGAATCTTTTCCTGCTCTGTATAGCCTGCAATCGTGATAACTTCCATTCTGTCCAGCAGCGGACCAGGAATCGTCCCGAGATTGTTGGCTGTGGCTATAAACATGACCTTTGAAAGATCATATGTTTCTTCAATGTAATGATCACTAAAATTATGGTTCTGCTCGGGGTCTAAAACCTCCAGCATCGCAGATGAAGGATCCCCGCGGAAGTCAGAAGACATTTTGTCGATTTCATCAAGCAGGAACACAGGGTTAATCGTACCTGCCTTTTTCATGCCCTGAATGATGCGGCCAGGCATTGCACCTACATAAGTTCTTCTATGTCCGCGAATCTCAGACTCGTCCCGAACTCCGCCGAGTGATACACGGACAAAATTGCGGTTAAGCGATGTCGCGATAGAACGGGCAAGGCTTGTTTTGCCGACACCAGGAGGGCCTGCAAGACAAAGAATCGGCCCTTTAAGGGAATTCGTCAGCTTTTGCACTGCAAGGTATTCCAGAACCCGTTCCTTAACTTTTTCCAGGCCATGATGGTCTTCATTCAGAATTCTTTCCGCCTTCAGGATATCCAGGTCATCATCTGTTGCCTTTGACCATGGCAATGTGACAAGCCATTCGATATAGTTGCGGATAACTGCACTTTCAGCTGAACTGGATGGAACTTTTTCATAGCGGTCCAGTTCTTTTAAAGCTGTCAGCTCGACATGCTCAGGCATGCCGGCATTTTCAATCTTTTCCGTCAGCTCAGCTATTTCTCCTGTCTTGCCTTCCTTATCCCCCAGCTCTTTTTGGATTGCCTTCATCTGTTCACGCAAATAATATTCCTTTTGCGTTCTCTCCATCGATTTTTTCACACGCTGGCCAATCTTTTTTTCAAGGTTCAGAACTTCTTTTTCATTATGGATGATTTCAATAACCTGGTTCATCCGCTCTTTTACATCTATGGTTTCAAGAATTTCCTGTTTTTCTTTAAGCTTTAAAGGCAAATGGGAAGAAATGATATCTGCCATGCGCCCCGGCTCTTCTATATCTGCTACAGAGGAGTACGTTTCGGCTGAAATCTTCTTCGATACCTTTATGTATTGCTCAAAATATTCAAGCATGGTCCTCATCAATGCCTGATCTTCTACGTCCTTAGTCTCAGGATCCTCAAAAACCTTTACACTAACAGAATAATGTTCGGCTTCATCCTGAAAATCAATAATTTCCGCTCTCTTAAGCCCTTCAACAAGAACTCGGATGGTACCGTTTGGAAGCTTGAGCATCTGCTTTACACGTGTTAGCGTACCCATTCTATATAGATCATCTTCTGATGGTTCATCTATAGATATATCCTTTTGTGTTGTTAAGAAAATTAAATGGTCATCTACCATTGCTTTTTCAAGGGCCTGAACCGATTTCTCACGGCCTACATCCAAATGCAGAACCATGGTCGGATAAACAAGCAAGCCTCGAAGCGGCAGGAGGGGGACGATGATTTCTTTCTTTTTCGCCATTCCTTTGCACCTCCAAAATGCATCTTTTTAACCCCATTATTGCTAATAATTTCTTTGTACAATTCTATCGTATTTAAATAGCAGTGTCTATTAAAGAGAAATTGCTGAAAGCCTGTATTAAAAAGATATTCATTTATAATTACACTTTATCCTTCTTTACGCAAATAAAACTTCGGTTTGTAGCCTAAACTGCAAACCGAAGTTTCTGACCGCGATTAGCGGGAGGCGTTTGTACAGCGAGTTTTCAATAACTGACAAACCCTGAATGGGTTACTGGGCCACACATCATATGCTCTCTTTTTTCTTTAATTCGATTGAAGCGGTTATGGCTTGCTCTTTGAGATACTCTTTATGCAGCGCTGCATCAAATACTTCATTCAAATGGGTTACAGGGATAATCTTAATGCCTGTTATCTCCTTTAAGATGGATTGCATATTTTCTTTTGGGATAATAACTGTCTGTGCTCCTGCTTTTTTAGCAGCCTTCACCTTTGGATATACGCCTCCAATTGGCTTGACATACCCGTGAATGCTGATTTCCCCGGTCATGGCTACCGTATTGTCCACTGGCCGTTTATAAATGGCAGAATAAATCCCTGTTGCCATGGCAATGCCCGCAGAAGGGCCGTCAATTGGAACTCCGCCGGGGAAGTTGACATGAATATCATATTCGTCAGCCGGTACGCCCATTGATCTCAAAACAGTAATAACATTTTCAATTGAACCCTTGGCCATACTTTTTCTGCGGATTGACTTTCCTTGGCCGCCAATGCTTTCTTCTTCTACTATGCCTGTTATATTAATACTGCCCTTTTCTTTTGCAGGAATCACAGTAACTTCAATGTCAAGCAAAGCACCTGTGTTCGGTCCATATACGGCCAGACCATTTACAAGACCAACAGCAGAATGAGAATTGATTTTCCTTTCCATTCTCGGTGAAAGCTGACTCGATTGCACAACCCATTCAATATCTTCATCTTTTATGTAATCACGATCTTCAGTAATCGCTAACCCTGCAGAAATTTGAATCATATTAACCGCTTCTCGTCCATTTCTTGCATAATTGGCGAGAATGCCTAGAGCATTTTCACTAATAGTGAGATTGACCTTTTCCGAAGCCTTTTTGGCTACAGCTGAAATCTCTTCTTCAGCTAACTCTCTGAAAAATACCTCCATGCATCTGGAACGAATGGCAGGCGGTATTTCATTCGGGGTCCTGGTAGTTGCTCCAATCAGGCGAAAGTCCGCCGGCAGGCCATTTTTAAAGATATCATGAATATGGGTTGGTATTTGAGTATTTTCTTCATTATAATAAGCACTCTCCAGAAATACTTTCCGGTCTTCAAGCACTTTCAGAAGCTTGTTCATCTGAATGGGGTGAAGCTCACCGATTTCGTCAATAAAAAGCACCCCACCATGTGCATTTGTAACAGCCCCCTGTTTAGGCTGCGGGATTCCCGCCTGGCCCATTGCCCCGGCTCCCTGATAAATTGGATCATGAACAGAACCTATTAGAGGATCTGCAATACCCCTCTCATCGAATCTCGCCGTAGTAGCATCCAGTTCTATAAAAACAGAAGCTGCTTCAAAAGGGGACTTTGCATTTTTCTTGGCCTCTTCCAGTACCAATCTGGCAGCAGCCGTTTTTCCCACGCCGGGAGGACCATAAATAATTACATGTTGAGGATTGGGTCCGCACAATGCCGCTTTCAGAGATTTAATTCCATCCTCCTGCCCTACAATGTCTGCAAAACTGGCTGGACGAACTTTTTCTGATAAAGGTTCAGTTAATGAAATGGAACGCATCTTTTTCAATACATCCATTTCCTTCCTTGATTCACGGTCGATAGAAACCTTTTGTGTCCGCTGGCTCCTAAGCAAATTCCAAAAGTAAAGCCCAATGACAATTCCAAAAAACAATTGGATAAATAAAGCGATCCCCGTCCAACTCATTGTGTTCCCTCCTGCATTATTTGTTCTCGTTGATAATGCTAGTATCTCCCTGACTGAGTTGGAATAAACAAGGAATTCATTTAAAAGTAAGCATGGAAAGCGGAAGCGTCTTGCTCACGAAGGAACACAGATTAAAGTGCCGCTTTCGGTCCTGCGATGTATCGTTACCACAGCTTTCCTTGTCCTGTGGCAATGTCCGCATGACCCCATCCTTGGGGGCATCAAGAATAAATATTTAAGAGCATAAAAAATGGCCATGCCTCAAGGCTGGCCACTTTTTATTATGCTGACGTCTTACGCTCTTCTTCTACGACTGTTCCGTCCTCCAAAACAAGTTTTGGCGAACCATTATCAATAACCGTTTCTTTCGTAATAATGCATTTTTTAATATCTTCGCGTGATGGAAGATCAAACATTACATCCAGCATGATTCCTTCAATAATGGAGCGCAGTCCTCGGGCACCTGTTTTTCTTTCAATTGCTTTTTTAGCAATTTCTTCAAGTGCGCCTTCTTCAAAATCAAGCTCAACATCATCAAGTTCAAGCATTTTCTGGTATTGTTTGACAAGTGCATTTTTAGGTTTAGTTAAAATCTCAATCAATGCAGCTTCATCAAGCTGGGAAAGGCTTGCAATAACTGGAAGACGTCCAATAAATTCAGGGATTAAACCGAATTTCAGCAGGTCTTCAGGAAGCACTTTTGCAAGAAGATCCTTTGGCTCGATTTCTTTTTGATTCTGGTCGGATCCAAAGCCAATTACCTTCTGGCCTAAGCGGCGTTTAATAATTTGCTCAATGCCATCAAATGCACCGCCGCAAATAAACAGGATATTGGTCGTGTCAATCTGGATAAATTCCTGATGAGGATGTTTGCGGCCGCCTTGTGGCGGTACGCTCGCAACTGTTCCCTCCAGAATTTTCAATAGAGCCTGCTGCACACCTTCACCCGATACATCACGAGTAATTGATGGATTTTCTGACTTACGTGCAACTTTATCAATCTCATCAATATAAATGATTCCTTTTTCTGCCTTTTCCACATCATAATCTGCTGCCTGAATAAGCTTTAGGAGAATATTTTCAACATCTTCCCCGACATATCCGGCTTCAGTCAATGATGTTGCGTCTGCAATTGCAAACGGAACATTAAGAATACGGGCCAATGTCTGAGCAAGCAAGGTTTTACCGCTACCAGTCGGACCGATCATGGCAATATTACTTTTTGATAGTTCAACTTCATCTATCTTGCTGTTGGAATTGATGCGCTTATAGTGATTATATACCGCAACAGATAACGATTTTTTCGCCTGATCCTGGCCAATTACGTACTCATCCAGAATATCGCGGATTTCAGCTGGCTTTGGCACATCTTTGAATTCCACTTCTTCTTCTGTACCCAGCTCTTCCTCCACAATTTCAGTGCAAAGTTCAATGCATTCATCACATATATATACTCCTGGCCCAGCAACAAGTTTGCGGACCTGATCCTGTGTCTTGCCACAGAAAGAACATTTCAATTGCCCTTTTTCATCATTAAATTTAAACAAATCCTTCACCCCTTGAAAAAACTTCAAAACGATATATTAAGCTTGCGAGATCACATGCAAATAGTTCTTTATTCAGCCATAGAAAGGTTGGGAATTATGGCGGGCTCTTTGAAATATACGTGCAAACATGCCCTCTTTAATAATTCACACTTTCTTAAAAATCAAAACCTTCAGCAGTTATGTATTGCATTGTAACACATTTTTACAGTGGACAGGAAATGATAACTCTTAAAACATTTCAATTATGTATGCATGCATGTGATGGGATTTCGCAAAGAAAAAACAGGCTGAATATTATATGTACTTTCATAAGCTTAACCAAAAATGGCTAAATTAAGTCGGCCCCTTGGACCGATAATTAAATTATCTATATATGTATTTGTATTCCTGTCCATGTTCAATATGCCGTAAAACTTTCACCAGGCAAAAGATACAAGGGAGATTTTAATTATGTATTGTCTTGATGGTATAAAACAAGGCACGATAAACTCGCGCCTTGTTTCTTATTAAAAGGGAGAAAATTTCTGCTTTCGAAGTTAGACCACTGTCTAGCTCCGACTCCGCTTTTCTTTTATTATGCAACAGTTTTACTATTTTCCACAAGGAAATCTACTGCTTTTTTAATTTGAAGATCTGCTTTTAGGCCTTCAAGGCTTCCAAGAGCTTGTGTGATCTGGTCAGCAGACATGTTGTACATTTCTGCCATTTTGTTAAGTTCTTCTGTAACTTCTTCATCACTTACTTCGATGTTTTCTGCTTTTGCGATTGCTTCAAGAGTCAGGTTAACGCGTACGCGCTTTTCAGCTTCCTCTTTCATTTGCTCGCGCAGTGCAGCTTCATCCTGTCCGGAGAACTGGAAGTATAGTTCAAGGTTCATGCCTTGCATTTGCAGACGCTGTTCGAACTCCTGCATCATGCGGTTAACTTCTGTGTCAACCATTGCTGCTGGAATTTCCATTTCAGCATTAGCTGCTGCTGCTTCAACAACAGTATCACGGACATGGTGCTCAGCTTCATGCTTCTTGCTTTCTTCTAAGCGAGTTTTGATTTTTTCTTTTAATGCATCCAAAGTTTCAACTTCTTCGTCTGCATCTTTAGCAAACTCATCATCAAGCTCAGGAAGCTGTTTTGTTTTGATTTCATGTACAGTTACTTTGAATGTTGCAGGCTTTCCAGCTAGCTCGGCAGCATGGTATTCCTCTGGGAAAGTAACTTCAACTTCCTTGGATTCTCCAGCCGCGGTTCCAGTCAATTGGTCTTCAAAGCCAGGGATGAACTGTCCTGAACCAAGTTCAAGTGAGTAATTCTCAGCTTTTCCGCCTTCGAAAGCTTCGCCATCAACGAATCCTTCAAAGTCCATAACAACTGTATCGCCAGTTTCAGCTTTTCCTTCTTCTTTAACGGCAAGTTCAGCTTGTCTTTCCTGAAGTGAAGTTAGCTCGCTGTTAACATCTTCATCTGTAACGTTTGTTTCAAGTGGCTTGACTTCAAGGCCTTTGTATTCGCCAAGCTTTACTTCAGGCTTAACAGTAACTGTAGCTTTGAAGATAAGGTTTTTTCCTTGTTCGATTTGCTCAACATCGATTTCAGGACGATCTACCGGCTCAATGCCTGTTTCATCAATTGCATTAGCATAAGCTTCTGGAAGAAGATAATCTACTGCATCCTGGTATAAAGATTCAACTCCGAAACGCTTTTCAAACATTCCGCGAGGCATTTTTCCTTTACGGAATCCTGGTACGTTTACTTGCTTAACTACTTTTTTAAATGCAGCGTCTAAGCCTTCATTCACTTTCTCTGCATCTACTTCAATTGTAAGAACCCCGCGGTTCCCTTCTAACTTTTCAAATTTAGCAGACATACAATCATTTCCCTCCAAAAATCTATTATCATTTCATTCAACACAGAATGTTATGAATATCTCTTGTTTTTCAAGCCATATCCATTTAATAAAAATGTATATATACACATAATACAACCATTATATTATAACATACACTCCCTGTCTTTCAACATTGAAGGCTAAATATTGGGATAAGAAATTTCTTCTATCTTTCTTATAAAGGCAAGAGCCTGTTCAATTTCCTCTTCAGGAGCTTCATAAATATCTCCCAGTTTGCTGAAAGAACTGGTTAAGCCATGGTACTCATATGAAAGCATATGGTATGCCGCCGCCCAGGACGCAGCGTTATCCGGTGAAGCCTCAAGCGGATATAGCAGGAAAAAGTGCCTTTCTGCAAGGCTTTTTGTATTTTCATATAATACCGGATCTTCCTGCTCGAGCTGAATCTCCAGTTTATTGACTATTTTTAACAGCATCGGCTGCTGATGTACCGGGGGAGATCAGCAGGAATAACTCGTACACTCTTATTAAATTTCCGAATCGGTACATATTTATCATAACCATGCTCGGTAAGCACATTTAACAGCATCGTTTTAAAGAAAGGATTACCGTCATGCGCTTCAAGATATGCTTTAATATCTTCTATATATGGCCTGATATTATGCTCTGCCAGCTGTGCAGCGATCTGCACTTGGTCATGCTGATCCTGGTAGGAGAACAGATTTAACTTCCTGTTCTTGAATTCCTCCATTTCAGGTGCTTCAATCTCGGCTTCAGACGGTGAAGCCGCCATCTTTCTGCTGAACTCAAGCATTCTGCTGAAATGCTCAAACTTCTCCTTCGGGATCTCCCTCTCTTCAAGGAGAACTTCAATCATTGCTGCAATCTCGCTGTATTGGTGCAGCTGCACAAGGATCATTAAATAAAGATCCATTACCTGTATGTAATCCCCAATGCCTGTTTGGAGCATTTTATTAGCCAGTTCTTTCGCTTTTTCCAACTCTCCCGCTTCATAATATGCCAGAACAAGCCCGATATGTACATCGGTATTCTCAGGCTCCATCTCCATTGCTTCTTCAAAGAACAGGATCGATTCCTGATACCTTTTCTGCTGAAAGGACTCAAGCCCCTTTTCCAGCAGTCTTTTCTCAAGGCCGGGAAATAGAATGATTTTATTGTTTTGATTTTTCCGTTCCCGCTTTCCCATGCTAGTACCGCCTCAACTTATATTTTTGAAGATAGTGTAGCATGAATCAGCAGAAAAACAAAAAGATTCATGGTTTCCCGCCATGAATCTTTCATATATTCCTACTGTACCGCTAACTTTTTTCTTCAAAATTTGAAATGCTTTTTTCTAATTGAAGGGTAATCTCTATTTCATCCCATCCATTAATCAGCATTTTTTTCCAGTAATCATTAATAGAGAATGATGCTGAAAAACTATGTTCATCTTCAATTACTTGATTCTGCAAATCAACCTTTAATTCGTATGGCTGGCTTTTAGCACGCTTGAGCAGATATTCGACTGTTTCAGCCGGAAGAGTGATTGGCAAAAGTCCATTTTTTAAGCAATTTTGATGAAAAATATCAGCAAATGAAGGGGCAATGATGACTTTAAAGCCATAATCTCCTAAAGCCCATGGTGCATGCTCCCTCGAAGAACCGCAGCCGAAGTTTTCATTTGCAATGAGGATAGGGGCACCCTGGTTTTCTTCCTTATTCAACTCAAACTCAGGATTAGGCAAACCATCTTTTGTAAATCTCCAGTCATAGAACAGATACTGTCCAAACCCCGTTTTTTCAATTCTCTTAAGAAATTGCTTGGGGATAATCTGATCAGTATCCACATTTGCTCTATCTAAAGCAGCAGCTTTCCCTTGCAGTGTTTTAAATCCGCTCATTTTGTTCTCCTCCTTTTTATTGAACTGTTTCTGCGCTAAGCAAAGCACCTACGTCCACAAAATGTCCGTACAAAGCTGCCGCAGCCGCCATTAATGGACTGACAAGATGTGTTCTGGCCCCTGATCCCTGGCGTCCTTCAAAATTTCGGTTTGATGTTGATGCACAATGCTCGCCGCTTGGCACAATATCATTATTCATGCTCAAACACATGCTGCAGCCTGATTCCCTCCATTCAAAACCAGCCTGCTTAAAGATAAGATCCAGTCCTTCAGCCTCC
Organism: Cytobacillus pseudoceanisediminis; assembly: GCF_023516215.1. Taxonomy (NCBI): domain Bacteria; kingdom Bacillati; phylum Bacillota; class Bacilli; order Caryophanales; family Bacillaceae; genus Cytobacillus; species Cytobacillus pseudoceanisediminis. The sequence goes on along the minus strand of NZ_CP097349.1, from coordinate 5,225,618 downwards.
GCCTGCTTTTTGACCTGCTGTGACCCCGGAACAACAAGTGCACGGACTTGAGGATGAACTTTCTTCCCTCTAATTATTTCCGCGGCCTGTTTTAAGTCTTCCAGCCGGGAATTTGTACAGGACCCGATGAATACATGCTGAATCTGAATGTCTTCAATTTTCTGCCCTTCCTGCAGCCCCATATAATCTAAAGCTCTAGAAAGTGATTTTTGTTCAAGCTCGTTTTTGCATTCCTCAAGTTTTGGAAGCTGTTCATTCACTTTGGAAGTCATAGAAGGATTTGTCCCCCAGCTGACCATTGGCGCAATATCTGCTGCATCAATTTGAATGGTTTTATCGTATGCCGCATCAGGATCGGATACAAGCTCTTTCCAATTCTCTACCGCCTGCGCAAATTCAGCTCCTTTTGGTGCATACTTCCGTCCTTGCAGATACGCAAACGTCGTTCCATCAGGACTGACAAGCCCTGCCCTTGCTCCTCCTTCAATGGACATATTACAAATCGTCATTCTTTCTTCCATTGACATTTTCGCAATGGCATCCCCGCAATATTCAATAATATGGCCCGTACCAAAGCCAATTCCGTTTTTGGCAATAATATAAAGTATGACATCTTTAGCGGTAACCCCTTTTTTCAACTCGCCATTTATCTCCAGTTTTAATGTTTTAGGCTTGCTTTGCCATAAAGTCTGGGTAGCCATGACATGCTCCACTTCACTTGTTCCAATGCCAAATGCTATTGATCCAAAAGCACCATGAGTCGATGTATGGCTGTCACCGCAAACAATTGTCATGCCTGGCTGAGTAAGCCCCAGCTCCGGCCCGATAACATGGACTATCCCCTGTTCAGGACTATCCAGGCCTGCAAGAGGGATGCCGAATTCCAGACAGTTTTTTTCCAAAGTAGTCATTTGGTTCAGTGCAACAGGGTCATTGATGACTTTTCGGTTATCAGTAGGAATATTATGGTCAACTGTAGCAAACGTTTTATCAGGCCTTCTGACTTTTCTGTTTTTCATTCTTAAACCTGAAAAAGCCTGAGGGGATGTAACCTCGTGCACTAAGTGGAGGTCTATGTACATCAAATCCGGCTTCCCCTCTTCCCTGTGGACTACATGCTTTTCCCAAATCTTATCTATTATTGATTTTCCCATTCTGTTCCACTCCCTTTTAAAAGAAACACGGCCGATGAAGGCCGTGTCTCATTTTTAAAATCAGCTGAAACTGTGTCCAGCCATCATTTCAGCTTTATGCATAAGCCCCCATGATATTTAGAATTGCTTCGTTATCCAAAAGGGTAGCCTTCACCTCTTCAATCATTTCAGAAGTAGTTACCACCTTTTTTCCAAATGAAACAATATCTCTTGTACGATAGCCAGCTTCAAGTACTTGATTAACAGCATTTTCAACCGCTTCAGCTTCCTCTTCCATTCCGAAAGATAATCGAAGCATCATCGCTGCTGATAAAATCATGGCAATAGGATTGGCTGCATTCTTCCCTTGAATATCCGGTGCTGAACCATGGATTGGTTCGTATAAATATGGCCCATTTTCCGAGATACTGGCAGAAGGAAGCATCCCTAAAGAGCCAGTCAATACAGAAGCTTCATCGCTCAAAATATCACCAAACATATTTTCCGTTACTACAACATCGAATTGCTTCGGATTTTTAATCATTTGCATCGCTGCATTGTCAACAAGCATATGCTCCAATGCCACTTCCGGATATTGCTTTGCAATTTCCTCCGCTACCTCTCTCCACATTCGGCTTGATTCCAGAACATTTGCCTTGTCAACAGAAGTCACCTTGCCACGGCGGCTTCCGGCAAGTTCAAAGGCCAGTTTAATGACTCGCCGCATTTCTTCTTTTGATAAAACAATGTATCTACCACAGCATCTTTTCCGTTTTGCTGGGTCCTCTCGCTTGGCTTTCCGAAATACAGGCCGCCAGTTAATTCTCTGACCATCAGCATATCCACACCTTCAATTACTTCATTTTTTAATGGAGAAGTATCAGAAAGGCTGGAATAATATTGAGTTGGCCGCAGATTTGCATAGAGATTCAATTCCTTTCGGATCTTCAAGAGACCCTTTTCAGGACGAAGGTGGGGAGGCTGCCGGTCCCATTTAGGCCCTCCAACCGCTCCCAGCATGACCGCATCGCTTTCTTTGCAAAGCTCCAGCGTTTCATCAGGCAGTGGAGTTCCGGCTGCATCAATAGCAGAACCGCCAATTTTGCCATATGAAAATTGGAATTGATGTCCGAACCGTTCTCCAACGGCCTGCAGGACTTCAATTGCTCCCTTCACCACTTCTTTGCCGATCCCATCTCCTGGAAGTACTGCGATACGTTTTTTCATTTTTAATCCCTCCGTCTGTTTTTTTGTTTATTCTTATAGATTATTGTTTTGGTTATTGATTTCAGCACGGGGCACTATAGCAAACCCGCGGGGAGGAACAGGAGCTTCTATTAATTCGCCTCTACCGCTTGCGCCTGTGCTTTTTCTTTCATATATATCACTCTATTAACAGCGTTCAAGTAAGCCTTTGAGGAAGCTTCGAGCACATCCTGAGCCAATCCGCGGCCGCTGGTTTCCACTCCTTCGTAGTTCAGCTTTACATAAACCTGAGCTAAAGCGTCTCTACCTGCCCCTACGGATTGAATGCGGTAATCAAGAAGGTTAGCTGTTCCATTCAAGCATTTTTCCAATGTGTTATACAGAGCTTCTATGCTTCCTGCTCCAGTACCGGCTTCCTGGATCACTTCGTTATTTGATCCTGACAGAGTAACAGTTGCCGTTGGAACAGAGTTCGTGCCATATTGAATTTGGATTCCGATCAAATCATAGAATCGTTGTTCCTTGGAGAGCTTCTCTTCAAGTACAATGGCTGCAAGGTCATCGTCTGTCATCTCTTTTTTGCGGTCAGCCAAATCCTTGAAAACTGTGAATAGCCGGTTTGCTTCTTCATCTGCTACTTCAAGCCCCAGTTCACTCAGACGATTTTTAAAGGCATGGCGTCCAGAGTGTTTTCCAAGCACCATGGAATTGGATTGGAATCCGACTAGATCAGGGGAAATAATTTCATAAGTTGTTTTTTCCTTCAGTACCCCATCCTGGTGTATTCCTGATTCATGTGCAAAAGCATTTCTTCCGACAATCGCTTTATTGGCTGGTACCACCATGCCTGTCAGCTTGCTGATCAGGCTGCTCGTTCTGCTGATTTCCTGAAGATTCAGACGGGTGGAAGCCTGATAATGATTATTTCGGATGTAAAGGGCTACCGCCAGTTCCTCCAATGCCGCATTTCCTGCTCTTTCACCAATCCCGTTGATAGTGCCCTCAATCTGTGTTGCTCCATTTTCTATAGCTGAAAGGGAATTAGCTATGGCCATTCCCAAGTCATCATGGCAATGAGCTGATAAGGATACTTTATCAATAGAAGGAACATGATTTCTTAAATATTGAAAAATCTCTCCATATTCCTGCGGTGTTGTGTATCCCACAGTATCCGGTATATTAATGATCGTCGCCCCAGCCTGGATGACCTTTTCAATTATTTCAGCAAGAAAAGGCAATTCCGTCCTGGTAGCATCCTCCGCAGACCACTGGACGATCGGGAACTTTGAAGCAGCATACTTAACTGTTTCAACTGCTGTTTCAACCACTTCTTCTTTCGTTTTCTTTAACTTATATTGTCTGTGAATCGGAGAGGTTGCCAGGAATGTATGTATCCTTGGCTCAGCCCCGTCCTTTAATGCTCCCCATGCGGCATCTATATCAGAGATAACTGCTCTCGCCAGGCCTGTGACCGAGCAATTATTAATAGTCTGGGCAATTTTCTGAACAGAAGCAAAATCACCTTTTGACGCTGCAGGAAAACCAGCTTCAATAATATCAACATTCAAGCGCTCCAGCTGTCTGGCAATTTCTAACTTTTCGGAAAAGTTAAGGTTTACACCGGCCGATTGTTCGCCATCTCTTAAGGTTGTGTCAAATATCTTAATTGTTCGCACTTACGACCACTTCTTTCTTCTTGCTGCTATTGACAAACGGCATCATCTTGCGAAGCTCTCTTCCAACCTGCTCGATCGGATGCTCATTTTCTCTCTGATTTACGGCATTGAATACCGGTCTATTTGCCTGGTTTTCCAAAATCCAGCCTTTAGCAAAATTGCCTTCCTGGATATCTTTCAAAACTGCCTTCATTTCTTCTTTCACTCTTGCATCTACTACCCGCGGGCCGCTGACAAAATCTCCCCATTGAGCAGTATCTGAGATGGAATAGCGCATTCCTTCCAAACCGCCTTCATACATAAGGTCAACGATGAGTTTTAGCTCATGGAGACATTCAAAGTATGCCAGTTCCGGCTGATACCCAGCTTCTGTAAGAGTTTCAAATCCTGCTTTCACCAAAGAAGTCAACCCGCCGCATAGCACTGCCTGTTCGCCAAATAGATCTGTCTCGGTTTCTTCTTTAAACGTTGTTTCTAATGCACCTGCGCGAAGAGATCCAATGGCTTTAGCGTAAGCAAGGGCCAGTTCCTTCGCTTCTCCCGTTACGTCCTGATGGACTGCAAACAGTGCTGGGACACCTGCATCCTGTTCATATGTTCTTCTGACCAAATGGCCTGGTCCCTTAGGTGCTACAAGCAGTACATCACACTCTTTTGGAGGCACGATCTGATTAAAATGAATATTAAATCCATGAGCAAACATTAATGCCTGGCTTGATAGATTCGGTTCAATTTCTTCCTTGTATACTTTTGGCTGGAGTTCATCCGGCAATAAGATCATCACTACATCAGACTGTGCAGCAGCCTCAGCGACCGAATATACCTGGAAGCCGTCTTCTTCTGCTTTTTCCCAAGACTTCCCTTTTCTAAGGCCGATTACAACTTCAACTCCGCTGTCCCTCATGTTTAACGCATGCGCATGTCCCTGAGAACCATATCCGATAACCGCTACTTTCTTTCCGTTTAAATAAGCTGCATTTGCATCTCCGTTATAGTACATTTTTGCCATGTTTTATCTCCCTCTCCTATTAAAATTTATTATTGTAGTGTTTCTTTTATCAATGCTGTCCGTTGATTTCCGCTCCAGGCTGCTCTCTTTCCGCGGGGCGGGCGGTGAGCCTCCTCGACGCTGCGCGTCTGCGGGGTCTCACCTGTCCCGCTACTCCTGCAGGAGTCTCGCACCTTCCGCTACAATCAACTCAGTAATTAATAATTAAACAATTGAATATGATTTGGACTGCTGGGAAGTACGCTGTGTTCCTCTTGGGAATGCCGTTGTTCCCGTCCGGGCAAGCTCTTTGATTCCATAAGGTTTAATAAGTTCAATGAAAGCTTCTACTTTATCAGATTCACCTGTAATCTGAACAGTCATGCTATCCTTGCTGACATCTATGACAGAAGCTCTAAAAGGTTCAATCAAAGAGTATATTTCATTTCTTGTATAAGGGACCGCCTGAACTTTTATGAGGGCGAGCTCCCTTGCCACTATCGACTGATCCGTGATATCAGTCACTTTTATCACATCGATTTGCTTGTTTAGCTGTTTCGTAATTTGTTCACTGGCACTGGAGTCCTCAACATGGACCACACAAGTGATGCGCGACATCCCTTCATGTTCAGACAGCCCAACTGAAATGCTTTCGATATTAAAGTTTCTTTTGGAAAATAAATTCGTGATTCTGTTTAGCACACCCGGCCGATTCATAACAGTCAGGCATATGACTCTTTTCATGGTTTTACACCTGCCATTTCATGAAGTCCTTTTCCAGGCGCAATCATCGGATACACGTTTTCATCCGGATCCACCCGGAAGTCGATAAGTACTGGTTCGCGGTTATGAAGCACTTCATCCAATAACTCTTCAGCTTCTTCTTCAGATTGAATGACATATCCTTTTATTCCGTAGGCTTCTGCCAATTTTACGAATGATGGCTGTACTGGAATTTTGCTGTGAGAGAAACGGGATTCATAAAATATCTCCTGCCATTGCCGGACCATGCCAAGGGCCATATTATTAAAAATGATAATTTTCACCGGCAGGTTCATTTCCTGTATAATGGCAAGCTCCTGCGTTGACATTTGGAACCCTCCATCTCCGCAAATAGCGAGTACGCATGCTTCCGGGTCGGCCAGCTGAGCTCCGATGCTGGCAGGGAAACCAAATCCCATTGTACCAAGCCCTCCTGATGTCACCCACCTGTCTGCCTTATTAAAGCGGTAGTATTGGGCTGCCCACATTTGATGCTGTCCTACGTCTGTTACGACGATGGCATTCCCTTCCGTTTTTGAATGAAGCATTTCCATGACTTTCTGGGGCTTCAATCGTCCAGACTCTTTATCATAGAAATATGGATATTCCTCCTGCCACCCCATGATGGTTTCCATCCATTCTTTATGGGCCGGCGGTTTTCCATCCTGCAGAATCAGCTGCTCTAGAGCTTCTTTTGCATCTGCGACAATCGGAATGGAAGTCGGAACGTTCTTGCCGATTTCAGCAGGATCAATATCAATATGGGCGACTGTTGCATGTGGTGCAAAATGCTGTAAGTTTCCAGTTAATCTGTCATCAAATCGGGCTCCAATATTTATCAGCAAGTCACATTCTGTAAGTCCCATATTGGCTGCATAACAGCCATGCATCCCTGCCATTCCGATAAATAATGGATGATCTGCCGGGAACCCGCCGAGGCCCAGGAGTGTGTGAATTATAGGAATTTGCTGCTGCTCCGCATACTCTTTTAATTCTTTGGATGCTCTTCCATGAAGCACGCCCGCACCAGCCAGGATGACAGGCTTTTTCGATCGGCTGACCGCTTCAGTTAATTTCCTTATTTGCAGGTAATTTGGTTTTAATGTCGGCTGATATCCCGGCAGATTCACTTCCTTTTCTTCCTCAGGCTGATCTGAAACTCCCGCAGCGATGTCTTTAGGTATATCGATCAGTACTGGTCCTGGCCTGCCGGTTGAAGCTATATAAAAAGCTTCTTTAACAATTCTCGGGATATCTTCAATGCTGCGGACCTGATAATTGTATTTTGTAATTGGAGTGGTTATCCCCAGGATATCTGCCTCCTGAAAGGCGTCTGATCCAATGACTCCCGTTGCCACCTGGCCTGTAAAAACAATCAGCGGAAGTGAATCCATCATTGCGTCCGCAAGCCCGGTAACAATATTAGTGGCTCCTGGGCCTGAAGTGGCAATTACAACGCCCGGCTTTCCAGATATCCGGGCATACCCTTCAGCAGCATGAATTCCTCCCTGTTCATGACGCGGCAGCACATGAAGAATCTCTGAATGATACAGTTTGTCGTAGAGTGGAAGAACAGCTCCTCCAGGATAACCAAAAATCACTTCAACATTTTCTTTCTCCAAGGCTCTTAATAACAGATCAGCACCGGTGACAGGATGTGTCTCCGTTTTTGTTTCTGTTAAGGCAGCTTCCTGCAGCATTTGTTGATAACCTCCTCATGTTTATATAATTCCAATATAAAAAGCCCTTCCACCCCTAAAGACACCTATCGATTGTAGGTATAAGGGATGAAAAGGCTTTGATAACCTGTTCCACGGTACCACCCTGATTCACGCTTATAGTGCGTGCACTCATGAACAGCCAAATGCTGTCCGTTTTGATAACGGGTGAAGAACACCCGGCAGCCCCTAATCGATCATCTTTCAGGACTGCGCTCAGAGGTGAGTTCATTTTAAGAGGGCATTACCGGTTTTCAGCAGGTCCGGCTCTCTGTGAATGCCTGTCATAAAACTACTTATCCTCTTCTACGCTTTTCATATTCTGATTTCAACCACATTACACTAACGCTTTAAACCGTTGAATTATTAAATAAAAAAACCCAAGAAGCTTATTACAAGAATGTTTTCACTAAGATGAAGGTTATAATTCTATTTAACTTAAAGGTGTGAATTTCTTATATTGAGGACTATCTTACGCCCATTTTTATCAGCCGTCAACACCCTTTTTATGAATTATTTGATAATTTCGATTAGTCTGTTTTTGTGTATCCGCTTACATTGTTGATATATTCACATTCTCTGGGACAAAAAAATTTTAGATAATTTTTTTATGAAGGGGTATAACAGCTGAAATTGGTTTAAATTTAAGAGGTTTTAAAATGGCTTAAGTACTGAAGGTTCCACTGGCAGACTACTGTTATTAAAACTAAATTAAAAATAAAAAAACTCACCAAAAAGGTGAGTAAGAATTCGGTAAGATATGTAGTGCTGCCAGATGTGTAAATGGCGTCCCAGGAGAGATTCGAACTCCCGACCGACGGCTTAGAAGGCCGTTGCTCTATCCAGCTGAGCTACTGGGACGTATTGAATATTTTTTCTTGATTGAGATTAATTAACTCAACGACAAGATTTATTATATTAAACAAATGTTAAGAAGTCAACACTTTGTAAGATATTTTTTTATTATTGAGGGAAGACTGGCTTCCCTCAGTTATTATATTCAAATTACTCGCTTTTTACCAGTGAAAAATTTTGTGTCAGTTCAGGAATTTTCCCATTAGATAAGTCATACACATCCAGTGTAACATCCTTTCCCCTGGCTTCCAGTATGACATATGTTTTTTCCTTTCTTCCTCTGGGCAGCCATATGCTTCCGGGGTTAATAAATAATATCCCATCGGACATTTCAGCTCCCAGACCGTGTGAATGGCCAAAGCATACGATATCTGCTTCCATTTCACGTGCCTTGTATGATAGATTCATTAAGGTAGACTTAACGGAATATCTGTGGCCGTGTGTGACGAAAAAGCGGAGTCCCCCAGCTTCTTCTACTCTATCCTCCGGGAACGCTGCCTCAAAGTCACAATTTCCTCTTACAGCAGCGTAGCCTCTTAATGAGTCATGATCTGCCTGAAGCTCAGAATCTCCGCAATGAATCATCAAATCCATATCAGGATGCATTTCGCGGATTTGGCTGAGTTCAGAGGTTAACCCATGGCTATCACTGACTATCAGAACCTTCATGAGTTCTCAGCTCCGGTCACAAAAGAAGGAAGCAGCTCCTCCAGCTTTTTGAGAGCATTCGCCCTATGGCTGATCTGGCTTTTTCCTCCGGCATTAATTCAGCCATTGCTTTGTTTTTTTCTTCTGTAAAGAAAATAGGATCATAGCCAAATCCATTAGTCCCTCTTTTTCTCTTAAGATATGGCCTTCACAAGTTCCTGCAACTGTTACAGTAGTTTTTCCGGGTGCAGCGATTGCAAGAGCACAATAGAACCGCGCCTGCCGCTTATGATCCGGAATACTTTCGAGCTCATCCAGAACCTTTTCCATGTTTTTCTGGTCGTTTTTTTCTTCTCCTGCATAGCGGGCTGAATAGATGCCTGGCTTTCCTCCAAGCGCATCAATGATCAATCCTGAATCATCGGCAATTACCATTCTTCCAAAAGCTTCAGAAACGGCTTCCGCTTTCAGAATGGCATTCTCTTCAAACGTGCTTCCTGTTTCCTCTACATCGTGAAAATCAGGATAATCCAGCAGCGTTTTAACTTCATACCCAAGAGGTTTGAACATCCGTTCAAACTCTCTGGCTTTGCCTGCATTTTTAGTAGCGATAATCACTTCCTGCATGCTATGACCTCCCCTCCAGCTTTTCTCTTTTACTTAGAATACTTTCTGTGATTTTCTCTCCAAGCGCAGCCTTTTGAAACTCAAACAGCTCTGATATCCCTTCCTGTGCAGCACCCAGCATTTCCTGCAGCTGGGTATAAGAAAAAGTCGCTTCTTCTCCCGTTCCCTGAAGCTCCACAAACTCACCGCTGCCAGTCATAACGACATTCATATCTACTTCCGCTGAGGAGTCTTCAATATAATTCAAATCCACTGCAGCCTGCTTATTTTTAAGAATTCCCACGCTTGTGGCAGCAAGGAAATCATTGATTGGGTAGTGAGCAAGCTTCTTGCTGCTGTACAGTTTATCCATCGCCTGTGACATAGCGACAAAGGCTCCTGTAATAGATGCTGTCCGGGTCCCTCCATCCGCCTGGATTACGTCGCAATCAAGCCAAACCGTTCTTTCGCCAAGCGCATCAAGATCCACCACTGCGCGGAGAGCACGGCCGATCAGACGCTGGATTTCCATTGTTCTACCTGAGATTTTCCCTTTTGCCGATTCCCTGATGTTTCTCTGTTCGGTTGCTCTTGGAAGCATGGAATATTCAGCTGTTATCCAGCCTTTCCCCTGTCCCCTCATAAAAGGAGGGACCCTCTCATCGATACTTGCTGTGCAAATCACCTTCGTGTCTCCCACAGTTATAAGCACAGAGCCCTCAGGATGCTTTAAGTAATCTGATTCAATATGTATAGGCCTAAGCTGCTTCGGTTCACGTCCATCTGCACGCATAAGCTGATTCCCCCTTCTTTTCCATATGTAAAAAAATAATTTATCCAGAGCATCGCCCTAAGTATGTTTTTGTCCAGGTACATTGGCATGCCTTCATTTTACCAACAAAGAAGAGGCGGCATTAAATGCCAACCTCTTTTTCCTGTTATTATATAGTATAACAAAATCTGCTCTATTAAAAACTTCCTGTATTCACATTTTCAGGACGGGTTACAGGCTCAGATAGTTTTTGGCCATCCTCATTGACAATCTCTGCTTTGCCATCGACTGTGACAGCCACGCTTTCGATGCCCTTTTGTTCGGTCAGTGAAAGGACAAGTGTATTCAGCAAGTGCTTGGAAATCATTTTCTCTTCGAAGCTGCTGAAAACATTCTCATTGAAGTTTAATGTGACTTTTCCTTCTTCAACTTTTGGAGCCTCAAGCAGCTCTACATCCGGAAGGAAGTCTGTCACCAGATTGGAAGCATAGTTCGGCCCCTTTATCAGTTCGGATACAACCGCTTCAACTTTATTGTCCATATCATTGCTGACACGCTTGGTGACAGGCACGTAATAATAGTTTTCTTCATCCCCGCCCAGATAATAAACGGTAACCGGCTTCGTATTCGTGATATCCACTACTTCCGTTGTATCCATGTTTATTCCATTGGCTCTGCTTAACGCCGAACTGACCGGAGTGCCATTCACAGGCATCTCCTTTAATTCATGTCCGTTTAATGTCAGCTTAACTTTATCAATGGAATCAAATTGTGTAAGTGTCCAGGTTACTGATTGGAGAATTTTCTTTTCATCCTCCTTAGCATATTCCTTAAATTCTTTTGAAAAATCGACGGTTGCAACTTTATCTTTAATATTTACCGAAACTTTTGTATCAGCCGGAAGGACTGCACGGAAATCATTAGGAAGAAATTCTGTAACAGGACCGTTTTCTACCAGGTATTCTAACGCCTGTGTAGCAACTGAATTAGTTTTTGGCAAGTCAATAGTCTGGGGAACGACATACCCGTTCTTATCAATCAAGTAAAGCTCTGTTTTAAGATTTGCCGTAACACCCTCTTCATTTTCGGCTGTTTCTTTTCCAGCTGTTTCTTCGGCTACACTCTCGCCTTCATCGGTATAAGATACTGCTTTTGGCGGATCGACCTTTTCCTTCCCCTGGCTTCCGAACAATCCGCATCCTGATAATAGAACAGATGATACCAGCACAGCTGACACTATAGACGTTTTTTTATTTATAGACATACATAATCCCCCTGAGACAGTTTGTACTACATGTATACGAGCCTATCTGAAATTTAGACCGGCTTTTGGGATAAAAGTGTTAATAGATTTTTGACAAATTTGGACAAACCGAAAGAAAGGTTTGAAATGGCATCCATTAAAAAAGAAGCCCCCATAAGGAGCTTCTTTGTCATATTTGTTTCTGCAGTTCATCTTTTACCAGGACGGCTTTGATTTTAAAATAATCTATTTCTTCCGGAAGTTCTTCTTTGATTGGTTTAAGTTTGTCTCTTCCAGCTTTTTCAGCAGCCTGTAAAACGAGCTTTTCTTCAGTTTCATTGAATATTTCTGACCAGTCAATTACATTGCCTTCTCTGACAGAGCGAAATATATGCTCTTGAATTGTTATCGGTGAGAAATTTCGCTTTTTGGCTATTTCTCTTATTGAATCTCCATCCTTGTAATAGTCAAAGGAAATCAGGTAGCTTGGGCGATCATCTATTGGTTCCTCTGTTTTTGAAGGTGCTTCTGCAGCCGGATTAGGCGAAATATTATGTTCTTCGGCAAACTCTCTGATAGCCTGGATAAAGTCTTCCCCATACTTTTCATACTTCATTTGCCCTACACCTTTAATATTTAACATCATTTCCTTGCTGACTGGAAAATACCGGCTCATTTCTTTTAATGATGCATCAGCAAATACTACGAAAGGAGGGACATTTTCCTCATCTGCAAACTTTTTCCTGAGCTTTCTCAGCATCTCGAAGAGCTCAATGTTTTCATCTGTTTCCTGAACAGGCACCGGTTCGCTTATTTTCATAAATAATCTTTTCTGCCCCTTCAACACGGGAACCGCACTGGCTGACAGCCTTACTGTTGGATATTTCCCATCTGTTAAAGCCAGATAGTCCTCGGCCAGAAGATAGTTTATCATATCAGCAATCTCTTTTTCTTTGCGGTTTTTCAGCAATCCAAATGTTGAAAGTTTATTAAAATTCATTTCGCGGATTCTCTTATTATTGGAGCCTTTTAAAACCTGGGCTGTCAAAGTAATGCCAAATCTTTCTCCCATCCGCTTAATGCATGAGAAAATCATTAATGCTTCCTGAGTAATATCCATGCTTGTCCGTTCATCCAGACAGCTGCTGCATTTGCCGCATCGAATAGGATCGGCATTTTCATCAAAATATTCAATGATATAGGACTGGAGACATTTTTCTGTATGGCAGTAATTCACCATATCCTTTAGCTTGCTGTATTCCTGCTCCATTTTTTGTTGATTCAGACTGCTCTCCTCTATCAAAAACTTCTGCAGCTGGATATCCTGAGGGGCAAACAGCAGGTAGCATGTACTATCCACGCCATCTCTGCCAGCCCTCCCCGCTTCCTGATAATAGGCTTCAATGTTCCGCGGAAGATTATAGTGGATGACAAATCTGACATTGGATTTATCAATCCCCATTCCAAAAGCATTCGTGGCGATCATAATGTCTGATTCATCGTATACAAAGGAATTCTGTGCTTCTTTTCGTTCTTCTTCCTTTAAGCCTGCATGATACTTGGCAGCTGAGCAGTTCTTGCTTTTTAAAAATTGGTACAGCTGGTCCGTTTCCTTGCGGCTTGAAGTATATATAATTCCCGCTTCGTTTTTATGTTTCTTTATGGTCTGCAATATAAAGTCCCTTTTGTTAACACCTTTCAAAACGTGGAAAGATAAATTCTCCCTTGCAAAACCGGTAATAAACGTATGTTCCTCTCCTATGTTTAAAAGCCTGCGAATATCCTCTGCGACGTCACGTGTTGCTGTTGCTGTCAAAGCAGCGATTACAGGTTTCTGGTACAGGCTGTTTAGCTCTTCGACAACGGAACGATAACTTGGTCTGAAATCATGTCCCCATTGAGAGATGCAGTGCGCCTCATCAAAGACGATAGCACTAATTGAAATATCGTTTAATAATTCCAAAAAGGCCATGGAACCAAATCGTTCCGGCGCCACATACACGAGCTTATATTCACCATTGCGTATTCCGGCCATAACATGCTGATACTCAGCTGAAGACAGCGTGCTGTTGATAAAAGCAGCCGGGATGCCGGCAAGGCTAAGAGCATCTACTTGATCTTTCATCAGGGAAATTAAGGGAGAGATCACAATGGCCGTTCCGGGGAGTACAAGAGCGGGTATTTGGAAGCAGATTGACTTTCCGCCTCCAGTTGGGAGAATGCCAAGAGTATTGTTTTGAGAAAGGATATTTTGAATAATATCCTGTTGGCCAGGGCGGAAAGAGGTATATCCAAAATATTTTTTCAGATAGTTTTCGGCTTGTGCCAGCAAATTGATCACCAACTCAACTAATATAATTTGTCTATCATTCTCATGATACCAAAGCTTTTTTAAAATGTAATCCTAAAAGAAAAGCGGAAGCGCCTTGCCCGCGAAGGAACGCAGACTAAGAACGCCACGTCCTGTGGCAACGTCTGCATGACCCCCATCCTGGGGGCCTCACCTCGAGGGGCTGGGCAAGGCGCTGGAGCTAGACAGTTATCCGCGTTCAAAATTTTATACTTATCTTAAAAAAACACCTTCTGAAAAAGTTCAGAAGATGTCTGCATTTATTAAAGCGATATTTTTTCTACGGTATTTACGGGAGACCCCAGCCATTTTGAAGCAATTTTAGAAAAAATGGCTGTTGAGCCCGTTGTGCAGAATTTATATTCAGGGTTCTCAGCAACAGCTTTTAGCATTCCATAGTGATGCAGAATGGTACTTGCTTCCCTTGCTGTTTCCTCACCGGAACTGATGACATTTACGTCTTTTCCCATTACATTTTTTATAATTGGTTCTAATAAAGGATAATGGGTACACCCGAGAATGAGTGTATCCATTCCTTTGCCTTTAATAGGCTGAAGAGTCTCAGCCACGATTTTTTTGGCAACAGAGCCTTCATACTCCCCGCTCTCTACAAGAGGAACGAATTTAGGGCATGCCAGACTATGCACATCAGATCTCCTGTTTAACTGAATCAGCGCATTTTCATATGCCTTGCTTCTGACTGTGCCTTCTGTGCCAATGACACCAATTTTATGATTTTTTGTTACTTTTATAGCTGTTCTGGCCCCAGGGAAAATGACACCGATAACCGGTATCGTGAGTTCCCTGCGTATTTCTTCAAGGGCTACAGCAGTAGCAGTATTACAGGCAATGATCAGCATTTTAATATTTCTTTCAAGCAAGTATTTCGTCATTTGCCAGGTAAAAGATTTTACCTCGTCACCAGGCCGGGGGCCATAGGGGCATCGGGCTGTATCTCCAAGGTAAACAATATCTTCATTTGGCAGCTGCCGCATGATTTCTTTTGCGACTGTTAAGCCTCCGACTCCGGAGTCAATAATTCCTATAGGTTGTTTCACAAGTACCGCCTCATTCTCCTCGCATATCATGGTGTAATTTCATTAAGTTATCTTTTAGGAACAAGACCTCATTATGTGAAGAATTTTTTAAAACTTCTTTTAGATAATCCTGGCGTTTTTTTATAACTTCTTCAATAATCCGTTCTCCTTCTTCAAGCAGGTGGATCCTGACCACTCTTCGGTCATTTGGGTCTTTAACCCTCTTCACAAGGGTGTTTTTCTCCATTCGGTCAACAAGATCTGTTGTCGTGCTGCATGCAAGATACATTTTGTTTGATAGCTCACCGATGGTCATATCGCCTTCTTCAAAAAGCCATTGCAATGCAACAAACTGAGGAGGGGTAATGGTGAAATCACTTAGAATTTCCCTTCCCTTCTGCTTGATAATGCCGGATATGTATCTTAAGTCTTTCTCAATTTCAGCTACAACATCATTTATTTCATTTGTTTTAGGATCTTCAAGCTTCATTCTTAAACACTCCCATTTAAGCTTATACGACGTTTTCTGCCCTTGTGCATTTATTTTCACCTTTTTCCGTATAAATTTCAAGATAGAAATAAAACCAATAATGAAAAACCCCTTTATAAATGTGATAACCGGCTTCCCAGAAGGATAGCCGGTCTAAATTAAAGTTCTAGCTCTCCCATTCGAAGGAGCTCTACAACAGCTTGTGATCGCCCCTTTACACCAAGCTTTTGCATGGCATTGGAAATGTGGTTCCGAACCGTTTTTTCACTTATAAACAATTCACCAGCGATTTCCCTTGTTGTTTTATCTTGTACTAACAATTCGAATACTTCTCTTTCTCGTTTGGTGAGTAACGGCTTGTGAGTATATTCATTCTCCTTCAAGTATTGTAACCCTCCTTGCCTTTCGCCAGCTATGAACCGCGGGATGGGTATATATTTAGTCACCATATCATATGTCAGCAAAACAGCCGAAGTGACTATATTTAGTGAAAGGAGAAAGTTATTTTCAAAAATGTGCCATTTGTGCCGCTAGGCTCGTACTTTAACCCCGCTTTTCAGCATTTCTTTCATCTCTGCGGTCCAAGGCACACCCTTGCCTGTCACCTTTGATATCTGCACCATCGTGCCCCTGCCGGTGAAGCAAACTGAACCGTCTGATTTCTTGCCCATATAATGAAGATCAACAGAAGAATTACCTATCGAAGCAGCTTTTACATAAATTTGTATCTCTTCATCAAAGAAAACCTGGCAGATAAAATCGCATTGGAGGTCTGCTACGACTGGTATGGTTTCATTATTATGTTTTACCCAGTCCTGCATAAAGCCTTTGCTTTTGAAAAATTCTATCCGTGCTTCTTCATAATATGTGAATGGAACGGTATTGTTCAAATGTCCAAACATATCTGTTTCAGAAAATCTGACTTTTACTGGATGGAAGAAAATGAATTCTTCTTCCCATTTTTTAAAATCGTCAATATAGCTCAATTTTTTCATGGCAGTTCCTCCCGGCTATTAATGAATGAGCGCTCACTCTGTTATATTTCATTATAGTATTTTTGGAATTATTTGAAAACCTTTCAGCATGTGTTAAAATATTGTGCCTCTAATCAAATTTATGGAAAATTAATTCTGCCCGTTGATTTTCCGTTGCTGGTAATCAAGCTTTCCCACGGGGCTGCCGACGCTTCGCGTCTGCGGCCCTCCCATGGTACGCTACTTGCGAAGGACGTTGAATAAACTTCCTTGAATCCACACCGCATGAAGAAAATGCCATGCATTTTCGAGGATCTCGCGCCTTCCACTCCACTCAGCTCAGTGGTTAAATTTAATTAGCTGCTCAAAGAAACCTAAAAAAACCCCTCTCCAAAAAGGAAAGGGGTTTTAAGATGTTTAGATCTGATCGCTTCCAAAGAAGTTTTTGAAAGACTGGAATGTTGTATCGCGGTTAAGTGCCGCAATGGATGTTGTTAAAGGAATGCCTTTCGGGCAGGACTGTACGCAGTTTTGAGAGTTTCCGCAGTTGGCTAGTCCGCCATCACCCATAATTTGCTCCAGGCGTTCTGCTTTATTCATTTCACCAGTTGGGTGAGCATTGAACAAACGAACCTGTGATAAAGGAGCTGGCCCAATAAAGTCAGATTTGCTGTTTACATTCGGGCATGCTTCCAGACAAACACCGCATGTCATGCACTTTGACAATTCATATGCCCATTGGCGCTTTCTCTCAGGCATACGCGGTCCTGGTCCCAAATCATAAGTACCATCGATTGGAATCCACGCTTTAACCTTTTTCAAGGAGTCAAACATACGGCTTCTGTCTACCTGCAGGTCACGGACTACAGGGAACGTGCGCATCGGCTCAAGACGGATCGGCTGTTCCAGCTGATCTACAAGAGCCGTGCAGGACTGGCGGGGCTTTCCATTAATAATCATTGAACATGCACCGCAGACTTCTTCAAGACAGTTCATATCCCATGCGATTGGAGTAGTATGTTCACCCTTCACGTTGACCGGATTACGGCGAATTTCCATAAGGGCAGAAATAACATTCATATTTGGACGGTAATCTATTTCAAACTCTTCCTGATAAGGGGCTGAATCAGGAGTATCCTGGCGGCTGATTACAAAACGGACTGTTTTAGTTTTTGTTTCTTGCATGGATTAATTCTCCCCTTTCTTTTTAGAATAGTCACGCTTACGCGGTTTTATTAAGCTTACATCAATGTCTTCGTAATGGAATGCAGGAGCGGAATTTGCATCAACAAACTTCGCCATTGTTGTTTTCATGAATTCCTCATCGTTACGCTCTGGGAAATCCGGCTTATAGTGTGCACCGCGGCTTTCATTACGGTTGTATGCACCAATTGTAATAACACGAGCCAATTGAAGCATATTCTGCAATTGGCGGGTAAAGCTTGCACCCTGATTGCTCCACTTCGCAGTGTCATTAATATTGATGTTTTTATAGCGCTCCATAAGTTCAACAATTTTTTCATCTGTTTTCAAAAGCCTGTCATTGTGGCGTACAACCGTTACATTATCTGTCATCCATTCACCAAGCTCTTTATGAAGGACATATGCATTCTCTGTGCCATCAAGAGACATAATATTATTCCATTTTTCTTCTTCCTGTTTTACGTGGCGGTCAAATAATGATGATGGCAGATCTTCAGCACTCTTATCAAGGCCGCTGATATATTTGACAGCATTCGGACCTGCTACCATACCGCCGTAAATGGCTGATAGAAGGGAGTTTGCACCCAGACGGTTGGCACCATGCTGTGAATAATCACATTCACCTGCAGCAAATAGGCCAGGAATATTCGTCATCTGATCATAGTCCACCCATAGTCCGCCCATTGAATAGTGGACAGCAGGGAAGATTTTCATTGGCACTTTACGCGGGTCTTCACCCTGGAATTTTTCATAGATTTCAATAATTCCGCCAAGCTTAATATCAAGCTCTTTAGGATCTTTATGGGAAAGATCAAGATAGACCATGTTTTCCCCATTAATGCCAAGCTTCTGGTTAACACACACGTCAAAAATTTCACGGGTTGCAATATCACGAGGCACCAGGTTTCCATAAGCAGGATATTTCTCTTCAAGGAAATACCATGGTTTGCCATCTTTATATGTCCAAACTCGTCCGCCTTCACCACGCGCAGATTCACTCATTAGACGAAGCTTATCGTCTCCCGGAATAGCGGTTGGATGAATTTGAATAAATTCTCCATTTGCATAATAAGCACCCTGCTGATAAACAATCGAGGCAGCTGAGCCTGTGTTAATAACAGAGTTAGTGGATTTCCCGAAGATAATTCCAGGTCCGCCGGATGCCATAATAACGGCGTCAGCAGCAAAAGACTTGATCTCCATAGAAGTCAGGTTCTGGGCAACGACACCCTTACAAGCTCCATCATCGTCGATTACTACCCCTAGGAATTCCCAGCCTTCGTACTTTGTTACTAAGCCTGCAACTTCATGGCGGCGGACCTGCTCGTCCATCGCGTAAAGAAGCTGCTGACCTGTCGTAGCACCAGCGAATGCTGTACGGTGATGCTGTGTACCGCCAAAGCGGCGGAAGTCAAGCAGCCCTTCAGGGGTACGGTTGAACATAACACCCATACGGTCAAATAAGTGAATAATTCCTGGTGCTGCCTCTGCCATCGCTTTAACAGGCGGCTGGTTTGCCAGGAAGTCTCCGCCATAAATTGTATCGTCAAAATGAATCCAAGGAGAATCGCCTTCCCCTTTTGTATTTACTGCTCCGTTGATGCCGCCCTGGGCACAAACAGAGTGAGAACGTTTAACCGGCACTAAAGAAAATAATTCAACCGGAGTCCCTGATTCTGCAACTTTAATTGTCGCCATTAAACCGGCTAATCCGCCGCCGACAACTATAACCTTTCCTTTACCCATAGTGACTCACTCCCTAATTACTAGTACAACTTAGAAAAGCGCAGAGCGCCTGCCTATCGCGCTTAAAGCCAGACTGCTTCTCAAAGCTGCAATATTATTGGCACGTTATAAATCCGAAGTCTAATAGTCTTTTATTGTCTTTTAAATGAATGCTGTTAGAGCACGTACACCAACAATAGATAGTGCAATGAATATTCCGATCGTTACATACGTGGAAATAACCTGTGAACGAGGAGATACTGTAATTCCCCAGCTGACAAGGAATGACCAAAGCCCATTAGCAAAGTGGAAAATTGCAGAAATGACTCCAATAATATAGAACCAGAACATAAATGGATTAGATAGGATGTTCTCCATCATCTGAAAGTTAACATCTGCTCCAAAGGCAGCCTGTACACGTGTTTCCCAAACATGCCATGCAACAAAAACCAGTGTAATGACACCTGAAACACGCTGCAGCATAAACATCCAGTTTCGGAAGTATCCATACCTGCTTGCGTTATTTTTTGCAGTAAAAGCAATATAAAGTCCATAGATTGCGTGGAACAGCAAAGGTAGATAGATTACAAACGTTTCAAGGAATATTCTGAATGGAAGACTTTCCATGAAATGCGCTGCATTATTAAAAGATTCCTCTCCCCTGTTGCAAAATGGTTCACTACAAGGTGCTGCACCAAAAACAAACCAACCGGTATAACCCCAAGTAATGAATGCAATCTGCGATTAAAAAACTCACGATTACCTGCCATAAACTTTCCCCCTGATTTTAAAAAAATGATGCTGAGCCCCCGCTCAGGACATCATCTCGAAAATGTTATTCATTTTCTTACAATTATGTGACATGTCCATTTTACTCCCAAGATAATAGAGCGTCAAGAAAACGGATACATAAAATGTTCCATATTAATAAAATTTTTAAAAAATATTAGCGGCTAAAAAACATATATTATTTTGCAGTTCAATATGACCCAGTTGCTGCTCTCCAGTATACTGGAATAGTAATTATTTCTATGCAAATCGTTCTATTTTTTCCCGAATTGATATTAACTCTCTCAGCATATTGTATATAATAGAATCATAGAAAGAGGGGAGACTATTGAGCGAATTAGCATCTGCGAAATCCACTAATGAAGATCACATACAGTCAGTTCCGGTTTTTGGCTATGAACTAATCCGGGAAGTGCTGCTGCATGACCTTTTGGGAAATGAAGCACCGGAAATTTTATATTGGGCAGGCAAAAGGATCGCACGCATGTATCCTCTGGAAACAGCCGGCCAGATTGCCGAGTTTTTTATAAACGCCGGCTGGGGAAATCTTTCCATCGCAAACGAATCGAAAAATGAAATTGAAATGGAATTATCCAGCCAGCTGATTACAGACCGCTGCAAAAAAATCATAACTGCACCTTTCAGCTTGAGGCCGGATTTATAGCCCAGCAGATTGAACTTCAAAAAGAAGTCATTTGTGAGGCATTCGAACATCCCCGCAAAAAAACTGGCAAAATCCTTATTACAGTGAAGTGGGATAAAAAGGATCCTGCTGAGTAATATCATATGTACAAACAATAAGCTATCAATTTTGATAGCTTATTGTTTGATATTCCTGGAATTAAGCCTTAACCGGAGAAACCGACAGATTGAATGCATCATGCAAAGCATCAACTGCATCAATCATTTTGCTGTTTTCAACAACCGCCGATACTTTAATTTCTGATGTGCTTACCATTTTCACCGTTATTTCATTCGCGGAAAGCACTTCGAACATTTCTGCAGCCACACCCGGATTGGAAATCATGCCTGAGCCAACAATCGAAACCTTAGCAAGGCCCGATTCCCATTCAATTCTGTCATAATTTAATTGTTCTCTATGCTTTTCCAGCACTTTTACTGTATCTGTGAGATCTTCATTCTTTATTGAAAATGAAAGGTTTGTCGTCTGAGCCTCTGTCATGCTCTGGATAATGATATCAACGTTAATGCGATTTTTGGCAAGCGCCGAGAAAATAGTAGACAATCCAGTCATTGAATTAGGAAGACCAAGAATCGTCACCCTTGTTATATCATCCTCAAATGCCACACCGCGCACGACTAAGTTTTGTTCCATTTTTACTTCCTCCTCAATGATTGTTCCGGCTTCCTTCTCAAGGCTTGAACGCACTTCAAGGGGAAGTCCATAATTTTTCGCAAATTCGACTGCTCTTGGATGGAGCACACCTGCCCCCAAATTGGCCAGTTCAAGCATTTCATCATAGGAAACAGAATATAATTTTCTGGCATTCTTTATAAAGCGGGGATCTGATGTAAATACCCCGGTTACATCAGTATAAATATCACATTTATCAGCTTTAAGTGCTGCAGCCAGTGCAACAGCCGTTGTATCAGATCCGCCCCGGCCAAGTGTGGTGATGGAACCATCTTCAGTCATCCCCTGGAAGCCTGCCACAATTACAATTTTCCCCTGGTTTAATTCACCCTTAATGGTACCTGGATCAATATTCACTATCCTCGCATTGCCATGGACTGCTTCTGTTTTAATGCCTGCCTGCCACCCTGTAAAAGAAACGGCGGGATGCCCTTTCGCATTTAAAGCCATTGCCAATAAAGAGATGGTCACCTGTTCGCCGGTTGTAAGCAGCATGTCCATTTCCCTTTTATCAGGTGAGGGGAAATCTCCCTTGCCATGCCAACCAGCTGATCAGTTGTTTTGCCCATTGCCGAAACAACTACAACAACATCATTTCCCCGATTTTTTCTTCAATTACCCGATTGGCAACATTTTGAATTCTGTCTACAGTCCCCACGGAGGTGCCCCGAATTTCTGCACAATGATTCCCACAGCTTTCCCTTCTTTCTAAAGAAATAGTAATTTTGTGATTTGCCGTCCTATGTAAGTGAAGCATATCAGTTCACTCTGCTGTATTTGACAATGGCCTTAACTCTAAAATACCCTTTTGGGCAATAAAAAAAGCAATGGAATAGTTTACTATCCCATTGCTGT
The DNA here is from genome assembly GCF_023516215.1 of Cytobacillus pseudoceanisediminis. Classification (NCBI taxonomy): domain Bacteria; kingdom Bacillati; phylum Bacillota; class Bacilli; order Caryophanales; family Bacillaceae; genus Cytobacillus; species Cytobacillus pseudoceanisediminis. Next base: position 5,203,213 of record NZ_CP097349.1, on the reverse strand, counting down.
GCAGCCAAAGTATAAAAATGAGCAAACACAGTGAGATAGCTCTCCAGGACGGCATTGTCCTGACAATCCTGCATTTATTCAATGCAGAACCAGCAGAAAAAATGATGAGATTTTCTCCACTTCGGCGAACGTACCCTTTCAAAGCTTTTCATGGAAGCTCATTCTTCTCCAAGCTTTTACTGATGAAGTTCGCACCTCTACCTTCACTTAACGATTCGGTTCATAGTCCCAAAACTTTGTTTGAACTAAATGAACATACGCTTTATCGCTATAAAGTGATATTGATATAAAGTTTGAATTAGTATAACATATCTGAAATTTTCTGTCTATATCCATTTATGACTTAGGATTTCCATTTTGTTCCTCGAGCCTCAACTTCAATTCCTCGGCAACATTCTCAGGAATGCCTATTTTCCTATACTCCTCTATTGGTGCTTCTTTCATTTTCTTTACAGATCCAAAGGCTTTCAGCAGCTGTTTCTTTCGTTTTTCTCCTATGCCGGGAATATCATCAAGAATAGACTGAAAGGCATTTTTCCCGCGAAGCTGGCGATGAAAAGTAATCGCAAAACGATGAACCTCGTCCTGAATTCTCTGAAGCAGATAAAATTCCTGGCTGTTCCTTGCAAGTGGAATAATTTGAAGCGGATTACCATATAAGAGCTGAGAAGTCCTGTGCTTTTCATCCTTCACCAGGCCAGAAATCGGAATATCCAGACCGAGCTCATTTTCAAGCACATCCCGTACAGCTTCAACATGCCCTTTTCCCCCATCAATCATGATTAAGTCCGGAAGCGGCAGCTCTTCTTTCAGTACCCTTGTATATCTGCGCCGGACTACTTCTCTCATGGATTCATAGTCATCAGGGCCTTTAACAGACTTAATCTTATATTTACGGTATTCTCTTTTCTCTGGTTTGCCATCAATAAAGACGATCATGGCTGAAACAGGGTCCGTTCCCTGGATATTTGAATTATCAAATGCTTCTATCCGGTGAGGCGTATATATTCCAAGCTGATCCCCCAGATTTTCTACAGCCTTAATTGTCCGTTCTTCATCACGCTCAATTAAAGAAAACTTCTCCTGGAGAGCAATTTTTGCATTTTTATAAGCAAGCTTCACCAGGTCCTTTTTTTGCCCTCGCTGCGGTTTTAGCACCTTAACATCCAGAAGCTGTTCTGCCATTTCAGCATCAACCGAATCCGGTGCCAATATTTCTCGCGGTTTAAAGTGGTTTGCTTTTGTATAAAACTGGCCGAGGAAAGTTAAGATTTCTTCTTCCGGCTCATTATAAATAGGGAACATTGATACATCTCTTTCAATGAGTTTACCCTGTCTGATGAAGAATACCTGAACACACATCCATCCTTTATCAACCGCATATCCAAATACATCCCGGTCGGTAAAGTCTGTCATTGTCATTTTTTGCTTTTCCATTGTTGCATCTATATGGGCAATTTTATCCCTAAGCTCCTTTGCCCTTTCAAAGTCCAATTCTTCAGCAGCTGCTGTCATTTTTGCAGTCAGGTCTTTTTTAATCTCTTTGTATCCGCCATTCAAGAATTTTGCAATCTCGTCTGTCATTTGCTTATATTGGTCTTCACCTACGGCCTTCACGCATGGCGCAAGACATTGGCCTAAATGATAATAAAGGCAAACTCTGTCCGGAAGAGTTGAACATTTGCGGAGAGGATAAATTCGGTCGAGCAGCTTTTTTGTTTCATTGGCAGCCTGCACATTGGGATATGGTCCGAAGTATTTTCCCCTGTCTTTTTTTACTTTTCTGGTTGTAATTAGACGGGGATGGCGTTCGGCCGTCAATTTGATAAAAGGGTAACTTTTATCGTCCTTCAGCATTACATTATATTTCGGATCATATTTCTTGATCAGATTCATCTCAAGGATCAGTGCTTCCATATCTGAAGAAGTGACAATGTACTCAAAATCTACGATCTCATTAACAAGTCTTAATGTTTTTCCGTCATGTGAGCCTGTGAAATAGGATCTTACACGGTTTTTCAGGATTTTTGCCTTCCCCACGTATATGATGGTACCCTGCCTGTCTTTCATCAAATAACATCCCGGCTGGGCAGGAAGCAGCATCAGTTTATTTTTTATCGTATCATTCATGGCACTACACCTCCCCGGTTAAAACTTTTTATTGAAGTTCAATTTATTCATTGTTTGGCATAATCATTTTGGGGTGAAAGCTAGTATAATACTTTGTTTGCGCTGGCAGCAAACCAATATTATTTAGCCGCTAATATGCAGATGGCACATTATTACCATCTTATTATATCAGCCTGGAAACCTGCAGCATAACAACAAAACCCATATGACAAAAAAATCCCGATGTCCTTATGGGACACCGGGAAAATTCCTTATAAATTACGCATGTTTTGAAAGTAATTCAGCGAGAGCCTCTTTCGGCTGGAAACCAACCACTTTATCTACAACTTCACCGTCTTTTAGAACGATTAATGTCGGAATGCTCATTACGCCAAACTTTCCAGCAGTTTCCTGGTTTTCGTCAACATCGATTTTTACAATTTTTACTTTATCGCCCATTTCAGAATCAAGCTCTTCTAAAACAGGAGCGATCATTTTACAAGGGCCGCACCAAGGAGCCCAGAAATCTGCCAATACTAATCCCGAACCAGTCTCAGCAGTGAAGTTTTGGTCAGTTGCATGTGAAATAGCCATTTGATATGCCTCCTAAAATTTAACTCAAATACTAACGACAGTATACCATCGTTTATTATATGTTGCGAACAATCTGCTCGATCGTAATTTACCCTATTTGGAACAGATTATTCTCTTTCTTTCCCTATTGGCACTATGTATAATGGGCGGCCATCAGCCGCCCATTCGATATACTATCTTATGCATTTACTTTAAGCTTTTTGAATTCTTCAGTTAACAGTGGAACAACCTCAAACAGATCTCCAACAATACCATAATCAGCTACTTTAAAGATATTGGCTTCCGGATCTTTGTTAATGGCTACGATTACTTTTGAGTTGGACATCCCAGCTAAATGCTGAATAGCACCGGAGATGCCGCAAGCAATATATAGATCTGGTGTTACAACCTTACCGGTTTGGCCAATTTGCAGCGAGTAGTCACAATAATCAGCATCACAAGCTCCGCGTGATGCACCCACTGCTCCATTTAGAACCGAAGCAAGTTCTTTTAATGGCTCAAAGCCTTCCTCGCTCTTAACGCCGCGGCCGCCGGCAATGATAACCTTAGCTTCGGATAAATCAACGCCTTCACTTGCTTTGCGGACAACTTCCTTAATGATCGTGCGAAGATCTTTGATTTCTGCTGCAACAGAAGCAATATCTCCTGATCTTGATTCATCTTTCTCCAATGGAGCTATGTTGTTTGGACGAATTGTTGCAAAGAGGAGGCCATCTGTAACAATTTTCTTTTCAAAAGCTTTACCTGAATAAATCGGGCGTGTGAACACCAGGTTGCCGCCTGCCTCTTCAAGGCTCGTTACGTCAGAGATTAAACCTGACTCCAGCTTGGCAGCAATTTTAGGAGCGAGATCTTTCCCTAATGCTGTATGTCCAAAAATCAGGCCTTCCGGACTTTCGGAATCAATCACAGCCATTAAAGCCTGTGAAAAGCCGTCAGGAGTATACTGCTTCAGCTTTTCATCTTCAACAGTTACAACACGGTCAGCACCATAGTGAATCATTTCATTAGCTAAAGCGCTTACAGAATCACCAATTAAAACACCTACAACCTCTCCGCCTTCTGACGCAGTCTTACCAGCTGCAACAGCTTCGAAGGATACATTACGCAATGAACCGTCACGGACTTCACCTAACACTAATACTTTTCTAGCCATATGTTTTACCCCCTGCGTTATTATTATCAGTTATTGATGATCAGACAACTTTGGCTTCAGTATGAAGAAGTTTCACAAGTTCCTTAACTTGATCTTCCAGCTCGCCTTCAAGAACTTTTCCTGCTTCCTTCTTAGGAGGCAAATAGATTTCAATTGTTTTTGTTTTGGCTTCAACATCGTCCTCATCAAGATCAAGATCATCAAGCTCAAGCTCATCAAGTGGCTTCTTTTTTGCCTTCATAATTCCCGGCAAAGATGGATAGCGCGGCTCATTTAACCCCTGCTGAGCTGTGACCAATAATGGAAGTGATGTCTCAATTACTTCTGAATCCCCTTCAACATCGCGCACTACTGTCGCAGAGCTGCCATTGATATCAAGCTTTGTAATAGTTGTTACATAAGAAATGCCCAAAATTTCTGCTACACGAGGTCCAACCTGTCCCGAACCCCCATCAATTGCTACATTTCCTGCAATGATTAAGTCAGCATCTTTGTCTTTCAAGTATTCGGATAAGATTTTTGCAGTCGTGTATTGATCTCCACCTTCAAGATCATCTTCTGTATTTATTAATACAGCTTTATCGGCACCCATCGCAAGAGCGGTACGGAGCTGCTTTTCAGCTTCTTCTGTTCCTACGGAAACAACCGTCACTTCTCCGCCATTCGCATCCCGAACCTGGATTGCTTCTTCAATTGCATATTCATCATATGGATTAATGATAAATTCAGCGCCATCTTCATTGATTTTGCCGCCGGAGATGGTAATTTTTTCCTCAGTATCAAATGTTCTCTTCATTAATACGTAGATGTTCATGATTTCCCTCCTAGTAATTAAGCATTGTCATAAAACAAAGCCATTAATTAAAACATTTCTTCACTTCGAAAGATTGAAAATATTTAACGCATACAGAAAGGCTTATCTGCTTGGAACTGCCCGCTTTTAGAATTGAGCGGGCGCTCGCTCACAGACCATAATATAACCATTGAATCTTCTGAAGATTAGATCATCCGCATACAAGTCTATTATAATAGATTATGAGGATGAATGTAATCTTTCAGTACAAATCTTTTAAAACACTATTTTCCGGTAAAGCTTGGTTCACGCTTTTCAATAAACGCAGATATGCCTTCCTTGCCATCTTCAGAAACAAATACTTCCCCAAACAATTCTGCTTCTTTTTTAACACCTTCGTAGAATTGCCCCGTCTTTCCGTAGTTTAAGAGCTCAATGGCCGCCTTGATCGAACCAGGGCTCTTCTTGGCAATTTTCTTCGCCATACTATAAGCATTGTCCAACAGCTGCTCCTCAGGATAGGCATGGTTAGCCAGACCATATTGCACTGCCTCAAGCCCGGTAATTGGGTCACTAGTGAAAAGCATTTCTGCTGCACGCGCTGCACCTACATATCGGGGAAGCCTCTGAGTTCCGGCAAAACCAGGAATTAATCCAAGCTGAAGCTCTGGAAGACCCAGCTTTGCGTTTTCAGCTACGAGACGGAAATGACAGCCCATGGCAAGCTCCAAACCGCCGCCCAATGCCGCTCCATGAATCGCTGCAATAATTGGCTTAGGGAATTTTTCCATTCTCTCAAAGAGATCCTGTCCATAAGTCGCCAAGCTTGAAAAATCTTCACCGCTTTCAATGGTTGTAAATTCTTTAATATCAGCGCCTGCTGAGAAGAATCTGCCCTCCCCATGAATAAGGATTACCCTAATTTCCTCATTATTTTCAACTTCATCCAGGACAGCTGAAAGCTCTTTCAATAGACCTGATGAAAGAGCATTCGCAGGCGGACGTTCAATAGTAATCGTCGCCACAAAGTCCTGATGGGACCATTTTAGATATTCCATCTTATCCCTCCTGACTATATTATGGAGCACTTTATCTGCCTCAAAGTTTTCCGCACCCGCCGATCAAAAGTTTATGAACAGGCTCTGCCAATGCAGTAAGATCATATTTTTGCTCATTCATTACCCATGTGGTCACTGTTTCATCCATGGTGCCAAAAATCATCTGGCGCGCCAGCCTAATGTCCAGATCAGCTGGAAACTCACCGCTCTCCCTGCCATCAGCAAGAATCCTTTCCACTAAAGCAAGATATCCTTTGAGCACCTCATTAATTTTATGGCGAAGGTCTTTATTGGACTGCCTCAATTCGAGCTGGGTTACAATTGCCAGGTGCCTGTCTTCCGAGAGCATTCTAAAGTGTGATTCTACCATCATTAATAGTTTCTCTGCAGCTTTTTCTTTTCCTGCAATTTTTTCTTCAATTTTCTCAACAAAGTAGCCCATTTTATCCTGAAAGAGGGATATTAATATATCTTCTTTGTTTTTGAAATATAAGTATATGGTGCCATCAGCGACACCAGCCTGTTTGGCAATTTTTGATACCTGGGCCTGGTGATATCCATTTTCAGCGATCACGACTACAGCCGCATCAATAATTTGCCGGTATTTAGGCTTTGTTTTTTTCAATAGGTTCCCTCCTTTCAGAATAAACAGGTGCATAGATTTTTAAGGAGCAGCAGGGCTGGAGTAATGCCATACCTGCTGCCGGGATTGGCCAATCAGCTTCGTTTATTTTTGAATTTAAAAAACGATCTAAAATGAATGAATCATCATTCATATTTTTATAATAGTAGGACAATTCATTCGTGTCAAGAAATTATCCCTAGAAATATATTTTATTATTACATTTCTTTTATGTCTGGACAAGCTTAATGGCGCAAAAATAAAGAGCCGATCGAAAATCGGTCTCTGAAGTTAAGCCCGCTTTTCCTCTTCTTCTTTAAATTTCTTTTTTCTTCATCTACTAATGCCCTTCTCAGTATTTTTCCAACAGCTGTCTTAGGAAGCTCCTTGCGGAATTCATATTGCCTTGGAACCTTATATGCTGCAAGATGCTTTCTTGCAAACTCATTCAGCTCTTCTTCCGTTGCTTCTTTGCCCTCTTTCAGCACAATATATGCTTTTACTGTTTCTCCGCGATATGGGTCAGGTATACCTGCAGCAATCACTTCCTGCACGGCTGGATGCTCGTATAGCACTTCCTCTATTTCACGGGGATAAATATTGAATCCCCCTGCAATAATCATATCTTTCTTCCTGTCCACTACATAGAAGTATCCATTCTCATCCATATAGCCCAGGTCACCTGTAAGCAGCCAGCCATCTCTTAAAGTCTGTGCTGTTTCTTCCGGGCGGTTCCAATAGCCTTTCATTACCTGAGGACCTTTAACTGCAATTTCGCCCACTTCTCCTGCCGGAAGCGCTTCTCCCGTTTCCAGTGAAAAAATCGCTGCATCTGTATCAGGCCAAGGGACACCTATACTGCCTTTGACACGGGGGCGATCCCATAAGAAATTAGCATGTGTAACAGGTGAAGATTCCGTCAAACCATACCCCTCGACAAGCTTTCCTCCTGTTATTTCTTCAAATTTCTGCTGGACTTCAACGGGCAGGGCAGCAGATCCGCTGATGCAAGAGTCTATGGAAGATAAATCATATTTTTTTATATCCGGATGGTTCAATAACCCAATGTAAATCGTTGGGGCACCAGGGAATAAGGTCGGCCTCTCTTTATGAATAGTTTTCAGGGTCGTTTCCGGATCAAATTTCGGAAGGAGGACCATTTTTTGAGCATCCATAACAGATAAGATCATAACGGTTGTCATTCCATACACGTGAAAGAACGGAAGTATGCCCAGCACTGTTTCCTCACCGCGTCTGCACTTATAGAGCCAGGCTTTACACATGGCTGTATTGGATACCAGATTGCTGTGCGTAAGCATGACACCCTTTGGAAAACCGGTTGTGCCGCCTGTATATTGCAGTAATGCCAAGTCTTCTTCAAAATCGAAGTCATGGATTTTCATCGGTTCAGCCGGCCTCTTTAAAATCTCCGTCAGCAAATGGTTATGCCCTTCATGTTTTACATTTACGACAATGCCATACTGTTTTTTCTGGATAAAAGGATATATTAGATTTTTAGGGAATGGAAGAGCATCTTTGACAGCGGTTACAACTATATGCTTCAATTCTGTCTGCGGCACCACTTTGCTTACTTTCGGAAATAAGATATCCATTGTAATAATTGCTTTTGCTCCTGAATCTTTCATTTGGTATTCCAATTCCCGTTCCATATACAGCGGATTTGTCTGGACAACAACCCCGCCAGCCATCAGAATTCCATAATAGCTGATAACGGACTGAGGAGTATTCGGAAGCATAATCGCGACGCGGTCTCCCTTTTCAATTCCAAGATTCTGTAAATAGGCGGCAAGCTTCAGGGAAGATTCATATATATATTTATATGTGAATTCCTTTCCCATAAAGTGGATGGCTATTTTCTCCGGAAATTCATCTGCAGCATTTTTCAAATAATCTTGTACCGGCTGTTTGGGATATGACAAGGTTGAGGGGATTTCTGCCGGATATTGCTTAAGCCATGGTTTTGCTACTGCCATTTTGTCCCTCCTTTGCTTCATGCCCATCAGAAAAGCGCAAGCGCCTTACCCACCCCCGACAAGCACAAGACGAGCCTCACGGAAAGGCGTTCTTTGCCTTTTGGGAGGATTGCCCGAAATGTGAAGGCGACTGCCCAGGGACGACAGGCATAAGACAGTTCCTGTAAGAAGGCGTTTTTCCTTCTGAAAGGAAACGGCTTATGACCCCGAGTCCCTATGAGCCGCAACTAGACAAGCTTGTGACCTCGAGGGGGTAGGCTACTTGCGCTAGACAGTTATTGAAGTTCAAAGTTTCACTTGCTAAACTTTTAGAAAAACGATGGACACCTTCTGAACTTTTAGAACATTCTAACTGTTCGACCTTATTATAATATAATGCTGGTTCTATGACAATTAGAATACGACCTTACAATCAGGAAGATATTTTTTTCAGAGGGCTGTCCAGCCTATCGGGGATATTCTTTTTAATGGACATAAAAAAAATCGCCATATATAATGGCGATTTTCCCATATCCTTATTTCACAAAAATATTATGTTATGAAAAATATATAAATGGCCCCTATAAGAAGAAACACTCCGCTAAGAACCAGCAGAACCTTTGCTAACTTTTCCAATGTTAATTCTCTCCTTATGATAAACCTGCACCAATGACATAAGACAATCCGATTGACAGCACCATGGAAATAAAACCGACTGCTTTGTTATTATTTTCAATTTCTTCGTCAATTCTAAACTTAGGTGTTAAAAATTCAAAAATGAAATAGCCGATCAACAAAAGAAAAAATCCAAAAATTCCCCACGTAATCATTGTCAGCAAGGTATCATTATGCATGATGGAATGTCTGAAGATATTGGCAATCCCAAAAATTTTCCCACCGGTCGCCATCGCTACAGCGACATTTCCATTTTTGATTTCTTCCCAATTGCGATACTTGGTAACTAATTCAAAAACAGCTAAAAAAACAATCATACATAAAATGACTACACTATAATAAGCAGCTGTCTGAATAAATTCATTTTCCCAAAATTCTTTCATTTCCATTCTCCCCGCTGGAATTTAAGTACCCTCCCCCTAATAAAAAACAAAAGGAGAGCGGGTGGCAAAGCTTATTTAAATTCAACGACTGTAACCCCTGTGCCGCCTTCTCCTGCTTCACCAAATCGAATTTTTTTAACTGACCTGTGATTTTTCAGATATTCCTGAACACCCTGCCTCAAAGCACCAGTCCCTTTACCATGAATGATGGAGACACGGGGATATCCAGCTAAAAGGGCATCATCTATATATTTCTCCACTCTTAAAAGTGCGTTTTCATATCGTTCGCCCCGTAAATCAAGTTCAAGGCTCACATGAAAATCTTTGCCTTTTACTGTTGCTACTGGTTTTGTTTCAACAGGTTTTGGACTCTTGACATATTCTAAATCCCTTTCGGCTACTTTCATTTTTAAGATGCCGATTTGAACCTGCCATTCATTGTCAGACACCTTTTCAAGCAAATGCCCTTTTTGTCCAAAACTCAGAACTTTTACCTCATCGCCTGCTTCAAACACATGTTTATTATTCTTTGGCTTTAATTTATTCTTTGCTGAGCTCATCTGCGGTGCAGCTTCGGACAGGCGTTTCTTTGCTTCTATCAGCTCATGTTCCTTCACTTCAGCATGTTTCTCCATGCGCATTTTTCTTAAATCGCGGATAATTTCTTCTGCTTCTGCCTTGGCTTTCTCAACGATATCCTCGGCTCTTTCTGCTGCTTTCTCATGCATTGCATCTTTTTCCTCATAAAATTCAGCCATTTGCTTTTGCAGATCTTTATGAAGTTTTTCTGCACTTTTCAAAAAGTCATTGGCTTCTTCCATGTCAGCCTCTGCTTGTCTGCGGCTTTCTTCAAGGGATGCAATCATATTTTCAACCTGATTTGTATCTGCTCCTATATAGGATCTTGCGGTCTCAATCACTTGATCCTTGAGCCCAAGCCGTTTTGATATTTCAAAAGCATTGCTTCGGCCCGGAACCCCAATCAGCAGCTTATAGGTTGGACTAAGCGTTTCAATATCAAATTCAACACTGGCGTTGATAACTCCTTCTCTATTATAGCCATAGGCTTTCAGTTCAGGATAATGAGTTGTGGCGATAACTCTTGCCCCCGCTTGTATACTTCGTCAAGAATAGAAATCGCCAGGGCAGCACCTTCCTGCGGATCTGTACCTGCACCAAGCTCATCGAATAATACCAGACTATTGAAATCAACCTGGTCAAGAATATCCACGATATTAACCATATGCGAAGAGAAAGTACTCAAGCTTTGTTCAATTGACTGTTCATCCCCGATATCAGCATAAACATTTCCGAAAACAGCCGTTTCAGAACCATCAAGCGCTGGGATCTGCAGACCGGCCTGAGCCATCAATGTACAAAGCCCCACTGTTTTTAATGTAACTGTTTTACCGCCGGTATTTGGTCCCGTAATGACAATGGTCGAATATTCAGCTCCGAGCTTAATATCATTTGCCACTACCTCATCAATAGGAATAAGCGGATGACGGGCTTTGAATAATGAAATTTTCCCTTCATTATTAATTTTCGGCTTGGAGGCCTTTATGCGTTTACTGTACCTGGCTTTAGCAAACATAAAATCGATTTCCCCAAGCACCTCTACAATGGTTTCCAGTTCACTGCTGTTTTCAGCGGCCTGTACTGACAGTGCGGTGAGAATCCGTTCAATCTCCTGCTGTTCTTTTACCCTGATGCCCTGCAATTCATTGTTCAGCTGGACAATGGACGCGGGCTCAATAAATAATGTCTGGCCAGAGGAGCTTTGGTCATGGATAATACCGCCGTAATGTCCCCGGTACTCCTGCTTTACAGGTATGACAAAACGGTCATTGCGGATTGTAATAATCGCATCAGAAAGCATCTTTTGGGCACTGGTGGAGCGAATCATGCTCTCCAGACGCTCTCTTACACGTGATTCTTTCGTGCGCAGCTGATTTCGAAGAGAACGGAGAGTCTCGCTTGCACTGTCAAGCACTTCTCCGTTGTCGTCAACCGCATTGCGGATAGACGTTTCCAGGTCAGCCAGTACAATAATTTTATCTGTATATCCCAGCAGGATCGGCAGGCTGCTTTCTTCCTCGGCAAATTCCTCTATGAACCTCTTCATCTGCCTGCTTGCATGAATCGTGCTGGATATCTGGTTAAGTTCCTGGGGACTAAGCATCCCTCCAATGACCGCTCTCTTCACATGAGGACGAATATCAAAAATGCCTCCAAGCGGTACATTTCCCTTAATTCTAAGTACTGTCACGGCTTCATCTGTCTCTTCCTGCCTGCGGATAACTTCTTCATAGTCAGTGGAAGGACGAATATTTATGGCCTTTTTTCTTCCCAAGGATGAAGAAACGTGCTCAAGCAGCTGTTCCTTCACTTTATTGAACTCAAGTATCTTCAATACTCTTTCTTGCATGAGGATTTTCCCCTTTCATGCCCAATTTCCTACTGGCGTTCTTTCAGAAATTTGAGCAAATCTTCTGTTTCCATGGCATTTAAAACGGATTCCTTCTTGATCCATCCCTTCTTTGCCGCAGAAACTCCGATTTCCATGTGATTTAAAGTGTCTATTTTATGTGCATCAGTATTAATCACTATTTTCACACCAGCTTCCTGAGCTTGTCTGATATGCTCGGAAGCAAGGTCCAGCCTGTTCGGATTTGCATTCAGCTCAAGGGCTGTATTTGTTTCTTTTGCAAGCTCGATGAGCATTTCCATGTCTACTTCATAGCCTTCCCTGCGGCCGATCAATCTTCCCGTAGGGTGGGCAATAATGTCGACATGGGCATTCTGCAGCGCCGTTTTCAAGCGAGCCATGATTTTCTCCTTCGGCTGTGAGAAAGAAGAATGAATGGAAGCAATGACAATGTCCAATTCCTCTAGAAGTTCATCATCATAATCAAGCGATCCATCGGGCAGAATATCCATTTCCACTCCTGACAGAATCGTGAAATCATCGAATTGCTCATTAAGCCGCTTTATTTCTTCTTTTTGACTGCGAAGTCTTTCAGCAGTCAAACCGTTCGCCACTTTCAAGTACTGAGAATGGTCTGTTATTGCCATATACTTATAGCCGCGGGCCCGGCATGCTTCAATCATTTCCTCAATGGAATAGGCGCCATCACTCCAGGTTGAGTGCATATGAAGGTCACCCTTAATATCTTCAAGAGATATTAATTCCATGTCTTGCGTATATTCATCCACTTCTTTCCCATCTTCTCTGATTTCAGGAGGAAAGAATGGAAGTCCGAAATGGGCGTAAAATTCCTCTTCATCTTTAAATGTAAGGATTTCACCTGTTTCATTGTTTTCAACTCCGTATTCACTGATTTTTTCCCCGCGCTCTTTTGCAAGCTGGCGCATTCTGACATTATGATCCTTCGATCCAGTAAAATGATGGAGTGTAGTGGCAAATTCATGCGGCAGAACTATACGGAAATCAGCCGATATATCATAGGAATGTTCAAAAACAACGGAAACCTTTGTATCTCCTGCGGCAATCACTTCTTTAATCCCGGATAAACTTAATAACTGCTCTTTGACTGAAGCAGGATTGTCTGTAGCTATAATAAAGTCGAGGTCTTTGATTGTTTCCCTCATTCTCCTTAAGCTTCCTGCCCTTGAGTATTTTTCGATATCCTTCATTTCCTCCAGGGCGGCTTCTATGCCTACCGCTACTGGCAGCATATATGCAAGCGGCAGCCGTTCCGGTCTGGTTCCTGCATTTTCAAGGGCAGCGAGTATCTTTTCTTCCGATTTTTCCCCAAAGCCTGCAAGTCCGCGGACCTTCTTATTGCGGCAGGCATCCTCAAGATCTGCGGCATTTTCGACGCCCAGCTCTTTATATAGCTTGGCAATTTTCTTGCCGCCCAGTCCAGGGAGCTGAAGAAGAGGAATTAATCCTGAAGGCACTTCTTCTTTTAATTCATCCAGAACAGAAGACTTTCCTTCTTTTATGTACTCCTCAATAACAGCAGCGGTTCCTTTCCCGATGCCGGATAGCTTTGTAAAGTCTTTTATTTCAGTCAAGCTTTCATCATTTGATTCAAGTGCGAGTGCCGCTTTTCGGAACGCAGCTGTTTTGAAAGGATTTTCTCCTTTTAATTCCATATAAACAGCAATTGTTTCTAAAAGCCTCACAACATCTTTTTTATTTATACTCACGAAAACCACCTGCCTGTAACTGTATTCGTATTCGTATTATCTCTTATTTTGTGTTTGAACTTCAAATCATGGCTATCCTCTAAAGCCTCTTACTTAATAAGTGAGGTTTTACCTTTTAATATTGCCCGTTGGTTTCCACTGCGGACACTTGCTTTCCGCGGGGAGGCACGGGAGCCTCCTCGGCTTCGCCTGTGGGGTCTCCCGCTCCCTCTCCTCCCGCAGGACATTGAATAACCTCCCTGAGCAACACCGCACGAAGAAAATGCGAACGCATTTTCGAGGATCAAGCGTCCTCCGCTCCAACCAACTCAGGGGATTTAGCTAGATTGTAGATTTAAATCCACAAAACTTATATTAACAGCCTTTCAAAAGAAAACTTCTCTAGAAAAAGAGAAGTTACGCAGCCATATATTCAACCCACATTTCTTTGAGCTGGTTAGAGAGAACAGGCGTATTCTTAACCATTAATTCTGCCATAAAGGAATTATTGATCGGCCCCTGCAGCACTTCTATTGGAATCAGTGCGGCTATGTATAATAGAATAAACATGATAAGATAGACTTCGATAAATCCGAGAATGCCGCCAGCCCAAACATTCAGCTGTTTTAGAATAGGAAGATGGGCAACAAAATCAAGCATGCTTCCAATAATCTGCAGTAATATTCTTACCGCAAAAAATCACGACAAATGCAATGGCGCGATAGTAAGCATCTTCAAGATCTGCATTCTCAAATAACGTCTGAATCGCCGAGTCACTGCTAAAGCTGGGATATGGCACCCATAAAGTCAGCTTAGGTGCTAGCTCGCCGTAATACATACGGGCTACAATGAAAGCAATAATGAATCCAGTCAAATGAATTAATTGAAGGATAAATCCTCTTTTCAAGCCTATAAAAAAGCCAAAAACCAAAATAATGATAATTGCAAGATCCAGCATGACTACTTTCCGTCCTTTACTCTATTTAATTCGTTTTCCAGCCGTTCCAGACGGTCTGTTAGCTTTATATAATCATTAACAGCATTGACTGCGGTTAGCACGGCTAACTTACTAATGTCGAGTGAAGGATTCTTCGAACTGATCTCACGCATTTTATCGTCAACCAGCGAAGCGACAAGGCGAACATGGCTGGAGCTCTCTGAGCCTACTATTACATATTGCTGTCCATAAATATCTACACTTGTGCGATTTCTTTGTATCTCTGACAACGCCCATGCCCTCCTTTTTTAAAGAATCCTAATCAATATCATAACATGAACGTATATTGGTGGGAAGTCAAAGCATGTCAAAAGAGCTCAGTTCATGTAAATCTTTTTCCAAATAGAGGCAGCAGATTCAAACAGTTAACAAAGATGAGGAGAATTAATATGAGCCAGGTAGTACTTTTTAAAAAAGCAAATGAAATCTCAGAAATGAAGGCCTATTATTCAGGCAGGCTAAATGACAAGCTGCCTCCCGGAAGCGTATTTGCTGCAAAGGTGCCAGGGTGTTCGATCACTGCCTATAAATCGGGGAAAGTACTCTTTCAGGGCAGCGGAAGTGAAACAGAGGCAAAAAAATGGGGAGATACCGCACGCAGTGCACAGCCGAGCAAAAAAACCAGCCCTGCAGCGGCCAACTTGCCGGAAAATATCAGTTCCCTTTCTGTCATAGGATCAGACGAAGTGGGTACCGGTGATTATTTTGGCCCCATCACGGTTGTTGCAGCTTACGTAAAAAAAGATCAAATCCCTTTGCTGAAGGAGCTTGGAGTAAAGGACTCCAAGAATCTGGGAGATGAAAAAATCATTGAAATCGCAAAACAGATAAAAGATATCGTTCCCTACAGCCTGTTAACCCTGCATAATGAAAAATACAATAAGCTTCAGCAATCAGGGATGTCACAGGGGAAAATCAAAGCATTGCTGCACAATCAGGCAATCGGGCATGTTTTAGGGAAAATTGCTCCTGAAAAGCCTGAAGCCATTTTGATTGACCAGTTTGCAAAGGAAGAGGTTTACTTCAACTATTTGAAAAACCAGCAGACCATTCAAAGGGAACGAGTCTTTTTCAGCACAAAAGCGGAAGGAATCCACCTCGCAGTTGCAGCAGCATCCATCCTGGCCCGCTATGCGTTTGTGCGCCACTTTGAAAATCTTAGCACAAAGGCCGGTTTCCGGCTCACTAAAGGCGCCGGTCCGAAGGTTGATGAAGCAGCAGCCCGGCTGATCAGAGATAAAGGGCGTGAGGCATTGCCTTCTTTTGTAAAACTGCACTTTGCGAATACTGAAAAAGCGATGAAGCTTTACAGCAGGAAGTATAATTGATAATGAAGCAGCCAATTTAAGGAGATTGGCTGCTTTTTTCCTGTTTAAGAGGACCATAACTCTTTGGAATATATATTTATCGGCCAAAAGCAGAGGTTTATCGGCCAAATGAGCTGTTTTAACGGCCAAATAAAGAAAAGGCAGCCTTCGGGCTGCCTTCCTCATTATTTTATCCTCTCAATACTGCTCCGGCTTTTTCCTTCACAGCATCCAATACTTTATCATGCGCTTTTGTTACATCTTCATCCGTTAGTGTACGTTCAGGGTCGAAGTATTTAAGGGAGAAAGCAATTGATTTTTTGCCTGGCTCCATCCGTTCGCCTTCGTACAGGTCAAAAACATGAACGTCTTTTAACAGCTTGCCGCCGGCTTCTTTAATGATTCCTTCAAGCTCGCCCGCTGCTGTTCCCTTATCTGCCACAAGGGCAATATCCCTTGTGATGGAAGGGAAACGCGGGATAGCTTCATACTGCAAAGGTGAAACTTCTTCATCCAGGATCGCTTTTAAGGAAAGCTCAAACGCATATGTTTCTTTCAAATCAAGCTCTTTTTCCACAGTAGGATGGATTTGGCCGACAAATCCCACTGATTTCCCGGAAAGCAATACTTCTGCTGTTCTTCCAGGGTGCATCCCATCCTTTTGTGCCTGACGGAATTCAGCCTTATCGGATAGTCCCAGCTTATCAAATAAGCCCTCAAGAACTCCTTTTACAGCGTAAAAATCAACCGGCTTCTTTTCTCCCTGCCATGGGTGGCTGTGCCATAAGCCAGTAACCGCTCCAGCAAGGTGCTCACGCTCTTCAGGCAGATCCTCTTCTCCATTGGAGAGGAAGACCGCTCCTGTTTCATAAACAGCCAGGCTGTCGTTCTGGCGTGCAGAGTTATATTTTAATACTTCTAGAAGCTGCGGAACAATACTTAATCGGAGCAGGCTGCGATCTTCACTCATAGGCATTGCCAGCTGCACAGGTTTGCGCTCTTCCAGTGCATATTGAGACGCTTTTGCTTCATTTGTTAATGAATAGGTTACTGCCTGGTAAAGTCCTGCACCTTCAAGGTAACGGCGGACCATTCTGCGTTTGTTCTGGTATTCAGATAGATGCCCTGGTGTAGAGGACCCAACAGGCAAAGTGGATGCCAGATTGTCGTAGCCAAATAAGCGGCCAACTTCTTCAATAAGGTCTTCTTCAATCGTAATGTCGCCTCTGCGTGTTGGAACTGTAACAGTAATCGTATCGTTATCAGTATTTGTTTCAAATTGAAGACGGGCAAATATATCCTCTACTTCTTTCATGGATAGTTCCGTGCCAAGCACACGATTGATTTTTTCAAGCGTTACAGACACCACAGCGGGTTCCACTTGCAGTGCATCTGCTTCCACGGAACCTTCAAGCACTTCCCCGCCCGCATATTGTGCAAGCAATTGAACAGCTCTTTCTGCAGCAGCTCTAACTCTGTTTGGATCCACACCTTTTTCAAAACGGGCACTTGCTTCGCTTCTTAAGCCATGATCTTTTGAAGCTTTTCTAACCGTTGCCCCTTTAAAATAAGCTGATTCGATAAGTACATTTTTAGTGTCCGACTGTACTTCAGAATTTGCCCCGCCC
Organism: Cytobacillus pseudoceanisediminis; assembly: GCF_023516215.1. Classification (NCBI taxonomy): domain Bacteria; kingdom Bacillati; phylum Bacillota; class Bacilli; order Caryophanales; family Bacillaceae; genus Cytobacillus; species Cytobacillus pseudoceanisediminis. The sequence continues at coordinate 5,185,763 of NZ_CP097349.1, read as the reverse complement.
ATGACGCCGGCAAGTGCAATGGGTTCAGACCCATTTGTTATTAAAAGGTGATCTGAGGTTAACTCACGCTTGGCATCATCAAGAGTAACAATCACTTCACCATCTCTTGCTTTGCGGACAAGGATTTGCTTTGATCCCAGCCGGTCATAATCAAAAGCATGAAGCGGCTGGCCGTATTCAAGCAGAATGTAGTTTGTGATGTCCACCACGTTATTGTGAGGGCGAATGCCCGCCGCCATTAAACGAGCCTGCATCCATACAGGAGATGGACCTATTTTTGCATTTTTTACAACCTTCGCAACGTAAAGAGGATTATCTTCTTTTGCTTCCACCTGAACTTCAATATAATCAGAAGCCTTTTCAGATGAAGTCTCAGCCTGCGGCTCAGGAAGCTTTACTCCTCTTCCTAAAATAGCAGCTACTTCATAAGCAACACCCAGCATGCTTAAGCAGTCAGAACGGTTCGGAGTCAGCCCAAGCTCAAGAATCTGGTCGTCACGATTAAGCTGCTCAAGAGCATCCTGGCCAACTTCTGTATCATTAGGGAAAACATAAATGCCTTCAGCATATTCCTTTGCAATCAGCTTGCTTTCAATGCCCAGCTCTTGAAGTGAACAGATCATTCCATTTGATTCTTCTCCTCGCAGCTTCGCGCGCTTAATTTTGAAATTGCCTGGAAGCACAGCTCCAACGGTAGCCACAGCCACTTTCTGCCCTTTATCCACATTTGGGGCACCGCATATGATTTGTACAGGCTCACCAGCTCCTGTATCAACTAAGCATTTATTCAGCTTATCAGCATTTGGATGCTGTTCTCTTTCAAGGACATGCCCTACTACAACACCTTTGATGCCTTCATTCAAAACTTCTACACCTTCAACTTCGATACCGCTTTTTGTAATCTTTTCTGCAAGCTCTGCAGGTGTAACGCCTGATAAATCAACATATTCCTGCAGCCATTTATATGAAACGAACATTTATGATCCTCCTCTTTTATTGTCCAGCTCCTGCTTCTGCCCCCTCGAGGTTATAAGTCATTCTGCCATGAGGGTTAAAGAACAACCTTCATGGCAGCTTGCCTTATGCATGTCGGGGTTGAACAGTCGCCTCCGCTTTTCTAATTACTCATGAATTGAAAATTGCTTTAAGAAACGAACATCATTTGTATAGAAGTGGCGAATATCATCCACACCATACTTCAGCATGGCAATTCGCTCAGGTCCCATTCCGAATGCAAAGCCTGTGTATTTCTTAGAGTCGAAGCCTGCCATCTCAAGAACATTGGGATGAACCATTCCGGCGCCAAGAATTTCAATCCAGCCAGTGCCTTTACATACGCTGCAGCCTTTTCCGCCGCAGATTTTACAGGAAATATCCATTTCCACAGATGGTTCTGTAAATGGGAAGAAACTTGGGCGAAGACGGATTTCCCTGTCATCTCCGAACATTTTCTTCGCAAACACTTCCAGTGTTCCTTTCAAATCGGTCATTCGGATGTTTTCATCTACAACAAGTCCTTCTATTTGCATGAACTGGTGGGAGTGTGTAGCATCATCATTGTCACGGCGATACACTTTTCCCGGACAGATGATTTTAACCGGCCCTTTGCCTTCATGCTTCTCCATTGTTCTTGCCTGTACCGGCGAAGTATGGGTACGAAGAAGAATCTCTTCTGTAATATAGAAGGAATCCTGCATATCGCGGGCAGGGTGGCCTTTAGGGAGGTTCAAGGCTTCAAAATTATAATAATCTTTTTCAACTTCAGGGCCTTCAGCTACTGTATAGCCCATTCCAATAAACAAATCTTCAATTTCTTCAATAATGCGTGTCAGCGGATGATGGTTTCCTGATTTGACAGGACGTCCAGGAAGAGTAACATCTATCTTTTCAGCAGACAGCTTTTCCTGTACTGCCGCTTCCTCAAGATGCTTCTGCTTTTCTTCAATTCCTGCAGCAATACTGTCTCTTACTTCGTTAGCAAGTGCCCCCATTTTAGGGCGCTCTTCCGCAGACAGTTTCCCCATTCCTTTTAGAACTTCAGTTATTGGACCCTTTTTGCCCAGGTAAGAAACACGGATGTCATTTAATTCTTTTAAATCAGCAGCAGTGCTGATTTTTTCCAACGCTTCAGTTTGCAGTTCCTTTAAACGTTCTTGCATCTAAATATCCTCCTTGAAATTAATACTTTTACTTTTTTGGCCAAAATAAAAAACCTCTATCCCCATAAAGGGACGAGGTTTCGCGGTACCACCCTTTTTAACACATATATGTACTTCATGCACGTGTTCACTTCATTGGGATAACGGCTTATGCCGGTACATCTTTACATCGAAAAGCGGAGGCGACAAGCATAAGACAAGATGGCATGAAGGTTGAACTTTACCTTCATGACAGATTGGCTTATGACCTCTAGCCCCTAGGAGCCGGAGCTAGACAGTTATCTATTCTTTCTCGCTTACTTTTCAATGGTCCCGATGCCAACTCAGGAGGTGAATGTTCCCTTGCATTTCCTGTAAAAATGCTTTCAGTCTTAGGCATTTTCTCCCTGAAAAGGCTGACTGCAAGGTATTGGTCTCCGTCATCGTTTTGTTATTATAATTTTGCTGTTAATTATATTACATTCTTGAGGCTGTTTCAAACGGTTTTCAAAAAATGGCCGCCCATTTTCTATTTTCTTAAGTGATAAAGAAGAATTCCGGCAGCCACCGCCACATTAAGTGATTCGCTTTTCCCGAATATCGGTATATAAAGGTTTGCTGCTGTATTAGCCAGAAGCTCTTTATTCACCCCATTTCCTTCATTTCCAACGAGCAGCGCGAAGGAATCAGAGGACTCATACTTTGTGTATTCCCGGGCATTTTCCAAAGCAGTTCCATAGACAGGAACTTTACTTTCTTTCAGTCTGCCAATCCAGTCAGACAGATTCCCTCTTAAAACCGGCAAATGGAAGTGACTGCCCTGTGCAGAGCGGAGCACCTTTGGGTTATATGCGTCAACGCTTCCTTCACCCACAATAACGGCATCGATACCAGCAGCATCTGCCGTCCTGATCATCGTACCCAGATTGCCGGGATCCTGGACGGCATCAATTAATAAAAACCGTTTTCCTTTTACTTCCTCGGAAGATGGTTCCTGACTGCAGACAGCAAAGATTCCCTGCGGCGTTTCCGTATCCGCCAGCTGCCCGATGATTTCTTCTGTAACCATTGTTACAGGGATGTCGCCATAATCCCATCCGGGAGGCATGTCTTTATTTTCACTAATGATTATTTCAGCTATTTGATTGGCTTTCAGTGCTTCTTCCACTAAATGAAAGCCTTCAACCAAAAAGGTTTCTGTTTTGTCCCGCTCTTTTTTGGTCAAAAGTTTCTTCCATTCTTTAATTTTTGGATTTTTTGCAGATTGTATATGCTTCAACACGGTCTCTCCTTTTATAGAAAATCCCGCACAACCGGAATTTCTTTATACAGTTTTTTCATTATAGCCTATTTGAAATACATAATAAAAGCGAAATTAGAGAAGATAATAACGAATTAAATCTGGAAGGAGTGCATCAAGGTGAATTTAAACCTGCGCAATGCCATTTTACACAATGTTTCAGGCAACTCTCAAGACGAACTTAAAGATACGATCGTAGATGCCATTCAAAATGGGGAAGAGAAAATGCTGCCTGGATTAGGTGTTTTGTTTGAAGTAATTTGGAAAAATTCTTCAGAGGAAGACAAGCTGGAAATGCTTCAAACATTGGAGAGCGGCCTTAAATAAAATGAAAAAACTCCGGTATAGCTCCGGAGTTTTTTTAATTCTGCTAAATAACAAAGGGTAAAACTTAGATAACTGTCCAGCGCCATCAGCTCTCGGGTCAAAGCAGCGGGCCTTCAGCTTTTCTTATTCAAAAGTAATCCTATCCACTGTTTCCTGGTCAAGCTTCTTAATCACTTCAGCAATAAGCTTAACGGCATTTTCATAGTCATCGCGGTGAAGCATTGCTGCATGGGAATGGATATAGCGAGTTGCAATGGTGATGGAAAGTGATGGAACTCCATTATGAGTAACATGAATGGCTCCTGAATCTGTTCCGCCGCCAGCGATGGCATCAAATTGATATGGGATATTCAATTCATCCGCAGTGTCTGTTACTAGATCACGAAGACCTTTGTGCGAGACCATTGATGCATCATAAAGGATGATTTGCGGCCCTTTGCCCATTTTGCTCATGGCTTCTTTTTCAGAAATCCCTGGCGTGTCACCTGCGATTCCCACATCTACACCAAATGCGATATCCGGCTCGATTTTTTGAGCCGAAGTGCGGGCTCCGCGAAGTCCAACCTCTTCCTGAACCGTTCCTACACCATATACTTCATTTGGATGATCAGCATCTTTCAATTGCTTAAGCACATCAATGGCAATTGCACAGCCGATGCGGTTATCCCAAGCCTTTGCCAATAGCATCTTTTCATTATTCATAACCGTAAACTCAAAATATGGAACCACCATGTCACCAGGTTTTACTCCCCATTCTTTCGCTTCTTCACGGCTTGAAGCACCAATATCAATGAACATGTCTTTAATTTCAACAGGCTTTTTGCGCGCATCCGGGGACAAGATATGCGGAGGCTTAGAACCAATTACCCCGGTGATATCTCCCTTGGACGTTACAATCGTCACACGCTGTGCAAGCATAACCTGTGACCACCAGCCCCCAACTGTCTGGAAGCGGATGAAACCTTTATCATCAATGTTTGTTACCATAAATCCAACTTCATCTAAGTGGCCAGCCACCATGATCTTAGGGCCGCCTTCTTTGCCGGTTTTTTTAGCAATCAGGCTTCCCAGTCCATCTGTTGTCACTTCATCAGCATATGCTGCTATGTATTTTTTCATAACCTCGCGCGGTTCGCGCTCATTTCCCGGAATTCCTTTCGCATCCGTTAAGTCTTTAAGCATGGTTAACGTTTCATCTAATTTAGCCATCATTTCGACTCCCTTAATATTTATTCAACCCTATTATACCGAACATGCGATTTAATATAAAGAATTATCAGACGGATATTTACTCCGGCTGCAGGCGGACCTGCAGGATTAGTATCCTTCAGCCTGCCTTTTATAATTTACTTCATTTTTATCTATATATGCTTTTTCTATATCTGAAGAGTTAAAACCAAGCATTTCCCCTAGCTGCAAATAGGCAGCAATAAGCTCTTTATAATCGGCTAGGGAACGGCTAGTCCGAAACTGTCCGATTTCATCATATACAGACAAAAACTGGCCATTCACTGACTCTGCCTTTTCCAAAGGAACAGCATATTCCTTTTCAGCATCAAATCCGCATTCAATTCCAAGTGATAAAATGAAATGTATACCGTCTACAAACTCTTCCAATACTGTTTCCTGAGGGGAGGATGGCTTAAGGCTCCAAAACTTGAAGCATCTTGTCTCATTTGCAAGCTCTCCCAATTCAACCAGCAGCGCAAGCACCTTACGTTCAAATAAATCTTCTTCCTCTAAACCATGATTTGATTCTATATGGCTGTCCAGCCCTTTTTGCATTTGAAATAATAGCTGATAATTCATTTTCCACCATCCTATAAGAAATAAATGATTAACATACAAAACATTGCCTATCAAAAAAATTATAACAAATCGCAAAAAGGTTGAAACTTTTTTTAATCTCATCCGTAAAGTAAGGAAAATAATAATGGAGGGCTGGTTAATATGTGGCTCCTGCGTATGCTATTGTTTGCTCTGATTCTTTTTCTTATATACACCGCGGTAAAATATCTGCTGAATTCTAAGAGAAAGCTCGAGCTTGCCCACGAACAGAAACGATATTATTTTTGGGATGACCAGGAAAATGTCAGGAAGAACTTCCTGATTACGTATAAAGGGGTTCTATTTGAGGGCGAAAAATATCTGGGAACCACGGACAATGCCTTTGATGTGGTCTCCATTTTCATCTGGCCGCACAATACATCGGCCCTTAAAGGGATGGTAAGGGAGGATTTTCTTTTTATAGAAAGAAAGATAACCGAGGCCTATCCCACTGCAAAAATTGACTGGAAAAGCCCTGTGAAGGAATTTATGCATAAAACAGCTTCACCAGGAGATGAAATTAAAAACCATTTATAAAAAAAACGTTCGGCAGCCCCGAACGTTTTTTATTATGCTGCTTTAAAGAATTCCTTCCATTTAATGACAGTCACCTTTTCCCTCAGCACAAATACTAAAACAGAAAGGGAAAGCAAAATCAGAATAACCATTGAAGGAGTGAATCGGCTGATGAATTCTCCGAAAACGGTATAAAAAACAGCCAGCGGCAAATTGGTGATCCAAGAATTTTTCAAATATTGATCAAAACCCTTATTCCTCTCCATAAGACAAAAGTTCAATAAATGGTAATGAATAAAAGGGATGAGCCTTAAAACCGCAACCTGACCGACAGTCAAATTCCGGTATTCCCCGAACCACCGCTTTCTTAGTAATGAAAGCTTTTCATGTGTCCTCGGCATTTTTGTGATCAAGAAATAAAAAAGAATGCTGCTGATCATCAGTCCTGCAATGGAGAAAACAGAACCAAAAAAACTTCCAAACAGAACTCCTCCAGTTATGCAGACAAGCGGTACCGGAATGAATAGAAACTGCCTGATGATATGAAAAAAGATAAAAGCAATGGGAGCAAGAATTCCAGCAGTCTCTGCCATGGCAAACAATAGAGTCAATTGATCATTCATGCCTTCACCTCTCCCCGATGTCATTCCTGCTGTTCCCTAAAGCTTATGGATAGCCCTGATTGTTTATGACAAGAGAATAATCAGGTACACAAGTAAGCCTGCTTCAAGCATCGCCAGAATAGGCAGTCCCCATTTAAACTGCACATGCTTTGTTTTATGCCTGAAAGCCTTCATTCCAAGAGTCATTCCCGCAGCCCCGCTCAAAATGGCTGTGATCCAGAGATTTTTTCGCTGATTCGATACTGATTCCGTTTCGCCTTCTCCTTATCAAGCTTCATCAGATAAAAACCAGCCACATTCATAATCAGATAGATAAGAGCAATTGTCTTGACCATGAGCTTTCTCCTTTATATGTATTAAGTCTGTATTGAGCTTAAATGAAACAAAAGCTTCTGTCCATTTAAAGCAAAATAAAAACCATTCCCACATTTAAGGGAATGGCTATTTTATGAATAATTATTACTTGCTAAGCTGCTGCTTTGCAACTGATGCTAATTCAGCAAATGCTTTTTCGTCAGCGATTGCTAATTCAGCAAGCATTTTGCGGTTAACTTCGATGCCAGCAAGCTTTAAACCATGCATTAAACGGCTGTAAGAAAGACCGTTCATGCGAGCTGCTGCGTTGATGCGAGTAACCCAAAGTTTGCGGAAGTCGCGCTTTTTCTGGCGACGGTCGCGGTATGCATACATTAGGGATTTCATAACCTGCTGGTTAGCAACTTTGTATAATGTATGTTTTGAACCGAAATAACCTTTAGCTAATTTGATGACTTTTTTACGACGTTTGCGAGTAACTGTACCGCCTTTTACACGTGGCATATTATTTCCCTCCTAATTTCGAGATATTACTTAAGATTTACTAGTAAGTTACGGATGCGCTTGTAATCGCCTGAAGAAACAAGAGTTCCTTTGCGAAGCTTACGCTTTTGCTTTTGAGATTTGTTAGCGAACATATGGCTTCTGTAAGCATGAGAACGCTTCAGTTTACCAGAACCTGTTCTTTTGAAACGCTTAGCAGCGCCGCGGTGAGTTTTCATTTTTGGCATTGGGAATTCCTCCTCTTACTTGTCGTTTTTCGGTGCTAAGACCATAAACATGCTTCGGCCATCCATTTTTGGATGCGATTCCACTACTGCAACTTCATTGCATGCTTGTGCAAACCGGATTAAAACACGCTGGCCAATTTCCTTATGCGTAATGGCACGACCTTTAAATCGGATCGATGCTTTTACTTTATCGCCTTTTTCAAGGAATTTAATAGCATTGCGAAGCTTTGTATTAAAGTCATGCTCTTCAATAGTCGGGCTAAGACGAACTTCTTTAATACTGATAATCTTCTGGTTTTTGCGAGCTTCTTTATCTTTCTTCTGCTGCTCGAATTTGAACTTTCCGTAGTCCATGATACGGGCTACCGGAGGTTTCGCATTCGGTGCAACCAGAACAAGATCCAGATTGGCACGAGAAGCAATTTCAAGTGCGTCGAATTTTGATTTAATACCTAACTGCTCGCCGTTTTGGTCAATAAGACGGACTTCGCGGGCGCGAATGCCCTCGTTTAACAACATATCTTTGCTAATAGCTAGACACCTCCAAGGTTTAATGCGAACACAACGTTTGGGTCAAGAAAAGCGCAAGCGCCTGCTGGAGCAGACAACTTTTAAGCTGCCAGCTGCACCGGACCAAAGCTGAATCGCAAGTTATGCAACATTTCTCTTCCGGAGCGGAAGCAGAGCTGTTTTTAACCAAATAAAAAAGTGCGGATGAAAACACCCACACTTACGTATATAAACAGAAAATGTTCACGTAAAACCTGCCAACTGCACTTTGCGTCAATCAGGTGAGAAGCGGGTGCTTCTTCTTTTCCTCAAACTGTATTCAATTTACCTTAGCTACTATATCACAAAGTATGATTTCGTGTCAAACGAATAACTTTTATCACAACGAAGAAAAGCATAACAAAATTAATCGCTTTTGGCAATATGATTTCAACATTTTTTCAAAATGAATTTAATGCCAACTTTCTGGTTTGCACAGCTGACTTGGGTATTACAGATTCTGCGGCTGTCACAAAAACTTCACAAAAAAGGGCTGCAGCTCGTGCAGCCCTTTTTCATAATTATCGTTTAACTTCTGCTTTTAATGCTGAGATGAAGTCTTCAAATGAAACTGTTTCTGATTTTTGCTCTCCATATTTACGGACATTGACAGCTTTTTCAGCTACTTCATTGTCCCCCACAACAAGCATGTATGGAGTCTTTTGCATTTGAGCTTCACGGATCTTATAGCCGATTTTTTCATTGCGGTCATCCAGCTCTACGCGGAAGCCCTCTGCCTGAAGCTGCTCCCGGACTTGTTTTGCATAATCAAAGTGAATATCAGGAGAAACCGGAATGACCTGAACTTGAACCGGGGCAAGCCATGTTGGAAATGCTCCCTTATACTCTTCAATCAGGAATGCCACAAAACGCTCCATAGTGGAAACGACACCGCGGTGGATAACGACCGGACGATGAGGCTTTCCATCTTCGGCTACATAAGTCAGGTCAAAGCGTTCAGGAAGCAAGAAGTCCAGCTGGACAGTGGATAATGTCTCATCCTTTCCAAGAGCAGTTTTAACTTGAACATCCAACTTCGGACCGTAGAAAGCTGCTTCACCTTCTGCCTCAAAATAATCAAGGCCGATTTCATCCATGGCTTCTTTAAGCATTGCCTGTGCTTTTTCCCACATTTCATCGTCATCAAAGTACTTCTCAGTATCCTGTGGATCTCTGTAGGAAAGACGGAATGAGTAGTCATTGATATCGAAGTCTTTATATACTTCAAGAATCAGGTGTACTACGCGCTTAAACTCTTCCTTAATCTGGTCAGGGCGGACAAAAATATGAGCATCGTTCAGAGTCATGCCGCGTACACGCTGAAGGCCGGATAGTGCTCCTGACATTTCATAGCGGTGCATTGTTCCAAGCTCAGCAATACGGATTGGCAGTTCACGGTAGCTGTGGATGCCATTCTTATAGATCATCATATGATGCGGGCAATTCATTGGACGAAGAACAAGCTGTTCGTTATCCATTTCCATTACAGGGAACATATCTTCCTGATAATGATCCCAGTGCCCGGATGTTTTATAAAGATCTACACTTCCCATGATCGGAGTATATACATGGTCATAGCCCAGTCTTTCTTCCTTATCAACGATATAGCGCTCGATATTGCGGCGGATTGTTGCCCCTTTTGGAAGCCACATAGGCAAGCCCTGTCCGACTTTTTGCGAATTCATGAACAAGTTAAGCTCTTTGCCGATTTTACGATGATCACGCTCTTTCGCTTCCTCAAGGAGACGCAAATGCTCGGCCAGGTCTTCTTTCTTAAAGAAAGCTGTTCCATAAATGCGCTGAAGCATCTTATTGTCACTGTCGCCTCTCCAGTAGGCGCCAGCAATACTTAATAATTTAAACTCTTTTAGTTTGCCGGTCGATGGAACGTGGACTCCGCGGCAGAGATCAAAGAATTCGCCCTGCTCATAGATTGTCACTGTTTCATCTTCAGGAATGGCTTCAATCAGTTCAAGCTTGTATTCATCACCAATTTCCTTGTACATCTGAACCGCCTCATTACGGCTGACTTCCTTGCGGACAACGTCAAGGTTTTCATTAATGATTTTCTTCATTTCTTTTTCTATCACAGGAAGGTCTTCTGGTGAAAGTGATTCTTCGAGGTCGATGTCATAATAAAATCCGCCTTCAATGACAGGACCTACCCCAAGCTTTACATTTTTATATAAACGCTTGATTGCCTGCGCCATTAGATGGGCAGTACTGTGGCGAAGAACCTCCAGCGCATCGTTTGAGTCCGGTGTTACAATTTCAATAGCTCCATCCTTTTCGATTGGACGGCGAAGATCATACATTTCTCCATCCAGCTTGCCGGCAATTGCCTTTTTCTTCAGGCCCGGGCTGATCGAAGCTGCAATATCTTCTGTTGTCGTTCCCTTAGGGTACTCCTTTACAGCTCCATCTGGAAACGAAACTTTAACAACTTCTGACATGATATTTCCTCCTTATTTATAAAGTGAAACTCCAATCAGGAGTCATTTTCTCCTGATTGTTAGTTGAACTTATCGGGCCTTACGGGCAGTTATCCATACATACTTATCGAGTGTAACCAACTTGCATGGGGATATACTGTCCGTTAGACTGCGATAAAGCGCAAGCGCCTTGATCAGCCCCGACAAGCACAAGGCGGGCCTCATAAAAAGGCGTTCTTTCCTTTTTGAAGGATCCCCGAAATGTGGAGGCGACTGCCCAGGGACGAAGACAAGCCCTGCAAGAAGGCGTTTTCTCCTTCTGAAAGGGATGGGTTAGTCTTTCGTCCCCTGGAGCCGCAACTAGACAAACTTGTGACCTCGAGGGGCTAGGCGCTGGAGCTGGATTCAGATTTTGCTCCTAAAACGGGTTATACACTTGAAAAAATAAAAAAACCCGTCCCTAAAAAAGGGACGAGTTGTATTTAACACGCGGTTCCACCCTACTTCTCGTTCTCTTAGAAGAAAAACGACTCTGTAGTAAGATAACGGTCTTTTCCCGCCAGCCCATTTCCTGGCTGGAGTTCAGAGGCGGTAAGCATTCGAATCGTGTTAGGAAGGTTTCAGCCCTGCCTTCCCTCTCTTTAAACCGTATCAGAATACCCATATCCTCATCGCAACTTTTGCTCGATTTTTATAATATGTACGTTATTATAGTTTGTTATTTCAGGAAAATCAAGGGTATCTTTTACATTTTTCATCATCGGCATAAGAATGGGCGTTTTGATAATTATAAAAGGCTTCAATAGAGCTTAATTCAAGTCTTTCTTCAAAAATATTGCGAATTGTTCTGACCAGCGGCTGCTCGAAATCATCTGAATACAGATAAATGGCTGAAGGTGCGATTGAGAGCAGCGGCGCAATCGTAACAGAATCCACGTATACAGGATGATTGGATAATAGCTTGCGGTCAATCATTCTTAATAGCTCTCCGCGTTTAATTTCGCACAAGTGCTCATCATAAAAATAAACACCTTCATCCATCACGACATGGATCGTATTAATCTTTGGCTGCTTTCCTGACAGGAAGTCCCTCAATGTATGAATAAACATCTGATATTCCTGCTCCATTTTATATTCATCGATGGAAACTTCAACGTATTTGGTCATTTCATTCATAAGCGGCCGCATTCGGAATTTTACAAAAGAATCAAAAGAAAAGGAAATGTTATTCTGAAACAGCTGATCAATTGCGCTCCTCAAGCTTTCTTTTACATCCAGGCCACTGACAAACGCAGCAAGATCCTCCCTGCTTCCTTCCAAAATAGAGTGAATGATTTCAAGAATCTGCTGCTGTTCACCTTCATCCTCATAATAATAATGCTCCATCAGTATCCGTTTAAACCAATCATCCTGCTTCTGGTTCACTATAAATTGAAAAAATACTTCCTTAACAATATTCAGGACATTGCCGTTATTTCCAGCAGAGACTCTGACTATATGTCGATCTTCAAAATGAAGAATATTATTATCACATTGACAAAAAGACTGCAGCTGCACATAAAGATGCTCATAAAAATTCCTCGCATCCGTGCTGCTTTGGAAAATGATTTCGATCAACCAAATCCCCCTTTATACAAATCTCTGTTCTATGTATATGGCGGACTTGGCCAAGTTAGAAGTGGGATTAGCCTTTTAGTGCATTAAACTATAAGAAAAGCGGAAGCGCCTTGCCCATGAAGGAACGCAGACTAAAAACGCCACGTCCTCCCAAAAGCTAATGCTTTCGGTCGTGCGATGTATACGCTGCCGAAGCTAGACAGTATCAAAGTTCAAAGGAATGATTTCTTACTTTATAACAAAAGCTGCCGGATACTTTATCGGCAGCTTTCAGATTATACTCTTCTGTTCGGTCCTTCTACAAGCACTGGTTCAGCAAGGTATTTAATGCGCTCCATGATTCTCCTTGCCTTCATTTTCTCTTCCTCTCCGCGCTGGCTGTAGGAGAGATGATGTTCAAGACCCTGCAGGTCGAAATTGGAAGTAAAGAAAGTTGGCAGGCTTTCCTGCATGCGGAACTGCAGAATCGGCCCTAAAATCTCATCCCTTGTCCAGCTGGACATGGTTTCTGCACCAATGTCATCAAACATTAAAACCGGTGCTTTTTTAATGGTTTCAATTTTGCTGTTAAGAGTTTGATCTCCAATTGAATTTTTCAATTCCCTGAATAGTTCAGGAACGTAGACAATCATGGAGGATACTTTCTGGCTTGCAAGCTTATTGGCGATAGCACCAAGCAAATAAGATTTTCCTACACCGAATTTCCCATAAAAATAAATTCCTTTTCCCTTGGATCCCGGCTGGTAGTCCATAACAAAAGATGCCGCCTTATCAACGGCCTCAATACGATCGTCATCATCATATATGGAATCAAAAGTGGCATGAAGGATATCAGATGGTACATATAAGCTCTGAATTAATTTTTCATTTCTCCGCTTCTCATCGTGCATGACCTTGCGCGGGCACTTATCATATTTCAGATCGACCGATCCTCTTTGAATCACAAGTTCCGGATGATAGCCCTGCATAAAGTTCACACAGCCCTCCAGGCTCGGACATTTATTGCACTCCTTGCTCTGCTGTGTATACTCAAAGAGTTTGCTAAGGCTCTTTTCAACCATCTCAGATGTCAATTCATCTTGATGAGTTTGGATAAAAGCCTTTACTTCAGGGTGATTAAGCGTTTGGTTTCTCATCATTTCATACCTTTTTTGAAAACCTTCATTGCCCGCAAGGCGCCTTAATGTTTCATTAATTTTCTCCATCAATCAGTCACCTCCTGTGAACGCAGTTTTTTTAATTTTTCATGAAGCTCCTTTTTCTTCATTTCCAGCTCATACTGATCCTTTTCGCTTATTTGCTGCTGGGGCTCTTTCTTTTTGGCTGATGAACTGCTTTTTTCATCAAACCAGTCCGGAAGCATCTCTGTCCTGATTGGCTTCTTTTTGTTACCGGTTGTGCTGGCTGTTTTCTTTCCTTCCGCCCAATCCAGGTATTGACGGTGTTCTTTCTTAGCTAAAGCTATAGCTTCCTGGGGTGTTTTTATTTTCTTTCTAGCCCAGTGGCCAGCTATTTTTTCTACGTAGCCTTTGGTCAATTTCATATCTGTTTTGAGCATAACATATTGAATCAGTACATTAATTACCCCTGGCAAAAGCTTTTGCTGAAACATGACATCTTCAATGATCTGCATATCGCCTTTTGATGGCTCTGCCCCTCCTGATATATCTTTTAATAGCTGCCTTGGTGAGGTGATTTCCAAATAACGGATCAACTCTTCTTCCTGCGTTTCAGGCTGTTTTTTATGAGTCTGATGGATGGCAGGCTGAACCCTGTCAATCAGGGATGGCAGCTGGTCCTGGTTTTGGAATTGATACCAGTCCCGTGCAGATTTTCTCAACTCATCAATGTTTATCTCATTATCTTCATTTACTGCGCTGATGACGATATTTTTCATTTGAATGGGGTCGATTCCGTACAAAAAGGCAAGATTGCTGATAGATTCCTTTACTTTAACTGTAATGGCCTTTTTCGGTACTAGTGATTCATTCAGCCCTGCCTGAAGCAGTTCAAAATTAAAATCTTCATTCCCGATTTGAATACCTTCCTGCTCCTGCCTTCCAATATACCCTTCCACCTCTGATTCATTCATCAGCTGCACCACTTCATCGTCAATCTCAAAAGAACCAGGGTGTCCTGATTGAAATACATCCTGAAAAGCCTTGGTTACTTCCTCATACCCTGTAGCTGTCTTCACCTTCTGTTCTGAGAAGAAGCGTTTAAGCCTCATAAATTGGTTTCTGCCCAATTTCTTATAAAGATAAATATTAAGCATGCCATCAAGGAAAAATTGTTCAGGTGTCAGCGGGGGAAGCAGTTCATAAATAAATGACCTTGTCTCTTCATCTTTGTTTACGTATACCTTTAAAAGTCCTATCCCTTCAAGCTTAAGGCGGGCTTCATATATATCCTTAAGCCCCATGTCCATGAAATTCATTAAACTATGGTGTGAATTAGAAGATGACCATAGCCGATTTTCTTCAAGTTCCGCCCATAATGTCATATATAAACTGAAGCACACAGAGCCAATGAGCGGCTGGTATAACAGCGTCAGCACTTTTCGGTCATAATCATGCAAAAGCCCGCTGGCTGCTACTGTATATCGATCAATGGGGAGCATCTCCTGCCAATGCTGGGCCATGGTATTTCACCTTTTTCTATTAAGAATATTTATCACATTGATTAATATCAAAAACATATACCGTAAAAAAAGAGCCAAAGAAATCCTTCAGCCCATCAAACTATTTCATTCGAAATCAGGGACAGCGGCAACTGACCTGATTTAAGAGTGTTCTTTTTTGATTAATTCTTTGAGTTCATCAATAAAAACATTGATATCTTTAAATTGCCTGTAAACCGATGCGAAACGAACATATGCCACATCATCCACATTTGCGAGCCTGTCCATGACCATTTCGCCAATTTCATCACTTTTTATTTCAGAGACACCGTTGCTGCGGAGCTCTTTTTCCACTTCAAAAGTAATGTCCTCCAGGTCCTTTAGGGCAACCGGCCTCTTTTCACATGCCTTAATAAGGCCTCTAAGTATTTTTTCCCGGCTGAATTCCTCTCTGGTGCCTTCTTTTTTCACAACAATTAAAGGAATTTCTTCCACTTTTTCAAAAGTCGTAAACCGGTACCCGCATTTCTCGCATTCCCTTCTGCGCCGAATGGATCTGCTGTCATCAACAGGACGGGAATCGAGAACACGGGTATTATTGTTTTGGCATGAAGGGCATCTCATACAATCAGCTCCGAATTCTTTTATAAGTAAGTTATTTTGCTGGCGTTAGATCAATTACCGAATTTTATTTGATACTCTTATCTTATAAAAAAGGAGTTGTCAGTACAAGTACAACTATTTATCTGCGTTTCTTGCAGAACCGAGAAAATCATGCCGTTTATTCACCTTTTCATAAATGGAAAGAACTTCTCCCTTAAGGATTGGGTGGACACCTGCCGGGGAGGATTGCTCAGTTGAGATATTGATATCTACAGCCGTTTCGAAAGGCCTGACAGTCACGACTGTGACAATGGCAAAACAAGCTTTATTTTTCTTAATTTCTGCTGCTATCTCGCCGCGTTCTCTGGAAATGCTGAGAATGTTCACATTCTGGTCTGCTTTAAATAAATCTTCAATCGTTTGCATCATTTGAGCTGTATTGGTTCTATAATATCTTGTAGTGAGCTCAGGATCAGAGTGGTTTTCATTTGTTTCACACTGCTTTTTATAGCGGCTGGCAAGCTGCCTGAAAATAGACATCCTCTTTCCTCCGATATTTATTATGTATCCTTATTGTACTATTTTTGAGGAAGATACTAAAGGTAGTGGCAGAGTATTAAACAAAATAAAAAGAGGTGTATTGAATACACCTCTGGATTGCCTAAGATCATTCTGTTATTAAAGTACTTGAGCTTGTTTAACTTGAACTGGACCCATACCGCGAGGAATTTCGATATTCTCACGCGTTTGAGCTCCTAACGATTCTGCAATAAAGTCTGCAGCGATGTTAGGGTCAAGATCTCCACACGTATACACATCAATGCTGGCATAGCCATGCTCCGGGAAGCTGTGAATAGTTAAATGAGATTCAGAGATGATAACCACTCCGCTTACACCCTGTGGTGCAAATTTATGAAATGCAACCTCGCGAATTTCAGCACCAGATTTTAATGCAGCATTTACGAATGTCTGCTCAATAAAATCCATATCATTTAACTTTTCAAAATCGCATCCCCAAAGTTCTGAGATTACGTGACGACCCATAGTTTCCATATTCAAATTTCCCCCTTTAAACTTTTAAGCTATTAATTAATGAAATTCCAGATTTAAACTGGTCCATAACTACCACGGGGAAAGTTAGTCCAGAGAGGTCCTAACCCTTTAAGTAGCTACCATACCAAAACCTCGGAGAAGTTCACGAGGATTAGTATACTTTGTTTAATTTCTTTTTGCAACACATTGTTTTACATTTTTTTTGGCAAAATTTCTGAAGGCTTTGTCCTTCTCAGGATTTAATTCTGTCCAATAAAAGGAGCCTGCCGGGGAATGGCAGGCTTTAAGGGTATGGGTAGTTTTATATTAAGAGAAATTGGCGATTATCCAATTTTTACTGCAGATGCCTGGAAAAGTTCCTGTGCAACAAATTTTGTTAAGTCTACAACACGGCAGGAATAACCCCACTCATTATCGTACCATGCAAGTACTTTTACTTTGCTGGTGCCGATTACCATTGTAGATAATCCATCGATGATGGCAGAGTGTTCATTTGTGTTGAAATCAATTGAAACCAATGGTTCGTCAGTAATATCAAGGATACCGTGCAGCGATCCCTGTGAAGCAGTTGCAAATGCCGCATTCACTTCTTCTAATGTAACGTCGCGCTTTAAGTCCACTACGAGGTCAACTAATGAAACGTTAGGCGTTGGGACACGGAGTGCCATTCCATGCAATTTGCCCTTTAAGTGAGGCAATACCAGCGACAAAGCTTTAGCGGCACCAGTGGAAGTCGGGATTATGGACTGTCCGCAAGCACGCGCCCGGCGTAAATCCTTATGCGGGTTATCAATATTTTTTTGGTCGTTTGTATATGCATGAACTGTTGTCATAAGTCCGTTTTCAATGCCAAATTGTTCATCAAGGACTTTTGCAACAGGTGCAAGACAGTTTGTTGTACATGAAGCATTAGAAATAATATCATGTTCTTCAATTTTTAATGCGCTTTCATTTACGCCCATAACAATAGTCACATCTTCATTTTTTCCAGGAGCAGTCAGAATTACTTTTTTAGCTCCGGCTTCAAGGTGAAGAGCTGCTTTATCACGTGAATTGAACTTTCCTGTTGCTTCAATGACGATATCGATGTTCAATTCTTTCCACGGAAGCTCTTCAGGATTTCGGCTGCTGACAAGCTTAACACTTTTTCCGTTCACCACAATAGCATTGTCTTCAGGAACAACACTTCCTTCGAATGGTCCGTGGTTTGTATCATATTTAATTAAGTGTGCCAAAGTTTCAGCTGGATAACTTGCATTTATGGCAACCACTTCAAGATTTTCATCAAGGATGGCTTTTCTAAAAACCATACGTCCAATTCTTCCAAAACCGTTAATCGCTATTCTCGCCTTCATGTTACGGCCCCTTCCGCATTAGTGTTATACTTTTTGTTACCCTAAGATGTAATTAGTATAACATATTAAAAATCATTTGTGATGAATTAAATGCGGATTTTTTAATGTTTAACAATTCAGAAATATAAACCCTTTACTTTCACCATGTTTTATGGGGTAATGGTCTAAAAATCAGAAACATAAAGTTTATTTTTGTCATACTAATTGGGTATTAAATGCAACAAAAAAGAGCCCGTGACAGGCCCTTAGATAGCATTCCATTTTCTTAAAATATCCCACAATTGTTTCTCTGTTTCTTCAATCCTGCCATTATTATCGATTACAGCATCGGCCAATGCCTTCTTTTCTCTTAAAGGCATTTGGGAATGAATTCTTGCCATTGCTTCTTTCTCGGAAAGCTGATTTCTTTGCATCAGCCTCTGCAGCTGTATACCTTCATCTGCATAAACTAATAATGTTTTGTCGCACATGTATTGTAATTTACTTTCAAATAAAAGCGGTATATCTAAAATAATCATCTGTTCATTACGGCTGATTGCTTGTTCCTTTTTGGCTGTCATTCTTTTGCGGACAGCAGGATGTACAATGCTATTTAAGGCTTTCCGCTCTTTTTCATCATGAAAAATAATGGAGCCCAGTTCCGCACGATCAATTGAACCGTCTTTGAGCAGAACCCTTTCCCCAAAATGACGGACAATTTCCTGATAAGCTTCCTCTCCTTTTTCAACAGCTAATCTGGCTTCTATATCCGCGTCGATTACAGTGTATCCTTTTTCGATGAGGAGAGATGAAACGGTGCTTTTCCCGCTTGCAATCCCGCCTGTCAAACCTACAGTCAGTGACATAGTGTGTTCCTTTCATATAAAATGCTAGATTTTTAATATCCCGATTACGATTAAAATAATTCCAGGGATGAATGAGAACTTATGGACCCACCCGCTTTTGGAGAAGAGGGATCCTACTTGCATTCCCATAAACACAAACAGAGAACTCATAACGGCGACTGTCATTGCCAGGTAGAAAGGCGAGTACCCAAGCATAGCTGCACCGATCCCAGCTCCGAAAGCATCAAGGGATAAAGCGAGCCCGAGCATCAGTGCTTCAATTCCTGTGATGGTTCCGGATTTGTCAAAATCAGCGGACATCGGCTTTTTCAGGATATTAATGACAAGCCCAAGAGATTTGATTTCCAGGTTCACAATCGTTTTTTCATGCGGCAGGACATCCTTAATCTTTTCCGGCCTGAAAAATTGATAAAGTACCCAGGCACCAAGAAAAATAAGTATGACTCCCCCAAAACTTTCAGCTAAAGCCGGAGATAAAAAGGCTTCTATAAAATGGCCAATTGTCATGGCAGCCATTAATGTTAAAGCTGAACAGCAAGCGATTATACTGATCGATTTAAATGGTATGCTCATTTTCCTTAAGCCATAGGTTAAACCGACACTAAAACTGTCAAGACTGACAGCAAAAGCAAGTATCAAAAGAGAGAATGTATGCGCCATAGAATAGAGCTCCTTCCTGTCAATCGCTACGATAGTATATGGAAGAAGCCCATCCAATGTTATTCGAAACGCATTTCAGCTCTATTCTGCATTATTATTTTTTCTGGCATGCTGGACAATAGACTGTCCCTCTGCCTCCTGTCACGATCCGCTCAAGCGTGCTTCCGCAGACTTTGCAATCTTCCCCTTTTCGCCCATACACATAAAGTTCAAGCTGAAACATGCCAATTTGCCCCTGGGAATTAACATAGGAGCGAATGGTGCTCCCTCCCTTATCAACCGCTTCCCTCAGGGTATCTGCAATCTCTTTGTGAAGTGTCTCCAATTCGCTTTTTGTTAAACTATTTGCCGCTCTTTCAGGATGTATTCGTGAACGGAATAATGCTTCATCGACATAAATATTTCCTAACCCTACGATCGTTTTCTGATCGAGAAGTGCAGTTTTGATATTGCGGTTGGTCCGTGCAAGTCTTGCAGCAAGATCTTCTGCCGTAAACTCTTCTCCAAATGGTTCCGGTCCCAGGTGTGCCAGCGGAAGAGTCTTAAATTCTTCACCCTTTGCATATAAGTGCATCGTTCCAAATTTACGGACATCCTTATATCTGAGCTCTGTGCCATCTGTAAAATGAAAAATCACATGAGTATGTTTATCAACAGGCTCTTCTTTTAAAAAAGTCCGTACCTGCCTTCCATTCTCAGATGGGACACAAGGGCATAATCAATGGTATAGAGTATTAGAAACTTTCCTCTCCTGCCAATGTCCTGAAAAATTTGGCCTGCTAAAGCATCCTTGAATTGAACAAGCTCTTCCGGATGCTTAACCATTTTGGGCCAGAAAACCGAAACATGTGCAATGGTTTTGCCGATGACCAATTCCTGCAATGTTCTTCTGACCGTTTCAACTTCAGGAAGTTCAGGCATGGTCCTCCCTCCTTTGTAAATCAGTTAAAAATGCTTTGGACTTTGCTTTATGATGTATATTGAATCCTGTTTGCCGGGGTGTTAATTTCCGCTGCAGGCACTCGCTTTCCGCGGGGCTTCCGGGAGCCTCCTCGGCGCTATGCACCTGTGGGGTCTCCCTGGGTTCGCCACTCCCGCAGGAGTCCCGCACCTTCCACTCCAATTAACACGATCTTTAATAGCACTTAGCATATCACAACAAGAAAAATCATATTAGGTGAATTACTTGCAAAGTAATTTCCTCAAAATCAACTTTTATTTCGCATCAAACCACGTTGGCCCAAAGGAATAATCCACTTTTAGCGGAACTTTCAATTCTACTGCATTTTCCATAACGTCCGGTACGATTTTTTTGAGCGTTTCTATTTCATCCTCTGGCACCTCAAAGATCAGTTCATCGTGAACCTGCAGCAGAAGGCGTGCTTTGAGTTCTTCTTTTCTTAGGCGGTCAGCCATGTCAATCATGGCTTTTTTTATTATATCGGCCGCGCTTCCCTGGATTGGTGTATTCATGGCGGTTCGTTCTGCAAAGCTTCGCAGGTTGAAGTTTCGGCTTGTGATTTCAGGCAGATACCTTCTTCTGTGAAGAAGGGTCGAGACATATCCCTTTTGTTTAGCATCATGGATAATATCATCCATATACTGCTTAACGCCAGGATAACTTTCCAGATAGCGGTCAATAAATTTACCCGCTTCTTTCCGTGTGATACCCAGGCTTTGGGACAGGCCATAATCACTGATTCCGTAGACAATTCCAAAGTTTACGGCCTTTGCATGGCGCCGCATATTGGATGTAACTTCATCGGCATTAACGTGGAATACTTCCATTGCCGTTTTCGTGTGAATATCCATATCTTCAATAAATGCTTCAATCAGCTTTTCATCATTCGCAATATGAGCCAGTACTCTCAGTTCAATCTGCGAGTAGTCTGCTGCAAAGATGGCCCAGCCAGGTTCTGAAGGGACAAATGCCTGCCTGATTTTTCTCCCTTCCTCCAGACGGATCGGAATATTCTGCAGGTTCGGATCTGTTGAGCTTAACCTTCCTGTCTGTGTAAGAGCCTGATTAAATCTGGTGTGGACTTTGCCTGTTTCATAGTTAACCACCTTAAGCAGGCCTTCAATATAAGTGGATTGAAGTTTGCCAAGCTGGCGGTAATGCAGAATGTCCCGGATAATTTCATGGCTGTTCTCTAGTTTCTCCAGAACATCAGCAGATGTGGAATACCCTGTTTTTGTTTTTTTAATGGCAGGCAGCCCTAATTTTTCAAAAAGGATCACACCGAGCTGTTTTGGAGAATTGATATTAAACGCTTCTCCGGCAAGCTCATGTATGCGCTTTTCGATTTCATCCAATTTGGAGAGCAGGTCTTGTCCCATTGTTTTCAGGCGCTCAAGATCCACTTTAATACCGGTTGATTCCATATCAGCCAAAATCAGAGACAGCGGCATTTCCAGGTCATAAAAAAGCTCGGATTGCTGGTTTTCCTTCAATTCACTATCCAATTTTTCCTTCAATGTCATCAAGGCCGCTGCTTTCCTTGCCAAATGCCCGGCGAGTTCCTTTTCTTCCGGAATCCGCCTTTTTGCTCCTTTTCCGTAAAAAGCTTCATCAGATTGAATCGCATTATAGCCATGATTTTTTGCTATAGAGGCCATATCTTCAATAGTCTGAGATGGGTTAATAAGATAAGAAGCAATATAAAGGTCAAAATCGGCACCTTTTAGATGAACTCCATGATGCCGGAGTGAGACTTCCGATCTTTTGGCATCATAGACTGTCTTCTTTTTCGTTTCATCTTCAGCCCACGTTTTAAAAACATCTGACTTTAAGGCCGTTTCTTTGGAGAAGAAAAATTCCCCTTATCATTCGCAACGGAAAAACCAATGATGTCTGCATAATGGTAATTATCTTCTAGAAGCTCAACATAAAATGCATTTTCATCGGTAAACATCTCTTCCTTAATCTCATCCGCAATGATAAATTCAATTTCTTCAAGTTTCTCTTCGACCGCTTCTGTGTCACCGCCCAGCTTTTCCAGTAAAGAGTTAAAGCCTAATTCTTTAAAGATGTTTATAACTTTTTCTTTATCAAAACCTTCATATTCAATATCTTCAATTTTAATTTCAACAGGGGCTTCTCTGGTGATAGTGGCAAGTTCTTTGCTCATTAAAGCTTGATCCCTGAATTCTTCCAGCTTTTCTTTCAGTTTTTTCCCGCTCACCTTATCAACAGAATCCAAGAGCTCTTCAAGGGTTCCAAACTCTTTCAGCAATTTAAGGGCTGTTTTTTCCCCAACTCCCGGAACTCCTGGGATATTATCGGAACTATCTCCCATTAGGCCTTTCATATCAATAATCCTGTCAGCTGTGATTCCGTATTTCTCTTCTATATGAGCTGGTGTGTATTCTTCAATGTCAGTAATGCCTTTGCGGGTAATGCTGACTGTTACAGCATCAGAACTTAACTGTGTTAAATCCTTATCCCCAGATATAACTTTAACTTCATAGCCATCTTTTTCGGCATGCAGGGACAGTGTTCCAATAATATCATCCGCTTCATAGTTTTCCAGTTCATATCTGGAAATCCCGTAAGCATCAAGAAGTTCTCTGATATAGGGGAACTGCTCTGATAGCTCAGGCGGTGTTTTCTGCCTTCCGCCTTTATACTCGCTGAAGGTTTTATGGCGGAAGGTTGTTTTTCCGGCATCGAACGCCACAA
This sequence comes from Cytobacillus pseudoceanisediminis, assembly GCF_023516215.1. NCBI lineage: Bacteria > Bacillati > Bacillota > Bacilli > Caryophanales > Bacillaceae > Cytobacillus > Cytobacillus pseudoceanisediminis. The sequence goes on along the minus strand of NZ_CP097349.1, from coordinate 5,162,570 downwards.
GAAGATGAGTTGGTTTTTCATCCTCGAGAATCCTTTGCAGCATCATGGTAAATCCGTAGACAGCATTTGTATGTATTCCTTTATCATTGTTTAAAAGCGGCAGAGCAAAAAATGCCCGATAAGCTATGCTGTTGCCATCAATCAGAACAAGCTTTTTTTATCCAACTAATATCTCCTCCTATCAGAAAAGCGGAAGGCGCCCGCTTAATAAAGGCACGCAGACTAAAAACGCCACGTCCTGTGGCAACGTCTGCATAACCCACATCCTCCCAAAAGCTATCGCTTTCGGTCGTGCGATGTTTATGCTGACGAAGCCTTCCATGTCCTGTGGGCCTCAAGCATATGACAAGCCGGCTGAAAGGGTGTTCTTTAACCTTTTAGACGGATTGGCCTAGACCCTAGAGCTGATGGCGCCTGAAGCTAGACAGTTATCTAACTAGAAAAGCGCAAGCGCCTTGCCCACAATAAAAAAGCCGTTATTTTCCTTTATTCTATCATGAGCAGATAGAGAAAGAAAAATAACGGCTTTTGGGTTAAAAATTATTAATCCGTATACCCCATCAGCAGTCGGGCATATGGTGAGTCCGAAGGGAGAACAATTACAGTTTCACCATTAATGGTCTTTTTATATGATTCTAGCGTGCGGTACAAGGAATAAAATTCAGGATCCTTTGAGAAGGCTTCGTTGTAGACTTTCGCAGCTCCCGCTTCTCCTTCCGCCCGGATCGTTTCAGCATCCGCCTGGGCCTTGGCCAGCATTTCCCTGACATTCCTGTCCGTTTCAGCAATGATGATATTCTTCTGGGCATCACCCTTGGACAAGTATTCCTGGGCTGTTGACTGGCGCTCTGAAATCATTCTGGTGTACACGGACTGTTCGTTTTCAGAAGGTAAATCTGTTCGTTTAATTCGTACATCTGTTACTGTGATTCCATAGTTATCATTAGAAAGCAATTCATTCACTTTAGTAGTAATTTGATCATTCAATGATCCCCTTGATGACTTTTCATCATTAATTATTTCATCATAATTCAGCCGGCCCAATTCGGAGCGGGTCACAGAGTAGATGAATTCTTCCATTCTGGCCTCCGCTCCCTCCAATGTTCTGGCATTTGAGATCATTTTCTTCGGGTCATCAATTTTCCATACTGCATAATTATCAATAATCATAACCTTTTTGTCCTTTGTATTGATTTCAGCTTCGGACACGTCATAAGTCATTTGGTATTTAGGGAGCGTGGTAACACTTTGGATAAATGGTATTTTGTATGTTAATCCAGGCTCGCTCTCAATCCGGACTACCTCTCCAAATTGACGGATGACCCTGTACTCCCCTTCCTTTACAATAAAAAGGTTGCTGAAAAGAATTACGAGTGCGGCAATGACAAGCACAAGGATGAGTCCAAGTTTGGTATAACTTTTCCACTGGAAATTCCCGCCCCGTTCATTGATATTTACCACATTTTGATCACTCATTATCCTCACCAGCTTCCTCTTTCGGTTTGGCCTGTTCTTTCTCAAGCGGCCTGATCGGGAAATATTTCATTGTATTTCCATCGTCATTCATAATGTAAATTTCAGCACCTGGAAGGACTTGCTCCAGCGTTTCAATGACAAGCCGCTCTCTTGTGATATCAGGATTATTCTTATATTCTCCATACAATTTATTAAATACTGCCACATCTCCACGTGCTCTTTCCAGACGGGCCGCTTTTTCACCTTCCGCTTTGGAGGCAAGAGCCTCCTTCTCACCTTCTGCTTCATTCATTCTCTGGTTCTTATATTTTTCTGCTTCATTTTTTTGGTATTGGCGGTTTCCCTCGCATCCGTTACATCCGTAAAGGCTTTTCTGACATCATCATTCGGCAGTTCCACATCCTGCAGTTTGACTGCAAGAACGGATATGCCAATATCATATTTGCCAATTAAAGAGGTTAGGAGCTCTCTGACATCCGCTTCAATTTCTGCTTTTCCTGAAGTTAGTGCATCATCAATTTTAGATCCCCCTATAATACTTCTTAAGGATGAGGAAGTAGCATCATATAGGATTTCTTCTGGATCTTCAGCATTATAAAGATATTTTTCCGGATTCGTAATTTTCCACTGTACCACCAGATCTGCCAGAACGATATTTTCATCACCGGTTATCATCTTTGTCTCATCAGGAAAATCCTTTATTTCTCCATCCTTTTCTTCATATCCAAACTGGAGCGAAAAGGTTTCCTTTGAAAGCTTCTCCACGGTTTGGACAGGCCATGGCAGTTTGAAATGAAGTCCCGGCTCCGTAATGCCTTCCTCCACTTTCCCAAATGTTAAAATGACTGCCTGATCCGATTCATCGACGGTGTACCATGTTGTAAAGGCAACTATACTTAAAATAACAATTGCCAGAATTAGCCCTGCGATTGTATAAATCCGCTTTAAGCTGACCATTTCTCTCTCCCTTCCCTAGCACTCTTTCTATAACTTTTCATACGATTTATTTACGTAAAGGTTTCATAAATATGACAAAAGTTCAAGAAAGAAGGAAAATCAGCAAAAATGAAAAAGGCGAAAGCGGGGTCAGCTTTCACCTTTTTCTATGGCTCCTTGGATGAAGGGGTTTAACAATTATGATTTTATCAGCGGAATGTAAAGGGGACATAAATCTGCTGTAAAAATAATGTAAAGATAAACCTGCCACTTCACCCATTTTTTTCATTATTCATTTTGGGAAGTTCAATTATAAAGGAGGTACCTTTGCCGACCTCACTTTTTACTGAGATGGATCCTTTATGTGCTTCAACCAGATGCTTAACGATGGCAAGGCCCAGTCCTGTACCGCCTGAATTCCTGCTTCTAGCTTTATCCACCCGATAAAAACGTTCAAAAATACGAGGAATTTCACTGGCTTCAATTCCAATCCCCGTATCCCTTATTTCAGTCAAAACTGTGCTGCCGGTCTTTGCTGCTGAAATATAGATGACTCCCTGATTCGGCGTATAAGAAATTGCATTGGATATGATATTTATAAACACCTGCTTAAGCCGGTGAATATCACCTTCGATATATACCGGCTTTTCATCTCTCTGATATTTAAAAACAATTTCCTTTTCTGCTGCTTTCCCTTTCATAATGGCCATCACATCTTCGAGTACATCAGTCAGGTCCAGCTGCTGAATGGAAAGGCTGAATCCTTGCTTTTCGATTTTCGATAGATCCAGCAAATCCTGAATAAGAGATTGAAGCCGGTCACTCTCCTTCAAAATGATACTGAGGAAATCATTTAAAGCCTGTTTGTCTTCCATCGCACCATCCAAAAGAGTTTCCGAAAAACCCTTTATCGAAGTTATAGGTGTTTTCAATTCATGGGAAACGTTTGCTACAAAATCCTTCCTCATCTGCTCAAGCTTTTTCAGTTCTGTAATATCATGAAAAACAAGTAAAATCCCTTTCCATTCATCATTCGTGCCAATAATCGGGACTCCATATACTTCAAAGTAACGTCTTTCGATATTGACGGGAATAATAAGCTGTTTTTTTACTTTCTGCTCAGTCATGAAAATTTCTTCGACCATTTCGGTAATACCTTTGTGCTCAATCACTTCATAATAGAGTTTATAAAGATATTCGGAAGGATTTACATTGAAAACCTCTTTATATGGCCGGTTCATTAAATTAATATAGCCTCTGCTGTCAATAAGAATCAGGCCGCTTCCCATGTTTTCAATGAGAGCCCCAAGCCGGTCCTGCTGCATTTCCTGGGACTTCACCATTTCCTGAAGATTCCTCGCCAATACATTGATAGACTTACTAAGCATACCTGTTTCGTCTTCCTGGTCTTCATATGTTCTTGCACGGTAGTTTCCCTTTGTAAGTTCAATTGCAACCTTTGTAGCTGACTCGATAGGTTTTGTATACCGTGCGGTAATTCTTGATCCAAGCAGAATAATCACAAATAAAGAAAGCCCCAGGCTGATAGTCAAAATCCACCAAATCTGCTGGTAAGCCTTTTGGAATTCAGCCATCTTTGTGCTTAAGAAGATATAGCCGTCCTTCTCGCCATTTATTATGACAGGCTGCCAATAATAGTGCAGGTTAAACCCTCCGGCCACTTCCAATCCTGATTCATTTGCAGATTCCTTTTTTAGTACTTCTAATATAATTTCCTGATGCCTGCTTTGTGTTGTCTCACTTTTAACGCTGCTGTCCAATAGTATTCTGCCCTGGCCATCCGTAACTGTTACACGCAAATCAAGAATGTCCCCGAACTCATTGATTTTGTCAATACTTAGGGATCCAATGCCCCCGTTGCCCTCAACATAGCTCGATACCAGTTCAGACTCTTTTTGCAGACGTGCATCAAATGTTTGTAAATAATAGCTTTTAAAAAGCTGGCCTAAAAGAAGGCCCAACGCAATTAAAACAACCAGAATTAAAGTGAGCAATGCGAATAGCAGGCGGGTGCGAAACGTGTTCATTCTCCTTTAGGCTCCTCCAATTTGTAGCCCAGTCCGCGAATGGTCTTTATATATACAGGTTTTTTAGTGTTGGTTTCAATCTTCTCTCTTAAATGGCTAATATGTACATCAACGATTCTTGTGTCTCCCGCAAAATCATAATTCCAAACTGCGCTAAGAAGCTGATCCCTTGTAAGAACACGGCTCTTATTCTTGGCAAGATATAATAGCAATTCAAATTCCTTCGGAGTTAATTCAAGGAGTTCATCTTCAAAATAAGCTTCATAATGCTGCGGAAATATCTTCAGGCCGCCAATCCGCAAAGAATCGCCATCTTCTGTTTTCTCCTCAGCAGCCTCAGGAACAAATTGAGTTCTCCTTAAGATGGCTTTAACTCTGGCAACCACTTCCCGGGGGCTGAAAGGCTTTGTCATGTAATCATCCGCACCCAGTTCAAGGCCAAGGACCTTATCAAATTCATCATCCTTGGCAGTCAGCATTAAAATAGGTGTCGCAATTTTCTGCTGTCTAAGCTGTTTGCATACTTCAATTCCATCAAGCTTTGGAAGCATAAGATCAAGTACAATTAGATCCGGCTTTTCAGAAATGGCCAAATCTTTTCCCTCCTGGCCATCCATGGCTGTGATCACTTCATAGCCCGCCTGCTGCAGGTTATATTGAAGTAAAGTTACGATAGATTGTTCGTCATCTACAACTAGAATTTTCTTATCCATACGATCCTCCGAGTGAATGAATTACCCCTGTTTTGAAACCTCAGCTGAAACAGCACCATTGGAGTGTCAGCGATCTTTATAAAAGCAGGTATCCCTCCTGCCTATCAAACCCCTATTTGCCATATACCTTTATTATAATATATTTCATGATTTTTTTCGGATCAATTGTTGGATAAGACTGGATTCATAAAAAAAGATGTGCGTCTTCTGCACATCTTTTTACTATCAGAAATTATCCAGAGCATTCCCATCCATTGGCTGAGGCTTGTATGGCGGGCATATAAGGAGCTGTCCGTTAATAACCGTCTGATCCTCTTCATTTGTTCCCTGTACCTTAATTTGTACGGTGTGACTTGACGTGTTCACTTCTGTTACCTCGAATAAAAATTGAACGGTGCCATAATGATAGACAGGCTTCACATACTCGATCTCCTGCTTTAAAACATGGCTTCCTGGCCCCGGCAAATATTTTGATATGGCAGAGTTAATGATGCCATTCAGCATAACACTTGGCACAATCGGCTTTTTATAAGGTGTTTGTGAGGCATAGTCATGCTGGATATATAAAGGGTTTGCATCGTTCGTTAAGCCCAGGTACAGCAATAGGTCCTTATCTTCTATTTTTTCTGTAAGCGTCAGTTTTTCACCAACAGAAATTTCATCAATGGTTCTTCCCAGTTTTCTTTTCTTTCCAAGCAGCATATCTTAGCACCTCCAAGTATTGTAACCGTTTACATAGTTGCTGTAAAAAAATAGACTGTAAAATATTTTAAATTATTCAGTCTATTTTTTATATGATATCATTTTATACTATTTCCCAAAAGAGCTTCCAGTAAAAAAATTCGGAGAGCCGACCCCGAATTTTTTTACTATTTATTTTTCAAAGTTATTGACTAGCTTAAGAATTCTGCACGTTGATTTCAGCACGGGTCACTTGCTTTCTGGGGGCGGGCGGTGCGCCGCCTCGCCGCTCCTGCGCCTGTGTAGTCTCACCAGGACATTGAATAATCTCCCTTGAATCAACACCGTACAAAGGAAATGCAATAGCATTTTCGAGGTTCAAGTGACCTCCGCTCCAATCAAATCAGCGATTAAACTGAGACTGCTGCAGTGAAAACACTAGCCATCTTTCCTTAGTACGCTAAAACTTCCATTACCTTGCGAACTGAATCTGCCGATTTATCGAGGGCAGCTTTTTCCTCGCTTGTCAGTTCAAGTTCTATTATTTTTTCAATACCGTTTGCACCAAGGATTGCAGGCACACCCAGATAGATTCCTTCGTAGCCATATTCTCCTTCAAGGTAAGCAATGGAAGGCAATACACGTCGCTGATCTTTAAGGATAGCTTCACACATTTCCACAAGGGAAGCAGCCGGAGCATAGTATGCACTTCCGTTGCCTAATAAGTTGACGATTTCTCCGCCGCCTTTACGCGTGCGCTCAACTATGGCATCAAGACGATCTTTTGAAATTAATGTTTCCAAAGGAATGCCGCCTGCATATGAATAGCGGACTAGCGGAACCATATCATCACCGTGTCCGCCAAGTACGAATCCTGTAATGTCTTTAACAGACAAATTCAGTTCCTGGGCCACAAATGTGCGGAAGCGGGCTGTATCAAGAACGCCCGATTGACCAATTACACGGTTTTTGGGGAAGCCTGATTCTTTGAAGACTGTATAGGTCATCGCATCAACTGGATTAGTCAGGACAACAATATAGCTATTTGGGGAATGTTTTACAATCTCCTGAGCTACGCTTTTCATAATCTTCTGGTTCGTTTGAACAAGGTCGTCCCGGCTCATGCCTGGCTTCCTGGCTATGCCTGCTGTAATAACGACAATGTCAGAGTCCTTTGTATCTTCATAGCTGGAAGTACCCGTGATGTTCGCATCGAATCCTTGAACAGGACTTGCTTCAAGCATATCAAGAGCTTTACCCTTTGTCGGGTTTTCCATTTGCGGAATATCGACCAGCACAACGTCTCCAAGTTCCTTTTGGGCAAGCAAAAATGCGGTTGTCGCTCCAGTAAATCCCCCACCGATTACAGAAATCTTTTTGCGTTTCAATGACATGAGCAGTTCCTCCTTTAGGAAATGAAAGTATCAGGAATTTGCATTCCTTATGAAAAAGAGGCTGTTTTATTAAAACAGCCATCCTATTAGCTTTACACATTCATCACTTACAAAAATCGCCAGCTGCCCAGCTGCAGAAGTTTCCCCAAGAAGCAATCCAAATAACACTGCAGAAATAGTATATTAGCCAAAAGCGCCTTTTATTAAAGGCGCTTTTGTTTTTTACTCCATATTTTTAATTAATTCGTCTGCAAACTCTGAGCATTTCACTTCAGTTGCTCCATCCATTAGACGGGCAAAATCGTATGTTACGACTTTTGAAGCGATAGATTTTTCCATAGATTTAACGATCATGTTTGCAGCTTCGTTCCATCCAAGGTGTTCAAGCATTAATACACCTGAAAGAATAACAGAAGAAGGGTTAACCTTATCAAGGCCAGCATACTTTGGAGCTGTACCATGAGTTGCTTCGAAGATCGCATGTCCAGTTTCATAGTTAATGTTTGCTCCTGGAGCAATACCAATGCCGCCAACCTGTGCAGCAAGTGCGTCAGAAATATAATCGCCGTTCAAGTTCATTGTCGCAACAACATCAAACTCTTTTGGACGGGTAAGGATCTGCTGAAGGAAAATATCAGCAATCGCATCTTTAACGATAATTTTGCCAGCAGCTTCTGCATCTGCCTGTGCTTTGTTCGCTGCTTCAACACCCTGCTCATCTTTAATGCGGTCATATTGAGCCCAAGTGAATACTTTTTCTCCGTACTCCCTTTCAGCAAGCTCATAACCCCAGTTTTTAAAGGCACCCTCAGTAAATTTCATGATATTGCCTTTATGTACAAGTGTTAGAGATTTGCGGCCTTCTTTAATTGCATACTCGATGGCAGCGCGTACAAGACGGCTAGTTCCTTCTTCTGAAACAGGCTTAATGCCGATGCCTGAAGTTTCTGGGAAGCGGATCTTATTAACGCCCATTTCATCCTGAAGGAATGAAATTAGCTTTTTAACCTCATCAGAGCCTTTTGCATACTCAATGCCAGCATAAATATCTTCAGTATTTTCACGGAAAATAACCATGTCAGTATCCTGAGGGCGCTTAACTGGAGAAGGAACACCTTCAAACCAGCGAACCGGACGCAGGCACACAAATAGGTCAAGCTCCTGGCGAAGCGCAACATTCAGGGAACGGATGCCGCCGCCGATTGGCGTTGTTAATGGTCCTTTAATCGCAATTAGATATTCATTAATCACATCAAGTGTTTCAGAAGGAAGCCACTCACCAGTCTGATTGAAAGCTTTTTCTCCTGCTAATACTTCTTTCCAGACAAGCTTGCGCTCACCATTATAGGCTTTTTCAACTGATGCATCCAATACACGGGAAGCTGCTGCCCAAATATCAGGACCTGTTCCGTCTCCTTCAATAAAAGGAACGATTGGATTGTTTGGTACATTTAATACACCATTAGTAACTGTGATTTTTTCACCTTGCATTGTTATACCCTCCATTTTGAAAAGTGCGAGCATCAGCCTTTATTTTTATATAGTTTCGGCACGATGCTGCATCAGTATATCAGAATCAAAGGTTAGAAGGCATTTGCCCCTAACCTTTTCCCTGCTCTCTCTATTACAGCAATTTTTTGATAAAAAGTAAAATGCTGAGTAGTAATTAGTTCTATTAATCTGCTTTTTAAAGACCTCTTTGCTCTACTGGAACGAATTTTTGCATTCCCGGGCCTGTATAGTCAGCACGCGGGCGGATCAGACGATTATTTTCATATTGTTCGAGAATATGGGCCAGCCAGCCGGATACGCGGCTTACAGCGAAAATCGGCGTGAACAGATCGTGGTCGATTCCCAGGCTGTGGTATACAGATGCAGAATAGAAGTCGACATTTGGCGGAAGTTTTTTCTCTCCGGTAACAATCGCTTCAATTTGCGTGGACATTTCGTACCAGTGTGGTTCCCCGGTAAGTTCTGTAAGCTTTTTGGACATTTCTCTTAAGTGCTTGGCACGAGGGTCGCCCTGACGGTATACACGATGTCCAAATCCCATGATTTTCTCTTTCTTTTCAAGCTTTTCACGGATATATGGCTCCACATTTTCAAGAGTGCTGATATCAGTAAGCATTTTCATTACCGCCTCATTGGCACCGCCATGCAAAGGCCCTTTTAAAGCGCCAATTGCAGCTGTAACTCCGGAATAGATATCTGACAATGTGGCTACACATACACGTGCAGTAAAAGTGGAAGCATTTAGTTCATGGTCTGCATGAAGAACCAGCGCTTTATTAAATGCTTCAATTGCGATTGGTTCAGGCTCTTTGCCTGTAAGCATGTATAGGAAGTTGGCTGCAAATCCAAGATCTGTTCTAGGAGCAATTGGCTCAAGGCCTTTTCTTACTCTAGCAAATGCCGTTACGATAGCAGGCATTTTAGCTTGAAGGCGAATTGCTTTTTTATAATTTGCTTCTTCACCCATCTGGTCTGCTTCTTCATCATAAAGTCCCAATAGAGACACTGCAGAACGCAGAGCAGCCATTGGATGCACTTTGTCAATTGGATATGTTTTAAAATGGTTCAGAACTTCCTCTGGAAGAGAGTAGTTTGCTGCAAGCTGACTCTTCAACTCATCCAGCTGGGATTGAGTAGGAAGCTTTCTGTGCCATAAAAGATAAATAACCTCTTCAAAGCTTGCATTTTCAGCCAAATCATCAATATTGTAGCCTGCATAGGTTAATGTATCGTCTATGATGGAGCTGATAGACGAAGTAGTAGCTACTACCCCTTCAAGACCGCGTGTTACTGTCATACCGAATCTCTCCTTTACATAATAAAATTTCCCCATACCCATTTTTGTCTGTACATTAAACATAAGTAAGCCGAACCTGATTTTTCATTTTTCAGAAAAGCTTCCTTGTCATGTCCACATTCTGTTTTATCTTTACTATGAACACTTTTATAGGGCTGCTGGAGCCATTGCAAAGTCGGCTGTATTAGCCGATCTACAGACCAAAACCATGAAAGGTGAAACTTCCATTTAGTGAAAGGGCACTCCACGATATACGGAAGAAATAAACTTTCTTTTGGCATGCATTCCATCGAGCGGTTGCTCGGTACTCTTTAAAAAAAGAAAATGCTTACATTTTTTTCTGAATAGAAAAAATAAAATATATTAATAACATTTTAATAGAGCTTAACTGAATATAATAGGTACCGTGAAATAGGTTACGCTTACAAGTCCTATTATAAACAATTATCTGACTTTTGTGAATGAAAAGCACTTAAAATGTTAAAAAATATTATTTTCCAAAAAAAGTTTATTTACAATAATGCCCAAGGGCAATGAAAAACCTTTTGAATCCTTCATTTAAAGAGTTCAAAGATTTTCATTGCCATATACGCAATTCCTGCCCCTATCAGAGGACCGACGGCAACACCTTTAAAAAGGGAAACAGCAAGTATGGTCCCAAGAACAAGAGCAGTTGTTATATGAGGGTCTTCAGCCAGCAGAACGATGCCGCCTTTTGCCAAAAGCGCAACTGCAATCCCTGAGACAAGGGCAACCCATGCATAAGGGGACTTGAACGCTCCACCTAAATCCCGGAAGCCGATTTCACCGCTTGCTATAGGCGCCAGGACAGCGATTGTAATTATGGTTACGCCCCAGTTAATCCCTTTGGACTGCAGGAATGAAAAGGCTTTTGAATCGAGGCCGGCTGCTTTAAGGACAATCAATACAAAGACAGCAATGATCAATGATTGATTTTTTGCTATTACACCAATACCCAGCAATAGAATCAAAAAAATGAGCGATTGGGAAAACATTTGCTAATTCACCTGCCAGCTTTCTATATTATCGTAGCATAATTTAATTCATTTTAATAATTTCTGAGTTCTTTACCGGATTTTAATAAATAGAATAAGTATTACTAGACAATAGCTAATTATTTTTAGCTTCATCAAAATTGATGTATGATATGACTAATAACATTACATAAAAACGGCAGCTGCAATGACTTAGTCTGTTCTAATTAAATAAGGAGGCTATTACTTGAACCCGGCATATATCTATCGGACCGTAAGATTTTTCTTTGTTATTGGAGTAGTGATCTTAAGTCTCTATGCTTTCTTATATTTATCCAAAGTGACTTACCCTTTCATTATTGGACTGGCCATTGCCTTTCTAATTAATCCCTTTGTCAACATGATGGAAGTTAAATGGAAAATTCCCAGGGCTCTTGCAGTCCTCATTGCTTTGATTCTTATCTTTGCCATTTTTGCTGGATTAATCACATTGCTGGTGGCAGAGATCGTATCAGGTGCAGATTATTTGGCAAAAGTAGTACCGCAGCACCTCGATACTTTAATTGACTTCATTGAGCAGTTCTTTGCTGGGCAAATCATTCCTCTTTATAACCAGCTTGCCAGTTTATTTAATAATCTTGGCACAGGCCAGCAGGATACCATAATGACGAACATAGAAAATGTCGGGAAGCAATTTGGCTCCACTCTGGGAGATTTTATCCAGGCATTCTTCGAGAAAATCCCAAATATCCTTTCCTGGTTTCCCAATGCAGCAACTGTCCTGATATTCTCGCTGCTGGCCACTTTTTTCATCAGCAAGGATTGGCATAGGCTTTCAGGCCTCTTCAGCCGCATACTGCCCAGCCGTGCAAAAAAGAGCGGCAGAACTGTATTTGCCGATCTGCAGAAGGCCTTGTTTGGCTTTGTCAAGGCACAGGCTACCTTAGTATCTATCACGACTGTTATCATACTTGCCGGACTGCTGATTTTGCGTGTCGATTATGCTATTACAATTGCACTGGTGACTGGCCTTGTCGATATAATACCCTATCTCGGAACAGGGCTGGTTTTTGTGCCATGGATCATCTATGAAGCAATCGGCGGAGAAATGAGCAGGGCAATCGGACTTGGCATTCTTTATATCATCGTATTGGTACAACGGCAGATTATGGAGCCAAAGATCCTTTCATCAAGTATTGGACTTGATCCTTTAGCTACCCTGATTGCTTTATTTGTCGGTTTTAAACTGATTGGATTTCTGGGCTTAATCGCCGGGCCGGTTACTCTTGTACTCATCACAACTCTTCATAAAGCTGGAGTATTCAGGGATATCTGGTTGTTTATAAAAGGCAATGAGGAAGCAGATTAAGATGATGATCTGAATGTGGGCATCCCTTAATCTTAATCAGGCTATGTAATGGATTGCCTATTTGGCACTTGCATAATCAAAAGTGTGAATGCGTCCGAAAATAAAATGGCCAATAAAATAAACAAGCCGCTCCAATTTAAAGGAGCGGCTTTATATATAGCTTTTTTCACCTGATTATCGTGATTGTTCCCTTGTTCATCCATTTTTTCAGACCTATATACAGGATGTTTTTAAGTACTTTTCTTGCAGAAGGAAGAAGCAATGTAAATCCTAATGCATCTGTAATGAATCCCGGTGCAAGAAGCAGGGTGCCTCCAATAAGGATGCAGGCCCCATCAAGAATGGCATCTCCAGGCATTTGCCCGCAGCGCAGCTGATCCTGTATTTTTCTGATTGTTTCAAGACCCTGTTTTTTGGCCAGATAAGCACCGAGAACGCCTGTAAACAAGATAACCGCAAGAGTAGGCCATAGACCAATTGTGTTCCCTGATAGCAGTAAAACACCAATTTCAGCAGCAGGAACGATTATCATCAGCAAGAGAATGTAGCGCATCAAGCCACCTCTATTTTTTGTATAAGACTTACCTTTATTATACCAAACATGAAACTGAGAATATAACAATTTGTCTGTCCCAGGAATCCAAAAAAAGAAGGGCGACCCCTTCCTTTTTTAATCCTAACTACAGCACGCTTGCGTGGCCGTTATAAATTACGCCTCGCTGAGAATCGACTGTTACTTCCTGCCCATCTTTGAGAAGGGTTGTTGCTTTTTCAACCCCTACAATGACAGGTATGCCAATATTAAGGCCCACGACAGCCGCATGGCTTGTAAGTCCGCCTTCTTCTGTAATAAGTGCACTGCATTTTTCAATGGCAGGGACCATTTCACGGTCAGAACCGATAGTAACCAGAATAGAGCCTTCTGTTACTTTTGCCAATGCTTCCTCTGCATTTCTTGCCACAACGACTTTTCCAAAGGCTGATTTGCGCCCGATTCCTTGTGCCTTAGCCAGGATATCCCCCACTACATGAATTTTCATTAAATTGGTGGTACCAGCTTCACCAACAGGCACACCAGCTGTAATAACCACTAAATCTCCTGATGCGACAATTCCGCTGTTCACACTTTCCTCAACTGCAATATCAAGCATATCGTCTGTAGTAGACGCTTTTTGGCCAATTTGAGGATAAACACCCCATGTTAAAGATAAGCGCCGTGATACATAGTCGTTTGAAGTAACAGCAACAATAGGAGCTTTCGGACGGTACTTTGAAATCATCCTTGCTGTATGGCCGCTTTCAGTCGGTGTAATAATTGCGTTAACATCCAGGTTTAGAGCTGTATGTGCCACTGATTGTCCAATGGCATCTGTAATGTTATGTTCATTATCTTTGCTTCGGTTTGATAGAATTTCTTTATGATCCAAAGCAGATTCTGCTCTTGATGCGATGTTGTGCATCGTCTGCACAGCCTCGACAGGATAAGAGCCCGCAGCCGTTTCACCGGATAACATGATAGCATCAGTACCATCAAAAATGGCATTTGCTACATCACTCGCTTCTGCGCGTGTTGGACGGGGTTGCGCTGCATGGAATCCAGCATTTGTGTTGCAGTAATAACAGGTTTACCCTGTGCATTGCACTCTTTAATTAATTTCTTTTGCACAAGCGGAACTTCTTCTGCCGGAATTTCGACACCAAGGTCTCCGCGCGCTACCATAAGACCGTCGGAAATTTCAAGAATTTCATCAATGTTATCTACACCTTCCTGATTTTCAATCTTAGGAATGATGTTGATATAAGAGGCATTGTGCTCCTCAAGCAGCTGTCTGATTTCCAAAACATCAGACGCTCTGCGGACAAAAGAAGCGGCAATGAAATCTACGCCCTGTTCGATTCCGAAGATGATGTCCTGAGCATCTTTCTCCGTTATGCCAGGAAGATTCACAGATACACCCGGAACGTTGACGCCTTTTTTATTTTTAAGTGTTCCGCTATTTAAGATTTTTGTGTGAATTTCACTGTTGGCTTTATCGATTTTTGTTACTTCAAGTCCAATTAAACCGTCATCAAGCAGAATTTTGCTTCCTGTGTGTACATCTTCAATTAGCCCTGCGTATGTAACAGAAAACTTTTCTGCTGTTCCTTCAACCTCGTTCATGGAGATAATAATGTTTTCCCCAGCTCTCAGTTCAATCGCACCTTCCAGCATATTGTTTGTGCGGATCTCCGGCCCTTTTGTGTCTAAGAGGATTGCTACTGTCTTTCCTGTCTTTTCCGCAGCTTCACGGATGTTCTGAATTCGCTGTCCATGCTCCTGGAAATCACCATGGGAAAAATTTAACCGGGCAACATTCATTCCTGCTTCAATAAGCTGTGTTAACTTTTCAACACTTTCACTGGCAGGTCCAATAGTACAAACGATTTTCGTTTTACGCATTTTAATTTACCTCCTGATTTGATGCAGCTTGAATACCAGCACTGACAGCTTTATGCCGCTTGTGCCGGCTTATATCTGATTAGATTAAATAGACAGCTCTTTCGAAAGTTTGTATAGGTCCAGGTCAAGTGTATGCTCTCTATCCAATATTTCTATTATATCATGGTCAACAAGTTTATTATTTTGAATTCCTACCGCACGTCCGCCTTTGCCTTCAAGGAGAAGTTCTACTGCATGTGCTCCAAGGCGGCTTGCCAGCACCCGGTCGAATGCAGTTGGGGATCCGCCCCTCTGCATATGGCCAAGTACAGAAACCCGCGTATCAAAGTTTGTTGTATCCTTAATCTGCTTGGCAAATTCCACTCCGCTGCAGACTCCTTCTGCAACCACAATGATACTATGTTTCTTGCCCCGTTCATGTCCCTTTTTAAGTCTCTCTGCAATTTCATCCATACTATAGCCTGCTTCAGGAATGAGGATTGTTTCCGCACCGCCTGCTAATCCTGCACATAAAGCGATGTCTCCTGCATCTCTTCCCATTACTTCAATGATAAATGTTCTTTCATGGGAAGTAGCCGTATCACGGATTTTATCAATTGCATCAATAACCGTATTTAAAGCTGTGTCAAAGCCAATAGTATATTGGGTTCCCGGAATATCATTATCGATGGTGCCAGGTACACCCACACAAGGAAATCCCTGCTCTGTCAAAGCTTTTGCTCCACGATATGAACCGTCCCCGCCAATTACCACAAGACCTTCAATACCGTGCTTATTCATCTGTTCAATGCCTTTTTGCTGGCCTTCTTTTGTTTTGAACTCTTCGCTTCTTGCCGAATGCAGGACTGTGCCGCCGCGATGGATGATATCACCAACCGAACCAAGGTCAAGCTTCTTAATATTCCCTGACATTAAGCCGGAATATCCGCCATAAACACCATACACTTCAATATTATGATAAATCGCTTTACGGACAACTGCACGTACAGCTGCATTCATGCCAGGAGAATCGCCGCCGCTTGTTAATACTCCTATTTTCTTCACAATAATCACCCCGAATGTATATTTATATAAAATAAGAAAGCGTGTTGTCTGCTGAGCTGTTTATTCACAGCCTATAAATCATGGACACCGCCTGCCCAGGAATTTTGTATGTAATATAGGCTCTTCTTTATGTAAAGCAGAGCATAGTCTGCTTATCTTATTATTTAACAAAACGCTATTGAATATTTCTAAAATACCATGAAGAAGGGAGCATCTCAACTTTATCAGGCAAATTCAAGGAAATACAGAATTGTCGGGTAACTGAAAGCGGTTTAAATAGAAAAACCTGCATTTTTTACTTTGAAAGTGGTATTTGTATAAGCCTCCCGCTGACGTAGATGGCTTGTGCACTGAAATAGGCAAAAAATAAAAGCGTGCCCGAAAGCACGCTTTTATTTTACCCCAATAAATTCCTTTAAAAACGAATATTCACCAATGGATTTGAACTTGTTGTACCGGTGATCGATCAGCTGATCTTCAGAAAGATCCAACAAATCCTTCAATGATCGATAAAGGACCTCTCCGATTTCTGCAGCCTGTACCTTTACATCTTTGTGGGCTCCGCCCTTTACCTCTTCGATAATCTCATCCACAACACCTAATTCTTTTAAATCCGGTGCAGTAATTCTCATGGATTCTGCAGCCTTTTTGGCCTGCGTGGCATCTTTCCAGAGAATAGCAGCAGCTCCTTCTGGAGAAATAACCGAATAAGTGGAGTTCTCAAGCATATGAATATGGTTTCCCACACCGAGAGCCAGCGCTCCGCCGCTTCCGCCTTCACCGATGACGATACAGATAACAGGCACCCTAAGGCTGGCCATTTCAAACAGGTTTTTTGCGATCGCCTCACTCTGTCCGCGTTCCTCTGCGGCTTTCCCAGGATAGGCGCCCTTTGTATCAATGAAACAAATAATCGGCCTTCGGAATTTATCTGCTTGCTTCATTAGTCTTAATGCTTTTCGGTAACCTTCGGGATGCGGCATTCCAAAATTTCTGCGGATATTCTCTTTTGTGTCTTTTCCGCGCTGATGCCCGATGACGGTAACCGGAAGGCCCCTAAACTTTGCAATGCCTCCAACAATGGCTTCGTCATCCCCAAAAGCACGATCTCCATGACACTCGAAAAAATCCTCAAAAAGAAAGGAAATATAGTCCTGGGTGGTAGGCCTTGCGGGATGTCTTGCAATCTGCACACGATCCCACGGTTTCATATTTTCATATATATCGGCTTCTAATTTCTCCAAGCGCGCTTCCAGCTTCTCTATCTCAGAGGATAGGTCTACATCGGCTGTTTTTGTGAACTCTTTTAATTCAGCAATCTTTTTTTCAGCTCCATAACCGGACGTTCAAATTCTAATTCTCCTGCCATTGGAAGTCACCTCCTGGTTGATGTATTGATAAAATGGCTGATATCTTGTCCTTTAACTCTGTTCTGGGGATGACTGCATCCAATTGACCGTGTTTTAATAAGAATTCTGCTGTCTGGAAGTCTTCCGGCAGTTCTTCACGGATCGTTTGTTCTATGATTCTGCGCCCCGCAAAGCCAATCAATGCACCTGGTTCCGCCAAATTGTAATCTCCCAGTGAAGCAAAGCTTGCAGACACACCGCCTGTTGTCGGGTGAGTCATGATGGAGATAATCAGGCCTCCATTATCACTGAATCTTTTTAAGGCTACACTTGTCTTAGCCATTTGCATCAGGCTTAATACGCCTTCCTGCATTCTTGCTCCGCCTGATGCGGTAAATATAATAAAAGGAACTCCAAGTTCATCAGCTTTTTCAATGGCACGGGTAATTTTTTCTCCGACTACTGAGCCCATGCTTCCCATTCTGAATGTGGAATCCATAACGGCCACTGCTATTTTTTGGCCATTTACAGTGCCTGTCCCAGTCACTACCGCTTCATTAATCTTTGTCTTTTCCCGATCCTTTTCTAGCTTTTCAATATAATCCGGGAAATTAAGAGGATTTTCAGATATCATGTTTGCGTTAATTTCCTCAAAGCTATTGGCATCCAAAAAGCTTTCCAAACGCTCTTTTGAATTCATGGTGTGGTGGTATTGACAGTGAAAACACACTTTAAGGTTCTTAACCAATTCTTTTGTATACATGATCTTCTTGCAGTTCGGACACTTTGTCATGATTCCTTCCGGCACATCCTGCTTTGCCGTTTCCGATGGAATGGTTGCATATTTCTTCTTCTTCGTCTTAGTGAAAATATCTTTAAGCAAGATGAAACCTCCCTGATAATCGCTGAATCAATTCCATTAATTTCAACAGTGGTCAGACCACCGATTTAAAAATGAATGCCTAACTCTACTAGGCTCCATTAATGCTTGTCTGATTATTTAAATATAGAGGATATCAGCTATAAAATTTGCAAAAAATTGTCGTTAGCCTTTCGACAATTTTCTCAGATTTCTATATACACGAATAACTTCGGATTCATTTCTGGAAATCAATGTCTCAATCAGCTTTGCATATTGTTCCTTGGTTACCATCATTGTCTCCAGATCCAAAGAATTATAATAATCTTTAAGGATAATCCAGATGCGGAGGAATAGATGATTATCTGCAAGTGTGACGATTTCAGAAAAAGTCATCATCTGAGTAGTCTGCTTCAAGAGACCACTTTTTGAACCTAAGAAGCTGATCTTCTCCAGCCTTTTGAATGATTAGCCATAAACAATCAAGTTCGATCAAGAACTTGGTTTCTTTAACATCTCTGATGGATTTCTTATCCTGAAGAATAAACGTGCTAAGCAGCTGTACGAGCTGATGACCTCTAAAATCCCTCATAAAAGTCCCCTCGCCCCTCCTTGTCTCTATTAAGCCAAGAAGTTCAAGGGCTCTTAATGCTTCCCGAACGGAAGAGCGCCCGACACCCAGGCGCTCTGACAGCTCTCTTTCGGAAGGCAATCGATCTCCAGGCTTAAGTCCGTCATGTTCAATCATGGACCTAAGCTGTTTGACAATGCCGATATAAACCTTCGTGTTATTTTGAGGTGGATTCACGTATGGAGTCACTCACCTTTTCCAATGACAGCAAGTTGCTTCGTTTTTTCCTTTACTTCTTCAGGATCCACTTTAATGCGGGCAACACCGGTTTCCATTGCTGCCTTTGCCACTGCAGCCGCAACTGCAGGTGCGACACGGGGATCGAATGGCCCAGGGATGACATAATCCGCATTCAGCTCATCCTGATGAACCAAATTGGCAATGGCTTCTACAGCAGCTACTTTCATTTTCTCATTGATATGAGTTGCACGGACATCCAGAGCCCCTCTGAAAATTCCAGGGAAAGCCAGCACATTATTGACCTGGTTTGGAAAATCGGATCTTCCTGTCCCAACTACCATCGCTCCAGCTGCTTTCGCTTCTTCAGGCATAATTTCAGGAGTTGGATTAGCCATAGCGAAAATAATCGGGTCCTGATTCATGGCACCAATCATCTCTGCCGTTAACGCTCCAGCCGCAGAAACCCCGATGAATACATCTGCACCTTTAATAACATCAGCTAGGCTTCCCTTGGCATTTTCACGATTCGTATACTTCGCTACTTCATTTTTTATCTCATTCATTCCCTGTGGGCGGCCTTCATAGATGGCACCCTTGGTGTCACACATAATAATATCGCGAACACCATAGCTGTATAGAAGTTTAATGATGGCAATTCCGGCCGCACCGGCACCGTTTGCCACAACCTTAATTTCATTCATTTTCTTTCCTGAAAGCTTCAAGGCATTCACAAGACCTGCAACAGTCACAATGGCAGTGCCATGCTGGTCATCATGGAAAACAGGAATATTTGTTTCCTTTTTTAGTCGCTCTTCTACATAAAAGCAATTTGGAGCAGCAATATCTTCAAGGTTTACGCCTCCAAATGTAGGTTCAAGAAGTTTTACAGTCTCAACAATTTTATCAACATCGGTCGTATTGAGGCAAATCGGAAATGCATCCACTCCTGCAAAACTTTTGAATAGTACAGCTTTACCTTCCATTACAGGCAGGGCGGCTTCCGGCCCGATATTTCCTAATCCCAGCACAGCTGTTCCATCGGAAACAACCGCAACCATATTACCTTTCATCGTATATTCATAGACAGTTTCCGGCTTATCATAAATCTCCTTGCAGGGCTCAGCAACCCCTGGGGAATAAGCAAGGCTTAAGTCTTTGGCATTTCGCACCTGTACTTTTGATTTAGATTCCAATTTCCCTTTATTAGCTCTATGCATATGCAGTGCTTCTTCGCGTAAGGTCAAAATTTTCACTCCTCATATTCCGGATAGGATTTATATATAAACATAGATCGACGAAGAAATACCTGCTGCCTTTCTGCTTGATTATCAGATGGCGCAGGGCTTATCCTTCGCTTCAGTGGTCAGACCAGTTTATTTTTCTTCTTACAAATATACCATAATTGTTATTGTTGTAAAGGATAATTACTTTAAAATGACGTTATTCTGCCCAAGCACTTTCATAAGCAATTGAAGGAAATCCTCTGATGGCGAGATCAGGTCTTCTTCACCCAGGCGAATGGTTTTTCGGGAGCTTTCATAATATAAAACCACCTGAACCCGGCCTTCATTTTTCTTAAATAACTCTTTAAGCAAACGAAGATTTTCAGATGTTTCCCGATCCTCGGTAATCCTTAAATATAAAACTGGATCTTTGTTTTGCATTTTTTCAATTGCTTCCTTCACATCATCCAGATGCTGGACAATCAGCTGCTTCTTTCCGTCCCGTTCCTCAATCCTTCCTTCCGCAAAGACGATGCTTCCCTGGGAGCACAGCATTGAAAATCGGTTAAACACCTTTGGAAAAACAACTGCCTCCATATCCCCTGTCTGATCGCTCAAGGATAGAAATGCCATTGGCTCTCCTTTTTCGTACGGATCTTTTTCACTTCGGATAAATATGCAACTGTTTTTGCCTTATTTGCATTTCTTTCGAGTTCAATCAGCGGACTGGCATCCAGCAGGTGAAAAGATGATTCGTAGATTGAAACCGGATGATCTGATAAATACAGGCCCAGCACATCTTTTTCAAATCTCAGCTTGTCCTCGGAACGGATCGGATCTACTTCGGTATATTTAGGCTTAGGAAAAAATTCATCATCCTCAAAGAAATCAGCTTGATCGTCTTCCGGCATAACAAGCTGGGCATGTTCCGCAGCCACATCCAGGCTGGCAAGCAGAACAGCTCTATCTTCCCCAAATTCATCAAAGCTTCCTGAATGAACCAGGGACTCGAGGACCTTGCGATTAACAGCTTTTGTTGAAACCCTTATGCAAAAATCAAACAGATCTTCAAAGCGCTTATTTTTCCTAGCCTGAAAAATATCCCTTAAAGCTGCAGCACCTACGCCTTTTATGGCTGCAAGACTATACCTGATTGAATCTTTCTCTACCAGAAACGAATAGCCGCTTTTATTTATGGATGGCGGGCTGAGCGCCAAACCCATCTGTCTCAGTTCTCCGATATACTGGGCAATCCTGCCTTCATTGCCTACTGCTGAAGTCAGCAGTGAAGCCATGAAGTAAAGCGGATAATGAGTTTTTAAATATGCCAGCTGATAAGCTATGAAACTGTATGCAACCGCATGGCTCCGGTTAAATCCATAGTTTGCAAACCGGACAATTAGATCATATATATCATGAGCAGCTTGTTCATTATAGCCTTTCTTTACTGCTCCCCCTACAAAATGGACACGCTCACGGTCAAGCACTTCTTTTTGCTTCTTGCTGACCGCTCTCCGAAGCAAATCGGCTTCACCCAGTGAAAATCCTGCCATTTTTGCAGCGATTTGCATAATTTGTTCCTGATACACGATGACACCATACGTATTTTCAAGAATAGGCTTCAAATCAGGATGCGGAAATATAATCGGCTTCCTTCCGTGCTTTCTGTCAATAAACAGCGGGATATTTTCCATAGGGCCGGGGCGGTAAAGGGCATTGACAGCCACAATATCTTCAAAGCGCGTTGGCTGGAGCCTTGTCAGCACACTTCGCATCCCCTCAGACTCAAACTGGAAAATGCCTGTAGTATCTCCTCTTCCCAAAAGACTGTATACTGCCTCATCATCCAGGGGAATGTTTTTTATATCAATCTGTGTGCCTGTCTTTCTCTGTATAGAGCTTAAGATATTCTCGATTAGTGTCAGGTTCCTAAGACCGAGAAAATCCATTTTTAATAGGCCGACATCCTCAAGATGCTCCATCGAGTATTGGGTCAAATAAACATTCTCATGTCCCTTTTGAATGGGAATGGCCTCAACCAGCGGGTGCTCGCTGATTACAACGCCGGCAGCATGAGTGGATGTGTGCCTTGGGAGACCTTCCAGTTTGATAGCCGTTTCAAAAAGTCTGCGATTTAAATCGGATTCCTCGGTGAATCTTCTTAAAGGCTCTGATTCTTTGTAAGCCTCTTCGAGACTGATGCCCAATTTGGAAGGTACTTTTCTTGAAAGCATGTCCAGCTCTTTCGGATTAAGCCCAAATGCCCTGCCGACATCCCGTAGTGCCGCCTTAGCTGCCAATGTTCCAAACGTAAGAATTTGAGCAACATGCAACTCTCCATATTTCCTGGACACATACCGAATCACCTCATCCCTTCTGTGATCCGGGAAATCGATATCAATATCAGGCATGGAAATTCTTTCTGGATTAAGGAACCGCTCAAATAATAGCTGATGCTCAATTGGATCCACATCTGTAATATATAAGACATAAGCAACCATTGAACCGGCAGCAGATCCCCGCCCCGGACCGGTTAAAATTCCATTTTCTCTCGAAAACTTCATAAAATCCCAAACGATTAGAAAATAATCGCTGAATTTCATGTTCTTAATTATATTCAGCTCATACTGCAAACGCTCCCTATGCTCACCATCTGCATCCGGATATCTGTCAGCAAAACCCTTCCAGCAAACTTCTGCCAATAGCTCATCGGCACTCATCCCTTTTACAGCAGGGTATTTAGGGAGGTTCTGTTTATCCAGCTCAAGCATAACATTGCATTGCTCTGCTATCTTAATCGTATTCTCCAAAGCATCCGGATAACCCGATAACAATTCTGCCATTTCCCCGGATGACTTTAAATAATACTCATCGCTCTTCAGCCGCTCTCTCGCTTCATCCTGAAGCTTTTCTCCATTTTTAATGGCCAGCAGGCACTCATGGGCAAAAGCATCTTCTTTTTTTATGTAACAAACACCATTTGAAGCCGCCAGGCCAATCCCGGTTTCCCCGGAAAGCTGAACCAGAAGTTCATGGTTTTTTTCTCTTCACGCAGCCCATGATCCTGTATAGCGAAAAAGAAGGAATGCGGCTCGAAAAGACTGCTGAAAAGTTCAGCTGTTCTTTTTGCCTGGCCGTATTCACCCGCCTCAAGATAGTGTTCTATTTCCCCGTCAAGGCCGGGAGTTAAAGCAAACAATCCTCCTGCATAGTGCTTAAGCCATTTAACAGGGATGCCTTCAGGCGATTTTGTCTGGACTGTGCTTGTGATTTTTAATAGATTCTGAAAACCCTGCCTGTCTTTAGCCAAAAGGACCATCGGATAAGCTTCCCCTTCGGATATCTCGCTTAATACATCCACAGAGAGGCCCAGGATAGGCTTTATGGACTGCTTAAGACATTCTTTATAAAAGGCAACAGCTCCGTACATGACATTCCGGTCCGTTAAAGCCAGGGCAGGAAACCTGTTTTCCCTGGCGCCTGACACTAGCTGTTCTATTCTTGCCGTGCTCGATAGTAGGCTATAAGCGCTATATACATGAAGGTGAATAAATGACACGTTTCTCACACCCTTAATTTCTCTGTATTTTCATTATAGAACGCCCGTTTCCAAAAAGAAAATATGTTCTCTTTTTAACGGCAGCTAAAAAACATATTTTTCTAAGTTTGTCCATATGATGAAGTATCAAGATAATTCTGGCAGGGCCATTCCTGCAGCGAGGATGGATGATATGAATACCCAGCCCTTTTTTTCCACTTTAATTGATAGTTATTTTATTGCTTTCGGTGTTTTGATAGGAGGTTCAATCATTGGAGGTATGGCTGCTTTTCTGACAGGAAAGCCTCCTTTAAATCAAATCTTCCAGATTTCAAATATGATACGCATCTGGGCTATCATTGCAGCAATCGGAGGAACCTTTGATACAGTTTACAGCTTTGAAAGAGGTGTCATGGACGGACAGACAAAGGATATATTTAAGCAATTCATGCTGATTCTTTCTGCTCTCGGAGGGGCCCAGACAGGCGCCATGCTTATTAACTGGCTGACTCAGGAGAACATTTCAGCATGAGGATACCGCCTTACTACCGATTGCCATCCTGGCAGCGCTTTTTAGCAGGAATGGCCCTAGGGGGCATCATCAGCTGGTTTATTTTTTTATTTGTTTTTGGACAATGGCAGGAGAGATACAGCAAAGAAATCAAGCTTCAAAAGGATGCTATCTTTGAATTGGAAAAAGATAAGGAAATCTGGCAGGAGGAATTCAAAAAACTAAATAAAGAAAACCAGAAAAAACTGACTGTCCAGGATATATCCATTAAAATTGTCAACAGCGAAAAATATAAATTGGATTCCTTCAGTGTTTTTCAGCTGGAAGATGAAATAAAAGAGGATATTAGCATGATGGTTGCCAAAGACATCGATACTGTTTACAAAAGCAGCGAACTGATCAAGAAAATAATAGAAAATAAAACACATCGGGTAAATGAAAAGAGATACCGGGTCGAAGTTAAAGAACTGGTCATCTATACAACCGTCTCAATTGAATTAAATATCATGCTGGATTAATGCCCGGCTTTTGCCGGGCATTATATTTTAGTTAGCTTTGCAGACATCCTCCAAATCTCTTACAACCGATTCCATCTCTTCCCATGAATAAATGGAAGCTCCGGCAGCAAGAGGATGTCCTCCGCCATTATACTTTCTTGCAACTTCATTAATAATTGGACCCTTCGAACGGAACCGCACACGGATTTGATCGCTCTCCTCGATAAAGAAAACCCAAGCTTTTATTCCCTTCACATCGCCTAGAACACTTACAAGCAGGGAAGCTTTAGAAGGTACTGCCTGAAATTCTTCGAGCAGTTCTTTTTTCAGGATCATGACAGCTGCACCGCTGCCTCTCATTTCAAAGTTCTGCAGTACATAGCCTTTCAATTTAACAATATTTGCGTCCAGCTCATACATCTTATCAAACAGTTCCGGCCGCGAAAAATTATAGTGAATCAGTTCACCTGCATATGCAAACGTCTTTTCTGTCGTGCTTGGATAGAGGAAACGGCCGGTGTCCCCTACTATTCCGGCAAATAACAATCTAGCAGCTTCATCAGACATTTTCAGACCCTGATCTTTGCCGAAAAGATAAAACTCATAAATCATTTCACTGGTAGAGCTTGCATCCGTATCAACCCACATCATATCTCCATATGGATCCATATTCGGGTGATGGTCAATTTTGATCAGTTTATTACCCGTTCCATATCTATCATCACATATCCGTTCCGCATTTGCTGTATCACAAACAATGACCAGCGCCCCATTATATGCATCATCAGATACTTCATCCAGCCTTCTCATATAATGAAGTGTTTCTTCTTCCTTCCCGACAGTGAAGATTGATTTTTCAGGGAATGAAGCCTTCAGGATTTCAGCAAGGCCTCCCTGTGAACCATATGCATCCGGATCAGGACGGACATGCCTATGAATAATGATTGTTTCATATTTTTTAATTTCATCAAGTATCTTTTGTTTCATGGCGCGCTCCTTTTTTCTGAATACTACTTTATTTTTACCATATCATCGTGAAAAGAAAAAGAAAACACAGCACGCTTATGGCAATTTTTTATTAATGAAGGTAAAATAATAAGAGATTGTCGAAACTTGGAGGTTATGAAATGCCTATCTTTGTTATCCTGATTATTCTCTCTTTTTCTTTCTATATTGTCTACAAAGTGAAATTCTTCAGAAGCAGACAGCCGGCTGAAAGACAATGGATATCAGCCAAGTCCAGGATTGCGCTTGGATCATTCGTCGCCATATTTGGCCTTAATCAGCTGTTTTTATACAATACAACAACAGCTCTTATTGTGGGAATTGTGTTTATCCTTGTTGGGGTATTAAGCATATGGGGCGGCATGAAAGCATATAAGTTTTACATGCCTCACGCTGCAAAAGAAGCTGAGGAAGCAAGGAAGAGTTAAATTTAACCGGATTTCCGTAAGTGCCTGCAAAAAAAGCCGTTCAAAATGTGAGCGGCTTTTTCTTCATCAGATGGAAAATATATCCTTGAACACTTATTACTGTCTAACGCAAGCAGCCGGCCCCCTCGAGATGAGGCCCTCAGGACAAGGGAGTCTTCGTCATCATAAACATCGCACGACCGAAAGCGGCAGCTTTTGGGAGGACGTGGCGTTCTTGGTCTGCGTTCCTTTGTGGGCAAGGTGCTTCTGCTTTTCTTGTATTAATGTCTGTCAATTAGCTGGCACATCATCATTGCCTTGCCTACAAGGACGCCTTCGTTAAAAACTTCCACATCCACTTTTCCGAACTTCCGTCCTACTTCCAATACTTTTGGATAGATTTCAAGCATACTGTCGATTTGAACAGGCTTAATAAAGTAGACCGTCATATTTTCAACTACGAGATCACCTTTTTTATAGCTTCTTAACACTCTGTTTGCAGCTTCCGAAACAATGGTTGTAAAGACCCCATAGGATATCGTTCCAAGGTGGTTGGTCATCTGCGGAGTAACCTCACAGCGATAAACGTCATCCCCTTTGGTTTTTCCCCTAGTCATAACCAGCTGGTTGGTGACTATATCGTCAATTGTTTCACCTACCTGCGGCTGCCTTTGGATCATCTGCAGCGCCTTCAGCACATCCTGACGGCTAACAATCCCTTCAAGTTTATTGGCTTCATCTACCACAGGAAGCAATTCAATCCCTTCCCATACCATCATATGCGAGGAAGAGGCAACGCTCGTTTTTCCGCCAACCGTCATAGGGTTTTTGGTCATAATTTTTTCAATAAGCGTTTCTTTATCATGTCCCATAATATCCTTGGAAGTGACAACTCCCTGCACTTTTAGATTACTGTCGACAACCGGGAATCGGCTATGGCCGGTTTCACGATTGTACGTTAGCCAATCTGCAATTGTATCGGTTGTTTTCAGGAAAATCGCTTCTTTCAGAGGAGTCAGGATATCTTCAACAAGTACAATCTCCTTTTTGATAAGCTGGTCATAGATAGCCCGATTGATCATAGTTGCAACTGTGAAGGTGTCATAGCTGCTTGAGATCACAGGAAGCTGCAGATCGTCAGCAAGTTTTTTGACATGGTCTTCTGTATCAAAGCCCCCAGTAATTAACACAGCAGCCCCAGCCTTCAATGCCAATTCGTGTGCCTGGGTCCGGTTTCCGACAATCAGCAGGTTTCCGGCATCCGTGTATCTCATCATCGCTTCAAGCTTCATCGCTCCAATAACAAACTTGTTCAGTGTTTTATGAAGACCGGCTCTTCCTCCGAGTACCTGGCCGTCAACGATATTAACAACTTCGGCAAAAGTAAGCTTCTCAATATTTTCTTTCTTTTTCCGCTCGATTCTTATTGTCCCAACACGTTCTATTGTACTGACATATCCCTTATTTTCAGCATCCTTAATTGCTCTGTAAGCAGTCCCTTCACTCACAGCGAGCGCCTTGGCGATCTGTCTGACCGATATTTTTTCTCCAATTGGCAGTTCATCAATGTAATGTAATATTTGCTCATGCTTAGTAGCCAAGACTTTCACCCTCTACAAATTATTCCTTATTTTTCATTATAAGGGTAAAGAGGCCTTGATACAATTGACTTCGGCAATCTTAAATTATCGCAGGCTAACGGGCAGTATAACCCCCACTTCAAGACTCAGAGCAATCAAGAAGATAGGTAGGGGTCAAACTGCCCATAAAGGCCCGATAGAAGAACAAAGACTAAGAACGCCACGTCCTCCCAAAAGCTGCCGCTTTCGGTCGTGCGATGCTCATGCTGACGATGCCTCCTTGTCCTGTGGGCCTCAACTAACAACAATGAGGGACACTGATTGAAGTTTCACTTTATCTGCCGAAGGAACGCACCCGCTTCCTTTCTGCCATTTTGCGCACCCGCTTCCCCGAAGCAGCCGCTTTTTTGGGGCAAACAACAATGCAGTCAGGTTTCCGGCAATGACAAAAAGGGCAAGGGCCAGCCAGCTGATGGCAAAGATCCCTTCAGTCCCTCCATTAAACACACCCATTCTAGGAGCGGCATAATAAAGCAGCAATCCGCACAGCAGCAAACATAGCAAATATCGATTTTTATTCAATTTAGCTTCCTCCTTTATCCTATCCTCCCTAAAATGTATGCGGACAGGCTGGGAAAATGATTGGTTTTTAAAGAAAAGCGTAAGCGCCTTGCCCACCCCCGACAAGCATAAGACGAGCCTCTCTGAAAGGCGTTCTTTGCCTTTTTGTGAGGCTTGTCCGAAATGTGGAGGCGACTGCCCAGAGACGACAAGCACAAGACGAGCCCTGCAAGAAGGGGTTCTTTCCTTCTGGAAGGGATTGACTAGTCTTTTGTCCCCAGGAGTCGCAACTAGACAGGCTTGTGACCTCGAGGGGATAGGCTGCTTGCGCTAGACAGTTATCTAACTTCAGGATTTATACATTCCTCATTAACAAACGCAGCCTCCATCAGAAGCTGCGTTTTCATATTATAATTCGATTGATTCTCCTGCTTCCAGCACTTGCCCGACTCCTGTTTCCAGCATGCTGATGAATTTATGCGGATCCTGCCTGATTGGCGGGAACGTGTTGAAGTGAATCGGAACCACCTTTTTGGCGCCAAGAAGTTCTGCTGCGTATGCTGCATCATCCGGACCCATAGTGAAATTGTCCCCGATCGGCAGAAATGCCAAATCTATCGGATGCCGGTCGCCAATTAACTTCATGTCAGAGAAAAGCCCTGTATCCCCTGCATGGTAAATCGTTTTTCCTTCTAAAGTGATGAGAACACCGGCTGGCATTCCCAAATAGATGATTTCCTGATTCTCTGTCTCGAGGCCAGTTCCATGAAAGGCTTGTGTCAGCTTCACTCTTCCGAAGTCAAAATCATATCCGCCTCCGATCGACATTCCATGCGCGTTAACTCCCTGCCAGCCCAGATAGGTGGCAAGCTCAAAGTTGGCAATGACAAGAGAGTCATTGCGCTTTGCCAGTTCAATCGTGTCCCCAAGATGGTCACCATGTCCATGGGTGACAATGATGACGTCTGGCTTCTGGTCCTCCGCTTTTAAGTCTGTCAAATCATTCCCGGTAATAAAAGGATCTATTAAGATGGTTTTTCCCTGTGATTCGATCTTCACTATGGCATGGCCATGAAATGATACTTTCAATTTTATGCTCCTCTCTAATTTTAGGTTATGTAAGTTACTTCAACGAAAAACAAGTTATTCCTGCTTTCTTTTAATATATACCCGATTGGCAATCTTTA
The DNA here is from genome assembly GCF_023516215.1 of Cytobacillus pseudoceanisediminis. Taxonomy (NCBI): domain Bacteria; kingdom Bacillati; phylum Bacillota; class Bacilli; order Caryophanales; family Bacillaceae; genus Cytobacillus; species Cytobacillus pseudoceanisediminis. The sequence continues at coordinate 5,133,137 of NZ_CP097349.1, read as the reverse complement.
AAAAGTTTACATTTTCTTATTTAGTTGCTACTCTCAAAGTATAAGTAAATAAGGAGGTTCACTATGAATAATAGATTGCAGAAACTATCTCAGTGGATGAAGGAAAATGATATCCAGGTCACCTTTGTAACATCACCGGATAATGTTTTTTATTTAAGCGGCTTTTTAAGCGACCCACATGAACGCTTGCTTGGGCTGGCTGTTTTCCAGGAAGAAGAGCCTTTCCTCGTATGTCCGGCCATGGAAAAAGAAGATGCCAAGAAAGCAGGCTGGAGCCATGAAATTATTGGCTACAGCGATATTCAGAACCCTTGGGAATTCATCCAGACATCCATACATAAGAGAATTGGGAAGGTAAATAAAGCAGCAATCGAAAAAGAGCATATGAATGTAGAGCGGTATGAAGCCATCTCTGCTCTGTTCAGCGGCGCTTCATTCGCTTCGGCAGAAGAAAAGCTTCGCCAGCTTCGGATGGTTAAAGATGAAAAAGAATTGGAAATCATTCGCGAAGCATGTGCACTGGCCGATTTTGCGATTGAAACAGGCTGTGCCGAGATCCAGGAAGGAAAAACTGAACTGGATGTTCTAGCTGCTGTAGAATATGCGTTAAAGAAAAAGGCGTTAACGAAATGTCTTTCTCTACCATGGTCCTGGCGGGGGCTAACGGGGCTTCTCCTCATGGCACACCAGGAATGACGAAGATTCAAAAAGGGGATTTAGTCCTATTTGACCTCGGAGTTGTCTGGAATGGCTACTGCTCAGATATTACTAGAACTGTAGCTTACGGTGATATTAATGATAAACAAAAAGAAATTTATGATACCGTCTTAAAAGCTCAGCTTGCAGCTGTTGAAGCGAGCAAGCCGGGAGTCACTTGCGCAGATATTGACCTGACAGCTAGAAACCTGATAGCAGAAGCCGGCTACGGCGAATATTTCCCGCATCGATTGGGCCACGGATTAGGTGTGAGCGTTCATGAATATCCTTCACTAACAGAAACAAACTCACTTTTGCTTGAAGAAGGTATGGTTTTCACCATCGAGCCGGGAATCTATGTCCCAGGCGTTGCCGGAGTGCGGATTGAAGATGACCTTGCTGTAACAGCAGACGGAGTTGAAATTTTAACCAAGTTCCCGAAAGAGCTTCAGGTTATTAAATAGACATTAGAAAAATTCCACAAAAAAATCCGGAGCTATTCAGCTCCGGATTTTTTTGAAAGCTCCAGGCGCCGATAAGCGGATACCTGGAGCTTTTCCTATTGCTGTTCCAATTGCGTACTCGTATCTGAATAGTCAAGGCTATGGGCCTCTGCTACCGCTTTGTAAGTCACATAGCCATTTAACGTATTAACTCCCTTTAATAAAGCCTCATTATCCAGACATGCCTGCTTGTAGCCTTTATTCGCAATTTGAACTGCATAAGGCACCGTCACGTTGGTCAATGCAAGAGTGGATGTTCTGGGAACTGCTCCAGGCATATTAGCTACCGCATAATGAACTACGCCATGCTTTTCATATGTGGGATTATCATGGGTCGTAATTCGATCAGTTGTTTCGAATATTCCACCCTGATCGATCGCAATGTCCACAATTACAGAGCCCGGGTTCATCGTTTTAATCATATCCTCTGTGACAAGCTTCGGTGCTTTTGCTCCCGGAATAAGTACGGCTCCAATTACGAGATCTGAATCCTTAACAGCTTCAGCGATATTGTAAGGGTTAGAGATCAGCGTTGTTACTTCTTTTCCGAAGATATCATCCAGCTGCCGAAGGCGGTCGGGATTCAAGTCAATCATTGTTACCTTTGCCCCAAGGCCTATTGCCATTTTTGCCGCATTGGTTCCAGCAACCCCGCCGCCGATTATGGTAACATTTCCACGCTGTACACCTGGTACCCCCGATAGCAGGATTCCTTTCCCTCCATGTATTTTTTCTAAAAATTGGGCTCCTACCTGAGCTGCCATTCTTCCGGCAACTTCACTCATTGGAGTCAATAGAGGCAAAGTCCGGTTGGGAAGCTGGACTGTTTCATAAGCAATGCCCGCTACTTTCTTATCAATTAAAGCACTTGTCAAATCAGGTTCAGCAGCCAAATGCAGATATGTAAAGAGAATTAACCCTTCCCGAAAATATACATATTCGCCTTGTATCGGCTCTTTTACCTTCATGACCATATCCATTGACCATGCCTCTTCTGCAGTTTGAACAATATGTGCACCAGCACCTATATAGTCGTTATCCGAAAAACCGGAACCTGTCCCGGCATCCGCTTCGATATAGACTTCATGTCCAAATTGAATGAGATTCATAACCCCAGCAGGGGTCATCGCAACCCTGTTTTCATTGTTTTTTACTTCCTTTGGAACTCCGATACGCATGCTGCATACCTCCGTAATTTAAGTGAAATACCTATTAACTTTATATGGCTATTTGACGGAAAAGTATACAAAACCTTTGCCCATTTTTACTTTTTCCGGCATTCTTAATTCTCAGCTAAAAAGCTCTCATGATTAATGAGAGCTTTGCTTCTTTTTCTTATCGGAGATGGCCTTCATTCCGTTCGTGAGCTTTCATGTCAAACTCGGCATTCGGCTGATCAATAACACCGCTGTTATAGGCATTCATAATTTGTTCGCTAACTTCATTTGTCCCCTGCTCATCAAAAAAATATGCGGATCCTGCTTGTGGTTCTCGCTTTTCCATCCTCATCTGCTCCTTTAATATATTTTTATCAGCCTTACTATTGTTCGATTTTTTGTTACAGATATTCAGATTTTACAGCTGTATAATATAGGTAAAGGAGGAGATACAAATGGGCATGAAGTATAAAAACATATTAGTCGCTGTAGATGGTTCAACGGAAGCAGAATGGGCTTTTAAAAAAGCAATTGAAATTGCGAAGCGCAATAATGCTTCTCTTGTCTTGGCACATATCATTGATACCCGCACTTTTGCTACTGTTGAAGCCTATGACCGCACAATAGCTGAAAGGGCTGACCTTTTCGCAACTGAATTAATGGAAAAATACAAAAGAACAGCAATGGATGCAGGCATCGATAATGTAACATATGAAGTCGATTATGGTTCCCCAAAAGTGAAAATTCCAAAGGATATTGCCAGAAAGCACAGCGTCGACCTGATCATTTGCGGTGCAACAGGCATGAACGCAGTTGAACGTTTCATCATCGGCAGTGTATCTGAACATATTACCCGCTATGCCCGCTGTGATGTCCTCGTTGTCAGAACGGATAAAGAAGATGAAGAATAGAAAAAAATGGCGCTGCCTTCCGCAGCGCCATTTTTTCATTTATTTATTGACAAACTCTTTAATGCCGAGAGATTCCTTCGCTTTATCAATTGCGATGCTTACTTGTTTGAATCCTGTTCCGCCTGCACTATTTCTTCTTTTGACAGCTGTATAAGGATTCAGCACTTCATAAATATCTTCATCGAACAATGAATGGGCGTTCTTGAAATCAACAAGCGGCAAATCTCCAAGGAAGCATCCCTTTTGGACACAGACAAGAACAAGTTTCCCGACAATTTCATGTGCTTCTCTGAATGGAATGCCTTTATCAGATAGATAATCCGCCAATTCAGTAGCGTTGGAAAAATCATTTTTAGTCGCTTTTTCCATTTGCTCTGTTTTAACCTTCATGGTGCGGATCATCCCTGCAAAGATTTTCAGTGAACCTGTGACTGTCTTTACAGTGTCAAACATCCCTTCCTTATCTTCCTGCATATCTTTATTATAGGCTAGCGGCAGGCCCTTCAGTACTGTCAGCAGCCCCATAAGGTTACCGTATACACGTCCGGTTTTACCGCGGATGAGTTCCGCCATATCCGGATTCTTCTTCTGCGGCATAATACTGCTGCCAGTTGCGAAGCTGTCGTCCAGTTCAATGAATTGAAACTCCTGGCTTGACCAAAGGATGAATTCTTCACTTAAACGAGACAGATGCATCATCAGGATTGAGCTTGAGGATAAAAACTCAAGAATAAAGTCTCTGTCACTGACCGCATCCAGGCTGTTCTCATAGATGCCTTCAAAGCCCAGAAGTTCAGCTGTATACTCACGGTCAATCGGGAAAGTGGTGCCAGCCAGAGCCCCTGCTCCAAGAGGAGATAAGTTTATTCTCTTTAAGCTTTCAGAAAAACGCTCTTTGTCCCTCTCAAGCATCCAGAAATAGGCCATTAAATGGTGGCCGAAAGAGATCGGCTGTGCCCGCTGCAGATGAGTATAGCCCGGCATGATAGTTTCCACATTATTTTCAGCCTGGATGATTAACTCTTCCTGCATTTCCTGAATCAATTCAACAATCTGCTCCACCTGCTTTCGCAAGTATAAATGCATATCTGTTGCCACCTGGTCATTTCGGCTTCTTGCGGTATGAAGTTTACCTCCGACAGGCCCAGACAGTTCGGTCAAATGACTCTCAAGATTTAAATGGATATCTTCAAGCTTTACTGAGTAAGCCAGTTCACCCTTAGCAGCTTTCTCTTTAAGCTGCTGAAGGCCTGTTTTGATTTTTTGAGCTTCGTCCTCTGTGATGATTCCTGTTTTAGAAAGCATGGCAACATGGGCCATGCTCCCTTCGATATCTTCCATAACCAATTCCTGGTCAAATGAAATTGACGCTCCGAACTCATCTACCCATTCTTCAGCAGATTTTGTGAATCTGCCTCCCCATAACTTTTTCACACTGTCACCTTCTTGCTGTTTTGAACAATGCTCTGCACCTTTGTCGGCAATCCCCAAAGCTTAATAAAGCCTACTGCCGCATTATGGTCAAATTCATCATCAGAAGTATAAGTTGCTAACTTTTCATCGTATAGGGAATAAGGAGATTTTCTTCCTTCAACAATCGCATGGCCTTTAAACAGCTTCACTCTCACTGTTCCTGTAACAAAGGTTTGTGTCTCTTTCAGGAAAGCCGTTAAAGCATTGTTAAGCTGCGAGAACCACAATCCCTCGTATATAAGCTCAGCCACTTTTTTCTCAATAACCGGTTTAAAGTGGGCCAATTCTTTTACCATCGTTAAATCCTCAAGCTCTTTATGTGCTTTAAGGAGTGTCATTGCTCCCGGACACTCGTAAACTTCACGGGATTTGATTCCGACAAGACGATTTTCCACATGATCGATACGCCCAACTCCATGCTTGCCTGCAACCTCATTCAGTTCGGCAATAAGCTCGGAAAGCTTCATACTTTTGCCATTCAAGCTGACTGGAACACCCTTTTCAAAACCGATTTCAACCGTATCAGGTGTATCAGGTGCTTTTTCAAGAGAAACAGTAAGATCGTATGCATCTTCCGGAGGAGCTGCCCATGGATCTTCCAAGACTCCGCACTCATTGCTTCTGCCCCATAAGTTTTGATCAATGCTGTACGGAGAATCCAGATTAATTGGGATGGGGATATTGTTTTGTTTTGCATATTCAATTTCTTCCTCACGTGACCAGCTCCACTCACGAACCGGAGCCAGCACTTGAAGATCAGGGTTAAGGGCCTGAATTGCCACTTCAAAACGAACCTGGTCATTTCCTTTGCCGGTACATCCATGCGCGACTGCTACTGCACCTTCTTTTTCTGCTACTTCAACAAGCTTTTTGGCGATCAGCGGGCGTGAAAGTGCAGAGACTAATGGATACTTATTTTCATATAAGGCATGTGCCTGCAGCGCTATTAATGCATATTCATTAGCAAATTCCTCTTTTGCATCAATCACATAAGATTGGACAGCTCCCACAGTTAAAGCTTTTTTCTGGATAAAGTTCAGATCTTTCCCTTCACCAACGTCTAGGCAGCAGGCAACAACAGCATAACCTTGATCCTGCAGCCATTTAACCGCAACTGATGTATCCAATCCGCCTGAGTATGCAAGAACAACTTTATTTTGTGACATTTATATTTCCTCCTTAGATTGTTCGTATAAATATACAACTAAATTATGTTTTTATTCATTTATTATTCTCTTACTTTAACAACCTTTTCTTTAAAAATCAATACTTATTCTAAAAAATGTATAAAAATAAATATAATTTTCCCAACAAAAAAGGCAAAAGCCCCGTTTTGGCTTTTGCCCTGTAATAGTTTAGTCATTTAATGCTTCATAAACCGCTGAAATTACACTTCCATATTGACTGATGCTGTATGTGTCACCTTGAAACTTATGCGGATCTTTTAATGGATCGATGACTGGAGAATGTTTTTTATTTGTCAGGAGAGCGACAGCTAAATTATTTTCCCTGTCTATCACCGTTACCGTTCCTGTCCAGCCAGTATGTCCAAAAACTTTTTCCCGGCATACTGGCTGAACATCCACTCCATACTTGAATCTCCGTTCAAACGCCATCCTAACCCATATGTAGGGTTCATATCATATGGTTCTACAAACTCATCAATTGTGCGTTTATCAAATAACTTTACATTTCCATAGCCTCCATCATTAAGCATCACCTGCATCAGGACAGCAAGATCTGAAGTTGTGGAAAAGAGGCCAGCATGCCCGGATATTCCATCCATTGAATAAAAAGACTTCTCATCATGAACCTCTCCCTGGAGAGTATAGGTCCGAATATTAGGGAAGGAAATGACCCCATCCCTGGTGTTGCCGTGTAATTCAGTTGCAGCGAAATCCTTTTCTTTGAAACCCTTGCGGAGCGGATTAAATAAAGTATGCTTTAACCCTAAGGGCTTATAGATATGATTCTCAGTATAATGGTCCAGCTGCATTCCCGTTATTTTTTCAATAATAAATCCCAGCAGCATATAGTCAATGTCACTGTAAACCTGTTTGGTGCCAGGTTCATACTGAAGGGGAGTTTTTAAAATCATGGAAAGCGTTTTACTGCGTTCCTGGGAATACAATTCTCCCGCCCTTTCAGGATTATGATAATGGATGCTTGAAGGAAATCCGGCAGTATGATGAAGCAAGTCGATTATCCGGAGTTCACCTTTCCCTTTTATTTCATCGTCCGCTGAATCTTTAAATGCAGGAAAATAATGCTGAATTTTTTCTTCAAGATTGATCTTACCTTCACTGACAAGATGCTGCAGTGAAAAGTTAACGGCATACATTTTCGTGTTTGATGCTAAGTCAAACATGGTTTTTGTCTTCATTTTCTGCGGGTGAGTTAATGGATCAGTTTTATCAAATATTTTGGCTGAACCATATGCGGAGTTTTTAACAATCTTTCCATCTTTAATTACGACTAAAGCTGCTCCTGGAAAACCATTTTCTATTTCTCCCTCGATCAGCTTATCAACCTCTTTGAGCCTTTTGGAAGAAAAGCCTGCATCCTCGGGGCGCTTTGCTTTTGACAAGGTTGGATATTCTAATGGTTTTTTATGTTTAAAGACTTGCTCTTCTGAACTGCTGCTATCTGTTGTGCCCAATTCCACTCCTAAGGCTGCAATGGGATAAGGCAAAAGCAAACTCAACACCAGGCCTAAAACTGTTAAGCGTGTTATAAACCTTTTCATATTCTCCCCCTTTAAAATAATTAAATATTCTTAATAGTAAATATACTATTCGATTTCTATTAAATCTGCAAACCAATCCCATAGCCTTTCTATTAAATCAGTACTTGTGAACCAAGTTCATTTATTTTCACATTAGTCCCATAGTAGTATCTGCAAAAAAGATTGAATACTAAAACATCCATGCACCATAAACACCTTTATAGTAAAATAAAAACAAGATTATCGTTTGGGGGATTCATAATGGAAGAGCATTTTTCACATAATCGCCGTCTTGGCATTCCTATACCGGCCTTTGATCGGGATTGGGATGAATATTCACCAAAAACACAGCAGATGATCCTGTTTCAGTGGGAAAAAATAAGAGGCAGGATTCCTGACCGCATCGCAGAGCTTGAAGCGGATATCAACAGGAAACAGGCTGAGCTATCAGATGAGGGCAATTTCGAAAGATCATGCAGACTTAACAGTGAAATTTCAGAACTGGCATCAGTCATAAATGATCTGTGGCTATGGTATCGAACGAATCAGGATATTACAGGGAAAATGCATTCATAATAGAAAAGCGGAAGCGCCTTGCCCAGGAAGAAATGCAGACTAAGAACGCCACGTCCTCTCAAAAGCCGCCGCTTTCGGTCGCGATGTTTTTGCTGCCGAAGCCTTTCGAAGCCTTCCTTGTCCTGCGTCAATTCGAGGGGGAGGGCTGCTTACGCTAGACGGTTCTCAAAGTTCAAAAATGATACTTCCTTCTCTTTTCAAAAAAACCTTTCCGCGGCGGAAAGGTTTTTTTGCCCTTTATAAATCTTTCCTTAGTTCCCTGACGATATGCCCGAGTTCAGGCAAAATCAGCTTATTCATCGCAAGGCGAACTGCCCCTGATGATCCTGGTGTTGAGAAAACTGCTTTATTTTGAACTGTGCCTGCAGCAGCCCGTGAAAGAATGGCCGCAGACCCGATATCTTCCGTATAGCTTAGCATTCTGAACAATTCGCCGAATCCGTCCATTTCTTTATCAAATAATTGTCTTACTGTCTCAATAGTCACGTCCCTTAACGCAATTCCAGTGCCTCCATTTGTAAGTACAGCATCAATGCCGGGGTTTTCACAACCTTTTAATACGGCCTGGCGAATGAGACTTCCTTCATCCTTGACGATTTCATAGTCAGATATGACATGTCCTGCCTCTTCCAGCAGGCGGATCATCAGCTTTCCGCTTTTATCAGTTTCTTTATCTCTCGTATCACTCACGGTGACCACTTTGCATCTAACTTCTTTTGGCGCTTCTTTTTTATGCTCGAATGTACTCATTTGGCATCACCTTTGCTTATAAATCATAGTTATCCGGGAGTTTACTGCTGATTGTTTTTTCTATGCAAATATCTCATTTGATAATATTTATGAGCGAAATCTGTTACTTTTCTTGTCAGCTGATAATTGGTCCCGGCTCCAATGGCCATGCTGATGAAAGGAATTCCTTGAACGGATTTTCTCCGAAAAAAGTAAATAGCCATCGCTTTAAAAAGCTGCTTCATTGGCTGCTCAACCCAGGTTATATCAGTCAATTCTTCTTTTCCCTCATAAAAATAGAATTCTTCCTGATTCTTCAGCTCGTTCTTTAATTCTTCCCAAGCACTGCCCTGCATGCGCGGCGGCAGTGTGGCTGCGTGAAAAACCTTAAGAGAGCTCATCATTTCGAATGGAGTATTGACTTCAAAACCATAGGTCATGGCAATCAGCTGGACGGCACGAAGATTAATAACCGCCATAGCAGGAATATCTGTACCCAGCATGAGTGAGCTGCCTGAACCTGCAATGCCGCCTTGCGCAAAAGAATAAAGACGATGCCGGGCAATCTGCTGCTGAGCTATGTATTGAAGCTGGTCGATAGTCAATTGCTTAAGGTCTTCAATCGTTTCAATATCAGAATGAAAAACACGGCCTGCTGTCAAAATGCGCTCTTTCGCATCCATTTGAAGCTGAGAGCCTTGAATAAGCGCATGAAGATGAAACAGCCAGCTATCCATTGCTGAAAAAATTGCTGCTGAACTTCTTCAGGCAATAGTGAGAAAGACCTTTCCAATGATTTATCATAAACCATTTCCAAATCATTGGGCTCATAATTTAACAGCTTGTTCTCCCACTCCTGAATACCGGTCAAAACACTTTCTTCCCGTTCGTTCAATGGCATCGCAATTCCTCCCAAAACATTTTTTCTTGGACTCAGTATAGCATAAGCAGATGATGAATTCTCCTTCCGCCTGGCGGGGACTAAATCTCGATAAAAACAAAAAGACAAGAGCATTAGCCCTTGCCTTGTTATGAATGTTATTTAGACAATCTCAAAACATCACGTGCAATCATGACTTCCTCATTTGTCGGGATAATCATGACTTTAACTGGTGAATGAGGGTAGTTAATGAATGCTTCTTCACCGCGTACTTTATTTAATGCAGGATCCCAGTATACGCCCATGAATTCCAGCCCCTGAAGAACACGATCACGGATGACATCACTATTCTCACCGATTCCGGCTGTGAAGATGATCGCATCTACGCCATACATGCGGGATGCATAGGATCCGATATATTTATGGATTCTGTTTGCGAATACTTCAAGAGCCAATTCTGCTCTTTCATTTCCTTCAACAGCTTGAACTTCAATATCGCGAAGATCACTGGAGAATCCGGAAACACCCAGCATACCGCTCTTTTTATTTAGAACGTCAAGAACTTCATCTGCATTCTTACCCGTCTTTTCCATAATGAATGGAATAAGTGCAGGGTCAATGTTACCTGAGCGCGTACCCATTGTAACACCCGCTAACGGAGTGAACCCCATGGAGGTATCGATTGACTTTCCGCCTTCAATAGCTGTAATACTCGCTCCATTCCCTAAATGGCAGGAGATGAGGCGAAGCTGTTCAAGCGGTCGGCCAAGCATTTCTGCAGCACGCTCTGATACATATTTATGTGAAGTGCCATGGAATCCATACTTGCGGATGCCATACTTTTCATAATACTCATATGGCAGACTATATAGGAATGAGCTTTCAGGCATCGTCTGATGAAATGCTGTATCAAATACCGCCACTGCAGGCACATTTGGAAGAACCTGCTGGAATGCCTTAATTCCCGTAATATTAGCCGGGTTATGAAGGGGTGCAAGTTCAGAAAGTTCATCTATTTTCGCAAGCACTTCATCCGTAATGACTACAGAATCGTTGAATGCCTCACCGCCGTGTACTACACGATGGCCAATTCCTTCGATCTCATCAAGAGATTTAATAATCCCAAGATTTGTTAATTTATCAAGCAGGATTTTAACCGCAACTGCATGATCAGGTATATCCGTTACTTCCTTGATTTTTTCTCCATTTACAGAGATATTGAAGACTGCATTATCCAGCCCAATACGCTCGATTAATCCTTTGGTAATAACCTCTTCACTCGGCATGTCAAATAATTGAAATTTTAACGAAGAACTGCCGGCATTGATTGCTATGATTTTTGCCATAAAGCTACCGCTCCTTTAGAAGATGTTCAAAGGGACTTCATTGTCTCTCCAAACCCATACTTTTATATAACAATGTGTGATACGACACTAAAAGTAATACAACTTTATTCTGTGCATCGGCCACAATTAATATCTCTCAATTTCCCATTTAAACACTGTAAGCAATACATTTCAAGAAGCACCTTGCAATGGTATCGTTTTCATGATAAATTAAATATTTTCTGATACTTCCCTATATTTAAAGAAAAGCGGCAGCGCCTTGCCCACCCCGGACATGCACAAGACGTGCCTCTCGGAAAGGCGTCCTTTGCCTTTTTGTGAGGATTCCCCCGAAATGTGGAGGAAACTGCCCAGGGACGATAGGCATATGACGGTTGCTGTAAGAAAGGCGCTCTTCCTTCTGAAAGGAAACGGCTTGTGACCTCGAGGGGTAGGCTGCTTGCGCTAGACAGTTATCAATGTGTAAAAATTATACTTTCCATACATTTAAAAAGAAGCCGGCAAATGCACGGCTTCTTTTCGTTTATCCTTATTTGCTTTCTTTAAACCAGACATCAATTTTCTTGAGAATTTTTTCAGCTTCTGCTGTTTTGGACAAGCTGGGCAAGTTGACCAGCAGAGCCTGCTTAGGTGGAGTGACTCCATCCCCTTTTTTCTGAAGGATAAATATGCTTTTGGCAGCTTTTTCATTTTTGAACATGGTAAGCGGCAGCTGGACCAAACCTTGAATATAGGCAGTTTCCTTAATGAATTCATGCAGCTTTGGTGCCTGTTCACTTTCAAACAGCCCATTTGGAATGATGAAAAATAAATAACCTCCAGATTTCACATGATTCATGCTCTGCTCAATAAATAAGTGATGGGAATAGGAATGTCCCTCATCTGCTTTTAACTTATACTCAGCTGAACGGACATCATTCGGATAATAGCCAATAGGCAGATCACTCACTACAGCATCAGCAGCTTCTATAAACAGGGGCTCAAGGCTATCCTGGTTAAAAAATTGAATGGGATGCTCCTGTAAATTGGCATTTATATAAGCAAGCTTAATTAATAAGTCGTCAATCTCAATCCCAGTTGCCTCAACCGTTTTATCCTTTTGGTGATTCATTACAGTTGTCAATAAATTTCCTGTTCCTACTGCAGGATCCAGCAGGCGGAAACTTTTTCCTGAATGAATTTTTCGACTAGATACCCCATTAGCATGCCCACTGCATCAGGAGTCATTTGATGATTAGGCTGTACATTTTCTTTCATGCCTTTTAATATGGCAAGCTGAAAGGATTTTCTAATCTCTTCTTTTGAGTAGCTGCTTAAGTTAATTGATTCATAACTCTTCCTAAGCCTTTTTACTGTTAATTCGCTTAGCTCATCCTGAAGAATGCTTTCATGGAATAAATTCTCTCCTGTTTCTGCAAGAGCTTCAAGGTATGTAGAATGCAGTTCTTCCTGCATAATCGTAGCCGTTTCATTTAAAATGGTAAATAAATCCTCAACCGGAGTTATTTTCACAGCTTATTCCTCCCGTCCTTATTCTTTTTCCTATTTTAACGGGCTTTTGTTTCATTCACAAGTTTGGTGCTGAAGGGAAGTAAAAAATAAAGCCCCGGACCAAATCCGGAGCTTTCAATATTCTATGATTATTTCGCCTGCTTAGCAGCTTCCACGGCCGCTTCATAGTTTGGATGATCTGTTGCTTCACTTACATATTCCGCATATGTAACTGTGTCATTTGAATCGACAACAAAAACGGCACGAGCCAATAGGCGAAGTTCCTGGATGGCAACCCCATAAGCTTCTCCGAAAGAAAGGTCACGGTGATCAGAAACGGTTTGAACATTTTCAATGCCTGCTGCTGCACACCAGCGTTTTTGAGCAAATGGAAGATCCACACTTACAGTAAGAATCTTAACATTGTCAAGCTTGGAAGCTTCTTTGTTAAAACGGCGTGTCTGTGCATCACAAACTCCCGTGTCAATAGAAGGAACTACGCTGATTAGACGCACCTGCCCTTTTGAATCAGCAAGTGTTACTTCAGAAAGATCATTTGCCAGCACCTTGAATTCAGGAGCTTTATCTCCAACTTTTACTTCATTGCCCAGCAATGTTACAGGATTTCCTTTGAACGTAATAGATGCCATTTAAATCGTCCTCCTTAATCACTTATGTACAGTGTAAATCATATCTTTTCAGAATCTTTTTTGCAATTATTAAGGATACATTCCAAGAAAAAAGTTAACTCTCCCTGGGAAAGTTAACTTCCTTCTCTTAAATATCAAGGTCTTGTTTCTTGCCGCTGTACTCATCATTGTTTTGACTCTGAGGCTGGCTTTGCTGATTGCCGGCTCCTCCGTCTTTCTTGTTGAACATTTGCTGAATTTTATCGACGGCCTGTGGAGCAAGGTCAAGAATTTTCTCATATAAATGAGTGCTTTCATCCAGATGAACCATTTTCACCCCTTGAGAATTGACAATCAAAAAGGCGATTGGAGTGATGGAGACACCGCCGCCGCTTCCGCCGCCAAACGGGTGGCCCTTTTCCTCGCCTGATTGTCCATCAAGCATGAATTCGCTTCCTCCTGCGGCAAAACCAAAGCCGACCTTTGAAACGGTTAAAATTACACTTCCATCAGGGGTTTCTACTGGATCCCCAATTATGGTGTTAACATCAATCATCTCTTTCAGGTTTTCCATGGCAGTAGTCATAAGACCTTGAATAGGATGGTCAGACATTCATTGCTCCTCCTTTTTTAGACAGTTTTAGTACCATCATCAGATAAGGCAGAAAGCGGCTTTGTCCTGAAGTCGGGCCGTCCGCCTTTCCAATATTTGATCAGTTTAATTCCTGCTAACATAGCATGCCCGACACGAAAATGAATCATACATGAAATGGCTGTTTGTGAAACGGAAAATTGGAAATGGGGAGTTACAGTGATGCTGGGAGGCGTTTTCAGCTTCATATAATGACTTATTAATCCAAGAATGCTCCCTTTTATCGCCCAGAGAGCTCCAGTTAGCATTCCCGTATGGGCTGCATCCCCAAGGCCAGCAAATGTATGCCATTCAAGATTCCGGATAGTCACACGCTTTAGAAATTTCCGTATTATTTTGTGAATAGACACGATATGATTTATTATTGATTTCGTATCATGCAAACTATTAATAAGATCTTTTGCGGAGAATTGCTTTGTATCCTGTTTAGGAGCATCCTCCTGTGGTCCAGCAGCTGTCTTTTCATTAACAACAAGAGTTGGCGAGTTATCATCAAGTTTTATTAGAGGGACTTCTATTTTGTATCTGATTAGGCCGAACCAGGCTTTAAATTGGATTTTTAAATGGTCATTATCATTACCATGGTAAAAATGAATATATATCTTTAGTTTTGTTGCCATGATTAGAATTAAAAGAAGTATGAGGGCAATTACGGCAATCAGAAGCCACTTCACTTTTTTCACACCCTTTCAGCATTGTATTATGCCCAACTGAAAAAATAAACCTGCCACCAAGCGGTGACAGGCTTCCTTTTTTCAATTATAGACTTGTTCTTTTTGCCTTTCATGAACTACAGAGGTTTCTGCAAAAAGGTCATGCAGCCCCTGTTTCTTCGGCAGGAATGCTACAATCACATACCCGACAAAAATGGTCGCTGATATAAAGCGGCCGATCCATTCACGGAACAAAATTGTGCTCCATGTCAGTTTCTCTCCTTTAAGATTTACTACCTTTAAACCAAATACCATTTTACCGAGTGTCTGGCCAAAAAACTTTGTCATCAGCACAAAATAGGCATAAAACGTAATGGCAGTAGCTATCGAAATCGGAGCAAACAAATTGCTTTCATGCAGAGGAATATCCAGCGCCCTAAAAATTGGATTAATCAATATCCGGTCAACACTGCCAACCACAATTAAATCTAAAAGATAAGCCCAAAATCTCATCCAAAACCCGGCAAACCTGATTGGTTCCCCAGTTTTCTGAATGGGGAGGGTTTCTGCTTGTGTAATCGTTTCGTTAACAGCAGGAGCTGCTTCATCAGGGGATGACTCATTCCTGCCTTCACCCTGCAATGATACAGGACGGGCAAGCTCTCTTTCATTCTGTTCATTTGAAGTCATTTTCTCTCCCCTCCCTATTCAGCATAAAGATACATTAAACGCGGTGAGTTTGGCTGAGATAACAATTTCATCATCCCTGCCATTTCCAGGTCATCCCCCATGATTTTTCGCGCCCCCATGCTGAACATGGAGCCGAACCCAAAATTCTCAGTGTACTTAACAACCTGGGCACCATCTAATTTATGGTCTTTCTTTAATTGTTCAATTACATCATCGGCATAGCCAAAACCGTCGATTAGATTTAGTTCTTTCGCCTGCCGTCCGTCATAAATACGGCCATCAGCAATTTCCTTCACCTGTGCCTCAGTTAGTCCGCGTCCTTCCGAGATGACTTTAACAAACCCTGCATATGAATTATCAATCATGGATTGAAGGATTTTTCTTTCCTCATCTGTCATATCTCTGGTAGGGCTCATAATATCTTTATACGGCCCGCTCTTAATCGTTACAAACTCGACACCATATTTTTCAGCAAGCCCTGCATAATTATAGCCCTGCATGATAACACCCAGCGAACCGGTCATTGTCTCAGGGCTCGCAAATATCTTGTCAGCCGGAGCGGATATATAATAGCCTCCGGATGCAGCCATGGACCCCATTGATATGTATACTGGCTTCTTTGTTTCTTTTTGAATTTCAATAATCTTATCATGTATTTCGGCGCTTTCCACTACTCCTCCGCCTGGAGAATTAACCTTAATGACAATCGCCTTTACTGTGCCGTCTTCTTTCACATATTCAAGATTATCCATGAATCCTTTGTGATTATATCCCGGGCTTGCAAATAAAGAAGCTGCATCTCCAGTATCCTGAATCACTCCATTTACATCAAGCACGGCTATCTTTTTCTGTGCATTTCCCTCTTCAATGACTTCTTCCAAAAACGCTTCATTGCTTCCTGCAAACAGTTCATTTACCGAGCTTTCAAAATCTGTAAATGCAAATGCAGTTACAAAGTTCAGCACAACAGAAAAAACAAACAGACCTGCTGCTATTCCCAGTGCAGCCCAACGTTTTCCATTCATTGTGAAATCCTCCTTTTAATATGCTTTCTCCTTACATAACCAGCCGCCTTGTGCCTTGTTTGACCGATTATGATTCCCAGAAAACCTATTCGTCACATATTCTTCATACGTATAAACTTTTAAAATGTTTCAAAAAAGGTAAACTGAACTCAGGCAACCATAATCATAGCAAAATATGAATTATTTGGGAAAGAAAATCCTCAAGGACATTTCCCCCTGGAATTCCACAACCTTTATTACTGTTTGGAGGAATGAATATGCCTGAAAGACGCAATATATACTTTTATCACAAAAAAGATGAAGCAACGATGGAGAAAGTAGCACCGCTTTATAGCCTGGCTGAAGAGCATGCCTTTACCATTGTTAATGACTTCAAACAAGCCAATATCATTGTAAGCATCGGGGGAGACGGAACGTTTTTGCAGGCAGTTCGTAAAACTGGCTATAGGGATGATTGTTTGTATGCCGGGATTTCAACGACTGGCAGCCTGAGCCTGTACTGTGATTTCCATCTCGATGATACCGCGAAAATGGTAGAGGCAATGACAAATGAACAAGTAGAAGTAAGACGCTATCCCACTATAGATGTTACGGTTGATGACCAGACATCGTTTCAGTGCTTAAATGAATTCAGCATCCGTTCTGCCATCATTAAAACTTTTGTAATCGATGTCTTTATCGATGATTTTCATTTTGAAACGTTCCGCGGGGACGGAATGATTGTTGCCACCCCAACTGGAAGCACGGCTTATAATAAATCTGTAAATGGAGCTGTTGTTGACCCGCTGCTTCCCTGCATGCAGGTGAGCGAACTCGCTTCACTGAATAATAATCGCTATCGCACGCTCGGATCTTCCTTTATCCTGAGCGGAAACAGAAAGCTGACCCTAAAGGTGGTTCAAGATGGCAACGACCACCCTACAATGGGAATGGACAACGAAGCCCTCAGCATTCAGCATGTAGAAAAGATTGATATTAAACTTAGCGACAAAATCATTAAAACCGTAAAACTGAAAGACAATTCCTTTTGGGAAAAGGTTAAGAGGACATTTTTATAAGAAAAGCGGAAGCGCCTTTCCCACCCCAGGCACCTCGAGGGGGGTAGGCTGCTTGCGCTAGACAGCCTGGCGTTCAAAACTTTATACTTTCTAATTTTTATAAAAAAAGAGTTTCGCAAGATGGTGCGAAACTCTTTTTCTATAT
This sequence comes from Cytobacillus pseudoceanisediminis, assembly GCF_023516215.1. Taxonomy (NCBI): domain Bacteria; kingdom Bacillati; phylum Bacillota; class Bacilli; order Caryophanales; family Bacillaceae; genus Cytobacillus; species Cytobacillus pseudoceanisediminis. The sequence continues at coordinate 5,115,798 of NZ_CP097349.1, read as the reverse complement.
GCCAATACCTTTTCCGCGTTTTAGTTTTGTTTCCCAATGGGCAAAGAGTTTTGTTCTTGAAACAGAGTAAATCGTTAAGGCCAGCCAAATAAACATAAAGGAAAGCAAGTGAAGCTTTGTAAAGTGTTCATGATAAACGAAGATCCCCAGAATCAATGTAATTGTCGGCGCAATATACTGCAGAAACCCAAGCATGGACATCGGTATCTTTTGTGCCCCTTTGGCAAAGTACAATAGCGGTACTGCTGTGGCTGCGCCTGCTCCTATAAGGAGCAAGTCGGAGCTTAGCGAAACATGCAGGAATGCCTGTTTGCCATCCATGAAAAGAATAATCATATAAATAAATGCTATCGGGGTCACTACAAGTGTTTCAAGCGTTAACCCAACTGCTGAATCCACCTTTATAAGCTTTTTGGCAAGCCCATAAAGACCAAAGGATAAAGCAAGGACAATGGCTATCCAGGGAAACCGCCCATAGCTGACAGTCAAAATCAAAACCCCTGTAAATGCAAATCCAAAAGATAAATATTGCGCAGTTGATAGTTTCTCTTTAAAAACCACCATTCCCAGAATCACACTTACGAGCGGGTTAATATAATAGCCAAGGCTAGCCTCAATCATCTGATCGTTATTGACCGCCCAAATATATAAAAACCAGTTGGTGCTGATCAGAATGGAGGCAATTATAAGGGCGTAGAGCTGCTTTCTATTTGTTTTAAATCCTTTCATTGTTGCAGCAAAATCATTCCATTTCTTTGATGCCAGCAAAATCATCAGCATAAAGAAAAATGACCAAAAAATCCTGTTTGCCAAAATCTCATCTGCTTGGACGTGATCTAAAAACTTCCAATAAACCGGGAGAATGCCCCATAAAAAGTAAGCAAACCCTGCGTATAGAGCTCCCGTTTGCACTTCATTATTTTTCATTGCCATTTCCTCAATTCTTTCTAGTATCGAAATATTTATATTATAAATCTGCGATAAAAATGTTTGCAATCATTTTTTCTGCTAAAACGAGTGCCAGGCACCTGCTGAATAGGTGCCTGGCACTTTCACTTATGCTTCGTATACTATTATTCCGTCAATAACGGTTTTGTTAACTGAAATGGCAGCAATTTGCCCTATTGGCATTTTAAAGATATCTTCATTTAATATTGTGAAATCTGCCAGATATCCTCCTTTTATAATACCTTTATCATTTTCATGGGATGCAGCATATGCACTGCCTTTTGTGAATAAGCTTACTGCTTCATAAACAGTTAACGCTTCACTTGGATAATAGACTGTATTATGCGGATCATCTATTTTTGTTCTTGTAACAGCCGCATGAATTCCAAGGAACGGATTGGCCGGTTCAATCGGTGCATCAGAACCTCCTGCACAATGTATCCCTTCTTTCAGAAGTGTCTTCCATGCATAACAGTACTCCATATGTTCTTCACCAATCCGGTCAATCACCCATGGAAAATCAGAAGCTGTAAATCTTGGCTGGATATCAATAATTAAAGGCAGTTTTTTAGCCCTGTCTATAAGTTCTTTGCGCAAAATTTGTGCATGAATCAGCCTGTCTCGCCCCAAACCTTCCAGTGGATGCTTTTCTATCGCATTTAATGCCATTTCAAATGCCAAATCCCCAATCGTATGGACGGCAACCGGCAATTCATGCTTGCGGGCTTTCTCCACTAATTCATCAAGCTGCTCCTGTGAATAAATGGCAACTCCCGAAGTGGATGGGTCATCTGCATACGGATGACTTAATAAAGCTGTTCTTCCGCCCAGGGCTCCATCGGCGAATATCTTCATAGCTCCAAACTCTATATGGTTACTTCCCTCTAAATAGCCTCCGCCGGATTCCTTCATTTCATCCGCAACTCCATGATGAACAAGCAGATGTGCACGGAAAGATAGACCATCCGCCTCTATTACCTGCTTGAAAGCCTGATAAGTTTGGCTGAATCCTCCGTAATAATTGAGATCCTCAGTATGTCCTCCTGTCAGCCCAAGCCTATAGGCATCTTTAATGGCAGCATGAAGCGCCTTCTTTAAATAGCTTTCTGATACAGCCGGCATCACATTAAATAAAAGCTCCTGGGCCTGGTCTTTCAAAAGTCCATTTAGTTTCCCAGATTCATCTTTATCGATTACTCCTCCTGGAGGACATTCTGTATCTGCAGTAATGTTTGCTTTTTCTAATCCAAGGGAGTTCACTGCAAGGGCATGTCTGCACACACGTTTCAGCATGACAGGATGCTTTGGAACAAATTGATCAAGTTCTGAGGCATAAATAGGTTCCGGCTGATCCCATAAATTTTCATTCCAGCCTTCCCCAATGACCCACTCTCCCTCTTCTATGGTCTCTGAAAATTCCTTTACAGCCATAAGAACTTCATGCTTTGATGTGTGCTTAGATAAGTCGAGCCTTATTAGCCTTTCACCATGCCCGATTAGATGCATATGGCTATCCACAAATCCCGGCAGCATGGTGCTTCCCTGCAGATCTATCTCATTTTGAATCTCTTCTTTATATTTGCTTTTTAAATCTCTCAACGCGCCAATTTCAATAATTTGGCTTCCTTCTGTAAAAACGGCCTCTATCTGATGACCTTCCTGCTGAAGGGTATAAATCGAGCCCCCATGCCAAAGCGTTCCCATAAATCTTTTCTCCTTTAATAGAGTGAAACTTCAATCAGCGGGGATCTTTTTTCCACTGATTGTTAGTTGAGGCCCACAGGAAGCGGGTCACAAAGACGTTGCCACAGGACAAGGAAAGCTGCTGCAGCGATACATCGCACAACCGAAAGCGGTAGCTTTTGGGAGGACGTGGCATTCTTAGTCTTTGTTCTTCTATCGGGCCTTTACGGGCAGTCTGCCCCCAACCAATCCTCCATTGATCACTCTGAGTGTTAAAGTAGGGGTCTTACTGCCCTTAAGCCTGCGATAAACTAAAAGTTCACATTTACCATAGTATAACAAAAATACAGGCGGAATTCCCGCCTGCATTTTTTACACATTCAGTTTTGTGCGGAAGCAGTTTCCGCTTCTTTTTTCCGTAATTCCACACGCATGATTTTTCCTGAAGTGGTCTTAGGAAGCTCTGACAGAAATTCAATTTTCCGAGGGTATTTATAAGGAGCTGTCAGTTCTTTTACATGTTCCTGCAGCTGGGAAACAAGATTAGGATCGCTTTGGTCCACACCTTCTCTTAATACAACGAATGCTTTAACGATTAATCCGCGCACTTCATCCGGACTCCCCACAACTGCACATTCAGCTACATACGGGTGCTTTACAAGCGCATCTTCCACCTCGAAAGGTCCAATCGTATAGCCTGAACTGATAATAATATCATCACCGCGTCCTTCAAACCAGAAATAGCCATCTTCATCTTTCTTTGCTTTATCTCCGGTAATATAGTAATCACCGCGGAATTGCATAGCTGTTCTTTCCGGATCTTTATAATAATTTTTGAAGAGCGCAGGAGTTTCGACATGGACAGCGATATCTCCTACCTCACCAACAGCACATACCTCACCTTCTTCATTGATAATGTCAACTCTGTTGCCTGGGGTCGGTTTGCCCATTGAACCTGCTTTTAACTCCATATCCTTTGTAATGCCGACCAGCAGGGTATTTTCTGTTTGGCCATACCCATCACGGACATTTACGTTAAAATGCTTTTTGAATGTATCAATCACTTCGCGGTTTAGCGGTTCTCCTGCTGAAACAGCACTATGAAGCGCCGGCAGCTTGTATTCATGAATATTTTCTGCCTTTGCCATCAGCCTGTATTCAGTAGGCGTACAGCAAAGTACGTTTACCTGGTAATCCTCTAACAGCTGCAAATATTTCTTCGGCTCGAACTTTCCATTGTAGACAATTCCGGTAGCACCAGAACCCAGAACAGAAAGGAAAGGGCTCCAGATCCACTTTTGCCAGCCAGGGCCTGCCGTTGCCCATACTGTATCGCCTTCATTAATGCATAGCCAGTTCGGTGCTGCTGTTTTAAGGTGAGCAAATGCCCAGCCATGTGTATGTACTACACCTTTAGGATTTCCTGTTGTTCCTGATGTATATGAAAGGAACGCCATGTCATCCCGGGAGGTGTCAGCCAAAGAAAGTTCATCGGATGCCTTTTTCATTTCCTCATCCAGCTGGGTCCAGCCATCTGCGTTTCCGCCTATCACAAACTTCGGCAGGTCTGCAGCTTCCTTAATATCTTCAAATTGGTCAACATATGGATAATAACTTACAATACCTTTTACATCCCCATGATTAATCCGGTATTGCAGATCTTTCGAGCGAAGCATTTCTGAACTTGGTATGACGACAATTCCGGCTTTTAGTGATGCAACGTAAACCTGATACGCTTCAATCAGTCTTGGAACAATGATCAGAATAACATCCCCTTTATTCAGACCATTTTCCAAGAAAACGTTTCCAATTCTATTTGCATTAAGGATCAGTTCACTGTATGTAATCTCTTTCTTTTCTCCCAGCTCATTTTCCCACTTTATTGCAAGTTTGTCCTTATCTCCGGCAAACCGCTCCATTTCTGATACGAGATTGTATTTCTCCGGCGCAATTAAGTCTTCCCGTTTCATTAAATCTCCCCTGACAATGTCAAATACTGGTGTCTTAACTCGGATGCGTAGTCTATAGAAATTATTATACTAAATTATTATAAAATTTTAAATTATTTATTTTTTGAAAAATAATTTTTGCGCAAAAATAAGGAGCAGGAATAATTCCTGCTCCTTGTAGCCATATTATTTAATTATCTTTGGAAACCGCCTAATTGCTGTTCAGCCATTTGAACTAAACGCTTAGTGATTTCTCCACCTACAGAACCGTTAGCGCGAGAAGTAGTTTCAGCACCAAGGTTTACACCGAATTCAGTAGCGATTTCGTACTTCATTTGGTCAAGAGCTTGTTGTACTCCAGGAACTAGAAGTTGGTTTGAGTTGTTGTTGTTTGCCATGTGATTTTCACCTCCTTGTGAGTATAGAATGTGTAGAATCACATGGCCATATACACTAATTAATTGGTAATTGTTGTATTATTTTTCGAAGTTAAATTTAACATTTACTGTTTTGGCATATAGATGAATTGCGTTGATTTCAGCACGGGTCACTTGCTTTCAGCGGGGAGGTACGGGAGCCTACCGCAGGACATTTGAATTCACTTACCCGAATGAACACCGTACGAAGAAAATGCGTCAGCATTTTTCGAGGAGCAAGCCCCTCCGCTACAATCAACTCAGCGAAATAAAACTTGTATTTAACAATTAACCTGAATTTAGATTAAAATAACTCCCCAAAAGACTCTGCATTACGCGATTGAGGCTTAATAACCATCTTTTCGGTATCCTCAACTGCTTTTGCGATGAGCGGTTCGAAGTCAACAAAGCTTTCGAAGCGGCGGACTTTGTCGCGTTTTGGTTTTGTTTTTGGTGATGATGGGACAAAAACGGTACAGCAATCTTCAAATGGCCTGATGGATATATCGTGGGTATCAATGCTTTGGGCAATCTCGATGATTTCTGATTTATCCATTGTGATAAGAGGCCGAAGGATAGGTGTTGTTGTCACATCATTAATGGCAAACATGCTCTCGAGAGTCTGGCTGGCTACCTGTCCAAGGCTTTCCCCAGTGATGATGGCTAGACCATCATTTTTATTGCGGATTTCATCAGTGATCCGGAGCATCAATCGCCTTGTAGCCGTCATCGTATAATTCGATGGAACCTGCTGATGGATCAGCTGCTGAATCTCTGTAAATGGGATTATATGGAGTACAACGGTTCCAGCAATATTAGCAAGTTTTTCAGTTAAATCAATTACTTTTTGCTTTGCACGCTCACTCGTGAAGGGCGGGCTGTGAAAATGGACAGCTTCAATTTCCAATCCTCTCTTCATGGACAAATAACCTGCTACCGGACTGTCAATTCCTCCAGAGAGCATAAGCATGGCCTTTCCGCTGGAACCTGCAGGAAGTCCGCCAGCCCCCTGAATGGTTTCGCATGATAAATAAGCCGCTTCTTCGCGAACCTCAATTTGCAGATTTATATCCGGTTTTTTTACGTTCACTTTTAGACCCGCCACATTCTGCAGGAGGTGTCCGCCAAATTCATGATTCAGTTCATCCGTATTTAAAGGGAAGCTTTTATCCGCTCTCTTAGCCGTAATTTTGAAAGTCTTTCCTTCTTCAAAATGTTTTAAAAATAACGCCAATGCTGCTGCCTTCATTTCTTCGATATCTTTAGAGGTTTTAACAGCAGGACTGAAAGACTGAATGCCAAAGATGCCCCTAAGTCGATCAGAAACCTCTCTGCCATCTGCCCCATTCAAAACAACGTACATTCGGTCTCTTGTAGATTCTATCTTGATCCCGGGAAATTCATTGAGCACATCGAATATGCTTTTTCTTAATTTATCCACGAACTTATTCCGGTTTCTGCCTTTTGTGGAGATTTCTCCATATCGTATAAGTATACGATCATAATTTATCATGATTTCATAACCTCTCTTAGCCTTATAACGGTCTCTTTTACTGTCTCAACAAAAACCTCTGCCTCTTCCATTGTACTATCATAAGATAAGCTGATCCTGACTGCACTTTTCGCATTTTTTTCAGGAATTCCCATAGCCATCAAGGTGCTGCTGGCAGCAGCTTTCTTTGAAGAGCAGGCACTTGTAGTTGATATATATATCCCGCGCTCTCCTAAAGCATGGACAAACACCTCTGCTTTGAATCCTTCTATGGAAAAATTCACAATATGAGGAGCAGAGTTTTTTCGGGGGTATGGACAGTAATACCCCCGATTTTATTCATTTCTTCAAAAATATACCTTTTAATAGATATAATCTGGCTTAAACGCCTTTCCATATTATTTATTGTCAGCCTTAGTGCCTTTGCCATTGCTACAATGCCAGCTACATTTTCTGTGCCGCTTCTCATTTTCCATTCCTGATTGCCCCCGGATAATAACGGTGAAAGACGAAGACCATCACGAATGAACAAAACCCCATTCCCTTTCAAACCATGGAATTTATGAGCCGAAATCGTACACAGATCCACACTTGCTTGATAAAGATCAAGAGGAACCTTGCCGATTCCCTGGACATTATCTACATGAAATAACACTCGCGAATGCTTCTTCAGCATCTCTCCAATTTTCTTTATTGGCTGAATGGAACCAATTTCATTGTTTACATGCATGACAGAGACTAAAATAGTTTCCGGTGTAATTTCCTTTTCAATGTCTTCAGCATGGACAATACCGTTTTTATCCGGTGCAATGATGGAGATGCTGAAGCCCAATTCCTTCAGCTGATCCATCGCTTCCTTCACTGAAGCATGTTCCAATCCAGTTGTGATAATATGGCGGCCTCTTTTCCTATGCATTAGAGCCGTTCCTTTTATTGCAAGATTATTGCTCTCTGTCCCTCCGGATGTAAAATACACCTCATTATGCTTAACATTCAGCAGATGAGCAATTTGCTCACGTGCCTGCATCAGCAGTCTCTCTGCTTTTCCGCCGAATTCATGCAGGGAAGAGGGATTCCCAAAGTATTCTGAAGAAACCTTTATAAAAGATTCAAGCACTTCTTTATATGGTTTTGTCGTTGCACTGTTATCAAAATAAATCACGGACTTCTCCTTTCCGTTCCGAAAACCCTTTAGCCAACTGTAAATCATATCATAACCACGTAAGATTGGAAATGTAATTAAAGCTTTTGTTTTTAAATATTCATTTCTTTACTATTAAGTTATTCAAGTTTGTGCAGTTTAACCAAATGAATGAATTGCTGCCCCCGTGGAAAGCTGATAATATTGCACTGTGGGTAAAGGACAGCTCCAGTTTATTATCATAAAATACTTAATATTAAGACTTCGTATTTTTTCGACATTTTTTTTAGCACCTGTGCTAATATGAAAATGTTCTAAACATTAAGATATGGAACCATTTTCAGGAGGATATATATGGAGAATAAAACATTGGCACCAAAACAAATTCTCGCCGTCGGACTCATGTTATTTGCTCTATTCTTTGGGGCAGGGAATATGATTTTCCCTCCATTCCTGGGACAATCTGCCGGCACGAATGTATGGACTGCTATTATCGGTTTTTTAATAACAGGGGTCGGATTGCCGCTATTAGGCATTATTGCCATTGCCAAAAATGGCGATTTACAAACGATTGCGAGCCGGGTACACCCTTTATATGGAATTATTTTCACGATTATTATGTACTTAGCCATAGGACCATTTTTCGGAATTCCGCGTACCGGAACCGTTGCTTATGAAATAGGAGTTACTCCGTCCTTGTCTGAAACCGCTTCCAATAGCACTTACTCTTTACTGGCTTATACCATTGTCTTCTTTTGCATAACAGCATGGCTTTCTTTGAATCCATCGAAGTTAGTGGATAGAATCGGGAATATTTTCACGCCTGCACTCCTCATAATCCTTGCTGTTCTGGTTATTAAAAGCATCATTACTCCAATGGGCGAATTAAAAGCGCCAATGGGAGCATATGCAGAGGGGCCGTTCTTTAAAGGCTTCATTGAAGGCTACCTGACTATGGATACAATTGCAGCTTTGGTATTCGGTATTATTGTTATTGGTTCAATACAGGGCATGGGTGTGACAAATAAACATTCACTTATGAAAATATGCATTACAGCCGGACTTATAGCAGCTGCTGGTCTTGCGGCAGTATACTTGTCCCTTGCGTATATTGGGGCATCAAGTATGGAAGCTATAGGTCAACTTGATAATGGCGGCGCTATCCTATCCTCTGCTTCTCAGTACCTATTTGGACCTGCTGGAGCATTGATCCTTGGGCTGGCCATTACGGTAGCATGCCTTACAACGTCTGTCGGACTCGTTTCCGCTTGTGCGCAGTACTTTCATAAACTGCTCCCAAAAGTACCTTATAAAACCATTGTCATCATTCTTTCGCTGTTCAGCATGGTGGTTGCAAACATTGGTTTAACTCAGCTGATTCAACTTTCATTGCCAATCTTAATCATAATTTATCCTCTGGCCATCGTGCTGATTCTGCTTTCTTTTATGCACAATGCGTTTAATGGATACTCGGCGGTATATATAGGGGCTTTAATTCCCACAGGCTTAATTAGCATTGTGGATGGGTTAAAAACTGCTGGAATGGATGTATCCGTCATCACAGACTCATTGCAATTCCTGCCATTCTTTGCTGAGGGAATCGGCTGGATTGTACCTGCCATTGCAGGAGCTGTTATAGGTTACTTCCTGGCAATGGCTTTCGGAGAAGCTAAAAAGCCAATTGCAGTAAATGACTAAAGACCAAAGGCGGAAGCGCCTTGATGGATGAACTTCAACTAAAAACCGCCACGTCCGGTGGCGAACGTTAAAGCCGGCTTATCCTGTGCAAGTCCCGCAGGCATAAGACCGAATCACACAGGAAACCTCCTAAAGCTCGCTTTGGCCGGGCGATGTATCGCTGACGAAGCGGTTCCTTGTCCTCATTTCTGGAGTGATTTGGCTTATGACCCGGGAGCTAGGCGCTGGAGCTAAATGCAGATAATTTTTCATTAAAGTTATTTACAACGATATATTTTATAAATTACCAGACAACAAAAAACCAGATCCAATCGGATCTGGTTTTTTAGTGCTCAGTTATTATTTCTTCTATTCTCTTGATCGCACCCGGCTCGACCTCTTCGATCGAAGCTGCAGCCTGCTCCAGTGCTGTTTTATATTCATAGCTTCTGAATGAAGCTTCTGCTTCCTTTAACCCTTTATCAATAGATGGATATCTGCTTCTGTACCGATTTCCATATTGAATGACTTTCTCTGCTAAAAGAATCGTCTCAATCATATCACCCACTGAATCAGCAGCCTTATCAACAGTAAGCACAGCAACTTCAAGATATTGCTGAACCGCAGGAATATTCAATGGTTTCTCATCGAGTTTAGCCAGCACATTATCTATGCTTTCTTTCGCATCCTGGATCAAATATTTATATTCCTGGGAAACACCGGGCACATTGTTTTTGGAGATAAGCCTTATCGTTTCTGCCACTTTCTTGCTTAACTCTTTGACTTTTTCCCTGGCAGACATCTCGTCTTTTCTTAAGGCCTGGAGCATTTCCGCAAAGGCTGTCTGCTCATCTGAAATTTCCTCAATGTGTTCCTTGATTTCAGCAAGTTCTTCTCTCAAGACAGTATGGGGAGTACTCCCGTTATTAATCTTATGCTCCAGCACTTCGAATTTTTTGAAGAGCTGAGTTATTTTTTCTCCAGGTGGATTTGAATTTCCAGATCCTTATCTGGAACATGATAGCTATGACGGATAGCCGTTATCTCTGTCTTAAGCTGATTATTCATATCTTTATTATTATAAAGCATGTTTCTTGTTGCATCATCCTGCTGGCTTAAGTAATGTCTGGCATGTACTTCCTTTTCGAGCAGATCATACAGAAGTTCAATATTATCTTTAATCTCTTCGACCCCTTTTTGAACTTCCTCGATTTGCGCCTGATCAATGGAGCCGGCATATCCTGTTACTTGTTCTTCAAGCCTCTCAATTTCTTTATCTAGTTGAAGGTGATCAAGCAGATACCCCTGATCCAGCATTTCCTTGTACCCTTCCCTTAACTCTTCCAGCTGGGAAGGGATCTTGGATTGACACTCAACCATCAGGTTTGGAATAGCTTCCATTTTAGCCTGAGAATCCTCAAGCAGCGCTTTGATCACTAGAAGGGTTTCACGAGCTTCAAGGTAATTGCCCTTCTCGGTTTTCTCATCGAATTCTTCAAATTTGGCCAATGCTTCATCCAGCTGTTCTTCAAGAATTTTTTCTGATTTACCGAATGTATGGCGATGCGCAAGCAGAGACTTTTTGCATTGGCGATACATTTCTTTCAGTTCTTCAATTTCCGCTCTATTTTTTCTTCACTGCCTACCAGCTCATTCAATTCACTCAGCAGATTTTTTATGCTTTCTTCAATCTCAGTTAATCTCTTCTCTATTCTCTGCTGAACTTCCTGGGAATTCTTAAAGCGGTATTTATCGATGCTCTCTTCAGCATCAAATAACAATTCCTCCACATCAGGAAGCTGTGAAGTTACGATTTCATCCCATTCATTTCTCCATCGCTCAAATAATTCTTCTGTCTGGCCCGTCATATTAAGCTTTTTCACTCTTGACATCTCATCTAGAACTGGGCGATCCGTTATGTCCATCTTCCATGTTTCCAGCCTGTCAATTTCCTTATAATGTTTTTTCTTTAAAAAATAACCCGTGAGATATAGGCATAAAAGAATGACTATAACTCCAATTATGTATTCCATTTTAAAGCCCCCTGTTCTGTTCCCGAGCCAATATGTATATGTAAAGTTTTTATTTAAGAAATAACAAATGCCCGCAGGCGTTTCTTCATTTTCACATGTTATTTTCAATGCTTTTATGATACCATGTAAACGACATTTTTTGACTATTTATTTCATATTTTTATGAATTTCTTCTTTTATATCTTGTCTAAATTGCTATTTTCGGAAAATAACTGGAACATCCGTATTTTTTATTGAACTATATGAACTGTTCAAATACAAACAATTCGCTTTTTATAAAAGATTTCCTTCTTTATTTAAGAGATAAGTTAAAAAGTGACTTGAGTACTGTATTTTTAAAGTGAAACTTCAAACAGCGGGGTTTCTTGCCCACTGTTTTTTAGTTGAGGCCCACAGGACAAGGAAGGCTTCGTCAGCATGAGCATCGCACGACCAAATGCGACAGCTTTTGGGAGGAAGCGGGCCACAAAGACGTTGCCACAGGACAAGGAAGGCTACGGCAGCGATAGATCGCACGACCGAAAGCGGAAGCTTCTGGTAGGACGCGGTTTTCTTAGGCTTTGTTCTTCTTTCGGGCCTTTACGGGCAGTTTGACTCTCTCTATTCCTTCTAAAATACCTAGGCTCTTAAAGAGGGAGCTTTTCTGCCCGTTAGACTGCGAAAAACCTATGCAGAAAGGAAGTTCTCCATATGCTAAAAGACGGACACATCCACACTCCCTATTGTCCGCACGGGACAAAGGACGCATTTGAAGATTATGTTGAAAAAGCAATAAATCTGGGTTTTAAAGAAATTTCATTTACTGAACATGCTCCGCTCCCTGAGGGCTTTGAGGATCCCGCACCTGCTCGCGACAGTGCGATGCGCAAGGAGCATCTTGAGAAATACTTCACTGATATATCAAGGGTGAAAGCTGCCTATCAAGGAAAAATCAGGATTAATGCGGGGCTTGAAGTGGATTATATTGAAGGCTTTGAACAGGAGATCCGCAAATTTCTTGATATGAACGGGAGATATATAGATGACTCCATTTTATCTGTACACTTTCTAAAGCATGGAAGCCGCTACGAATGCCTGGACTACAGTCCCGATGTTTTTGCAAAGATGATCAAAGAATACGGTTCTATTGAAGCAGTTTATTTGAATTATTTCCGCACCCTGCTTTTATCTATAAAAGCAGATTTAGGGCCGTTTAAACCTGGAAGGATTGGGCATATCACCCTGGTGAAAAAATTCCAAAAAAATATCCCGCTGATCGGGAATTTAGAGAGGAAATAAACCAAATACTTGATGAGGTGCAAAATAAAGGCTATGAACTCGACTATAACGGAGCCGGTTTCGCCAAGCCGTTATGCAAGGAGTCCTATCCTCCCGATTGGGCTGCAGAAGCAGCGGCCCAAAAAGGCATTTCACTGGTTTATGGGTCCGATTCTCATCAGGCAAAGGAAATGGGTCAGGGCCTTGATAGAATGAAACACCTTTAAATGCTTTTAGAGTACAGCAGCATAAGGTTTTCCAGCATGATTGCACAGGACTCCATCAACCCAATTGAAGATCTCCTTCGTGTATTTGTCTGCGAAATATTTTTCATGAGGAAATACATGCAGAACTTCAGCCATATAATGTGTGTTCAAAAATGGCATTGACAGGAGTCCTTTCAGCTGAACAATCATATAATTGGCTGAATGGTTACGAAACTCCTTTGTTTTCATTCCCCTTTCCAGCACCTTGCCAAAATAAAACTTTTCCTTTGCTAAATAAGTGGACATAATTTCCCTTACCACTTGGGAATCTATAGAAATTTCCCGGAGTATCAATCTTGTTAGATGGCTATGCTCAAATTGATAAACCATGATATTTTGCGCAATTTTTTTCAGGCTCAGAGCCGCCCCCTGCTCAAGAATTGAAAATCCCTTCTCTATTTCCTCAATATACCCTTCAAAAAATGCTGTAAAGCAATATTCAAGCAGCCCGTGTTTGTTATCGAAATAATATGCAATATTCGCTGGATTCGTCTGCGCTTTCCCTGCAATATCACGGATGGAAGTCCCGGAGAAACCTTTCGTATTAAATAAGGATATAGCGGCCGATACAATTGCCTCTTTTGAATTTTTTTCATCTTTCCCGCCTCGCTTTCTTTTGTAAAGTCTCTGTTCATGTACATATGAGCGAATAATAAATTATGGGTTTATTCAAAAACGGATTTGTTGTGATAATTAAACATTCTTGCTAAAATCGTCTTATCCTTTTTAAAGTTCTCGACAATGTCTATCTATTTTCCTGTTCATCTGCCAGGAAATTCATATATCTTTTAGAAAGTAAGGTGAATTGTGATGTTTAGTGTCGAATCATACAAGGGAACCCGTGAAGAAAATTATCAATTATTGATTAAACAGCTCGCTGCTCTTCTTGAAGGAGAAACGAACAGCATTGCCAATCTAAGCAATGCATCAGCACTTCTTAATCAATTCCTGGACCGCACCAACTGGGTAGGATTTTACCTGATGGAAGAAGGGGAGCTTGTTCTTGGGCCATTTCAAGGTCTGCCGGCATGTGTAAGAATCCCCCTTGGTAAGGGTGTTTGCGGGACTGCTGCCAAGCAAATGGAAACAGTCCGTGTTGAAGATGTCCATCAATTTCCTGGACATATCGCCTGTGATGCAGCCTCACAGTCTGAAATCGTCATTCCGCTTGTCAAAGAGGGCAATCTTCTTGGTGTATTGGATATTGATTCTCCTGAAAAAACCGGTTTGATGAACTTGACCAAAAATTCCTGGAAGATTTCTCGGAAGTACTTGTATCATTCCTTTAACGGAATAGCAAAAAGGAGATGACTGTATCTGCGACCATCTCCTTTTACTATTAAACTCCTTCGAGTGCCTGGGACAGATCATCCCTGATATCTTCAACTGACTCAAGCCCAACTGAAAGCCTCAGCAGCGTATCTTCAATGCCCATTTTTTCACGTGATCCCTTTGGAACCACTGCATGAGTCATAGTAGCAGGGTGCTGAATTAATGTCTCAGCATCACCAAGGCTCACGGCAATTTTAATAAGATTCAGCCGGTTCATAAATTCCTGGGCAGTCTCTTTATCCCCCTTTAGAGTAAAAGAAATCATCCCGCCGGGCCTCCTCATTTGTTTTTGCCCAATTTCAAAATCTGCATTATTGCTGTCTCCAGGAAAATAAACTTTTTCTACTTTTGGATGTGCCAGCAAATATGATGCGAGCCGTTCCGCATTGTCACAATGCCTGTCGAGTCTGACTGCAAGTGTTTTCAGTCCGCGCAGAAGCAGCCAGGCATCAAAAGGTGAAATAATGCCTCCAATGTCTTTTTGAGTCGTCATGGAGACTTTATCCAAAAATTCTTTAGAGCCTATTACAAGCCCGGCAACTACGTCACCATGACCTCCGATGTATTTTGTCGCACTATGAATGACAATATCACAGCCCAGTTCGATCGGATTCTGCAAATATGGTGAACAGAAAGTATTATCCACTACAACTGGAATTCCTTTCTCTTTCGCTGCTTCTGCAACCATACTCAGATCCACTAATTTCATTGTTGGATTTATTGGAGTTTCAACATAAATACAGGCAGTCTCCGGTTTAATTTCATCAAGCAGCTGCTGCTTTGATTCCATAGCTGAAAAATCATGGCTGATTTGAAATTTTTCCTCCATCATCTCCAGGAGTCCAAATGTACATCCATAAACTCCCTGAGAACATAAAATATGATCACCTGTTTTGGTTAAAGCAAACAGGACAGCTGAAACTGCAGCCATACCAGACCCAAAAGCAAGGGCTGCTTCTCCCTTTTCCAGTACGGCCATTCTTTCTTCAAGCATCTTAACTGTTGGATTGCCCAGACGGGAATAGATATACCCTTCTTCTTCACCGGAAAAACGTTTTTCACCCTGCTGTGCTGTCTCAAATGTAAAAGTTGACGTCTGGAATATTGGCGGTGCGAGGCTCCCTTTGAACCTTTCAGCATCGTATCCTTCATGGATGACCTGCGTCTCGAAGTTAAACCGATGTTTCCTATCCATTTTACCTCTCCTTTTCATTGCAAGCGCTTACATTATTATCTATAATAAACTTCTCTTTCAGCATATGATAATAGTATATTTTTTGAAAGTATTTTGTTTTGGAAAAATATCAATAAAGACTGCCTTTCCATAAGGCAGTCCTAGATAAATGAATCTGCAGCCGACTCAATGATCACTTTATTTTTCCCTGTGTTTTTGGCGGTATATAATGCCCTGTCAGCCCTTTTAAAAAGCGCTGCATATGAATCTTTTTCCCCCTGCTCCAATACGAAATACCGCATGAAATGGTTACTTGGGGATCTGTGATTTGACATACCTTTCTGACAATCCGTTCAGCAATAAGTACTCCCGCCGACAATGAAACACCCGGAAGATAAAGAGCCAGCTCCTCTCCGCCCCATCGTGCGCCTATATCAGTGCTGCGGATATTGCTGTTAATTAAATTGGCAACTTGAATAATGATTTCATCGCCAACCTGATGTCCGTATGTATCATTTACCAATTTAAAATCATCTATATCCACAAGCATAAATGTTCCTTCATGATCTTCATTCATGGACTGATGAATCCGATCATCCAGATAGCTTCGGGAATATAGTTTGGTTAAGTGATCTGTTACAACCATCTTTTCAAGCTCTTCTCTAAGCATTGAATTGGTAAAGGCAAGCGTGGAATGATGAATCAAAGACTGAAGCAACTTGAATGTTTCAAATGAAAAATGATAAGGAGAGCTATGCATGACAAGGGCAAATCCCTTTAATACTCCAGATTGGGCCATTGGAACAGCCATGATGGATTTATATAAACTTGCCGCACCCTCGAACTGTAAAGAAAAATCCCCAATAAAAAGAGACTCTTTCTCCTTGATGATCTTTTTCCTTATATAGTGAATATAGTCTTCTGCCTCTTTGGTTTGAAAAAATTCAGTACTGCCCTGGATTACATTCACATCGGCATTTTCAAAATTTATCAAGATGAAACCCGCTTCTTCAGCATCAAAGGAATGCAGAATCTGATCTGCCATGTAGTTCATGGTTTCTGTCAGCCGCAAATTCGAATTCAAGCGGTGGGAAGTTTCGTTAATTAATTGAAGGTCCGCTATCAATCGCTTGGATTGCTGATAAAGCTGCGCATTTTCCAGTGCACTTCCTGCAGTATTAGCCAGAAGTGTTATAAACTCAATTTCATTTTTAGGGAATATCATGGTATTAGGCGCAATGACCTGAAGTACTCCATAAACCCCCTGCTTCCCTTTTAATGGGGCATATAAGACAGAGCGCATTTCCTGCAGGGAATCTTCAAATTGAACTGCCCCTGTGACATATGCCTGCATGGCCGCGATGTTTTCGCTGTCATATTCAAGGTCTCTGATGGGCAGATCCCCATGATTATTGTTATCCTGGGACAGCAGAAGATAATAGGTAAAAGTGGGGTACATTTCCTGCAAAGTATAAATAATTTCCCCAAGCACCATATCCATATCCATTGAGGAATGGAATTTCTCCGTAACTCGATACAGCTGTTTATAACGTTTTTCTTCAGATGCAATTTTGGCCAGCCCCTGAGCTTTATCAAGAAATTGCCCGCATTCTTCGCTAAGCTCCTGAAATACTTTTTCTGTATAGGAATGAAAACAGCCTGATTCACCTGATAAAATCATGCATCCCAGCAGCTTGCCTCTCTTTACAAGAGGAATCATGATTTGTTCTTCCTTAATCTCGGTCCTTAAACTCTGCAACCCTCTGTTTTTGTTAGCCCATCTTTTTAAATCACCTGAAAAAGCAGGTGAAAGCAAAGCATCCGGGTTCGTGGCAGCTTCTGCAAAAAACTCCTGTTTCCATTCATTAAAGACGTACAGAGTTATTTCATCCGCTCCGGTAAGGGCTTTAATGGAAGAGAGCATTTCATTCAGTAATTTTTCATAGTGAAAGAAACCGTTCTCCGTATCGATAATGTCAAAAAAGCGGCTTTTTAAACTAAGTATGATTTGGTGTTCAAGTGTATCCATCTTTATTATCACCTATCAAATGTCTCAGATCATGAATCTTTAAACCAATAAGGTATATTATAACGGACTAGAAATTAATATTTTGAGCATACATGTGGCTATTTCGTTTCAACTTTCCTATATTCATATTTTTAAGAAAAGTAATCGCTGCATAAAATACACATTAAAATAAAAAAAGCGAAGCCGCATTCCTATTAATTAAACAATTCCAATTTTTTCTTTATTATATCATATCTTGCTAATGGACTCGTTATTAAGTTTTCTAATTCAAGTGAATTATGGCACAGGACAAAATCTTCGCTTATAATTTAAACATCCTTAAAAAATGAAGGAGTAAAAATAAAATCAACTTGACTTTTATCCTCTAAAAATTATATAATACTCCTTGTGTAAAATATTGCAGCCTATGTGAGCACCTTGATGCACTCATTTTGTTCCTCAACCAGAGTTTTCTGGGGATGGGGTACTGTGTAACCCTCTGCTGCTAGGGCGAAGGTACATGAAAACAAAATGGACATGATTGTTGTGCGCATCTGTTTCTGTTTTTATTTTACCCAAATAAAAACACAAAAGGAGGAGTCTTAAATGGCTCGTTATACTGGTCCAAGCTGGAAATTATCCCGTCGTCTTGGAATCTCTCTAAGCGGAACTGGTAAAGAATTAGAAAAGCGTCCTTACGCTCCTGGACAACATGGTCCAAACCAGCGCAAAAAATTATCTGAATACGGATTACAATTGCAGGAGAAGCAAAAGCTTCGTCATATGTACGGAGTAAATGAGCGTCAATTCCGCAATTTATTCGATAAAGCTGGCAAAATGCCTGGTAAGCACGGTGAAAACTTCATGATTCTTCTTGAATCACGCCTTGACAACGTGGTTTACCGTTTAGGTCTTGCACGCACTCGCCGTCAAGCTCGCCAGCTAGTTAACCATGGTCATATCATGGTTGATGGATCTCGCGTTGATATTCCATCATACCGCGTAGCACCTGGTCAAACAATTACACTTCGCGAAAAATCTCGCAGCCTTGACATCGTTAAAGAAGCAATTGAAGTTAACAACTTCGTACCTGACTTCGTATCTTTCGATGCAGACAAGCTAGAAGGAACTTTCACTCGCATGCCTGAGCGTTCTGAACTTCCAGCTGAAATCAACGAATCTCTAATCGTTGAATTCTACTCTCGTTAATAATTTTAAAACTGCCGATACATTTCGGCAGTTTTTTTGTTGTCCGGAAAACTCTGAGATAATCAAAAAGCCCTCCATCAAAGGAGGGCTTTTTGATTAGTATTTAATTAAGAAATATTTCTTCTTTCCGCGGCGAATGACAGTAAATTGGCCTTCAATCTTATCCTTATCAGAAAGAGTGTAGTCAAGCTCCGTTATGCGTTCGCCATTTACTGAAACAGCGCCATTCGTCACATCTTCACGTGCCTGGCGTTTGGATGGGGAGATTTTGGCAGCAACAAGCAAATCAACGATCCCCAATTCTCCTCCTTCAGAATGCTCATAAGATGGAACATCCTTAAAGCCTTGTTTTATCTCTGAAGCCGAAAGGTTTTTAATTTCTCCGCTGAATAACGCTGCTGTAATCTTTATAGCCTGTTCCAATGCTTCATCTCCATGAATCATGCGTGTCATTTCTTCAGCAAGTGCTTTTTGGGCTTTGCGGAGATGCGGTTCATCTTGAACAGCTTTTTCAAGGCCTTCAATTTCTTCACGGGATAAGAATGTAAAGAACTTAAGGTATTTGATTACATCCGCATCTGCTGTATTAATCCAGAACTGGTAAAACTCATAAGGAGATGTTTTCTCCGAATCAAGCCAGATTGCTCCGCTTTCCGTTTTGCCGAATTTTGTTCCATCCGCTTTCGTAACCAAAGGTATGGTCAGGCCGTATGCCTTTGACCCTTCAGGCGCCATTTTGCGGATGAGCTCAAGGCCGGTTGTGATATTCCCCCATTGGTCGCTTCCGCCAATCTGCATTTTGCAGTTATGATTCTCATATAAATGAAGGAAATCCATGGCCTGCAGGATGGTGTATGTGAATTCTGTAAAGGAAATTCCCGTTTCCAGTCTGGAAGAAATGGTGTCTTTAGCGAGCATGTAATTGACTCCGACATGTTTCCCGTAATCACGCAGGAATGTAACAATATCCATGGACCCTGCCCAATCATAGTTGTTAACCATGATTGCACCATTTTCACCTTCAAAATCAAAAATTCTTTTTAGCTGGTTCTTTATGCAGTTCACATTATGCTGTACAGTTTCCAGCGTCTGCAGCTTCCGCTCTTCGCTTTTACCGCTTGGATCTCCAATCAGGCCAGTGGCCCCGCCTACTAGAACGATTGGACGATGGCCTTCCTTTTGAAAGCGCCTTAATGTCAAAAACGGCAACAGATGCCCAATGTGCATGCTGTCAGCTGTTGGGTCTACACCACAGTATAAAGAGATTGCTTCTTTACCGAGAGTGTTCTCAATGCCCTCTTCATCTGTCTGCTGATAAATAATCCCTCTCCATTGCAAATCTTCAAGTAAACTCATCTTAACTCCTCCTATTTAACGGCTATTTTCAAGGCATTAACAGGGAATCACCCATACAAAAAAACGCCCCTGCAAATATGCAGGGACGCATGATCGTTTTTGCGCGGTACCACCCAAATTGAGGACAGCTGTCCTCCACTCTTTCAGAATAACGGATAATCCGTCCACTGCTATAACTGCTGGGCAGGTTGACAGTGAAAGCTCAGGGAGGTAATTCATACTTCTATTTGTACCGGCTCGCAGCGAACGCCGGCTTTCTGAAACAGGGATAGAAGCATTACTGGGTTCCCATCAATGCCTATAAAATATTTAAACGTCTAAGATAAAACATTTTTATCATATAAATCAGCCAAATGTCAAATGCCTGTGCGAAAAAAGGAAATTTCAGATAAATGGCGAACCTTGTCATATTACTATGTCGCAATATGCTATAATAGATGTGATTTTAGGGGGATTGATATGATGAAAGAAAAGTTTCAGATGTTATTTAATAAATTGAGGCAAACTCCGGGCCTTTTCGGGAATAAAAAAGCAGCTAAAGGTGCGAGCATTACTTACCAGGTTGTCTGGAACCTTACTTTGCTGTTTCTCATTTTAGCTGTCATTGGCGGTTCATTTGCGGGGGGCTTGGAGCAGGTTACTTCGCGTCGCTGGTAAAGGATGAGCCAATCCGATCTTATGCCAGCATGAAAAAAGATATTTATGACTATGCAGAAACATCGGAAATTTATTTTGCCGATAATGTTTATTTAGGGAAGCTCCGGACTGACCTGGAACGTGAGGAAGTTAAGCTTGATGATGTTTCGGAACACTTAATTAACGCAGTTGTAGCTACTGAAGATGAATATTTCTACGAGCATGACGGAGTGGTGCCAAAAGCGATTATGCGCGCACTGTTCCAGGAAGTAACAAATTCATCTGTTCAATCCGGCGGAAGTACACTTACACAGCAGCTGATAAAGAACCAAATCTTAACGAATGAAGTTTCTTTCGAGCGGAAAGCAAAAGAGATTCTGCTTGCTTTGCGATTGGAGAAATTCTTTGATAAAAAAGAGATATTGGAAGCATATCTGAATGTATCTACCTTTGGAAGAAATGCATCCGGACGTAATATTGCCGGAGTTGAAGCAGCTGCCAAAGGCATTTTTGGGGTGAGTGCAAAAGAATTAACCTTGCCCCAGGCTGCATTCATAGCAGGGCTGCCGCAGAGTCCATTCGGCTACACTCCTTTTACAAGGGAGGGAACGGTCAAAGAAAATCTGGAACCAGGTTTCTCCAGGATGAAAACTGTTCTGAAAAGAATGTATGACGACGGAAAGATTGACCAGAAGCAATATGAGGAAGCTTTGGCTTACGACCTGACCAAGGATTTCACTACGCCTTCAGAAAGCCCTTTGGAAAAGTACCCATATTTGACGTATGAAATTGAAGAACGTGCAGTAAACATCATGACTAAGATTCTCGCAAAAAATGATGGATACGAAGAGCAGGACTTAAAAGAAGATGACGAGCTCCGAGAGGAATACAGGACTCTGGCAGACCGGACGATCCGCCAGAATGGCTTCCAGATCCATACGACGATCAACAAAGATATTTATGATAAAATGCAGCAGGTAAAAAATAACTACCCTTATTATGGGCCAGACAAACCTGAGACGATTAAGGACCCAGAAACCGGTGAAAATAAACAAATCATGGAGCCCGTAGAGGTTGGAGCCATTTTAATTGAAAATAAAACCGGTAAAATCATCAGCTTTGTCGGCGGACGCGATCACAAACGCGAGCAGCTGAATCATGCTACAAGCGCTCTAAGACAAAATGGTTCAACCATGAAGCCGCTATTAGTCTATGCTCCTGCAATGGAACTTGGAAAAGCAGCACCTGGCACCATTCTGCCTGATGTGCCGCTATATCTAAGTCCAGGATTAAATAGGCCTTGGCCAAAGAACTATACGAATACCTATAGCGGGCTCGTTTCAGCCAGACAAGCACTTAAGCATTCATACAATGTCCCAGCTGTAAAGCTTTATAAGGATATAGTCGGACAGCGGCCTGCCTCTTATCTGGAAAAAATGGGCTTTACCTCTCTGATCGGTCCTGACTATACAAACTTGTCTACATCCATTGGTTCTTTGGAATATGGGGTAACTGTTGAAGAAAATACGAATGCCTTTACTACATTTGCCAACGGCGGAAAGTTTATTGACGCCTATATGATCGAGAAAATCACAGATAAAGACGGGAACATTATATTCCAGAATAAATCTGAGCCTGTAGATGTATTCAGTCCGCAGACAGCGTACCTTACAATCGATATGATGAGAGACGTTATTAACAGCGGAACTGCCACATCGATTAAGAACAGATTGAAGTTCAGTTCTGACTGGGCAGGGAAAACTGGTACTGGTACTGAATTCATAGATGCATGGTTCGTGGCATCCAATCCGAATGTCACTTTCGGCATATGGTCAGGATATGATACGCCTAAATCATTAAAAGCCCCTGGACCGCTAAGCTATAGTTTGCGCAATAACTATCTCTGGGCAGATTTGATGAATGCAGCATATGACGTCGCACCTGATCTTGTTGACCCGAGTGAAAGCTTTAAAATGCCGGGCGGAATCGTAAGACGTTCATTCTGTGCCATTTCAGGCCTTCTTCCTTCAGAAGCATGCTCTAAAGCTGGCTTAGTCGAGACTGATTTATTCAATGCCAAATTTGTTCCTACAAAAGTTGACGATAGCCTTGGCAATGGAAAACTTGTACGAATTGGCGATAAAAAATATATGGCACTTGATTCAACACCAGAAGAGTTTACTGAACCTGGAATGGTAGTGAATCCGGATTATATTCAAAAACTATTCGGCATTAAAGCAAATCTAAGTACTCTTATTCCGAATAAAGAACGCTGGAAGAGTATTCTGACAAGTGCAGATCAGCTCAAAGACAATGGCAAAGCACCTGCGGCCCCAAGCATAAAAGCTTCTGGCCAAACCATTACTTGGGGAGCACATCCTGAAAAAGATGTCATTGGCTATCGCGTTTACAGCGGAGGTAAAAAAGTTGCTACAATAAAAGCCGGCTCTTCCTTAAACTACAAGGCTGGAAGCGGCTCGATCCATGTAACAGCCGTTGACATTGCCGGCAAAGAGTCTGCTTCTTCCAATGTAGTAAAAATCGGCCAAAAGACGGAAGAAGAAAAACCGAAAGAAGAAAAGCCGAAGGAAGAGAAGCCAAAAGAAGAGAAGCCGAAAGAAGAGAAACCTAAAGAAGAGAAACCTAAAGATCCTCCTCCAGCCGAGGAAAAGCCTGATGCTGATAAACCATCAGAACCTGATGAAGGTGAAGAAACTAATTAAAGAAAAGCAGAATCCCATTTGCCCAAAAAGGGCTTGGGATTCTGCTTTTTCTTTATAGAAATAACAATCGCCCAAAATATATTCTAGATACTTTGCTAAACAAAAAACCGCTGCTCATTTATGCAGCGGTCTCCTCTATTAATCTTCCATTGTAGACAAATCGCCAGTTGGCAGATCCAGTTCCCAGGCTTTAAGCACCCGGCGCATAATTTTGCCGCTCCGTGTTTTTGGAAGTTTGTCGCGGAATTCAATTTCACGCGGGGCTGCGTGGGCAGCAAGGCCTTTCTTAACGAATTGACGGATATCTTCCACCAGTTCTTCAGAAGGTTCATGTCCGTCCCGTAAAGCAACAAATGCCTTTATTATTTCACCTCGGACAGGATCAGGCTTGCCGATAACTCCAGCTTCTGCAACAGCCGGGTGTTCGATGAGCTTGCTCTCCACTTCAAACGGCCCAACGCGTTCACCAGATGTCATGATCACATCATCTACACGACCCTGGAACCAGAAATATCCATCTTCATCCATATATGCTGAATCTCCAGAAACATACCAGTCACCTGGCATAAAATAAGATTCATATTTTTGCTCGTTATTCCAGATGGCATTCATCATGGAAGGCCAGCCTTTTTAATTGC
Organism: Cytobacillus pseudoceanisediminis; assembly: GCF_023516215.1. Lineage (NCBI taxonomy): Bacteria > Bacillati > Bacillota > Bacilli > Caryophanales > Bacillaceae > Cytobacillus > Cytobacillus pseudoceanisediminis. The sequence goes on along the minus strand of NZ_CP097349.1, from coordinate 5,091,860 downwards.
AAGGTTCCCCATGCGGTTTGGCGGCAGCTCATTTCCCTGGTCATCGACAATGGCAGCTTTAACACCAGGAATCGGCTTACCCATGGAGCCCGGCTTAATCTCCAGGCAAGGATAGTTGCAGATGAGCTGTGCACCTGTTTCTGTCATCCACCACGTATCATGGATGCGCATATTGAATACTTTCATTCCCCATCTGACTACTTCAGGATTTAGCGGTTCACCGACACTGAGGACATGACGAAGGGAGCTTAAATCAAACTTTTTCACAACCTCATCACCTGCCCCCATCAGCATACGGAAAGCGGTCGGAGCACTATACCAAACCGAAACGCCATACTCCTCAATCATTTTATACCAAGTCTCCGGATTAAATCTGCCCCCGACAATAAGGTTTGAAGTCCCTGTCAGCCACGGGCCGAAAATGCCATATGAAGTACCGGTTACCCAGCCAGGGTCAGCAGTGCACCAATATACATCTTCTTCTTTTAAGTCCAGCACCCATTTAGCGGTCTGATAATGCTGAATCATTGCATTATGTACATGCAGAACTCCCTTTGGCTTGCCTGTAGAGCCGGAAGTGTAATGCAAAATAAGGCCATCTTTTCCGTCAACCCATTCAATTGGAAGCTTTCTGCTTGATTCAGCCATTCTTTTATTAAAGTCCACATACGGGCCTGTTTCCTCAATATTTTCCCCAACAAGGAAAACATGCTTTAAGGCAGGCAGCTGATCAACAGGCACACGTTCCAAAAGCTCAGGGGTTGTAATCAGAACTTTTGCTTCACTGTCATCAAGCCTGTCACGGACTGCCCCTTCCATAAATGCTTCAAAAAGAGGACCTACAATGGCTCCCAGTTTAATTGCTCCCAATACGGCAAAATAGAGTTCAGGAGAACGCGGCATAAAAATGAAAACTCGGTCTCCTTTTTCAACATCGCCATATGCTTTTAATGCATTTCCCGCTTTATTGGATAGTTCCTTCATTTCCTTGAATGTATATTTCTCATTTCTCTGTCCATCGCGATAATAAAGGGCAACCTTATTTTTTCTGAAAGATTCCGCATGTCGGTCAATGGCCTCATAGGCCATATTCATGCGGCCGGTTTCTTTCCAGGAAAATTCTTTTTCCGCATCAGCCCAGTTAAAATTTTCATACAGCTCATCATAGCTTTTTAAATTGAAGTCCCCTTGTGTTACTGGCAGCGCTTCCACTTTCATATAATTATCCCCCTTATTTAAGATTTGATATTATTATAGTATAAACATTATATTTTCTCAATTTTTAAAATTTTGGAGCGGGGAAAAAATTACTTATGAACCAACTGGTAAATTGTCACAAACTTATTTAAATTACACAGAAAATTGCGTGAAAGCGCTTTATCCCCCGTGTTTTTATGTATAATAGAAGTTACATTGATCATGTCTATGGCGGTGAATAAATGGAATATAAAAAAACTTATAATGCAAAAGAATTAAAAACAGCCAATGGTAAATTAATCATTGAGGGGCCAATTTCACCTGAAAAATTGGCAGATTATGAGTTTCACAAGGATCTTGTTGCTTTCAGGCCTCCGGCTCAGCAGCATAAAGCCCTGGTTGAAATTGCGGGATTGCCGGAGGGAAGAATTATAGTGGCCCGTGACAGGCATACCATTGTCGGCTATGTTACTTACTTGTATCCAGACCCTCTCGAGCGCTGGTCGGAAGGAAAAATGGATAATTTAATAGAATTGGGTGCAATAGAAGTGATCCCGGCTTTCAGAGGTTCAGGAACAGGAAAGAACCTGCTGAAAGTATCCATGATGGATGACGCAATGGAAGACTATATTGTTATAACAACTGAATATTATTGGCATTGGGATTTAAAAGGAACTGGCCTGAACGTATGGGAATATAGGAAGGTTATGGAAAAGATGATGAATGCCGGTGGTCTTGAATGGTATGCCACAGATGACCCTGAAATCAGTTCTCATCCCGCAAATTGCCTAATGGCCCGCATTGGAAAAAGAGTGGATCAGGATTCAGTGCAGCAATTTGACCGCTTGCGCTTTATGAATCGCTTTATGTATTAAATCTTAATAATAGCGTCAATACATAATTCATGCCTGTATTCACACTATTTTTTCGGCATGAATGTATCTCCATATATTTATAAGGAGGCATTTAAAGTGATTGTTGAAGAAATTATGAAAACGGATGTCACGGCCTTGTCAAAAGAAGACACCATTGCCGACGCCATAAAAATTATGAACGAAAAAGAATACGGCATTTGCCTATTACAGATGAAGCGGGCAGATTGCAGGGACTTGTAACAGATAGGGACATCCGTGATGCGACTCCATCTATTTTTCATACAGAACTATTTAAGGAAGATCTGCAGAGACCATTAAAAATGATTATGAAGACAGATATCATTACCGGACACCCTCTTGATTTTGCTGAAGAAATTGCTGCGGTTTTTTATGAACAGCGAATTGGCTGCCTGCCAATATTAAACGATGATAAGCTGGTCGGAATTGTCACAGAAACCGATTTGCTTCATACGTTAGTTCAATTGACGGGAGCCCATCAGCCAGGTTCGCAGATTGAAGTAAAGGTGCCAAACAGGGCAGGCATGCTGTTTGAAATCGCTGAAGTCATCTGCAAAAGAAAAGCAAATATACAGAGTGTCCTTGTTTACCCTGACAAAACGGATGATAAATACAAAATACTGGTGATAAGGGTACAGACAATGAACCCTACGCTTGTAGTAGAAGATTTGAAAAAAGCAGGCCATCATGTTTTATGGCCCAGCCTGCCGGGGATTTCACTATGACACATGATTCATTATTTGTTTTTTCGGAAGACCTGCTGAACTACAAATTCAGCAAAAATCATCCTTTTAATCAGATAAGGCTGAAACTGACACTCGATTTGCTCAAAAACATCAATGCCATTGAAGAATGTCATATTATTCCTCCGCGCAAGGCTTCCGATGAAGAGCTACACTTGATTCATGATCCTAGTTATGTGAATGCTGTCAAGCTCGCCGGCAAAGGAAACCTGCCTGAGGATATCTGCGAAAACTATGGTCTTGGAACAGAGGACACACCTATTTTTCAAAACATGCACGAAGCAAGCTCCCTTTTAGTAGGAGGCACTCTGGCAGCCGTTGATGCAGTCATGAGCGGACTTGCTAAGCACGCACTTCACCTTGGCGGCGGCCTTCATCACGGGTTTCGGGGAAAAGCTTCTGGATTTTGCATCTACAACGATAGCTCCGTAGCCATAAAATATATACAGGAAAAGTATAAAGCCCGTATTCTGTATGTGGATACAGATGCCCATCATGGTGATGGTGTCCAATGGTCATTTTATGATGACCCGGATGTATGCACCTTATCTATTCATGAAACTGGCAGATACCTTTTCCCCGGAACCGGAAATGTAAATGAACGAGGACAAGGGAAAGGATATGGATTCTCTTTTAATATTCCCGTGGATGCATTTACTGAAGACGATTCCTGGCTTCACGCATACCGTACAGCTTTTCGGGAGGTTGCAGAATTTTTCAAACCGGATGTGATCCTGACGCAAAATGGTGCTGATGCCCATTATCTTGATCCTCTTACCCATTTGTCATCTACTATAAAGATTTATAGGGAAATTCCGAAACTGGCCCATGAAATTGCCCATGAATATTGTGACGGGAAATGGATTGCCGTCGGCGGCGGAGGTTATGATATTTGGAGGGTTGTTCCCCGGGCATGGGCCATGATATGGCTCGAAATGACTGAAAACTCTAATTGTTACGGCAATATACCGGCGGAATGGATAAACAAGTGGAAAGAACACGCACCTGTGCCTCTTCCCCTGGAATGGGATGATCCTGCTGATTTATATGAGCCTATCCCCCGTAAGAGCGAAATAACTGAAAAAAATGCCCGGACAGTGGACAAAGTTCTTTATCCGATCCGAAACAGAACAATGACAGAATCTTTATAAGAACAGCGGCCGGGAACATTTTACCGGCCGCTGTTCATTTCTGCATATGTAAATAAACAGGTCTGACTATTGCCAGACCTGTTATCAATTATGAATATTGTTATCTTCATTAAATTTCGGATCAGAAATAATGATTTCAACACGCCTGTTTTTCTCCCAATTCTCCGGTCCGGAATTAGGGACGATAGGACGGGTTTCCCCATAGCCCACAGCCATAAACCTATGACTTTCAAGATTATGCTTTTCTGTTAGATATCTGATTACAGTACTAGCCCTGGCAGCAGATAACTCCCAATTGGACGGATATCTGTAAGTAGTTATGGGCCGGTCATCAGTATGTCCCTCCACCTTCACAAGGTTTGGCATGTTTGCTAAAAGGGTTCCTACTTTATCCAGGAAAGAGTATGAACTGTCTATCAGACTGGCATCTCCGGATTCAAATAAAACCTGTTCCTGCAGAACGAGAACGACCCCCGTTCCGTCCTGTTCGCCACAATCACTTTTTCTAAGCCATTCTCATCCAAAAACGACTGGATCTCCATCAGAAGCTCATCAAGCGAATCTGATTGCCCGCTGTCCTCATTTTCCTTTATTTCTTCATTTTGTTCCGGGTTCTCTGCAGGAATGATAGACGGCTGAAAATCCAGCACCTGTCTGTCCCGGAAAGAATCGGATAATGCCTGAAACTTCATTAAATCAATCTGGGACATCGAAAACAGCAGAATAAAAAATACCAATATCAGTGTGACGAGATCGGAGAAAGTCACCATCCATCTTGGGGAGCCTTTTGGAGGCTCCGGAGATCTTCTCCTAGGCTTCATTATCCAGTGCCTCCCCTCATTTACAGCTTTATCCAAATCTCTCCGTTCTTCTGAGGATAAAAAGGCGCTCAGCTTTTCTTCCAATATTCTCGGATTCTGCCCGGATTGAACACCGATAACCCCTTCAATAATAATCTGCTTCAAAAAACTTCCTTCTCTGTCTTTAAAGCCAGCTTCGCTGCCATCGGCAGAAAAATCAGATTGGCCAGCAGGGATCCATATAAAGTAGTCAGTAAGGCAAGAGCCATATTGGGCCCAAGTGTGGAAGGATCATTCAAATTTTTCAGCATCAGAACCAGTCCGATCAGGGTCCCTATCATTCCCCATGCCGGAGCGTATTCCCCGGCTCTTTCGAGAATGCTTCTTCCTTTTCTGTGCCTCTCTTCCATCGCCATAATTTCGGCATTCATAATGTCAGTAATGACATCTGGCTCTATACCATCCACAGCCAGGTATACGCCTTTCTGAATGAATGGATCTTCCACCTTCCCGATTTCAGCCTCAAGCGATAACAGCCCTTCACGCCGGGCACGCTCAGAGAGTTTGACAAAAATTCCAATCAGCTCGCCAACGCTTTGCTCTTCACTGGAAAAAACCTGCTTAAAAACGGTGGCCATATGCCTGATATCTTTTAAAGGAAAACTTACAAGCAGCCCGGCTATTAAACCGCCCAGAACAATAAGAATTGAAGAAGGGTCAACAAAGGATAAAAAACCATCAGCTCCTCCATTCCACATGATTCCAAAAATCAGCATAGCAAGCCCCACCATTAATCCAGCCGGTGTTAACATATCAACCTTTCTCATACTCTCTCTCCCTGATCCATTGCGAATTGCCTTTGTCTAATGGTTTATTATTTATGTGCTCTAAAACAGGTACGATAGCTTAAAATTGGCAGAAAGAAACGCCTTTTAATTAAGGCGCTTCTCTTTCTTCTCTTTTGTCCAGCTGCAGCGCCTAGCCCCTAGTCACTTCGGTCCAGATGCTGAAGTCAAAGAACGACTTCAACTTCTGGACCTCCAGCGCTGGTCGGGGCTGGTCGAGGAGCTTCCGCTTTTCTGTTATATCGGCAAATTCATTACTTTGTTGAGCTTCGTTCTTCAATTCGGTGAGGGAGTACAACAATTTGCTCATCGACTGATTCTTTATTCATAAGTTTCGTAAGCAATCTCATGGCAACTGCACCAATATCATACAATGGCTGAACGACTGATGTCAGCTGAGGACGGACCATTAATGCCAATCTTGTATTGTCAGAGCTGATGACCTCAAAGTCTTTCGGGATATTATACCCTTTATCCTCCGCCCCGTGGACAATTCCCAATGCCATTTCATCAGATCCTGCAAAAATAGCTGTTGGACGCGGATCTGCCTCAAGCAGCTTTTCAAAGGCTTCTATACCTGAATCGTAAGTATAATCTCCTTCAACCACCAATTCATCGCGGAAGGCCACCTCAGCTTCTTCCAAAGCCCGCTTATAGCCTGCAAGCTTTTTTCCTGATTAATCGGCTCGCGGAGAGGTCCCACCACGATAGCTGCATCTTTATGGCCTTTTTCAATAAATGACTTAGTCACATCAAATGCTGCCTGTTCATAATTAATATTTACAGATGGGATTTTGCCTGTTTCTTCAATAGAGCCAGCCAGTACGATCGGAACCGGTGACTTTTCAAACTCTTCAACATGCTCGGAGGTAATATTGCCGCCCATGAAGACTATTCCATCCACCTGTTTCCCGAGCATAGTATTGAGCAAGTGCAGTTCTTTTTCAATATTTTGGTCGGAGTTGCTGAGAATGATATTGTATTTATACATTGTCGCAATATCCTCTATGCCCCTTGCCAGTTCTGCAAAAAAGGTGCTGGAGATATCGGGAATGATTACACCGACTGTCGTCGTTTTTTTGCTTGCCAATCCTCTTGCAACCGCGTTGGGGCGGTACCCAAGCCGGTCAATTACTTCCATTACTTTTTTCTTGTTGCAGGCTTAACATTCGGGTTGCCATTTACAACACGAGAAACCGTTGCCATTGATACATTCGCTTCTCTTGCTACATCGTATATTGTTACATTCATTACTTACACTCCTTCTTTAAATAGCGGTCGCTTCAATTACTTTATATTTTACAGCAACACGACGTAACCTACTCATTTTTTATCCTAATTTGTGAGTGGTTACACATGTACAATTATGTATTTAATCATACGACAGTCCAGGAATTGCCGCAATGTCAAGGCTTGTATTTTTGAAAAAAACTTAAATTTCCACTTTAAATGCAAAAAAGAGCCTCCTGCTACCAGCAGAAGGCTCTCCATATTTAGATGGCTACACTTTCAGCAATGCTGAAGATTGAAGTTCAGCCATAAATTGATCAAATTGATTCAAGTCCATTTGCTGCGCTGAATCTGATAGGGCAACGGCCGGGTCTGGATGAACTTCTGCCATTACACCATCTGCGCCGATTGCCAGCGCAGCTTTTGCTGCTGGAAGAAGCAAATCTCTGCGGCCTGTTGAATGCGTAACGTCAACCAGTACTGGCAAATGTGTTTCCTGCTTAAGAATAGGCACAGCCGAAATGTCCAATGTATTGCGTGTAGCACGTTCGTATGTGCGGATTCCGCGCTCACATAGAATAATCTGTCCATTCCCCTGGGACATGATATATTCCGCTGCATTGATGAATTCTTCAATTGTAGCTGCAATCCCGCGCTTTAAAAGAACTGGTTTGTTTACAGCCCCCGCTGCTTTTAATAGCTCGAAGTTTTGCATGTTTCTTGCCCCGATTTGAATGACATCAATATAATTTACAGCCGTTTCAATATCATTAGGGCTTACGATTTCAGAAATAACAGCCAGATCGTATTCATCTGCCACTCTTTTAAGATTTTTAAACCTTCAAGGCCAAGCCCCTGGAAATCATACGGTGATGTTCTTGGTTTATATGCGCCTCCGCGAAGGAGCTTAAGTCCTTTTGCTTTTACAGCTTCAGCAACAGTTGCCACCTGCTCATAAGATTCAACTGCGCAAGGGCCAAAAACAAGATGAGGATTGCCATCCCCTACTTTTTCACCCTTTAAGTCTACAATCGTATTTTCAGGCTTCTTTTTGCGTGAAACAAGAAGCGCCTTTCTATGATCATCTTTTTGAAGTTCAAGACCTGCTTTAAAAATTTCCTTGAACATATGCTCAATTGTTGAATTTTCAAAAGGACCGTCATTATGCTCTTTTATCAAGTCCAGCATCTTGCGTTCCCGGACAGGATCATAACGATAAACCCCTTGTGTTTCCTTTACTCTTCCGATTTCCTGAACAAGTTCTGCTCTTTCATTGATCAAAGATAAAAGCTGGAGATTCAGCTCATCCACTCGATCACGAAGTTTATCTAGCTCTTTATTGCTCATTTCCTGTCCCTTCCTTTCAAATCTGAATTTAAGCCGTGTTGGTTTCAGGATAATGCACAAAACGTGCATCTAAATGTGCACAGCGTTAAACATTTCCATCTTTCTCTTTTACGGCCTCTGGATATGTGATACATTTTTTATAATTAGGGTTATTATATATGAATTATTCAGACATGTCACGAAATATTTCTTTATTAATTAAACGCTTTTAAGTGATAAAGCGGCTTCAGGGCTTTATTTATGCATTTTATGACATTTACAAAGAAGGTGTACTGCTTTGGACGAACAAAAAAGCTTTTTGCACTGGATATCGGCACCCGCACGGTGGTCGGAATTATTCTCGAAGAAAACGGCGGGCAATATCATGTGAAAGACATCGTGATTAAGGAGCATGCAGAAAGGGCCATGCTCGACGGACAGATCCATGATGTACTGGCTGTATCAAAAATTATAGCAGAAATCAGGGATGAACTAGAAGCAAAACACGGCCCATTAAAAAAGGTGTGCGTTGCAGCGGCAGGCAGGGCTTTAAAAACAGAAAGATCTGAAACAGTTATCTGTATTAAAGGAAAACCGATGATGCAAAAGCAGGATATACTTCACCTTGAATTAAGTGCAGTTCAGCAGGCACAGGCAATGGTTGCAGAAAAACATGAAACTGAGAAAAGCTATTATTACTATTGTGTTGGATATTCCGTTTTATACTATCGTCTTGATAAAGAAGAAATCGGCAGTCTAATTGATCAGCAGGGGGATGAAGCATCCGTTGAAATCATTGCTACGTTCCTGCCCAAGGTTGTAGTGGAGTCACTAATCTCAGCTCTACAAAGGGCTGGCCTGGAAATGGAAGCTTTGACACTTGAGCCAATCGCAGCTATTAATGTGCTGATTCCTCCTTCGATGAGAAGGCTGAATGTTGCTCTTGTTGATATCGGTGCCGGAACGTCCGATATTGCCATTACAGATATGGGCACAGTTACAGCTTACGGAATGGTGCCTGTAGCAGGAGATGAGATAACTGAAGCAATCAGTGACCAGTTTCTCCTGGACTTTCCTTTAGCCGAAAAGGCAAAGAGAGATTTGCATGTATCGGATACAATTACTGTCACGGATATTCTCGGCTTCCAGACAGAAGTCAGCAGGGAAGAGACAATTGAAAAAATTTCTCCTGCGCTAGAACGATTGACAAATTCCATCTGCGATGAAATTCTGCAGCTGAATAATAGGCCGCCCAAAGCCGTCATGCTGGTAGGGGGCGGGAGCTTAACACCTGGACTTCCTGAAAGAATAGCGCAAAGACTGGGCCTTCCAGCGAATAGAGTCGCAATAAGGGGAATTGACGCAATAAGCGGGCTGAATTTACCGGATTTTACATACAAAGGCCCTGAACTTGTCACCCCAATAGGAATAGCCATCGCTGCTAAAAAAGCCCCAGTCCAATATTGTACAGTTTACGTCAACGATCAGCCTGTCAGGCTATTCGAGGTCAAGAACCTGACAGTTGGGGATTGTCTCCTGGCAGCAGGCATTAAAATGAATAAGCTTTACGGTAAGCCCGGACTCGCCATGATAGTCAAACTAAACGGGCAAAGCGTTACGATTCCAGGAAGTCATGGAGAAGCTCCTGTCATCATACGCAACAGCCTTACAAGTGCTTTGGATGAAGAAATCAAATCAGGGGATATCATCACTGTTTCAAGAGGACGTGACGGATTGCCTGCTGAAGTCCGCATAAAAGATTTGATTGATGAAGTTCCTGAAAAGTCTATTACTATTAACGAAAAGCAGTACACAATCCACCCTGTTATTACCTGTAATGAAAAAGCTGCCTCGCTTGAACAGATCATTGCTGATCGGGATAAGGTAGAGTGCAGAATTCCGGAAACATTTGAAGAAGTCTTAGGAAACTTGAACCTAAACGATTTATTAAGCGAGCTTACGCCTTTTAGAATCAGCATTAATGAAAAAGAGACATTCCTCCCCCGCCATACCGGAAAGCTTTTTAAAAACGGCCTTGAGGCGAATTATCATAGCATAGTAGACGATGGTGACAATCTCCGAATTGAAAAAAGAGGCACACTATCAGTAAAGGAATTAGCAGATATAAAGCAGCTGGTACTACAGCAGAGGATCCCGGTCATGTTTAACGGTAAGAAATTAGAGCTTTCAAGAGGGATACTTGAATTTCAGAGGGAAGGAGCTGTCCTCAATGAAGATGATGCGATTCATGCTGGAGATGCGATAACACTCGTGAAAAAACCAATGTCTCCTTTTATTTTTCAGGATATCTTCAGCCATGTTAGTGTAGATATGCCTGCAGCATCTTCCGGAAGCTTCGTTCTCTTGAAAAATGGGGAAAAGGCATCTTTTCATGAACCTATAGAGCCTGGTGATCATCTCAAAATCGTGTGGCCTGCCATAAATAATAAAAATTCAAATGTGAAGTATATATAAGAAAAGCGGGGGCAGGCTGCTAGTGTTAGACAGTTATCGACGTTTAATAAATATATATTTTCTTGTTTGATAGCAAAAACCCATCCGATTGGATGGGTTTTATCTGTTTTCCTTCACAGCATTCACCAGGGAATCATATGTAATCTTCCAATGTGATGCATGCCAGGCAACATCTCCATTATTAAATAGAATGGCCTGAGGAGACTCATGTTTGATATGAAAAGCTTCTGCAATGTGATTTGACAAGGGACGATCATCCTGAACAACTAAGTAATAAGCATTTACATCTTGATGCTCTTTTACAAAGCTTTCATATTCTTCAAACGCTGCGCCGCTCACCGGACAAGTGGAACTGTGTTTTAAAACCAGCAGCTGCTCTCCTGATTCTACTACTTGATCAAATGATTCATGGCTATCAAATTTTTTCATTTTCTTGCCTCCCCAACTAAGCCAGGCAAAGCCTCGCTCTTTAAATTAAATAACGGTGAAGTAATCGTACCACTTCACCGTTGCTTAAACAAATAAAATTAATTATACTTTTGCTCGGTTTCGTCAAAAGCTTTTTCGTCTCTTCCAGCTTCATTTGGATTTCTGCATCATTTACTGGAGCGTTCCCTTCTGCCTGGAATGTCTCGTTATTGATGGCCTCTCCATTTTCTTCGGATGTCCCGTTTGCACCAGCTTGTCCATTTTGAGCTTCTTTCAAGCTTTTTACTTTATTAACGAGTTCATTGGATTGCTTTGTCACCGTTTGAGTCAGCACATTTGTTTTTTCTTTTGCAGCATTAGCCAGTTCGGTACCTTTTGTCATAGCTGTTTCACGGTACTGTCCTGACTTCTCTTTTAATAGGGCAGCCTTTTCGCTTAAATCACTCTGAAGCTCTTTGCCTGATTTAGGAGCCAGGAACAGAGCGGTTGCTGCGCCAACCATGCCTCCGATTAAGGCACCAATCATGAAATCTTTCGTATTGATATTTTCATCTGTTTTCGCCTGATTTGAATCAAATTGAGTGCGGTCTTGACTATTCATTCTCCTTTTTCCTCCTTTAAATCTAGTATCTTGCTCTTTCTCTCTGGCGTTCAGGCGGAAGCATCTGTTTCTCGCTGACGTTGTACTGATAAGGGTCTTCTTTTCTCATTTTCCATTTATCCTTGATTTCAAGGAGAACATTGCTCCACTGTACCACCTGTGAGATTTTATCTTTATTCTGTTCAAGCTGTGTGTTTACAGAAGATGTGATTTTCTGAATGGATCCATTAAATTTGCGGACAGAGTCACCAACTTCTTTTACCGCAGTCACGACACTGTTCAGGTTTTCAGATTTCTGCTGAATATCTGTAGCCAGTGAATTGGTTTTATGCAGCAGGACAGTGGTTTCCTTCGTGACACCATCTAGTTGCCTTTCAAGGCCTGCCAATGTGTTTGATACGTTATCTAATGTCCCTTGTAAGGATTTTAACGTTTTCGCCAGATATATGACCAAAACAAGAAATGCTATAGCAATTACTGCTACACTTAAGTATAAAATAATTTCCAATTCTTACACCTCCGGTTGTCTGTATAATATCTTTTTACCCAGATGCACTGCCTCTAAACCAGGAGTACATTAATAGATTCCACTTGTGAAGTCGAAATTCCTTCTCTAACAGGTATTTTCATCAGTTAAAGTAAATTTTAGCACAACTGGAAAAGGTTAAACAAAACCTATCATTTCGGGTACAATAATAGTTGTCGGAAAAATAAATTTACTGGAGGTATTTATCCATGAAAGATCCCCGTATTGCAAAACTGGCAAAAAATTTGATTAACTATTCAGTCAGACTCCAGAAAGGAGAGAAGGTCCTTATTGAAAATTTCGGACTGCAGAAGGAATTAGTGACCGCGCTGGTTAAGGAAGCATATGCAGCTGGAGGATACCCTTTTGTTTCCTTAAAGGATCATCAGGTTGATCGCTCCCTGCTTTTAGGGGCACAGGAAGAGCAATTCAATTTGATGGCTGAGTTTGAAGCAAATGTTATGAGCAAAATGGATGCATACATAGGACTGCGCTCCGGAGACAACATCAACGAGCAGGCTGATGTGCCGGATGATAAAATGAAAATCCATGGATCAACCATCGGACAAAGAGTGCATAGAGAAATCCGCGTGCCAAAAACGAAATGGGTGGTTTTGCGTTACCCTAATGCTTCCATGGCCCAGCTGGCTAAAATGAGTACAGAAGCATTTGAAGATTTCTATTTTGATGTCTGCAATTTGGATTACGGCAAAATGGACAAAGCAATGGACAGCCTTGTGGAATTAATGAATAAAACCGATAAAGTCAGAATAACTGGCCCTGGAACAGATCTATCCTTCTCGATTAAGGATATTCCGGCAATAAAATGCTCAGGTCAAATGAATATCCCTGATGGAGAGGTCTATACTGCCCCTGTACGTGAGTCTGTCAACGGCGTCATCACCTATAACACTCCATCTCCATACCATGGTTTTACATTTGAAAATGTAAAACTGACATTTAAAGACGGGAAAATTGTTGAAGCGGAAGCCAATGATAGCGAACGCATCAATAAAATCTTTGATACTGATGAGGGTGCGCGCTATATTGGTGAATTCGCTATCGGGGTTAACCCATACATTCTTCATCCAATGCAGGATATTCTGTTCGATGAAAAAATTGACGGAAGCTTCCACTTCACACCTGGACAGTGCTATGACGAAGCTTATAATGGCAATAAATCCAATATTCATTGGGATATGGTCAACATCCAGCGCCCTGACTATGGCGGCGGTGAAATCTACTTTGATGAGGTATTAATCCGAAAAGACGGGCGATTTGTCATTAGTGAACTTGAAGCATTAAATCCGGAAAATTTAAAGTAATAAAAAAGCTCCAGGCGCCTGGAGCAAAAAAGTTATCAACATTTAAAGTCATAAAGAAAAAGATGCTTCCTTAGCGAAGCATCCTTCTTATGATTTATATTTGGTTTTCGTATGCCTGCTGGAATTTTTGGATATCCCCGGCACCCATAAACATAATTACGCTATCTTCATGATTCCTTAGTACAGCCGTTTCTTCTTCATTTAGAATTTGTGCATTGGGAATTTTGGCCTTTAAGTCATCAATCGTGAGTTTTCCATGGTTTTCACGGGCAGAGCCAAAGATTTCGCAAAGATATACTTTGTCAGCCAAATTAAGGCTTGATGCAAAATCATCAAGAAAGGCCTGAGTCCTCGTAAATGTATGCGGCTGGAAAACTGCAACCACATCCTTTTCAGGATACTTTTGTCTGGCAGCTTCTACAGTCGCCTTAATTTCTGTCGGATGGTGGGCATAGTCATCAATAATTACCTGAGAGCCCACTTTCTTCTCGGAAAATCTTCTTTTCACTCCTTCAAAGGAAAGAAGCTGTTCCTGGACAATCTTTGCATCGATCTCTTCATAATGACATAGAGCGATAACAGCTAAGGAGTTCAAGACGTTATGATCTCCATACGCTGGAATAGAGAAAGTCTCAAAGAAGGTGTTCCGGACAAATACATCAAATGTTGTTCCTTCTGTAGTTTTAACTACATTGCGTGCCTGAAAATCATTATCTTCTCCAAAACCATAGAATACCACGGGCACTTTTGCCTGGATTTTTTGCAGCTGCTCGTCATCACCGCATGCGAAAATCCCCTTATTCACTTGCCATGACATTTCCTGAAAAGCAGAAAACACATCTTCAATGTTGGCAAAGTAATCAGGGTGGTCAAAATCAATATTCGTCATTATTGCATAATCAGGATAGTAAGAAAGGAAGTGCCTTCTGTATTCACAAGCTTCGAAAACAAAATATTCAGCTTCCTTGTCCCCTTTGCCCGTACCGTCTCCAATAAGGAATGAAGTTGGTTTTGCGCCTCGCATTACGTGCGCAAGCAAGCCTGTAGTGGATGTTTTCCCATGAGCTCCCGTCACAGCGATGCTCGTAAAATTCTTCATGAAATCACCTAAAAATCGATGATAACGCACAACAGGCAAGCCAAGCTTCATTGCTTCCTCAATCTCTTCATGCGTGTCCGGATATGCATTCCCGGCGATTACCGTCATGCCCGGCTGTATGTTTTCCTTTTGAAAGGGAAGGATCTTTATTCCGGATTTCTCAAGTGCAACCTGAGTAAAAAAGTGTTTCTCAAAATCGGAGCCTTGAACCTGATAATTCATATCATGCAGAACTTGTGCCAATGCACTCATTCCAGACCCCTTAATACCTACGAAATGGTAAATAGTCATATAAAGAACCTCCAACCATCGTATATCTGTAAAACAGTATATGACATATATCTAGTTTTGCGCATATCCCCTTAGAAGACATGCTTCCATGACTGTGCTGCTAAGCTTTTCCGCTGTCATTTTTATTTACTTACACTTTAATGTATTGAATCATTATATCATTAATCGATTCTAAAAACTATGTAACGTATTGCCAGCTATTTATACCCCAGAAATAAAAAATAAAACATTAGATTTCAGGAAAGCTCTCCATGTAAGGTCAGGAACCTTTAATTTTGCCTTCGAAAATGCCTTCGTTAAACGGTGAACTCCTTCATCCTTTTGAATAGAGATAAATGGTCCAATAGGAAGATCATACATCTGGATTGGTATTCTTCTAATAAAATACCACCCTATTGACAGTTCCGGCCGAAACACCCCGTGCTGACTTAAGAGAAAAGAAGTGCTATCTTCCACACCTGAGGCGGAGATTTTCTTTTGACTTACATCTAAAATCCGGATGGGTTCCATGACTGATGTTAAAAAGAGAGCCCCCTGAATGAGATCTGACTCTGAAAGCTGCCTGGCATTGTTCTTTAAGAACAGACTGAACATAGTAGAGCCTTGAATGGTTTTATAATCAAAGAGAAACCAATCCTGAAAAACTTCCTGCTGAATAGGCGAAAAAGCCGTCTCAGAAGCAAGACCGAGCGTTTTCCGAAATAAATGCTTTGCCCGGACTTTCTCTCTGATATTAGCCGTTCGTTCTGTATAATCCTTGCTTAATGTGTATAAACGCAGAGCATTATTCTCTCCCTGGAGCTGTTTAGCTTTACGGAAAGATTGTAAATCCAGAATTGAGCTGTCCATATCCATTTAGGATGCTCCTTACTTTCTTGTAAATAGCGTTCAGTTATTCAACCTTTTCAAGGCGGGGGTTTGGACGATAACGGCGTCCTGCCTTAGCTGCATGCTTACCGTCAATCATTACATTGTCTCCAGTGAACCCTGTGGTGATCTTCAGCAGGCTGCTTCCAATTCCATAGGTATCAACCGGAACACCCTGTTCTTCAAATTCACGGATTCGGGATTCAGTAAAACCGCCGCTCACCACAATCTTCACATGTTGGAAACCTTCATCATCCAGCGCTTTTCTTAAAGCGAAAATCAGTTCTGCATTGACTCCGCGCGGGTCAAACGTTCCCAGCAAATGCTGATTTCTTAAGAAATATTGATCAATCATTGTTCTTGATGTATCAACCCGGACACCTTTAAGCTCTTTGCCAAAGGCTCTTGCCACTTTCAGGGAATCGGTTATGGCATCATTGTTGTAGTCTACCAGAGCAACTAAATCGTCTTCAGGAAACGTCTCCTGATAAGCCTTAGTAGATGCAACGATATCTCCCTCGAACATTTGGATCAAAGCATGCGGCATTGTTCCCATTCCTTTTTTGCCCCACCATTCATTCATCGCATGCGTGGCCTGGGCTGTTGCCCCCCAATAAAGGCTGCATAGCCATCTCCTGCCTGGGTGATATAATGATCATCCCGGTCCCCCATGAAGATGACCTGCTTTTGAACACCAGAAACACCTGCTGCTTTTACCACATTATAGACATTCGTGGCAACTGAAGTTCTTCTGGCCAATATGCCGTCAATTATTCCTTCAAGATATCCGAAATCCTGATATCTTCCTGTAATGGTTAAAACTGTTTCAAAGGGTGAAATCTTATCACCGTCTTTTAATGAATAAATTTCCAGATCATCCGGGCGGTCTGCAAATGTTTTTAGCAGCGCAATGACTTCATCCGTACCGCATAGAACGGCATGATTCTTTTGGAAAAACTGCATGGTTACGATTTTATCTTCGTGATATTTCTTAACAATTTCTCTTGTTTTAAGGAAGTAAACCGCTGAAAACCAGCCATCTCTTACACGTTCATCGAATTTAAAAGTCTGGTTTGTCAGACGTTTGATTTCTCCTTTAACCTTCATTTCAATTTCCTTCATCCCTAAAGCTCCTTAGAAACATTAAAGAAAGCAGAAGCGCCTGCTGACTTGGTTTGCAAGGAGCAGGCCTCTATGCCGGCAGCCCGCCAGCTTTAGAATGCTTTCTTCGTTTATCGTAGTTGTTTATTCATATTATTTTAAACATGCAAGTAAAGAATACCATGGATTAATTTAATGTACTAGTCTCTTGTATGGATTCAAGATCAGCTTCTGTAATGAGGACATCCCTTGGCTTGCTGCCTCTATTTTCAGAAATGAACCCTTGTTTTTCCATCATATCAATCAGCCTGGCTGCCCTATTATATCCTATTTTAAATCTTCTTTGCAGGCTTGAAGTGGAAGCCGCTCCCTGATCAACAACAAACTCGCATGCTTCAAAAAACAATTCATCCTCTTCTTCTATTGCATGAGCTTTTTTCAGAAGTTCTTCCTGCTCAAATAAGTAGTCAGGATCGCGTTCCCTCCGTACATGGGCTACCACATCATCAATTTCTTTATCTGAAACAAATGTACCCTGCAGCCTCACTGGCTTTGAGGATCCGTTTTCAAGGAAAAGCATATCTCCCCGTCCAAGCAGTTTTTCAGCTCCGCTTATATCAATGATTGTTCTTGAATCGATTTGAGATGACACAGAGAATGCAATTCTTGTAGGCACATTCGCCTTGATTAAGCCGGTAATAACATCCACGGAAGGACGCTGGGTTGCAATAATAAGATGAATTCCGCATGCACGGGCTTTTTGTGCAATCCGGCAAATGGCTTCTTCCACATCGGCTGGCGACATCATCATTAAGTCTGCCAGCTCATCAATCACAATGACCATAAATGGCAGCTTCTCTGAATATTGCTGATGCTCCTCTGCCAGCTCATTAAAACGGTTTATATCCCTCACACCTGCATGGGCAAACAATTCATATCTGCGTTCCATCTCCTCGACAGCCCACTTCAAGGCTGCCGTTGCCGCTTTTACATCGGTAATAACCGGGCTGACCAAATGTGGAATTCGATTATATGGTGCAAGTTCGACCATTTTTGGGTCGATCAGAAGAAGCTTCAATTCATCGGGACTCGCCTTATACAGCAGGCTTACCAGGATCGTGTTAATACAGACGCTCTTCCCTGATCCCGTTGCACCGGCAATCAAACCATGCGGCATTTTCCGTAAATCCGTCACAATCGGCTTCCCAGAGATATCAAGCCCCAGCACAGCCGTTAATGGGGATTGGCCAGTCTGGAACTCCGGGGTGCTGATGATCTCACTGATAAGTACCGGACGGCTGCTCTGGTTCGGAACCTCAATGCCGATTGTATGCTTTCCTGGTATCGGCGCTTCGATCCGAATATCCCTTGCTGCCAGACTCAGCTTTATATCATCTGAGAGGTTCGTGATTTTATTCACCTTGACACCTGGTTCGGGCTGTACTTCAAACCTTGTTACAGAAGGTCCTTGCGTAACATTAACCACCCTCGCCCTGACATTGAAATTTTGCAGTGTAGAATTTAACATCTGTTCCTGTTCGTAAAGCCAATCGGAAGCTTCCTCCATGATTACTGGCGGTGTCAGCAATGTCTGGGAAGGAAATTGGTAATAAAAAATTTCTTCGTCCCCCTGATATGTCTGTTCATCCTCAAATCGGTCCATTTCCGATGCAGGCGGTGTCTGCTCTGCACGTTCTTCCATAGGCAAATGGTTCACCGGTGGATGATTCTCGATCTTTTCTGCAGCAGCAGCAGACTGCTGGATATTTTCTGACGGAAACATAGCGATATTATTTTTTTCATCTGACGGTCTTGCCATCTTATCCTGCTGATTCAGTTTTTTTCTGTCATTATTCAGCATGATGACATTAAATGGAATTGATCCTCTTGATGAAGGCTTCTTCCCTTCCTGGGCATCTTCTTCCTGCTGTGGGGTTGACGCAGCAGATTCTGTTTTTGTTTCTAAGTATTCATTTGCACCTGCAGTCTCATTTTGCTCTGCATTCTCAGCCCTGTTTATATCAGAAATCAGTTCAGCCTGAGTAGAGAACGAGCCTGTTAATTCCCCGCTATCTTCATGATCAGAACTTAATTCAGCTTTATTAGACATCTCCATTCCTTCTGCTTGTGAGTTTCCCTCTTTTAAGTTTATATGGATAAACTCTTCCGAGTCACTTTTAGCAACAATCCCTAAATCGTGATGAAATTCATTCTTTTCTGCATCCTCTTCAGCTTCAATCTCAAGGATATCATGAGATCTTAATTCGCTCTGCTCTGAGAGTTCTGCTGTGTATTCTTCTTTTTCTTCCTCGTGCAGAGCCTCTTCAATCAAGTTTGCGAGCGATCTGCTGATTTCCGATTTTTTTAAGACCGATGCGATCCTCACTATTTGGAGATTCACCGTCAGGCTTGGAAGATCCTCCAAGCTGCCTGCCAGGTTCCTTATGATCTTGCCAGGCAGTATGTGTTTCTTCATGCCGCAATGTTTCTTGGTTATTTTCAGGTACTTCAAACATTAATTCAGACGCTTCACCTATTTTGTATCTTTTGGCTGCTGGTTCCTCTGTTTCCAATGCAGAAGCCTGTGCCTGTAAAGCTTTCAGTTTATCGGAAATGACAGTTTCTCTTTCTTCATCCGAAACAGCTTCGGTTACATTCGGCCGATTAGGGGGTCTGCTGAATTTTGCGCATAACCTCATCGTATGTAAGTTCCCTGCGGTTTTCCTGTTCCCCGTTATCAGATTTATCTTGCTGGGCATTTGGCCGTGGCCTTTTAAATCCATATATCGGCGATGGAATTTCTGTTGGCTGAAAAGGTCTTTTCTTGCTGGCAGCCTCTCTTTCATTACGGGTCAGAATTTTTTCTTCACTGGCAGGTGGTGGCGCAGACTTTCTTTGCCGCTCCCTATCTGCGGAACGAGGCGTCCTTTTTTCATGGATTGGAGTATCCGCCGGCTTTTTCTGCCATTCCGTTTCTCCTGCCCTTGACTTCCGTTTTTCAGTTTTATTTACAGGCTTCCCACGATTATGATCCTGTCTATTATGATCCTGTCTTTGCTGCCTCTTATTCTCCCGTTCTGCTTCATGGTCAGGTATGACCGGAAAACGGAATTGGCCTTTGGGGTATTGATAGACTACTTTAGCATCTATGTCTCTCGAACTTTCTTTGTTTTTTTTGCAGGCGGCTGCTTCTCATAGTTATGCTCATCTGCATGTTCTTCCATTTCCTCATATTCTTCCTCATCACTTTTAAACATATGGAATAGCTTTTTAATCCAGCTCATTTATATCAACTCTTTCTATTAAAAACTTTGTTAGACTTTCTATATTATTTTAGCAGTTATTCACAGATTTTGAATAAGAAATCCGAGAATGAGTCCTTATAAAGACAGAATGGGTAAATTTACAAACAAACTAAAGGCTGCAGGCATACTTTCGACTCAGGCGGGTGATTAAAGGTTCATAAGTAGTGATATCTGTCTTTTTACCCGGAACTGCTTAACTTTCATTTAAAATAACGGATCTATATATCATTCGGTAATGGTTCATCTCACCTGGGGGTTTATCGCCTTGTTTTCAGGAAGAATCAGTGTTAAACAAAAAAAGGACCACATTGCTGTGACCCTTAAAACCTACTTTTTTATTCTTACCCAAAATAAATATTGGTTCAAACTCTCCATTCTCATATAAGAATGACAGGGAAGTAATGGGCACTCTGCCGCTCGCAAAGAAACTCATAGTCATCTGGGCGAGAACGTCATAGCCTGTTTCATTTTTTATATCAGCAATAATCAATACGTCCTGATGCGGAACGGCAACGGCCATGGATCCTTCTACTTTCCTGCCCATTTCTTTAATAAAGGAATCATTCAGGATTCTGCTTGCATCATATCCATCATTTTTGTTTAAGAAATAGAAAGTGTTGCCTGCAACAGTATCCGATTTCATATCTGTCGACAGGGATCTTACGTTGAAAAGAGCCGTTTCTCTAATTCTTTCGGGATCCCAGCTCTCTTTTTCCATTAGCTTTGCATCAATGAGGCGATACGTATTTCCAAGATCGAGCGCATAGTAAATTCGTGTTTCAGCCGTATGTTCATCTGTCAAAAAAGGAATACCTTCCTGTGACTCGCCTGGAAAAGAAGTTGATCGGATGACTGGAAAAATATTTTTTTCATGTCCCGACAAATGGGCATCCTCCACCATTGCCTCCAGGCCTTCTTCCACATAATAAACGACTTCTTCAATCGCTTTTTCCTTTTGCTCCTGCCATTTAGCAATAATGCCCGGAAGAGAGATGGTAATTCCTTTTCCAGTGTCCTTATTTTCGATTCTGAACTGATCTTTTTCCCTGTCAAAGAGAAAGTCCGGTTCTCTTTTGCTAAGCGCTGCTCCAATTCATTTTTCATCTTTTTACTATCCATTTTCATATATAAGCCCCTCCTTATGGGGATTGATTTCCGACTATCATTCTACACTAATAAACCCTCCTGCTCAAAAGAGATGCAGGAGGGCCTAAAAACGGAAGCGCCTTGCCAGCCCCCGACGCCTCGAGAGGGCAGGCTGCTTGCGCTAGACATTTATCAAAGTAAAATTTGAACACTAAATGTACACAGGCTTATTGTTCAAGAGTTTGAATAAAGTTTTCAATTTCTTCCTGGGTTTTGCGGTCTTTGCTGACAAAGCGGCCAAGTTCCTGGCCATCCCTGTATCCGATGAAGCTTGGGATCCCAAAGACATCAAGCTCAATGCAAAGATCAATGAATTGATCGCGATCTACATAAATAAAAGTGTATTCACTATATTTTGCTTCTATTTCAGGCAATATCGGTTCAATAACCCGGCAATCCGGACACCAGTCAGCTGAAAACATGAAAATATGCTTCCCATTGCTGCGCATCTCGTTAAATTGTTCTGCCGATTCCAGTTTTTTCATTTTTTTCGCCCCCTGTGCTGATATGCATGTCTCCATATTGGATCCAGCCTTTCTTCCTCATATACTCAGATAATAACAGGCTGATAAGAGCCGGTCCAATAAAATGCAATATAATGACCTTCATCCAAATTTCTGAACCAAAGCCCATCGTTGTAAAAGTCATTATCTGTCCAACCAGCCCGCTTGTTCCCATGCCTGCTCCTGCAGCATTGTTCTCCATTAGCCAGACGGTCGTGCCAAAGGGTGCCAGGAACGCACCTGCAAGGGTAGGTGGAATAAGAATACGCGGATTTTTAATAATGTTGGCTACCTGCAGCATGGATGTTCCTATTCCAATCGCTACTAAACCGCCCATTTTATTTTCCCTGAAGCTGCTCACTGCGAAGCCGACCATTTGTGCTGCACAGCCAATAGTGGCAGCTCCTGCTGCAACTCCGTGCAGATCAAGCATAAGCGCAATGGCGGCTGAAGAAATGGGTGCCGTCAAGGCAAGACCCATTAATACCGCCACAATGATGCCCATGATGATTGGCCTTTGCTCTGTTCCCCACATGATCAGGCTGCCAAAGCTCTTCATTCCATAATCGATCCCGGGGCCAATTAATGTTGAAACCATATAACCAGCCACAATTGTAACAAGCGGTGTTACAATGATATCAACCTTTGTTTCCTTACTGACAAGTTTTCCAAGCTCTGTGGAAATAAGAGCTGCAGCGAAGCTCCCTGCTGGACCGCCAAGAGCCGCGCCGGCAGCCCCGCTGGCAATGGCTGAAAAGATAACAAGCGGTGGAGCATTAAGTCCGTATGCAACTGCAACACCTATTGCAGGCCCCATCAGACCCATAGCCAGAGTGCCCATATCCTCCAGGTATTTGAAATCAGTCTGTTCGCCGACTGTCTTAATAATAAGCCCAATGATCAGCGAAGCGAATAATCCAAGCGCCATGCTGCTCAGTGCATCTATAAAATATACTTTAGGTGAAAGGGTTACCCCTTTTCTATTCAGAAAGGCTCTCATTATTTTCCCCCTATTTAAAAGTTCTGCAACTATAAGATAACACATGTAAAGACACTTGTAATATAAAATCTTTTGTATTCTTATTGTTCTTTATAATAGGGGTTTTCTATCATAATTTATTAAAAATAAATTCTTAAAAAAAAGCAAAACAAAAACGAAGGACATCGCCCTTCGCTTTAATTCTTCACCTGGACAGAATTAGCTATCTCCATCATTGCAGCGGCCTCAGAGGATAAATTTCTGGTCGCAGCCTGCGTAGATAATTTTACTCCGCCAATCCCGACTACCAATTCGTGTTCGTCTTTTTTCCCTCTGTTGATTAACAGGAAGCCATTATGTCCATCTTTTGTAAACGTCTCTTTAACTTCATATTTATCTTTTTGCTTTAGGGTAGCATCATAAACAACCTTGCTGTCCGGGCCTTCATGCTGGTTGTAAAAAAGGATATACCTTTTGGAGCCATTTTTTAAAATGATGTTATTTGGACTTTCCTCTTCTACTTCGTAGCCGAAAGGCAAATAATATTCTATATCTTCAAACTCATGATTTGTCTTTTCAGGTGATAGGTTGAATGCTTCCTCTGCAGCATTCTTTGCGGCAGTTTGCTCTTCTTCCAACGATGCTGAACAGGCACTGACCAGTATAAATGAAATAAATAAGAGCAAGGCTGCGGTGAATCTTTTATGCATTCTAAAGTCCCCTCCTTGCATGGAATCTCATATCCTTCCCTATCATACATTTCTTCTTAATAGTCTGACAACCCTTCATATAAGGATTGAGGGCCTTTTCACTGCGTTACTTCTTAGAAGAAATGTTAAAATATAAGAATATTGCATAAAGGAGGAAAAAGAATGGAAATAACCGTCTACTTAGCAGGTGAAATACATTCCAATTGGCGCAATGAATTAAAGGAGAAAGCTAAATCACTTCAGCTGCCTGTTCATTTTACGGGTCCTATGGAAAACCATGACCGTTCTGACATGATCGGAGAGGAAATTCTCGGGAAGCAGCCGGATGCAATCTTCCGTGATGAAGCCGCTTCAAGCATCAATAACTTAAGAACACAGCTTCTTATGCAAAAATCGGATCTCGTGATTGCTTTGTTTGGTGAAAAATATAAGCAATGGAACACAGCCATGGACGCAAGTGCTGCTGCGGCACTTGGAAAACCGCTGATCCTCATCCGTCCCAATGAGCTGCATCACCCTTTAAAGGAGCTTTCAAGTAAAGCCAATGTTACTGTTGAAACGGTCAACCAGGCCTTGAAAGTTTTGTCGTACATCTTCGAAACCGAATAGAAAAAGGGGTTAGCACCAAGCTAGCCCTTTTTTCTATATTCATATTGCCCAAGAAGAAGCTTCATGACATGCGAGAACATGTCAGCACGATTAATCTGCCCATTTGTAAAAATCCCAACAGCTCCTTCATTTTTGCGGATATTTTCTTTTTTTGCGTAATCATCCATTACAGGGCCAAGTTCTTCGCCAGCCAAAAGCCGGACTGCAACCCCATCTGGAAGGGGAATCCTGGCTCCGCCAGCAATAATCGGAGGCTGCCCTTTTTCCGCAAGAGCCCCCCAATTACAGAGAAATAGCCCGTGCTCTGTTTTCTGCACACCGCCCTCGAGGCCAATGCCAATTTGTCCGCCGGATGCTTGGAGTGCTCCATATGCTCTATTGATGGCCCCTTTTATGGTTTCTTCATCCGAGAATGGCTGGTCGTTCACTCCTGAGGGCACATCTTCGGACATAATAACAGCTTCATAATGGCTAAAAGCAGTTTTTACTGCCAAAATCTTTGCGGGATTTTTTGAACCAATGATGACTTTCATGTGTACTCCTTTCATATTACAGGAAAAAGAGACAGCACCTGCTGTCTCATCTGCTTAACTGTTTTGACGGATGGTTTCTACTGTTGAACGGTCACAAGCTTTTACTAATTTAACAAGCAATTCTTTTGCCGCTGCATAATCATCGACATGCACAATGGATGCATGTGTGTGAATATAACGGGAGCAAATGCCGATTACTGCACTTGGAACACCTTCATTGGATATGTGAACTTTACCTGCATCTGTTCCGCCTTGCGAGACGAAATACTGATATGGAATGTTGTTCGTTTCAGCTGTATCCAGAACAAACTCCCTCATGCCGCGGTGCGTTACCATTGAACGGTCCAGTATGCGCAGAAGAGCTCCTTTTCCTAAATGGCCGAACTCGTTTTTATCCCCGGTCATATCGTTGGCAGGGCTTGCATCCAATGCAAAGAAAATGTCAGGATTGATCATATTCGCTGCTGTCTGTGCACCTCTTAAGCCAACTTCTTCCTGAACTGTTGCTCCGGAATAGAGAATATTGGGAAGTGCTTCACTCTGGACTTCTTCTAAAAGTTCCACCGCCAAACCGCAGCCATAACGGTTATCCCATGCTTTCGCCAGGATTTTCTTTGCATTTGCCATTGGTGTAAATGGACAAATCGGGAGAATTTGCTGTCCTGGCTTAATGCCTATTCTTTTCGCATCTTCACGGTCATCTGCACCAATGTCAATCAGCATATTCTTTATTTCCATCGGCTTGCTGCGCTTTGCTTCGTCTAAAAGATGCGGAGGAATTGAACCGATAACTCCTGTCACCGGTCCATTATCTGTAATAATTTGGACTCTTTGTGCAAGCAAAACCTGGCTCCACCAGCCTCCCAGTGTCTGAAAACGGATCATTCCATTATCTGTTATGGAAGTGACCATGAATCCAACTTCATCCATATGGCCTGCCACCATGACAGTCGGGCCGCTTTGATCGCCTCTTTTCACGCCGAAGATGCCTCCAAGCTTATCCTGAACGACTTCTTCTGTATACTGGCTGATCTGTTCGCGCATGAATTTCCGTACTAAATGCTCGTTTCCAGGCGCCCCTGGCAACTCTGTCAATGTTTTAAAAAGCTGCAATGTTTTTTCGTTCATTATTATTCTCCTTTATCACTTTGCGAATTGGCTATGCAGATATGTATAATTTCATTTTACAGAACTTTCATACGTCTTTCCACCATTTCAGGCAGGAAACTTCGGTTGGCGAAATTTAAGCTGTGTATTATTTATTTTAGTTCATGCCTATTTTTGATAAGATAGAATTGGAAAACAGAAAAATTTGTAAAAATGAACTGCTTATATCATCAGCCTGGGGAGGTGCAATTATGAATTGGAAGTCATTTATGTTAGGTGTTGGGGTTGGTTTGGCGAGCGGGTACGCAGCTAGGGAATTGCTGTCGCAGAAAACTGCTGTTTCCCCTGAGAAAGCTTTGGCAAATGCAAAGGATGCATTTAAACAGGAAGGGCCGATAAGCGGATCATGGATTCATATGAAAGCTGAACCTTATGAAAAAGGTCATTTAAAATATCAGGTTTATAAGGGCGGCATTTCGAGGTTTTCGGGTGAAGAAGCCGAACAGTATGAATTCATTGCCGACGCAGAGACTGGAACCATTTTGGACGTTTTTCCACTGCATTGAGAAAAGCACAAATGCCTTGCCCAAGAAGGAATGCAGACTAAGAACGCCACGTCCTCCCAAAAGCTACCTACCGCTCTGTCGTGCGATGTTTATACTGTCGAAGCCTTCCTTGTCCTGCGGGCCTCAGGCATAAGACATTTCCTGAAAGAAGGTGGTTTTCTCCTTCTGAAAGGAAACAGCTTATGTCCCCGAGTCCCTAGGAGCCGTAACTAGACAAGCTTGTGACCTCGAGGGGGCAGGCCAGTTATAGACGTTTAAAGAGTATTAAAAAATCCCCGGATGGGGATTTTTTAACTTTGCTTCTTTTCCACCTTCTCAGCAATATTTCCTGATTCATCCCATTTGACTGCCCGGTAAAAAGCATCATGATAAAAAGTAAACCATGCATTTCTTTCCAGCCCGTATTCCATCCATTTTTCCTTGGCACTTATGGAATCCATCGGATAGTCATCGTAAGCGAGAACCCAAAGTACATTCGCATGGGCATGAGTTGGCATGATATCAGCCATATGAATGACGGTCTCATCCTCATCTTCTATAACAAGTATAGAATGGCCATCACTGTGGCCGCCTGTATGCACCATTTTAATAGGGCCGAGCGTCCACTCTCCTGCAAAGACATCCACCTGATCCTGAATGGACTCCCAGTTTTCTTTCCAATATGTATTCCTTGAACGGATATTAGGATTTCTCATTTCTTCCCATTCCACTTGTGATGCAATGATTCTTGCATTTGGAAATATAGAAGAAAATTTTCCTTCTTCCGGTTTTGTCAGTCCGCAGGCATGATCAAAATGAAGATGCGTCATAAGGATATAATCGATGTCCTTTGGTGACAGGCCGTGCTTGGCTAAATCCTGTTCAACAAAAGACTCTTCAAGCGCTCCGAAATTCCTCTTCTGTTTATCACTCAGCTTCCCGTTTCCAAGACCCGATTCGACTAGAATATTTTTACCGTCAAACTGAATAAGGATGGGATCTGTTCTCAGTTCGATCTGATTATTTTCATTGCAGGGATATCTTTTAGACCATAAAGGCTTAGGAACTACCCCAAACATGGCTCCGCCATCAAGATGTGTGACACCGCCGCGAAGCCAGTACAGCTTTACGTTCTTTAACTCCAATGCTTCCATCATTATCTCCTCCATTTGAGTTTTTCTGAGCAAGCGCTCGCATTCCCCTTATATATTAACATTTAAGCGCTTACTTGTAGAAATATTTAAATTATTCCACACGAATGCAAACAGTCAAATATAGCAATATCCAAAAAAGCCTATCCATCCGGATAGACTAGCTTATCTGTATTGAACTTCACACCGGAATATACGGCTTCCCCTTGAAGAAAACTTCTCTTCATATTCGGTCATGATGTTTCCTTCATAATCGCTATTGTGAAGGTCCAGGCTGACAAATGTCAGAAGCATGCCGTACTCGGAGAAACTCATAAGAGATGATTCAAATAATCCCTGGTTATCAGTCTTAAAGTGTATTTCTCCTTTATCCCCAAGGATATTTTCATAAATCTCCAGGAAACTTTTATAAGTCAGCCTGCGTTTTGCATGGCGTTTCTTTGGCCATGGATCTGAAAAATTAAGGTAGACACGATCGACTTCGCCTTTTTCAAAGTAATCCCGAAGATCATTGGCATTCACATTCAGAAGCTTTACATTTGGAAGTTCATCCTCGATGATGCGATCCAGAGCAGTGACGATGACGCTGTCAGCGAGCTCAATTCCAATGTAGTTGTTTTCCGGGTTTGCTTTCGCCATACCAGTTATGAAGCGGCCTTTTCCTGTCCCAATTTCTATATGAAGGGGCTGATCTTTATCGAAGGCTTCCTTCCACTTTCCTTTATATTTTTCAGGTTCTGAAATTACGTATTGTGGATATTCGGCTAATTTATCTTTCGCCCAAGGTTTATTTCGCTGTCGCATTTTGACACTCCTAAAAATTAATATCGTTCAAACAATATCATGCCTGTCGCAGTGATGCAACTTTATTTTTAGAGGGATTACTATAGTGGTTCATCCCTTGTTTGTAGTTTAACCCAATGGCACTCAAACACCTAAATTACAATCCGCCAATGAATAAATAAAAAAAGAATCCACAACCTAAAAGTGAATTCCTTTTGTTTTTATTTTCAGCTTCAATAGAAAGGGTGCTTTTCATGCCGCTTGGACACCAGGATCAATTAAATTTATTAAAAGATATTTTAAGCAATCATCAGACAGATTGCTGTGGCTCTATTTCAGAATGTGAACAATTGGAACGTTTGGTTAAATCATTAATGATCAACGGAAATATTAATCAAAACGTAAAAACAGTATTAGAAGAAATTTATGAATACAGTCAGCACGGGATCAATTCTTCACAATTGGATACTCACATTGAATCCCACCAGAATGAATTATCACAATGGGTACAGGATATAGATCAATTTTCGTAAATCTTAAAGGAGCTCATCCAGATAGGAAAGCCACTTTTCCATTT
The DNA here is from genome assembly GCF_023516215.1 of Cytobacillus pseudoceanisediminis. Lineage (NCBI taxonomy): Bacteria > Bacillati > Bacillota > Bacilli > Caryophanales > Bacillaceae > Cytobacillus > Cytobacillus pseudoceanisediminis. Next base: position 5,063,013 of record NZ_CP097349.1, on the reverse strand, counting down.
CCTGGTACCTGAATTTATTTTTATGCCATTGGATAGATGTCAAAGTCTGTGCAATCACATACCATTTCATGCGGAGCAGCAAATTATCTGTCAACTGAATGCCGTACCGCTCAAGCCAATTTGGCCATTCTTCTTTAGAAATATACCAATACAATAGCATCCCCAGATCAATGGCCGGATCTGCTATCATGGCTCCATCCCAATCAATCAAGTACAGCTGGTTGTTTTCCGAAAGCAGCCAGTTGTTATGATTCACATCGCAATGGCACACCGTATTTTCCTCACAGTGGATATGCGAAACCTCTTGCTTCAGGAAATCGACTGACTGAATAACAGCAGCCTGCTCCTTCAGATCACAATCCAGTTCTTCCTCAATCAAACGCAAAAGGGTTTCGGGCTGCAGCGGAGACTTCCCCATTCTTGTCAGCATACCAAGCAGCGGCTTTGAAGAATGTATTTTTCTCAAAAGCTTTGCTACGCTTTCCTGGTTCATGTCAGAAGCTTTTAGCTCTCTTCCATTAAGCCATTGCTGGGCAGTTATAACGTCCCCATTTTCCATTCTTTTTGTCCAGATAAGTTTCGGGACGATTCCTTCCGCAGACAGAACCGCCAGGAAAGGAGAGGAGTTTCTTTTAAGAAAAAGCCTCTGCTCTTCGTGCTTTGCATAGAAGGCTTCCCCTGTCGCCCCTCCGGCGGGAACAATCTCCCAGTCATGTCCAAATAAATGTTCCAAAATTGTTCACCTGCAATTTAGTAAGCCATTGGTTGTAGAATAGCGCAAACGCCTTGCCCACCTAAGGAACGCAGACTAAGATCGCCACGTCCTGTGGCAAAGTCTGCATGACCCACACCCTGTGGGCCTCAAGCACAAGACGTGCCTCCCAAAAAGGCGCCTTTGCCTTTTTGGGGGAATCGGCTTGTGACCTCGAGGGGTAGGCTGCTTGCGCTAGACAATTCTCGAGTTCAAATAATAAAAAGTTGAAAAATAAGCCCTGTTTTTTGCAGCAAGACTTATTTTGCCATGGCCAATAAAAGGGCCGTTGCTTAATAATGTTTTGTTCTATTCGACTATATTGCATTTTCGCAAATATAGCTGTTTATCAGGTTAATTAAATAAAGCTCCTATAAAGCACAAAGTAATCAGCAAATACAAACCAGCAATGTTTTGGGAATATAAAATAAAAAAAGCTATTGATGTTAGTCCCTCACAATAGCCATCTTTATAAATTTTATTCTTACTGGCTTTTTTCGTCAAGTGCATCTATTTAGGTTTACGGAATATCATCTAAAAAAATGAAGATTTTTCTGGTCAATTCATCATTATTTTCTTATTAAGGATAATTTTTGAAATAATAGAACTGAACAGTGGTATGCTTCTCAGACTTCTTCTATCTTCTGCAAACCAATACATATGAACTTAATGGCGGCATTTCAAATCTGGTGTTAATCTTACGGATAGTGGAAATCCCGGCCTCACGTTCATCCGCAATAAGGTCCCAATCCCCAGCCGGGAGAAAAATTTCTTCTTCCGTCATTAAAGGATTGATAATCACGGCTGCATGGCTGCACTCGGCATTTTGATCACTGCTTGTTAACACATAACCCAATAGAGGTTTTTTAATATCCAGAAACCGCATGGAATTCCGGATCATTTCTGCATTGGCGAGTCTGAAAAGAGGAATTGACCTTCTTATGCTGATCAGCCCTTTAATATATTCAACATTATTTAAGTAACGGGATTTCCTTTCCCAGTCCAGATTATTGATGGAATCTGGAGCACGGTAGCTGTTTCCATTTCCTTCTTTGGTCCGAAAAAATTCCTGTCCGCTATGCATAAATGGAATTCCTTGGGAAAGAAGGACCATTGCTGTTGCTAAGCGGTGCTTTTGCTGCTGCACAAGAGGATCCGCATTTTCAGAACAAACCTGTATTTTATCCCATAAGGTATGATTATCATGTGATTCCACATAATTTACAGATTGGGACGGGGAAAGGAAAATGCCTTTTTCCTTTTTTCGAGGCCAATGCTTCCAGCCAATACCTGCTTTGCCGCATCATAATAATGCTCATTTCCCAATGCATAACCTTTATCATATAAATTAAACGTACTGCCTTTGATGGAATCTCTGAACCAGTCATTGAATTGGCCGATTCCAGGAAGCTTTTCCTGATTGCGGATGCTTGCTTTTTGGTCATCCGGTATAGGGGTATTCAAATCCCAGCCCTCACCAATAATAATGACAGACGGGTCAATCAATTCTGCATTCTGGCGAACCTCATTCATCGTTTCAATATCGAGTATACCCATCAAATCAAACCTGAACCCATCAATTTGATATTCCTTTATCCAGTATGATACGGAATCAACAATAAACTTCCGGGCCATCAGGCGTTCCGAAGCAAAGTCATTTCCAACTCCGGTGCCATTTGACGGCATTCCATATTCATCATGCCGGAAGAAATAACCCGGTACGATTTTTTCAAAAGAAGAATGCTCGCGAATATAAACATGATTATAGACTACGTCCATAATGACCCGAAGTCCCTGGGAATGGACAGCATAAATTAAGGCTTTCAATTCTCTGATCCGCGAGTAGGGATCTAGAGGATTTGTAGAATAACTTCCTTCCGGAACATTAAAATGGAGGGGGTTATAACCCCAGTTATATTCTTCTTTTGGACTTTTTTCATCCACACCTTCGAAGTCATGGACAGGCAGAAACTCAATATGAGTAATACCAAGCTGCTTCACATAGGACAGGCATGTAGGCTCCCCGTCTCTACCGACGGTATTTGTCTCTCCCGCTCCTAAATAAAGGCCTTTCTGTGCTGCCCCGCTCGCGGGATGAATGGTAAAATCCCTAATATGCGTTTCATATATGATGGCATCTGTGGGCTGCGGAAGCGGCGGAAGCTCTGGCTTCTTTACTTTTGTATTTTCCATATTGACTACCGCACCATATTCCCCATTTATAGCCGAAGAGACTGCGTATGGATCAACAGCTTCTTTCCACTCAAGGTTAATGCATACAAGGAAAGAATAAAGAAAACGATCCAGGTCGCCTTTTACTTCACAGCTCCAGACTCCTCTCTCTTCTCTTCCCATCGGAATAAGCTCAGCTTCCTGCTCCAGTGCTCCTTTAAGCTTCAGCTTTACCTTTGCGGCTGTCGGAGCCCAGAGCCTGAAATGTGTCTTTTCTTTGCTGTACGAGAACCCCAGCGGACCGTCATAATAGAATTTCTCATCAAAATCACTTGTACGAATAACGGCGCCAATTTGCAGATCTGTTTTTCCCCCATATTCGTCCACTATCCAATATTGTTTCCCAAATTCCGCTTCATGTTCTATTCTGCATGTATATTTAACGGCATCCTCAATCGGCATGCTTTTCAATATTTCAACAGGAAACTCTTCTTCCCAGTCAGTAAGGAGAGAGAACCCGGAAGAACGCCCCTGATGATAGCTGAAAGGAAGTATGATCGTAATGATGTGCATTTCGTCTAAGTATGCATTAAAAGTCCGTTCAATCGTTATCATTCCGAATTCATCTCCTTTACTTAGTCGGACGGTAATTTAAGAGCAGCTCTCTCCTAAAATCAACACCCATCTTTTCCATTGCCAATAATTACAGGAATGGCTTCGGGGCAAACAGAGGCCGAAATCGGGGAGCTGCCTAAAGCCTCTCCATCTGCGTGAGCAGGAATGGGGTGTGAAGATCTAATGCTGATATTCTGGCCCTGAAGAACTGTGACTTCTTTAAATGCTATATGACGCCCCTTGAAGACAGAGGCAAATACAAACAAAATTTTTATTCTTGATATATTGTGGACGACCGTAACATTTAGAATTCCATCAAAAGGATTTGCATCCGGAGAAATCATCATACCGCCTCCATAGAATGGCTGATTGGAAATAGTAATAAACCAGGCTGAATCGAAATCGAATTTTTTTCCATCAATGACGATTTCAAGATCAGAGCATTTATAAGTAAACAGCTCTTTTACAAGAAAGAGAGCGTATACAAATTTCCCCAGAGATAACTGATTCAAGATTCCTTTCATCTTTGAACTGTTTACTTTCCGGGAAATCAGTGCATCAAAACCAGCACCCATATTATTAATAAAATATGTTTTTTTCCCATCTATGTGTCTAATCATTCCGATATCAGCTTTTACAGAAGAATGACTGATCCCCTTAAGAATTGCTTTTAAAGATTCTGCCGGGTCTTTAGGAATTCTAAAGCCCCGCGAGAAATCATTCCCAGATCCTCCCGGAATAAATCCGACTGTCACATTCCGATGACTCACAGCACCATTCATAACCTCATGAACCGTCCCGTCTCCGCCCACAGCAACAAGATATAATCTTTGCCCGCCCGCCTGTTCTGCATAGATCTTTGCCAATTCCCTGGCATGGCCCTGATATTCTGTCCTGGCTGCAGAGAAAGGGATATTTTCCTCTTTCAGCATCTGCTCAACTTTTTCCAGACTTTCAGGCAGGAGCCATTTTTCGCCTGCGGGTTAATAATGAACTTAAGCTCTTCCCTGCTATGAGCTTTATCCTCGAGGAAATCTTCATGATTCATCGCGATTCTCCCACTCCAGCCTTTTGACTGATGCAGTCTGGCAATATTGAAGCAGTACCTGCGCTCCTTTTAATTGAACATGCTTGAGAGGCGAACGCTGGCTTCTCATTGTCTGAAACCATTGATCATAGGTCCTTTTATCGATTAGCTGAACATCAATAGGAGCTGCCGGATAATCAATATATCCATTTCGGGTAAGTAAAGCCTTTTTAATCGGCAATTCAATAGAATGAATTTCAAATATTTTTCGGACAATTTTTTCAGTCCTATTTAATGCAAGCAGCGGATTCAGGACCTTCTTTTCCTCCCCTTTTCCCTTTTTTGTCCAGAATCTATCCTTCGAACCTGAGAATACTGCTGAATCTTCTTCCTCCAAAAAGCTGATGCACCATACCTCTGTCGGGCTTATAACAATAGTTTCTGTTTCCACCGGAGCCTTTTTCAGCAGAAAGATCGGATTGAACATGACAAGATACGTATCCGGATATCTTTGCAGAAAATACTTTAGCTTTTCATCATAATAGTAATGCTTATCGGGAAATGATTTTTCCGTTAATGTGGAGGTTGCCCATTTCATCTGGAATCGGAAAAGCTGGTCTAGAAACTGGTGTTTTAAATTCTCAATTGTTTCTGGACGCACAGCAAAGGAGGCTTCAAATTCAAGCACCTCTTCCTCCTTTTTCAATTCATCCCCGGAAGCCCCGTATTCCTCTAATTCTTCATTTTTTCCCCGCTTTAACAACCCCTTTAGTTTTTCCATGAGCGGTTCTTTTTCTTCCTCAAGCCACTCCGCTGTGCCGGCTGTATATTGCTGCCCGGATTGAGGATTGAATGAATCATTTGATTCCCATGCTTTATGCCATTTATCCCACTGCTGTTTTTTTAGTCTGACAAATCGGGAAGGATATACAAAAATGTCTTGCTGGTAACGTGAAACATAATCCTGCAATTTAATTAACTGTCCCATTCTCCTAGCCCTGCTTTCGTATATAACTTTCTATCTCTAATTATTCATTTAAGTTTTTTTATTTTGCCCGTTGATTTCCGCTGCAGGCACTCGCCTTCCACGGGACTGTCGGGATCCTCCTCAACGCGATGCGTCTGCGGGGTCTCCCTGGTGCGCTACTCCCGTTGGAGTCTCCCACCTTCCGCTCCTATCAACTCAGTGATAAATATTTATATTCTCTCAAAAGCAGCAATTTCACCTAAGCTGTTTTTCATTAATAGTATGTATTTATTTTATTCCCCCACGAGCGGAAAGATGGCAATGCTTTCATATTTCGGTGTTTTGTCCAGATGGGTCTGATATAGAACGACTTCTGAAGCCTCAAATTCAAGGGGCTCCTCCTTGAATGGACTGTAAGCGTCCAGCATGTTTTCCTGAAACGGAAAAGTGCCGGCCCATTTTCTTGCCATAGTGATATGAGGTTTAAATGGCCTTGTCTCCAATTCAAAGCCCGCTTCCTGGCATGCTGAATATACTTTCGATCTTAAATCTTGGAGATGTTTGTCCTGCTGTGTTCCACACCAGAAAATTCTTGGTGCGTCTTGTTTTCCAAATACGCCAAGTTTGCAGATATGCAGAGGAAATCTTTTTTCGTGTCTGATTGAGTCAGCGGCAAGCTTGGCTGCTTTCTGCAGTTTTTCCTGGGGTGCAGACCCTAGAAATGCTAGGGTAATATGATAATCCTCTTGATGGACCCAGCGGCTAAAAGGCAATTTTGGACTTAAATTCCCACAGTATTCTTTCAACTTTTTCTTTGTTTCAACCGGTAATTTCATCGCAAAGAAAAATGAGCATTCAATTGTTTGTACACTTGAGATTCCTCCATATTTTCACTTATTTTAACAAACATCAGTTAAAATTGGCAGATACTTTCTGTTTGACCTCTCATTTTAAGTATTCTTCCAATTCCTTTTGATTTGATTGGAATAGTCTGTTTTAGTATGATGGACATGATATGAATAGTTATAGATTTCCTTTGTTAGGATGAAATTAAACAAATCGACATAAAATAACAAAGTATTAAACTTCCTTGTTATTACAGTCTTATTTGAAAGGGAGAGTCAGATGAAAGTTGTTAACAATCTCGCGGACTTAATTGGAGATACTCCACTTGTTAAATTAAATAAGCTCGCCCCTGAAAATGGAGCAAGCATCTATGCAAAGCTTGAATTCTACAATCCAAGCCGCAGTGTAAAAGACCGCGCGGCTTATAATATGATTGTCGAAGCTGAGAAAGCAGGCCAATTGAAACCAGGTTCAACTATTATTGAACCAACCAGCGGAAACACCGGCATCGGGCTTGCAATGAATGCAGCAGCACGTGGCTATAAGGCCATTCTGGTTATGCCTGATACCATGACGGCAGAGCGCATCAACCTTTTGAAAGCATATGGAGCAGAAGTTGTCCTGACTCCTGGAGATGACAAAATGCCCGGTGCTATACAAAAAGCAAATGAGCTGGCTGAGGAAATTCCAAACAGCTTTGTGCCGATGCAATTTGAAAATAGCGCTAACCCTGATGCACACCGCTATTCAACAGCAGTCGAAATTATTGAGGGCATGAAGGAAATCGGCAAACCACTCTCTGCCTTTGTTGCCACGGCAGGCACTGGCGGCACGATTACCGGCACAGGAGAAGTTTTGAAAGAGCATTATACTGGATTGGAAGTACATGTTGTGGAACCCAAGGGCTCACCTGTCCTATCAGGCGGAAAGCCTGGCAGACACAAGCTTGTCGGCACAAGTCCCGGATTTGTTCCGGAAATTCTCAATACGGATGTTTATGATGAAATCCATCAAATCAAAGATGAAGAAGCATATGATACAACGCGCAGAATGGCAAGAGAAGAAGGGATATTAGTCGGTCCATCCTCAGGAGCAGCCTGCTATGCTGCCATCCAGGTTGCAAAAAGGCTAAAGCCGGACGATGTTGTCGTATTCATCGTTTGCGATACTGGAGAAAGATACCTTTCAAGCGATCTTTTTCAGTTTGAATAAGTAAGTTAAAAGACAAGACCCCAGGGATTACTCCTGGGGTCTTTCGTTTTAGAACTATCTAATTTTAACCGTCAAACTGCCGCACTCTTTTTCAATTGCCTCTTCAAAAAGGTTCTGTAATTTATTTGTGATGGGACCAGGACTTCCATTACCAACCGGCTTTCCTTCAATCTCTATAATCGGAGTAATTTCAGCTGATGTACTGGACATAAAGACTTCATCCGCGTCCAGCAGATCATCCTTTGTAAAAGCAGATTCTTCAAGTGCTACTCCATTTCCCCTGCAGATCTCGTTGATTTTACGGCGGGTAATGCCATTTAGGATCAGATTTGTTGCAGGGTGCGTATATAGTGTCCCATCTTTTACAATCGCTATATTGGAAGAACTTCCCTCAGTTACCGTATCCCCGCGATGCTGAATTGCTTCAAAGCAGCCCGATTGTGCTGCTTTTTGCTTTGCCATGATATTGCCAAGCAAGTTCAGACTCTTTATGTCACAGCGCAGCCAGCGTATATCTTCAATCAAACTAGCCTTAACACCATTTCTCATGCTCTCAACAGGTCTTGAGGTTTCACGGGTATAGGCTGTAAGCACCGGTGCAACGTCTGCACCAGGATAAGCATGATTTCTTGGAGAAGTCCCCCTGGAAAATTGCATATATACTATTCCAAGTTCAAGATTATTCCTTTCGATCATCTCTGCAAGCATCTGTTTAAGCTGCCCTATAGAATAAGGGATATCGAGCTCTATTTTCCTTCCGCTCTCAAGCAGCCTTTCAAGGTGCTCATCTGCCGTAAACATTTTTCCGTTATAGACGCGGATTACTTCATAGACGCCATCACCAAATTGATAGCCGCGGTCCTCAATATCTACTTTCGCTTCAGAGCGTTCGATCAAATCACCGTTCAAAATGACATATTCCATTTCTCTGACACTCCCTGTAAATGGTTTGTTTGTCTAATCTATTAGCTGTTAATGTAAAATCTTTCAGCCATCATATCAGGTTTTAGAGCTATTTCGCAAGTTCATAAATCGCCTGTGCATAAATAGCTGCAGCTTTAATTAAATCCTCAATAAACACATATTCATCTTTTTGATGTGCCACGTCTTCCCTGCCTGGGAAAAGCGGGCCAAACGCTACACCAGACTTCAAGGAACGTGCATATGTGCCCCCGCCAATTGCTAAAAGCTCTGCCTTTTCGCCAGTCTGCTGTTCATACACTTTTTTCAGGGTTTGGATAAGAAAGTCATCTTCTTCCACATGATGCGGCTTGGAATCAGTGAAATTCTCTAATCTGAAATGTTCGTCTTCGATCAATGACTGAAGCCTATTTTTCGTATCATCCATATTGTTAGTGACGGGATAACGTACATTAAAGCCTAAACGGCCGCCATTTTCTTTTGTATATGATAGTTTTCCTACATTAACGGTTAAATCACCGGTAATCTCATCCGCACAGGCGATGCCAAGCTTTCTTCCTCTGGAATCATCACATAAGTATCGTGATACAAACTGAAAATAATGGCATGCCTTCTCATCCAGCTGAAGGGATGCCAGGAATGACGCCATCAGAATACCTGCATTTTTCCCATTATCAGGCTCCATCCCATGAGCCGATACCCCCTGAAGCTCCAGAATGAGTTCGCCGTTATCTATGTAATACTTTCCTTCAAGCTCAGTCTTTTTGAGGAAATCAATATACCTTTGCACCACTTCAGTGTGTTCAAGATGGACTACAAGACTAGCTTTTGCAAAATCAGGAACCATGTTATATCTTCTTCCTGACTGGAAATGCACGACCTCTGCCAGTACTTCCCTGTCTGTTTCTTCGGTATGGCCGATTTGGACAAGATCAAAATCAGAGATGCCCTTTTCTGCATAGATGATTGGGAAATCGGCATCAGGGGCAAATCCCATTGCCGGCATTTCTTCGTGTTTAAAATAATGCTCTACACAGCGCCAATCACTTTCTTCATCTGTTCCAATAATCATTCGGACCCTTTTGCTTAAAGGCAGCTCCAATTCCTTTACAATTTTCATAGCATAATATGCAGCCATTGTTGGGCCTTTGTCGTCGATCGCCCCTCTGGCAAAAATCCTTCCATCGCGAATTTCTGCACCAAATGGGTCGCTAGTCCATCCATCTCCTTCAGGAACTACGTCGACATGACAAAGTACACCAACAATTTCTTCACCCTCGCCAAATTCCAGATGACCAGCCAGGCTGCCGACATTTTTGACAGTGAATCCATCCTTTTCTCCAAGTTCAAGCATGAAATCGAGTGCTTCCTTCACACCTTCACCAAGGGGGCATCTTCTGCTGCATTCTCTTCATCCAGCAGGCTTTTAATTCTTAAAAGTTTTTGGGTATCTTCAATTAAAGCGTCTTTTCTGTTATTAACCTCTTTTTGCCAATCCAATACGTTCATAAAAGTTACCTCCTTATCCTGATTTGAACATTTATGATTTCCCCATTATAACCGATTTTGCCTTAAATTTGCTTATGGGACTGTTTAATAAAAGCATACCTTTATTATGCACCAAGAATGCCGAACCTTGCCAAGATGATTGTCAAGGCGCTTACAATCAGTCCTAAGATCAAAATGGCGAGGAAGAATAAGGCTATAACCGTTCTATTCTTTGCGGTGAAATAGGAATCTTTTTCACTATATTTTTTTGTAAAGGGATGGGACATGATGGATTTATCCCAAGTAATAGAAAGCCATGTATACATCAAGAAAAGAAAGACACCCGACACAATTACTTTTATCCATAGTGGCGGAATGGCAATAATCCCCGCTGCGCTTACAGAAATGATTTGAAAATAACTGAAAATAAAGGAGGGATTCCGTATGAAAATCTTTATGAATAATTCTATCAGTCCCGTAATGGGTGTTCTCTTCTTAAAGATTCTTCTGGAGTTTCTGAATAATAGAGGTTTTGTCCTCATTGAAATAGCAGGCTTTTCTATTTCAGGAGCCATCATAAATATCCATTTGATATACTTTGTTTTTTCCTCCTGCTCAAGCAAAATTTCAAAGTCTACGGCCGATATCCCTTTCAGCATCTGGGAGACTCTCGTTAAAGTGCCGGAAAGCAACACTGCCGAAATCATGTAAACCGGAAAGTCTGCACCGAAATTCCACAGAGAATAAACGAGCTGGCTGAACCAGCTCAATAATACAAACAGCAGAAAGCCAATTACATATTTTCTAAACTTCCCTTCAATCCTTTTCAGAGAATAGGAAACTGTCATAAGCGTCCATTTCAAAGTAATGAAAAAAGTCAGCAGGGCAATGATTTGACTCCATTGCAAAAAATAACTGTTCTTTAGAAAGGGAAGAAGAAGAGCGATTATCGCGCCTGTACTGACTGCCTGAAAGAAAAGTGAATAGCCAACTCCCCATTTTCTCATTCCCAAATAGAGGCTCTTATTTTTCACCAGAAACACCTTGTCAGCCTCTTGTATAAATGGGCGAAAGTTACCCAGCCATGAATAAATATAAAGCAGGAAGAAAAGGAGAAACATTGGCAAGTTTGCAATCCATTCAGGCGTTTCCAACCACCAGGAGCGATATATCATTCCAAAAATGATTGCACCGGGAACAATGAGATAAACCATGATGGTCCAATCTGCAACGGAACGGAAAATACCAAATTGATACTTCCAGCTATTGATTAACCTTCCAAAAAAGAGCGAACTACTTTTCATTGTCATTTCCCTCTGCAATCTGATGAAAGCAATCATAAAGCGAACCAGCCAAAAGACCGCATTGCTGCCTGAGATCGTCTAATGAGCCGGAAGCCTTCAACTGGCCATCATGCACAATTAGAAAGCTGCTGCACACTTTCTCTGCCGTATCCAGTACATGAGTGGACATAAGAATGCCTGCGCCCCTTTGCCTCTCTCTTTCAATTGATTCCAGAAACAGTTTCATAGCATTAGGATCAAGTCCAATAAACGGTTCATCAATAATATAGACATCCGGCTTGGCAATCATCGCAAGAATCAGCATCGCCTTTTGCTGCATCCCCTTTGAATATGTGCCGGGAAATTTATGAGCGTGTTCAGACAGATTATACTCCCTCAAGAGCTCTGATGCCCTCTTCTTATACTGTATTTCCGACAGTCCCTCTACGGCAGCTGTAAAATCCAAGTGTTCCCACAATGTCAGCTCATCATAAAAGATGGGGCGTTCAGGTATATAGGAATACTTAACTCCCTGCTTAAATTTCACTGTCCCCTTTTTATGTTCCAATAATCCCAGGATTGTTTTAATCGTTGTGCTTTTTCCTGCCCCGTTAGGACCTATAAGGCCGATCAATTCCCCCGCCATTACATCAAAATTAATATTATGTATGATCGGTTTTCCATTTTCATAGCCTGCTGATGCAATATCGACGTTTAATAAGTTCATTTACTCTCCTCCTGACTATACATACGGATATAATTGGAAAAGGTTTGCTCTTTTTCATATATTCTTTAAAACCATAATAAAACTGCCCCTCCGAAAGGGGCAGTTTCATTATGGCTGGAGGATATCCATTAATTCTGTATTTTCAAAGTCTGCAGCGTAATCATAGGCTGTGTAGCCATCCGCATCTTTCACAGCGGGATCTGCACCATACTCCAGGAGAAGCATGGCCATTTCAGTATCCTCATTAAATACTGCACTCATTAAAGGAGTGGTTTGATAGTTATCTGCCGTATTAGGCTCTGCGCCATTTTCCAGCAGAAGGGCAGCGCTGTCATACTGGCCATAAGAAACAGCCCAGTGTAAGGCAGTAGTGCCATCTGCATCCATTTCCTCAATATCCGCCCCATCAGCCAATAAAATGTGGATCATTTCAGTATCATTTTCACTCGCTGCATTCATTAGAGCGGTAGCTCCTTCAATGCCCATAACCGTTTCAGTCCACAAATCCATTTTTTTAAGTGATTTATACCCAACCCAGAGTCCGCCGGAAAGAATAGTCAGCGTTAAGACCGCTCCTGCTATCCCTAGCCATATCCTGCCCTTTGGTTCTTTTAACTCAACTGCAGATTCTTCATCAAAAACTTTTGATAAAGCATAAATTCTTTTCGGCAGGTGAGGATGGGTGGAAAGTTTCTCATTCAGCCATACAAAAAATCCAGTTTCCGTTTGGAGCTGCTCCATGTATGCATGCTTATTGACCTTAGGATAAAGTTCTTTTCCAATCGCAAGCATAGTTAAGGCATCTCTAGATGCTTCAAACGACTTTATATAATAGGCAGCATAACGATCACATGTATACTCGCATGCTCTTAAGTACGCATTCCCCAGGAATGGAACCCACATAGCAGGGAGCAGAAGAAGGCTTATGATAACATGCTTTCTTTTTAAATGAGCAAACTCATGGGCCAGGACAAACAGCACTTCCTTTTCAGCTCCACGAGCAGTCAATTCAAAAATACCAGAATATAAGACAACCATATTTCTTCTGAAAAACCTGGTTGCAAAGGCATTTAAGACACCTTCAGACTCAATCACGTATATATCCGGCAAATCTTGCAGACCCATTTCCTTTGCAGTTAGTACTGCTTTTTCATAAATTTCAGGAAATTGTTTCTCACTTATTCTTACTCCGTTTCTTCTGATGCCGCCCATCATAATCCCATGGAACAGAAGAGATACAAGTATTAATGCTAAAATAATCACAATGCCAATAATAGAGAATGCGAGAAAAATATAAGACAAAATACTAAATAAAGCAACGAATGCAAAATAAATATTTTCCTTCGGGTATACCAGGCGATCTCTCAGCGAGTAAGCTTCCATTACACTTTCTTCCTTTCAATCTCTTTTAAATATACCAATTGATTATAATCAAAAAACAAATTTTAGGATATAGAAACTTTCTTGAACGATTATTTGAATATTCTGTACATAATTCAAGCCCCATCTGCCATAAGGTATAGTAATAGTCCCTTTTCCCATTGAGGTTTAATCGCAAATAATTAGGGAATTGAACATACATTAAAAAGGAGGGGAACGTAAAGACTAAAACACAAGCAGCATTATAAATATTTTGTAAAATTGTATCCTTAAAGTAGAAATAATCAGATAATAGCGTTACAATATAGTCAGAGGTATGACATCTTGACTAAATAACCAGAATGCAAAGGGGTTGTCTGGGGAAAAGAAAACTACATACGATTGAAGGAAAATCCTTCAATGTAGCTGTCGGTTGCAGGAAATTGCCATGGGGTTTGAAAAAGGATAGGGAGTGGTTTTTTGAAACCTTCAACTAACCGGATGTTAAACCGTGTAAAATCCGTCTACATGTTTATAAGTAAGCGCGGAACTGTAACAACTCAGGAGCTTGTAGAGGAATTTGGTATTACTCCTCGCACCATTCAAAGAGATTTAAATGTCCTCGCCTACAATGACTTGGTTAAGAGTCCGAGCAGAGGCAAATGGACCATAACTCAAAAGAAAGTAAAGATGTCATCTTAACACTCAAAGCATAACCAACCTAACAAATAAAAAATCGCCCTGCTGTCAGGGCGATTTTTCCGTCTCATCTCACTTCATAATTCATCAGCTTATCAAGCTCTTCATCAGTCAATTCCCGATATTCACCCAATTCCAATGTTTTATCCAGCTCAAGCGGGCCCATTGAGATTCTCTTCAAATAGATGACTCTTTTTCCCACTGCCTCAAACATTCTTTTCACCTGATGAAACTTTCCCTCCGTAATGGTTAACTCAATATCGGATGTTATGCCGGATTTAAGGATTTCCAGCTCCCCAGGCTTGGTTTCATAGCCATCATCTAGTATAACCCCTTTTTTAAACGCAGCAACATCATCAGCTGTTACTTCCCTGTCTATGACTGCAAAATAGGTTTTAGGAACATGCTTTTTTGGAGAAAGCAGCCGATGTGCCAGCTGGCCGTCATTAGTCAGCAGCAAAAGCCCTTCTGTATCCTTATCCAGGCGTCCCACTGGAAAAGGAGAAAAACAAGGTCTTCCATTTCGAGCAGGTCGACCACGGTTTCAAATTGAGAGTCTTCTGTTGCGGAAATGACGCCTGGCGGTTTGTTCATCATCAAATAAATGAATTCCTTATATTCAACCTTTTCGCCATTAATGATGACAGCATCCTGTTCAGGATCGACCTGGTGCTTGGGATCCTTTACTTTTTCATCATTAACGGTTACAGCTCCATCCTTTAATAGCTTTTTAACATCCTTACGGCTTCCGTAGCCCAGATTGGCCAGCATTTTGTCAATTCTCATGGCTGCCCCTCCCTTTTAATCCTAATTAATCTGATTTTTATTAAAATCGCGTTATTAAAGATTTACCTTTTAAAAGGTTCTCTTATCCTTGTTATAAGTAAATATTCTGTCCGCTGATTTCAGCACGGGGCACTTGCTTTCCGCGGAGCGGGCGGTGAGCCTCCTCGTCGCTTTGCGCCTGCGGGGTCTCACCTGCCCCACTGCTCCCGCAGGACGTTGAATAAACTTCCTCGACTGAACACCGTACGAAGAAAATGCGCCAGCATTTTCGAGGATCAAGTACCCTCCGCTCCAATCAACTCAGTGCTTTGTATATTGTTATCTAAAACCAAATCCTAAACATTTTTTAAAAAAGGCCCCCATCACGGAGACCTTCTAATTTTAAGCCTTCAATCTTAACTTCTTAAGCATTCTATCGACTCTTGATCCAAACAGGAGATAGATTAATTTAGTTCTGAAGCTTAGGTAGAAATAGACTCCCGCTCCAGCTGCTGCGCAGGTGATGACAATGATGATAGCCTGAAAATTGGATGCCGGCGATAAGAAGGCAGTTGTGATTTTATAAACCACGCCTGCAGCAATGTACATGCATGCAGTAAATAATACAATCAGCATTCCTCGTCTTAAGACAAGCTTGAAAGGATATTTTGCAAATGTTTTAATTACGAAAAGGTTAATTAAAATAGCTACGATATAGCCAAGAGCGGTTGCAAATACGGCTCCCTGTGTTTCGAACAGTTTTATGAGCGGAATATTCAATGACAGCTTTACAAGCAGGCCTGTCAGCAAACTTAAAATTGTAAAACGCTGTTCATTGATTCCCTGCAGAATGGCTGCAGTTACCGAAAAATAAGCAAAGAGAATCGCCACTGGGGCATAAGTTCTTAGCACTTCAGTACCCAAATCCTTATGCTCATAAAACAGGGTGAAAACCGGCTCGGCAAGCAGGGACAATCCTGCTACGGCAGGAAGAGTCAGAAAGAGAAGCACCTGGAAAGTCTGGTTAAGCTGGCGGTTTAAATCTGACCTATCTTCTTCCATAAATGCTTTCGTCACACTTGGCACAAGCGTCAGCGAGAAAGCTGTGGCAAGCGAGACAGGAATGATGACCAGCTTATGCGTCTCAAAGTTCAGGACAGAAAAGGCTGCAACTGCATTTTTCGATTCACCGATGGCATCCATCGCCCTGGTAAATGTTATCTGATCGATAAACTGAAAGAGAGGATTCGCGAGACCCACAAATACAAATGGTGCGGCATAAAGAATGATTTCTTTATAAATTTCCTTTAGGGAAATGTCAACGGTTCCTTTATCTTCTTCAAGCATTTTATCCAAATGCGGCTTACGTTTATACCAATACCAGAATAATACCCCGAGGCTTCCGAGTCCGCCAATAAAGGCAGCAAAGGTGGCGACACTGATCGCGGCAGTCAGTGAACCTTTCATTACATTTAAAACGACATATGCACCTGCAAGAACGAACAGGATGCGGACAATCTGCTCCACAACCTGTGAAACAGCAGTAGGACCCATTGACTGATGTCCCTGAAAGAACCCTCTTATCAAACTCATGAACGGAATAATAATCAGGGCAAATGATACCGCTCTAATTACAGTTGTTACATCTTTAACACTAACTTCAACGTCTTTTCCTGCCAAGGTCATTTCGGCAACTGCCGGAGCAAGGAAGAATAGGATCAGGAATGAAATGATTCCGCTTGCCGTCATGACCGCCAGGCCTGATTTGAACAGCTTTCTTCCGACTGCGTATTCCTCTATTGCATTATATTTAGAGATGAATTTTGAAACAGCAAGCGGAACTCCCGCTGTTGCAACACTAATAAAGATTGTATAAGGTGTATACGAAAAGGAATAAAGGGCTGTCCCTTCCTTCCCGACAATTTGGTAAAAAGGAATAACATAAAACAAACCAAGAACCTTCGAGATAATTGTGCCAAGCGTAAGGATGAAGGTTCCCTTTAAGAGCTTAGATGACATATAATCCCTTCCTTTATGAAATGCGGAAGCGCTTTGCCCACCCCCGGTAGGCGCTTCCCCTAAAAGCCAGCGCTTTTAGCCGTGCGATGATAAAGCTATCGTAGCGTTCCTTGTGGAGCTAGACAGTTATCGACTTTCAAAGCTTTCTCTCTTATTTAAAAACCTGCAGCATGCAGCTTTTACAGCCTGTGATTGCCAAAACAATTCGCAGTAAGTTCGTCAATTTTCTATCTTTTTAGACACACTATTTGTAGTGTACTCTTCTTGCAGAGGAAATTCCACTTGCAATACCGTATTATGGGGCATTATTTTTAGAAATAGGATATTTGATTTATAATGAAGCTACTGCTTTTTTAGCGAATCAAGATAAGTTGGTGAAAATATGAAATATGATGTAATAGTTATAGGCGGGGGTCCTTCGGGATTGATGGCAGCAATCGGTGCTGCGGAACAGAAGGCAAAAGTACTGCTGATTGACAAAGGAACCAAGCTTGGAAGGAAGCTTGCCATTTCCGGAGGGGGCAGGTGCAATGTCACAAACAGGCTTCCAGTGGACGAGATCATTAAGCATATTCCTGGCAATGGCCGGTTTTTGTACAGTGCATTCTCCATTTTCAGCAATGAAGATATTATCCGCTTCTTTGAGAATTTAGGAATTAAGCTGAAAGAAGAAGATCACGGACGGATGTTTCCTGTTACCGACAAAGCGCAATCTGTTGTTGATGCCTTGATTTCAAGGCTGAAGGAGCTGAAAGTCGATATCAAGACGAATAGCCCTATCCAGGATGTTCACTATGAAAATGGCAGGGTGAAATCGGTAGAATTAAAAACAGGCGATGTATATGAAGCAGATTCAGTTGTGGTTGCCGTAGGAGGGAAATCAGTCCCTCATACCGGCTCAACCGGCGACGGCTATGCATGGGCGGAAAAAGCAGGCCATACGATTACAGAGCTTTTCCCAACCGAGGTTCCGCTGACATCTTCTGAGAACTTTATTAAAGAAAAAATACTGCAGGGATTGTCGCTCCGGAATGTGGCGCTTAGTGTTTTAAACCCTAAAGGAAAAGCGCTTATAACCCATCGGATGGATATGATTTTTACCCATATTGGCATTAGCGGCCCGGCCGTCTTGCGCTGCAGCCAATATGCGGTGAAAGCGATGAAGAAGTGGAATTTAAAAGAAGTGGTCATGAATTTGGACGCAATCCCGGATACAAAAGAAGAGCCTCTTTTTCAGGAAGTGTCCAAAAAGATCAAAGAAGATCCAAAGAAAAGTATGAAAAATCTCTTAAAAGGGAGGCTTCCTGAAAGATATCTTTTGTTTCTTCTTGAGAAGAACGGAATTGATCCGTCCTCACAGGGAGCTGCGATTTCAAACGAAAAGATCAGAAGCTTTGTTAAAGCCTGCAAATCTTTTCAGTTTAAAGTAAATGGGACATTGCCTCTCGATAAAGCCTTTGTTACCGGCGGAGGGGTTTCCGTCAAAGAAATTGAACCGCAAACAATGGCTTCAAAATTGATGGAAGGACTTTTCTTCTGCGGAGAAATCCTGGACATCCATGGCTACACAGGCGGATATAATATTACATCCGCACTTGTAACAGGCAGGTTAGCCGGATTAAACGCAGCAGTCTCAGCTAGGATTGTATAATAAAGATAGAGCCTGATGCTCCTCAGACATCAGGCTCTATATATAACCATGGCAGAGAAACAATAAATTTGTTCATCTTCGTCCTCTTGCACTGCGGCAACATTATATTTAATATCCAGCAGCTTTTTTCTTCAATCTTCTCCAGAAAATGATTCATATCCTTTTCCAGGTCTTTTTCATGTTCATGATCAAATAGCTTTACCTTAATCACAGGAAACTTCCTTTCTTAGTTTTTTATCAGTTTGTACAATTTTCTGAATTTTTAAAACCGAAACATAAAAAAAAACGAAGCCTGCTGCGGCTCCGCTCTTCTCTATTTTGTTTCACCCTGCCAGTTCAGCATGCCCCCGGTCATATTGCGGACTTTATATCCCTGGTCCTGCAAATAGTGGCATACGTTTCCGCTGCGATTGCCAGAACGGCAAATAATGATGTACTCCGTATCTTTATCAAATTTATCAAGATTCTCAGGTATCGTGCCCATACGGATATGTCTCGCCCCTGGAATCATGCCGGATGCAACCTCTTCATCTTCCCTTACATCGACAAGCTCAAGTTTCTCCCCTTCTTCAAGCTTTTTTTGCAATTCTTCTGTTGTTATCTCTTCAATACGGTCCAATCCTAACACCCTTTCTGGAAAGCCTTTTAAATAGCACTTAACATTAAATAATGCTGCCAATTCTATAATACCCTATATGGGACGAAAAATATAAACGGGACGTTTCTAAAACACAAATACAAAAACCACCTCTGACAAATAGAGGTGGTTTCATCTGATATAACTTAATTCGCAACGATATTCACAAGTTTACCTGGCACCGCGATGACTTTACGGACGGTTTTTCCGTCAATTTGTTCTTTTACTTTGTCATCGCCCATTGCGATTTGCTCCAATAGGTCTTTTTTGGCATCGGCAGGAACCATAAGCTTTGCTTTAACTTTACCGTTGATTTGGATAACGATTTCGACTTCATCATCTATCATTTTGGCTTCATCATATGCAGGCCAAGCTTCATAAGCAATGGATTCACCATGGCCTAATTTAGACCAAAGCTCTTCGGACATGTGTGGAGCAATGGGTGAAAGCATTTTAACAAAGCCTTCTGCAAAGGCCTTTGGAAGCACATCTGCTTTATATGCTTCATTGATGAATACCATCATTTGAGAAATAGCTGTGTTGAAACGCAGCCCTTCGTAGTCCTCAGTTACTTTTTTCACCGTTTGGTGGTAAACCTTTTCAAGGCTGCTGCCTTCTTCAATGTCCTGAATTCCCTGGCTTAATTCACCAGTCTCTTCCACAAACAAACGCCAGATGCGGTCAAGGAATCTTCTTGAACCATCCAATCCATTTGTAGACCATGCGATGGAAGCTTCAAGAGGCCCCATGAACATTTCGTATAGACGAAGAGTATCAGCACCATGGCTTGCTACAATTTCATCCGGATTAACGACATTGCCTTTTGATTTACTCATTTTTTCATTATTTTCCCCAAGAATCATACCTTGGTTAAATAACTTTTGGAACGGTTCCTTCGTATGGACAATTCCCACATCATAAAGGACCTTGTGCCAGAAGCGGGCATATAGGAGATGAAGAACCGCATGTTCAGCTCCGCCGATATAAATATCAACCGGAAGCCATTCTTTTAATTTCTCAGGATCTGCAAGAGCTTCACTGTTTTTCGGATCAATATAGCGAAGATAGTACCAGCAGCTGCCTGCCCATTGTGGCATTGTGTTCGTTTCCCTGCGGCCCTTCTTGCCTGTTTCAGGATCCACGACATTAACCCACTCATCGATGTTGGCTAATGGTGACTCTCCAGTGCCGGATGGTTTGATTTCCGTTGTTTTTGGAAGCACTAATGGCAGCTGATCTTCCGGCACGGCAGTCATTGTGCCATCTTCCCAGTGGATCACTGGAATCGGCTCGCCCCAATAACGCTGGCGGCTGAATAGCCAGTCACGAAGACGATAAGTAACCTTCTTAGTGCCAATGCCTTTCTCTTCAAGCCATGCGATCATTTTCTCAATCGCTTCCTCTTTGTTTAATCCATCAAGGAAACCTGAGTTAACATGCTCGCCATCGCCAGTGTATGCTTCTTTTCCAACTTCTCCGCCGGCAACGACTTCTTTAATAGGCAGATCAAATTGCTTGGCGAACTCATAGTCGCGCTCGTCATGGGCTGGAACCGCCATGATGGCCCCAGTTCCATAGCTGGCTAAAACATAATCTGCAATCCAGATTGGCATTTTTTCGCCATTGACCGGGTTAATCGCATAAGCACCAGTGAAGACACCTGTTTTTTCTTTAGCAAGATCTGTCCGCTCGAGATCGCTCTTGCTCTTTACTTTGTCAATGTAAGCCTGAACTGCCTCGCGCTGCCCATCTGCTGTGATTTTTTCAACAAGCGCATGTTCTGGAGCAAGAACAGCATATGTTGCACCATATAATGTGTCAGGTCGTGTTGTGAAAACAGTGAACGTTCCATCATGGCCTTCAATATTGAACGTTACTTCTGCTCCTTCAGAACGGCCGATCCAGTTTCGCTGCATATCTTTAAGGCTCTCTGGCCAATCCAATAAATCAAGATCTTCAAGCAGGCGATCAGCATAAGCCGTAATTTTTAGCATCCACTGTCTCATTGGACGGCGTTCTACCGGATGGCCTCCTCGTTCACTTTTTCCGTCGATGACCTCTTCATTTGCAAGTACTGTTCCAAGTGCGGGACACCAGTTAACAGCTACTTCATCGATATATGCAAGCCCTTTTTCATAAAGCTTTAAGAAAATCCACTGAGTCCATTTATAATATTCAGGGTCTGTTGTGTTTACTTCACGATCCCAGTCATATGAAAAACCTAAAGCCTTAATCTGGCGTCGGAAGGTGTTGATATTCTTTTCTGTGAATTCAGCAGGATCGTTTCCTGTATCAAGGGCATATTGCTCGGCAGGCAAACCAAATGCATCCCAGCCCATTGGGTGAAGAACATTATAGCCTTGCATGCGCTTCATGCGGGAAAGGATGTCTGTTGCCGTATATCCTTCCGGGTGACCGACATGAAGTCCTGCGCCTGAAGGATAAGGGAACATATCAAGCGCATAAAACTTGCGCTTGCCTTTATCTTCAGTTGTTTTAAAAGTTTTATTTTCTTCCCAGTAGCCTTGCCACTTTTTTCAATCTCCTGATGATTGAAACTCATTTTTGTTTCCTCCTATTAATGAAAATAAAATCAGGCTCTTTTCTTATAAACCGTTTTTGGGCTTATGAATATTGCCCGTTGATTTCAGCACGAGGCACTTAGCGAACCCGCGGGAGAGATGAGAGCCTCCCCGGCTTCGCCTGCGGGGTCTCTCACTTTCCTCACTACCCGCAGGACATTGAATAACCCTCCATGAATGAGCACCGCACGAAGAAAATGCGTCAGCATTTTCGAGGATCAAGTGCCCTCCGCTGCAATCAACTTTACGAAACAGCCTAAAAAATATAATAAAAAACCTCTCATCCCAAAAAAGGGACGAGAGGATTATGTATAAATCTCCCGCGGTACCACCCACATTAGTGAACATGTCACTCGCTTCATTCATCCTTAACGCGGAAAACGGCAAGCATTACTGGTACTTCACACTTGCTGCTCCAAGGCGAGTTCATGATGTGCCCGGCTGACTTGCACCTTCCGTCAACTCTCTATAACGGGCTATTGCACCACTACTGCTCCTTATCTAAGCATTTTAGTATAGGAATATGACTATTGTAATAAATTTCCCGCCAGGATGCAAGTAGGCTTATCCTGACAGGAATTTAATAACTAGAATATGCAATCTTTCAGAAAATGTGCCTGATTTACTGAACAGTATATCCTCCATCGATAACTGCCGCCTGTCCTGTAATGCCTTTAGCTCCGTCACCAGCCAAAAAAATAGCATAATCTGCAATCTCTTCTACCTTCAGCAGCCTCTTTTGCGGCACTAAGGGATAAATGACTTCTTCCAGCGCTTTTTCAATAGGTACATTTCTTGTTTTAGCAAGGTCATTCAGCTGATTTCTTACGAGTGGTGTATCCACATAGCCCGGGCATATGGCATTGACCGTAATGCCATCTTCAGCAGCTTCCAATGCTGCGACTTTAGTAAGGCCTATAACGCCATGCTTGGCACTGTTATAAGCTGCTTTCCCCGCGAATCCAACAAGACCGTTAATGGATGCCATGTTCAGGATACGGCCGGACTTTTGTTTTTTCATGACGGGCATGACATGTTTAATGGCCATGAACGGTGCAGTCAGCATTACTTTGATAAGAAACTCGAATTTTTCAGTAGGAAAGTCTTCAATAAAGGAAACATGCTGCAGCCCTGCATTGTTAATGAGCACATCCAAGGCACCGAATTGACTGACAGTTTCATTGATGGCCGATTGTATATCAGACTCCAAGGTCACATCACATTTAAGCCCGATTGCTTCAAAACCTTCATTCTGCAAATTTTCTGCAGCTTTTTTCACAGCCTCTTCCTGAATATCTGTCAGAACGATTTTCGAGCCGTGTTCAGCAAATCTCTTGCCTATTTCATAGCCAATTCCCTGCGCTGCACCGGTTATAAAAACTACTTTATTTTGTACCATGAATAAGCTCCTTTCAAAAACAAAGCCGGGGCTCTATTTTATGAGCCCCTGCCGAAATTAGATTCCTAGACCGAGTGAGAATAATACAATCGCAAGTGCTAAACCAATCAGCGGAACGATTACTGTAACAGCCGCTACCGCTCCATATGCAGCCTGGTGAGATTCCCCGCAGATAGCCCGTACAGTGGTAACGACATAGCCATTATGCGGCAAGGAATCCAGAGCACCGGATGAAATGGCTACTGTTCTGTGCAGGGCTTCTGCATTGACGCCCATGTCCATATAATGCGGGGCCAGAATCGGCAATGCGATGGCCTGCCCGCCTGAAGCTGAACCGGTCATGCCGGCGATAACACTTACTGCTATGGCACCGCCTATCAGCGGGCTCCCAGGAATGCTTGTCATCCAATCTACTGCTGTGGCAAATGCAGGAACTGCCTTTGCCACTCCGCCGAACCCGACAACAGCAGCTGTATTCCCAATCGCTATTAATGCGCCTAATGTACCATCAGACACAGCATTCCAGAAATTTGTGAAATACTTTCTGTTCAATAGATATGTGGCAATAACTCCGCCCAGTAATGCAAGAATAAGTGCAGATTGTGCAAGAGAATCATGGAATACGAATGAGATAATTAAAACAACAGCCAATGGGAGAACCCCCATAAAAGGGTGCGGTAATTCCTTATTCTCAGTTACAGGATCCTGCTTTCGGGATTCAAAGGTTTCTCCTTTGTTTACAGCCTTTGTGATCATCCGCTTCAGCCACCAGTAGCCAAAAATCATCATGAACACAGCGACAATTAAGCTGACTTCCCAGCCTGCATATGGAGTCGTTCCAAGAAATTCAATCGGGATCCAGTTTTGAATTTCCGGTGAACCCGCAGAAGTCATCGTAAAAGTTACAGATCCAAAGGCAAGTGCTGCAGGGATGAACCTTCTTGGAAGATTTGCCTGTTTAAATAAACTTAATGCCATTGGATATACAGAGAAAGCAACTACGAATAAACTGACTCCGCCATAAGTTAAAATAGCACAGGAAGCGACAATGGCAAGAACGGCATATTTCATTCCGAGCTTATCCACTACCATTTTGGATACACTGTCGGCCGCGCCGCTGTCTTCCATTACCTTCCCAAAAATTGCACCCAATAGGAACATTAGGTACCATGATGTTACAAACCCTGAAAAGCCGGACATATAGTTCCCGACCAAATTGGCCTCCCCTTCACCTGCCAGCTGCGGAAATAATGGCATGCCGCTAAAAAGAGCTACAAACAAGGCAGATAGCGGTCCGACAACCAGCAGGTTCATTCCCCGCATAGTCAGGTAAATCAGCAGGGCAAGCCCGCCTATTAATCCAATCATACTTAGCATTTCATTTCCCCCTTTGTTTTAAAAATAAGAAAAGAACTTTTCATCCTCCTCCTGAAAACGCTTGCAAAAAATAACTGAAAAATAACTTGCTGAGAAATGATAATGCAAGAGTCGTGCCAACATGAAAGGCTTGTAGGTAAAGGGAATCGTGAACAATTAATGAATCATTTTTCCAGAATTCTGGAATGCAAAGGAAACAAGTCCACAGATATAATAGACTAGTTTCTGATAATTCCGTCTAAGGGTAGGACTAAGTGTACATAAAATTACTAGAATGAAAACAGTCCAGAATTCTGGAACATATTCCGGATTTCTGGACTGTTTATCTTTATTCAATTCCATATTTCTTTAGTTTTTCATACATAGAAGATTTACTGATGCCTAGAGCTTTTGCCGCTTCTAATCGATCATGGTTATATTTGCTCAAGCTTTGAGTCAATATCCGCTTTTCTGTTTCTTCCAGAATGTCCTTCAAGTTCTTTTTTCCAACGGGATAAACGGCAGATTCTTTCATGTAATCCGGCAAAGATTCTGTAGTAATACTTTCATTGCTTGTTAAATGAATGGATGCCTCTATTACATTTTCAAGCTCTCTAATATTGCCGGGCCAGCTATATTGATGAAACTTTTCTATTACCTCGTCTTCAATTGCACTTATTCTCTTTCCCGATTTTTTCGTTATTTTCTTGATAAAGCTATCGATCAGGAGTGATAAATCTTCCATCCTGTCGCGCAAAGAAGGAATCATGAACGGCACCACATTAATCCGATAGAATAGATCCTCCCTAAAGCGCTTTTCCTCCATCATTTTTTCGAGCGGTCTGTTAGTTGCAGCGATAATCCGGACATCTACTTTAACCGGAGAAGTCGAACCCACGCTTTCAATCTCGCCTTCCTGCAGAGCACGCAATAACTTCACCTGCATATTAAGCGGCATATCTCCAATTTCATCCAAAAATAAAGTCCCTCCATCAGCAAGCTGGAATTTCCCCTTTTACCTCCCTTTTTCGCACCTGTAAACGCACCTTCTTCGTAGCCAAACAGTTCAGACTCCAGCAGATGTTCCGGAATGGCTCCGCAGTTAATTTTCACAAATGGCTGATGGCTCCTGTTGCTGAGCTGATGTATGCTGTGCGCAAATAGTTCTTTTCCAGTCCCGCTTTCCCCGCGGATTAAAACGGAAATATCACTGGCTGCCACCATTTTCACCTTTTCTTTAAGGCTATGAATCTGGCTCGAGTTTCCCAGGATATCATCAAGGCTGTATTTAACACTTGGATCAATTTCCTGGATAAAGCTCTGGATTTTTGTCAGCATGCTCTTTACATGGCTGTTCATCTGCATCCATTCCTTTGTATCCCTAAAAAAGACTGTCCCGAAAGCGCCAATTACTTCGCCATCAGAAAAAATGGGGATGCGATTTGCTATCATATAGTTGCCTCTTATATATTGCAGATCTGCAATTTCTTCCTTTCCTGATTCTGCCACTATATGCATACGTGAATTTTCAATCACCTCGGACACATGCTTCCCAAGAGCCTTTTCCCTTTCTGTTTCCAGAAAATTACAATAATTTTTATTAATGTAAATAATTGTTCCTTCTTTATTCACAACTACAAGCCATCCAAAGGCGTTCTCAACAATGGTTTCGACAACCTTCACAGGCAGATCGAAGAATGCACTTTTCATTTGAATCCCCTCATTTAGGTCAATCTACTATTTATGAATACTATTTTATCATATTTTTCTGAAAACAAATTCACTTCAATGGGTATTCTTATGGCTTTTACTGCCCATAACATTAGTACTAGCAGACATGGGAGGTGTTTCAGATGAAAGGCATCTATCTGATTAATCCGAATTGGCAATCTGGAAACAAATCAAAACAGGAATGCACTCAGGCGCAAAAACAGGCGCTGCAAACCTATATTGATGACCATAATATTTTAACTGTGAAACTAAATCAATGGCAGCTGAATGACTATTACACCATTCCGCATGCCCTTTTGTATGATTTGAAGCAAAAGAAGGCAGATCTGGATGTCCTGCTTCTTTATTCAGAAGAGGTTCTCGAGGATTTTATCAGTTCTTATCCAGCGAGATGGCTGATTTTGAAAAGCTTCTTCAATGAAGTTGTATTTGCCGCTAAGCAAAAAGAAAATTACTTCGAAGGCGCCGGTTAAGAACTAAAATTTCAAAAAAACCTGCAGCTCAAAACTGCAGGTTTCTTTCTTATGATACATGCGCCAATTTTTTAGGCTCCTTCAATTTCCGGTCATACACAAGAGTTGTCAGAATGGCAAAAACAAATAGAACTATTAATACAGCAAACAGCATGGAGATTCCGTAAAGGTCAACGAGAATCCCCCCAGTAAAGGCCCGATCATCCTTCCGCCTGTAGCAGTACTGTTTACGATTCCCTGGTAAAAACCTTCCCGCCCTTTAGGGGCAAGCTGGTTAGCAATGGTCGGAACCGCTGGCCATATTAGCATTTCGCCAATCGTCAGTATAACCATGGCTGTGATAAAAGCTGAGAATTTCTCGGCACTTGCTGCAGCAGCAAATGAACCTATAAATATGACCATGCCGGCGACCATCTGAACCTTAAGTGTTTTAAACCATTTTACCAAAGCACTGATAAACGGCTGTCCCAATACAATCAGGGCTCCATTAATAGTCCACAGCAAGCTGTATTGCTTTAACGAAATATTCAATTCCTGTGTGTAAGCAGCAATAGTTGATTGCCATTGCACATATCCGACCCAGCACAATAAATAGCCTGCACATAATATGAGCAGTGCATAAAGCTTGGTATGATTTTTAACCATGCGATTTTCCTGAAGGATGGAGGTCTGCTGACCCGAAGCAGTATTTATTCCCCTGTATCCAAAAACAGCGATCAGTAAAAAAACGATATACATGACAGTATTGGCCAGAAAAATCAACTGAAAAGAGTACGAAGCCACAAGGCCGCCGAGAGCAGCACCAATGGCAACACCGGCATTCTGAGCCACATAGATGGCATTGAAAGCTTTGCGGCCGCCTTCCTTCCACACAGATCCAGCCATCGCAAACATAGATGGAAAAACAATGCCAGACCCAAATCCGACAATAGTGAGAAACACCACGTATGCAGGCCAGCCGTGCCAAAAGGTCAAACCGAGAAGCGCCATTACCGTGATGATAATTCCAAGAAGAATCGAACGATAGCCGCCTATTTTATCATATAGGCTTCCCCCTATTAAATTTCCTGCGACGCTTGCAGCTGCGTTCACCATCAAAACCAGGCCGGCAACCGATAAGGACTTGCCTAAGTGGTCATGAATGTAGATTGTATTAAGTGGCCACAAAAAAGAAGATCCGGTTACATTCACTGCCATCCCAATTATTAAAAGCCATAAGGTCCGCGGCATAAAATTACGCCCCTTTTTTAAAATTTTTTTATGTCAGCCGGCATATTACCACCCGGCACTATTTCGAAATCCAAAATAATTTTAGTTGGTTTTTCCTGTCCTTGCAATAGGTTTTCATTCGATTTTAATAGACAGAATACTTCTTCTTTTATAATTGAAACTGAATGTGGATATTTAAGGAATGCACCTATTGAGAATAGTTCGTTAAACGGCACAAAAATAAAGCCCCGATTTTGAAAAATCGGGGCTTTCCATATTCTATTTATGATGATTGTTCCGGCTCAGGGTGAAATTTTGATTTTACAGGCTGGCCGCATGACTTCTCATAATTCTTTTTCGACTGCTTTACCGCATCAAAATCCCGGCCAAGTTCAACGTCCTGGCTATTGGCGCCATTGCGGGTCTTTTGTTCCGGATTGTTTTGTTTTGAGCGCTTTTTTACCATCTGTGGACCACTCCTTAATGAGGAAGTATTATCATCTGATTTTGGAGCTGCTGCAGCTGGAGTCTCATTCGGTGAAGCTGTTCCCGCTGCTGGGAGTTGGCGCTATGGGCCATCTGGGTTATATCATTATAAGCAGCTTCCAAAGATTGAAGAGCATTGGAGTATTCGTTATCATTATAATGCTCCTGTGTCCTGCCTGATTCAAACTGCTCCTGGGCAAAACGGATTGCATCCTCACACTGCTGCAGGAGTGTATCCATCGATTCACGGGTTGCCATTATCTGTTCCCCTCCTTAAAGAATGGGTCTAGAAGCTTGCATGCTTCAATAATTAGTTTGTTCATTTTTCTGTAATTCTTACCACTCTATTTCCTGCCAATTCCCCTTGGATAAGGTTTTGGGTCATGATAAGATTAATTTTATGAAATCCTTCATATTCATTTTTACCTTATAGATTACTCTTTGAAAAAGGAGGGATAATTGTGGATAAAGTAAATCCTTTTCCATATGCATCCGATAATAAACGGTACCATACATGGAATTATCATTTGCGTAATGAATTTGGCCATAAGGTTTTCAAGGTGGCACTCGATGGCGGCTTTGATTGCCCCAACCGTGATGGCACAGTCGCACATGGGGGATGTACATTCTGCAGTGCATCCGGTTCGGGAGACTTTGCCGGGAACCGTGCTGATGATTTGGAAACACAATTTAATGCAATAAAAACAAAAATGCATCATAAATGGAAAGATGGAAAATACATGGCTTATTTTCAGGCCTTTACGAATACTCATGCCCCTGTGGAAGTGCTTCGTGATATGTATGAGAGAGTGCTTGAGCAGGACGGAGTTGTCGGACTGTCTATTGCGACCCGCCCTGACTGTCTGCCTGATGATGTAGTCGAATATCTGGCAGAGCTTAATCAGCGAACTTATCTCTGGGTAGAACTGGGCTTACAAACTGTGCATGAACGTACTGCCCTTTTAATTAACCGCGCTCATGATTATCAATGCTATGCAGAGGAGTAAAGAAGCTCCGCAAACATGGCATCCGCATCTGTTCCCACATCATTAATGGCCTTCCGCTTGAAACACCGGATATGATGATGGAAACCGCACGGGAAGTTGCAAAACTGGATGTGCAGGGGATAAAAATTCATCTCCTTCATTTATTAAAAGGAACCCCGATGGTTAAACAATTTGAAAAAGGCATGCTTGAGTTTCTGTCACTTAATGAATATGTAAACTTAGTATGTGACCAGCTGGAGATTTTACCTCCGGAAATGATTGTACACCGAATAACAGGAGATGGGCCAATCGACTTGATGATCGGGCCAATGTGGAGCGTAAATAAGTGGGAAGTGCTAAATAGCATTGATGCGGAATTAAAGCGCAGAAACAGCTGGCAAGGCAAACTTTACAATCCAAGCCAAATGGAGGCATTGTCATGAAGCTTGAAAGAATCTTACCTTATGCAAGACAGCTGCTTGAGAAAGCAGTATCACCTGGAGATATCGTTATTGATGCCACTTTGGGCAACGGACATGATACAGTATTTCTGGCGGATCTGGTAGGACATAATGGAAGAGTTTACGGTTTCGATATTCAGGAAGAAGCTGTCCAGAATACAAAAACGCGCCTGGCTAATCATGACCTGTCAGACAGGGCTACCCTTTTCCATACAGGACATGAATTCATTCTTGAGAATGTGCCGCCTGTGCATCATGGAAAAATAACTGCAGCCATTTTTAATTTAGGTTACCTGCCCGGCGGTGATAAAGATATTGTCACCCGTCCGCAGACAACCATTTCTGCCATCGATCAGCTTTTGGAACTGATGGCTCCGGAGGGGATTATTCTTTTAGTGATTTATCACGGCCATATTGAGGAGCTGTTGAGCGTGATTATCTGCTCAGATATGTAAGGCAGCTGGATCAAAGCCTCGTCCATGTATTGCAATACCAGTTTATTAATCAAAAAAATAACCCGCCGTTTATTGTAGCTATTGAAAAACGGTAAAAGCCTGCAAAAAATGCAGGCTTTTTATTATTTTTCAATCGCTCCTGAAAAGCCCGCAGGCATCATCTTCTGCAAAGTACGGTAAGCTCTGCCGTTCACATAAAAGAAAAAGCTTACCATGCCGCCTGTTCTGATCATGCTTTTGGCTAATCTTCTGACATTCCGCTGCTTCCGGACCTTCTCATCGGATAGATAAACCCCGAGCAAGCCGCGATTAATCAGTTTATGGAAATGTTTATGAGGCAGCTTTTCAGTATGCTTATCTGCTTCGGCAACAAAATGCTTCAATCTCGAAAACAGTTTTTCTTCGTTCTCATAGTAAAAGCAAAAATTCAAGTCTCCACCGGCTTTGTCCTCTTCCTGATCAATCAGATAATCAAGAAGAATGTGGAGACCCTGGATGTATGGAAAATAACCATTTCGTATATTTACCGCATGCTCCGCTTCAAAATCATCTCTCAGTGCGTAGGAAACAAGGCAAAAAATCCCCAAAGTAGATCCCGAGCAAGCAGAGAACTCATACCATTCCATCTCAGGAATATCAGACCGATATTGGTCAAACCAGTTCTGCAGACGGGGAACTCGTTCTTCCACCACAACATGCTTATGTATTTGCAGATCACAATAGTATCGGCATAATTCAAGCAGATGGCTTTTTATATGTCTGTAATGCCTCAGACTGGACAGCACTTCCCTGCAGACTCCTGCCAAATCTGCAAGATAGTTTCCATCATCCTGTTCATTTCTCAGCCGATAATAATTTTTTTCTGCTGCATCGGTATCGAGGGCATCCTCCATTGACTCGTGCAGTGCCGCAAAGTCCCGGGGATCAAGTGAAGTGCTCCGATCGCAGAGATTGTCCAAATAATCACTGATTGTCTGATATGCGACGATGAACTTAACCGCTTGTTCATATTTTTCCTTGGCCATTAATGACATAATAGCTCCGCCTTCACAGTGGAAGGTTTTATGCTCAATGCTGGCAAGAGCCTGCTTTCTTAACTCCTGATCAGGAATGGCTTCCGCTCTGCTTTTCCAGTATGCTAGTTCCTTATGTACCGCAGGAAGAACCTTCCTGTAGACATGTGACATTAAGCTAATTGGCATGGAAGGGACACTCATGACATGATAAACCTCCTTTTGCTTAGGGATAGGTGAACAGTTTCTTATATTAAGCTGCACCCCTCCATAATTAAAACACCGTCCTTAAACCACATAACCAAGCGCTTTTAATTGGCTGTTAACGAAATCCTTCGCGTATTCAAAGACTTCTTCACGCTCAGGTTCATTAAAGACTTCATGGTAGCATTTAGGCCATTCTTTGAACCTTTTCTCTGAGAAGGGCGCAAGGTTAAACCATTCTCTGACAGTTGTTTTATTTACGATCTTATCATCGCCGCCCTGTAATACAAGGAGGGGCACATCCTGGATCTTATCAAGATTCTCAAAGGCAAGCTTTATTGCAGAAACAAGTTCCCTGTACCATCTGACCGAAACTTTTGTCACATAAAGAGAATCATTTAAATCAGCATCAAGGACGTCCTGATTCCGCGTCGCCATGTCAACGGATAATCCGGCATCCATTTTCAGGCCAGGCATCACAGAATTGAGTCCAAGCGATAAGAAGTTCAGAAATTTTGAAGGCTGTTGAACCAAGCCTAAGCATGGGGAGGACAGAATTACCCCAGCGAGATTCATCCTTTCCTCCTGCAGCAGGCGAATGGCAATCAGACCGCCCATGCTGTGCCCTAAAAGAAAGACCGGCAATTCAAATTCATAGGCAGCATGTACCCAATCCTGAACTTCAAGTATATATTCATCAAAGGAGTCAATATGGCCTCTTCTGGATCTTGAAGTCATCCCCTGGCCAGGAAGATCTCCCATAATGACATGGAAACCGGCCAAGCGCCACATTTCAATCAGCCAGCCATAACGGCGGTGATGCTCCATTGCCCCATGCACCATGACAATAACGCCCTTTGCATCTCCTTCAGTTTCCCATTTCCACATAGTCAATCCTCCCAGCCTTTTTACGTACTGTCTTTTGTATATATATTATAGCCTAGATGCTGAAATTGTTCATGAATCAACCCTTTGTAAAATTGGAATTCTTTTTGCCAAAATAACGTTTATCATGCCTCTTATGATAAAATCAAAATAATCAAACTTCATATAGGAGTGTTTCACATGATCTATCCATATAAAGATAAAGAACCTAAAATTGCAGAATCCGCATTTATTGCAGATTTTACTACCATTACCGGCGATGTTGAAATTGGCGAGGATTCCAGCGTTTGGTTCAACTCCGTTATACGCGGAGATGTAGCACCAACAATCATCGGCAAAAAAGTCAATATCCAGGACAATTCCGTCCTGCATCAAAGCCCGAATAACCCGCTGATATTGGAAGATGAAGTGACAGTTGGCCATCAGGTAATCCTTCATAGCTGCATTGTCCGCAAAAAGGCTTTAATAGGAATGGGCTCAATTGTATTAGATCAGGCTGAAATCGGAGAGGGAGCATTCATTGGTGCAGGGAGCCTTGTTCCACAGGGAAAGAAAATTCCTCCCAATACACTTGCATTCGGAAGGCCCGCAAAAGTGATCCGCGAGCTGACACCAGAAGATATCAAAGATATGGAACGGATCAGCAGGGAGTACGCCGAAAAAGGGCAGTACTATAAGTCTTTGCAGAAAAAGCCTGAATAACTCACCTGCCCCCTATTATAGAATGGGAAAACAGCCGATAATAAACATAAGGCAATACCAATGGGCTGGTGAAGAAATTGAAGATTTATATTGCGGCAATTGTTCTATTCTTATTTTTAATAGTGATATTCAGAAAAACAATGTTAAAAACGGCACCAATGTTTTTACTTGTCTTCATCCTGATTTCTGGTGCATTTGTTTATGACAACCTTTCAGGCAGCCAGCCTGCTTCAGCCGTAAACCAAATTAAATCATGGCTGTCTGAACCTGCTGAGAAAGCCAGCTCTTTCCTTGGAAACAACACTGTCGTAATAAAGATCAAGGAAGAAACAATTATAGATGCACCCGCAGTCAATCAGTTTCCTGAGCTCCCCAGAGGATGCGAGGTGACGAGCTTATCCATGCTCCTTCAGCATGCAGGAATACAGGCTGATAAAATGACACTCGCTAAAGAAATAAAGAAAAATCCTGAGCCTTATCGCATAGAAAACGGAAAAATCTATTTCGGGCACCCGAATGACGGATTCATAGGCGATATGTATTCCTTTGATAATCCAGGTCTTGGCGTTTATCATAAACCGGTAAAAGAGCTTGCGGAAAAGTACATGCCTGGCTCCATTGAAGACCTTACCGGATCCGATTTTGAAGACTTAAAGATCCATTTGTCAGATGGCAGGCCTGTCTGGGTTATTATCAACACAGCCTATAAACAGCTTTCTGATGACTTTTTCCAGACCTGGCATACGCCAAGCGGAAAAATACAGATTACCTATAAAGAGCATTCAGTCCTGCTCACAGGGTATGATCAGGAATACTTGTATTTCAACGATCCGCTCACAGGAGAGAAAATAAAAAAGCACCCAAAAACGATTTTGAAAAAGCATGGGTGCAGATGGGCAAACAGGCTATTACCTATCTCCCATAAGAAAAGCGGAAGCGCCTTGCCCACGAAAGAACGCAGACTAAGATCGCCGCGACCTCCCAAAACCTAACGTTTTCGGTCGTGCGATGTTTATGCTAACGAAGCATTCCTTATCCTGCGGCCTCAAGCACAAGACGAGCATTCCGGAAAGACGTCCTTTGCCTTTTGTGAGGGAGTGTCTTATCTTTCGTCCCTAGGAGCCTCAGCTAGACAAGCTTGTGATCTCGAGGTGGGAGGCTGCTTGCGCCAGACAATTATCTGACTTAAAAAATTTATACATTCTTATAATTAATAAAAACGTCCACCAGGTTTTCACCTGATGGACGTTTTTATTTTTAGCCTTTAAGCGGCTGCAAGTCTTTATTTAACAAATACTCTTTCTCAAAAGAATACTTTTTCTCCACATATACCTGATGCCAAACCATGAACATAAGAACTGTCCAGATTTTGCGGCTATTGTCCGCTTTATCCTGACAATGGTCTTCTAGCAGCTGCAGTACGTAATCTTTATTAATTAGATGATCTGTGCTGCTTTCACGAATGATATTTTTCGCCCATTCATTCATCTCGTCTTTCAGCCAGTGGCGGATTGGCACAGGGAATCCAAGCTTCTTGCGGTTCAGCACATGGTCTGGAACGACTCCTTCAGCAGCTTTGCGAAGAATATACTTCGTAGTTCCATTGGCCGTTTTCAGGCTGGTCGGAATTTTGGAAGCCACTTCAAACACTTCTTTATCAAGGAACGGAACACGAAGCTCGAGAGAATGAGCCATCGTCATTTTGTCCGCTTTCAATAGAATGTCTCCGCGCATCCACGTATGAATATCGATATACTGCATGCGGTCAACCGGATCATAGCCCCGGCTTTCTTCATATAGCGGTTTAGTGATATCCGTATAATTTAAGCTGTCTTTATATACATGAAGCAGGCTGCGCTTCTCTTGCTCTGTAAACATTTTTGCATTTCCAATGTAGCGCTCTTCCATTGGTGTTACACCGCGTTCGATAAAGCTTTTCCCCTTCATTCCCTCTGGCATCATGTTTGCAATCATGCGTAGAAGCTTTTTGCCGATGGCAGGAATTTTATTGAAGACTTCCAGGGATTGTGGTTCACGGTAAATATTATAGCCGCCAAATAGCTCATCAGCGCCCTCACCTGAAAGTACAACCGTTACATGCTTGCGTGCTTCTCTTGCTACAAAATAAAGGGGCACACAAGCCGGGTCAGCAAGCGGATCGTCCATATGCCACATGATTCTCGGAATCTCATTCATGTATTCCTCAGGAGTTATGATGTAGCTGATGTTTTCGACACCCAGCTTTTCCGCTGTTTCTTTCGCTACATCCACCTCGCTGAAGCCATTGCGTTCAAACCCGACGGAGAATGTTTTAATAGCAGGATGGAATTCTTTCGCAATGGAAGCAATGATGGAAGAATCTATTCCGCCTGAAAGAAATGAACCTACCGGAACATCGGCACGCATATGCATTTTGACTGAGTCGAACAAAACATCTCTAATTTCTTTCGTGAAATCAGCTTCTGACTTCTGCACTGGATGGAAAGCAGCTTTCCAATATCGCTTAATATCCATTTGAGCACCAATTTTTTTAGTAAAATAATGGCCAGGCTCAAGCTTATGGATTCCCTCTGACATCGTGTTTGGCTCAGGCACAAACTGATAGGTCAGATAATGCTGGAGGGAGTCATAGTTTAATACATCATTTTGAAGAGCCAAAAGAATGCTCTTCTTCTCTGATCCAAAGAACGTGCGGTCTCCCTTATCGTAATAAAAGAAAGGCTTAATCCCAAATGGATCTCTGGCTCCATATAGAGACTGTTCCTGTTTATCCCAAATGACAAACGCAAACATACCGCGCAATTTTTCAACAGCCTTTTCTTTCATATGGCTGTAAAGGGCAATTATGACTTCTGTATCGGAGCTTGTTTCAAAGCTTAATCCAGCTTTGAGAAGTTCTTCACGAAGTTCCACATAGTTATAGATTTCACCATTAAAGATAATCCAATAACGCTCATTCTCGTATGTCAGCGGCTGGTGTCCGCTTTCGATATCGATAATGCTCAGCCGGCGGAAGCCGAATTGAATATGGTCATCAAAATAGTATCCTGAATCATCGGGACCCCGATGGGTAATGATATCATTCATATTTTGGAACTGTTCTTTATCTGCGTCACGGTAATTTTGTGCTTTTTCATGTACACAACCAATAAAACCACACATTATGTACGTCACCTACTCCATTCTTTTCTCAATATTTAGATACAGCCTTAACGGCTCCTTTTTCTTAGAAAACATACCCTATAATACTACCACTAATCATTTATAATTAGCACGTGGAATATAAAAAATATGCACGGAAAATTAAGCCATTATCCGAAGTTTATACGATAACATATAATTATAAACGACTAAAGAGCATAAAGACCGAAAAGTGAATAAACACCCTTTATGTATAATGACGCAAAAAGAAAGCGGGAGTTACATTGATTAATGCAACTCCCGCTTTTTATATTTTTGTCTCCCCCTTAAAGTATCGGGGATGGCCAAAGAGCTTCCGCTTTTCTATTAAGCTTCAGAGCGAAGGATTTCAGCTTTGTCCGTACGCTCCCAAGGAAGATCAACATCTGTACGTCCGAAGTGTCCGTAAGCAGCTGTCTGCTTGTAAATTGGGCGGCGAAGGCCAAGCATGTTAATAATTCCTGCAGGGCGAAGATCAAAGTGCTTTCTAACTAGATCAACTAGTACATCTTCATCGACTTTGCCTGTTCCGAATGTATCAACAGAAATCGACACTGGCTGTGCTACACCAATCGCATAAGCAAGCTGAACTTCCACTTTCTCAGCTAAACCTGCTGCCACAAGGTTCTTCGCTACATAACGAGCAGCATAAGCAGCAGAGCGGTCAACCTTTGTAGGATCCTTACCGGAGAACGCGCCTCCGCCATGACGGGCATATCCGCCGTAAGTATCAACAATGATTTTGCGTCCAGTCAGGCCTGCATCCCCTTGAGGTCCGCCGATTACAAAACGTCCTGTTGGGTTGATGAAATACTTTGTATTCTCATCGATTAGTTCTTTGGGAACAACCGGGTTAATAACATGCTCCTTAAGATTGCGCTGGATTTGCTCCAGGCTGATCTCAGGGTGATGCTGGGTAGAAATAACGATTGTGTCAATGCGGACTGGCTTGTCATTTTCATCATACTCAACCGTTACCTGAGTTTTTCCGTCCGGACGAAGGTAAGGAAGAATTTCTTCTTTACGAACTTCAGTCAGACGGCGGGAAAGTTTATGTGCTAAAGAAATCGGAAGAGGCATTAGCTCTTTCGTTTCGTTGCATGCAAAACCGAACATTAAACCCTGGTCCCCTGCACCGATTGCTTCGATTTCCTGATCACTCATTTGTCCTTCCCTTGCTTCAAGAGCCTGGTCAACACCCATTGCAATATCTGCTGACTGCTCATCAATGGAAGTTAAAACTGCACATGTTTCGGAATCGAAACCATATTTAGCACGGGTATAACCGATTTCTTTTACCGTTTCACGAACGATTTTTGGAATATCTACGTATGTAGATGTTGTGATTTCACCTGCAACTAATACAAGTCCAGTTGTTACAGAAGTCTCTGCAGCAACACGGGCATTCGCATCTTTAGCTAAAATCGCATCTAAGATTGCATCAGAAATTTGGTCACAGATTTTATCCGGATGACCTTCAGTAACTGATTCAGAAGTAAACAAACGACGCTTTGTTGACATCTGGCTTCCTCCTTATAAATAGAAAATTGAGCGAGAATTAAGAAATGGGGAAGCGGAAAAGAACTTTTCCCTGTCATTTCATGGATCTCTGTTTGATACGGAACTCATTCCCTTAGTAGTATGAAATAAACATGGAGTTTTTATTAGAAAAATAGGCATCGCTGGCTAGAAAGCCAGGCATCCATCTTTTCTTATGCCTCTCTGCAAGCTGCTAAAAACTCACATAAATAGTACATTCCAAAAGCCGTTCATCCCATTGCCTGTGCAAAATAAAAAACCTTCTCAATAGTGAAAAGGTTGAAAGCAAATCGATTCGCGCCTTTCACTCTTATCGTTCAAGGAATTACGTCCTTGCGTCAGGTTAGCACCTTTGCTGATAAATGCCTTTTAGCAGGTTTAGCAGGTTGCTGGGTTTCATAGGGCCTGTCCCTCCACCAGCTCGGGATAAGAGAGTATCCGTTCAAGGTTGAATCATACCGTATTTTATCGAATCATGTCAACAAGTTTTCATTATTTTTAACAGTAAAATTTCAGCATTGAAAATTATGCTCCATGCTTACAGCGAACAGCTTCCATCATCACATTTTTTCTTTAGAAATTTATGCCTGTTTTTAGCAATCCATTTGTAGATCGGATCGCCCAGTATTGGCGTCAATGGGAGATATAAAAGGAGGCTGATTAAAAAGGAGGCAGGAAAGAGGAACAGCAGTCTCCTTACTGCAGAATAACCCTTTTTCACACCGCCCGATGGAGTAATAATATGAAGCTCTCTGCGCAGGTCATGCTTGGAAAACGAGAGAGAATCCGGGATTTTTTCATACTCCTGCAGAGAAATCCATACCACTTTATTCAGCCAATCAAGTTTTTTAAATATCTTCTTTGTTTCCTTGCATAAAGAACAAGTTTCATCATAGAGGGCAATTGTCTTCATTTTAGATCAGTCCCATGTTAAAATTAACACTTTCTTCTATATTAACATATATCAGTTATAAGGTGATTAAAGTGGAATTGCATGTCCAATTATGACATTTTTATAACATGAATAAAAAAGTTTCGTAATAGTATAGACTAATCGTTTTAATGTGTTATACTAATTTCGAGATGTAATCACTTTCATAAAAAAATCGGAAAAAAGGAAGGTATTCATCAGATGAACTCTGTAAGCATATCAAACGAATTGAGCGAATTATTAAATGGCAGCAACATTCAAGTGCAATTATCCGTTCCTCAGCTTGTGGAAAAAGTTTTAAACCGCAATGAAGGGTCCCTTACCTCTACTGGCGCCGTACGCGCTACTACAGGAAAGTATACAGGACGTTCTCCTAAAGATAAATACATTGTTGAAGAAGCATCAAATAAAGATAAAATGGATTGGGGCAGCGTAAACCAGCCTATCTCTGAAGAAGCATTCTCTAATCTTTATAATAAAGTAATCAACTACTTAAAAGAAAAAGAAGAAGTATTTGTTTTCAAAGGCTTCGCAGGCGCAGATAAAAAGCACCGCATGCCAATCCAGGTAATTAATGAATATGCCTGGCACAATCTTTTCGCACATCAGTTATTCATTCGTCCGGCAGAAGACGAGCTATTGGATCATCAAGCAGAGTTCACAGTCATTTCTGCTCCTAATTTCAAAGCAGACCCTGCAGTTGACGGCACAAAGTCCGAAACATTTATCATCATTTCATTCGAGCGCCGTACTGTTTTAATCGGTGGTACTGAATATGCAGGCGAAATGAAAAAGTCCATTTTCTCTGTTATGAACTATATGCTTCCAGAAAACGGGATCCTTCCTATGCACTGTTCCGCGAACGTTGGTCGTGAAGGAGATGTTGCTTTATTCTTCGGCTTATCCGGAACAGGGAAAACAACCTTATCTGCAGACCCTAACCGCAAGCTGATTGGGGATGACGAGCATGGCTGGTCAGCAAATGGCGTCTTCAATATTGAAGGCGGCTGCTATGCGAAATGCATTAACTTATCCCGTGAGAAAGAACCGCAAATTTTTGATGCTATCCGATTTGGGGCTGTATTGGAAAATGTGGTAGTAAACAGCGAAACTCGGGTTGCTGATTACGATGACAGCACTTTAACTGAAAATACACGTGCGGCTTACCAGCTTCAGGCCATCGATAATATTGTTGACCCAAGCATTGCCGGACATCCTAATACAATCGTATTTTTAACAGCTGACGCATTTGGCGTATTGCCTCCAATCTCTAAACTGTCAAAAGAGCAGGCAATGTACCATTTCTTAAGCGGATATACTTCCAAGCTGGCAGGAACTGAGCGCGGCATCACTTCACCGCAGGCAACGTTCTCAACTTGCTTTGGATCACCTTTCCTTCCGCTTCCTGCAAACCGTTATGCTGAAATGCTTGGCGAGAAGATCGATGAGCATAATGCAAAAGTCTTCCTGGTAAACACAGGATGGACTGGCGGAGAGTACGGAGTCGGTGAACGCATGAAACTTGCTTACACTCGTGCTATGGTGGAAGCTGCACTTGAAGGCGAACTAAACAACGTAGAAACAGTCAAAGACGAAATTTTCGGATTGGAAATTCCGCAGCACGTTACGGGTGTGCCTGACGAAGTTCTTCAGCCAAACAAAACATGGGCAGATCAGGCTGCTTATGAAGCAAAGGCAAAAGAACTCGCTGCAAAATTCCGTGAGAACTTCAAGAAGTTCACAAGCGTTTCTTCTGAAATCGAAGAAAAAGGCGGACCAATCGCATAATATAGAAAAGGAATTGCAGCTTAGCAGCAATTCCTTTTTTATATTTCATTTTATAAGTCTTCAAGCTCGAACGAATAAGTTTCTTACATGCAGACTAATAGTCGTTGATCGGCACTGTGCGCTTCGATTAGTTCCAGTTCGCACTCTTTTTCTATTTCTCAGTAGCACTATTCCTTCTGTTTAAGTCCTTTCGCAACTCCTTTTCCTCGCTCAGCGGCACTATTCCAACTAATCATTCTTTCTCATTCCCTGATTAAAAAAGCACTATTCTCACTTGCGATTTGCAGAAATATTTTGAACAAAAAAACGCCGGACTAAGTCCAGGCGCTCTTTAGTTTGTTGAGTTTAGAGAAACAAGCTGGTAAGT
This sequence comes from Cytobacillus pseudoceanisediminis, assembly GCF_023516215.1. Classification (NCBI taxonomy): domain Bacteria; kingdom Bacillati; phylum Bacillota; class Bacilli; order Caryophanales; family Bacillaceae; genus Cytobacillus; species Cytobacillus pseudoceanisediminis. The sequence goes on along the minus strand of NZ_CP097349.1, from coordinate 5,022,127 downwards.
AATGAGTGTCTGGCTGTTTTCCCATTCTACTTTTCTAATAACACCCATTCCGTTCAGGTCTCCGTCAATTGTTCTTTTTACCTCGACAGGGATATCGAGCGGATATAATCGGTATCCGTCTTTGACAAGCGAAAAGAAATATTCATCAAGTCTTTTTTCCCTTCCCTTTGTCACGATCATTGTGTTCAGCTCTAAAGGCATACCCATTGGTATCTCTCCTTCATTCTTAATATCCTTACCTCTATTTTACCCCACCTTTTTCCGCTCTGAAAGTCTTTAATTTTATCTACCCATTGCTTTTCATCCACGCACTTAAATCCTCTACTGTCTTCCGGTTCACGGCTGGCGGAAAGTAGTGGGTATATTCAGGGAAATACCAGCTGCCTACTTCTTTTTTAAGAGCCTTGAGCCTTTTTTCCAGGCGATAGGAATGCTCCACCGAAACATTATGATCCTGTTCTCCATGGATGATTAAGACAGGCGCCTCCAGCTGTTCCAGCCGAAAAAGCGGGGTGCGATATTTATACCTTTCCGGAAACTTCGTCGGGGTTCCGCCTATTACACGTTTCATCATTCTTCGGAGATCCTTGCGCTCCACATAAGTGAGAAACATATCACTGACCCCTCCCCATGTTACAATGGACGCGGCTTCCGGAAACTCGATTGCAGTAAGCAATGCCATTACGCCACCGCGGGAAAAGCCAAATATATGGACTCTTTTTACCCGTGCATGCTCCTGAAGAAGAGTGAAAGCGGCAAACGCGTCCTGTCTGTCCTCCCCTGCAAAATCTTCGTTGCCATCTCCCCCTTGGTTGCCTCTGTAAAAAGGGGCGAATACAATAAAGCCTTCACAGGCAAACTGGACAATCCGTGAAGGCCTTACTTTCCCGACATTTTTTATGCCTCCTCTCAGGTATAGGAATCCATCATATAGCTCCTCCCCTTTGGCTCTGCCAGCAGGCCTTTTATATGTAATCCGTTTGCATGATATGTGACAACTGATAATTCGATTGCCGGATTTGGCGAAGGAAATCTCTGTTTATTTATGATTTGGCCATTTTGGAATTCCATGTCCTCATTCCCCCTCTTGAAGTAATCTGAATACGACTAATAGTATGAGCTTTATGACCTCCGCCTAAAAATGTTTCCATGGGCATTCACACATTTTTTCGATTTTCATACGATATCCTAGGCTTTTAAATCTGACTTTTTTAGCATAAGGGAGGTCTTATGGCTTATGAAAAAATGGATGAAAGTAAGCATGCTTCTTTTGCTTACGGCGATACTTATTGTTCCTTTGGCCGCTTGCGGAAAGGATGAAATGCAAAACGTCCGTATTGCCGAAGTGACACGTTCCATCTTCTATGCTCCGCAATATGTAGCCCTTGAGAAGGGTTTCTTTGAAGAAGAAGGTCTTAAAGTAGAGCTTACGACTACAGCAGGCGGAGATAAAACGATGACAGCTTTGCTTTCAGACAGCGCTGATGTGGCGCTTGTTGGCTCTGAAACATCGATTTACGTATCCGCGCAGGGCTCCAATGACCCGGTTATCAACTTTGCACAGCTAACCCAGACAGATGGAACATTTTTAGTTTCCCGCAATAAAATCGACAATTTTTCCTGGGATATGCTGAAAGGCAAAACATTCCTTGGCCAGCGCAAAGGCGGTATGCCGCAAATGGCCGGTGAGTTTGTTCTGAAAAAGCATGGAATTGATCCTCACGCAGATATGGACTTGATTCAAAATATTGATTATGCCAATATCGCTCCGGCCTTCGCTTCAGGAACAGGCGAGTTTGTTCAGCTGTTCGAGCCGACTGCCAGTGTTTTTGAAAAAGAAGGCAAAGGCTATATCGTAGCTTCTTTCGGAACAGAGTCCGGTCATGTACCATATACCACATTCATGACAAAACAAAGCTATATTGATGAAAATAAAGAAACGGTCGAAAAATTCACAAGAGCGATTTATAAAGCACAGCAATGGGTTGAGACACACAGTGCGAAAGAAACGGCAGAAACCATTCAAGGATATTTCGACAATACCGAGCTTGATATCATTGAGATGGTAGTAGACCGCTATAAGAGCCAGGGATCCTTTGCAACAGATCCTATCCTGGACACTGAAGAATGGGAAAATCTGCAGAACATCATGGACGAAGCAGGAGAGCTCCCTAAGCGCATAGAGCATGACACACTTGTCAACACAGAAATCGCTGAAGGTGTAATGAAGTAATAAACGAAAGAGGAGGCCGACATGAATTTTTTAAAGGTAGATGCTGTCCACCACACTTATTTTACGAAAACCTCTGCTGTAACGGCCCTCTCCGATATTTCGCTTGAAGTGGAGGAAGGCGAATTTGTTTCCTTCCTCGGCCCAAGCGGATGCGGCAAGACAACTTTGCTTTCCATCATAGCAGGCCTGTTTGAACCCACAGAAGGCACTGTAACACTTGAAGGAAAGCGGGTTGAAACGGCAGAAAATGAAATTGGCTATATGCTGCAGCAGGATTATCTTTTTCCCTGGAAAACGATTGAAGAAAATATCCTGCTGGGGCTGAAAATCGGGAACAGCCTTACTCCAGACAAAAAAGCTTATGCTCTGCAGCTCCTTAAGGAGATGGGATTAAAAGGTGTAGAATCACAGTTTCCGAAGCAGCTTTCAGGCGGAATGCGCCAGCGTGTTGCCCTTGTAAGAACACTTGCAACAGAACCAAAGCTGCTCATGCTTGATGAACCCTTTTCCGCATTAGATTATCAAACCAAGCTGAAGCTTGAGGATTTGGTCTCTAACACGCTTAAATCTTTTGGTAAAACAGCCATACTGGTTACCCATGATATTGGTGAGGCAATCAGCATGAGTGATCGCGTTTTTCTCTTTTCCGCAAGGCCCGGACAGCTTCATAAAACGTTTGTCATTCCGAAAGAATTAAGAGATGAAACTCCTTTTAACGCAAGAAATCATGAAGCATATCCAGCAATTTTTCAAACTATATGGAAGGAGCTGGAGTCCCTTGAGCCCGCAGGAGAACGTTAAATTCCTCCACCAGAAATATATCCAGTCGTTGAACCGTGAAAAAAATTGGTCCGCTTCTATCAGGCTGTCATCTTTATCGTGTTTTTTTCAGGGTGGGAGCTGGCAAGCCAAAAGCAATGGATAGATCCGCTGATTTTCAGTTCGCCTTCTAAAGTATGGGGGTTATTTTTAACCAAAATCCAGGATGGTACCTTGATGGTGGATTTAGGCTATACTTTGTCAGAAACCGTTTTTGGATTCATTTTGGGTACTTTTTTAGGCACATTGCTTGCAGCCATTCTCTGGTGGTCACCGATGCTATCGAAAATAGCGGATCCCTATTTGGTTGTCCTGAATTCAATGCCAAAGGTTGCCCTTGGCCCGATATTAATCGTCGCATTAGGCCCCAGTTTTACTTCAATTGTAGCCATGGGAGCGATTATTTCCATCATCATCACAACCATTGTCGTCTATACATCTTTCAAAGAAGTAGACCCCAATTATATTAAAGTGCTTCAGACCTTTGGGGCGAATCGATTTCAAATCTTCAGGGAAGCCATTTTGCCTGCTTCATTCCCGACTATCATTTCCACTTTAAAGGTGAATGTCGGGCTATCATGGGTCGGAGTCATTGTCGGCGAATTCCTTGTATCTTCAAAAGGTCTCGGATACATGATTATTTACGGCTTCCAAGTATTCAACTTCACCCTTGTCATGCTGTCATTGCTGGTAATTGCTGTTTTTGCAACAGTGATGTATCAGCTTGTCGAACTTCTCGAGCGAAAACTGATTAAAAATGGATCTTAAAAAAACGGCACAGTGTATTGCCGTTTTTTACTTTTCCTTCATGATTTTTTCGAGGCAGTTTTCAATTACTTTATCCTTCATGATAAAACTGTATTGACTGTTCCATCTGTCTTCCAGCATGTTTCCCTCTGTCAGGATGGGACCGTCAGTTTCAAAATATTGCTCCTTTTTGTTAAGGCTCTCCACCTCTGCGAAAAAAATGGCTTTGACAAAACGTTCGGTTCCAAAGTTTACTTCATATTCACCAATAAAGTGTAAATCCTTTAAGTCCGCTCCTGTTTCTTCATATACCTCTCTTCTGGCTGCCTCATCAAGTGACTCCCCTGTTCTCTCTTGCCGCCCGGAAATTCCCACCCCCGCTTTTTATGATTCGTCAGCAGCCATTGATCGCCATAGCGGCAAATGACCAGAACATGTCTTGGCTCTGTTCCAAAAGCTCTTTTATTAAAAGAAAATCTCACTTCCCCGCCGTTCGCATCCAAAAAGGTTTCCATACTTTTCCCTCACTCGAAAATAAATTTCTGTTGTTATCATTATATATGTTTATTATTTATTTAAAAACTTCTGGGCCTAAAGTATCAAATTACATATTTTTGAAACTTTTTCCTTTTTTCCCCGTAAAATTAGCTGACTAACCAAAATAGAGGAGTGTATACCTTGAAAAAGTCCCTTGCAATTCTTATTGGCTTCTTAATGATTCTAATGCTGGCTGCATGCAGTGAGACAGCAAAACCTGTAAATGAATCTGATGGTGGCACAGACAAGGAAGAAACCAAAGCAGAAGAAGCTTCAGAATTGACACTGGAGGAAGTTTTAACGAAATCAACCGAGGCTTCAGAAGAGCTTAAAAGCTTCTCCGTAAATATGGATATGAGCCAGGAAATGAGCTCAGGCACTGAAGGGGAAAATATGAATATCGATTCTGTCATTGACATGGATGTTACAACAGATCCAATGGCCTTCTATCAAAAGATGACTATGTCGATGGACGGCACAGAAGAGTCATATGATATCGAAAGCTATTTTACTGAAGAAGGCATGTTCCTTTATGACGCCGCCGGTAAGCAGTGGATGAAGTTCCCTAAAGAAATGTCGGATGATTTGCTTCAAATGTCCAGTCAGCAGACGAATCCTGGTGAAGAACTAAAAAAATTACAGGAGTTCGTGGACGACTTTACGTTTGAACAGGACGCAGAAAACTACATCCTAAAGCTGAAAGCCGATGGAGAAAAATTCAATGATTTTGTGAAGGAAACAGCAGCAGAAACGCTCCCGCCTGAACTGGCCGCGAACGGAGAAATGCTTGATAACATGAAAATTAACGGCGTGGAATACGAAATCGTGATTGATAAAGAAACTTTTTATCCAAGTGTGCTGAATATGATTATGGAAATGGAAATCACGGCTGAAGGCCAGACCATCTCCATGAAGCAGAACATGAACGGCCAATACTCAAACTATAATAAGGTAGAGGCTATAGCTGTTCCGCAGGATGTTCTTGATACAGCTGTAGAAATGGAAATGTAGAAAAGCTGAGGCATCGCCTCAGCTTTTTATGCTACTAAATATTACTTGGCACTTCGAGAGCTTTCCACCTGCCCCATTCAGGTGCAGGGGGTGGGCGATGCGCTTCCGTTTTTCTTATTTATGTTCCTCTTCGGTGAGGATCCCCATGCTTTCAATATGCTTTCTTGCTTCATCATCTCCAAGATCATAAATCATTCCATAAATTTTCTTCATTGTATCATCATAAGCATCATTTTCACGGTCATAATGGTATTGAACATAAGGAACATGGGCCCTGTAAAAATTCTGCCACTCAGTTGAATAGTTCTGGTCAAAATATTCTCTTAAGGCAATGATTTCATCATCTGTTGCCTCTATTTTAAAATTCCATGTTGAGCCAGTGGCACTTTGGGAAATCTCCCCAGAACCAAGCGTTATATAATACGTCTTTTTATTCCCTTCCAATCATGTCAGCCCCTTTTTTGTTCATTCCTGTGACACAGCTTCAACACCGGTTGCTTTATCTTAAATATCATTACTTTTTCATTTCTATAGTTATCGTATCCCACATTTATGATAAAATTATACGAAATTACGATCATTCTTCATAAGCTTACATATACTAAGTTAAATAAATGGGAAACGGCTTCTCAATTTATCCGGGTGAATATTTTCCTGCATCAGGGGTATTAAATTAAGTATACTAAATAAAACAGGCGCATTATTAAGGAGGTGTTATCATGAAACTGATTGATGAGCTATATGAACTTTACAGGAATAAGCTGACAGGTGATGAAGAGGATATCGATATGCTCGCTTTTGCTTTCTTAGAAGAAATGGACAGAGAAGACCTGCTGAATATCATCAAGGATCTCGAAAATCAGGAATTATATGATTTAATGGGGCTTTATCTGATTGAGAGCTTAAAAGGGAAATTTGCCAGTGAGAATTACGGCCAGCGCAGAAGCCCAATCATTCATCACCGTAACATACACTAAACTATACATATCCGGAATTATTCACTATCCATATTATTTAAGGCGGCGATAAGCCGCTTTTTGTTTTATTGTACCTACACGCCGGGAGTAAGGTAAGCACAAAGGTAAGGAACCCGGTTTAGATTTGTTCCGAAGGCACTCCCTCTTTTTTTGCATACAAAAAGACCAGCTTTCCAGCCAGTCTTTGTTTATTAGCCAAGGTATGCTTTTAGCATCCAAATATGTTTCTTTAAGCTTTGCTTTACAGCAATCAGCATGTCGCCTGTTCCTTCATCTTTGGCTTCTTCTGCTAGCTCAATGGCTTCCTGAAGCTCGTCCACCATTTTTTCGAAGTCATCAACGACAGATTGGACCATCTCTTCTTCATTTTCTTTTCCTGTCGCTTCTTCGAGAGAACTGGTCTCAAGAACTTCCTTCATAGTCGCAACCGGCTTGGCTTCAAGAGCCAGGATTCTCTCAGCCAGTTCATCAACATGTACGTTGGCTTCATTATAAAGTTCTTCAAATTTTGCATGAAGGGTAAAAAAGTTTTTCCCTTTAATATACCAATGGTAATTGTGAAGCTTTACATACAGAACAGTCCAGTTTGCTACTTGCTGGTTAACAGCCTTTACCAATTCTTTACTCATATAAATCATCCTCCCAACAATAGATTACCCACATTAACAAAAATCAAACCTGTACCTTGGTGATTGCGAAATCTTTCATGAAAGAGCTGCTTTCATGGTAAAATATTGATAGAAAAGGGGGAGAAACATGTATACGGTATTAGTCATATCGATTATCATTGTGATCGTGGTACTGCTTTTAAGCGTCATTACCACTTCAAAAGCTTACCAATTCAAACATACGGTAGACCCAGTTGATCCGCTTCCTGACAGCGAGCAGGAACAAAAAGAGGCTAAAGAAGATCAAGAAGATAACCAAAACCGTTCATAAGCATACGCTATTATATATACAGCCTCCGTATAGCCGGAGGTTTTCCTTTTAAATGGACGGAAATAATATACATGTAATGAGAGGACATTGAGATGGATATATACTCCATGATGCTTACAGTATTTCTAGTATTAAATATTATCCTGGCAGCATTTGTTATCTTTCTGGAGCGAAGGGATGCAGGTGCCACATGGGCCTGGCTCATGGTTTTGTTCTTTCTTCCTCTTCTTGGTTTTTTCATGTACCTCTTCTTTGGGCAGAATTTAACCAGAAGAAAGATGTTTCAATGGGAAGACCGCAAAAAGATTGGAATTGATGAACTGCTGAACAATCAAATCAGAGGAATCAAGGAAAAGGATTTCCATTTTCGAAATGACATAATTAAAAACTCCAAGGACCTTATATATATGCATCTTGTCAATAATGATTCGGTATTAACCCAGGACAACGAGGTCAGGATTTTTACAGATGGGAAAGAGAAGTTCAATTCGCTTGTGGAGGACATCAAAAATGCAGCCGATCACATCCATCTGCAGTATTATATCTTCAAGAGAGATAATCTGGGGAAAAGCTTAATCAATCTTTTGACGGAAAAGGCAAAAGAAGGCGTAAAAGTAAGGCTTCTCTATGATGAACTGGGTTCAAGAAGCCTGCATAAAAGGGCGTTTAAAGAGCTGATTGCGGCAGGAGGGGAAATTGAAGCCTTTTTCCCTTCCCGGCTGCACTTTATCAACTTGAGAATTAATTACCGGAACCATCGCAAGATTGCCATTATTGACGGCCGAATTGGATATGTTGGAGGGTTTAATGTCGGGGATGAATACCTCGGGCTAAATCCAAAGTTTGGGTATTGGCGTGATACTCATTTAAGAATTAGAGGGAGTGCTGTCCATTCCCTGCAGACCCGCTTTATCCTGGACTGGAACCAGGCTTCGCACCGCCATGATATTTACTATGCTCCTAAGTATTTTCCACTGACCGAGTCTCGAGATAGCGTAGGGATGCAAATTGTTACCAGCGGTCCTGATTCGGAATGGGAACAGATTAAAAATGGGTATATAAAAATGATTTCATCGGCCCGTAAATCTATTTATATCCAAACTCCCTACTTCATTCCGGACGCTAGTCTACTGGATGCATTGAAAATAGCTGCATTATCAGGGGTGGAAGTGAACATTATGGTACCGAACAAGCCTGACCATATGTTTGTTTATTGGGCAACCTACTCCTATATAGGAGAAATGTTAAAAGCTAATGCGAACATCTATATATATGAGAATGGCTTTATCCATGCAAAAACCTTGATTGTTGACGAGAAAGTTTCGTCGGTTGGAACCGCGAATATAGATGTTAGAAGCTTCAGGCTGAATTTTGAGGTAAATGCCTTTATATATGATGAGGACGTTTCGAAAGAACTGACTGAGAGCTTTCAGGAAGATGTCCAGCTATCAACTAACCTTACTGCAGAAGATTACAGAAATAGAGCCTTAAAAATCAAATTGAAAGAATCCATTTCAAGACTTTTATCGCCGATTTTATAAGTCATGCAGTTATCGGCTTACAAAATTTTATTCTTATCTTATTATAAAAACGGGCTGACCAGTCAGCCCGTTTTCATTATGCAAAAACCTGTTTCAAATCATCCTTCGATTGATCCAGCCAGAATCTCATAAGACGTTTTGCGCCTTCAAGGTCATGAAGCTTTGCCTGTCCGCATTGCTTCTCATTTGCAGCAGGAATCTCGGTTATTTCAACCGCATCTTGCATTGTAGCTTCAAGCAGATCGATTATTTCTTCAACTGACGGCTCTCCGCTAACGACTAAATAATAGCCTGTCTGGCATCCCATCGGGGAAATATCAATAATATCAAAATGATCATAATTCTCTGCATGCGTACGGATATTAAAAGCGAGCAGATGCTCAAGTGTATGAATGACATCCTGCTTCATCGCCTGCTTATTTGGCTGACAGAAACGGATATCAAACTTGTTAACTAAACCGTCACTTCCCACTTTATGGACACCGCAGTGCCTCACGTATGGAGCTTTAACAGCATTGTGATCCAACTCGAAACTTTCTACTGAAGGCATTCAAAACACTCCCCTAAAGTTTTCCTTTTATTATAACGCAATATCCGACTAAATTCATCAAATTAATATGAAAATTATGACGTTTTCACGATTATATGTTATTTTAAAAGAAAATATGATTTAACCAGGAAAGGTAATGCCATGTTAAAAAAAATAATGATTTCGATATTTCGTTTCTATCAAATTGCGATTTCACCGCTAAAGCCTCCAACATGCCGTTTTTATCCGACATGTTCCCATTATGGGCTGGAGTCTGTTAAGCGATTTGGCGCCTTAAAGGGCGGCTGGCTGACTATAAAACGGATCCTTAAATGTCATCCCTTTCATCCAGGCGGTGTTGACCTTGTTCCGGAGGAATGGCCCAAAAAGAAAAAGAATTAACCCTCGTATCCGTCCACTACCAGGTCAAGCTTGCCTGTGCCAGGATGAATAACAAGCCCATGCACAGGCACATCTGCCGGCATCAATGGATGCTTTTTCACCATATGGACGCTATGGGACACACTATCCTCTACATTTTCAAAGCCTCTTAGCCAGTCTTCTGCAGCGATTCCTGAGTATGTCATCGTATCCAATGCATCCTCAGTAATGCCTCTCTCCTTCATGCTGCTGACAACCGCATCTGCTTTCATTCCGCTCATGCCACAGTCATGATGGCCAATAACAAACACTTCTTTTGCCTGCAGCTGGTAAACAGCTACTAAAATGCTTCTCATAATACTTCCAAACGGATGTGTTACTAAAGCTCCCGCATTTTTGATAATTTTCACATCACCATTTCTTACATTGAGCGCTTTTGGCAAAAGCTCCACTAAACGAGTGTCCATGCAAGTCAAGATAACCATTTTCTTATTAGGGAATTTCGTTGTTTCAAACTCTTCATACTTTTTTCTTCAACAAACTGCTGGTTATGGTTTAAGATTTCTTCTAAAAGTTTCAATTGTTCCACTCCCTGACTTTTATGTATTTTTTTGCTTTGAGCAGGCATAAATGCTGCAATACTTGACAAAAAGATGTCAATACTAATGATGACCTTTAACAGGCATCTATATTTATGATACATAAAGCTGGAGCTTCAAACAAATTTTTATTCTTGCTTTTTAGCTGGAAATTATGTAAGATAACTAAGGGAAATCGTAATGATTACGTATTATTAATCACTTGGACGCTGACTGCTGCAATTAACTGCCCTAATAAACATTATTTAAAAATATAGTCCGTGCTTTAAATCGTAATAACTACGTTTTACTAAAGGAGGAGAAAGAGAAAATGACAAAGAAATTTTTAGTATTTATTTTAGGCCTAATCTTAGTTCTATCAGGCTGCTCAGACGATAAGCCAGAAGAAAACAGCAGCAATAAAACTACGGTTTATACAACGGTATACCCGCTTCAATATTTTACTGAACGAATCGGAGGGGATGCGTTAGAAGTTGAAACCATCTATCCTCCCGGGTCGGATGAACATACTTTTGAACCATCACAAAAAGATATGATGAAGCTGGCTGATTCAGATCTTTTTATTTTTATAGGACTCGGTCTTGAAGGCTTTGTGGAAAAAGCAAAAGAAACATTGAAAAATGAGAAAGTTAAAATGGTGGCCGCAGGAGAAAATATTGAGTTTGTTCACTCAGATGAAAATCATGATCCTGCGCATGAAGCCGAAGAACATGCTGATGAAGCTGAACATGAAGAAGAACATGCTGATGAGCACGGAGCTGAATCTGAAGATGGCCATGAACATGAAGGAGAATCTGAAGAAGGTCATGATCATGAAGGAGAATCTGAAGAAGGTCATGATCATAGCCATGGAGATATCGACCCCCATGTTTGGCTGGATCCTTTATACTCCAAGGAATTGGCTGAATCAATTAAAGATGCTTTAGTTGAGCAGATGCCTCAACAGAAAGAGCAGTTTGAACAGAATTATCTGGAGCTTGCCCAGGAGCTGGATCTTCTCCATAATGACTTTGAGCAGACAGTTCAAAATGCTGAGCATAAGGAATTCATTGTTTCACACGCAGCATATGGATATTGGGAAGAACGATATGGTTTAGATCAAATCAGTGTATCGGGTTTAAATTCTTCCAGCGAGCCTACTCAGAAAGAACTGCAGAAAATCATTGCGGAAGCCAAAGAACATGACTTGAAATATGTCTTTTTTGAACAGAATGTCAGCTCAAGACTGACTGAAATTCTGCAAAAAGAAATCGGTGCAGAACCTTTAATGCTTCATAATTTATCGGTCCTTACAGAAGAAAATATATCAGAAAATCAAACTTATTTTACACTTATGGAAGATAATCTGGATTCATTGAAAAAAGCGCTGAACGAATAAGTTCTCACTAACCTCCCACATTGGGAGGTTTTTTCGTTTCCTTAATATAGCTAATACAGGAAAAGTTTACATAGTTGGCTGGTTTTTGAAGAAACTATTTCCATTGAAGAAATTGAAGGGATGAAAATGCAATGAGTGATTTATTGATTGCAAGGTCTTTATTTGGGACTACAATGGGCTTTCATATTATTTTTGCAACGATTGGAGTTGGCTTGCCACTGATGATGCTGACAGCGGAACTTCTTTACCAGAAAACGAAGGATCATGATTACGTCATTATGGCAAAACGGTGGACCAAGGCATTTGCAGTGCTTCTTGGAGTAGGAATTCCGACAGGAACCATAGCAGGAACGCAGCTTTCCCTTCTCTGGCCTGGTTTTATGGAGGTTATCGGCAAGGTGATGGCTTTGCCATTCCAGATTGAAATTTACGCTTTTTTATTGAAGCTTTATTTATGTCAATTTATGTGTATGCTGCCGAAAGAATTCCTCCATGGATGCGTATATCAAGCCTTGTGCTGGTTGCCCTTGGCGCTTTCGCCTCTGCTGTTCTGATAACCAATGTTCACGCATTTGAAGGAACACCACAGGGCTTCAGGATTGTCGATGGGGAAATTGTCGATGTGGATCCATGGGCTGCGTTTTTTAACCCAAGCTTTATCGTTACAGCTGGCCATGTGGCACTATCAGCTTACACAACAGGCGCATTTGTTGTAGCGTCAGTTGCTGCTTTCAAAATGCTGAGAACTCCATTCGGAACACGAGTATATAACTTTCATAAGAAAGCACTTATGCTGAGCCTGATTGTCGGCGGAATTTTTTCATTTTTAACAGCTTTAAACGGCCATGAATCGGCTCAATATCTGCATGAGTATCAGCCGGAAAAACTTGCAGCAGCAGAGGGGCTGTTTGAAACACAATCCTATGCCCCCTTGCAATCGGCGGATTTACAGACCGTGAAACACAGGGGGTTAAGTGGGGAATCGAAATTCCGTGGGCACTAAGCTTTTTGGCGGGCAACAGCTTTGACACCGTTGTAGTGGGTCTGAATGACTTTCCGGAAGAAGAATGGCCTCCACTTTTTGTTCATACTCTCTTTAATGCCATGGTCGGAATTGGTTCATTGCTGATATTTTTATCCTTAATCGCTTTCGTATGGAATAAGTTTCTGAAAAAAAATCATTTTCCGCGGGTCCTCATGTGGGCATTTGTTGCTTCAGGGCCGCTAGCAGTTCTTGGAATAGAATTTGGCTGGGTATTTGCCTGTACCGGACGTCAGCCTTGGACCATCTACCGGGTGCTGTCCACTGCTGATTCTGTTACGACCGCTGAAAATCTGGGGATATTATTTATTCTCTTTGCCCTGGTATATGTAGTGCTTGGGGTGGCAGTTGTGTTTGTTATGCTATATTACTTCAAAAAGAATACCGTAATAGATGATATAAATAGAGCCGAACAGAAAAACGTTCCTCTATACGGATCAAATACATGAAGGAGTGAATCCAATGGCTGAAGAATTACTTGCCATCACAGTGTTATGGGGATTCGTCTTCATATATGCGGTAATGGCAACAATGGATTTCGGCGCAGGCTTCTGGTCCATGATTTACTTCAATCTGCCCAAAATAAAGGCGGCAAATGTGGCGAATCGTTATTTGTCTCCTACCTGGGAAGTGACAAACACCTTTATCGTCGCAATTGTAGTGGCAGTCTATAGCCTTTTTCCAACTGCAGCCTATACACTGGGAACTGTACTTCTAATACCAGGCAGCATCATATTGCTATTACTTGCGATCCGAAGTGCATTCCTCGTGTTTTCCAACATTGCGGAAGAATACAGGAAGCCGCTCACCTATATTTCAGGCCTATCCGGAATCCTTATCCCCGGATTGCTGATTAGCGTTTTGCCCATCACCCATGGAGATTTTGTTGAATTTACTGATGGCAGGCAATCTCTGGACCTTGCGCATCTTTTTACTAGCCCGAATGAATATGCTTTTATTGGTTTTGCCATCAGCAGCACACTGTTTTTGTCTTCCCTTCTACTCGCTGACTACTCAAAAGCCTCGGAAGAGATGGAAGCTTACTCAGTGTACCGCAGGGATGCAATCATGCTTGGACCGGTTTCAATCATAATGGCATTTCTTATTATGTTTACTTTAAAAAGGGAAGCATTTTGGATTTATGAAAAGATGATCGATGATTTGCCTTTGCTTTTGCTGTCTCTTGGATTGTTTCTAATAGGAGGACTGGCACTGTTCCTTCCGTCCGTAAACAAAAAAGGAGTTAGGGGAATTCCCAGATTGGCGGTTATTTCCATAACCCTCCAATACCTTGCTGCCAGCTATGTATATGGAAAAGCTCATCTGCCCTATATTGTATACCCTGAAGTGACTATTGCTTCTGCGTTTACAGATCCGAGCTCATTCCGGGCCATATTTGCCACCTATATCGCAGGATTCCTAATCCTTTTCCCTGGGTTCATATACTTTTGGAGCCTTTTCATGAACGACAAACGATATTTGCGGCAAAAACAAACTAAAGATCCGGCATGATATTCCTGCAAATGCCATGACTGAACAGTAAAGCACTGCAGAAAATAAAGAAGTGACATGCTCCGCAAATTTGTCAATTTTAATGTGGTCACAATTTTCTGATAAGAGGTGTTTGAAAATGGCAAAAGACGTTTTATGTGAAGTTAACAACTGCGCTTTCTGGAAAAATGGGAACCGATGCAGTGCAGACCAAATATACGTAGTCAGCCATACTGGAGAAACCGCAGACAACAGCAAAGAAACAGACTGCAAAACGTTTGAGCCTCATGACCTTTAATGGGTGACAGCACCTTCCGGGTGCTATCGGATTGCTGGTACGCATTTCATTGGATGGTTAGGCGAAATGCTGCAAAAGCGGTGCATTTTATGCATCGCTTTTGTGTTTTTTATAAAAACAAGTTTATTAAGATTCCTACCGGGAATGTATAGAGTAACAACAACTTATAGGAGTGATACATATGTTATCAACCATTATTTTGCTTGGAGCTGCTTTTGCCGCTGCTGCTGGATTAAGCTCCTTTGCCATTAAAGAGGATTCATTTATTAAAGACGAAATTACGCAATAATTTATAAATAAAGGGCGCTGATAATGCGTCTATTTTTTTGCAATATAACGAAAACCGCAAATCTGCCAAAAGCAGAACTGCGGTTTTTTACTTATAAAGCAATGCTATCTTTAGAGGTGGAAACTTCATTCAGCCTTTTTTCATTAATTTCATAACCGATTCCCGGTTTATCAGGAACTTTTATCATCCCGTTTTCCACGGTGACTTCGGGCAGAATGATGTCTTCTTCCCAATACCTGCCCGAGGCTGAGATATCTCCAGGAATGGAAAAGCCCTCCATGGAGGCAAGAGCAATATTATGTGCACGGGAGATTCCAAACTCCAGCATGCCTCCACACCAGACTTGGATCCCTTTATCCAGACAATAATCATGAATCTTCTTTGCTGTTCCCAGACCTCCAACCCGGCCAATCTTAATATTGATGACTTTACAGCTTCCCAGCTCGACAGCTCTCCTGGCATCATTAAAGGTGACAATACTCTCATCCAGGCAAATTGGTGTTTTCAGTTCTTTCTGAAGCTTTGCATGATCAACAATATCATCATATTCCAGCGGCTGTTCAATCATCAGCAGCCCAAAATCATCAAGCCTTTTTAAATGTTCTATATCGTCCAATGAGTAAGCTGAATTTGCATCTGCCATGATTGGCAGATCAGGGTAAAAGCGGCGGATCTCTGAAATAAATTCATAATCGTTCGCCGGGCTGATCTTTACTTTTACCCTTTGATAGCCGCTCTCCAGATAGTATTCAATTTGCCTTCTTACTTCTTCCTTTGTTTTAGCGCCAACAACCACGCCGGATGGAATCAATTCCCGCTGGCCTCCTATATATTTTGATAGAGAAATATCTTCTTTTTTGGCTGCCAAGTCCCATAAAGCCGTTTCAAGTGCCGCTTTCGCCATTTGATTCCTTCTGAAAGCGTCAAAAACGCGGCCCGCTTCTGAAGGATGCTTTATATCCGCATTACGCATTATTGGGATAAGGAATTCTTTTAGCATATGATAGCTCGTTTCAACCGTTTCCTCCGTATACCAGGGTGAAGAAAAAGCGACTCCTTCACCGTAGCCTTTCCGTCCTTCTTGATCGATTACCTCAATAATAATTCCCTCTCTATCCTTCACTGTCCCTAAATGCGTGGAAAAAGGTGTTTTCAAAGGCATCTTGATTTTATATAAAGTAATTGTCTTGATATCCATGCTAATTCCCGCTTTCCTCAAGCAGTTCCCGAAGCTTTCTTCTTAATATCTTTTTTGAAGCGTTCCTAGGGATTTCATTAATGATGATGAGTTTTTTAGGTGCTTTATACTTTGCCAGCTTCTCAAAGCAGTACTTCATCACTTCTTTTTCATCCAGATTCTCGTCTCCAGCGATAAAGGCTACAGGCACCTCACCCCAAACATCGTCCTTCATGCCGATAACCCCTGCATCCGATATTTGGGCGTGTGAAACAAGCACACCCTCGACTTCAGCCGGATAGATATTTTCACCGCCTGAAATGATTAAATCTGACCGCCGATCAAGCACATATAAGAATCCTTCTTTATCCACATATCCAATATCTCCAGTTGAAAGCCAGCCACCCTTTAGTTTTTCTGCTGTTTCCTCTTTTCGGTTTAAATACCCTTTTGTCACATTTGGACCTTTTACAAGAATTTCGCCCGCTTCTCCGGGATCAGCATGCTTCCCATTTGGATCAGCAACTTTCAGCTGGGAAGGGAATAAAGGTTTACCGGCCGAACCCAATTTGCTGAGACTGTATTCCGGAGCCAGTGTCACGATCTGGGACGAAGTTTCTGTCATTCCGTAAGTCTGGTATACAGGAATTCCCTTCTCTCTGCAATCTTCAAGAAGAGATTTTGCTGCGGGTCCTCCCCCTAATAACATACATCTGAAATACTCCGGCAGCTTTTCACCTTTAAGTGCATCTGCTACCCTGGTCAGCATCGTACTTACAACAGACATGATTGTCACTTTTTCGATGGAAATGGCCTCAATGGCTTTCTCTTCATGGAAAGATTCAAAAAGAACCATTTTCATGCCGTAGATAATGCTCCGCATTAAAATGGAATAGCCGCTAATATGAAAAATCGGGACAGCACACAGCCAGCTGTCGTTTTCATTCAACCCTAAATTCAATGCAGACCCCACTGCACTCCACCAATGATTTCCGTAGGTTTGCAGTACACCTTTTGGATTGCCGGTTGTACCGGATGTATACATGATGGTACAAACCTCATCAAGACTTATTTCTTCTACTACTGACGGCTCATCAGGATCTCTCCTGAATAAATCTTCTTTATAGATTGCCGAAATTTCTCCTAAGGAGTTTACAACCTTTTGGCTAACTTCATTAAAAGTATTCTCAGTTAAAAGGAAAGCGGACTTCGAATCATTCATTTGCCAAATCAATTCCTCAGCAGTCAGCCTGTTATTTAATATGACGGCTTTTACATCGAGCAGCTGCAGGGCCAAAAGAATAAAAACAGTGTCCTCATGATTTCGGAGAAGGACACCTACAAACTGTCCTCTCATGCATCCAGCTGCCTGGAGCTGCCCTGCTATTGTGTATGTACGCTCGTATACTTCAGAAAATGTATAGGTTTTCCCCAAAAAGGAAAGGGCAGGGCGATCGGGGGTTAAAAAAGTTCGCTGTTGAAGAAAATTCGGTACTATTTGCGCTTCCATCATATACTCCTCATTTCATGCGATTTTTCATATAAAAACAGCCTGATGGCAAGCCATCAAGCTGAAAAAATTAATATTCAATCAAGGGAAACGCGGGAATTGGCCGAAGTCTGGCTTGCGCTTTTCTTTAAATGCGTCACGGCCTTCTTTCGCTTCATCTGTTGTATAGTATAGAAGTGTTGCATCTCCGGCGAATTGCTGGATTCCTGCAAGCCCATCAGTATCGGCATTGAAGGCAGCCTTCAAGAAGCGGATAGCCGTCGGGCTCTTCTCCAGTATTTCTTCACACCACTTAATTGTTTCTTCTTCCACTTTCTCAAGCGGCACCACAGTATTGACAAGCCCCATATCCAAAGCTTCCTGAGCGCCGTACTGGCGGCACAGATACCAAATTTCGCGTGCTTTCTTATGGCCGACGATTCTAGCAAGATATCCTGAACCATAACCTGCATCAAAGCTGCCTACTTTAGGGCCTGTTTGTCCGAATACAGCGTTATCTGCTGCAATCGTTAAATCACATACGATATGAAGGACATGTCCTCCCCCAATCGCATAGCCTTTTACCATTGCAATAACCGGCTTAGGAATAACACGGATCAGGCGCTGCAGATCCAGTACATTTAAACGAGGGATCTGGTCGTCACCTACATATCCGCCATGTCCTCTGACAGATTGATCCCCGCCTGAACAAAATGCTTTATCTCCGGCACCCGTCAGGACAATAACACCTACATTTTCATCATCACGTGCGTACGCAAAAGCATCAATTAATTCCATTACCGTTCTTGGAGTAAAGGCATTGTGGACTTGCGGTCTGTTAATCGTAATTTTCGCAATTCCATTGTATGTTTCATAAATGATTTCTTCGTACTGTTTTCCTGCAATCCATTCAACAGCTGACATACATAAATCCTCCTTAATATGTATTAGAAAGCGTTAATTGCCGCTACATCAAATGACATCATTCCTCAATCTTTACTGCCATTTGTATTATTCTCCCCTGTCTGCGACAAAAACCCACTTACTATTGTACCAAATAATTCAGGTTTCTCCACATGAATTGCATGTCCTGCATCTTCAGCGGTCTTCCACTTGACATTTGGCAAAATTTTTGACATTTCTTCCGCAATTCTGCAGAATTTTTGATCCAGGTTTCCGGTAATTAGAAGGACTGGCATTTCGAGATGAGCAAGCTCATCCCACCAGGATGGCTGCACCCCAGTGCCCATGCCGTTCAGGCTGTTTGCCAGGCCATCAATGGAATTGGCCAAACGCTGGCATCTTATTCTGGTTCGAATTTTTTCCGGAAGACTTTTTTGGCTTTGAAATAAAGGGATGTTCTCCCAATAGTCAATAAAATTCTTAATGCCTTCCTGCCGAATCTTTTCAGACAATTTTTTATCCTGAATCCTTCTTTCATGCCTTTCCGCTTCCGTCCTAAGACCTGGAGATGCACTTTCCAAAATCAGCTTGCGGACCTTTTCAGGATAATTGACCGCAAAAGTTAGCGCAAGGCGCCCTCCCATAGAATATCCAAGAACATCAATCTTCCCGATTCCCATCTTTTCTAATAGACTGTTAATCACTGCGGCAGACTCTTCTATTTGATATTGACCAATATCAGGTGGTGATCCAGACTTTCCATGGCCGATGATATCCAAAGCTATTGTCTTCGAATGATCCTTCCAGAAGGGAGCGAACTCTTTCCACCCTTCACTATTTCCTGTGAAGCCATGGAGAAGCAGAAGTGGAAATCCAGTTCCCCATGTATCGACATGATATCGGACTCCATTAATGACATATTTCATCGGCATTCACCCTTCCAGCAATCGACTTATTTCCCGGGAAACAGATTCCCACAATTCTCGATGCTCGGTTAAATTCCTGTCCCGATTTGTCGTAATTTCCATTACCTTTATGCCTGATCTGCCCATGTTCTGTTGGAAGGCGGAAATAAAATGTTCCCAATCTGAGATTAAATCATATTGGCCGCCAAACATCTTAATGGCATGGCTAAAATCCAGATCAAGAGGTGTCCCAAACAATTTTTCAAAATTTCTGGGGTGATTTGCCTGCGGCAGGAATGAGAAGATTCCGCCTCCATTATTATTAATCAGCAATATATTGATATCTATTCCATACTGCTTAGAGGCAATTAAGCCATTTAAGTCATGGAAAAAGGTTAAATCACCAAGCACTAGATACAGCGGCTGTGATGCCATTCCAGCACCAAGAGCAGTTGAAACGGTGCCATCAATGCCATTTGCTCCCCTGTTGGCCATTACTCTAATGCTCTTTTGATTATAATGGAAGAATGTATCCAGATCCCTTATAGGCATACTATTTCCTACAAATAGGGTAGAGCCTTCCGGCAGTAATTCCGCCAGCTGGAAAAATAATTTCCCCTCGCTCAGTTCGTCCACTGCATTAATATCCGCAAGCTTTGATCTGGTAAGATCATTGATTTTTTCCATAAAGCAATAAATTCATCATTCTCTGAAGTGTTTAAAAATGAGGTGACAGACTCGCAGAATAGAATCTCATCGCAATGAATCATTTCGGTTGAGAGCAGTGCAGGATCCCGCCATCCCCTGCCTCCATCGACAATAATCTGGCGGGCAGTGCTGTTTTCTTTCATGAAAATAGTCAATGGCTTCGATACAGGCATAGCACCGAAGCGTATAATGACATCCGGCTTGAGTGCCTTCTTCGCATCATCGTTTTTCAAAAAGCTATCATAGGCATCAATAATGAAGCTTCCTTCGTGAAGTCCGCTTCTTAGCTGGGATAATGGATCAGCAATGATCGGATAGTTGAGCTTTTCCGCCAGCTTAATCACGGCTGCAGAGAAGTCAGCTTTTTCCAGAGGACCGCAGACAATAATTCCTTTTTGTGCAGAGTTAAATATCTGTGCCATTTCCTTGTACTCTTCATTAGGCAAACCAAACTGGCCACTATGGATATTTACATAACCTTCGGTGCGCTCACTCAGCTCAAATAAATCATTGCGGTCAAGCTGCGGCACTAAAGGCTCACGGAAAGGAAAGTTAAGATGAACCGGCCCTGCTGGTGAGGTCTGGGCAGCAGATGCTGCCCTTGCGCAAACTGTGCGGGCATAACGAAGCATTTCTGCTGTATTCTCAGGAGGAGCCATCTCAACAAACCATTTTACATTTTTTCCATACAAATGAATCTGATCGATCGCCTGAGGAGCGCCAACATCCCTTAGTTCATGAGGCCGGTCCGCAGTAAGCACGATTAGCGGTACTCTGGAATACTGGGCTTCCACAATGGCAGGATAGTAATTGGCTGCAGCCGTTCCAGATGTACACAGCAGAGCTGCTGGTCTTTGGGATGCCTTAGCAATCCCCAACGCAAAAAGGCAGCCGATCGCTCGTCCACATGGATATGTACACGAAGCTCCGGATGCTCTGCCATTACCATAGCCATTGGGGTAGAACGGGAGCCGGGACTGACCACGACATCCTCTACCCCGCTTTTTACTAATTCAGCCACAAATGCGGCTATATATGAAGTTAAAGCTTCCTGATGATTCACTTTTCATAACCCCCAAGAGCCGTAAGCATTGGCCGGAATTTAATTTTTGTTTCCTGATACTCGCTTTCGGCATTTGAATCCTGCACCACTCCGCAGCCTGCGAATAAGGATGCTTCATTTCCCTGAATAAGACCAGATCTGATTGTAACAGCATATTCGCCATTTCCCCTGAAGTCCATCCATCCTAATGGAGCAGCATAAAAGCCCCGATCCAGTTCTTCTACTTCTCTTATTTTTTCCACTGCTTCTCTCTTAGGCAGGCCTCCAAGAGCAGGAGTCGGATGCAGACGGTCAACTAAAGCAAGAAGGGAAGCATCTCCCTTGGTTTTACCTATTACAGGAGTATAAAGGTGCTGTATATCTCTCATCTTCATCAGCTGCGGCTCATCCGGCAGTTCAACTTCTGAGCAGGATTCCTCCATTGCTTCCTTAATCATATCAACCACATATTGATGTTCGGTTAAATTTTTCTGATCATGCAATAAAGCATCGCCAAGGATATGATCATCTTCTGCTGTTTTCCCTCTTGGGATGGAACCTGCCAGACAGGTTGTAAAAACATTTTCTCCATATTTCTTTATAAGCCGTTCAGGAGAGGCTCCAATAAAGCAGTCACCGTTCGATTCAAAAGCAAAAATAAAGCTTTCCCTTTGCATCTCCATAAGATTCCAGAGAACTCTTTCAATCTCGATCGGCTTATCATAGATGAGCCTGGACTCCCGGGCAAGCACAACCTTTTTTAAAGATCCTGATTTAAGTTCATCCACAACCGCATCTACTGTCTCCATCCATTTTTCCGGATTTATATCTGCTTCTTCCTGAAGAGTGTTTGCATTCTCAGGATGATAATCGCTGATTGAAGCCATTATCATGCCTCGTTCGGCCACTATCTTTTCAAAAAGAGAATCACCGTCATGCTGAGTGCAGACAACATTTGTTGTCAAAAAGGCCTGTCCATTCATTTCACTATACATATAAGTCGGCACATGAAAAAGGGAATCAGAATACTTCGACCAAAGCTTTGTTTTCCTCTTTAGAGGATCGAAAGAAAAACCGCCAAACATCACGGGCCCTGTAGCATTTTTATCATAAGGGTTAAAAATAATGCTGTTATTAATAAAACGCTTCCATTCCTTTTCAACATGATTAAATCTGCCGGTACTTTGATCTGACTGAATTTGCTTGCAAATCCCAAGCCCGATTATATAAGTTTCACCAGAAGGATCCTTCCAGAAAAAGCGTTCACCAAAAAAACGGCTCTTTCCTGCCGCATAAAAAGAAAGGGGGTCTATATGATTTATTTTTTGAACTTCGCTCACTAAAACAGGCTTTGACAAGGATTTGGCCCTCTCAATTGCCTCTTGGATCCCTTCTTTTAGTTCCGTATCTTGTATCGTAACCAAAAAATCCCTCCAATAACAGCTTAAATTGCCGTTATCCTACTTTAAACTTATTCTAAGATACACCTGTGATTCAGGGAATGTCAATGATGTCAATCACGCCATTCCATTTTGCATCCTTATTATATTATAGCTTACTTTAGGCATCTATAATATGAATTGAACTCAATTCAGCCATTAGCACTGTTAACATCGGAATGTGCTGCTTTACGGTTTCCTTATTTATGGAAAATACCGGTTCTATTTACGGCAATAATACGTTGACACTCTTGCATTATTTACCTAAACTTAAGGTGTTTGGTAATATAGCGGTTTACTTTGACAATACCCTGTTAATCGGTTAAAATAAACAAGTTTGAATGATCCAATTAATGATATCATTACAGAATAGATAAATAAGGGGAGAGTTATCATGCAACCACAAGCACAGACCAATTTTCCGCCTGCTTCCAACTCAAAGAACTGGAGGGTCTGGTGGCAGCTGACCAGGCCACATACTCTTACCGCTGCCTTTGTGCCGGTTCTGCTTGGAACAGCTCTTGCTATGGAACTTACTGAAATAAATTTTGGCCTGTTTTTTGCTATGCTGGCAGCAAGCTTGCTGATTCAGGCTGCCACTAATATGTTTAACGAATACTACGACTTCAAAAGAGGGCTTGATACGGAAGACTCTGTCGGAATTGGCGGGGCTATTGTACGGGAAGGAATCAAACCAAAAACGGTTCTGAACCTTGCTTTTGGCCTGTATGGGATTTCGATATTGCTTGGATTCTATATTTGCATGAACACAAGCTGGTGGATTGCAGCAATTGGACTGGCCTCCATGGCAGTAGGATATTTATATACAGGCGGTCCGCTTCCGATAGCGTACACACCATTTGGTGAATTATTTGCAGGTTTTTTCATGGGCATGCTGATCATCCTAATTTCTTTTTACATTCAGGCAGGAACCGTAACTGCAACAAGTGTTTTAGTTTCCTTCCCTATTTTGATTCTTGTTGGCGCCATTCTGCTGGCCAATAATATCAGAGACCTGGACGGCGACAAGGAATTCGGCCGCAAAACATTGGCAATTCTTTTAGGGAAAAAAGGAGCAATTAAGCTGCTTGCCGCAATGTTCATCGTTTCGTATGCATGGGTTTTCATATTGATTGCCATGAACATCATAACACCATGGCTTGCAATTGTTGTTCTAAGTGCGCCCAAGGCCATTAAAGCAACGAAAGGCTTCATCGGAAAAACACTGCCTATGCAAATGATGCCTGCGATGAAAGCCACTGCCCAGACAAATACAATCTTTGGCTTTCTTTTATCAGTAGGCTTGTTTATCGGATATCTTTTATAATTAAATGGAACCTCTGCTTTTATAGCAGGGGTTTTTTGTTTGGAAAAAACAGCAGAAAGCACCCTCTTGGTTTCATCCCATTTTTAACGGGTATTTTTTATTTAAGGAAGATGCTTGACCCTAAAATTTTTTCTTCCGTTATGATTTTGCCAACTACGTCCATACTAAACCCATATGGACTAAGATTTTTAATACTCAGCAGAGCAAGAGCGGCAAAGCTCGGCTTTATTTTGGGCTTGACTCTGGCATGAGCAGGCCTTGTATAATATTTATCAAATCCAAGGATGTGACATAATATGTTGACCAATGAACAAATCAGCCATTTAAAAAAGAATTGAATGATGAAAAAAATCACTGGAATCCCAGCTTCAAGGCAATAAAGAAGGAAGTCTGGAAGGTGCGAGTGCCAGAGACACAGTAGGAGAGCTATCCCTTTATGACAACCATCCAGCCGATATGGGTTCTGAACTTTATGAGCGTGAAAAGGATTTTGCTTTAGAAGAACATCATGACTCTGAACTGAATAAAGTAAATGCAGCACTGCAGGCAATTGAAGATGGTTCATACGGCAAATGCAAAGAGTGCGGTTCCGAAATTCCATATGATCGGCTTGAAGTGATTCCAGCAACCCTTTACTGCAAGGAACATAGTCCAGAGCAAAACGTGCCCGGGGACCGTCCTGTTGAAGAAGATGTGCTTGAACCTGCACACGGGAATACCTTTCAGCATCATCAATTTAGAGAAGTTGTGGATAACGAAGACAGCTTCCAGGAAGTTGCCCGTTTTGGCACTTCTGAGACACCCTCTGACTTAAGAGGCGACTATGAAGATTATAATTCTCTTTATAATGAAGGGCATGATGATGAAGGGTTTACAGAAGATTATGAGACGTTTATCGGAAATGACCTTGAAGGCAAGGGGAGAAAAGTGTATCCTTCCAAGAAACAGGAAGAGTATGAAGCGATGCTGGATGAAAATGATATCGAAGCACCTTTCGGTGATGTGCCGTATCATCAGACTGACGGCTATGTGGATGAAGATAAGGATTAAAGTAAAAGCGATGCAGATGCATCGCTTTTTTATGTCAAATGGCAAAATAAGATACCCTTATATATATTTATAATTTGGATTCGATATCCTGGATAATCTCATCAATCGTATCAGAAACATCGTTTGTGCGGCGGGCAATGGAGATGCTGAATTCCAGCAGTTCTTTATAATTTTTCACCGGAATAGAATCATTTGATTTCTCGAATTCATTTAGTTGCAGTCCAATATTTTGAAGATGCAGCAAAACTTCTTCCATTGATCCTTTCTCGATTTGGTACATTTAACAGCTACCCCTTTATATCTAATGATTTCATTATCAGGGTTTTTAAACCTTTTTTGTAGTGGGAATTTTTGTTAATATTTGCACTTTACGGAGTAAAACCGCTTTTCATAGGCAATATTATCTTAAGAATATATCGCTGGGAGGATCACAATGTCTGGACAAATAAAAGCTGCATGCTTTTCAGAATATGACAAACTTGAACAAGTGGTGTTATGTGAACCGAAGTACATGACGATTGTAGATACAATTAATGAAACACAAAAGCATTATGAAAAAGAAGGAATTAATATAGATACAGCCATGAAACAGCACAGACATTTTGTCAGTGCATTAAAGGATCAGGGAATCAATGTGGTTTTGCTGCCCTCGCTTGAAAAATATCCTGAACAGGTTTTTACCCGTGATATCGGATTTACACTTGGAGAAAAGGTATATGTTGCAGAAATGGCGGCAGACATTCGGCAAGGAGAAGAAAATGTTCTGAAGCAATGGCTGGAAGTAAACCAGGTTCCTTTTTACAATCTTACGGGAGACCGCATAGAGGGAGGAGACGTCCTGATCGATGGCCAAACGATATTTGCAGGAGTGAGCAGCCGTACCCACGAAGAAGCGATCGAGCATCTTCGCAGCCTTATGCCCGATTATGATGTTGTATCCATCCCTTTCACTGATACATATCTGCATCTTGATTGTGTATTCAATATTATTTCACCGGAGGAAGCTCTTATCTTTCCGGGAGAGATCCATGGGGAAAAAGTCAAAATGCTGGAATCACGCTATGATTTAATAAAAGTATCGGAAGAGGAGCAATTCACGCTCGGAACCAACGTCCTCTCTATCGGCAATAAAAAAATCTTCAGTCTACCGATTAATAAGAATGTCAATAAAGAGCTCAGGTCCAGGGGCTATGAAGTCATTGAGGTAGACATTACTGAAATCATTAAATCCGGAGGTGCCTTCCGCTGCTGCACGATGCCTGTTAGGCGCAGTAAAGGGTAGATCTCCTGCCTCAATGAAACGGAATAATGATTATAGACTCTCTTGGAAACCGCCTTTTTTGTGATTAACCGCTGTTTTCTCTTAGGCATGTTTGGGAGTTAATCCTCGTGATTAACTCCCAGTTTCTCTTGAGTACCTTCATTTTGGGCGTAATTCCCCTTTATTAACTCCCATTTTCTCTTGACCACCTTCATTTTGGGCGTTATTCACATTGATTAACTCCCATTTTCTCTTGAGCATTTTCATTTTGGGCATTATTCATACTGATTAACTCCCATTTTCTCTTGACCACCTTCATTTTGGGCGTTATTCACATTGATTAACTCTCATTTTCTCTTGTGCCTCCTCATTTTGGGCTTTATTGCCACTGATTAACTCCCATTTTCTCTTGAGCACCTTCATTTTGGGCGTAATTCCCCCTGATTAACTCCCATTTTCTCTTGACCACCTTCATTTTGGGCGTTATTCACATTGATTAACTCCCATTTTCTCTTGAGCATTTTCATTTTGGGCATTATTCATACTGATTAACTCCCATTTTCTCTTGACCACCTTCATTTTGGGCGTTATTACATTGATTAACTCCCATTTTCTCTTGAGCCTCCTCATTTTGGGCTTTATTGCCACTGATTAACTCCCATTTTCTCTTGAGCACTTTCATTTTGGGCTATTCCCCCTGATTAACTCCCATTTTCTCTTGACCACCTTCATTCTGGGGGTAATTCCCACTAATCAACAAAAAACAGCCTCTTCTCACCGGAAAGGCTGTTCTCCTTTTACTTATTCATCATTTCAACGCCAGCGGGCTTGATTTTCCAGATATCCCGTGCATATTCGCTGATTGTGCGGTCGCTGGAAAAGTATCCTGAACCGGCAATGTTCATTAAGCTCATTTTAAGCCAATGTTCCCGACCCTCATATGCTTTCCCGGCTTCTTTCTGGATATTGACATAGGAAGCAAAATCCCTCAACACAAAGTATTGGTCATTTTCCATCAGCAGTGAGTCAAAAATGGGCTCGAACTCATCATCGGCGTCCGGGAAAAATCCATTCACGAGCTGGTCGGCAACCTGGCGGATTCGTTTATCATGATGATAATACTCTCTGGAATTATATCCGCCATTCTGGTGATAACTGAGAACCTCATCTGCCGTTAAGCCAAAGATGAAAATATTGTCATCCCCTGCTTTTTCTTTTATCTCAATATTGGCTCCATCCAGCGTGCCCACTGTCAAAGCACCATTCATCATGAATTTCATATTGCCTGTACCGGAAGCTTCCTTGCTTGCCGTTGAAATTTGCTCGCTGATATCCGCAGCCGGAAAAATTTCCTCCGCCAGCGAAACCCGGTAATTTTCCATGAAGATAACCTTTAGAATATCTCTTGTCTGCGGGTCATTGTTCACCTTTACAGCAACGGTATTAATTAATTTAATGATTTTCTTTGCATAGTAATAGCCCGGCGAAGCTTTTGCCCCGAAAATAAATGTCCGCGGGTGCATGCGGAAATTGGAGTCTTCCTTCAGCCTATTATATAAATGCATAACATGAAGAATATTTAACAGCTGGCGCTTATAAGCATGCAGACGCTTAACCTGAATGTCAAAAATGGAAGACGTATCAACCACAATGCCCTGCTGCTCCTGGATGCGCTTCGCCAATCTTTCCTTGTTCAATTGCTTAACCTGATGCAGCTGATCAAGGAAAACTCTATCATTCTTAAAATCTGCCAGTTCGTGAAGCTTTTCCGGTTCCCGAATCCAGCCAGCCCCAATGCCCTCATTAATAAGATCGGACAAAAGCGGATTGGCTTTCAGGAGCCATCTTCTATGTGTGATCCCATTGGTTTTATTATTAAATTTCTCAGGAAAAATGTCATAAAACTGATTCATTTCCCGCTTCTTTAAGATTTCTGTATGAAGTGCAGCTACACCATTTACGCTGGAGCTGCCGACAAGGGCAAGGTGTGCCATCTTAACCTGGTCATGTGCGATGATCGCCATATCCTCAATCCACTTCCAGTCACCCGGGTATCTGTTCCAAAGTTCGCTGCAAAAGCGCTCATTAATTTCATTCACTATCATGTAAATCCGCGGAAGCAAAGGCTGGAAAATACGGATAGGCCATTTCTCCAAAGCCTCTGAAAGAGTAGTATGATTCGTATAGGCAATCGTCCGGACAGTAATGTCCCAGGCTTCCTCCCAGCCCATTCCCTCTTCATCCAGCAGGATTCTCATAAGTTCAGGAATGGCAAGGACCGGATGTGTATCATTAATATGAATGCTCACAAAATCATGGAAATCTCTTAAACTATTATGCTGCTTTCGATAGGAACGCACAATGGAACGGATACTGGCCGAAACAAGAAAGTATTGCTGCTTCAGCCTTAAAATCTTCCCTTCATCATGGGTATCATCAGGATAAAGAAACTCTGAAACAGATTCGGTTTCCCGTTTATATTTTAAAATATCATGATTTACAGGATAAGGAGAGGGTTCAGCATTCCAAAGCCTGAGAGTGTTAATTGTATCTGTTTTATATCCAGCGACAGGCATATCGTAAGGAACAGCCGAAATTGTCTCAGCATTCACATGGCGGAAAACAAGCCTGCCGTTGTCCTCTGCGATTTCGACTTTGCCCCAAAAAGGAACTTCAATCGCCAGGTCTGCTTTTCTTACTTCCCAGACATGACCGTTCCGCAGCCACTGCTCCGGAAGCTCCACCTGATAGCCATCCACAATTTTCTGCTCAAATAGTCCATGCTTATAGCGAATTCCGCAGCCATGGCCGGGAAGATTCAAGGATGCAAGTGAATCCATAAAGCAAGCTGCCAGACGTCCCAGCCCGCCGTTTCCAAGCCCTGCATCTGCCTCGATTTCTTCAAGACGGTTCAAGTCAATTCCCAGATCTGCGAGGCCCTCTTTAACAACCTGCTCAATTCCCAGATTGATCAGATTATGATGAAGCAGGCGTCCCAATAAAAACTCGATGGATAAGTAATACACCTGCTTTTCACGGTCGATGCGGTACCGCTCATTTGTATTAATCCACTCTGTGCTCACATGTTCCCTGATCATATTTCCGAGTGTGAAGTAATGATCTCTTTCTGTGCTTTCACCAAAGCTTTTACCGCATGTCATCTCCAGTTTCTTCAGGAATTCCTCTTTGAACTCATCGCGATCAGAAAACATGGCTTTCACTCCTTGAAACAAGGCCTGCATATAGCTGATTGTATTTGAAAGCGGATTGCGCCCAGCTATTATCCATTCCCATTGCATTTTTCATAATTTGCTCCCATATTTTGCTGTCACCGAAAAAGCTTACTGCTCTTCTAATAGTGTACAGCATATCATGGGCATTAAAATGGCTGAAGGAAAAACCGTTGCCTTCTCCTGTGTATTCATTATAAGAATGAACAGTATCATTTAATCCGCCTGTTTCCCTGACGATGGGAATGGATCCATACCTCATGGCAATCATCTGTCCTAAACCGCATGGCTCAAATTGTGAAGGCATTAAGAATAAATCGGACCCTGCATAGAATTCATGTGCAAGCCCCTCATCAAACCCAATAAATGCTTTGCACTTATCGGGGTACCCCGCTTCCATCTCCCTGAAAAATTGCTCAAACTCAGGATCCCCAGTTCCTAAAACTAGAACTTGTATATCATCCTGCATTAGCTCATGGAACACACATTTAACAAGGTCCAGGCCCTTTTGTTTTGTCAGTCTCGTAACCATGGCTATCAGAGGAACCTCTTCCTTTACCGGCAGGCTGAATTTTTTCTGAAGATGCATCTTATTCTCTTTTTTAATCTGAAGCTTTTCAAAGGCATAATTTTCTTTTATAAATGGATCCTTCTCAGGATTATAAAACTCATCATCAATCCCATTTAGGATTCCTTCCAAATCATAAGCTCTGCGCTTCAGCAAATCATGCAGTTTCTCTCCGTAATATTTCGTTTGAATTTCATCTTTATAAGTAGGGCTGACTGTTGTAATTTTATCAGCAGCGACAAGTCCGCCCTTCATAAAATTGATATTTCCGAAGAATTCAAGCTTATCTGGATGAAAATGGCTATAGTCAAGCCCTAATAAATCTCCTAAAGCACTCCCCGGCATGATTCCCTGAAACTGAAGATTATGAATGGTGAAGACTGTCCGAATGAACTCATACCCCTTTTTCGCACGATACTCAACCCTCAGCAGAAAAGGAATCATCCCAGTATGCCAATCATGGCTGTGAATAACATCCGGATAGAAATCAATATGCTGAAGAGCATCCAGAACGGCCCGGTTAAAATAGGCAAACCTCTCTCCATCATCGTAATACCCGTATAATTTTTCACGGTTGAAGTAGTATTCATTATCAACAAAATAGAATACGATTCCCTGATGCTCAAGTTCTTCAATTCCGCAAAACTGGTTTCTCCATCCTACCTGAACTGTAAACTCGCACTTTTTAGACATTTTCTTTTTTAAATCATCTGATATGGAACCATACTTAGGAAGAATAACCCGTACTTCAGTCCCCTGCTTTGCAAGTTCTTTCGGGAGAGAACCGGCTACATCAGCAAGACCTCCGGATTTAACGAATGGAACACATTCAGAAACAGCAAACAATACTTTCACGAGTTCATCAGCGCTCCTTGTACGGTACCTTTGCGAATAACAAGAGGCATTTCATGTCTTCCCTCAATCCTGGCACCGGATTCTACCTTAACATCTTTATCTAAAATAACGGAGTCTAAAACACAGTTTTCTCCAATTTGGGTTTTTTGCATAATTATGCAGTTTTTCACGACTGAGCCCTTGCCAATTTTTACCCCGCGGGAGATAATGCTGTTCTCAACTGTCCCTTCAATCATGCATCCATTCGCAATCATCGAATTCTTTGCGCTTGCACCTTTCATATAACGGGTTGGCGGTTCATCTTTTACTTTTGTATAAATTGGCTGGCTGCGCAGGAAAATATTTTTCCATGCCTCCGGTTCCAATAGGCCCATGCTGGCAGCAAAGTAATTTTCAATGGAATCAATCATGACGGCCAAACCGGCATATTCATAATTGCATATCGTATAGGAATGATGGATGTCTGTAACGACATCACTCATGCATGTGTATCCAGTTTCGTTTCTATTTTCTATTAAGCTAACGAGCAGCGAAGTTTTTACAAGGTACATTTCAAGGGAGCGCCCATCCTGCCGAACAACTGTAATATCACACCCCGTCATAATATGTCTATCTAGAACAGGCCTGAAATCCATATTAAAAACGGTAAAACAGTTTGAGATCAATGCATATTCCTGTTTGCTGCGATAAAAATAATCCAAATTAGCAGCAAAGTGATTGAAAGATCCAATTCCTTTACTTGGACTATCCAGCAAAGGAGATGGGAAAAAGAATAGCCCATCCCTTTTTCTGTTTAGGTCCCAGTTTTTTCCCGAACCAAGATGATCCATTAAAGAGCGATATTGATACTTTGGAAATATGGCAACACTTTCAATATCCGAGTTGACCATATTGGAGAGAACAAAATCGATTAGCCTATAGCGGCCTGCAAACGGAACAGCTGCGAGCGACCTGTGTACTGTCAATTCCTCTAAATCTTCATGGTAGGTTGTTGCGTCTATCACACCAAGCATTCTCTTCTTCATGACATTCCCTCCCGTTTTATTGGCCAGGGGCCGTTTTGGCATCCAGGCTGTGAATTAAGAACAAATTCCCTGTATCATTTCCGGTGTTATCAGAATAATTTCATCATCTTCTTCGGAAGCACTAATCACAACGCCATCAGGTATGTTCAGTCCGCTTGGCACTATCGCCTTTTCAATATAGACATTTTCACCAATTACAGCATCAGGCATGATGACCGATTCACGGATCACAGTATTCTTCCCAACCAGCACCCCTTGAAAAAGCACTGACTTTTCAACTTCCCCTTCAATTGTACAGCCTTCATTTATCAAAGACTCTGCAACCTCAGCTTGAGTTGAAATATACTGTGGAGGATGATTCGGATTCACCGAATAGATCCGCCAATCATGATCAAAAAGATTCAGCTCGCATTCATCATCCAATAAATCCATATTTGCCTCCCACAGGCTCTTGACTGTACCGACATCCTTCCAATAGCCATTGAACGGGTATGCGAACAGCTTTTTATTTTCGTCAAGCATTAATGGAATGATGTCCTTTCCAAAGTCATGAGTGGACTCCGGATTGCGGTCATCCATTTCCAGATATTCTTTTAAAACAGACCAATTAAAAATATATATTCCCATGGAGGCCAGATTATTTTTTGGATATGCTGGTTTTTCCTCAAATTCTGCGACCCGCATCTCCTCATCCGTATTCATGATTCCGAACCTGCTTGCCTCCGGCCAAGGTACTTCAATTACAGAAATAGTGGCATCCGCGCCTTTTTCAATATGATAATTCAGCATCAGCTCATAATTCATTTTATAAATATGATCACCGGATAAAATCAGGACATATTCCGGATCATATTGCTTTAGATAATTGAGGTTCTGATAAATAGCACTTGCTGTTCCCGTATACCACTTGACTTCCGATGATTCACTGTAAGGGGGCAGCACTGTCACACCGCCGTTCTTTCTATCAAGATCCCATGCGCTGCCTATGCCAATATACGAATTCAGAACCAGCGGCTGGTATTGGGTAAGAACACCGACTGTATCAATTCCGGAATTGGTGCAATTGCTCAATGTAAAATCAATAATCCGGTATTTCCCTCCAAATGGCACTGCAGGTTTCGCAAGACTTTTTGTTAGAGAACTAAGCCTGCTCCCTTTCCCTCCTGCTAATAACATTGCGACGCACTTTTTCTTTCCCATTTCCCTTCCTCTCCTTCCGATGTTTTACAGGGCGTAAGATTGAAATGCCAAATGGCGGAATAGACATTTCCAAACTGAACGGCTTGCCGTGAAACTCTTTTTCCTCAGTCTTAAGGACCCTCTTGTTGGTGCTATTTGATCCTCCAAAGCTATCACTATCACTGTTGAGTATTTCCCTATAAGACCCCGCCTTTGGAATTCCAATACGATAATTAGGGTAGAAAGCAGGTGTGAAATTGCAGACAATCACAAGAAAATCATCCACTTTTGAGCCTTTTCTGATAAAGGAAAAGATGGATTGGTCTGCATTATGACAATCAATCCATTCAAAGCCATCCTGAAGGTGATCAAGCTCAAAAAGAGCCTTTGAACGTTTATAAACCTTTATTAATTCTTTCACATAATCATTTGCCTTTTTATGCATCTCGTAATCAAGCAGATGCCAATCAAGCTGTTCTTTGTCTTTCCATTCGGAAAACTGCCCAAGTTCGCTCCCCATGAAAAGAAGCTTCTTGCCGGGGTGGGCAATCATGTAGCCAAGCAGGAGCCTGAATTGCGCAAATTTTTGCCAGTAATCTCCGGGCATTTTATCAAGCAGCGATTTCTTTCCATGGACAACTTCATCATGTGAAAAAGGCAGTATGAAGTTTTCCGTAAAAGCATACAAAAGCGAAAAAGTCATCTTTCCATGAACATCAGATCGCCTCTCAGGTGCTGTTTCCATATATGTAAGAACGTCATTCATCCAGCCCATATTCCACTTGTAATGAAAACCCAGCCCTCCATAATGGACTGGTGCAGTCACTTGCGGCCAGTCTGTTGAATCCTCTGCCATCATGAGAAAGGAAGAATCATATTGCGAAACAACTTTATTTAAGTTTTGCAGAAAACGGGTGCCGAATGGATTTTCTGTCTTTCCATCCCGGTTAGGCCAATAGATAATATTAGCCACCGCATCAACCCGAAAGCCATCAATATGATATTTTTCCATCCAAAAAACAGCGTTGGAAATAAGAAAGCTTTGAACTTCATTTTTGCTCAGGTCAAAATTAGCTGTCCCCCATACTCGGTTCTCTCTGTCGCCTTCTGTTTCATACTCATACAAATACGATCCATCAAACTGGTAAAGGCCGTGGGCATCTTTGCAGAAGTGTCCCGGTACCCAGTCCAGAATGACCCCAACACCCTGCTGATGGCACTGATCAACAAAATACATAAAATCATGCGGGCTGCCGTAACGGCTTGTAACTGAGTAATAACCTGTTCCCTGATAGCCCCAGGAAGCGTCGAGCGGATGCTCAATTAGAGGAAGCAATTCTATATGCGTAAACCCATGCTCCACCACATAAGGAATGAGTTCATCTGCAAGCTCCCTGTATGTAAACAGACTTCCAGACTCTTTTTGCTTCCACGAACCCAGATGAACTTCATAAATGACTGCAGGCTCCGTATAAATAGGCTTCATTTCTTTTTTTGCATCCATTTGCTGTCATTCCACTGATATCCGTCAAGCGAATATACTATAGATGCTGTATTGGGCCTTACTTCTGAAAAAAGCTATAAGGATCAGCCTTTAATACCACTTCCCCTTTCTTTGTTTCAATTTCATACTTATACAAGGCACCTTCCATGTTTCCATCCAGCTGAATAAACCAGACACCTTCATTATTCACTCTATGTAAGGTATAGCCTTCTCCATTCCAATCATTAAAATCACCGACTAATCTGATAATTTCAGCGTTCGGTGCCCATACGCAAAAACGGGTAATCACTTCTCCGCCATTTGAAACTACATGTGCACCAAATAACTGGTGACTCTCATAATATGTCCCTTCATGGAACAAATGCAGCTGGTAATCGGTTGGAACCAAAGTATCCACTACCATCCTTCTCCCCACCCAGTGTCGTTTCTTTTGACTTTCCTGTTATATTCGTGAGACGTGAGAAAAATCCTTGTAAAAGTTTTTTTAATTTTATGACAACAACATTCAAATCCCGTTAAAAACCGATAGCATTCTGCCCAATCTAACAGTCTTCGACATAATCTCCGGTAAACTTAGACAAAATAAAACAAAGTATGCAAGCAAAAAATGAAAGGAGAATAATATTTTGAGCAATAAAGAAGAGGAATTTTTATTAAACGAGGCATCAAAAGATGAAATAAGAATTCCGATATTTGAAGCACCGGATGGAAAGATTATGGCCACCGGGGATATGTTTAGAGGCCCCTATACGGGAATATCTTCTGAAATCGATTTGAATAATCCAGGCAATAAATTAAGCAAGGCAGAAGAGAGGTTTGATTAAAAAACAGAGAAGCAACTAACCGAGGGCAGGCTGGAACAGAAAAGACAACAAAAAAGCTGCCAACAAATTGTTGACAGCTTTTTTGTATGACCTACGGGATTCGAACCCGTGTTACCGCCGTGAAAGGGCGGTGTCTTAACCGCTTGACCAAGGGGCCAATATGGCGGAGAAGGAGGGATTTGAACCCTCGCGCCGGTTACCCGACCTACACCCTTAGCAGGGGCGCCTCTTCAGCCACTTGAGTACTTCCCCATATATGGCTCCGCAGGTAGGATTCGAACCTACGACCGTTCGGTTAACAGCCGAATGCTCTACCACTGAGCTACTGCGGAACAATAATATAAAATGGTGGGCCTAAATGGACTCGAACCATCGACCTCACGCTTATCAGGCGTGCGCTCTAACCAGCTGAGCTATAGGCCCATTTTGGAGCGGGTGAAGGGAATCGAACCCTCATCATCAGCTTGGAAGGCTGAGGTTTTACCACTAAACTACACCCGCATAAGGTTCTAAAATGGTGGCTCAGGACGGAATCGAACCGCCGACACAAGGATTTTCAGTCCTTTGCTCTACCGACTGAGCTACTGAGCCACATATTATTTATTTTTTGTAAAAATGGCGGTCCGGACGGGACTCGAACCCGCGACCTCCTGCGTGACAGGCAGGCATTCTAACCAACTGAACTACCGGACCAGATTGCGGGGGCAGGATTTGAACCTGCGACCTTCGGGTTATGAGCCCGACGAGCTACCGGACTGCTCCACCCCGCGATAATATTATTAAATATATGGAGGAGGAAAGGGGATTCGAACCCCTGCGCGGTTTGACCCGCCTGTCGGTTTTCAAGACCGATCCCTTCAGCCGGACTTGGGTATTCCTCCGTATAAATGAAAATGGTGGACCTTGTAGGACTCGAACCTACGACCGGACGGTTATGAGCCGTCTGCTCTAACCAGCTGAGCTAAAGGTCCAGCATCGATGAATTAAATGGTAGCGGCGGAGGGGATCGAACCCCCGACCTCACGGGTATGAACCGTACGCTCTAGCCAGCTGAGCTACACCGCCGAAGTGTTAAAATATGGTGGAGCCTAGCGGGATCGAACCGCTGACCTCCTGCGTGCAAAGCAGGCGCTCTCCCAGCTGAGCTAAGGCCCCAATAATAAATGGTCGGGAAGACAGGATTCGAACCTGCGACCCCTTGGTCCCAAACCAAGTGCTCTACCAAGCTGAGCTACTCCCCGTATATAATGGCGCGCCCGAGAGGAGTCGAACCCCTAACCTTTTGATCCGTAGTCAAACGCTCTATCCAATTGAGCTACGGGCGCAATGTTAAATTCTACTGGTGCCGAGGACCGGAATCGAACCGGTACGGTAGTCACCTACCGCAGGATTTTAAGTCCTGTGCGTCTGCCAGTTCCGCCACCCCGGCAATAAATGGAGCGGAAGACGGGATTCGAACCCGCGACCCCCACCTTGGCAAGGTGATGTTCTACCACTGAACTACTTCCGCATAAAGAATGGTGCGGGTGAAGGGAGTCGAACCCCCACGCCTTGCGGCGCCAGATCCTAAGTCTGGTGCGTCTGCCAATTCCGCCACACCCGCAATATGAAATTAAAATGGTGAGCCATGAAGGACTCGAACCTTCGACCCTCTGATTAAAAGTCAGATGCTCTACCGACTGAGCTAATGGCTCGTTGAAATGGTGCCGGCGAGAGGACTTGAACCCCCAACCTACTGATTACAAGTCAGTTGCTCTACCAATTGAGCTACACCGGCAGCTTGTACATTTAAATTAATGGTGGAGGATGACGGGATCGAACCGCCGACCCTCTGCTTGTAAGGCAGATGCTCTCCCAGCTGAGCTAATCCTCCATTATTATCGCCCGGCAGCGTCCTACTCTCACAAGGGGACAGCCCCTAACTACCATCGGCGCTGAGAAGCTTAACTTCCGTGTTCGGTATGGGAACGGGTGTGACCTTCTCGCTATCGCCACCAGACTATTTTCCAAAGACAAGTTTTATTATACCGTCTTTTTAGGATTTTTCAAGAGAAAATTTCATATTTTTCATTCTCTCAAAACTAGATAATGTATGAAGAAGCATTTGCCGAGTAATAACCATATAACTTGGTTAAGTCCTCGATCGATTAGTATCAGTCAGCTCCACATGTCGCCACGCTTCCACCTCTGACCTATCAACCTGATCATCTTTCAGGGATCTTACTAGCTTGACGCTATGGGAAATCTCATCTCGAGGGGGCTTCATGCTTAGATGCTTTCAGCACTTATCCCTTCCGCACATAGCTACCCAGCGATGCCTTTGGCAAGACAACTGGTACACCAGCGGTGCGTCCATCCCGGTCCTCTCGTACTAAGGACAGCTCCTCTCAAATTTCCTGCGCCCACGACGGATAGGGACCGAACTGTCTCACGACGTTCTGAACCCAGCTCGCGTACCGCTTTAATGGGCGAACAGCCCAACCCTTGGGACCGACTACAGCCCCAGGATGCGATGAGCCGACATCGAGGTGCCAAACCTCCCCGTCGATGTGGACTCTTGGGGGAGATAAGCCTGTTATCCCCGGGGTAGCTTTTATCCGTTGAGCGATGGCCCTTCCATGCGGAACCACCGGATCACTAAGCCCGACTTTCGTCCCTGCTCGACTTGTAGGTCTCGCAGTCAAGCTCCCTTGTGCCTTTACACTCTGCGAATGATTTCCAACCATTCTGAGGGAACCTTTGGGCGCCTCCGTTACTTTTTAGGAGGCGACCGCCCCAGTCAAACTGCCCACCTGACACTGTCTCCCGCCCCGATAAGGGGCGCGGGTTAGAATTTCAATACAGCCAGGGTAGTATCCCACCGACGCCTCCACCGAAGCTGGCGCTCCGGCTTCTCAGGCTCCTACCTATCCTGTACAAGCTGTACCAAAATTCAATATCAGGCTACAGTAAAGCTCCACGGGGTCTTTCCGTCCTGTCGCGGGTAACCTGCATCTTCACAGGTACTATAATTTCACCGAGTCTCTCGTTGAGACAGTGCCCAGATCGTTACGCCTTTCGTGCGGGTCGGAACTTACCCGACAAGGAATTTCGCTACCTTAGGACCGTTATAGTTACGGCCGCCGTTTACTGGGGCTTCGATTCAAAGCTTCGCTTGCGCTAACCTCTCCTCTTAACCTTCCAGCACCGGGCAGGCGTCAGCCCCTATACTTCGCCTTGCGGCTTCGCAGAGACCTGTGTTTTTGCTAAACAGTCGCCTGGGCCTATTCACTGCGGCTCATCAGGGCTATTCACCCTAATGAGCACCCCTTCTCCCGAAGTTACGGGGTCATTTTGCCGAGTTCCTTAACGAGAGTTCTCTCGCTCACCTTAGGATTCTCTCCTCGCCTACCTGTGTCGGTTTGCGGTACGGGCACCTTTTCCCTCGCTAGAGGCTTTTCTTGGCAGTGTGGAATCAGGAACTTCGGTACTAAATTTCCCTCGCCGTCACAGCTCAGCCTGTGTGGTAACGGGATTTGCCTCGTTACCGGCCTAACTGCTTGGACGCGCTAATCCAGCAGCGCGCTTACCCTATCCTCCTGCGTCCCCCCATTGCTCAAACGGTAAAGAGGTGGTACAGGAATATCAACCTGTTGTCCATCGCCTACGCTTTTCAGCCTCGGCTTAGGTCCCGACTAACCCTGAGCGGACGAGCCTTCCTCAGGAAACCTTAGGCATTCGGTGGATGGGATTCTCACCCATCTTTCGCTACTCATACCGGCATTCTCACTTCTAAGCGCTCCACGGGTCCTTGCGATCCCGCTTCAACGCCCTTAGAACGCTCTCCTACCACTGACATCGTAAGATGTCAATCCACAGCTTCGGTGATACGTTTAGCCCCGGTACATTTTCGGCGCGGAGTCACTCGACCAGTGAGCTATTACGCACTCTTTAAATGGTGGCTGCTTCTAAGCCAACATCCTGGTTGTCTAAGCAACTCCACATCCTTTTCCACTTAACGTATACTTTGGGACCTTAGCTGGTGGTCTGGGCTGTTTCCCTCTTGACTACGGATCTTATCACTCGCAGTCTGACTCCCATGGATAAGTCTTTGGCATTCGGAGTTTGTCTGAATTCGGTAACCCGATGGGGGCCCCTAGTCCAAACAGTGCTCTACCTCCAAGACTCTTACTACATGAGGCTAGCCCTAAAGCTATTTCGGAGAGAACCAGCTATCTCCAAGTTCGATTGGAATTTCTCCGCTACCCACACCTCATCCCCGCACTTTTCAACGTGCGTGGGTTCGGGCCTCCATCCAGTGTTACCTGGACTTCACCCTGGACATGGGTAGATCACCTGGTTTCGGGTCTACGACCACATACTCATTCGCCCTATTCAGACTCGCTTTCGCTGCGGCTCCGTCTCATCAACTTAACCTCGCATGTAATCGTAACTCGCCGGTTCATTCTACAAAAGGCACGCTATCACCCATTAACGGGCTCTAACTACTTGTAGGCACACGGTTTCAGGATCTCTTTCACTCCCCTTCCGGGGTGCTTTTCACCTTTCCCTCACGGTACTGGTTCACTATCGGTCACTAGGGAGTATTTAGCCTTGGGAGATGGTCCTCCCTGCTTCCGACGGGATTTCTCGTGTCCCGCCGTACTCAGGATCCACTCTGGAGGGAACGAAGTTTCAACTACAGGGCTTTTACCTTCTCTGGCCGGCCTTTCCAGACCTGTTCATTTACCTCGTTCCTTTGTAACTCCGTGTAGAGTGTCCTACAACCCCAAGAGGCAAGCCTCTTGGTTTGGGCTAATCCCGTTTCGCTCGCCGCTACTCAGGGAATCGCGTTTGCTTTCTCTTCCTCCGGGTACTTAGATGTTTCAGTTCCCCGGGTCTGCCTTCTATACCCTATGTATTCAGGTAAAGATCCTATCCCATTACGGATAGGGGTTTCCCCATTCGGAAATCTCCGGATCAAAGCTTACTTACAGCTCCCCGAAGCATATCGGTGTTAGTACCGTCCTTCATCGGCTCCTAGTGCCAAGGCATTCACCGTGCGCCCTTTCTAACTTAACCTACTTCGGCCGCTGATCGACTGCGGATCTCTGCGTCAGCTCTCTCGCTCCGCTCCTCACGTACTGAAGTACGCTCCGGTGCTCACTCGGTCGCTTCCTTGATCTCCTTGCCGCTCATCGTCCTCATGGTTTGTGCTCTTACTTATTTTCAAAATAAGAGAAAAAACTAAGATGGCGATTACTCGGTTATTGCTTCTTCATTATCATTATCTAGTTTTCAAAGAACGAATCTTTCATTGAGAGATTGAACTCTCAAAACTGAACGAACAAAACACGTCACGTTTCATGTAAATATCCTTAGAAAGGAGGTGATCCAGCCGCACCTTCCGATACGGCTACCTTGTTACGACTTCACCCCAATCATCTGTCCCACCTTAGGCGGCTGGCTCCAAAAGGTTACCCCACCGACTTCGGGTGTTACAAACTCTCGTGGTGTGACGGGCGGTGTGTACAAGGCCCGGGAACGTATTCACCGCGGCATGCTGATCCGCGATTACTAGCGATTCCGGCTTCATGCAGGCGAGTTGCAGCCTGCAATCCGAACTGAGAATGGTTTTATGGGATTCGCTTAACCTCGCGGTCTCGCAGCCCTTTGTACCATCCATTGTAGCACGTGTGTAGCCCAGGTCATAAGGGGCATGATGATTTGACGTCATCCCCACCTTCCTCCGGTTTGTCACCGGCAGTCACCTTAGAGTGCCCAACTGAATGCTGGCAACTAAGATCAAGGGTTGCGCTCGTTGCGGGACTTAACCCAACATCTCACGACACGAGCTGACGACAACCATGCACCACCTGTCATCCTGTCCCCCGAAGGGGAACGCCCTATCTCTAGGGTTGTCAGGAGATGTCAAGACCTGGTAAGGTTCTTCGCGTTGCTTCGAATTAAACCACATGCTCCACCGCTTGTGCGGGCCCCCGTCAATTCCTTTGAGTTTCAGCCTTGCGGCCGTACTCCCCAGGCGGAGTGCTTAATGCGTTTGCTGCAGCACTAAAGGGCGGAAACCCTCTAACACTTAGCACTCATCGTTTACGGCGTGGACTACCAGGGTATCTAATCCTGTTTGCTCCCCACGCTTTCGCGCCTCAGCGTCAGTTACAGACCAAAGAGTCGCCTTCGCCACTGGTGTTCCTCCACATCTCTACGCATTTCACCGCTACACGTGGAATTCCACTCTTCTCTTCTGCACTCAAGTTCCCCAGTTTCCAATGACCCTCCCCGGTTGAGCCGGGGGCTTTCACATCAGACTTAAGGAACCGCCTGCGCGCGCTTTACGCCCAATAATTCCGGACAACGCTTGCCACCTACGTATTACCGCGGCTGCTGGCACGTAGTTAGCCGTGGCTTTCTGGTTAGGTACCGTCAAGGTACCGGCAGTTACTCCGGTACTTGTTCTTCCCTAACAACAGAGTTTTACGATCCGAAAACCTTCATCACTCACGCGGCGTTGCTCCGTCAGACTTTCGTCCATTGCGGAAGATTCCCTACTGCTGCCTCCCGTAGGAGTCTGGGCCGTGTCTCAGTCCCAGTGTGGCCGATCACCCTCTCAGGTCGGCTACGCATCGTTGCCTTGGTGAGCCGTTACCTCACCAACTAGCTAATGCGCCGCGGGCCCATCTGTAAGTGATAGCCGAAACCATCTTTCAGCTTTCCCTCATGTGAGGGAAAGAATTATCCGGTATTAGCCCCGGTTTCCCGGAGTTATCCCAGTCTTACAGGCAGGTTGCCCACGTGTTACTCACCCGTCCGCCGCTGACTTCAGGAAGCAAGCTCCCATCTGTCCGCTCGACTTGCATGTATTAGGCACGCCGCCAGCGTTCGTCCTGAGCCAGGATCAAACTCTCCATATAAGAGTTGATTAAGCTCATAAGTTGTCTTTTCAAAAAAGACTAAAGAATTAACGTTGACGTTTTTGTTCGTTCAGTTTTCAAAGATCAATTTCTCTTTGCTATATTTTACCTCATCGCCCGGAAGCGACTTTATCAATATAACATGTTATCCATCAACAAGTCAACAGCTTTTTAAAATGTTTTTTCGCAGTTTAACTTGCCTTGTTGAGGACAAGAATTAATATACCACGACTTATTAAATGTTTGCAATATAATTTTTAAAAATGTTTATCTTTATATTTTCAGTGCATATTAATTATATATCTCTTCTCTATTTGATTGCCTTTTTGGGATCAAATTAAAAGACGGTACCTTTACGAAACTGCATTTATTTTAATTGTTCTGCAGCCAGATCTTATAAAGTGTGCATTTTCTTAACATCAGATTTATACGCATTTCACCTGATCTTTTGAAAATTCATTATATCAGTAACATAATTCTCGAGACCTCCATCTCAAATACCCACAAACTTATCCACTGCAAAACACTTATTAATACAGTTGTCAACAAAGTTACTCACAGCATGTGGATAATTTTGTTCACTTTTCCACACTTTTATAAGCTTCTTATAACAATAATTAAATTTATACATATTTTACTGATTAGCCGTCAAAAGGATGAGAAATCAAGTTTTAACAAAATATCAATACAAAGAAATAGTAATAGTTTTGGTTATTTTTCATAAAATCTATTAACTCTACTCTATACGGAAGGTGTGAATGACACTGGAAACCGCAGCACTATATCTATCAGTAATCATGGCCATATTTTTATTTGCTTATGCCTATGCAGAGGGCATTAAAATTGCAAATTCAGATGAAGAGGTTTATGGTGGCACCTTCATCTTTTCAGTTACAGCCGCATTTATTTTTTCTGCTCTGACCTATGTATTCAAATAAAAAAATCTCCCCATTCCCAGGGAGATTTTTCTCTTATATAACTATAGATAGATTATCTACTTATCCGGAAATTGTTGTTTTTTTCTTCAATTCTTTCATCCGAATCCTTCTCTCATCTAATAAGAAGATAGTTATTCCTCCAATTACCACTGTTCCACCAAGAACTTGTGTCCATATAATCGACTCATGAAGCAAATAATAAGCTAGAATTGCAGCACCTACCGGCTCAAATAAGATGGCCATAGAAATAGTTGAGGTGCTTAGCCATTTAAGTGACCAATTAAATAATGTGTGTCCAAGCAGGGTTGGAATTAGAGCCAGCAATATAAAATATACCCAGTCACTGGTTCCATATGGGATTAAAGGTTCATCAGCCATTAACACGTAGAATAACAATGTAACAGTACTTATACTGTAGACAACAAAAGTATAGGTAACGAGTGACATCCTTTTTCTGACTGTTTGCCCAAACATTAAGTAAGCAGTTACCAGGGCGCAGGCAATGATTGCAAGTATATCCCCGAACAAAGCAGTCCCGCTGATTTGAAAATCTCCCCAGCTGATAATAATACTGCCCACAATTGCGAGAAGCCCGCTTAATATTGCTTTCCAGGTAAACTTTTCTTTAAAAAAGAAATACGTGCCTGCAAATGCAAATAAGGGCTGCAGTGTTACAAGGACTGTAGAACTGGCTACAGAGGTGTAGTTCAGTGACTCAAACCAAAGAATAAAATGAAAGGCGAGAAACACACCGGCAATGATGGAATAGATCCAATCCCGCCGTGTAATAAGACGAAGTTCCGGAACATACTTTATAAGAAATACAGGCAGCATGAATAGGACAGAAAATAATAACCTGTAAAACGCAATGACTCCCGATGGAGCGCTGGATACCTTCACCAATATGGCTGAGGTTGAGACAGAAATGACACCAATTGCCAGGGCAACATAGGGATTTATTTTTTTATCTGACATTTTTAATACTCCTTGTTTCTGTTTCCTAATAATTAGGGTATATTTCATTTTACAACGTATATTCAAACTTTTACTACGGTTTTATTATAGCAGGATTTTAAAGATCATATTTTGGATATATAATACTTAAAAAAGCGGGAGATATTATGAGCAGTTTAGAGATAGAAATATTAATGAAGCTTGGGATTTCAGCAGTGCTTGGTCTTGTTATCGGCCTGGAGAGAGAATTAAAAAGAAAGCCGGTCGGCTTAAAGACAAGTTTAGTTATTTCCATAGTAAGCTGCCTGCTGACTATTGTGTCTATAGAATCTGCTTATATGTTTCCTGGTAATGATGACATCAACATAACGATGGATCCTCTCCGTTTAGCTGCCCAAATTGTCTCAGGCATCGGCTTTTTGGGTGCAGGCGTTATTTTAAGGCGGGGAAATGACAGTATTTCGGGCCTTACAACAGCCGCATTAATTTGGGGGGCAGCAGGAATCGGAATTGCTGTAGGAGCAGGCTTTTATATTGAAGCAATGGCCGGAGTGGCGCTGCTGATTATTTCAGTGGAGGTAATTCCTTTTATCATGGGCTTAATTGGTCCCAAACGCTTAAGAGAAAAAGAAATCAACCTGCAGCTGAAAGTAAGGGATAAAGAAAATATTGCCGACATCATCCCAGCGGTAAAAGACCTTGATATATCTATAAAACATATTCGTATTAAAGACCTAGAAGATGAACATCTGCATCTTGTACAGCTGATAGTTGCCGTCGACTACAAAAGAAGAACAACGGATGTTTATTACAGCGTTTCAAGCATCCCTGGAGTGCAGTGCATGGA
Source organism: Cytobacillus pseudoceanisediminis (assembly GCF_023516215.1). Lineage (NCBI taxonomy): Bacteria > Bacillati > Bacillota > Bacilli > Caryophanales > Bacillaceae > Cytobacillus > Cytobacillus pseudoceanisediminis. Next base: position 4,977,180 of record NZ_CP097349.1, on the reverse strand, counting down.
AATTGATAGTATGCAGTAAAATTTTTTAATAATTCCTCTTGCAAGATAACTCCGATGTGGTTATAATTTTTCTTGTACCACTACTCGGGGGATTAGCTCAGCTGGGAGAGCGCAACGCTGGCAGCGTTGAGGTCAGGGGTTCGAGCCCCTATTCTCCATATCAAAAACCTTGAGAAATCAAGGTTTTTTTCTATTCTTATCGAAAATCCCCACAGGAACAATTGAGCTTTTTTTACAATTGCACACTTATTGCACAATTCCTGAAGTGAAAATTAGGTTAAAAGAGATCTTTCTAAAGTGAGAGCAGCGTTGTCTTGGAGATCTGGATTAACGTGTGAATACGTCTCTAGAGTAAAGCCAACATCAAAATGTCCAAGCCGTTCTGCAACCACTTTAGGATTCGTTCCTTCTATTAACAACTGTGTAGCGTGGTAGTGCCTTAAGTCGTGAATAGATATTTTACGGACACCAGCCTCTTTAATGTAACGATTGAATTGTCTAAGGACATTGTTAGGATCCTTATAATTTCCACTTGATGAAGTAAATACCATCCCATTGTCCTCAATCAACCCGTCGCTTAGCTTTTTTAGAGCTATTTGGGATTCCTGGTGACCTTGCAGCCTTTTTACCACATAAGGAGATATTGAAATTTGCCTTATCGACCTTTTGGTTTTAACATCTTTCAAAATTAATCCCTTACCCTTTACTCGAGCCAAACTTCTTCTAACGTGGATTTTTCCTCGTTCAAAGTCCACGTCACTCCATCTTAAACCCAGTATCTCTCCCCTTCTCATTCCGGTGAAGATGGCAACAATGTAGAAAATTTCATTATCTTTACCTTCAATATACTTTAAGAATTGCACAGTTTCTTCTTTACTCCACGGATTGACTTCTCTTTGAATTATTTTTGGTCGAGTCGCCATCTTAACGGGGTTGTCTTCCTCATTAATTATTGACCATTTTACAGCTTGACTAAAGATAGAATTTAGCAAGTTGTGAAGTTCTTTTACCGTTTTAGAGGACAATCCTTCATCAGACTTCGTCTTATAAAATTCATCAATCATTAAAGTTGTAATTTGATTGACAGGGAAGGAAGCAAAATAAGGAAGGATATGTTTCTGGACCATATACCATCTTGTATTTGCTGTTGTTTCTTCAATTTTTGATGTATATATGGTGTTGAACCATTTTGTTAGAAGGTCGCCAAATATATGCATCTCCTTTGAAGGCAGGTGTTCCTTAACTGCTTGCTGTTGATATTCCAATTTCTTTTGAATGTAGTGATTTTCTGCTTCCTTTTTCGTTTTAAAACCGCTGAAGTACCGTTGATGTTTCTCCCCTTTTGAGTCGGTGAATCTTGTCCGGTAATACCATCCACTTGCAATCTTTTTATATTTGGGCATTTACACTTTCCTCCATCTTTCTGTGCCGAGTATGGAGGTGGTCATTATTTAGTATTACCACCTGCCTAATATCCCAACACTTATACTTGTATGTATCGTTCATCAGATACCAGCTTTTTATATTTTTATTAGTCCTGATTTGAAAACTATCTGCAAATTATTTTAGGTTTTTCGTCGGGTGATTTCCAATATTTTCAAGATACTTTAGATTGTTGGAGGTAAGCCAAGTGAAAAATTCTACCTTAAGCACTCGTTTGCTTCTCCCCAACCTGATTAAAGGGAAATCATCCTTATTCATTAACTCATAGGCTGTTGGCTTTGAAACGCTTAATATCTCTGCAATATGGCTTGCCGTCAGGATCATCGGGTAATCTTCTTTGTTTTTAAACACATCTATCTCTCCTTCATTTAAATAAGCTATTTAAACGTATTTAATTAATTCTGACTGATTATATTCTGAAGGATTTTTGATTTTCAAGGTTTCTAGAAAATATATAATTTTTTTGTTTTTCAGAACAACTCCTCTTATTAAAATCGCTTTTAATTCTTGAGTAATAGGCCTTTGTTTTAATGTACAGGTCTTAAATATTAGCACTTAACTCAAAACGAAAATTTAGAAAATCCGGAGAACCCCGATAAAGTAATAGGCAAATTTGGTGTGGGATTAAAAGATGAGTTGGCAACATTTGATCGCAGAAATATCGGGTATACTTATTCAATCAAAATATAGTGACATCACTATAAAGAAGTTATCTAAGGGTAACTTTGAAGCTGTAATAACATTGAACGCCATAGTTCAATGATCCTACATACTTTGATATGATTTGAACAGACTTTACGTTTTCCGGCCTTAAAAATGATGTTATCGAAAAAGCTAAAGACCTTTTTCTCCTATACTCCGGAGAGAAGACTATTGAAAAAACAAAGAATGGCGAACTCATCCAAAACCTAAATAACCGTTCAAGAATCTTCGTTAATGAAATTTGTGTGGCAGAGGAAGAGAATCTCTAACCTGCGCCGTTTGTTGAATAAGGCATTAATATTATCGAATACAGAACTCCTGTTCTTATATACTAAAATTAAAAAGGAAGTCGCTAAATGAGGGTAGTAATTGAAACAGTGCTCATTATTGAAGGCAGTAGAGGATCGAGTCGCGGAGAATTTTTCGTTCGAAACCGAGATTTTAAGGATGATCCAAATTTTGCGGTTGCAATAGTAGCCTACGAATGGATCCAGCAACAATGGAGGGAATCAGGTTGCAGGGATATGATTATTGAGATGGTTACCTGGAACAAAGTAAACGAGATTACTGATGACGTGAAGCAGATTAGGCCTGTGGTGAAGGATGACCTTCCTTTTTAGCTAAAGACTGTTTTCTAAAGGCTGTTCAAAACTCGCATTAGGGAATTTCGAGTTTTTGTTATTTAAGATACTTATTCAACTAAAGCACCCTATAGTTTAAGAATATTATTTCACAAATTATAAAAATACTTACTTGAGTCTGGGTTAATAAGCGGTTCTACTAAGTAGTATTTTAGTTTATAATTTGGTGGTTACTAATAAGAACTTCTTGCTGGGTAGGATTACATTTATTCACTCTAAAAGAACTAACGTTCAATCTTATAAATCAAGTTTTTTCTAGCCTGAAATTACGGGTAAAACAACTTTTCAACTAGATTAAATTGCATTCGCTTTAACAACCCAAAATAAATTGGTAAAATATTTCTATTATTTAAAAGGAGAAAAGTATGAATGCCATTATGAATGCTATACGAAATAACTTTAATCAGTATAAGAACTATTATTTAGGGGCGTTAGGCTCTATTATATTAGTTGCGATTTTATACTTGGTGGGAGATATTTGGATTTTCTTTAAAGCTTTAATCGTAATAGGATTAGCCCATATTTTGATACATTTAATAAAAGAAAGAGTGGATGTATCAGATCCTCATTTAGTACTTTGGATAGGACTAATTAGTACTTTTATAGGTTTTACCTTATCAACTTATCAAGCAGAAAGTCAACAGGAACGAAACGATGTAAAGCGGTTGGAAGGCCTGCTCACGCTGACAGAAAACTTGGCAGTACAAAGAAGAGACAGTGCTATACAAGAGTTAAGTTCCCATTTAGAACTTTATTACCAAGAAGGAAAACATTATACGGGGTTTCAGACAATCGAAATACCCGTAGATACAGCATATTCTACAATTCAGGAAAATGGAGAATTTATAATCCACTTGTCAACGAATTTTGTAGCTAATGTATTAACTAGCCAAAATAAATCGTTGAAGGATGGAATTAATGCTGACGGATACCAGAGTTATATAGAACAAATGAAAAATGAAAAGAAATCACCTGACGAAAAAGAACATTTAGCACAAGTTAGAAAATATCATCTTTTTTTAATTCAAAATCAGTATATTATAGAACGAATTAAATTAGAAAAAAGATATATTGAAGGAGATTTTTCTGAGGGTACTAAAGAAGAAAAAGAAGAGTACGATAAAGAAGTTAAAAAATTATGGTCAGAATGGAATGAGGTACAAAAATTTGTTGAAAATGAGATGAGTACGGAAAATTACTCTGAATTAAGTCATTATAAAGCTAATGAGCCTGAAGATTTTAAGGAGTTTTATTCGTTAAAGGATTTCATTTTAGAAGAAGATACATATGAAAATTCTATTAACCCATTAAATTTCCATTAACCATTTTTTTAACCCCCATATTAGACAAAACTAATATGGGGGTTTCATTTTTTCCTTATTCAACTAACTGCCTCGTTAGTACAGTATGCATTAGTTCACGAATATGAATAAATATTTGTCATTAAGTAATAATTCATAAAGTATAAAAAAGCATACTATCAAACCCTTCATCAATAAATTGACAGTAACAGTCTAAGTTGGTGGGAATGGAATTCCTTATAATGCCGGCCCGAGCTGGATTCAAATATCTTAGATTTAACAAGGGATGAACCTTGAACCTTGTTGTAGGTAGTGAAAAAAATAATATATTAAATTAAAATCAAGATAAGAAGAGTTCGTTTATTGAAGAAATATTAAATACTACTTAAGTCAAACTAATAAAATTGTCACAGACTGGAGGATATATAAATTGGATCTAGAAAATCGGAAGAAATTAAAGAGGTACGCCTATAAAGCAAGATCCATATTAAATTCTAATTCTGAGGTCCATCTTACGGTTAAACCTTGGAATCCAGACAAAATTAAAAGAGCTTCTCAGTGGTTTGGTAATAACGAAAGGGTACAGGAGATCATTTCGAATTATTATAAGATACCGAAATAGTAGGAATAAATATATTGTTTCCCCTGCCATTTTTGAAAGGACTGGGATTACGGAACCCCCGGTAGGGTGTTCTCGGTAATGTACGCATATTGATTCGGCAAAGAAAGCATCGAGGGATCCCTCGATGCTTTCTTTGCCGAATTAATATATACGAAAACCCTTGATATCAATGTTTTTATTAACTTCAATTCATCTTCTTTATGTAGAGGTAAGAATTCTCTCGGTATAGTGAGCAGTATACTTTAGATTTTTTCGGTAAAGTAAGCATTCTTGAGTTAATTATATTGTTTACATTCCGGGAAGAAGGACAATGTATATATTTAACCCTTCCCTTAAATAAATTTTAGATTCATTTTACTATCAAGTAATATAATATACTTTTAAACGTATGCTTAATACTAAGATTTTGGCTTACGTTCCCATTCTTCCCGTCCTCCGCTAAAATTAACTCTCCAATGATAAAATCAAACCTTTGATATTCAATTAGATAATTTGGAATACCACAAGTCAGGTATGTATTAATTTTTAAGGCGTGTCCATTTCTTAAAACTCTATGTTCACCAATTAATTTTCCCTTATAGTTTTTACTATTATGATTGTATTCATAAAACTTAATCCATCTTAATGGCTCTGATGAGGATAAATAGACAATCTCCGAATCTAAATCTCCTAAGGTGTATTCTTCTATTACATTAAAGTTGTGGTTATCATTATTATATGAAATTTCTACAGATTCTTTTAAGGTAATTTCCATTCTTTTTATTAAATAATACCTACCTATGATATAACTTAGAAATAGCATTAACGTTACTATGGATGAGCCAAATCCAATTATTTCAATGTAACTTAATCCGGAAACTTTGCTCCACAACCACTCTATGTCGATTTTCCCAAAGAAAAATCCTAATAAAAAAATAATAAGTATAAATAACCCATTGAATATAAGTCTCATAGTACCTCCGGCAAAGTTAATATTTTTATTAAAAGATATTTTAACATATTTTCCCTGATTCTCTTTGAATAACTTAATGATTTTGCAAATTCCATAAAAAAAACAGGAGAACTTCAAGGCAAGTTCTCCTGCTACCAAAAGTAATAACATTAAATTGAAACTTCATCTTTTTTATTATTTAATTTATCTATAGTTGTCTCAACTTCAACAAACGGAGTTAAGCGATAGTTTATTTCTATAAAATTCTTCCTGATAAAATCAATTGAGATTTCTTTGATTGCAATGAGAAAGATTGATCGCTTTTCTTCATTATTGTATTTATAGATGTCTTCCTTAAAACGACTTATTAGTTCTAAAGGTTCTCCATATTCACTTAGTACTCTAATTTGCTCAAGAACATTCAAAAGCTTTGTCCTTTCTTCTTCCACTGACTTAATTTGAAGAGTAAAACTCTCCTTGATATCTTCGTAAAACTCGTTTTCAGGTTTTACAAAACTAAGCTTGTACCTGAGTTTATCTACATTGCTCTTATTTTCGGCACTTTTCGCTTCAATCGTCTTTTTCCATTCACTGTAGATCCCCTTAATTGTTCTTGTTTGATTATTTAATTCCCTTCCCCATCTACCTGTAAAATCATCGAAAACATAGCTATGTAGCTCCTCAAGATTAATCTTTCTTTTGCAAGTTTTACAATAATAATATTGATAATTCTTCTTTGCCTTGGCAGGAGTCATATTTTTTACAGCTAGTTTTCTTTCACATTTTACACACAACACAATGTCTCTTAAAACAAATGGGCTGTCCATCCGATCTTTATTCTTTTTCTTGCTTCTTAAGAATTGAGTCGTTGCCCATAGTTGGGGGCTTATTAATCGTTTATGATGGTTAGGAAATAAAAATCTTTCTTCAATTGGCTTAGCTTTACTATTTTCATAGCTGCTTCTAGAAAACCAAACAAGGTCGCCGGCATACCATAAGTTATTTAAGATATACCTTACAGTTGAATCTGACCAATTACTCTCTAAAGAAGGACTCTTAACATTTGACTCATTTAGCAGCAATGCAATTTTTTTATCACTATAACCAAAGCTATATAAGTAAAAAATAAATTGCACAATAGGTGCATCATCATTTTCAATTAATGTATGATCCTTTTTATCTTGACTCAACTTTGAGTAACCAAAAGGACATCTTGCACCTGGTCTATCCGGAGATTCTGACTTATATGTTTTTAATTCTTGATAATCACGCGCCTTATTAGATTTTTTTGGGATTCCTCATAATCATAGGACAACCTAATTTGAACTAATGGGTTTTTTTCATCCCATATTCCATCTGTTTTTGTACTAAAAAATAATATATCTGGTTTTTCCTCTCTAATAGGTCCAACTATATGAAGAACGAAATCTTCTATTAATCTTGACACCCTTGACTCATCATAAAAAATAATACCTTTTATTATTGAAGTGCTTAAGATGAATTTTTTCATTTCTTTCATTTTTTTCTTTTTTGAGCGGGAGTATGATAAGCCGAAGCTGCTTGGTCAACGAACATAACCACCGCTTCAAAACCTTCTTTTTTGCACGGTAAACTAATTCACGTTCCTGGATATGAAATGAATGACCATCAGACTGTGCATCATCAGACCAACGTATATATCCGGCTGCAACCTTTATAGGATCCTTAAAAATATTAAAAGGTAATTTAATTGAATCATACATTGTTCTTTCCACTTCAGAAATGATATAAACACCATCAATTTTATAACTATATCTATGCTCCAATATCACTTTTCCTACCTCTTTCTTCAATATATTCACCGAAGGTCACGTGGTAAATTAAATTATCTTCATCAATTTCGATGGTTGAAAAAAATAAAGGAGCTAAAAAATTCACCTCATAATTGGTCATATAACCCGGCAACCGATTCTTGATCATATGTACGACATTATTTACTCCTTTTTTGGCTTCCTCAATTTGAATTAACTCGACATTAGTCATAGAAATTAGGTTCTTGATATTTCTTGACTTTGTAATTAATTCTTTAGGAATATTTCTTCCATCGGGGCCGATCATATCCGTAATCATCTTTTGAATGTATTTTAATTCCCTTTCAAGAGTCTTTAATTTCTGCTCATAACCCACTTTTAGACTGTAAAGACTTTCATATACATCAGTTTTTATTTTTTTAGTAGAAATGCTTTCAATTATCATAGTAAGTTGAGAAGAAATTAGTTGATTGTACTCTTCTACACTAATTTTTATTTCAGAATGTTTTCTATTTCTACAAACATAGTATCCACTTTCTCCTAGTTGTGAAGATTTGAATTGCATTTTGGTTTGGCAAATACTACATAGTGGATGAATTAAACCATTATTAGTTGACTTAGAGATAGCATTTAATAAACTTCCTCGATGTTTATCAAGTACCAGTTGCATCTCTTCAAATTCATTAAAGGATAAAATCGGTTCAACGTGGGGAAGAACATCATAACCGTATTGGGTTTTAAGCCTGCTGGCATAAAAAGGATTATGCAAATACTTATATAAGTCTTCAAACTTTTTGTTTTTAAAGATAGTCTTATAATCCATAAAGACCTTATATAAATCATTTACATCTTCAGTCTTAATAACAGAGTAAAAAAATGACTTTAAATCTCTAAGGTATTTAGGATCAGGCTTATACGTTGTTTCTTTTCTTTTTCCTAAACGAATAAACCCAAAAATATTTGTGGGATACATCTTCCGTACATCTGACAACCTTCCCGAAATATTCTGCCCTTCTGTTTGTGCAAAAATTCCGTATAACGATTCCATTGCTAGTACCCTTGAGAACTCAGGTTGTCCAGTTGATGTAAAGACGACATTTACTCCATACTCATAAAAAACTTTTATTATTGATATATATTCATAAAAATTCCTAGCTAACCGATCTCGATGACTAACAAGTATTGTTTTTATTTGACCCAACTTCACCTTTTCCAAAAGCTCCAAAAGTTTCGGGCGATCCTTTAGCGCTAGTTTATTAGCCGATACATCATCATCCAAAAATAAGACACTTTCACCTTACTGATGTTTTGAGTATTGAGATAAGCATCTGCAAGTGCTATTTGCTTTTCAATTTTTTGAGTACTTGAACTTACTCTACAATATACTCCTATAAAATCTTCATAGACTTTTAAAGTACCATAATACAAAATTAATTAACTCCCTTTATCTATAATACTTTTACTGCTGTTTAATAAAACTCCCTTTTCTTGAGGAGAGAGTTCCAGTTGATCAATCATTATTTTTTCTATTAGTTTCTTGATGAAGTAATTAGACTCTGCCGACAATTCTTCATTAAAAGATACTTTAATTACTGGTTTTCTTTTCATCGTTAAGCTCACCCCACTCGTCAGTATTACTACTATAATCATTGACGAGTGGGAGCATACTTATACCTAAAAGAAATAATTATTCAAATTTAAACTCTAGCTGAATTTGATAATCTTTTTTTACCAACTCAACTGGAGCATTTTTATTACGGGGAATCACAAATACCTTTGTTTTGTCATTTACCGGCACTTTTAAACTATTTAACAAGTCAATAAGGTTATTATTCATTTAACTTCTCCTTTGTCTTTAATCATTTTTATATAACGAGTAATAATAAATCGAGAAACACCAACTGATTCACAATTCTCTAGCAGCACGTCTAACCATTTGAGATTACTATTATTCTGTTTCAACTTATTTACCCTCCAGGAATCTAATTTTCGAAGGGATTATATTCTATTAATTTTTCTGTTTTCAAGGGTTTTAAGAAAAAATAAAAAGGACCTGATTTGGTCCCTTTTAGTGTTTCCCTAAAAATTTTTATTTCTCAATAACACTTCTTATTTCCTGCAACTTTCTTTGACTCTCTTTATACCTTATATATAGATGGTCTACTAACTCTCTAACTTCATCAATTACTTCTGGTTGGCTTCGTTTCGGTAAAGTTTCTAATTTATTCAATCTGTGCGTTATTTTTTTCCGAGTACCTAATGCACTTTTCTCACCGGCCTCGTGCACCTCCATATAAATATCCCAGTAATCATATTGAGGAAAGTCTTCCTTCCAAATCTTAGATATTTGTTTTCCTTCTCTTGCAAGCATTATTATTTTTTCTGCATCTCTTACATCAGTAATCAATTTTATCTCCCCTCTTCGATTCTTATTTCATATCTATAATAATTGGATCATCTTGAGTATTAGATTTTGCTTCTTCAATAAAAATCCTACGAGCAACATTTCCAATAGTATTCGTAGAAACTGCATCGACAGTTCCACCAATAACCCCACCTGCAAGAGGAACCATTTTTCCTAAATTTATTATTCCTTTTTCACCAAACTTAGTTAACATTCTAAAACCAACAGCTTGATTAATCTTTTTTATGACTTCAAATGGGATCTTTTTAATGCCGCTTACTGCTAATTTTTTACCTATTTGAATACCTGCGTTCTTCAAAATATCTTTTGCCCCATTACCTGCTAAACAAGCATAAACAAATGTTTTAACTTCGTCCGACTTTAGATCGTGTCCACCCATATGAGCAATGGCAGCGACCATTCTCATCTGAACTAAAATAACGCTTGTAATATTTGCAGGGACTGCGACCGGCATAACTATTAAACCACCTAACCCTGACAAAAACCCGCTCGTAGCGCTTTTAGTGTTCTGCCATCTAATCAAACTATTTGCATTTTCAATTAAAGTACCTTTTTTACTAGAATAGTTTTCCGCTAATTCAATGGCAGTGTCCATTCCGGGAATTCCACCATTGACTGCTTTATCATATGACCAATCTAAAGCTTTCATTATTGCGTCTTGTGTCAAAGACTTACTTTTTATAGCCATTTTCTTTATCCTCGCTTTTTATAATAGAAATTTTGTTATCATAATTATACATAAATAACCAATAGGGAGAACTATGTTATTTCCAATTTATTATAATTATTATATATAAATACCTATTTGTTTTTTTGGTAAAGTTAACAATTATACTATTGTATAATAAACATATTATGAATTATTAAAGAATGGGTATGAGGTGTTTAGATGATTACCGGAGAATTGAAGAACAAAGTAGATAAAGTATGGGAGACATTCTGGACAGGTGGTATAACAAATCCTTTAACTGTTATCGAGCAGTTTACATATTTGTTGTATATCAAAGGCCTGGATGACAACGAAAAGAAAAAGAAATGGATGCGATTCAGAATGTTCGTTATTGTCGCTGGACTGTCACGAAATTTATTTTTGGAGTCTTTATACATTTTGAGGTATTTGTTAATACTAACGCACCCTTTTCTTTATGTAACATTCGTCACAATCTTTGTATATAAAAAGAAATGCATTATCGCCCCAACTCAATTAGAGAGTACTAACTATTCTACTTCACTACCAACAGTAGTATTAGCTCCGTTTATTTACTCGCGATTTTCGAAGGCTTGTCCGCGTGAAACTCCAACACTAATTTTACTATCCTGTGAATTCATTGCCCATTCTAAGTCTGACATTGTGTCTTATCAGCCGGTCTTAGTCTTAATAGGTTGAAAAATTTGCAGATATTAACTGGTTCCTATCCACAAAAAACGTGTTACTCGAGAAGAATCCAATTGCAATAATCAGAAGCAAAAAAACTAATTTGACTTGCTGATATCGTAAAGATAGAAAACATAATCATTAGATACACTTGAATAACCCTGTTGTCGTATCATTGCCGTAAGATTTCCGCGGTGATATGTGCCATGGTTAACAACATGCTGAACCAATTCTGAGAAGTAAGTATCCAGACGCCCAAATTTAGGATGTACCGGGGAAATCTCTTTATCCAAATCGCTAATATTATTAAGAAGCTTTTGATATTCCTCTGATAAACTTTGAAATAGCTTTTCCATTTCTTCAAGACTCTTATCCTTTGTCTTGTCTTGAGCAATGGCGATAGAAGCTTGAATCTCTTCCATACTATTCTCCTGCATTACACCAAGCCATACTGTATCTGTCATATAAATATGAACAAGTGCCTTCGAAATCGAGGAAAAACACTTTGTATTTCCTGATCATAAATGTCCTTGGGTAATTCTTTCAATCGCTCGAAAAACTTTTTGTTTGCCCAAACATGATAATCATACAATTCTAATGCATGATGTTTTCTCATCAAGGATTCCTCCCTTTTAGTTAATTTTCCCTAACTAAATAATTCGGTCCTCGCTGTAAAAAACCCTGCCCGTTTGTTGAAGAGAGCAAAAGCACCATTTACTTTAAGTACAAACCTTCACAAACTCTTCAAACCAACTAAATTTGTACAAAATCAATTTAATTGTAAAACTCCATATGTGTTTTTTCCTTTTTGTAATAATTTAGTCTGTCTTGTAAAGTACCTGTATGAAATTCAAACTTGTGCCCATCTGGATCAGTAAAGTAAATAGACTTTTTATCTTTTTCGTCTCTTGGACGCCCTGACAGAATGTTTACCTTCAATTCTTTTAGCTTACGGTACATATTATCAAATTCCGCTTCTTCTATTGAAAAAGCTATATGTGTATATGATTGGCAAATTTCAGTACGAGAAATATCCTTTTCTTCATTGAGGGCAAGCCATATACCGTTTAAGTCAAAATAGGCAGTACTTCTTCCCTTAACTAACAACTTTGCACCAAACACATTTTTATAAAACTCAATAGAAGCTTCTAAATTGGAAACTGAAAATAAAAAATGATTTATGCCTTTTATTGACACCAAATCACCCCAAACTAAGTTTTTTTATATTCATTATTGCACCTGTATAAAGATTTATGATCCCCATCCTTTTACAAGTAAAAAGCTTGAAGATTCGTATTATCTTCAGCTTTAAATAGGACTAGTACAATAAAAACTTTATGAAATAATTTTTTGATATGTAGTCTCATCGCAAATGACAAATAGTTTCGCTGAATCGGGAATTAATTCATGATGACGGCGGGCTAAATCAAGAGAACTTCCATCTGAAATTAAGGTCGCTCCTATTTCAAAAAGTTCCATCGCTGCATCCCTGTATGTGCTCCAATGCGGTTTAGCCTTAATTTCATAGAGGTTTTCCCCTTCAGAGCTGCTCAGCATCTGATTAAAAAGCTTGCTTGAACCGTGGTTGATGGCCGCATGAGCCATGAGGCGGGAGATAGAATCATTTGAAAGGATCAATTCATCAACGTTTGCGTGTTCAAACAAGGAAACGTGCTTATCTTTTTTTATTTCAACAATGGTGTAGATGCTTTTCTCATATTTCTTTGAGATATGTTCCACCCTGGAAGCGATGAGAAGAGTTTTTCCATCGGAGTATTCAGCATGGTCATTTCGGTCATCCGAAAAAATGGCAACTGATTTTGCTTCAAGGATATTGGCTTTCATTAACACTTCCTCTTCAGCAGGATTTCCGCTGACAAAATGGACCCTCTCATGCTCCATGGGTGTTCTTTCAGAATGGTCAACAATGACAACATCACATTTTTGCTTGCTGTGAAGGATCTCCTCTACCACATTTTCCAATTTTTCTTTTGATGCACCAATTAGTATGTAATGCCCTTTTCCCGAATAAGTCAATCGTCCTTCCTCCTTCCATTTCCGGTACATGCTGAAGCTTTCAAAGACTTTCCCTATGATGATACCCATTGCGCCAATGCCAAATGTGTAAAGCAGCAGCATGGTGAAGATTCGACCAAAATCACTTTCAGGAAAATAGTCGCCATAGCCTACTGTGACAAGTGTTGTCATCGTCCACCACAGAGCATCAATAAAGCGCGGAAATGTTTCCGGCTCGGCTGCCCTCATCGTAATGCTGCTGAAGACAATGAGAAATAGTGCAAGAGCCGATGCTTGCAATATACTTATTTTCGTCATTTTTAAAAAAACTTTATGTAGAATCCACATTTTTTTCACCCCCTTTTTTAATCCCGAACGGCAAATAATAGGAGAGATTATTTGTAATCGCTCCTCCTATTCTATATCCTGCAGCCGACGGTTTGCCGTTAAGAAGGAAGCTTCCCAATAAAAGTCTGCCCTTCTGTTTTCCCTTTTCACTATTGAAATCAACAGCAGGGTGCTCTACATATTGCTGATAAACTGGCAGATATTCAGTATATGATTGCTGGGCGTCAGCATGGGTGAGGAAGCCTTCATGATTATATATTTCGACCGTATCTCCTTCTCTTCCAAAAACAGGCTTTTTAACAAATGACAGCCCCGACATAATAAAAATATCAGGCTCAAGATAGGTTGGAAGGAAGGATTCTTCAATCCATACATGCTCTTCCTTTGTAAAAAATGGATGTTCCTCCATGTGCAATCCCCAAATAACCGCCTGTACCGCTTTGTTTTGCAGCATAAATGCGGATGGGGGATTAATAATCGCAAGCTTTTCTGCCTCGACCAGTTCCAGGAGCCATAAACCAATCCTGTTTCCATCTGCATCCTCATCGGAAATTAAGTTCTCAATCGGGAAAGTTTGACGGTACAATATATCAATTCTGGATCCCTTTTCATCAAAAAGCCCAATTCCTCTTTGAATCTCCAGTTTATGAAGAGGGATAAAATTAGAAGCCACACCGGAAAGCTTTTGAATATATCGGACTGTTTCCCGGTCTTCGAGGTTGTCTTCATGGGCAGTAAAGACAACATTAGGTGTTTTCAATTTCAATTTCCGTGCATATTGTTCAATGCTTCCACAAACTTCTTTACTCAGTAGACGTTCCATTCCTTCATTTGGGTCTTCTGCTGCAAATTCTTTGCACACCTCACTATTGACATGGAAAAGCTCTTTAATAAATGTTGGGGTATCAGCATTGATTTCAATGCATTTATAGCCAGCTCCGTATGGGATTAGATCAAGCCGGGCAATAACGCTTTCTGAGGCAATGCTTTTCAGTCTGATGAACGAAAGCGTTTCTTTCGGAAATCCCATTTCAATAAGTGTCCGATCTGGCACTTCTCGAAGCAGGCTGCACACCTTAAAAAATATTTTGCCAATTCTTTCACTGACAGTTCGGATACGTTCACGTTCAGTTCTATCGATATAGGCAATATCATATAGTGCATATTCTTCCCCATATAGATCGGCCCAGAAATGATTTATTTTGCGGTAAAACCTTTTTCTTTTATCATGGTAGGCTTTTTTATCCACTATTCCTTCTCTCCTATGTCCTTGATATATAGAACATATACGCCCCTGTCCTCGTCGATTTCAGTAGAAGTCACTTGCTTTTGCCCAATTCCGGGGATATCAACAATATCTTTTAAAAGATAGCGAATGATATCAAAATGCGTTTGACAAGGGATAATGGAAAGCAGTTTATAATTCTCCATTTCACGGTACCTGCGAACCTCGATATTCAGCCCTTTTCCGCGGAAAACTTTTTCGTCCAGCACGTGTGGATTTCTTCCTATGTCTTTAATGACGAGAATCTCCTCTTCTCCATCCATCTCGTTGCAAATAAGCTCGTACTGCTGGCCTCTCATGATAAAATAAGTGCATAGCTGCCTGGCATATAATTCATCAATTCCCACAGATTGAGCAGAATACTCATAAAAAGGTTCGTATTCGCCTTTCCCTTTGTCGATATAATACGTCAGCTTTTTCATCTATTAACCAGCTTTCTTAGTAAGATAGGCACTTTGCCACGATCCAGCCGATTGCCAATGATAAGGAAAACAGCATGACACCTACAGCACGGTTATCATCTTCGATTGCCTTATGGATACTGAAACGAATGGTGATAACTTCTGCCAAAATAAATACAATCACCTGCGAAACGATGCCGATTATACCCCATATGACCATGTCAAAAAGTGAGATGGAGTATTCAGCTGCAGCCCCCAAAACAATGGCAAGACCAATAATCTTTCCTCCAAGCACCAATGCTGCCGAAACATTCTTTTCGGCAATTAAGCTAATTTCCTTCAATTTTGGTGTACTAATCATAAACAGAACAATTCCGGCAGCCAAAAGAAGCAGCGCTACTCCTAAATACGAAGCAAAATTTACATATAAGTTCATAAACATACTCCCTTTCATCAATTCTTTACCTTATCCTCCGTAGCTCTTTTTGCCACTTCCAAATCCAGAGCTTTTCTGTCCCAATTCAGAATTACTTCCCCCTTTAAAAGACGTGCTATTTTTATAGTTTAGAAAATCCTTGCTTTTGTACAAAGCTGTTTTGTTTTTAAAATATTGGCCCCCATAATAATAATGTCTATAATAACTGGAACGGCTGTCATCACATTCCCATACCCCGTCATCTTCATCCCACTCCCAATCACTGCAGCTCGAATCCTCAGGCGGAGGAGGAATTTCCTGAGATTCTGAACCACAGCCGGAAAGACCAAGCATAAGTGCCGTTGATGTAATGCCCGTCATCATTTTTCTCGTTTTTGTCAATATCATCACCCCGCTTCCTCACACTTTTTAATTTACGAATATAAACCACAAAAGATTCGAAAACATTTATTTTTTGAAACAGCGGATTTCTCTTTTTCGAACATTATGTGAAGGACAAGGCGGAAGATTTATGACCCAAGAAAAATGATCAATCGGGACAATGCACATGTCCCCTCGGCCATCAGCTTTAAATCTGAGGAAACACCTTCTAAGATACCTTTGGACGTTGCAATGGTTTCTGATGTATCGCTCGCCCCTACTGTAATCGCTAAGGCAGCTGTACCTGGAGACCCTAGTGTATACATCCTGTCACCGCAGTTTCCAGCAGCAACAACCGACGTTACACCCGCCAGCACCGCATTATTTTATGCCATACTTGTGATATAGAAAGGAATATTATAGGACATTCCCAGAGAAGGGTTGATGACATCCATTCCATCTGCTACAGCCCGATCGATTGCAGCTAAAATTCTTCTGTTGTACCGGAACCATATTGTCCTAATACACGATACGCAAAAATATCCACATCCGGCCCAACTCCTGTCATCGCATAATCGGTTTTATTTTCACCTTGGCCCGCAATACTGGGGGAAACATGGGTTCCATGTTGAGTTTAATAAGTAGCGCCGGTCAATGGATTGAATTCCGCATATCCTGATTATCTTCTGGAATAAAATTGTATTCATTCTCTCACCTGCTATTTTTCTGTGTGTAATGGAGTACTATAGTATTTTTCTCACTAACCTTTATAGCGACCATTTGCTGAAGCCGGTATAAGTTCGTCCTCATAATGGTTAAGTTAGGATTTTATTATATTGATATTTGATATAATTTTATTTCCCGCAAATTTCATCAAGTTGATTTTTATGATAAAACACTGTCTGGCAACCCATGTCACTTTGACCGAACATTTTCTTATATATTAAGTGTTGTTTCACATATACAAACCCCAGCTGTCTTCATCTGAAGAGCTGGGGTTCTTAATTTTTTGATCCAACTATTTATCTGACTGTCTAAAGGGAAAAATATTAAGTTAGACTAACTGACCGTTCTCTTTTACAACTGGTCTGAAGGATATATGGGCGGGTCAAGCTGAATTTGTTTATCTGGATAGATTTTAGAAATAACGGAAGAACCCAATAATCGATTTATTTCATTTGCTGGCATTTCCATTGAAACTCCGTTTAAAGCAGCCTTATAAGTGTGTTTAATCCGATACGGCACTTTATTATCATCTAATAATGAGAGAAGTTTCCGGAACGATTGATGACTTTGTTCAACTTGCCTTTTAGCTTCCTCTAATGTCAGGGTGAGTCCTTTCGCTTTCGCTTCTAAAACAGCTATTTTTGCAGGTTTCGTTTTGAATTCAATTATAATGGAAACGAGCTGATTGTTTGAAAGGTCAATGGATGGATCTACCTTGGCTGACGAATGCATCTTTTTTCCACCACCTTGTCATCTTTTTGAGAATCATTCTTTCCTTTATTAACCTGACATCCACCAAATATAATGTAACACTTCTTCCTAAGATGTTAACCCCTTCCTACTTGATAGAATTTTTCAAAAATATTATTCCATCAAATTTCATTATAATGAAACATAATTTGATATCAATAATAAATATAGAACTCAGCAAGTGTTGATGACCAAAATAGGATTTCTAGCTATTAGGATTTTTACCTTTAAAAAATCTGCTTTCAGCTATGGGGTGAATTTTGCATATATGAGGGAAAAACTATTAAATTTTATCGTGAGAAGGCTAAATTAACACAACAGCAGCTTGGTGAGGGGATTTGCTCTGATACACATGTCAGTAAAATTGAAAGGGGGATTACAGATTATTCTCCAGAAATCACTTGCTGTTTTCTAAACGGCTCGGAATTAATATTGAAGAGGAGATCATGCGATCTAAAGATATCAAGATACTTTCCCCCTGACCATTTGATTAATAAATTCAACTTCCGGCAACTAGAATAATTCAAAATGGATGGGTACCCTAGTTAAAATTTTATATAATGCTCATTAAAGCGGCAATGGGGGAATTATTCCGCTGACATCAATGCTTTAACAGTCTAATCCAGTGCATCCATAGAAAAATAGATTAGAAAAGGAATACTGTCTACTTTTGTAGCTGAGCCCTCTTCCTCATTGGATTTAGGCGGGGCAAGCTTTACTTCTAACTCACTGTAAACTGCTTTCACGACTTCCGATTCCAGAAGATTCTGGATTTCGTTTGCCGGAAGTGTTACAGCGGCTCCATTTAAAGCATTTTTATATGTATGTTTGATCTCATACTTTGCATTTCCCGATTTAGCCTTTTTGCCTATTTTGTCCTGCAGGTCTTTCGCAAACTTTTTGTGTGACGCCTCTATCTTTTTCTTGGCCGCTTCAAGAGAAACCTCTTCCCCCTTCAACGATTTTTGAACTTTTTCTACCTTTGCTGGAAGCTGTTTAAATTCCACGATAACATTCACTTCTTCTGTGCTCTCCAAATCAATATCCCTAGATAATTGGAGTCCCTGCAAAGACCGGTTGGCTTCTAGCTTTTGCAAAGCTTCGCGCTGCTCTTTCGTTAGACTGGCTAAGATGTTCATGGCATCTGATTGAGTTTCTGCATGTCCAATAGATTCATAGCCTATTGGTGCGACACCGCCTATGAGCAGTCCAAGGCTTAATGCCACTTTTGAATATTTACTTTTACTCATTGATTCAACCCCTCTACTTTACTGACTCTAATTATATTTTCTGACAATTAGATTGTCATTGGGGTTAATTCAACAAAGTAAACATGGATAATTGATGGTTAAATAGGACCATTTCAACGAATGAAAAGCAGAAAAATCACTAATTTATAAACATTAAGATATATATAGACAAAAGGATACACAACTATTTTCCTGTTGTATTTGGACAAAAAACCTTTCTCTATCAAATCCAGGTTTCTACTAACGCAGAATCATCATCAGCAGATTTAGGCATTAAAGTGAAACCATCCGGTATTTCCTTTCTTATTGCATCTAAACTGACTCTCATGATTATATATTCTGTCGGCTTATCCGTATCGAAAATTCGTGCAACAAACATTCCGCGATAATCTTTTGGATTTGAGAATATGCAAATAATCGGCATTTGATATTGATTGAAATTGATCTCTTCAAAAGAATTTATTAATTGATCTGTGTCTGCCATTTATCTATCTCTCCTTGTATATTTTTGGACAATATTATTGAATACAACTGGCACAATGTCACTTTCACCATTTTATTGTAATCGTAAATTGATAGGAAGACATCCATTACGCAAAATTAATAGCGACTAAAAAATAACAAGCCACCGTTTTGTACATTCAGTGGCTTGTTATTAATATTATAAAACTAATTAATATTTTGCTCCATCATCCATTTGTTTAGCTGTTACATTTAAGTTTGAACTATATGTAACTCCCTGATATTCGTTTCCTGCATTTTCATTAAGTTTAATAGCGAAAGAAAGATCGATGTACTGGTCATCGTTTAATTGCCAGAACTCATGCTTCTCACCCTCTTTTGATCCATCGCCTAACAACATCTTTGGTTTTCCTGCCATGCCTTTTGCAGCTGGTTCAGCCTCTGCTCCCTCTACAAACCCTACGATCATTTCAACTCCAGGAGCAATGGTCTTAGCTGCCTGCGTAACTTCATTAGTCGTTCCTTTGAAAAGCTGGTCAAGATAAATTCTTGATTCTTCCAGAATATCCTCGGTCATTTCTTGCCCTTCTGAAAACTTATAGGCAATGTATCCAACCTTATAGGCATCTAAAGGAACATCTGTGCTTAGAGACTGATTGTATGTAGCTTTCAGATAAGCATCCATATCTCCAGTGTTTTCTATTTTCAGCCACTCCCCATATTTTAATTGAGAAGGAGCAAACCCGGTAGCTTCGATAATTTTTGTCTGCATGTCCTGGCTGTTGTTAATTTCCAGTGTGCCATTTGTAATCTCACCTGAAGCATTCGTCTGGGAGGTAAACCAGGAATATGTACCAAAACTGCCTGACACAACAATCGCTCCGACTAACGCACTTCCTAAAAAGGCATTTTTCAACTTAAACATGTGTATCCCCCTATTATTTATTATGATTTGGTAAACTCCTCTTGCTTCTTCTCTTGCTTCTTCGCTTGCTTCAATTTTTCATATACGGTTAAACAAATATAACCTGTTAATGGAAGAACAATGAACAGCAGAAAGCCCATCGGCCCTTTCGTATAGTTGGAAAGAAAACCGAGCTTCGGAATATGAAACAGCTCTTTTCCTGCTATGTCACCTGCTGTTATAGCCTCTTCATCCGCCGTATTGTTGTTATCACCTTTTGTAAAAAAGTCTTTCCCCATTTTTTTCAACGATAGATGTTATTCTATGGGTAATGAGGTTCTTTTCTTCGTTGTAAAAAGAGATAATGTCACCTTCTTTAAGGTCCTCTGCATCAATCTCTCTAGTAATAATGACATCCCCCGCTTCAAAGACAGGAACCATACTATTCGACAATACGGTCAGCGGTTTAAATCCAAAAACGGTTAATGGTTTGTTGCTGCTAATGCTTGCAAAGATGGAAAGTATGATCATCATGATGAATAATATAATTGCTGCTGGGACTGTTTTTTTACTAAAAACATTACTTTTTCCAATACTCACCCTCTATTCCCGTATATATGATTAGTAATAATATTGACAGATTTAATCAGAATTTAATTACTATTCTGATTAATAATTATATTATTGCACAGTTCTAAAAGTTGTTGTATTGGGGTTTTAAGAGAGGAAATTACTCATGAAGATACAGGTATTCATTCCTAAAAATCCAGGATTGAGGAACTGGATTTCTTAAAAATATGCGCAGATAGCCGAAGCATGCCTAAATAACCAGTCTATATCACCTAAGTAATTCCCCCAAGCTTTGTCTGCTTAAGGCTTGTACTATTATAAAAATTTCAGCTGCAGCTTGTTTTCAACACGGTAAATCATACAGGCATCCATTTTTTCCAATCTAATAGGATATACAAAAGGAGTGATGGCAATGCCTTTGCAGCAAAAAATCAGATATTTAACAGGCCAGCCTGTTGGGATTTCATTCACCAATGGGCAAGGTGCAACGTGGGTTTTATGCGGAGTATCAGGTACAAAGGTTCTTGTTATTGAATACTTGTATCAAGCTCAATTTGCCTTAAAGCAATATGATGCCTTTATGATTCAGGATATTAATGGATTTCCTCCTTGTCATAACCAGCAGCCGCTTTATTAAAGAAATTGATATCTTTTGGGATATTACTCTTTCCTTATCTCTTTTATTAGTCAGAATAAATAAAATAGCTTTCCTATTCTGGTTCCATTTGCTTTGCTCATTGGTGGGACCAGAATTGAAAAGCCGCTGCTCTTTATAAAATAATGTCAAATATCTTCAATTACACAAAGTTATTATATTATAGGATTCTTTCTAAACGATGATTTTATATAACAGGGAATCCACGATTTATTTTACGAGTATTTTCTCTTTCTTTAGAATTTTAAATAGATAGCTAAGGAATTCTTCTCTTAGATCTTCTCTTCTTAGCGCAAAATCAATTGTTGCCTGTAAAAAACCCAGTTTATCCCCAACATCATACCTAGTTCCTTCAAAAGCAATCGCAAATAGTGATTCTGCCTTTGACAATTCCTTTAGTGCATCTGTTAACTGAATTTCACCGCCTAATCCTGGAGGGGCATTTTCGAGGATATCAAAAATCGTAGGAGTAATGATATATCTGCCCAGAATTGCTATATTAGATGGAGCATTTTTAATAGAGGGTTTTTCAATCAGACTGTTTACCTTGAATATGCTTTCTTTAATATATTCACCTTGGATTATGCCGTATTTACTGATTTCATTTGTATTTACTGTTTGGACTCCGAGAATTGTTGTTTTATATACTTCATAGGCTTCTATCAATTGCTTTAAACATGGTTTTTTTCCATATACAATATCGTCGCCTAATAGAACTGCAAAAGGCTCATTGCCAATAAAGCTTTTTGCACAATATACCGCATGACCAAGTCCCTTTGGCTCCTTTTGCCGAATATAATGAATATTGATCATCTCTGAGATAGAGCGCACTTCATTTAGTAATTCATATTTTTTCTTTGCTTCGAGCTCAAGTTCGAGTTCTAAAGATTTATCAAAGTGATCTTCAATCGAACTTTTATTTCTTCCTGTTATTATTAGAATTTCCTCTATCCCGGATTCCACTGCCTCCTCTACAATATATTGAAGTGTTGGCTTATCAACAATAGGCAACATTTCCTTTGGCTGTGATTTAGTTGCCGGTAAAAATCTAGTTCCCAAACCCGCAGCCGGAATGATTGCTTTTCGAATTTTCATGTAAGATCCCCCAAAAAAACTCCTTAAGCAGTATCTGCATTTCCCTTGTCTCGTACTACTATTAGTATGCACTACTGCCTACAATCAGAAGAAAAACTTCAAATGAGTTGCTAGAAAGGCTCTAGATTTTTTAAAGGAATCTTTAACACTGCATGTCGAACCTTAAACTGTATTAAATGTTTATTAAAGTGGTTCGAAGCGGTTGCCTGATTTCCCACTATTTAAGATGCGATTTGCAGGTATTGTTCTCATGTCTAAATAATTATAATTGCTTTCTGCTTTAAATATAAAAATAGGGTCCGAATGCTGTATTTGCTCCAGATCCCAGCAAATTCCGTCAACTTTATTAATTTGCCCTTGAATGGTCATAATTCGTTTAGTGTTGGGTGTTGGCTGTATCTGTAAATTTGTGAAGGAATTTCCGCTGCATTCATTTGGAATGGTTTCGCTCCCTTCCAAGATAATATTATCAATGCAATCATCCAAAGAAATCTTATCAAAACGATTTGCATTCACGTAAGCAAATCCGCTTGCAGGTTTAACTGCTTTTAAATAAAGCCCTCTCGCAAATCCTACAATTTTGATATCCATAAAATTCACAAAAGAGATTTCATGTCCACTCCCGCCTGAATACAAGTGAATTCCAGTTCCTGATACTGTTCCTGACCAATTTATTATCACAATGTTATTTAGTGAAGCATTATGCCATGTGTTATAGTACTTATGCTTTCCGTCCAAATAAATAACCTCTTTGGTGTAGCCTTTATAATCAACCATAATTCTGGCGTTCCACAGCGAAGCATCCCTCTCTAATTCAAATCCTCTAACGTTTGCTCCAATGATAAATCTTGTCCCATAACTGCCTTGCAGCTTCACCCCCTGTTTGATAATAACGTTACCTGTCATGTAATAATCCTTATTTGCTGCAATAACGGTTTTTTTATTATTTTGAAAGGCGAAATTTATTGCCGCCTGAATTTTCGATTGTGCTGTACTGCCGGCGAAATCTTCAACGTAAACAATATTTGGATTTTCTGCCATCATAACTCACTCCATCCAATTTATTACTATATTGTATGTATCTTTAAATTCAACGAATAAACGAATAACCTATGCATCCAAAATTAATATTTAAATTGGAAGAATTCGAATGATTGATTTCAATTATTCTTTAGTAAACAATAAGTAAAAGAAAAGAACCAGCCCCTAATTTTTTCTTGAGAGCCGGTTAACTGTTTTCTATTAACTGATTATTGAATGCTTCTTTAAGGCATTTACTGAGTAATTTGCAAAATACCATAGTGCGGAAGCGAAATTAATTTTCTCTACTTTCCTATAGGTATTCCATGTTTTTTGAGCGGATCTGAGTTTATTGCCTGATAGGGAATGCTCTCTCTTTCTATAAATAGCCAACTCCTCATTTAGGCCATATGCATGGATCCCTTTAGATAAAATGGAAAGCCAAAGTCCGAAATCCTCTGAACAATCTCTATATAAAGGCATTTGCACGAACCCTAATTGTCTTATATCAAGCATTACAGTAAGTGTCCCTATCGCCGTATTTTTTAGTAAGCTATGATAAGTCGTTCTTGGCGGGACATAAATAACTTCTTTTGCTTTTTCCCCGCTTTCATTCATTATTCTGTAGCTTGTATATGAAAAAGCTATGTGATTTCTTTTCATGAACATTAACTGTCTTTCCAGTTTCTCCGGAAGCCAAATATCGTCACTGTCAAGAAAGGATAGGTAGTTCCCTTTTGCTGCTGCAATACCTAAATTCCTGGCATAGGCAGGACCCTTGTTTTCTTTCAGCTGTATTACTTTAATTCTGGATTCATCATGCATCTCTTTTTTTACTTTCTCTAATGTGTCATCAGAAGAACAATCATCAATAATAATCAATTCCCAGTTCTGAAAAGTTTGTGCTTTAACGGATTGGATTGCAGAGCAAATATAGTTTGAAGAATTATATGACGGAGTAATAATCGAAACAAGATCCTGAACTGAAGTTCCCATTTTTGGCATCTCCTCAATATTCATTTTTCATGTTGGAGTATATCTTCATAAACAAATGATTAGAAAGTAATCTCTAAATTGCCTTATCTTGTTTCAGACTTTTTATTAGATTCTGATGTCCATAATTGTTATTCTTCAATAATCCTTGAGCTCTATCTCGCTGAAGGACTACTTGCAATGTTTGAAACAAAATTT
Organism: Cytobacillus pseudoceanisediminis; assembly: GCF_023516215.1. NCBI lineage: Bacteria > Bacillati > Bacillota > Bacilli > Caryophanales > Bacillaceae > Cytobacillus > Cytobacillus pseudoceanisediminis. Next base: position 4,952,481 of record NZ_CP097349.1, on the reverse strand, counting down.
TTAGATCCAATGAAAAGGAATAATTTCGCACATATAATAAATCAAAGCGCAGCTTATCCTCAGCGGTCGTAGAATAGTAAGCTAATACTTGAGCAAGTCCTGTAATGCCCGGTTTAACTGATAATCTATAAGGATAATCGGGAAGTTTTTCTTTAAATTGGCTAATGAAGAATTCTCTTTCCGGTCTTGGACCAATTAAGCTCATCTCCCCTTTCAATACATTAAGGAGCTGGGGGAGCTCATCTAAACGAATAGCCCTTAAGAATCTTCCAATTATTGTTATCCTTGTATCCTTACTTGCAGCCAATACAGGACCGGTTATTTTTTCAGCATCCTCTATCATACTTCTGAATTTATAGATCCAATATGGTTTTCCATTTATCCCTATCCGTTCTTGTTTATATATAGCTGGACCACTAGAGGTCAGTGGGATTATTATAAGCAACAGTAAAAAAATCGGACTTGCAAGTACAAGCAGGATTACTGATGTGACTACATCAAAACCCCGTTTAATTATCCGCTGCCAAATGTTTAATCCAGGAGCATTAATTGGAATTACCAGCATATCACCAACTTGTTGTGATTTAGCAGATTGTACAAACAAGTCCGAAACATGAGGAACGATCAGGACCTCCTTCCCGTTCTTGATGCATAAGTTGAGGATGTCGCTTTTTAACTGTCCGATTATAGTAGGTGCAAGGAGAAATACATCGAATTTATTTACGTAGTTTTCTAAATGCGCTATTTGATTTAAAGGTAAATATCCTGAAATTTCAAACCACTTATGCCTATGGAATTTTTGTGCCAAAGACTGGCCAGTATTCTCATCCTCACAAATAATGATTACTCTTTTACGGCCATGTAATTTATTAGCAATAAGCCATATTCCGGCATGAACGGCCGCCAGCAAAATAATTTGGATAAAGAATGCTTCAATAAAGAAGCTTTTCCGATAAAACAATAAGGATCCTAAGCCGGATGAAGCGGAAACGAAGATTGAAAATAATATCATTGGTAAAACACGGGAATAAAGCTGTGTTTTTAAAGAATTTCCGCGTAAATTCTTATATAAATCAAAGAAATAGAAAAAGATGAAAGCTGCTGCTGAGGGTACCAATAACCAGAGTAAATTTAAGGATTCTAATTCTGCAGGTATTGAAAATACATGGTAAAACCAAATAGTCACTATATACCCTAAAAAAACCAACCCGATATCCAAAATGGCCAAAATCAATTTACACTACTCCTTTTCACAGTGTCCTTGGGGGAAGTTTGGCTCAAATCCATAATAGGAATTTCCAGCTCAGAGGACGGATTTGTAATAGCACATATTAATAACACTTCCGATACTCCCCGAGAGTATTTTCCACCATGCTATCTAATGAGAATTCATCCTCCACTTTTCTTCTGGCATTTTCAATTAGCTTATATTTAAGTGACTCATCGGATTCCATTTCTAGTATTATTCGGCAAAACTCTTCTGCTGAATGACTGCTTATTAAAAAACCAGTCTCTTTATCAATAATGGCTTCCCTTATACCGCCCCGATCTATAGAAATAACGTTGGTTCCCACAGCCATAGCCTCTAAAATAACCATTGGGAATACCTCACGATAAGAAGTTAAGAGCAGAATGTCTATATTTTTTATAAATTCCTCCGGTCTGTTCACAGAACCAATCAATTTAACCTTATGAGACAGATTGCAGGTTTCAATCATGGTTTTGATTTTTTGCTTCCTCGGACCATCACCCGCAATATAAAATATAATTTGCGGTTTATCTCTTAGCTGATCTGCAATTCTAATAAATAATTCATGGTTTTTTTCCTCAGATAATCTTGCTAATATACCAACTTTAAAAAAATCACCTTTTTCCTCTTGATTAAAGCCAAATTGGTTCAAATCTACTCCGTTGTACACAGTCTTAATTTTGTTTGCCTTTATCCCAGCCTTAATAAGGTTGTTTTTTTCAAAGTCACTTACTGTGATCACTCTTTCAACATACCTATTTATTAAATAGGCAAAGACCCTGCGGCTTCTATTCTCAAGGATTGTTACATTATGCTTTGTATACATTATTTTAAATTTAATGCCAGATATTTTTCTGACACATATACAGTAAAGAACCATCCTTAAACTATTCGCGTGAACCAGGTCAATTTTTTCATCAGAAACTATCTTTACCAGTTTCTTCATATTCTGAGTATGGCTCGTTCTGCTTAGTTCGTGAAAACGGTGTTTATTTTTGATTCTTTCGTACAGTTGGCCGTGTCCTGCTGCAAAGTGAAAAGTAATATTTGAATCATGCATGAGGTTCTCTAATTTACAAAAATACATTTCAGCTCCTCCGAAATCTAATTTGTCTGTAATAACCAGGATATTCACGCTTTGCCTTCACCTCCTATTCATTTTTTCTGCGGAATGGACAGGATAAATCACTGCGCCTCGCTGATTTATTTGATTTTTGTTCCGTTCATTATGCAAATAGGTTGATAGGATCGCTAAGTACAAAAAAAACATATCGTTAATAATGATCGAGAGGAATCCCATTTGAAGTATTATTCCAAAAAAAACAAGTAAGAGATAGGGTTTGTTTCTATATAACTTACTTTGGATCAATTGCATAAACACTGTAAGAATAAACACACCGAAACAGGATATGCCGATTAATCCTGATTCTGATAAAATCTCCAAAAAGGTGTTATGGACCTGAAGCGAATCACCATATTGAAATGAATTATATTCGGGAAAATTATAAGCTCCAATTCCTAAATACTTATTGGAAACAAAGAAATCCCAGGCTCTTCCCCATAATTCCAATCTTCCGCTTCCGCCATCCTCTGCAAGATCTTCTATTCTAGATCCTAAGATACTGAAAAGATCTAATTTCATATAGAAGACCGCAAGGTAAACAGCAGCTGATAGAGAAACAACCATCCCAGCTAGAAGCTTTATCCTTTTTAAAGGCTTATCTTTCAAAATATAAAGGCATAGAATAATCAATAATACTAATAGTCCTCCCCTTGAAAAGGTTAATAAATTTGTAAGAATACAAAGGAGCAATCCCATTTTATTTTTCATGGATTTTGAATGGCATAAAAAATAACAGAAAAAGAGAGTATTATAAAAGACAAAGTAATTTGGATCCTGCAGTACTCCGATTAACCTTGGGTAATTACGGTCAAGCATCACACCCCATTCATAGATTCTGTCACCCTCAAAGTCAAAGCCGAGTCTCTGCAGCCCTATCAAATATAAAATGAGGCTTAGGGTATTAAACAAAACACCTGCATCGGCAATAGCTCTTTCGATAGTCCAATTATTAGTACGGCCGATGATTGATTTAATAATGAAATAACATGCAATATAAAGTATAATCCCCAGTAAAATTCTTATACTTGCAGAGGGATATAACGCAAACGCTCCTGTAAAACTATACATTAAGTAAAAAATCAGCATTGCCACTTCAAATCCATGCAGGCGCTGAAAGTAAAATGAACTTATATGGACTAGTAAATATAAAAAAGAAAAGATCAAGTATGGCTTTATGGCAAAACCGATGTAAATATAATAATTTGCCATAGTTACGAGCAAAAAAAGGAAGAATAGTGTGAAGCTGGCTTTTTGTTTTCTGATCATAATACCTTGGTCCATCTTATCCTCCCTGCGTTTCCTTGACCCTCCATTTATTAAGTACTCTTGTCATAACATCAAGAATCATATTCTTCATCTCTTTATCTATGAAAATGACTAGAACCAATAGAAGAAAATGAAATAAGAAAACGATGATATAGTGAGAATCAGTAAACAGTTTTATACTGCAGATGCAGATAGCAAAAAATAATAAATATGGAAATAAAGCTTTTTTTGCTATTATCCAGCGATTAGGATTACAGATCCAAAACCCCAAAAGTGCAATTCCTTCAATTGCCGCTCCTGCACATGCAGCACCGGCTATGCCATATGATTTACTGAACTGAATATATAAAAGGATGCCTGTAATAATGGCTATGGCCTGTATGGCAGTTCGGTAAGATTGCAGCCCTTTAGTAGTTAGCCCGTCAGCTAATGCAATATTTATAGCCTGCAGAGTAACCATTAAAGATAAAATCTTTAGCGGAAATGAAGCATCAATCCACATTTCACCAAATAATAAACGGATAACTGCATCCGATTTAGCATACAGGGGAACTGTTATCGTTATACCAGCCAATGCCATCAGTTTAATAAGAGTAATGTTTTTATGTAAGTGCTCCTGTAGTTGATTATTATTATATGCCCTGAATAACACAGGGTAGTAAGCTCCTGCTATAATAAACGGGATTTGCTGCAGTGCCTGGGGGATCCGGTATGCAACTGCAAATATGCCTACTTCACTTAGGGTCAAAGTTTTTTCTATAATAAGAGGGCCTAAATGAGGTAAAATGACAAAAAGCAGGCCACCAAGCGAAAATGATCCAATATTTCGCAATAGTCCCTTATGAAACGAACTTTTCATTCGTATTTGCACGTATTGGCGTACTTTATATATTCCAAACGCTCCTGCTGCCAGGTAAGAAAAGCCGTATAAAGTGCAGATGATTAAATGGTTTAAATTAAATATTAATCCAGCAGACAATGTGACAACTAAACAAACAGAGGCTATAATCCGGATTAAGCCGCAATAGTGCATTCTCTCAATCATTTGAAAGAATATGGTTCCAATACTTTGCAGAGTAAGCCCTAACACCATAGGAATAATTAAAAAATATGATGTTAAAATGAACTCTTTATTCCATGAATTTGTAAAATGAATTATGGCAAATCCACATAAGAGAGAAACAGCAAGTAAAATGATTCTAACCTTCAAATAAGAGGAAATTAGAATTGATAGGTCCACGTCTTTCTTAGATCCTTCTCTTAACACAATGTTGTTCAGCCCGGCATCTGTTAAATATCCCATAATCATTGCAAAAGCTAACGCTACACTAAACATGCCATAATAATAGGATTGAAGATAATTAGCTAAAATAATTAAGGCAGCAGCATTTAAACCACTCGATAAGGCGGTACTATAAAATAAGTGAAATATATTTTTTCCTATAGTATGTTTCTGTAATTTTTTCAATGGCATAGCCACCCGCGTGTTAGTTAGGCATTAACCTGTTTGATAAATAACCCCTAATATTTTGCTGTTTTTCCGTTCTAACTTCATTTTTGCTTTGAAAGCATCATCTTTTTTTGTCTTGTTTTCCTTAAGTACTAATATGGTTCCATCACAATAACTCGCTAACACTTGAGAATCTGATGCAGATAAAATAGGCGGTGCCTCAAAAATAACAACATCGTATTCTGTCCTGCAGCAGCTTGCCATATCCTTTATTTTGCTGGCTACCCATATTTCTGATGGATTTGAAGGAACTGGACCTGCAGGCATTACGAATAAGTTTGGAATAAGCGTCTCTTTACTATTCAAATGGATGCTTTCCGCATACCTAACTGCATTTGTAAATCCATTTTCATTCTTCATCTGAAACCAATGATGGAGTGAAGGGCTGCGAATATTTGCATCTACCAAAAGCACCTTTTTTCCCTGTTCGACAAAAGCAATCGCCAATTTAGAAGAGATAATAGATTTCTGTCCCTCCTCACTGGGTGAAGTTACCATTAATAATGGGGATTCACTATCATATAAATGTTCTATATAAGTACTAATCATACGAATTTGCTCTGAACAAATGGATTGGCCACTTTGTTGGACCATCTTGGTATATTTTTTTATTTTCTTTTTTTAAACACCGATTTGTCTCCCTTTTTCATTATTTACTAAGGATGCCTGATGTTTAACTCCAGTTTTATTCTTATACATTCTTTTGCTTTTTTTAAATTAACCTGTCCCAGGACAGGAAGTCCCAAAGTCATTTCTACTTCGTTTACATTTTTTATTGATTCATCCCAATACTCTCTGCACATGGCAAGTCCCACTCCAAGAAAAAGGCCTATTACCAGACCAATTGCGATATTCAATGACAAACTTCCGACAACTTTAATCGATGGGTCTGTATCATTGTCGCTTAATAGCTTTATATCCTGCACATCAAACTGAGCATTCATTTTATTAACTGTTGTTTTAGCAATCGTATTGGCAATTTCCTTGGTCGTACCCAAATCATGCCCTCTTACCACTACGTTGACTATTTGTGAGTCTCGATTGTTTTGGACAGCTAACTTTTTCTCTAGTTCATCATCTTCCAAATTAAACTGTTCTTTAACAGAATTCAGGACAATCGGACTCTTAATTAGATCAATTGTTGAAGCAAGCAGCATGTTAAGTTCCTGTGAATCTCCATATTGCCCATCCTTTTTTGTCAGCTTGCCGATAAGTATATTCTCAGTTGCTTCATAAGTCGGCTTTATAACATAAATGGACAGACACAAAGTCAGAAGGAAAATGCAAATCACAGTAAAAATAATGGTCAGCCATCTTTTTTTCATTATCTTGAAAAATGTTTTTAGATCTATATGTTCGTTCATGGAAACCTCCAAAACTTTTATGCCTTTAATTGAATTTGGTCCATAAAGGCAACCGTTTCTCTTAAACCATCTATAAAAGTATACCGGGGCTCCCATTTCAGCAATTTAAGAGCTTTTTTATTTGATAAACAGCTATGCCTTATATCTCCTTCCCTTTCCTCATGGTAAATTGGCATAACCTCAGACTCTAATAGATAGTTCAGCTCGTTTACAATATCTTTAATGGAAGTTTGAGTATTATTACTTATGTTAATTATTTCATTATCACCATAAAGAATAGCTGCTGCATTTGCTTTGGCAACATCCTTTACAAATACAAAATCTCTTGTCTGGAAACCATCTCCATAAATATTCAAGGATTGTCCAGTTATTGCCCTCTCAATGAAAATAGCAACTACTCCTGCTTCACCCTCTGTATCTTGCCTCATGCCATAAACATTCGAGTACCGTAAAATTGTGTAAGACAGTCCGTACAGATCTGAAAAAAGCTTAATATAGGATTCAGCATTTAGTTTCGATAAGCCATAAAAGGATATAGGTAATACAGGATGTTCTTCGTCAATCGATAAATATTTTGGATTTCCATATAATGCAGCTGTGGATGCGAATATAAATTTCTTCGTTTGATGCCTTACACATGCATTCAAAAGATTGATTGTTCCAATAATATTTGATTCTCCATCTAATTTTGGATGAATCAATGAATTGAAACTGACACTTGTGCAGCTTGATGAATTACATAATCCGGTTTTTCTGCCAGGAAAATTGGATCTAAATTTCCGCATATATCAATATGGTAAAATCTAGCTCCGGCAGGAATATTGTGTTCTTGTCCAGTTACTAAACTGTCCAAAATAACGACTTCATAATCTTCTTTAATAAGCTCTTCGGCAATGTGGGAACCAATAAATCCTGCTCCGCCGGTTAACAAAACCTTCATAGTATTCACCTTTCCGTTTAAAGAATTTTTCTCCTCGAATTGATAGTTCATTTTTCACCATTGATTCGAGAAAACCTGACTCTTTAAACAAATATATGTAGTCCCAGCCATTATATAACCATACTTTTTTACTATTATTTTCAAATAATATCCAGTATTAAGAAAAACTGTATATTCGATTTAAATTGAACCTTAATCCTATTATTTTTTGTAGGACTTAAACAAGAAAAGCTGTCCCTAATAATGGGGACAGCTTTTCTTCGTCTAGAATTTATCTCTCATTTGGCATTGTAATGATTACTTTTGTCCCTTTCCCCTCCTCACTTATTAATTCAAAAGTTGCATTCTTTATTAATTTCACCTTTGTATATGGATTAATGAAGCCTATCCGGTGGTTATATCCCCTATAAAGCTGATTTTGCTTTTCCTTTGACATTCCAATTCCGTTATCCTCTACTACTATTTCAGCCTTATTTCCTTTTTGACGAATGGATAGCTTAATTCGTCCACCGTCTTTCTTTTTGGAAACGCCATGCTGAACGGCATTTTCTACTAGCGGCTGAATTGTCATGGATGGAAGCATTATATCTATGCTTTCATCTATATCCCAATCAAAGAATAATAGGTCACCAAACCTGATTTTTTCAATTGCTAAGTAGGATTCGACTAGTTCCATTTCTTCCTCTATCGAGACCATGCTATGATGCTTCGTATAATCTAGTTTAGATCGAAAATAAACTGCCAGATGTTCAAGCGCATCCCTTGCCCTATCCGCGTTTTGATAACTCAGCCCAATGATAGTGTTCATAGTGTTATATAAAAAATGCGGAGTGATTTGCGCTTGATAGTAACTTAATTCATTGTGAATGGACTGGCTAACAGAATCCTTCATAGCGAATAAGGATTTGATTTTGGCCAGTAACTCCAGTTTATCAACTGGTTTTTGAATATATTCGTTGGCTCCAATTTCCATACTATCGAGTATCGGCACTATTTGATTTGTTGACCCAATCATGAGAATAGGCAGTTCTGTTAAGAGGTACCTTTTTCTGATCATTTGGCAAAGTGCAATACCAGACTGATTCCCCAGATTTAAATCAATAATCAGCATATCCGCCATCACACCTTCAACCTTTTCAAAAGCAGTTTTTTCATCATGAGAAATTGTAATCGAGTAACCAGAACTCTTTAAATAGTATTTAAGATATTGATTATTTTCGGTATTGGCACATGCAAATACAATTTCCTTTCTGCTATGATTGCCAATTTCTTCAGGATAATCACGTAACAATTCCAAGTCAGCAGAAACTTCCCCAAGTAAATCTTTATCTTCGTAAAAAAGATTTTTATAGGCTGGGAGCTTTATAGTAATGGTTGATCCTCTGCCTTTTGAAGAATCTGCCCAAATCTCACCTTTCATAAGATGGACAAATTTCTTTGAAATGCTCAGGCCAATTCCAATCCCATCATGTTTGGAATGGTCAGGTATCTGGTAAAATGTTTCAAATATTTTTTCCAGGTATAAGGAATCCATCCCTTGCCCAGTATCTGATATTTCGATATGCACACTCTCTCTCACTCTAAAAGCACTGATGCGAATTTCACCTGAAGCTGTATGCCGAATAGCATTATCGAGCACATTGAAAATTACTTCTTTCAATATATTGCTATCAGCTATTACACTTGGCATCTTCTTGGGTATGTCATCTACCAGTTTGACTTCTTTAGGAAGCTTTAGGACATCCCGCAGCTCAAGCACCATTTCTGAGATAACGTCTAGAGGAACTGGTCTTAATCTTAATGAATGGTTTATACTGGAACTTGCATGCCTTAGGTTGTTTACTAGACGATCTATTTTTTTCCCTGAACTTTGCATCTCCAGGATATATTTAAGCTGCCTTTTATTTAACGGCCCTTCCTTACCTTCCATTAACTTTTTGGAATGCCACATAAAAGTACGCAATGGTTCCATTAACTTATCGGATGTTTTGATCAAAAACTCATTTTTTAGCTGATCCTGGACCAGCAAGTCTTTTGAGAGATTATCAATCATAATAAAAGAAAGCTGTCTTAAATAGCCTATATAGAGAGACAGGCATATCGTCATGATTAAAAATAAAAACAAGGGTATCTTGCCTATATCAATCTGCAGGAATAATTCAATGCCTAACGCAGCACCATAGCAGGTGAATGAAATGGCAGCAGTTAGGATATATTCACATCCGCTCACCTTTTCCCTGTAAGCTCGAAAAAGGATAAACAGGATATAGATGTAAACACTCCCAAGTAAACCAATTAAGCTAACCTGCATAAATATCATAGGTATCAATGAATAAAACCAGAATAATAATGGCGTTATACTTACATAGGCAATTTTTATAATAAGCAGAATAGACATCCACTTCGTAATTTTTATTGAAGACTGCTTCTTGAATGTACTATGGGCAAACCATAGGAAAAACAAAACCGATAAATGAATAAAACTCAGCTGTAGGCTTAAGAGCACCTTAGAGGAGATGTCTGGGTAAAATAAATAGATAAGTTTTTCTTTTTGGGTAGATATGTAAATACTCTGTGAAAAACAGAATGCCGCAAAATACAGTTCATTTTTTGCGTGTCTTTGCCGGAAATACTGAAATAAAATAAGCAAAGACAGAATCAGGTATCCTGCTGTAATAAATCCCTCGGTCTGTTTCTCTTGAGCGGCTTGAAGCACTATTTGGTCTGCCTCGCCGAATAGTATGGGTTTTACAATTCCACCGTTAGGACTTGCTCGATTGGCAGCGTGAATAATAACATCCATTCGTTTATTCTTGCTTTTTCCGAAAAATAAAAAGGGCCCTCACGGAATTCATATTCTTTTTTATTTATACTTGGATTACCAATTCCACCCGCTTTTTCTCCATTAATATAAACTCTGCTGGATTGTCTGATAGACTCCGCCCTGAATCCATACATTCCATCCTCTGGGACAGTTATAGTTAGCCGATAGGTTCCCGCCTCAATTTTTAGATGGTCTTTATAGCTATATAGAGAATCCCACTTCATCGGCACTTTTAAAAAAATAGGCTTTCTATTACTTTTCTCAAGATCTGCTGGGTTAATTAATTTATTCGGATAAAATCCCCATTCCCCATTTAATTCCATTAGATCCTCGGAAGATGTTAGGTGCATTTGACCTTTATTTACTGCAGAATGATTTCCCCAGTTTAATCCAGATTCTCTAATTATACTTATTAGTGTAAAACCGCAGACTAAGATAGAAACAATGATTGATATTTTACGCTGCATGGCAGTCCTTCCCCTTGACTCACATTTTTCCATATTTTTATGCTTTTTAATAATAGTAAGGTATAATACCAGAAAAGGAAATACTTAGAAATTTATAAGTAAGGAGGCAAATATGATAAGGACAATCATTATAGATGATGAAGAGCTTTCATTGCTGGCCCTTGAAAAAAACTGCAAATTTTCCCAGATATCAAAATTGTCAGAAGTTATACTACACACGAGAATGTTTTTGATGATTTAAAAAATGAATCTATTGATGCAATATTTTTGGATATTGAAATGAAAGACATAAACGGTATTGAACTTGCGCAGGAAATTTTATCTTCTTACCCTTCAACCCAAGTTGTTTTTGTATCGGGACATACAAACTACGCAGTCAATGCATTTGAACTTGAAAGTATCGATTACCTCCTAAAGCCGGTTACAGCCAAAAGGTTGGAGAAAACGGTTAAGCGTCTGAAAACCCGAACTCAGTCACAGTCAAAGGCAATTGTTAACAAAACCAAACCGATCCTTAAAATTTATTGTTTTGGTGCGCTGCAAGTATACTTCAATGAGAAGCCACTCCGATTTAGGACAGCAAAAACCAAGGAGCTTTTTGCATTCCTGACTGCAAATATGGGAAAGTATGTTCACCGCGACATCATCATAGAAAAACTCTGGCCAGAGCATGATTATAAAAATGCAAAAACATATTTGCACACGTGTTTGTCACATTTAAGAAAAACCTTTTCTGGGCTGGGCATTTCAAATCCAATTAGCTTTATAAACCAAAGCTACTGTTTGATGCTTGATAATGTACTTTTTGATGCTGATGAATTTAATAAATTGGCCAAGGATATATTGAATAGTAAAGCTCTGGACTTTAAAACAATTGAATCAGCAATCGAAAAATATAAAGGACCATTTTTAGAAATAAATGCATATGAGTGGGTTTATGAATATTCAGAAACATACAAGGAAACCCTGCTCCATATACTGACAGCGGCAATTAAGGAGACAAAACGCACAGATTTAAATAAAGCAATATCATACTTAAAAATTTACCAGAAAGTCGAACCATATTCAGAATTTGCAGTACTTAATCTTATTCAAATCTTTGCTGAAATAGGCTTGTGGTCAGAAGCCCTTAAAACCTATCAGTGCTACGAAAAACTGCTGGAAGAGGAAATGGCATTAAGCCCTGCCCCTCAAATAAAAGATTTGTATTCAAAGCTGCTTAATTAAGAAAGTTCAGCAGGCCAAAGCCCTCTGAACTTTTCTCTATATTCCCAAGATATAGCCTCTTTTAGGTATATAATTAGACTGCTTTAACCTAGCATGTCTTCTATTCCAATTGTTTCACAGGATAGGCGTAAATGATATAGCGATCCGGTGCAGAACCGATGTAGGAGAACGGATAGCAGGTCGAAACTGTCAGAACTTCCTCTCCTTTTGGGCCTATCACCGTCGTATTATCAGATGCTACAACCTCCGTCTTCCTTATTTCGTATTCGAATTCCCCATATGTCATTTCCACAATTAAACGGTCTCCTATTTCCAGCTCTCCAAACTTTCTAAATACCGTATCTCGATGACCAGATAAGAGAATTTGTTCATCCTGACCTGGGAACACGGTGGATGAATAGTGTCCTACACCTTTTTCCAGGATTTCCTCATCTGTTCCTTCTATAATTGGCAAAGACCTTTCTAATTTAGGGATATTCAAAACTCCAATGACATCGTTTTCCTTTGGGGAAAATTGATCCACCATCTTTGCCCGTCCATCACTTTTGAAGACAAGCTGCTGTGCTTTTTCCAGAGTTTTGTTTGTACTTACTTTTTGTTGGTAAAATTGGCAGATGGAGATCGTTAATATCAATGCGCCTGTAATTATTAGCAGGGTACTGACTGCTTTTTTCATCCTATCTTTTCCTTCCATTTTTGTTACCGGTATTTAAAACAACTTGGAAATGTTAAGTCCCAAGTTGTCTGCCGCTAACCATTTTGTAAGTTTTTCAAATTGCAGTCTAACAGTTTATCGTTCAGAAACATAAAAAGCAATCCTCTGAATAATGCTGATTTTCTTGAAAGATACTTTTAAAATACGTCTACCGTGTATTTTGAGTTCAATGCCATTGGTTATCTTTTAGGAAGAACTTGACAATATGAATATGAGGATAATCTGCAAACAGGCTATCCTCTTTGTGATACGTAGAGGATAGCCTTCCTGTTTATCTTAATTTCTTTTTCCTTCGAACTGTGAGAAGCAATCCTGCCAACAAGAGAAGGATTCCTATCAGCCCAGAATTAAAAATCGAAGTAGCCGTATCCGGCAATATATTGCCAGTATTGGAGTTTAACTGACCATTTCCGTTGACTGGTGTGCCGGGTGTTGCTGGTTTTGTTGTATCAGGTTTCCCAGGTAGATCAGCCGGACCTTGCGGCTTATCAACCCCTGGGGCTCCGTTTTCAGGTTTTTTATGGTTTTCTGCTATAACCGTCACTTTATCGTGTTGTCCTGTTTCGATTGTAAAGGAAGCAGGTGACGGGTCGAGTTCATAACCTTCCGGAGCCTTCGTTTCAATAAACTGGTAATTACCCGGCTTCAAATCATCGATAACAAGCTTCCCGTTTGAATCTGTGGTAAGACCCTCTTTCAGAGTCGTGCCTTCTGCATCCTGCAGCTTGAATACAGCCCCTTCAAGCTTAATCTGATGATTGTCACTATCGACCTTGGTCAATTCAACCGTGCCAAGAATTAACTTGTTGGTGATATTATAATCGGAAATAATAGATTCATAACCTTTAACAGGATGCTCCTTGACTGTATAAGCATATGCTTTACCTTCTTGATCATACTTCTCTAGATCAGGAAAACTGTACTTCCAGCCAGTATCAGCAGTCACTTCTTGCGTGTGAATTATTTTACCATTCCGCAGAAGATCAATTACTATTATCTTCGGACGATTTTTGAAATTATCGTCTTTCCAAATCTTTGTTCCTTCTACAGATGTTTGGCCTATACGGACATTGGTGATATCGTAACCAGTTATTTTGGATTCGTAACCTTCAACTGCTTCTTCCTTGACAGTGTATTCGTAAGCAATACCATCTTCATCATATGCCTCTAAACCTTTGAAATCATATGTCCAGCCTTCACTTGCCTTCAATTCAACTGTCTCAATAACTTTACCGTTTTGGAGGAGGTTCACTGTTACGCTTTCCGGACGTTCTTCAGAGTTATCGTCTTTCCAGCTTTTTGTTATTACAGCGGAGGTTTGCTCTGAACGTGTGTTCGTGATGTCAAACCCGTCTACTTTTGATTTATAGCCCGGAACTCCTTGCTCCTTTACAGAATAATTATATGACTTTCCATCCTCATCATACTTTTCCAGGTCAGTAAATTGATATGTCCAATCGGTCTTGGCTGTAACTTCCTGTGTATCTATTACCACCCCATTTTGAAGGAGGTTCACTTTAATATTGGATGGACGATCTTTAGAGTTTCCATCTTTCCATGTTTTTGTTCCTTCAACTGTTGTTTTTCCTGTGCGGACATTCGTGATATTATGGTCTTCAACTGTAGATTCATAGCCTTGAACCGGCTGTTCTTTTACAGTATAGTGGTAAGCTTTCCCTTCCTCGTCGTAATTCTCAAGGTCCGTAAAGCTAAACTTCCAGTCCGTTTCAGCAGTTGTTTCTTGAGTAGCAATAACTTTATCATTTTGAAGAAGATCCACTTTGATCATTACCGGACGGTCTTTGGAATTATCGTCTTTCCATGTCTTTAAGCCTTCTACGGTAGTTTTGCCGACTCGGACATTGGTGATGTCATAACCATCTACTTTGGATTCGTAACCTTCAACCGCTTCTTCTTCGACAGTATACTCATAAGCAATACCATCTTCATCATATGCTTCTAAATCCTTGAACTTATATGTCCAGCCTTCAATTGCCTTCAATTCAACTGTCTTCATAACTTTGCCGTTTTGAAGAAGTTTCACTGTCACGCTTTCCGGACGGTCTTCAGAGTTATCGTCTTTCCAGCCCTTTGTAATAACAGCGGAGGTTTGCTCTGAGCGTGTGTTCGTGATATTATACCCGTCAACTTTTGATTCATAGCCCGGGACCCCTTGCTCTTTTACAGTATAGTTATATGCTTTTCCATCCTGATCATACTTCTCCAGGTCTGTAAAATGATATGTCCAATCTGTCTTAGCTGTTACTTCCTGCGTATCGATGACCACCCCATTTTGAAGGAGATTCACTTTAATTTTAGATGGACGATCTTTGGAGTTTCCATCTTTCCATGTTTTTATTCCTTCAACAGCTGTCTTTCCTGTGCGGACATTCGTGATATTATGGTCTTCAATTGTAGATTCATAGCCTTGGACGGGCAGTTCCTTTACAGTATACTGGTAAGCTTTCCCTTCCTCGTCGTACTTATTCAGGTCGATGAAGCTATATGTCCAGTCCGTTTCTGCAGTGACTTCTTGGCTGTCGATGACTTCCCCATTCTGAAGGAGGTTTACCGTTATTGACTTTGGTCGTTCAGGTGAATTGTCATCCTTCCATATCTTAGAACCTTCAACCGATGTCTTACCGACGCGCAGGTTCGTAATATCGTAGCCATCGATTGCAGACTCGTAACCTTTAACTGGCTCTTCCTCAACTGTGTATTCGTAAGCTTTTCCTTCCAGATCATACTTCTCCAGGCCGGTGAAGCTATATGTCCAGTTTGTTTCAGATGTGACTTCTCGGCTGTCGATGACCTCACCGTTCTGGAGCAAGTTCACCATGATTGATTCTGGTCGTTCAGGCGAATTGTCATCCTTCCATATCTTCGCGCCTTCGACGGACGTCTTGCCAATGCGCAGATTCGTAATGTCATAGCCATCGACTATGGACTCGTAACCGGGGACTGGATGCTCATTAATAGCATATTTGTAAGCATTGCCTAGTGAATCTGTTTTCAACAGATCATTAAAACTATAAGACCACTGAGAATCTTCAGAAACTTTCAGTGTCTCTATAACCTTATTATTTTGAAGTAAATCCACATAGATGCTTTCAGGACGTTCAGATGGGCCTTCGTCTTTCCATACCTTCTGGCCTTTAATGGACGTTATTTCAATTGCCTTATTAGCAGCTGTGACTTCCACAACTTCAATTGCCTCTTCCTGAATAGTAAAAAGCACAGGCTTTTTATCTAGGAGATAACCATATGGCGCTGTTTTTTCGATGAACTGATATTTACCAGGAGTCAGATCATCCACGTAGATGATGCCTTTGTTATTAGTCAAGACTTTATCGGTAATGGTGACAAACTCTCCATCTACTTGTTTTTGAAGTTCGAATGCAGCTCCCTCTAACTTGGTATCCGGGTTAGCTTCATCCACTTTTGTAAGTTGAACTGCATAGATAATTGGATGATTTTCAACTTTATGGATATTGCCTGTATCCTCAGGGCTGTTCACTTCTTGATCAATGGTAATGACTTTTCCATCTACATAAAAACTTACATACCCTTCAGGTACTTTCGTTTCCTTTAAGACGTAATCACCAAATCGCAATTGATCGAATGTGATTTCTCCCTTTGAATCGGTTTTTTCAGTGAAAAGAGCAATCGTTCCTGATTTATCGAAGAGGGTGAACTCTACTCCTTGGAGAGGCTCTTCAGTCGCTGCATCTACTTTCTTAATAGTAAGCTTACCAACCTTACCGCTAGCTCCTCCATCACCGGCAGAATAACGAACAATGTGTTGCTTTTTAGTGTCTGTCTTTTCTGTTGTGATATTCTTTCCCTCTATGAGTGCGTGATTACTAACTTCTTCTCCATGCCCCGCCATCAGGAACGTATCATATTCCAAAATATATGGACGGTCTATTGTTTTTGAGAATAGTAATTCAAAGTATTCTTTTCCTTCTTCATCCTTCTTAAATTCAATGGAGTAATCCGTTCCTTCTTTTAAAATGTCTTCTGTATTTTTAGTGAAACTGCCGCTTTCATGTACAGTTGTTCCATAGAGAACAAAAGAATCTTTTAAAATGAGCTGATTAGCACTTGGACGATCAATCAATTTTGGGTTTTCAATCATTGATTGCGCAGCGTTAATGCGGACTGACCAATTCAGAACTTCCTCATTCTGTCCGTTTTGTGCAGCATCTTTTGTAGTGTAAGTTCCGCCATTCGCGACCGATACATGAGCGTTCAAAGGAAAATCTGCTGCTCCATCTTTCAATAGCGCTTCATTATTGTACCGATTTACTATCAATTCTCCTGCAAGATTGGTTTTGAACTCAATTACATAGGGACTATTGATCTCTCCTAAATTCACACGAAAACCTGGCTTGCCCTCTGACTCAAATTCTTCTTTACCGTATTGATCTGAAGATAACTTCTCACCCTTCGACCAATTACCATTTGATTGGACCAACATCTGATAGACTTCTATCGACCCTAAATCAAGGTTTTGATTACCTTGAATCAAGTCTTCGACGATCGCTTCTTTAATGTTACGGTTATTGTAATTTACCCCGATTGTCCAAGTAATTTCTTTAGTTTTAGCGTTATAAGAACCACTCTTCGAACCGTTCAGCTGAGTGTTCTTGTTCGGTGTGAATGTAGCTTTCCGTTCTTCACTCCGCTGCTCTTCTTCCCCTTCAGGAGTCCAAGTCAGCTTAGCCAAATTAGTAAAGCTTTCATTATCTTTATCTATCATATTAAAATCGAAGCTTGTTGTGTATTCGATATATACTTCTTTTGTAACAGGGTTTAGTCCTGTGAAGTTAAATACTACTTCACCTGTCTCTTCATTGTAGCTATATTCATAATGCTCATCCTTAACCAAGGCTTCCCCGCCATGTTTAATGGTATAATTCTCAAGCTTCAACCCTTTTGGAAGTGTGTCCGTCAATGTGACATTCTCCATTGTGTGGCTGTCTTTATTGAACGAGATTCCCCAGCGGGTGGTTTTGTTATTGTAATCCGTATGTTGATTGTAATGGTATTTATGGAAAACTTCTTGAATCATTGTACGGCTGCCTGTCGCTTCTTTTCCATTCGCCGTTATTTTGTTAGACACCGTGCTGTTTTCGTAGACCCGTTCATCAGCTTTTGTTTTGTAAGTGATTTTGTATGCCGTCTGAATGTCTTGCCCAAACTGAAGCTGGAATCCTTTATTCCCATTCTTTGTAATAGAATAATTATTAAATATTTCGCCTTCCCCTGCTTCGGCACCTGTTTCAGGATTAATCGTGATTTCACGTACTTCAAAGCTGTCTTCTACTAAAACTTGATTTTCCCCAAAGATATCTGTCAACACAGCTTCGTCTTTAGAGATTTCTTTTTGATTATAGTTATATTTCACTTCCCAAGTAATAGTTTGTGACTTTGAATCGTAATGGCTTGACCGTTTTTCTAATGCCTTCCCGCGGCCAACATTTACAGTTGCACCCGCAGACAATTCCCCATCTTTCCACTTAATGGTGGCATGGTTTTGATAGTTTGTTGCCTCACTGTCTGTTATCCTGGTATCAAATACTACTCGGTATGCGTCTCTATTAATGTTTCCAAAGTCAATAGGGAATGTCCCTTTATATTTCTCTGTAACTTCTTCTCCAAGGTTCACCGATCCATTTAATTGAACGTCTAATTTATAAATTTTTATCGAACCAGCAATGAATTCCTGATTTGGATCATCGATAGGATCCAGCAGTTGTGCTCCTGCAAGAACATCCTGGTTTTTATTAAAGTCAATTTCCCATGCAATGGACGAGGCGTTATACTTTTGATTAGGTGTTCCTCTTTTGTCGATTGAGTTTCCATTTTTAGGTTCAAAATTCAGGATTAACTCTTTTACAGTTTCACCCTTAATCGGAACAACGATTTTCTGTGTCGTGCCGCCTTCTAAATGTCTATCAATTAGCGAATATACTTCAATCCAGCCATCAATATCTGAATGGGCTTCAATATTTTCGTTGAAGGTAAAAACTACTGTACCATCTGTCGATACTGTAAATGTGCCGTATTCTCCGAGTTTACCGCTAGCCTGGTTATACACTGTTAATTGCTCAGGGAGTTTAAACGTATAGGTTGATCCAGCCCTATAAGTATGGTCATTCGCTAAAGCAAATGAGTACTTTGCTTTAAGTTCGATATCATGTTCGTTTGGATTTGGAAGGGGATCTGGCAAAGGAGTGCCGTCTCTTAATGTCAATTCAAAATCAGTGATAATATTTTCTTGAATTTCTACAGGTTCATATAGATTACTTTGATTTGTTTCTATTTTCTCCTCTTTAGTAGACTTTTCAAGCACTGGCACCTTGTCCTCTGTTTGCTCTTCCTCTGCAGCCTCTGCATCTGTTTCAACTTTTACTTCATCTTTTAAATCTCCAGTGTGTGCTTCAGTCTTTTCATCAGATTCCACACTTGCGGGAGTTTCATCTTGTTGTTGATTATTTTCTGAAATGGGATCCACTTGAAAAGCAACGTTAATAATTTTTTCCTTTGCAGATAAAGCGAAAGGAATGGAAACCGTTTCATTGTCTTTAATCATGTCACTACTAAAGAATGTTTTAATAGTAAACATTCCTTCAGTTCCTGCATAATTCTCGACTTCTTCATAGAATGTGACGACAACCGCTCCGTCTGTTCCTGCGTAGAAGGATCCTAATTCAACATCAGCTGCAATTAGTTTCCCTTGCTGTTCATTTTGGATTTTTATCTCTTTAGGTATTTTAAACGAGTATGTATCTCCGCTTGTTACCTTCAAGCCCTCTAAACTCCAGTGATAATTTACGTTTACAGCAGTTTCCGCATTTGACTGATAATCTGGGTTCCTCTCAGAATCTATAAGATTGCCTTTATCATCCGTCATATTAACATCAGTCAAAAATCCTTGTGCAGCTTCACTTGCTACTGCTGAGTAAGAAAGTCCGCTCCCGCTTAGTACAGTCTGAGAAACTAGAATAAGAATGAACATAATAATGCTTACTTTTTTTGACACTTTAAAATCTCCTTCCCTAAATTTTTTAAAGCAACCTATGATGCTTTATTCTTATTAACTACAGGGAAATAAGAAAAAACTAAAGGATTCTGTTTGGTCAATCGAGGAAATATCCCCCATAGCAACTTAAATAAAGTTACTATTTTCCTCTTTACATTTTCTTAACAATAAACATTTTTTCACGTGCCCTCTAAAAATAAATAATGATGGACACAAACCTAAAAAGATGGAACTATGATAGCTAACTTGCTAAGCTATTAATTAATCGCCCCATTTAGCAGGGAAAAAATAATTCTCTTAACGTTTTAATTTGTAATTTAAATGAGAATAGGGAATTGTGTTACCGTATAAAATACGAGGAGGGGTAGGTAGGTTAATCAAATATAACATCAGTGACATTTTTATAAAGTACAAACCTGATTTTAGAATTATCAGGCTAGTTTTCTTTAACTGGGAGGAGACTTGTCCTTCTGCAGCAGGGAATATCATAAAAACTTCATTTTGGATGAATATCTTCATGGTTAGGCCGTTTAAATTATTATCTTTTATTACATAAAAGAAATTGGTATTAACTCATTATTTTGTCATAGGTATCCGTTCAATTATGATAGGATCTTTGCTTACAACGAATCTTTGCTGAAATAGGATGGCTTTCAGAAGCCATACGAACCTATCATAGCTATGAAAAGCTGCTTGAAGAGGAAACCAGCCCACAAGCAAGAGACTTATACAATATGCTCCTGGATTAAGAAAGTTCAGAAGGCCAAAGCCCTCTGAACTTTTATTTGTAATTCCCATATAACGTTTTTATTAAATAATAGGACTGCTTTAGCCTTTCTTCCGAAAGAGGCATATCCCATGCCTCCCACTTATATTCCTTCATTTTTTCCAGGTTTCCATTGGTTATTTCAGGCACGGAATCTATTAAGTTGTGCTGTTCATCAAAATAGAGTCCGCCTACATATATTTGATCGATCTTTACGCTTCCTTCTAGTCCTTCTGAATAGACATCAGCCATGAACTCTTTTTGGCTCGGATCTTTTGCCTGCAATAAGAGCCAAGGAATCCTCATTTCTATTATGCCATCCTCTGCAATAGTATAATCTGCGAGCGAATCGTATTCCTTTGCTTCGGGGTTTCCATTTCCTGCTTGCAGCTTGCCAGTCTCATAGCTTTTAAAGTCTATTTTACGGTTTTGAGATGGGATAAAAAGCTCTCTGCTTAATACGTATTCAATCCGGGAGAAATTCCCGCTATTTTTCGCAGGTAATGGAGGTTTCGGTTGGATCATCTCCAATTGATGACCGTACTGGAAGTTGAAGAGATTATAATAATCATCCACCATTATTCTGGATTCGTTCTCATTCAAATTCACGATAAAATCAACACCATTAGAGAAGCCAGGAAGATCACGGCCATTGATAAAGTGATTTCCCTGATTAGGTATGATATCGAGCAGAATCATAGGATAGCCTTTACTTTCAGCATCGAGCTCCATTCTCAAATAGAAATACCTTTCATCATGATCAGCGTATAACTCTTTAATTTTATTTCCTTTGTAAAGAGGCTCATCCTCCCATTCTTCTGTATTTCCATCTACTCGGATCTTGTTCCGGTCAAAACTCAAGAGACCAAATTGCTGTTCATTTGTCTGAGCATTGGACCAAAACGGCCGTCGGTCAGGGTTATCATAGTCCATAGTATTCCACGTCCGTTTGAACCACTCATCCTGCCAGGTAAAAATCATACCCCCGAGTAACTCTTCGGCCATAATATCTTCATATAAACGGCTGACAATTTCCCCTGCTGTTTTTCAGAGAGGAATCCCTGATTCCATCCGAAAGGGTTTTCATGTGTCAAGCCTCTCGAAGCTGGCACACCAAATTCCGCCACCAGAATGGGGAGCCTATGCACTTGATGCAGTTCATTTAAATAGGCAGCATAGCTATTATTTTCCCCTCTATGATCTCTATAAGACTGATAGGATTCTTCATAATTAAAGAAATCAGGATAATATGGATAAATGTGGTATGAGGCAAACTGTTCTGTTTTTTTCATATCACCTTTGGTATAAATGACATTTGGATTGACACTGACAAGGTCTTCTTGATCATTAGGTTCTGCCGGGTGATCAAGAATATCGGTAGTAACCCAGTTTGTGAAGCTAAGCGGTCTAATCCAATTATATTTATCCTTCTCGTATTGGACAATCGTTTCCATCTGCTGGGCAATCCATGCTTCAAACGGCTCTGCATCTTTTGTTTGGAAATACTCTCCTTTAAAATCCCTCATTCCTTTATGAATTTTATTTGTGTTTTCAACCATATACGGATTCCACTCAATTCCTATCAGCCATCCAATTACAAACTCAGACACATCTGCCTGATAGGCCCCTGAAGCATGACCAGGCTCTTGATCTACTATTTTATTGCCATGAACGACATCCACAATTTTTTTCATTTCTTTCTCGAAATCGCGGAGATTATCTTCCTCATATGCATCCATTGATTCCTCTAATTTCTCTTCATTCATCCACACACCATGGAAAATGTATAATTTCTCTTTATGCTCTTCATTATATCGTTTTAAGGCGCGATAAAACCCAGGAGGATGAAGTGTATATACTCGAATGCTATTTGCATTCATTTCTCCTATCATTTCGAACCATCGATAGTATTCCTCTTCTGTAATGGCCGCTTCTCCAGGAAAATGCCCAGGCTTCCCCATTCCTAAATTGACACCTTTTATGGGAATTTCAATCCATTTCCCATTTTTGTTCACCTCAAAGGCATCCTTATTAACTCTTGCATTATATTGAAGACTATCAGGTTTAGACTTTTCAATTTCATTACTATCGGGGAAATGGCTCAGAATATTTTTCATCATGGGAACATAAGCTGACCAGTAGAATGCTTCATCTGAATATTTGTGCCCAAACTGATATGCAGCATCCAGCCATTTCATCCCGTAAAATGAAGGCACTCGTTCGATGTCATTAAAATCACCAGCAAAATAGTAACTCAATGCACTTCCAGATTTATTTGCCAGAACAGCTGCGAATTGGGATGGAATCCGGTTTTCTTCAAGTAAGGCCTTACCTTCGTTAGTAAGATTCCACTGGTAATTTGCCAGAACTTCGGCCGTGCCCTTCGGCGTAACAATGTCAAACCAATACTTGTACTCTGGACTATCTTTAAGTCCAAACAGTTTAGTTCCATTATCAGTAAAAGATAACTTTATGCCGCCTTCATTTATATGTTTATCTTTTTCCAGTACGATTACTTTATAGTCGATATCATTGACAAGAATGAAGCCTGCACCGCTATACTTCCATGCATCTCTATATTCATCCAATATCCACTTGGGGATTTCTTCATTTTTGTCAGGATCAAGTTCTTCAAAATACCTTCCAGTCCAGCCGCCCCAATCGAGCCCAAGGTATTCCGTAACAGATTCCCTTACTGCTTTTTTAGTTGGTGAGGCGAAGGTGTTAAACTCAGCAATAAATAAGCTTTTTTCCTTTTGATTAAGTCTCTCTAAAATTGACTTCCATTCACTTTCTTCCAGACCTCCATAAATTTGTCCGGTCCGAGCACCCTTTCTCTTTTTATCAAGCCATGGAAGATCATCTTCATACACACCATAAGTATCAGCTGCATAGATAATATCATAATCCAAATAATGGCTTGGAAAATTCTTGACCTTGTAGCTCCTCTTGTCTTCTTTAGGCCTGAAACCGAAGTAATCCTCAGATGCATGTATAGCTTTTCCTTTATCATTTCCGTACTTCAAGTAATTTAAGACCCAGGTCAATCCCTGATGTTCTCGGTATGATTCACTTGGCACCGTCTTGTCAAGAATTGCAATTTTAACGTTTTTATGTGATTCAAGCTGCCACCATATAATTGGCAGCAGACAAAGTATCAGCAGAAAAACCCCAGCTATATAAAAACGCTTCATATTGATTGTCCTTTCGAAGAATGTCCGATCCGCTGCATATTTCCCCATTCTTTTCTTCTAATTATGAAAAACATAAGTCCTTCCATCCGCCATAAAAGTGTCAGCGGCTTATACCAGAAAACCTCTGTTAAAGACATAAAAATAAGGCGAAAGAGGTCGCTCTTTGTGGGGTAAACATCTTTGTTCCATGCGTCCAGCAGGAGGGAAGCAATAGAAAGAACACTCCCATAAAGTATAAATAAGAGGGCCAATAAGACAGCAAATTCAAAATAGATCTCCCCCAGAAAAAAGGCTGCTATGATATAAAGATATCCGCCTAACTCAAAAATCGGTCCCAGGCATTCTACAAGCCAGAAATATGGAAAGGAAACCATTCCAATTGCGCCGTACTTTGGATTCAAAGTGATACGTTTATGCTTCCAGAGACTTTCAATTAGGCCTTGATGCCATCTTCTTCTTTGTTTCCTTAGTATTGAAAGTTTTTCTGGAGCCTCAGTCCAGCAGACAGGATCAGGAACAAATTCTATCCTCTTCTTTAATTTATTTTCTTTTAAATATCGATGGAGCTTTACAACCAATTCCATATCTTCCCCGATGGAATTTGCAGCATAACCTCCAGCTTTGACGGTCCATTCCTTGGAGAACACACTAAATGCCCCGGAGATTATTAGAACCAGGTTATACTTGCTGAATGAAATCCTTCCCATCATAAAGGCTCTCAAATACTCAATTACCTGCATTAATACAAGGGAATTTTTCGCTAATTGTGTTTTTCTTACAGTGCCGGAATGAACAATACTGCCATTTGCAATTCTGACATTCCCGCCAGCAGCTATAACTTCACCATCTGATGATATAATTGGATTCATGACCTTGAGGAGCGATTTCTCATTAAGAATGGAATCTCCGTCTATCGAACAAAAGTAAGGGAACCTTGCAAAATTTATGCCTGTATTTAAAGCATCAGCCTTCCCGCCATTTTCTTTTTCAATCAGCCATACCCCCTGATAGACGGCTGATTGAAAAATCCGCTTAACGGGCTTTGTAGAAAGCTCCTGCCTGTAGACTTTTTCTACTTCAAGAAATTTGAATTCCTGGATTAGTTTGTTCTGAGTACTATCTGTGGAACCATCATTAACAATAATAACCTCAGTCTGAGGAAATCGAAGGGAAAGCAGGGAATGAACTGTATCCAATATTCCTGCTTCCTCATTATAAGCAGGTACAATAATGGAGATAGGCTTCATATTAATACTGCTTAAGTTTTCTTCATCCGCTTCCTCTTTATCAAGCAAATAATGCTTACGGATATGGATAAAGGCAATTACGAGCATAAAAGTGTAAGCAAAAATAACGATTAGCATGTAAATAAGGATTGCGCTCCCGAAGAACAGTCCTATTGTTTCGGTAAATTTCTCCATTTTCTTCCTTACGTTCCTTTCCTGATTATTTCATTCGCTATCTCAATAGCATAACGGTCACTGGAAGTGTCCACGAACTCTATTAGCATTTTTTTCCCATCTTTAATTTTCCCGATAGTATTGGCCGCTTCAGAGCGTACCTTCCAAGATTGATCCTTAAGCAATTTTTGGAGATATGAGTACGAATCTTCCAGTGGAAGACGGCCCAATAATTTTGTGACATGCAGCCTTTCCTCCCAAATATCCGAATGCACAAAATGCAGATATTTTTCAATGTCGATAACCCACCCTGTTTCGAATATAGCTTTTAAAGAGCGTAATCGCATTTCTGGATCTGTATGCAAAATCAATTTTTCAAAAAAGGAAACATATTCCTGCAGTCTTCTATGACCAAGTGCATTTACAATCGCTAACTGACATTTGTATGGGAACTCTTCAAATAAAGTAACCATATGATTTAAATCCTTATCAGAAATAAAGGTTAGCAGTCTACTGTATTCTATTTCAGTGAATGTGTCTTTATTTGCTTGTAACTTTTCCACTAAAGAATCAAAATCCATGATTGAGTATATTTTATAGATTTGATGTATTTCCTCTGGTGTACACTTCCTTTGCTCAAGCAGATGGCATTCTTCAATCAGTGTTTCCAATTTAAAGTCAGCTGTTCTGTATAAAGCATTCATCCTTAGACTCCATTTACGGCTTCTCAATAAAAGCGCATAATAGTCTGTAAGAAATTCATTCGCAAAACCATTAATTTTCAACAGAATCTCACTATTAGATAAGTTTTTCACATAGCATAGAAGTATTTTTTCTGTAATCTCGTATTCTTCTTTGTTGGAGGGCTTTAATTTTGCAAGATCAGCTTCCTTACTTTTAACCAAATAATCATGCCAGACACTTGATAGTTCATTTAAGTATTCGTTTTTCCTTGTTATTAGAGCTTGTTTTTTCTCATATTGAACTGCAATATAAAATGCCAGGCAAATTAAAACCAGCAGCATAATAATTATGAACACCGCCAGCACTCCTATCGATACCCTTATCATTTCCATAATCTTTCCAGTGTCCCTTTCACCTGTGCTTCAAACAAACGGATATTGAACGGCTTGGCTAAATACGCATCGGCTCCATTCTCAAAGGCAAAAATCATATCTTCTTCTGTAGTTCTTTTCGTAAGCATAAAAATGATAAATCGTTTATTGTTAGGCCATCTTCGAATATTATATAGGACCTCAAACCCGTTCTTTCTGGGCAAAATATCATTCATTATAACTAAATGAGTATGGCTCGATGAATGCCAGTCTGATTCAAGGAATTCCAAGCCATCTTGAAACGTATTAATATTAAGATCCACCCGTTTCAATGGAAGATTTTCCAGACTCATATTTAGAATGCGGCTGAAAACTTCATCTTCTTCGAGAATGCTAACCCTTATTTCCTCAGGGGCTGTTTCTTTGAAATCTTCTATATATTCTATATTCCAATCCCCTAGCCTTATGGATCTTTCAAGTGATCTGTACCCAATAAGCATTAACTCATCATAATTAATTTCATTGTTTCTTATTTCTATCACACCTGCTGAAAACGCTAGCTGATGCACCTGAAATAACCAATCATTCTCCTTTTGAACTCCCTGGAAAAGACGGCTTAAAAAGGCGTTTGCCTCTTCCTCCTTGCTTTGGGGTAAGATAACACACCATTGAAATGCCTTGGATAACTTTATCAGCATGTCTGTTTGACGTATTTGAGCATTAAGGTATGATGTTATATCATCTTCAATTGCTTCCAAATCTCCCTCAAGCAATATTGATTCCTTGTAAACGCCTAAGAAAATTGCTGTAATAGGTGCTTTTGATCTTATAATATTAGCAGTTAACATATTGAAGATTGGAGCAGCCTGCATCTCTTCAATTATTAATCCCGTCTTATTTTCTTGCCTAATCCCCACAACTTATACCTCTTTCTACTTTTCTCATTTTATCTTTAAACATCGACATATCTGCATGGTGAATGAGTGTTTCCTCATCTTTTCCCAATGCTGGGTAAGTACTTAGCCCAATACTCACACTCACACTCACACTCACCACAGATTCCCCTATTAGAAAATCGCCAGATAAGCTTCTTTTTATTTTTTCTCTACATATTCTGTCTTCTCTACTTCCTCGACGAGGACAAGAAATTCATCTCCGCTTTTTCGGAAAGCATGCATATTTAGACCTATAACTTCTTTAATCCTATTGGAACATAACCGCAGCATTTTGTCTCCTACAATATGCCCATGCCGATCATTTATTTCTTTAAAATTGTCAATATCAATAAATAAGAGCCCGAACGACTCTCTTTCTTTTTTGATAGTGGAAAACTTTTCCCGGAATTCCCTCCAGTTCGAAAGTCCTGTCAGTTCATCTGTATAGGCAAGCTCCTTCCATTTCTCTTCTGCACTTTTTACTTCGTCCTTGAAAAATAAAAACATGTATATTGGATCATGAAGCTGATCTCCATTTACACGCGAAATATGGACCTGTACCTGGGGAAAACCGCTGAAATTAATGAGAAGTTTCCCCGACCATATCCCGTTATCTTCTACATTGGATAGTATGGAGTCAAATAGCTTCTGCTCATTTAACTCTTTAAAAATCTCCGCTATGCAACCTTGATCGCAAAAATGATAATCGCCGCTCTGAATAAAGTTTTTAAATTGCTGGTTATATCTCACAAATTTTCCCTTTGTATCAATAAAAACCACATTATAAATGTCTAAAATAGAGAGTAAACAATTCATCATTTCACTTTGTGAAAATTCACTAAGCCATGCTAGCTTACCTTTATGTAAACTTTCAAAACACATGAAAAACCTCCCGCTATCATATAAAAATGTAAGCATTACTTATAGTAAAGGTCCGCTCTTACAAATTTCTTAAACAATATATTTTTGTGTTTCAAAAGGCATAAAAAAGACTTCGACGGTTATCAATGCATCGAAGCCTTTGATTAATTTTCCTTATTTCCAAATGGCGGAACATAGATTAGAATCCAATAGTTAAAACGCTTCTGCAAGCATTCCTCCGTTCATCTATCTCTTTTATTAGCAGTGTCTATAATATAAGTCATCAGGATTTAGACTAGCTCTAGATAGAGTCAATTAGGTGAATCCTAGTAAATCACTGAATGATGACAGGTTTATGTTATAAAAGGAGAAGGTTTCCAAGTATACATTGGCAAAAAAACAGCCCGCTTAGGGCTGAATCGTACTAATTACTCCTCTATCCGCTCATCCTTCCCCGCCAGCCAAAAAGCCGCGGCAATGGAAGCAATGATCACAATAAACGGCGCATAAAACATCACAAATTCCGCCATGAGTTTTCCCTCCTATGCATGATCGTCCCGCTTTCCCTGAACATAGTCTTTATTGAAAAGGAACAGCCTGAGAAGCAGATAAAGGGACGGCAGGAGCAATCCCAGTCCTGCTATGAAGGCAATGATCAGGGCGATGGCCATAGCTTCGTTTGTAAAGCCGTCATAAATGGTCAGGTATGGATAAAGCAGGTACGGATAATGCGAGATTCCGTAGGCAAAGAACGCCACAAGGAATTGCCCTGCCAAGAGCCCGAATGCAAGTCCGTACATTTCTCGCTTCCATATTAGATAAACAGTTCCTGCAAACAGAATGAATGAAATGCCGAACAGCCACCATAGGTCCATTAATCTGCTGAAATGCTCAGGATTGTGATCCCGCAATTCGACAATAATGCCTGTCGCTGTTACGATAGCAGGCACCGCCCATATAAGGGCATATTTTCTAAGCAGCTCAGTAGCTGGTTCATCGTTTGCTTTATTGGCATACCACGTCAGGAACACTGCTGATATATATAATACTGCTGCCAAACTCAGCACAACAATGCTCCACGTAAGAGGACTTGTAAACAATGCCCAATAGTCAAGCTCCAGTCCCGCTGATCCTTCACTAACGAATCCGCCTTCAGAAATGGTCAGGACAATGGACAGGGAAGCTGGGATGAAAAGACCTGAGAGCCCATACAGGTAGGTCCACCTTTTTTGTCTTAGCCCTCCGTATGTGGTAAAGGCGTAATAAGAACCGCGGATGGCAAGAAGGACTACTGCAATGCTTGCCGGCACCAGCAGGATCGTTCCATAATAGTAGGCTGTTTTCGGAAAAATCCGACAATGCCTACGAAGAAAAACACCAGGAACACATTTGTAACTTCCCAAACCGGTGATAAATAACGCTGTATGATTCTCGTTAAAATATGCTGCTTACCGCGGAATAGACTGTATGCGTTGAAAAACCCTGCTCCAAAGTCAATCGAGGCAACGATGACGTAACCAAATAGAAATAGCCATAAGACGGAAATTCCGATGATCTCAAGAGTCATCGCAGCTCACCTTCTTTCTCCAGTTCCCGGTCGGCCAATTCCTGTTCGACAGGATTTTTGCGGAACATTCTAGTGAGGACAATGATGCTTCCGATTGCCAGCACGAGATATAAGCCTGCAAACAGAAGAAGCATTAAGTCTACTTGGCCGCTTGAGGTTGCCGCATCTTCAGTACGCATGATACCCCTCAGAATCCACGGCTGCCGGCCCACTTCCGCAAACCACCAGCCTGCTTCAATCGCAATGATGGATAAAGGGCCGCCCAGAACGATCAGCCAGCGGAACCATTTCGACTTAACAAACCGCATTTTAAACCAGGTGCCTAAGACATAGATGAGTGAAAGTGCCGTCATCCACATGCCGATAGTCACCATCAGGTCAAACAGGTAATGGATATAAAGCGGCGGAATTTCATCTTCTGGAAATTGATCGAGTCCGATAACTTCTGCATTTGGATTGCTGTGCGCAAGGATGCTGAGTGCATAAGGAATCTTAATCGCATATTTCACTTCACCGTCTTCAAGGACCCCGTAGAGCATTAACGGTGCCCCTTCTTTTGTTTCAAAATGCCACTCGGCGGCAGCCAGTTTTTCCGGCTGGTATTCTGCGAGATATTTTCCGGAGAAATCACCAATTACCGCTGTAGCGATCGAAAAAATCAATCCGATTTTCATTGTAAGCAGTAATGCCTTCTTATGGTAGATATGATTCGATCCTTTTAGAAGGCGAAAGGCTCCTATTGATGCCAGAACAAACGCTGATGTCATATAGGCTGTTGAAAGCACATGCGCTACCTTCGTTGGCATGGCGGGAGTGAACATCGCCAGTATCGGGTTAATATTTACAAGCTGCCCATTCACAATGTCAAAACCCTGAGGTGCGTTCATAAAAGCATTTACAATTGTAATGAAAATAGCTGAAAATGAAGCCCCAATTGCAACCGGGATCAATAAAAGCATGTGCTTCTTCTGATTCTCAAACCGATCCCACGTATACAGATAAATCCCAAGGAAAATCGCTTCAAAGAAAAAGGCAAATGTCTCCATAAAAAGAGGCAGTGCAATGACATTGCCTGCGAGTTCCATAAAGTTTGGCCACAGCAATGAAAGCTGCAGGCCGATGGCAGTGCCCGTAACAACACCGACTGCCACCGTAATGACAAAACCGCGCGTCCATCTTCGCGCGAGCAGAATATAATGCTCATCCTGTTTTTTTATCCCCACCCATTGTGCAATCATAATCATGAGCGGAATGCCAACACCAATGGTTGCGTAAATGATGTGGAAGGATAATGTCAGCTCAGTTAAGACACGGCTGAAAAAGACAGATTCTTCATTTCCCATTTAACATTCTCCTTTTCCTATCCTGCAAAAATGCGGCCAATAAAAGAAAGCCCCATAATGATAGCCACTGTAAAAGCAAGCCACATTAATATGCGTTCCTGTTTTTTATACATTCATTCGTTCACTCCTCCAGAATGCTCACTACATCACATTATTCCCCAGTTCCGGACTAAAAGCTGTGACACTTAAACAACATTTATATGAGGAAAATGTGAAAGTTATGTAATTCCTTTTACAGCTTCCTATTCCCTTTTGAGAAGCAATTAAAACGAAAAGGACATTGGAATTTCCAATGCCTGTAACTTATATGTGTTTTGGCGTATAAATAGCCATAAGCAATATAATTTTTACCCTTTTCTTATGGGCAGACACCTGTGTTTTATAATTTAATCTTCTCTAAACGGCACAATATATACTTGATTTTGCCAATAAAAAACCCGGTGCATACACACCGGGCAAGAGTTATAAATTATTCACTGCAGTTTCTGCATCTTCTTCACCTGATACCAGGTCAAATGCACGTTTATAGGTGTTCTCTTTATCCAGGACAGCGTACAGGGTTTTGGCTACATCCTCACGGGGAATGAAGCCACGCTCCAAATTTTCTGCTGCTTTGATTTTGCCGGTTCCGGCTTCATCTGTCAGGCCGCCTGGACGAACGATAGTGTAGTTCAAGCTGCTGTTTTCCAGAATTCTGTCGGCATAGTGCTTTGCCGCGTAATAAGGCTTGATCGTTTCACTCCAATTATCACGATTATTCGCCTGAATAGCGCTGACCATAACAAACCGATCCACACCAGCCTTCTCCGCCGCTTCTATTGTTATTACAGCTCCATCAAGGTCAATCAGCAGAGTTTTGTCATAGCCTGTATGTCCGCCTGAACCTGCAGTAAACACAATTGCATCACAGCCTTTGGCAGCTTCAGCCAATTCATCAACCGTTCCTTCAAGACTTGCAACTGCCGTCTCAACACCCATATCTTCAAACTGCCGGGCCTGCTCTTCTTTTCTGATCATCGCTCGTACTGTATGTTTATCTTCTTCTTTAATAAGCTTTACCAGCTGCTTTCCGATTTGTCCGTTTGCTCCGACGATTAGAACTTTCATGGATACCGCCCCTTTCTGTGTTTTTGTGATATTTATTATTTCAAAAGAAAAATGCTATATCAAATGAACTGTTTAGGAACCCATCCGGACAATCCGTTTTTTATAAAGAGCCGCAATCGTATTCATGATTAATACAGGAATCTTCTTTGGAAAATATTTTTTTCTGTAAAATTTATAGAATGCATGCTTCAAGTCGTCCCACTGTGTACAATTCTTCGTCTGTTTAAATCGGGCAACATCAATGATCTTAATATGGCCATCATCTGTAAGAATAATATTGCGCAAGTGGATATCCGAAGGGTTCAGCCCTTTTTCCCTCGCAAGCTTTAAAGCCTCATCTATCTGCCTGATTTTCTCCTCTTCTATCGGGACTCCCTTTGCGAGACATTCAAAGAGAGTCAAACCCTGTACATAATCAATCACAATATAGTTATCTCCAGACCCATACAGAGATGGGTAATATGGGTGGTCAGGGAGCGCCTTGTAAATTTCCGCCTCTTCCCTGGCAATTTTCTTAAACTCAGGGAAAAATACTTTTAATACAAGATTAGTTCCTTTTATCCTAAAGGCAAATGCACTTCTTCCTGCTCCTATAAATTCCAAGCTGTCATCTTTCTCAAGAAGTCTGGTCCAATTAAGGCTCCTGGAAAATTTCACACTTTCTGCAAGCTTTTGATATGGTTTCATTTTAAACCTCCCTGTTCCAGACTCTCCCCTAAAAATAAAAGGCACTGAACCATTTATTGGTCTCAGTGCCTTTTAAACAAAAGAGACCTTACCAAATTAATGGTAAAGGTCTCGCAAGCAACGTTGTGTTGCCAGTAAAGCCGGAGATTTATCATCTCGTATTGACGACTCTACTTAACAGCTACTCCCCTTCAGGAAGAATCCGAACTATTTTGTTAACTTAATTATATGATTCAATCATCCATTAGTCAAATGATACGTTCCTCCCGAAACTGAATGGGTACTCCCTAAGGGGACTTTACTTTTCAAAAATAGAATTTGAAAGCAATCGGAAGAGGTAATCAGTATGATCACGGAAGCCGGCTTCAAGGCCAATTAGTGTAACATCCTTATCCTGCTCTTTCACCATGATGGCCTGGCCCTGTGCAGCACTGCGGTTTTTCCAGTGTCCCGCTACGAAGAAGTTTTCTTCATCAGCAATGGCTGCAAGCACGTCATCATTCTCTGTGCCCGTATACCAGACTGGACGGTAAACGAATCCAAGATCATCTCTACTGTAGCCTGCTGTTGCGCCAGTGCCTTTATAATCTACCTTAATAATTCCGTTGCTATTGGATCCTCCAGTATTGATAATATCATCTGTCAGGCCCAGGGTCTTTGTTGCACGGGAAGCACCGGCACCTACAGCAATATATTTTCCTCCTTCAGAAACGAACTTTTCTACATTTGCTTTAAATGCAGCCAGTTCTTCCTGATTTTTAAGGCCAAATTCTTTATTGGCATTACTCAAATTCAAAGAAATTAAATTTTCCGTTCCACTGTAAACAAAGACATCATGGGAAGCAAGGCCAGTATTTGCAACCTCCGCTGGAGTCAATTCCGTTACACTAAAGCCTAATCTCTCAAGAGCCAGTTTCGTGCCTGAATGAGATTGCGCTTTGTTCATCCCTCCATCTTTTAAAATGCCTACACTCATTTCTTTAATTGTCTCTGCATCTGCAGGAACACTTCCTGACATGATATCTAGGCCGGACTCTTTAACAGCCGCTGAAATAGCACTTGCTGATCCTTCAGCATAGAAGTTTCCTTCGCTGTCTCGTTTAACCATAACCCCCTGCTTAAGCAATTCGTTCACAAGCTGAACTGCTTTCACTGAGCTGTTCGGAATAATAAATGGCCCTTTTCCGCTTAGTGAACCCTGTTCTTTCACATTATTCACCTTTGTTGCCGCTGCCTTTACATCATTTTGAACAGCGATTGCTTCAAAGCCCCATAGTTCTGGAAGACTCCAGGCAGAAATATCATACATGGCCGGTGTATCATCTGTTATATCCTCACCATCCCACAGCATGGTGTTTGCCAGACCTGCCTTTGCCTGATCCATTGGAACGATGTAAGTGCCCTTTGGATAGGAATTGCCGTCTGCTGCAAATGCTTTTGACGCCTGAACAACCTCGATATCATTCTTAATTAAATGATTAACAGCCTTATTTACTGCGGTTGGATCTTCCTCATTCACTGGAAGAATATATGCTTTCGGGAAATGCCCTTCTTCATGAAAAGGATGATCAAAATTAATGCCGCGCTTAAACATTTCAATTTGGTCTGTAATCATTGCTTCCTTGTTATCGGTTGAATATTTCAGTGCTCCCATAATGGCATTGTACATCCAGCGGACGCCGTCTTCGTCATTTGTCGGAGCTTCAAGGGTATGGCCATAAGCACCATGATACATGGCATACATCGGGGTGAAAATTGGCGGATAATCGTCCCAGCCGGCGGAATCATCCCGCTGCGGAATATATGCACCATCCATTTCTTTATACAGGGTGCCTGTGTAAAGAGCCTTGTCTCCCATAATTTCTGCTTCCATTGCTTCTGCCTGATGATTAGCCCATTTTTGATATAAATCATATTCATAGTTAGGATTATGCGGAGGTGTACAAGGTTCAATCAAACCCTGTTTGTTTGGTGCATAATTTTTCACATATCCGTGAGTATCCAGGAAGACCATCGGATTCCACTCTTTAATAAGAGACACGGTTTCTTGCGTTTCAGGCTGTGATTGCGTGATAAAATCACGGTTCAAATCAATTCCTTCGCCATTAAAACGGGTCGCATCCACACGGCCATCCGGGTTCTGCACCACGTTAAAAATAAGGATATTATTGTCCAGAATCTCCTTTGTTTCCTCGTCATTCTGTGTGGCAAAACGTTCAATAAGCTGCATCACAGCATCGCTTCCCACAAACTCTGTCCCATGGATCGACCCATTGATCATGATTGGCACTTTAAAGTCCGGGTTATCAGCAATCCAATCCTGGGCTTTCTCCGGATTTTTGAACATTTGCTTTCTTAAGGCCTGAATTTTACCGAACTTGCCCTGAGCACCCGGATCTGCAATGGTCACGACATATAGAGGGTATCCATCCGCGGAAGTACCTTTTACCTCCACCTTCACTCTATTAGACTGTTTTTCAATTTCTGCAAGTTTTGTCCCTATTACTGAGAATTTCATAAAGTCATAGTTTTCGCTATTGAATAAACTTCCTTCCTTTTCCTCTGACACATTAACATTGACCCACTTTGGGCTGATCGCATGAGCAGCACTTAAAGGAACAGATGCCAAAATACCCGCTGCCAAAACTCCTGATAAAGCTTTCTTTTTATTCATTATGTACCTCCAGATGCAATAGTTTTGTATATTTATGAGATAGGTTTTATTTTAATTCAATGTATTCAATTGTGGCAATGCAACTATTTTCCTAAAAAGAAAAGAGGGACCCAGAAATGATCCCTTCTATTTTTCTACTTAAATGCTTTAACTCCACCTTGCACAGGAAGCATTATATGGCTTCTCTCCGGGTCGATGGTTATTTTCGTGCCTGCCCCAGGTCTGATTGTATAGTTATAATCACTTGATAGAACTACTACTCCCATACGATCACCTTTTTTAAATACATAATCATCCGGCTGCATATCCCATGTAAAAGTGTATTCACGGTCCGGCGTCAGTCCTGAAGATCTATTTTCACTGTGAAGGTTTTGCGGATCCATCCACCCTCTAGTAACAATTTCCGGCTTTCCTTCCCCATATTTAACAAGGAGGGCAGTTAAGTTGGCCGTTTTCCGGTCAATGCTTGCACGAATTTGAATTTCCGGGGTTCCGCTCATCCGAATGTCGTTTTCTAATGGAGGCGTCAAATAGACGAGCCTATGAGGTAATGAAGAATCAGGATTCAGGGCCAATTCTTCAGCCTTGATTGTGGCATCATCCACAAAATGCTGATTCTCCTTATTCTTGTTCGGTACAGGATGCAGTTCTAAGCTGCCCCCTCCATCGGAAGCCGGTTTAAAATGCAATTTTGCGTCAGAGGTTCCCTTAGCCGGCCAGTTTGCCTCAGTATGCCATGTTTTATCCTCCCTCTGGATGTCAACCATTGGTTCATCCATGACATTATTTTTAATATCATAGAGCCAGTAATCAAACCATTTATTTAAAGTTGGTAGCCATACATCGCGTCTGAAGCTGTATGGGCTGGAATGGCCGCCTTGATGAAGCCACATTTTTCTGGGAACATTATTATCGCCAAGCGCTTGCCACCAATCTGAAAAATGCTTTGTTTTAACATTCCAGTCATTTAACCCATGGACAATAAAGACACTTGCTTTAACCTGATCAGCATCCTTTGTATAATCCCTTTTACTCCAGAATTCGTTGTAATCCCCGGTTTCCCTGTCCTGGCCTTCCGTTAATCCTTTTATGACATTGCTGCAAGCTTCAGGGTTTTGCCTGGTTAAAATGGCTTCTGCCATGTTATCCGCATCTTCCCCTGGTATCCGCCTGGTGCTATCACAGCACCATTCGAACGATAATAGTCATACCAGCTGCTTATGGCCGCTATTGGCACAATCGTTTTCAGGCCTTCAACTCCTGTTGCTGCCACAGCATTAGGGAGTGTTCCATTATAAGATACTCCTGTCATCCCCACATTCCCTGTTGACCAATCAGCTTGTATTTCCTGTCCCTCTGCATTAAAAGCTTTCGTTCTGCCATTCAGCCAATCGATTACAGCACGAGTTCCAAGGATCTCATGCTCATCGCCGGTTGTAGGACATCCATCCGACAAGCCTGTCCCTACACTTTCTGCAAGAACAACCGCGTAGCCTCTTGGTACAAAATAGTCATCATAATAACCTGGGAGATTTGCCTGAGGGTTACCTTTTTCACCTTTGCTTTTCCCTTTCTTGGGTACAGAGTTCAGTTCTGTATCCACGTCATAAACCGGGACACCTTTAATTCCAGAACGGTAAGGACTCATTTCATAAATAACAGGAACCTTTAAACCTTCCTCTGTTTCCTTTGGCCTGATAATATCAGCACGTATTCGATCCAGCTTTCCATCTCCATCACTGTCAGTTGCTGTTTCAACAAATACTCTTTCGACAATGGCATCATCCAGAGAAAAAATGGGCTGTGTCATGCCATTTTCGACTTTAATCCGAGATTCAGCCAAGGCCATGCTGCTTTGATTGTCTTTACCTGCTGCAGGCAAAATCCCTCCTGCAATTAGCGGGAAAACGATAACTGAGGCCATGACCACTTTTAATGCAGCTTTTTTCATAAAAATCCCCCTATTTAAAATAATGTTATAATTTTCAGAATAAATCAAAAGTACGTAAGTTTCGATAGTCGAAAGACCTGTATTTTTCTAGTTGCATATGATCATAAACTATCAGTCTCCTTCAAAGGTCATGATTTTACATGTCTGCTGTCCAGATTTAGTACTTTAAATCTACCATTTTTTACAATTCGAAAAGGCAGAATCTTACTTTTCTCACACATCTGAAATATCTGCTAGTCTAATAGAATCGTTTTAACTCTTTATTAAAGGAAGCGGAGATATGTAAGCGAATACATATAGCTGGATTACTAGTCGAGGAGGAATAAAAGATGAAAGTTGGAAGGAAAGCTTCTTCAATTATGCTTGCAGCCGTTCTGACAGCTTCAAGTTTGTATGCAGTGCCTGTTCAATTTGTGCAGAGTGCTGAAGCAGCACAAAGTAAAGCTTTGGATCCTGGCTCCAAAGCATTTGATCAGAAGGTAATTGCAAGGGTCGATGCATCCCGCATGATGGAGGATGTCAGCTATTTATCTGAAACCATAGGGCCGCGGGTTGCAGGAACAGAAGCAGAAAAGCAGGCAGCTGATTTTATACGCAAACGCCTGGAGTCCTATGGCTACACAGTAGAAACACAAGAGTTCAGCATACCGGATAAAATGGCTGGAGATTTACACACCAGTGATCTGAAGGAGGTTCTTATAACCATTCCTTCCGGATCAGGATCAACGCCTGAAGAAGGAATTACTTCTGAATTATATGATGCTGGATTAGGCAGGGCAGCTGATTTTACAGAGGAAGCCAAAGGAAAAATAGCACTTATTTCACGCGGAGAGATTAGTTTTGCGGAAAAAGTTACAAACGCAGTGAATGCCGGTGCTGCGGGAGTTCTAATTTATAACAATGTGGATCAGCCAGCACCCATGAATCCTTCAATTGGAGGCCCATATGACATTCCGGTGGGAAGCATAACAAAGGCAAGCGGAGAAGCACTACTTCAAGATGTTGCTGCACATAACAAAACGGTAACACTGACTGTCAAGAGCTTTAAAAACATAAGATCGCAAAATATTATTGCCACCAAGCACCCTAAGCCTAATAAAGGCGGGGAAACTGACATTGTCCACATTTCTGCACATTTTGATAGTGTACCATTTGCTCCTGGGGCTAGCGATAACGCATCCGGAACCGCTGTTGCCTTAGAGCTGGCCAGAGTCCTGAAAAGCTATCCCGCTGACAAAGAATTGCGTTTTGCTTTTGTAGGTGCAGAAGAGATTGGTCTTCTTGGTTCTCAATATTATGTGAGCCAGCTGAGCGGCAATGAAATAGAGCGAAGCATCGCAAATTTCAATATGGATATGGTAGGCACAGCATGGGAAAATGCCACTGCGATTTACATGAATACCCTTGATGGCCAGGCAAATATCGCAACAGAAGCCGCCATTGCCACAGCCGGGCGGATTGGCACCCCATCTGAGCTGGTTCTTTATCAGCGCGGAGCTTCAGACCATGTTTCTTTTCATGATGCAGGAATCCCGGCAGTCAACTTTATCAGACGAGAACCTGCCACTGCCAATCTTGAACCGTATTACCACACACCACTTGATTCCATCGAGCACATTAGTGCCGAGCGGATGAAAGAAGCCGGTGATCTAATAGGCGCTTCGGTTTACAGCTTAATTCGAAAATAGAATTGACTTAAAGAATCCCCGGATTTTCCCCGGGGTATTTTTTTCGTTTTTTTACTTTCCGGCTATTTAGTATAAACGATGCGTTTACGAGCAAAATATGAGGGTAAATTATATTCGTTCTAAATTTCATGTTCAAATTATTAAGGGATTTACCGTTTAAATGGAAAAGAAATCGGGTAACATAAATGTAACAATACTAAGGCATTTACTATCTGCCCGATAGTCCTATATATCCCTAAAGGAGGGAGTCATCATGGATTTTGAACACGAGGCTGTCATACTACAAAGAGAACTCTCCCTTCTCATGGATGAATATGAAAGGTGCGAGATTGACGACGTGAAAAATGAAATATCAAAGGACATTCAACTGCTGAGCCGTGCAATAGACGATATACTTAATTAAAGTATATGCTGGCATGGCTTTTTTTATATTCTATGCAGCTGGCATTTTTTAGCAGTCAGCTGCTGAAACCTTTTGAAATTTAGGAGGGGTAATATGCCTCAGCACATCTATTACAGTTTCATACGTTTGCCCTTAGTAATCAGAATTCTGCTGATTGCCCTGATGGTGATCTTTCTGTTTGGCGGATTAATACATATTATTGAACCCTCCTCCTTTCCGACATTTTTTGATGGAATCTGGTGGGCGGTTGTAACCGCTTCAACTGTCGGTTTTGGAGATTTTTATCCCAAAAGTACTGCAGGGCGAATAGTGGGTATTGCGCTTATTTTTACAGGAGCGGGCTTTCTGTCTACCTATTTTATTTCACTTGCAACAGCAGCAGTTACCAGACAGAATGACTTCCTGGAAGGAAAGATCGAATATCGGGGTCAAAACCATATTGTTGTGATCGGCTGGAACGAGCGCTCAAGGGAGATCGTCAATACTCTTGGAGGCGATGGGATGAACCATTCCATTGCCTTAATAGATGAAACACTAAAGTCTAACCCTGTTCCCCACAATAATGTACATTTTATTCAGGGTCGCGCTAACAGAGATGATGTACTTGTGAAGGCAAATATCTTTGATGCCCAAAAAGTAATTATAACAGCTGATCAGAACAAAGATGAACTGCATGCTGACATGAATTCAATATTAACCTTATTGGCAATCAAAGGATTAAACCGGGATGTACAATGTATTGTTGAAATATTAACTTCAGAACAGGCAGCCAACGCCAAAAGAGCGGGAGCCGATGAAATTGTTCAAACGAATGTTCTTACTAGCTTCGTCATGATCAACAGCGTCTCTTCCCAGGAGCTTGTTACTTCATTCCTTGATTTGCTGGGACAGCTTGATAAACGCAAATTAACTTTTCAGCCTGCATCAGAAGAAGTGGAAAATAAGACTTTTGTTGAACTTAGTGCTGAGCTTATGAAAGAAGGCATTCTGCTTTTGGGTGTTAAAAGAGGGGAAGAAACTCTGGTTAATCCTCCCCAGCCTTTTAGAATTCTTCAGCAGGATCAGCTGATTGTTATACTCGGTTAATCTCTTAATAATTTAGACTCCAGCTCTTCGACAAGCGCTTTGCCGAGATCAATGAATTCTTCCGGAAAACTGGCATCCTTATCCACAGGCTCCGAGAATTGATCAAAGGAGGCGCTGAAATTCCCTGTATAGGCGTGGTCATCCAGGCCGCGCTGATACTTATGGGAAAGCAGAAACGGCCTGCCTATTTCCACCGTACAGCTTGGATCATCAAGCTGCCCATCAATTGCCTTAAATGGGACCCTTAAAAACTGGTACCCCACCTCATCATCAATTTTGTAATCAAAAGATCCGTGATCATAATCCCAGTTCCCGCCAATCGAATAGCCAATCGGCTTCAAAGCCTGCTCCAGCTTATATAAATCAAAATGCTTTCCTTCCGCTTTTGAAGGTATCTCAATCACTGAATCCATCCCCTTTTACGCTTTTTGCTTAGTTTCTCCAATGTAAGGGATATCATGAATGCGATTTCCGAAGATTATGTTTAGGAATTTGAGGTTTCGCGAATATAATTTAGTTTTCGCGATTATCTGCAGAAAATCGCGGATAAATCTGTGTCGCGGATATATGTAAAATCTCGCGGAAATTATTAAGGTTTTTGCGGTTAAGTGCTATTTTCGTTTTTGGAAAGAAGGAATTCCATTCTTAAAAGCGGAATTATCATTACTTAGAAAGGAGTGAAACCTATTTGATAATAAAAAATCGTTTAATACCTATCAGAATCCGACAGAACGAGGCCCTAATCAGGCGAATCCCAGCTGCTCATCCACAGAGATCAACTATAGAAGGTGATTTAGCTAAAAGAAGAGTCAGTTATCGAGGGGAACAGTCGCTGGATTATTATTTAAGTCACCTGCCTGATAAGGAATTTACTATCCTGCATGATTTAAGGCTTTTTAATGGAAGCACTTATTTTCAAATCGACACCCTCATTCTTTCCCCATACTTCGCTTTAATTATTGAAGTGAAAAATATCCTTGGAACCCTCCTTTTCGATGAGACCTTTAATCAGTTCATAAGAACTCGGAATGAAAAAGAAGAAGGCTTCCCTAATCCTCTTATACAAGCCAAGCGCCAGAAAACACAATTAAAAACATGGTTAATCCAAAACTTAGCAGCCGATATACCAATAGAATATCTAATTGGCATAAGCAGCCCCTCTACTATCCTGAAAACTTCTGCAGATAGCTCACATGTTCCATTTCGCGTTATTCACATCGAACACCTTATTGAAAAAATTAAGTTCTTCAAACAAAGTTATCCTATAGAAGTTATTACATCTCGACAGATTAAAAAGATTCCGAGAGCACTGGTTATAAACCATGTACCTGGATTTTTAAATGTCTTGGACCATTACAATATCTCTTCTCAAGAAATTATTAGTGGTGTTCTATGCCCAAGCTGTCTTATTTTCCCCATGCGGCGGATCCATGGAGATTGGCTGTGCCCCCAGTGCGGGTGTAAGAATAAGAAAGCTCATCTGCCCGCTTTATCTTCTTCTGATTAGTCCTGCTATATCAAACAAGCAAGCCAGAGCCTTCCTTCATTTAGCTTCTGAAGATACCGCATCTCGACTTCTGTCTGTAATGCCCAGTTCAGGCACTAAAAAAAGGCAGAATTTACTTTCTTCAATAAAAAAACGCCCACCCGCAGGCAGACGCTTTTCACTATTACTTTAATCTCTTTTCAAGTTCAGCTTTTTCTCTTCAAATCCTGGTTTTCCTAACAGAGCGAACATGTTCACTTTATATGCTTCTACTCCAGGCTGGTCGAACGGATTCACTCCCAGCAGGTAGCCGCTCATTGCACAGGCTTTTTCAAAGAAGTAAACCAGGTAGCCAAATGTGTAGGCATCCATTTTTGGTATGGATACGATCAGGTTTGGCACTCCGCCGTCTGTGTGTGCAAGCATTGTCCCCTCAAAGGCTTTGTTATTTACAAAGTCGACAGTCTCACCCGCAAGATAGTTCAGGCCATCAAGATCATTCTCTGCTTCTTTAATGGTAAGCTCATGGCGTGATTCTTCCACCTTGATAACCGTTTCGAAAAGGTCCCGGCGGCCTTCCTGCACATACTGGCCTAATGAATGAAGGTCAGTGGAGAAATTTGCTGAAGAAGGGAAAATTCCTTTCTGATCTTTTCCTTCACTTTCACCAAACAGCTGCTTCCACCACTCTGCAAAATATTGAAGTCCTGGTTCGTAGTTGATCAGCATTTCAATCGTTTTGCCTTTGTTATAAAGAACATTGCGGACCGCTGCGTACTGGTATGCTGCATTCTCCTGAAGCTCAGATTTGCTGAAGTCTTCGCGTGCCTGTGCAGCACCGCTCATCATATCTTCAATGTTTGCACCGCTGACAGCAATCGGCAAAAGACCAACTGCTGTAAGGACTGAATAGCGGCCTCCTACGTCATCCGGAATAATAAATGACTCATAGCCTTCTTCTGTCGCAAGAGTCTTTAGAGCGCCTCTTGCTTTATCGGTTGTAGCATAGATTCGTTTACGCGCTTCTTCCACACCATATTTCTCTTCCAGCATTTTGCGGAAAATACGGAAAGCCAATGCAGGCTCAGTTGTTGTGCCTGATTTTGAGATAACATTGATGGACCAATCTTTGCCGTCAAGAAGGTCCATTAAATCCTTCATATAAGCGGAACTAATATTGTTGCCGGCAAATAATACCTGCGGAGTGCCGCGCTTTTCTTTTGGAAGTGCATTATAGAAACTGTGCTGAAGCATTTCAATAGCCGCACGCGCTCCAAGATAGGAACCTCCAATTCCAATGACGATAAGAACATCGGAATCGCTTTTAATTTTCTCAGCAGCTTTTTGAATGCGGGAAAACTCTTCTTTGTCGTAGTTTGCAGGCAAATCGATCCAGCCTAAAAAGTCACTGCCAGCTCCAGTTTGTTCATGAAGGGAGTGATGGGCTACCTTCACGGCATCCTGCAGATATGTAATTTCATGTTCGCCAAAAAAGGAAGTGCTTTTGCGTAATCAAAACGAACGTGTGTCATGAATGTCCTCCAATTTTTCTCAAATTTAAACAGCCTTCAGTAATTCTGGCTGTCATCCTTATACCACTTTAACGAAAGCCTTAAAGTTAATCAAGAATCATCCTCTAATGTAAGCGTGTCCAATTTTGACATATTTTTTACGCGCAAAAGGTGATTGTCATTTTTCGGCGAAAATTGTAAAAGGACTCTGCTTTGGCAGAGTCCAGCCTGATATTTATAAAGAAGCGCGGTAGATTGAAACCACGTCATCATGATTTAATTTCGAGAAATTGCCGAATTCTCCGTTGACAGTCGCTTTGTCTGCCATCAATTCGATCTTGCTGTCATCAATATCATAATCAGCCAGGCGTGAAGGTGCACCAATGCTGTTCCAGAATTCACGAAGCTTTTCAATGCCTTCAAGCGCAGTCTCCTCATCTGTTTTTCCTGCCGGATCCACGTTAAATACACGGATAGCCAGCTGCTTGAATCGCTCAGGCTTCACGTTCAGATTATGCTTCATCCAGTTCGGGAACAGAATGGCCAGACCCCCGCCATGAGGAATATCATAAACGGCAGATACAGCATGCTCGATGTTATGTGTAGCCCAGTCTCCCCGGTAGCCCATATTCAGAATACCGTTCAATGCCATTGTGCCGGAATATAAGATGGAAGCACGATGCTCGTAGCTTTCAAGGTCTTCAAGGAGCTTAGGAGCTGCTTCCATAATGGTAATCAGCAGGGATTCACACATGCGATCCTGAAAATCGGTATTTTCTTCAAGATGGAAGTAATGCTCCAGTACATGGGACATCATGTCCACAATTCCATATACCGTCTGATTCCTTGGCACCGTGAACGTATTAACAGGGTCAAGGATTGAAAATTTAGGGAAAGTCACAGGACTGCCCCAGCCATATTTTTCGTTTGTTTCCCAGTTTGTAATTACAGATCCTGCATTCATTTCAGAACCGGTTGCCGCTAGTGTAAGAACGGTTCCAAACGGCAGAGCTTTTGCAGCAAATGCTTTCTTGATGACTAAATCCCAGGCATCGCCATCATATTTGGCACCAGCTGCGATAGCTTTTGTGCAGTCAATTACACTCCCGCCTCCAACTGCCAGCAGGAAATCAATGCCTTCAGTTTTGCAGATTTCAACGCCTTTGCGGACAGTGGAAATTCTTGGATTAGGCTCAACGCCTGATAGTTCAAATACTTCAGCCCCAATTTCATGAAGCTGTTCCTTCACTTTATCATATAAACCATTGCGCTTAATGCTTCCCCCGCCATACACAATAAGAACCTTCTTGCCATACTGCGGAATTTCAGTCTGCAATTGGGAGAGCTGATCTTTCCCA
Source organism: Cytobacillus pseudoceanisediminis (assembly GCF_023516215.1). NCBI lineage: Bacteria > Bacillati > Bacillota > Bacilli > Caryophanales > Bacillaceae > Cytobacillus > Cytobacillus pseudoceanisediminis. The sequence goes on along the minus strand of NZ_CP097349.1, from coordinate 4,907,676 downwards.
AAAATTAATTTAGTCGGATTATAAAAGGTAAAATTTTGCATATCACCATCTCCTTTTCCACATCATTATCTTTCAAATTTTCAGCTAATGCAAAAAGTACGATTCGAAAGGCGGACATTATATATGCCGGTTCTCAGATCATCTTTTTCATTATGGCTCTTAACGATTATTACGATGAATATTTTTTATTTCCGTGCAGCAACATAATAGTGAACCTATACTACAAGGAGGAAACATCATGAGTGGCATACAGCGTATTGCACTGGTTCTAACAATTATTGGCGCTATTAACTGGGGTTTAATCGGATTCTTCCAATTTGATCTTGTGGCAGCTATCTTTGGCGGTCAGGATTCAGCCCTTTCAAGAATAATATACGGTCTTGTGGGCATTGCGGGCTTAATCAATCTGGGGCTTCTCTTCAAACCAAATGAAGAGCTGGAAAGAGAACCTGAAGCAAGGCCAACCCGTTAATGCATGCAAAAAATCCTTGCACATTGTGTGCAAGGATTTTTTTGTTTTATATATCGATTACCGAATTACACCCAGCCTCTGAAGCGGGATGCTTCAGACATTTTTCTCGCGCCGACCATGTAGGCAGCAAGACGCATATTTACTTTTCTTTGCTGTGAAGTCTGATAAACATTATCGAAAGCTTGAACAAGCACTTTTTTCAGCTTTTCTGTAACTTCCTCTTCAGTCCAATAGTACCCCTGATTGTTCTGTACCCATTCGAAATAGGATACCGTCACACCGCCTGAACTGGCTAACACATCAGGAACAAGCAGGATTCCCCGGTCTGAAAGAATTTTTGTCGCTTCAAGAGTGGTTGGGCCATTTGCTGCCTCTACTATGATGGAAGCTTTAATATTATGGGCGTTTGCAGCGGTAATCTGATTGGACACAGCCGCAGGAACCAGGATATCGCAATCCAGTTCAAGCAATTCTTCGTTTGTCAAAGTGTTATCGAAAAGGGTCGTTACCGTTCCAAAGCTATCGCGCCTATCAAGAAGGTAATCAATATCCAGGCCATTTGGATCATATAGAGCACCATAAGCATCTGAAATGGCGACCACTTTAGCGCCTGCATCATGCATGAATTTTGCCAGGAAGCTTCCTGCATTTCCAAACCCCTGAACAGCCACACGTGCTCCTTCAATGGAAATGCCGCGCTTTTTCGCAGCTTCCTCAATGCAGATCACTACACCCTGTGCAGTTGCCTTTTCCCTTCCTTGCGACCCGCCGAGAACAAGCGGCTTGCCTGTGATAAATCCGGGAGAATCATACTCACGGAGTCGGCTGTATTCATCCATCATCCAGGCCATGATCTGTGAATTCGTATAAACATCCGGAGCAGGTATATCTTTTGTAGGGCCAACGATCTGGCTGATTGCCCTTACATATCCTCGGCTTAAGCGTTCCAGCTCTCCCATTGACATGGAACGGGGATCACAAATGATGCCGCCTTTCCCCCTCCATAAGGAAGATCCACAATTCCGCACTTTAAACTCATCCACATGGATAAAGCTTTTACTTCATCATCATTTACTTCAGGATGAAAACGGACACCGCCCTTTGTCGGTCCTACCGCATCATTATGCTGTGATCTGTAGCCGGTGAAAATTTTTGTCGACCCGTCATCCATCCTTATCGGGATTCTTACCGTGAGCATCCTCAGCGGCTCTTTCAGCAGCTCATACATCTCATCTGCATAGCCGAGCTTGTTCAAAGCTTCTTTGATCACAACTTGAGTTGAAGTAAATAAATTTAAAGACTCTTCCATTTTTTGTTCAGTTTCTTTACCAGCTACTCCTGCAGCTCCCATCATGGCACCTCTTGATTTTAATATTTAGGAAAATTACAGCAATACTCCATAACCGGCGGCCCTGCATCACAAATTCAGACACAAGGGCCAACTGTCCGTATAATTGTATTAGCTTAATACTTTATTGATTCTTTCAATTGCCCAATCAAGCTCTTCTTCAGAAATGACTAAAGGAGGGGCAAAACGAATAACCGTGTCATGCGTTTCTTTGCAAAGCAATCCTTGTTCTTTAAGCTCTTCACAATATTTGCGAGCTGGCTCATTCAGCTCAACACCGATAAATAAGCCGCGGCCGCGCACTTCTTTAATAACCGGATTATTAATTTCTTTTAATTTGCTCATGAAATAGTCGCCCAGTTTAAGGGAACGGTCTGCCAGCTTTTCTTCAACCAATACGTTCATGGAAGCAACAGATACGGCACAAGCCATTGGGTTTCCTCCAAATGTTGAACCATGTGATCCAGGATTAAATACCCCAAGAACATCTTTATTCGCAACTACGCATGAAATCGGGAATACTCCTCCACCAAGCGCTTTCCCTAAAATGAACATGTCAGGATCTACATCTTCCCATTCGCATGCAAACATTTTTCCGGAACGCGCAAGGCCAGCCTGAATTTCATCTGCAATGAATAATACATTGTTTTCCTTACAAGTTTCATATGCTTTTTTCAGGAAGCCTTCCGGAGGAATCACAATTCCAGCTTCACCTTGGATTGGCTCAATTAAGAAAGCCGCCGTATTCTCAGTGATTGCTTCTTTAAGAGCGTCAAGATCTCCGTAAGGAATCAGCTTAATGCCTGGAAGCATAGGTCCGAAGCCCCGCTTATATTCTTCTTCAGAAGAAAGCGAAACCGCTGTCATTGTACGGCCATGGAAGTTACCTATACAAGCAATGATCTCTGCCTGGTTATCTGCCACGCCTTTTACATCATAAGCCCAGCGGCGTGCAGCTTTGATTGCCGTTTCAACCGCTTCCGCACCAGTGTTCATCGGAAGGGCCATTTCTTTATTTGTCAGTTCACAGATCATTTCATACCAAGGCCCCAGCTGATCGTTATGGAAAGCACGGGAAGTTAGCGTTACGCGGTCAGCCTGATCCTTCAGCGCCTGGATGATTTTTGGATGGCGGTGCCCCTGGTTTACTGCTGAATAAGCACTTAGCATATCCATGTATTTATTGCCTTCAGGATCTTCCACCCAGACACCTTCCGCTTTCGAAATAACGATTGGAAGCGGGTGATAGTTGTTTGCACCGTATTTTTCAGTTTGTTCGATTAGTGAATGTGATTTTGTCGCTTCAGTCAATTAAAATTCCTCCTTTTTCAGAATAGTCCTTTATATTGTAACGTTAAGCTATTCTTCTTTAAACTATTTAGGGTTTTAGCATGCACAGGATATGAAAAATCCTGTGCATGCTTTACAAGTCTTAGTACATTTCAGAAGTAGTCTTCGCCTGCATGTGCAGAAGAATGTAGTCAGGGCCGCCCGCCTTGGAGTCAGTTCCTGACATGTTGAATCCGCCGAATGGCTGGTATCCAACAATCGCGCCTGTACAGCCGCGGTTGAAGTATAAGTTTCCAACATGGAAGTCTTCGCGCGCTTTTTGGATGTGCTCACGGTTCTGTGTGATCACAGCACCTGTTAAGCCGTACTCGGTGTTGTTGGCGATTTCAAGCGCATGATCGAAATCTTTTGCCTTTGTGAAGCCAACGACAGGTCCAAAGATCTCTTCCTGCATTAAGCGTGCATCCGGGGCAAGGTCTGCGAATACTGTCGGCTTGATGAAGAAGCCTTTCGAGCTGTCTCCTTCTCCGCCAGTCATCAGCTTGCCTTCTTCTTTGCCGATTTCGATGTAGCTCATGATCTTGTCAAATGCGCCCTGGTCAATCACTGGACCCATGTAATTGCTCTGGTCTTCAGGATTGCCCTGCGTTAATTCGTTAGTCAGTTCCACCACACGGTTAAGAACCTGATCGTATACATCTTCTACTACAACCGCACGTGAACATGCAGAGCACTTCTGGCCGGAGAATCCGAAAGCAGAGGCAACGATTGAAGTAGCTGCCAATTCAAGGTCTGCTTCTTTGTCCACAACGATTGTGTCCTTACCGCCCATTTCAGCGATAACACGCTTTAGCCAGATTTGGCCTTCGTTTAGCTTGGAAGCACGTTCGTTGATGCGAAGACCAACGTCGCGTGAACCCGTGAAGGAGATGAAGCGAGTGTCTTTATGGTCAACCAAATAGTCGCCCACTTCTGCACCGCTGCCCGGTACAAAGTTCAGCACGCCCTTCGGAAGGCCTGCCTCTTCCATCACTTCAACAAATTTCGCAGCCACAACCGGTGTTGTAGAAGCTGGTTTTAATAGGACTGTATTTCCTGCCACGATCGCGGCAACAGTAGTGCCGGCCATGATTGCAAGCGGGAAGTTCCAAGGAGAGATGATGATCCCCACTCCCAATGGAATGTAGTCATAACGGTTATATTCGTTCGGACGGCTGTTGACTGGAACACCGTCTTTGATTTTTAAGATTTGGCGTGCATAGTACTCAAGGAAGTCAATGGCTTCCGCAGTATCAGCATCTGCCTCGTTCCAAGGCTTCCCTGCTTCCTTTGTTAAAAGGGCAGAAAACTCATGCTTGCGGCGGCGGATAATCGCAGCAGCTTTGAATAAAACATCTGCGCGTGTTTCCGGCTTCACTTTTCTCCATGTTTTGAATGCTTCAACAGCAGCCTGCATTGCTTTTTCCGCAAGCTCGCGGTTTGCCTTTGAAACACGGCCAACTACTTCTTCTTTATTAGAAGGATTGATGGATACGATTTTTTCATCAGTAGAGATTCTTTCTCCGCCTATTAATAAGTCATAGTCCTGTCCTAAATAGCTTTCGACTGTTTTTAATCCCAGTAAGTATGCTTCACGGTTTTCTTCTGTTTTAAAATTTGTGAAAGGTTCATGTTTGTAAGGCTGTACCATGATGCCATCCCCCTTTAATAAATTCGTTTTTTATCCACCATTTTATTATGCAAGAACTGTGCCAAATATAAAAAGCTGATAAATGAGTATTTTCATAAACTGAAAGCAAAATATTTTTGCCCTTTTTAAATCACTAATAGTTATTGGTGCAAATTTTCATTGCATATATTCGAATTAGTATATACTATTGAATAAACTGCCGAGTGAAGGAGATCACAATGAATCACAGGGAATTTGAACAGCTCCAATTGAAAAGCAAGTTATTTCAACGGATATTAGATGAAATTGATGTTGGTGTCCATGTAGTGAATGAGGAAGGAAGAACAACATTCTACAATAAAAAAATGGCCCAAATAGAGGGTATGGATTATGAAGATGTACTGGATAAAAATCTGCTGGATGTATTTTCTTTCAATCAGGACGAAGACAGCACCTTGCTTCAGGCGCTCAAAAATGGCAGCAAAATTAAAAATGCCAAACAAACCTATTTTAACAATAAGGGGCAGGAAATCACCACGATCAATAATACTTTCCCAATTATGGAAGATGGTGAACAGATTGGCGCTATGGAAATCGCACGTGATGTGACCAAGCTTGAAAAGCTGATCAGAGAAAATATGAATAAACGCGGAGACACCCGCTATACTTTCGATAGTATTATTGGCAGCAGCGACGAGATCCAAGAAGTGATTGAAGCGAGCAAAAGAGCAACCCGGACAAGTTCTTCTGTCCTGATTATCGGGGAGACCGGCACAGGGAAAGAGCTCTTTGCCCAAAGCATCCATAATGGCAGCAGCCGCTCTTCAAAACCATTTATCTCCCAAAATTGCGCTGCTCTTCCGGACAGTCTGATAGAGGGGCTTTTATTTGGTACAAAGAAAGGGGCATTTACAGGCTCCATTGAAAGGCCAGGATTGTTTGAACAGGCAAATGGCGGGACTTTGCTGCTGGATGAAATCAATTCACTTAATCCATCCCTGCAGGCAAAGCTTTTGAGAGTTTTGCAGGAAAAAACGGTCAGAAGGGTCGGTGATACGAAAGACCGGACAGTAGATGTAAGAATTATAGCAACCATTAACGAAGACCCGATTGATGCTATCTCAGAAGACCGTATGAGAAAAGATTTATATTACAGGCTAAGTGTTGTTTCCCTCTTTGTTCCGCCTCTGCGCGAGAGAAGAAAGGATATCAGGGATCTTGCACAATTTTTCATAGAAAAATACAATCAGCTCTTTGGGATGAATGTAGCGGAAATCGATGAAGAAGTAATGAGCAAATTCGAGCAATACGATTGGCCGGGCAATGTACGGGAACTGGAGCATATTATCGAAGGGGCCATGAATCTGATTGACCAGGAAGAAGCGATCAGCTATGTGCATTTGCCTCTTCACTTCCGGAATAAGCCTCAATTCAAGGAGGAGCCGAACGAAACCGGTCATTTGGAGGATTTGCTTATACAGAAAAACAAGCCTATTAAACCACTTGAACAATATATACAGGAAGCTGAGACCTACTATCTAAAGAAGGTCCTTAAACACCATGGCAATAATATAACCCAATCCGCAAAATCTCTTGGCATGAGCCGGCAAAACCTGCAATACCGGCTAAGAAAATACGGAGTAAGGAAAGAAACAGCTGATTGAAGCCGCTTGAGGTTAGAAGAATAATTTGTTCGCAGATATAATGAATTTTACGCGATAAAACTTGATTATCGTGATTATATTCTTTGGCGGATAAAAGATATTTTCCGCTGGTGTATCCTAATTTCCGCGTAACAAAAACGAAAAGCTCCCCTTGGGGAGCTTATTTGTATAGAATATCGTCCCTAAGAGCTGCAACGCGAGTCAAAGCTTCATCGATATCCCTCTCATTCACCCCAAAATGGGCAAGCGCACCATGCAGATGCCTGGCAATCGCGTTAAAGTGTTCGGGCTGCAGGTTCATACCCTCATGCGCTTTTGCCATGGAATTGCCTGAATATTGATTAGGGCCGCCTAATGCATAGCTTATGAACTTGGATTGATGACGTTTTTGCTTAATCATATCCGTATGCTCAAAAAACTGATTGACGGTCGGATCCTTTAATACCAGTTCCTCGTAAAAATAATCAACTACCTTTTCAATGGCTTCTCCGCCGCCTGCTTTTTCATAAAGTGTCTGTTCTGCCATAACTATCTCTCCTTTTAACAAAATGTATTCTTTGACTAACTCAAAGTCCCTATTCATAAATCACGACAGGAATTGCTCCCGTTTACTTTACCCTATCATCGCTTTTTCAAAAAACAAAAGACTCCGAATGATCGGAGCCCTATGATGCTATTTGATCTTTTTCTTCCATTTCTTTTCGTTCCTGATCACTCATGAAAGTTATTTTGTAGCCAAGCATGGCAAAGATAATAGCCAGGATCGGCACAGTGAAATTTAAAATCGCGTAAGGTGCATATTCAAAGGGATGAACAGCCAATGTTGACATGATAAACACTGCACAAGTATTCCATGGAACAAAAACAGAAGTGACCGTACCCCCATCTTCAAGTGCCCGTGAAAGATTTTTGGATTGCAGATTTTTATCCTTAAATGCCTGTGTGTACATTCTTCCCGGCAGCAGAATGGAAATATACTGCTCTGCAGCCGCCACATTTGTAAAGAACGCAGATAGTACGGTAGTTGCTACTAAACTTCTTGCTGAACGGGCCAATTTCAGTATCTGTTCAACTATGGCTTTTAACATGCCGGTCTGCTCCATAACTCCCCCGAAAGCCATCGCCACAATCGTTAGGGACACGGTGTACATCATATCGTCAATGCCGCCTCTATTGAAAAGCTCGTCCACCATTGTGTTGCCTGATTCAATCGAAAATCCGCCCTGAAGAGTATTGACCGCATCCCCCACAGCACCGCCCTGGACTAAAATATGGCAAAGCCAGCCAAGGAAAACCCCACCGCAAGCGAAGGCAGTGCAGGCACCTTTTTTGCCACTAACCCTATAACAATTACAGGTACCAGTAAAAGCCAAGGAGAGATGACAAAGTTCTCTGATAAAACATTCATGACACCAGTTATTTTATCATTATTCAAATCATCCCCGCCAAATTGCCTTCCCAAAAACCAATAAGCAATAATGGCAATGGCCAGCGCCGGAAGGGTTGTGTAAAACATATGCTTTATATGCGCAAAAAGATCCGTGCCTGTGATTCCCGCAGCCAAATTAGTCGTGTCGGACAGCGGTGACATTTTATCTCCGAAATAGGCGCCTGAGATGATAGCTCCCGCCACCATTGGAGCCGGGATGCCCATACTGATTCCAATGCCCATACCGGCGACGCCAATTGTTCCCATTGTAGACCATGAGCTTCCGATTGCCAGAGTGACAATGGCACAGATAATACAAATTGAGACTAAAAACATGGATGGGGTCATCAGTTTTAATCCGTAAAAGACCATGGTCGCTACAATTCCCCCGCCAATCCAGGAGCCAATTGTCAAACCGACCATTATAATAATCAGAATAGCCGGGAGCGCTAACTTAATGCCTTTATAGAAGCCTTCCTCAATATCGTTCCACTTATAGCCAAAACGCCAGGCGATGAAAGCGGATACAATTGTTCCGGTAATTAAAGGCACATGAGGGCTTCCCTCAAACTTAACAATTGTAATAATCATGGCAGCAATCATCACCAGCAGCGGCAGCACTGAAAACCAGAAGGGAATTTTCTTTCCTGTTTCTTGCATGTATGTTCCTCCTTTTAAAGTTGCAGTTGGTTTAACTATTGCAAGATTAATGCCAAGATATTAAATTCCAACATTTTTCAGACTATTTATCTTAAAAAATATAAATTTCATCTTTTTTATGTATCTAAGCATGCAAAAGAATTTGTCGAGCGCTCGCTCATTTTGCACGAGAAAGCAAATATTTTTTGCATCCCAATGAAAATAAAAAACCGGGCAGGAAACCCGGTTTATCCATTTTATTACTTCTTAATAAGATCTTCGCGCTGGGACTGGTCAATCCACTCTTGAAGCTTATCCTTAAGTGTGTTGAATCCCTGTGCAGATTCGTCTTCCATTTTGATTGGAGCTGCCTGGCGCTTGCGAGGCTTTCTAGCTTTCGCTTCTGCTTGGGGAGCTTCTTCTGTTGCACGGATTGATAAACCAATTTTACCTGCTTCTTCGTCAACAGACAGCACTTTCACCTTTACTTCATCGCCCACTTTAAGATGCTCATTGATATCTTTAACGAAACCATGAGTCACTTCGGAAATGTGCACTAACCCCTGTGTATTCTCATCTAATGCCACGAACGCACCATATGGCTGAATACCTGTTACCTTTCCTGTAATAACACTGCCTACTTCGATTTTCTCAGACATGAAAACACTCCTATTTAAATTCAAATTTTATCTCTTTATACGCAATAAGAAATTATATCATAACTTCTTAAAAATATCAAAAATGATTTTGATGACACTCACTTACATTTTATCCCATAAACAATTCTGACAGCCATTCATTATAATAAAACAATCCGCAAACAATATGTAGACATCTTTTTGGTTTGTTAACGAAATGTTCATGAAGTAAAGAAAGGATCTCACGTTTCTCATGATAAAATATAGATAGAAGAAATTGACAGTGGGAGTGATGGGTATGTCAAAAATCGGCCATAACATTAAAGCCTGCCGAGAACGCGCAAATATAACCCAGCAGCAGCTAGCTTTGAAAGTGAGAGTTGGAACGGGGACGATTGCAAAATATGAAAATGGAGACCAGATTCCTGATACCCAGACTGTTTTAAAAATCTCAACCGCCCTCGATATTCCAGCTTCTGAGCTGCTTGAACAGGAACTTCAGAAGGGCCAGTCAGGAATCGATTATGAAATTGAACAGCTTGTGCGTGAAATTGGCACCAAAAAAGCTAAGCTCATCTTGCGCAAAGCAAAGGAATTCAGCGAGGAAGATTTCCTCCGTGTCATGCAAATGCTATTTGAGATCAAATATGATCAAAAAGTTTTATAAAAGAGAGTATATAAAAAGAGAATACTGGTTAGCCTTGTAGTGTAAGGCTTTCTAGTATTCCCCCTTTTGAAGTTGACAATCTGTTGCGGATTGTCCTTTTTTTATGCCTTTTGGTTTCGCTTTAAGAAATGGCCAATTCTCTTAATTGCTTCCTGCAGCAACTCCATGGAAGTGGCATAAGAGCAGCGCACATGGCCTTCCCCGCTTTCGCCAAAAATATTGCCTGGCACCACCGCTACCTTTTCCTCCAGCAGCAGCTTTTCTGCAAATTCTTCAGAAGAAAGTCCCGTACTTTCAATAGATGGGAAAGCATAAAAGGCTCCGCCCGGCACATGGCATGTTAATCCCAGTTCATTTAGGGATTGAACGAAATAATTCCGCCTGCGCTTATAGCTCTTTTTCATATCCTCAACATCTGATCTGCCTGTTTTCAAGGCTTCAAGAGCGGCAAACTGGGCCATCGTTGGCGCACACATCATCGCATACTGGTGAATTTTCAGCATCGCCTGGGATATCGCTTCAGGAGCGCAGACAAACCCCAATCTCCAGCCTGTCATGGCAAACCCCTTTGAAAATCCCGAGATCAGGATGGTTCTTTTTTTCATCCCGCTTATTGCGGCAAAACTTGTATACTCGCCATCATAAGCAAGCTCAGCATAAATCTCATCTGAAAGAACCAGCAAATCGTATTTTTCAGCTATTTGGGCAATGGCCTCCAGTTCACTCCCACTTAACATTGTTCCAGTCGGATTATTGGGTGAACAAAGTATAATGGCTTTAGTTCTGTCAGTTATTACTTTTTCCAGCTGCTTAGGCAGAATCTTAAACCCATTCTCTTTTAAAGTTTGAACCTGAACAGGCACACCGCCCGCAAGAGACACTAATGGCACATAGGATACAAAGCTTGGCTCGACTACAATTACTTCATCGCCCGGATCGAGGATGGCCCTAAGAGCTATATCAAGCGCCTGGCTCGCTCCCACTGTCACGATTATTTCACTCCGGGGAGAATAACATACTCCGAAGCTTTTCTGCATATATCCTGCAATTTCCTCCCGAAGCTCCATTAACCCGGCATTAGCCGTATAAGATGTATATCCCTGCTCAAGCGATAGGATGGCTGCCTCACGCACAGACCATGGTGTGATGAAATCAGGTTCCCCCACCCCAAGGGAGATGACTCCTTCCATTCCTGCAGCAAGGTCAAAAAAGCGGCGGATCCCGGAAGGCTTCAGCTCTTCCACCGTTTTTGATAAATAAGACTTAGTTCCATTCATTACGGTGACACCACAATTCGTTTGTCGTCTTCATTATGTTCAAAAATAGTGCCGTCATGCTTATATTTTTTTAGAATAAAATGTGTGGTTGTCGATAAGACAGAATCGAGAGTCGATAGCTTTTCTGATACAAATCGGGCGACCTCATTCATGGAACGGCCTTCGATGATGACAGAAAGATCATAGGCACCGGACATTAAATAGACAGACCTTACTTCTTTGAAACGGTAAATTCTTTGTGCAACTTCATCAAATCCCACCCCGCGCTTTGGAGCGACCTTCACATCAATCATTGCGGTAACCCCTTCATGACCGTCGACTTTTGACCAGTCAATAACGGAATTAAAACGCACAAGCACTTTCATTTCCTCGAGTTTATCTAAAATAGTTTCTGTTTCAGCCATACTTAATTCAGCCATTTTCGCAATGTCTTCCACAGGGATTCGCGCACTGTTGTTTTCTAAAATTTCTAAAACCTCTATTTGCTTTTCAGTTAATTTCACCTTTGTCGCTCCCATCCTTTAGTGATTTACTCTATAAAATAGTTACATTATAGCAAAAACTGCGGAAAATAAATGTGTCACTTTCATTATTTATTAATTTCTTTAAAATCATATGTGTCAAGATTAAGTTTAAGGGGAAAATAAAGTAAAACCGGGACTAGGAGGGGAAGGCCAATGGAACAAGCGACTTTTTCTGGAACAGAGCCTATTAATGGAACAGAGGTCTATTATGAATACTACAAACATGAGTCCTCCAGGGATACCCTGGTGCTGCTGCATGGTTTTCTGTCATCCACCTTTAGCTATCGCAGGCTGATTCCTCTGCTGCAAACGGAATTCAATGTGGTATCAATTGATTTGCCGCCCTTCGGCAAAAGCGGAAAATCCCAGCAGTTCGTCTACTCATACAAAAACTTGGCGGATACGGTTATCCGCTTATCAGAAAAGATGGGCTTTGAAAAAGTTACTTTAATTGGCCATTCCATGGGGGGACAGATTGTTTTAAATGTCGCACACTCCAAGCCTGAACTCGTAGACCAGGCAGTATTGCTTTGCAGTTCCGGATATATGAAACGAATGAAGCCGCATATCATCTTTTCAAGTTACATACCTTTCTTTCATCTGTATGTTAAATTATATCTACAGCGCTCAGGGGTAAAGCAGAATTTAAAAAATGTTGTCTACGATCATTCCATGATTGATGATGAAATGCTTTACGGATATTTGTCGCCATTTTTAGAAGACGATATTTTCCGGGCTTTAACCAGGATGATTCGCGATAGGGAAGGCGATATGCCTGCCTCTGCATTGAAGAAAATAGAAACGCCTTGTCTATTAATTTGGGGAGAACATGACAGAGTCGTCCCGCTTCATATCGGCAAACGGCTGAATAAGGATTTAAAACATTCCAAGCTGGTGGTATTAAAAGAAACCGGGCATCTTGTGCCGGAAGAACGGCCGGAAGATGTTCTTCAGCATATCAAGAGTTTTATGAATACCGTTCGGGTACAGGAAAGTGTATAGTATTGTGAATAAAAATGGCAGCCCCAAGGTCTGAGAGCTGCCGTTTTTATCTTAAATAGCACAGGAGCCATTATTCTTTATTTCCAGAAGACGCCCTGAGATTTCTTTGCATTTTTCCAAAGGAATAATTTCCTCAAACGAGAATTCATAAATGGATTGAATCTTCCTGGCCAATTTCATTAAATCATTTAAGTCATGGACTGCCTGGACTGAATCCGCAATTTCAGTATCATAATTGCCCGGCCCCACTCCAAATGGATCCCACTGATCCAGGGTGTAGACAAGCAAGAGATTCGTTTGCTGAATTTCCATGTATATCACCTTTTTATTATTCGGCCGACCGAGCCGCAATATTTTAATTTTTAGCATCAATATCATATCATAGAGTCAAGGTACATAAAAGAATTCTTAAGGCGGTGACAGGATTGAATCGTTTTAATTTCCATCAAAAAATCAGCAGGGAAAATACAGCTTCTGTTAAATGGGATCGGACCAAGGAGGTTTTTGGCAGATCCGATGTATTGCCCATGTGGGTAGCAGACATGGACTTTCAGCCTCCCGAAGAAGTAAAGCAAGCCATTGAAGACAGAATTGCTCATGGGGTCTATGGATATACGTATGCACCGGATTCTACTGCAGAAGCTATCGGACAGTGGCTGAACAAACGGCATGGCTGGAAAATCGAAAATGAGTGGATTCTATACAGCACGGGAGTGGTTCCCTCCATCGCAACTGCCATCCAGGCTTTTACTGAAAAAGAGGATAAAGTATTGCTGCAGTCTCCAGTATATACTCCATTCTTTGAGATGATTAAACAGAATGGGCGCACTGTCGTTAATTCTCAATTGAAACTCGAGAATGGCCGGTACGTAATTGATTTTGCCGATTTTGAAAACAAATTGAAAGAGGGCGTGAAACTATTCCTTCTCTGCAATCCGCACAACCCGGGCGGCCGAATGTGGACAGAAGAGGAACTGAGGAAAATAGGGGAGCTATGTGTTAAATATGATTGCCTTATTCTTTCTGACGAGATTCATTCTGATTTAATTTATAAAGGCCATAAGCATTATCCCCTTGCTTCACTGGATCCGCGATTTGCAGAACTCACGGTCACCTGCATAGCTCCCACAAAAACCTGGAACCTTGCAGGAATTCAAGCTTCAGCTGCCATTATAAGCAATGAGAAGCTGCGGAAGGCTTTTCAGGCAGAACAGCACAAGCAAGGATTCTTCACACTGTCCGCTTTTGGAATTATTGGCATGGAAGCAGCTTACCGCCATGGTGAAGAATGGCTTGATGGTTTGATGGATTATCTGGAAGAAAATAAAAGGACTGCTGCGGAATTTATTACACAACACCTTCCGGGTATTCGCTTGATGGAGCCAGACGGCACATATCTTCTATGGCTTGATTGCCGCGGAATGGGATTAACTGATGCCGAACTGCGCCAAAACCTTTTGGAAAAAGGGAAGCTAGCCCTGGAACCAGGTCCGAAATACGGCCCGGGCGGCGAAGGATTTGTTCGAATGAATATTGCCTGCCCTCATGAAGTATTGGCGGAAGGGCTGGAGAGGCTGAAAAGAGCTTTTGGGTGATAGCGTTTGTGGAGGCACGGCTGAGGCCGTGCTTTTTTGTGTGCTGGGATATCCCGGTTGTCCATACTCTCTTGTTTCTCTTTTTTCGTCCTTAATACTTCTGATTAATTACCATTTTCCTCTCTCCTCTCCTTTTTTCGGTGTTAATCTCTCTGATTAACTACCATTTTCTTTGCACCCCTTATTTTCGGCGTTAATCCATCCGATTAACTACCGTTTTTCTTTGTACCTCTTATTTTCGGCGTTAATCCCTCTGATTAACTACCGTTTTTCTGTGGACCCCTTATTTTTGGCGTTAATCCCTCCGATTAACTACCATTTTTCTTTGCATCCCGTATTTTTGGCGTTAATCCATCCGATTAACTACCGTTTTTCTTTGCACCTCTTATTCTCGGCGTTAATCCCTCTGATTAACTACCATTTTTCTCTCCTCCCCTATTTTCGGTGTTAATCCATCTGATTAACTACCATTTTTCTTTTACACCCTTATTTTCGGCGTTAATCCCTCTGATTAACTACCATTTTTCTCCCCTCCCCTATTTTCGGCGTTAATCCTCCGATTAACTACCATTTTCCCTCCCCTTCTTGTTTTCGGTGTTAACTCTTCCGATTAACTACCATTTTCCTCTTGCCTCTCTTATTTTCGGTGTTAATCCATCTGACCTCCATTCACTTTTTCCTCCCTTTGGCATGCTTGGTAATAAGAAGCCTTCCCCCTCCCCTTTTTTCATAATTTCTCACTAGTATCCTCTGCACCACTTTCCCGGAACCAATACCACCGCACCAATCTACTATTGTATTTGTAGTAATTTTCCTATCCGGAAACAAAACCGCAAATTCCTTTACACTTCTCAGTACTGCAGTATCCACCTTTTCTTTCGATCCACATTCCCCGCAGGTTAAGTAACCTTGAGTAAAGCGGGCTAAAAACGAAGTACACGAACTGCATATAATCCCTTTCCTCAAAAGGTCATAAGTGTATTCTGGAATCCGAACATAGGGATTCTCCTTCAAGCAGCGGGCATTTAACTGTTCAGCCAGCTTCAGGTTTCTCGATTTCGCCGCATTAGGAATAGTTTTTAATTTCTCCAGGAATCGATTAAGCTGCGAAGGAAATACTGCAGGAATATTGATAGGAGCTTGATAAAGCTGAAAGCCGGGATTAATGAATATCAGATGTGATTTGATGGGAAGATGGTAGCCGAATTCTTTAAGGAGGCCCCGTAAAAGGGTTTCGCTTCTTTGCAGCTGGAGGAGGGGATTTTTTATTTCTGTTTTGGATAGCAGGGAATACCATCTTTCATTTTCTATGTAATAGTCCCCTTCATAGTTTTTTACTTCAAAGATGAATATAGTGCCGCCGGCGATAAGGAGAGTATCGATTTGGAAATGGGTATTGCTGTTTTCCAGCAATAGATCATTTAGAATAATGCAAGAGTCTGGCAAGTCCTGAAGCTCCCTATCAAAATGCTGCTCGCCTGCATAGCCCTTCTCTAAATGCAGATACTGATTTTCATTTTTCAAAGGCAGTTCCAGGCGGCGGGACAGAAAGCGGAGCATTTCCAGCTCCTTTGGTTCGAAACGGAGTCTGTTTATCATCACTCACATCCTTTATCAAGATAATTTAATTTTATGAAAATTCCACCTGAACTACAAGCAAAATCCCCTTGGTTATACTAGCAAGGGGATTTATAGTACATATTCAGCAAGCACACTCTGCACTTCGTATATGTTCAAGTTTTTATTAAAATGCTTTTCAATTGGTTCGTCTGATCCTGAGATCCAAATTTTTAATTCGGCCTCCAGATCGAAGCTGCCTGCGGTTTCAATGCTAAAATGGGTGATGTTTTTGTAAGGGATGGAATGATACTCGATTTTTTTCCCTGTGATTCCTTGCTTATCCACCAGAATCAGACGCTTGTTTGTAAAAATGAATAAATCGCGGACGAGCCTATAGGCTTTTTCAACCTGTTCACTCGGGGCAAGGACTGCTGAAAATTCCTCCTGAACCTCATTAATGTCCGCTTCAGATGCATTGCCGATAAAACCATCGAAAATTCCCATTTAACCAACCTCCATTATAAGGTTTAACTCCATTATACGGATCGTTCGGAAAAATTCCCAGTGATAAAGTCTCCCCTGCCAGGAAAGCCTTCAATTATTTATTCTTCTGTTGATTGATCGTCCTGTGCTTTTTTCTGTCCTTCTTCTTCTTTATCTTTTGAAATACGGCCGCAGGCAATGCGTTCTCCTGAATCTCCTGCCGGCTGAGTCATGCCATCATCTGGTCCATCATGGATAACAATGGAAGTCCCTTCCTTTGTCAACAAAGAATTTTTGTCTTCTTTTAACGTGACTTGGGGCGCCATAAAGTCAATCTTAGCCTTGCCGTCATCCTCAACAATCAGGTTGGGAAGATCACCCGCATGTGATCCTTTGGGATGAAGCAGCCCATGTTCCTTATTGTCAGGATTGAAATGATTCCCTGCCGATTTAAAGTCAGGAGGCTCGCATTTTGCTTCTTCATGGATATGGATGGCAAGTTCCCCCGGAGGAAGTCCGCTCAGACCCCCGCTCAACTTTACTCCGCTCGCCTGTTCCTGCACCTTAATTGTCCCTAATGAATCACCTGCAGCGTTAAACATTTCAACTTCCGTATTCGTAATGTTCTCTTCCCCGCAACCGGACAGAAGAAGAACAAAACCAAGCATCAGCGCTTTTTTCATGATTGAATCCTCCATCAAGACATTTTGTCTTTAGTGTTGCCCAATCACTTTATCAATAAACAAGAAAAGCGCAAGCTCCTTGCTCACCTAAGGAACGCAGACTAAGATCGCCTCGTCCTGTGGCAACGTCTGCATGACCCGCATCCTCCCAAAAGCTGTCGCTTTCGGTCATGCGATGTTTATGCTGACGAAGCCTTCCCTGTCCTGCGGGCCTCAGGCATAAGACGGTTCCTGTAAGAAGGCGTTCTTCCTTCTGAAAGGAAACGGCTTATGACCCCGAGTCCCTAGGAGCCGAAACTAGACAAGGTTGTGACCTCGAGGGGGTAGGCTGCTTGCGCTAGACAGTTATCAAAGTTATAATTTCTTAACAAAAAAAGAAGAACAGCTGCTCAGCTGTTCCCCCTTGTCTATTTTGCCTATCGATGCGCTCTTCAAGCTCTTTCGCCTTGGCTGCTTCGCGCTTTGACACACGGATAATTAATCTCATTGTAAGAATGGCCGCAACTAAAAAGATGGCAAACGTTACAGCTGCAGGGCCATATTCTGATTTATCTTCCGGAAAATATAGAAACAGCGACAGTACATACCATTGCAACATCCTAATCAATCCTTTCTGCTAAAAGCAGTGTCCACCCGAATTATTATATCAGCAATGATTACACAGTCCAATGTTTATACACTTATTTTAAAACCTCTATCTTTTCAATGACCACATCTTCCGCTGGCTTGTCCTCTTCGGCAGTTTCAACTTCTGCGATACTGTCGACTACATCCATTCCCTCAACAACCTGTCCAAAAACGGTGTGCTTATGGTCAAGCGTTGGTGTACCACCATTTTCATAAGCTTTAATAATATCTTCCGGATAACCGGCCTTTTCCATTTGCCCTTTCAAGCTTGGATCAAGTCTCGTGTTCTGAACAATAAAGAATTGGCTACCGTTTGTATTCGGACCTGCATTTGCCATTGATAGCGCACCGCGAATGTGAAAGAGCTCGTTGGAGAATTCATCTTCAAACGCTTCACCGTAAATGCTTTCTCCGCCCCTGCCGGTTCCCTCAGGGTCGCCTCCCTGGATCATAAATTCCTGAATGACACGGTGGAAAGTCACCCCATCGTAATAGCCATCTTCACTATGCTTAATGAAGTTTTCAACCGCTTTGGGAGCCTGATCCGGGAAAAGTTTAATTTTAATATTCCCTTTTGACGTCTGCATTTCCACCAGTCTTTCATTTCCCTCAACTTCTTCTGTTAATTGCGGAAAGCTGTCCGGTGCTTCTTCACTTGCCTGGTTATCTGTTTGGCTTTCTTCAGCAGCAGAACCATTTGCCTTGTCCTCTTCTTTTTCAGTGCTTGTCCCGCATGCTGCCAGGATCAGCATCAGAAAAAGAAGCGGTGCTAGAAAACGACATTTCATTTTCTCATCCTCCTATGAAAAAACTAATCATTTTTTAGCTTACCTGATTTATTGAAAATTTGCACTTTGTTTTTTCAAGCTTCATAATAGGGCTAAAGAAAAATGAAAAGGAGAGGTTAGATTGGCAGAAGTAAAGATCGGCGATAGAGTAACAGCCATCTATAAAACAGGCAAGTATATCGGGGAAGTTACAGACATCCGGCCACAGCATTACCTGGTCAGAGTGCTTGCGGTCTTAAAGCATCCAATGCAGGGCGACTTGCATAATCCTAAAGAGGCGGACGTGATGCTTTTCCATGAGCGCCGCGCGCTTGCATACAGAGAGCAGACCAATGTGCCTAAGCAGATGGTAAAGCCCTTTAGTGAAGAAATACCAGATTATAAGGATTCGCTGCAAATAGCTTTGGATAAAATGAGAACGGAGCTGGAAGGAGATTCTTCTCCCTGGGCAGAACAAAGCATAAGGAATCTTGACTCATTGGAAAAGGATTATTTTAAGTAAAATGAAAACAAGCCAAATCATTTTGATGGATTTGGCTTGTCAGGCAAATTTATTAAACAGTTTCGAGAAGTCCACCCGATCGCCAATTGTAGTAGGTTCCGGCTTCTGCAGATATTTCTTATCTTTTTCTACCAATCTGAAAATATTGTAAGTCGTTAAGGCATCATCCAAAGCCCGGTGATGTTTTCCTGTTCCTTCCTTGCCATATTCCTGAACGGCTTTCCATAATCCTGTCTGGTTTTGATCCCCGAAGAAACGCTTATATTCCATCGAAAGATCCACTTCCCTGCCTCTGAACGGAAAGTCAACTCCAGCGTGGGTACAATTATTTCTAAGCACCTTCATATCCATATTTCCCCACGTAACAATCGTGCATGGACGGTTTCTGTTCATATCTATCATTTTTTTCACGAGTTCAAGAAAATCGATGCCCTGGTCTACCTGTTCCTGTGTTATATGCAGAAAGGATTTGCAGCGCTCGGACAATTTCGGAAACCGGACGGGAGTTACATATGAAGAGAACTCTTCACAAACTTGATTGCCGATGACTGATACAATTCCCGCTTCGATAATTTCCGGAAAAAACCCTCTGAAAGCACTGCCTTTCTCAGGCATGGTAAACTCAAAATCAATAAATAGGTATTGGTGTTCCTCCCCCATGTTTTCACCTGCTTTCCATTAGAAATTCACGCACATAATTTCTTATATTATAGCATGAAATATTTCAATTTTCTGAGTAAATTGCATTTAAGCCGGAATTTTTCAGCAGCGTCTGCCTTCTTAAAAAAGCTTAACTCCTCAGAAAAAAAGCCGAAAAATAGGATAGAAGTTTAAAATAACGGAGGCGGATTCCTTTGCGTTCCTGGTCTGGATTTATGATCATCATTCTCTTGCTTCCTATTTTTTCTTTACTGGTATTTGCTGTCTCTGCTGAATCGCAAAAGGTTCAGGGATTTCATGAGCTGCTGGATGAAAAGCTTGAAATAAAAGAAGTCAGCCTGCCCCAGACAAGTTATATTAAAGCAGGCAACGGCCAGGTAATCTCTGAAATGGATCATCCGGTAAACAGAATCAGCCTATCGTCAGGTGACATTTCCCCTTTTCTTAAGGATGTTTTTATCACAGCGGAGGACCAGCACTTTTATGACCATGCCGGATTCGATGTTGCTGCCATTGGACGTGCCCTGGCCATCAACATCCAATCGGATGATATTGAACAGGGGGCCAGCACCATTACCCAGCAGCTGGCTCGTAATATCTTTCTGAATCATGAACAATCCTATAACCGTAAGCTCAGTGAACTCCTATATGCATATGAACTGGAGAGGAAATTATCCAAAGAAAAAATTCTGGAATTGTATATTAACGCAATTTATTTCCATAATGGAGCTTACGGAATTGAGGCTGCTTCCCAGCTCTATTTTAAAAAAAGCGCCAAAGACCTGACCAAAGCTCAAGAAGCTTTTTTGGCTGCCATCCCAAACAACCCATCTTTATATGATCCTATGAAACACTTTAACCATACAAAAGAAAGGCAGGAGCGGCTGATTGATCAATTAAAGGAAGAGCAGCTGATTTCGCCTAAGGAAGCAGAGAAGATGAAAAGTGAACGGATTCAGCTTCAGGTCAAACAAAGAATAGATTTATATCCGGATTATGTTTCATATGTAGAAGCGGAGCTGCGTGAATTAATTTCTGTTAAAGAAGGCTATCAGGATAAGCTCCTAAAAGCAGGAGAGCAGGAAAAAGCATCATTGAGCGCCAAGCTTGATAAGAGAATATCCCAAATAATGGAGCAAGGCATAATCATTGAAACTGCCCTGAACCCTGCCCTTCAGGAAAAGGCTGCAAATTCCCTTAATAAGCGCCTGTCCTACAAGGATGTGGAAGGTGCAGCAGCCGTGATAGATAATGGATCACATGAAATAACAGCGCTTGCAGGCGGAAAGAATTATAAGAAATACAACTTTAATCGAGCTTTCCAGGCATACAGACAGCCCGGTTCCGCTATTAAGCCGCTGCTTGTTTATGCACCATACTTTGAGCACACCAGCGCAGCCATTCATGATCAAGTGAATGCAGGACCTTTCTGCAAAAATGGGTATTGCCCCCAGAATTATGGCGGTGCCCGCTATGGATCGACAACACTCGAAAAAGCCTTTATTTATTCGTATAATACACCTGCAGTAAGACTGCTGGACGACATTGGAATTGAAAATGGTTTTCGTGATTTAGATAAGTTTGGTTTTAAAAAGGTTACAGATAAGGATCATGCCCTTTCTGCAGCTATAGGAGGTTTTACATACGGGATGACACCGCTTGAACTCACATCAGCATATACTGTGTTTGCAAATGATGGTTATTACCAGCCGGCAAGAGCCATCCGTAAAATCACTGACCTGAAAGGAAAATTGCTTTATAGCTGGGATGATTCTAAAACGCAGGTTTGGAGCGAAAAAACGATAGAAAAAGTGAGGAATTTAATGGCCAGGACCGTTCAATCCGGCACTGCACGGAAAGCACGTCTGCCAATTGGATATGCCGGCGGCAAAACAGGAACCACTAATGGCTATCATGATTTCTGGTTTGTGGGCTTGACTGGCCAGTATACAGCAGGTGTCTGGGTTGGAAAGGATCGGCCCGGAAATCTGGCTTCTATCGAATCGGCTTCTCCCCAGCTGCTGATTTGGAAGGATATAATGTCTGATTAAAATGATATGTTTACTTTAAAGGAGGCCCTTTACTGCGGCCTCCTTTTACTATATCGGCAGACTTGCCATGATGCTGTTGTGTATTTTCAAAGAAAGATAGAGTATTCCTGTTAAAAGAGAAGACCAGACCATAACCTGAAAAAAATCACACCAGCAATGCCGGATGCAGTCAATGAAGAACTGGCTTTATAAACAAAGTAACTGAAATAAATAAAGGTAGCGGCCGCAAAAAGGATGGCAATCCCGATATAACTGAATAAACTCAGAAGCGACAAAGCGCCTCCAATAAAATAGATGGCCGAACCTTGCCTCGACTTTGTCAGACTTTCCCCTTCCAGATCTTTAGAAAAGAACAGAAGTGACAGTCCATTGATCGTATCTGCCACCAATTTCAAGGCTGCAAACACCATAAAAAAAGGACCAGGAGGAGGACCGTCAGTGACAGCTTTACGCCGCCTTCTGAAAAGAACTCTAGCATCCCCTGGAAAATTCCTGTCTTTTTCAGAAAATAAACTAATTCCATCTGGGTTTTTAATGCCAGAGAAGTACTAAACAAAATAATCGCCAAAAGCGGAAAATAACTCGTCAGATATGTATTTTTCATTTTTCCCCATCCATATTTGTCTTTCTTTACTCTAGCTATCTATTATCAGTGATTTTCATAATTTTTACAACAGCTTATCCCTTCTGTATATTTTAGTGTTTCCTAGCATAGACATAAACCATATTCTAGTAAATCTTGCATTAAATAGAGAAAAAGGGGGAAGGAAATGAAAAAAGGAATATGCTGTTTTTTGTTTGCCGTATTGCTGTCAGTTCAGTACCTTATGCCTGCAAAAGCTGCTGATGCTGAAAAAGAGTTCGAGGACATACTTGAAGAACAGCTTCGCAGCACTATCCATTATTACAGCGAAGACTCCTTTTCAGTCATTGATGCATACGGGATGCAGGGGCAAGTAACAAAGATTGTTACACCTGATGACCCGCAAACATCAGAAAATGAAGAGGAAACTGAAGAATATTCATCTCACATTGGCATTGTTTTTTTGGAATTAGAACAAAAAAGAGATGGCTTATTTATTTTTAAGAAAAAGATTTCTTTTACTATGATTATGACAAAAATGAATTCCTGACAGCATCCAATGTGCTCGGCAATGAATCAATCAGGGATTTTTTTGAAATGTATGCGGACGATATTGAAAAAAATATTACGCCCTTCTCCAAATTTCTCTTCTTATTCTTTCTTTCCTTCATCATTACGGTCCCTCTATTCATCATGATTTTTCATAACCGCGGCCAAAGTAAACTTTAAAACAGCAGTAAGAGAGGATGAGCCATTTCTCATCCTCTTCTTGTTGTCTGGCTTCAAAAGGAACGCTTAGCCAGCTTTATCATCGCACTACTAAAAGCGGCAGCTTTTGGGAGGAGCGCCTGCCCCTCGAGGGGAGTCCGCTTTTCTTATGATGCTGTCTGTATCCTCACATATTCTCTCGGTTCAAACACCTTCAGCTTTTGCTTATTTTCAGCTTCCATTTCGTAATTTGCCGGTAATAATTCGACCACTTCTTCTTCGTCTGCCGGAATATAGAATTCCCTTTTGGTTTGGTGGTCCAATATCCAGGCGCCTGCAAACAGAAGGGCAAAGATTGTAATGGCTGCTGAAATTTTATGCTTAATCATACACAACACCACCTATGAGTAGTGTGCGTAAATTAATGTTTTTTTATACAAAAATGCTGTTTTGGGAGACATTTTTTCAAAAAATTTTTCCTGATTAATTCGTGTTTCTACCTATTTAATAAGAATGGATAAATCCTTTACTGATAAGGGTTTGAAGAATGCACAGACTTTATTTTTAGGTTATAATTTGTTCTGAGGTGCATGAGCGGATAGTAATGATGATTATGGCACGCCTGTCTTGCCTCCCTTGGCTGGATAATATGGGGGAAGGTGGAAAAACTTTTATTAAGCGCTTTACGTATTGCGAAAAAAGTTTTATACATGCTGCGGAGGAAAAATACAGTTTTCTAAATATACTGAACTGTTAGAAGCCATATAGCCGCTACATCAAGCTGCATACTAGGATACTTTTTCGAGTAACAACAATTAATTTAAAAGGGGGTAATGTTTTGTCTCTGCTTCACCTGGCAATAATTTCACCATTTTTGCTTGCCATCCTTGTGCCTATTGCGTACAAGCTGTTTAGGCAGATACATACGGGTTGGTTCGTACTTCCTCTGCCAATCCTTTTATTCAGTTATTTTATCTCTTATTTATCCATCACCTCCAATCAGCAATCCGTCACAAAATCTTTTGCATGGATTCCCGCTCTTGGGATCGATTTCACGGCAAAAGTAGACGGACTTGGTTTGCTTTTTGCTTTGCTGATCACCGGAATAGGAGCCTTAGTTGTTCTGTATTCCATCTATTACTTGGATAAAAACAAAGAAAAACTGAACACCTTCTATGTTTACTTGCTTCTATTTATGGGGGCTATGCTGGGAGTTGTCCTTTCGGATAACTTGATTGTGCTTTATACTTTCTGGGAATTTACGAGCTTTTCTTCATTCCTGCTAATCGGGTACTGGTACCACAGAGAGAAATCAAGATATGGTGCACAGAAGTCGATGATCATCACGGTTTTCGGCGGTCTTTCTATGCTTGGAGGCATCATACTTCTTTATATGATGACTGGTACTTTCAGCATTTCCGAAATTATTGCTCAATCAGATGAGATATTTTCACATGCATTATTTGTTCCTGCTTTGCTTTGCATTTTGCTTGGGGCCTTTACCAAGTCTGCACAATTTCCATTTCACATCTGGCTGCCGGATGCCATGGAAGCTCCAACACCTGTCAGCGCATATCTTCATTCGGCAACAATGGTTAAAGCAGGCATTTATTTAGTTGCACGTATGAGTCCGGTATTTGCGGAGCACTCGCTCTGGCTCTGGCTCATTGCAGGATTTGGCATTACAACATTATTCTGGGGTTCCTTCTCAGCTGTCAAACAGACTGACCTTAAAGCCATCCTGGCTTTCTCAACGGTCAGCCAGCTGGGGATGATCATGTCCCTTCTCGGCATTGGTGCTGCAGCACTTCACTTCGAAACAGTAGAAGACAGTATTTATACGGTTGCCACTACAGCTGCTGTCTTTCATTTGATTAACCATGCCACTTTTAAAGGAAGTCTATTTATGGTAGCTGGAATCGTAGACCATGAAACCGGCACCCGTGATATCCGCAAGCTTGGCGGTCTGATGAACTTTATGCCGATTACTTTTACTTTGGCGGTCATCGGGACATTTTCTATGGCCGGGCTTCCGCCTTTTAATGGGTTCTTAAGTAAAGAAATGTTCTTCACAGGAATGGTCCGTGTTCTGGAAATGGATATATTAAATTTGGATACATGGGGATTCTTGTTCCCTGTTCTTGCCTGGGTGGCAAGTGTATTCACGTTCATTTACAGCATGATTCTTGTATTCAAAACGTTCACAGGCAAGTTCCAGCCTGAACAATTAGAAAAGAAACCGCACGAAGCTCCAATCGGTATGCTAATATCACCCATTATCCTGGCTTCACTAGTGATCATTATCGGTTTCTTCCCTAATATTATTTCAAACACGCTCATCTCTCCTGCACAGGCCGCCATCATGCCTGTTGAAGGGTATGTGTATGATACTCATATATACTTCTGGCATGGATTTACGCCTGAATTGTTTATGACATTGGGTGTTATTACATTGGGAATTCTGCTTTTTGTCACTCTGCCGAAGTGGAGAAGTGTGTATAATCTTTTCCCTGAGAAATTGGCGCTAAATCGTTTTTACGATTCTATGCTGGAAGTATCACAGAGGGCTTCCTTCAACTTAACAAGATTATATATGAACGGATTCATCAGAACCTATCTTGTGTATATTTTTTCATTTTTCATTGTAGCTTTGGCTACCACACTGGTTCTGAAAGATGCGTTTAAATTTGACACGGAGCATGTGGCCGACATCCATTATGCGGAGGTTCTGCTGGCATTAGTCATCGCTGCTGCATCTGTTTCCATTCTTTTTGTAAAATCCAGAATGACATCCATCATTCTGCTGGGGGCAGTCGGATATACCGTTTCATTGTTCTTTGTTATTTTCCGTGCTCCTGACCTTGCATTAACACAGCTTGTAATCGAGACTATTTCTGTCTCTTTATTCCTGCTTGCTTTCTACCATCTGCCTAAGCTTCGGCATGAGGAGCGGATGAGATTTAAAATGACGAATGCCCTTATTTCTGTCGGGGTGGGTGCGATTGTCACGCTGATTGCCCTATCTGCCCACAGCAATAAGATGTTTCCTTCCATTGCGCAATATTACGTCGAGAATACGTATAAGGAAGCAGCCGGGAAAAACATGGTAAACGTAATACTTGTTGATTTCCGGGGCTTTGATACCATGTTTGAAATTACGGTTCTCGGAATTGCAGCCCTTGGAATTTTCGCTATGATTAAACTTCGCCTGGAAGGAGGAAAGAAAAATGAAAACAAATGATATTATTCTGCAGACCGCTACGAAAGTAGTTTTGTTTCTCATTGTTCTTTTCTCTATCCATATCTTTTTTGCCGGTCATTATACACCGGGGGGCGGATTCGTCGGCGGTTTGCTGACATCGGGGGCAATCGTTCTGCTGCTGCTGGCTTTTGACATGAAAACTGTCTCAAAAATCCTTCCTGTCAATTATATTCACATGATTGCAGTTGGACTGCTATTTGCAATTGGTACAGGGGCGGGAGCATTGCTATTTAATGTCCCTTTCCTTACCCATGCTTTTGGACATGTTGACTTGCCAGTCCTGGGGGACACTTCCCTCCATACAGCTACACTGTTTGACCTGGGTGTTTTTCTGGTTGTTGTTGGCGTTACGATGACCATTATTCAAACGATAGGGGAGGATGAATAATGGAAATATTAATGGCTTTCGTAATTGGTATTTTATTTATGTCAGCTACTTATCTCATGCTGTCAAAAAGCTTGCTTCGCATTATTGTCGGAACCGGTCTTTTAAGTCATGGGGCACATATGCTGATATTAACGATGGGCGGTTTAAAAACAGGATCTGCCCCGCTGCTGGGCGAAAAAGCACCCTATACCGATCCGATTCCCCAGGCTCTTATCCTGACGGCAATTGTAATCAGCTTCGGGGTCACTGCGTTTTTCCTTGTACTGGCATACCGTGCCTACCAGGAGCTTGGCACTGATAATATGGATCGAATGAGAGGAACTGAAGGAAATGATTAACTTTTTAATATTGCCCATCCTGATCCCTTTAGTTACGGGTGTCCTTCTCATCTTCGCCGCTAAGAGAATTATGCTGCAAAGGTGGATTGCAGGCATTTCATCAGTGATTGCAATCATTTTTTCTGCCTTGCTGGTTCAGAAGGTTCGAGTTGACGGGATACAAACGCTGGATGTTTCAAGCTGGGAGGCTCCGTTTGGGATCACGCTTGTTTCTGACATGATGTCAGCTCTGCTGGTGCTGACAACCAGTATAATAGCATTTCTATGCTTGATTTATTCATTTTGGAGCATTGGGGAAGCCAGAGAGAAGTTTTACTATTATGCTGCCTTCAACTTTTTAATTGTTGGCGTGAACGGTGCGTTTACAACAGGAGATATCTTCAACCTTTTCGTATTTTTTGAGGTTATGCTGATGGCTTCCTATGTATTGCTTGTACTGGGAGGAAAGAAGGCACAGCTTAGGGAGTCCATTAAATATATCCTTGTAAACGTTATATCTTCCGCTCTGTTTGTTATAGCTGTAGCCTACCTTTATTCCGTTGTTGGAACACTCAATATGGCGCATATATCCGTCCGCATCAGCGAAGCCAGCCAAGGGAATCCCCCTGGAATCATTACAGTGATTGCTGTGCTGTTTTTAATCGTATTTGGATTGAAAGGAGCCATTTTTCCTTTATATTTCTGGATGCCGGGCTCTTACTATGCGCCGCCTGCTCCTGTTTTGGCTTTATTCGGAGCGCTGCTGACAAAAGTCGGAGTTTACTCCATTACAAGAACCTATACGTTGTTCTTTTATCATGATACTGGCTTTACCCATCAGCTCTTGAGCTTTTTGGCGGTTATGTCGATCATCGCCGGAGTCATTGGAGCAATTGCCTACTGGGATATTAAGAAAATTATCATCTACAATATCATTATTGCTGTAGGGGCGATTTTGTTTGGAGTATCAGCGATGACGACTGATTCCCTTACCGGGTCCATCTTCTATTTGATTCATGATATGATTATTAAGGCGGCTCTATTTTTACTTGCCGGCATCGTTATAGCGATAGCCGGTACAAGCAACCTGCATAAGATAAGCGGGTTGATCAAGCGCTATCCTGGTCTGGGCTGGACCTTTTTCATCGCAGCGCTTGCTCTTGCGGGAATCCCGCCGTTAAGCGGATTTGTTGGAAAGCTTCTAATTGTTAAAGGCGGTTTCGAAGCAGAACATTACTGGGGAGCAGGGATTGTTTTAATGTCCAGTCTTCTTGTGCTGTTCTCAATCATGAAAGTCTTCATTAATGGCTTTTGGGGTACACCTCGCGCCTATAAAGGGGAAGACAAAGTACCTGTCGGCAAAATGATGATTGCCCCGGTTATCCTTGTTGTCATTGCCGTTTTCTACGGAGCCGGCTCGGAGTATGTTTATCCGTATATCTTACAGGCTGCTGAAACTCTTGCAAATCCAGAAATATATATTGAAGCAGTTTTAAAGGAGTATTGAGTATGGCATTTCAAATATTATTAAATGTGTTCCTTGGGTTTATGTGGATGTTTTTAACAGGATCATACGAACCGGTTGCGTTCCTTAAAGGATACCTTTTTGGCCTGCTCATCATCTTTACTTTCAGAAGATTTTTCGATTCACGCTTTTATCTATTAAGAGTTGTGGCGGTAATCAATCTTTTGTTTCTTTTCATCAAAGAGCTTATCTTAGCGAACATCGGGGTGCTCAAAGTATTGTTAAGACCCAAGCTTGATATGCGGCCAGGCATTTTTGCCTACCCCACTGTCCTAAAAAAGGACTGGGAAATTACAGTACTATCGAATTTGATCACACTGACTCCGGGGACATTGGTTGTAGACGTTTCCCCGGATAATAAGATTCTTTACATTCATGCAATTGATATTGAAGATGCAGAGGAAACCATTGATTCAATCAGGAACTCGTTTGAAAAAGCAATCTTGGAGGTGAGCCGGTAATGCTGAATACTATTGTTCTAAGTGCCATCCTTATCAT
This sequence comes from Cytobacillus pseudoceanisediminis, assembly GCF_023516215.1. NCBI lineage: Bacteria > Bacillati > Bacillota > Bacilli > Caryophanales > Bacillaceae > Cytobacillus > Cytobacillus pseudoceanisediminis. Next base: position 4,878,827 of record NZ_CP097349.1, on the reverse strand, counting down.
TTCGGCTGCCACCATCGGTTTGATTTACAGAGTGATAAAAGGGCCGACCACACCAGACCGTGTGGTTGCACTTGATGCTATTGGCATAAATCTTGTTGCAATTGTTGCATTGATTTCTATCGCCCTTAATACAAGTGCGTTTGTGGAGGTTATCCTTCTGATCGGGATCCTTGCCTTTATAGGGACCGTAGCCTTCTCTAAATATCTGGAGAAGGGGTTATTATCGAAAATGAACGAGATCGCTAATATTGTCATTATTGTGCTGATTATTTTGGGAGCCTTTTTAAGCCTTGTCGCAGCATATGGTGTTATCAGGCTTCCTGATATCTATACCAGGAACCATGCCGCATCAAAGTCCGCTACACTGGGGGTTATGTCCATTCTGCTCGGAGCCCTGCTGTTCTTTTATGTTAAAGATGGCTTTTTCAATTCCAGAGTGCTGCTCGGAATTATATTCATCTTCATGACTTCACCTGTAGCCGGGCATTTAATTGCCCGGGCAGCTTATAACTCCGGTGTAGAGCTATGGGATAAAAGTGTACAGGATGACTTAAAAGATGCACCACATATGAAAAAGGCAGGCAGCAAGGAACAATAAATGGAAAACCGCAAGAAATCCTCTTGCGGTTTTGTTATTTTTTATTTTCTTTTTATTACGGCCATTGTGCATCTGGATGTGCATATCAGCTTGTCATTTTCATCCGTTATTTTGATATCCCATACCATTGTGGTTCTTCCCTGATGCAGCACTGTTGCGACAGCCGTTACAATTCCATCCTTTTTAGCACGTATATGGTTGGCATTGATTTCAAGCCCTGCAACAGATTCCGCTTCTTTATCGCAAAGTTCAAAAGCTCCTATGCTTGCAACAGTTTCCGCAAGGGCGACAGACGCCCCTCCATGCAGCAGGCCAAACGGCTGGCGGGTGCGTTCATCAACAGGCATGGTAGCAACTACACGGCCCTTTTCAAGTGACACAATTTCCATTCCGAGTGTTTCGATTAATGTATCTTTCAACTCCATTCCCCTATCCCCTTTCCATATGTAAAATGTTGTCATACTATACTTCATTATATAAGAACAAACTATGTATGTCCTGTAGGACAATCAAAAAATAAGAGGTGACCGTCATGAATCGCGTTCGCGAAGGATTAATTCCAACTGTTCTCGGCACCGCTGTTACTGCGGCTGGATATGCAATGAAACAAAACCGCAGAACCAATAACATGTTATCAGATACCATCGTTGGTTTCGGGCTCGCCCATATTGTACTGGGAGCCATCGACCTGGTAGAGCACCGCAATCAGTATTAAATAAAAAAGGCAGCTTTCCAGGCTGCCTTTTTATATTTAAAGTCCCAACCCCTGATCATGCAGTTTTTCTTGCTCCTTCCCGCGCTTTCTTCTGGTGAAGCGAAAAATGAGGAAGAGCAAAGTCAAGCCTGCCAGGCTAAGCAGTAATTCTTTTTCATGTTTGATGATGGCATCAATATGATCTCCAAATACATAGCCGATCGTAAAAGTCACAGACAGCCATAACAGGGCGCCGCTATATGCAAACAAAGCGAATTTTTTAAATGGCAATTTACTGAAGCCGTATAAGAAAGGGAGGAAATTTCTGATACCCGGAACAAAATAACTGAAGGAGAGGGAAAAGGCATGATACTTCTCCATTAGTTTTAAAGAAGCATCAATCGTTTTAGACATTCTTTTACTTTTTTGAAAGTATTTCAGCAATGGCCTGCCGATCAAACGTCCGATTGTATAACAGGTTGACAGTGCAGCCAGGATGCCAAGATAAATGACAATGAAAGCAAGCACAGGGTGAAGTGTTTTTAAAGAGGAAGAAAGTCCAACAGTCATCACGATCAATTCATTTGGCACAGGAAAAATAAAGACCCCTACCCAAAGCCAAAGAAACAGCCCCAAATATCCGTTATTCTCAATAATTTCCAATATCAGTTCCAGTTCCATCCGGGGCCTCCCATCTATGTAAGCAGTGCTCACTTATTTATATTCATTACACTAATATATTCTTCATGCGGTTCTTTTACCCCTTTTCTAATTAGATCAATCCTTATAAAAATTGCCTTTCTAATGCACCTTATGCAAACCCATTTTATCTATGCAGGGTGCAAGCCACATTTTTGCGAGAAAGCATTTCATTTTGTTTTCTCATAGGAAAAGCCTTCGTTTCATATATTGGGAATGCGTGCATTAATTATTAATCGAAAGGGGCAGATCCGGATGTACCCCTATTATTATTTTCGCTACCCAAAGCCTGGATACAACCCTCAGCTTCAAAACTGCTGGAATTATCCGCATGCATATCAGTCTTATTATCATCCTGTCCATTTCTATAGAACCTTTCCAGCTGTCGATCCTCAAATGTTCATGAGCTCCGCTAAAAAATGGAAGTCCTCATGAGGGACGCCAGTACATTGCTTGTAAATATGGCAGAGTCAAAAAAGTTTTCTTATGAACTGATGTCAGCCGCTCAGCAGTCAAAAAAGGATGCAGTCGAAAAAATGATAAAATCAACAGGAATTTCCCAAATTCCTGCGGTGTCCTATACACCTGACGGGCTCAGCCTCCATTTCGAGTCTGATAAGGAGGATTCCCAGAAATGCTGTGATCTTACATTAAAGCTGAGATGGATGTAAGAAAACATAAATAAAAAAGCTCTCAATCAAGAGAGCTTTTACCTGTTCAGCGATAATAAGGGTTTCCATATGGTCCATAGCCAGGGTATCCGCCTCCGCCATAAGGAGCATATGGTGCAGCTGGCGGGCCATAGAATGGCGGCGGAGGGCCGTAAAATGGACGGGGAGCAAATAATGCTGCTCCCAGCCCCCTCCCAGGAAACCGCCGAGCAGGCCGCCGACAAAAGGAGCTCCTAAAAAGAAGAACCTTTCGCCCCCGTTTCTATATGGGCCTCTATAATAATACATGCAGGGTAACCTCCTTAATTTTCAATGCCTTCTCTATTTAATATGCAGATGTCCGCATTTTGAGTGGGCTACTAGAAATGCGGAAGCGCCTTGCCCACCCCGACAAGCACAAGACCGGCCTCACGGAAAGGCGTCCTTTGCCTTTTTGGGAGGATTGGCTTGTGACCTCGAGGGGGTAGGCGCTGGAGCTGGAGAGCATTAGAAAAGCGGAAGGCGCCCGCTTTTAAAGGAACGCAGACTAAAACCTCCACGTCCTGTGGCAACGTCTGCATGACCCGCATCCTGCGGGCCTCAAGCATAAGACGAGCCGGTTAAAAGGCTGTTCTTTAACCTTTTGGACGGATTGAAGAAATGTTGAGGCGACTGCCCAGGGACGTCTAGCATAAGACGGCCCCTGTAAGAAGGGGTTTTTCCTTCTGAAAGGAAACGGCTTATGACCCCGAGTCCCTAGGAGCCGAAACTAGACAAGCTTGTGACCTCGAGGGGGTAGGCGCTGGAGCTGGACAGCATTAGAAAAGCGGAAGGAGCCTTGGTAAAACAAAATCCCCTTAGCCTTTTGGCCAAGGGGATTTGATCTATTAGTTAGCTGCTTTTACTTTAGCAAATGCATCTTCGACAGAAACATACTCATAGCCAAGATCTTTCGCAACCGCTGGATATGTGATGCTGCCGTTTACGACGTTAACGCCAAGCTTAAGTGCTGCATTGTCTTCAATAGCTTTAACAACACCTTTGTTTGCAATCTGCAGTGCGTAATTGATTGTAACGTTTGTAAGAGCAATTGTAGATGTTCTTGGAACGGCACCAGGCATGTTTGCAACTGCATAGTGAACAACGCCATGCTTATCGTAAGTTGGGTTATCATGAGTTGTAATATGATCAACTGTTTCGAAAATACCGCCTTGATCAATCGCCACGTCAACAACTACTGAACCAGGCTTCATTGTTTTAATCATTTCTTCCGTTACAAGCTTAGGCGCTTTAGCTCCTGGGATTAGAACCGCACCAATTACCAGGTCAGCATCTTTAACAGCTTGTGCAATGTTGAAAGGATTAGACATTAAAGTTTGGATGCTGTTTCCGAAGATATCGTCAAGCTGACGCAGACGCTCTGGGCTTAAGTCGATGATCGTAACTTGCGCGCCAAGCCCGATTGCCATTTTCGCTGCGTTGATTCCAACTACACCGCCGCCAATGATGGTAACTTTTCCGCGTGAAACGCCTGGAACACCTGCCAGAAGAATACCCATTCCGCCATTTGTCTTCTGAAGGAATTGAGCTCCAATCTGAGCAGACATGCGTCCTGCTACTTCACTCATTGGAGTAAGAAGAGGCAATGTACGGTTCACTTCTACTGTTTCATACGCAATAGCTGTAACACCTTTTTCAGTTAATGCTTTTGCAAGCTCAGGCTCTGCTGCAAGGTGAAGGTATGTGAAAAGAACCAAACCTTCACGGAAATAACCATACTCAGAAGCTAGAGGCTCTTTAACCTTCATAACCATTTCAGCATTCCATGCCTCTGCAGCTGTATCTACAATAACAGCTCCTACTTCTGTATAATCTTCATTTGTGAAACCGCTTCCAATACCTGCGTCAATTTCTACAAGTACTTTATGTCCGGCTTTTACTAATGCATCAACGCTTGCTGGTGTCGCAGCAACACGATTTTCGTTATTTTTAATCTCTTTAGGTACTCCAATAATCATGGAAAAATCCCCTTTCAATCTATCAAATTGATATTTACTATTGTCAGTATAATAATTTTTGTAAAGCGCTGTCATTGTTGAATTGATAAAATAAAAGAGCCTCCATTTGTGGAAATCTACAAATGGGGGCTCTTCTTTCGATTCTCCGGATTTTAAGTTCAAGATATAAAGAAAGTTTTGTATTTGTATTCTTCAGATCCACTTCCCCGATATCGGTTATCCTCTTTAAGCGATAATTCAATGTATTCATATGGATATGCAGCTTTTTAGCTGTTTCATTCACATTGCTGTCATGATCAATAAAGGCTTCCAGAGTAGCCAGCAGATTGGTCCGATGCTCAAGATCATATTTTTTAAGCTTTTCGATAGCCGGATGCTCATATGGTTCCAGCCGTTTCTTTTCGAGTATGGCATCAAGATAGCGAAAAATGCCAAGCTGCTGATAGCTATAAACATGATGAATCTCTTCGGGAAATTGTTCTTTAAGGCGCAGGACCTGCAGTGCCTCCTGATAGCTTTTTTCAACTTTTTCATAGTGTTGATAAGTTGTTCCAGTTGCCCCGCTAATATAACCAATGCTAAACCGCGTATTCATTTGATCGATGAAAAAACGGATAAATTCTATAAAAGCACTTTCAGAAAAAGCAGGATCTGGAGGCGCTGCCAGAATAATAAATTCATTTCCCATCGCTGCATGAAAGGTTATATGAACCTTTTGGCTCGTCGTGATCAGATAAATGATATTTTGTTCTATTTTAGAGGTAACTTCTTCTTTAAACCTAAAGACAAGTACAGCAAACGGCGATGGCGGTTTAATGCTTAACTCCTCAAACCTTTCTGCAATTTCATCATGGCTTTGGAAATGGCCGGTTAACAGCTCCCAGAAAAATCCCGGTATCCCTCAGCTCTTTTTTCTTTTGGGCGTTTAATCTAAGCATTTCCGTCCTTGCAGACTGTGCAGCAAGCTTAAGCAGGTTCAGCTTGCTTTCTGTCAAGAGGGTTTCTTCTTCAACTGCCCATATGTAGCCTAATACTTCATTATGATTGCGTATGGAAATGGCTACCCGATTTCCAAGTCCTATTTCCTTTATTTCAGGGATTCTAAGCGGTTCTCCGCTTTGCATCAGCTGCGGAATCACACGTTCCTTCCATAAACGATTAATCACTTTTTCAGGAACCTTTCTGCTGATAATCGTTGCAATTCTTGCAGTATCTGTCTGGTCATCATGTGTACTGTAGGCCAGCAGGCGATGGTTAACATCTTCTATTGTAACAGGGCATTCCAGGACATCGCGGATCTTATCTACCAATTCCTCCAGATCACTGAATGCCCTCTTAAACGGATCTTTTTCCATTTTATCATCACCCAATCGTAAAACTCCTTTGAACGGCAATTCACTTTTTCTATCCTATTATATTATACCTCAGGTCCCACCCGGTACTCTACCAAAGCCTACAAGCCATTCGACAAAATTCGGGCGGTACCTTTAAACTTTTTTTGAAAGATTCCCAATAGTTTTACTTCTCCTATTTGACTTGAAGTTATATTCAGATAATTTTACAATAGGACATGTTCACAAAAAAATCATATTTTAATAGGTTTGTTCACAGCAATTGAAAGCGTTAACATCTGGGAGGCGATGAAATTTATGCTTGAGGCGCTTAATAAAATTAACGGGGTGCTCTGGGGCACACCAAGTTTGATTTTGCTTTTTGGTACTGGTGTTCTTTTAACATTCATGCTGAAAGGCCTTCAATTCAGAAGGCTGATATATGCGTTTAAATTAGGGTTTACCAAAGAAGGTCAGGCTGGATCTAATGATGAGGGCGATGTCAGTAACTTTAAGGCGCTTATGACAGCTCTCGCAGCAACAATTGGCAATGGTAATATCGCCGGTGTTGCCACTGCGATTACACTTGGCGGACCAGGGGCCATCTTCTGGATGTGGATTGTTGGTCTGCTGGGAATGGCAACCAAATATGCTGAGGCATTACTGGCAATGAAATACCGAGTGAAAAACGCAAATGGAGAGTACTCCAGCGGACCGATGTATTATGTAGAACGCGGTCTTGGCAAAAAGTTCAAATGGCTTGCAGTTGCATTTGCAATCTTCGGAGCATTTGCAGCACTTGGAATCGGCAACAGTGTTCAATCGAATACCATTGCAGCTGTTATGGACACTTCATTTGGAATAAATAATTGGATTACAGGCGTTATTCTTGCTGTACTGGCTGCTTTAATCATTTTTGGCGGCATTCAGCGTATAAGTACAGTTGCTGGATTCTTTGTACCCGTCATGGCGGTGCTTTATATTGGCGGTGCTTTAATTATCCTGGCAGTTAATTATGATCAAATCATTCCTGGTTTCCAGACTATCTTCTACTATGCCTTCAATCCGGTTGCAGCGACTGGCGGTTTTGTCGGTGTTGTTGTATCTGAAGCGATCAAGAATGGTGTTTCAAGGGGGATTTTCTCTAATGAAGCCGGTCTTGGTACAGCAGCGCTTATCGCAGGCAACGCAAAGACAGACCACCCTGTAAAACAGGCTCTTGTTGCAATGACTGGTACATTCATTGTTACAATTGTTGTTTGTACGATGACTGGATTAGTGCTTATCATGACTGGTTTCTGGGACACAACTGGCGGATTGATCTCTGGTGTGGCTCATGACGGCAGCCTTGACGGCGGGGCATTAACAAGTGCAGCCTTTGCCCATGTACTTGGAACAGCGGGTGAATATATCGTTGCATTCTCTGTTATATTCTTCGGTTTCTCAACAATCGTCGGCTGGTATGTATACGGCGAAAAATGCTTTGAGTACCTGGTTGGCACAAAAGGAATTATGGGATACCGTGCCATCTACATCTTTGCGACTGGAATCGGTGCGGTTGCCAACTTAACTACCGTTTGGGCTTTCGCTGACATGGCAAATGCATTAATGATGATTCCTAACTTGATTGCATTAATCCTTCTAAGCAAAGTGGTTGTTAAAGATACTAATGAATTCTTTGAAAACCACTATAAAGCGGCTAATAAGCAGCTTAAGAATGCTGGCTGATATATTAAAACAAACACAGGTCCTGGATCTGTGTTTGTTTTTGTTTTAAGCTGTGTTCCTAAAATATCTCCCGCTGGAATCCCAAACATTCATTTTTTTCGTGAATATAGGCAAATATTCGATAGTGATAGAGAAAATCGTCAGTTACTATTCCTTCTCCTTCAAAAGAATAAGCATCTATAAAAGCTTCTATTTTGTCTTCATCCTCTTCATCCCATACCCCGGTCAACCAGACTTTATAGGCAAGTTTGCTGTTTAAAGCGTGATATCCGCTTTCTTCAAAAAGTTCCTCTATTTGCTCCCTTTCCACCTTTTAAGCCTCCCTTCTCGTATGTTATCCATCCTTTTCTGTTTTTAACTTCTTTATGCATTTTGGGACAAGGCAAATATACAATTTTAGCACCACATGGGGTTAACTTGTCTATACTATATCGAAGTCTATTTTATTCAGAAGGATTGATTTTTAAAAAGACTAAGGGAGGGATAACGATGGAATTGAACGAGTTATTTCATTTAGGCAATAAAACAGCAATTGTAACAGGAGGAGGCCGAGGACTCGGCGAGCAAATGGCAAATGCACTTGGGGAAGCAGGAGCAAATGTAGTCATCTGCTCACGCAGCATTGAAGCATGTGAGCATGTCAGAAAAAGCCTTGAAGCAAAGGGAATTAAATCTCTGGCGATTGAATGTGACATAACCAATGACGAAGACATCCAAATCGTCATCAGCAAGACCTTAGAGACATTTGGAAGCATCGATATTCTCATTAATAATAGCGGGACATCCTGGGTTGCGCCATTTCTTGAACTGCCTGCTGATAAATGGGACAAAGTCATGAATGTGAATCTAAAGGGGCTGTTTTTATTTTCACAGGCTGCGGCAAAAGTGATGACGAAGCAGGGCAGCGGCAAAATCATTAATATTTCTTCTGTAAATGGAATGAGGGGTACACATTCCGCATTTCTTGATGCAATTGCCTACAATACAAGTAAAGGAGCTGTTATTGCACTTACAAAGGATTTAGCTGTAAAATTGGCACCTGCCGGCATTCAAGTAAACGCTATTGCTCCAGGATTCTTTCCTACAAGAATAACAAAGGTCCTGGAAAAATCGAGTCCAGTTATTCTTGGAAAAATTCCTGCCGGAAGGTTTGGAAGTGAACATGATTTAAAAGGAGCAGCTGTCTTTTTATCCTCCAAAGCATCTGATTACATGACTGGACAGGTTTTAGTCGTAGATGGAGGAATGACAGCATCCCTCTAAGTCCGTTGATTGGTTGACTTCATAGAAAGGAGAATGTTTATGTCTATTAACCATACTGAAGCCCTATTACAGGCAATAAAAAAGTTAGGGACAAAAGTGGAAAGAGAACTGAATGAATCCATTCAGAACTCTATCAACAAAGAAGAAATATTTAAAAATCTAATCACCCGTTCCGAGGTGACCGCAGCAAGCATGAAAAAACTCCAGGAAGCCATTGAGACACTATCCATCCCTCTTAATTTCCCTACCAAGACTGACGTGGCAAATGCAGCAAAATTAACTGTGCAGGCGGAAGAAAAAATGGACCTGATTGACGAAAAAGTCATAGCTTTGGCTCAATCACTAGAGGAAATAAAAAAGGCACTTGGCAGTCCTGATTTAAAGCAGTCGCTGGATCAGGAATTGCAATCTTCCAGCAGCAGTGAAAGCGCGGGAAAATAAATGGATCAAAATACAGCTTCCAAAAAACTGCATGGATTCTTTAAGACCATTCTCCAGCCCCCGGAGACCCATTCAACTCCAAGGACTGCAGTTTGGAAAAGAAATAAGGCTACTCTCTGGCACTATGCCCCTTCCAGTAAAAAATACAAAATTCCAGTTTTCCTTGTATATTCGCTCGTCAATCAGCCCTTTATTCTAGATCTTTGTCCGCAGAACAGTTTAATTGAGGCTTTGACCAACAGCGGATACGATGTTTACTTGCTGGATTTCGGGATTCCCGGTTATGAGGACAAAGAGATTACGATGGACGATTATATTACTGAATACATCCAGAAGGGGGTAAAAGAGCTTTATATCACGCCAAAGCAGAAGAAATAACCGTTATGGGCTTTTGCCTGGGCGGCACTTTTGCAGCCATTTATGCGGCCATTGCGGATGAGCCGGTCAAAAACTTAGTATTATCTGTCGCACCGGTTGACTTCAGCATCGTCCCTGTCTTTGATAAATGGGCAGAAGAATTGCGGAATGGAGAAGGCAGCCTGGACTCCATTTTTGAAGCATGGGGACTTATACCACCCTTTGCCATCAAATCAGGTATGCGGCTTTTTACTTCACCCATTTATTACTCCCCTTATTTGTCGCTTCTGGCCAGGGCTGACGATGAAGCATACGCCTCCCGGTGGAAACGTTTCAGCCACTGGACCGATGGCCATATTCCATTTGCAGGGGCAGCACTAAAGCAAATCAATTATGACCTTTTGAAAGAAAATAAGCTTGTGAATGGGACCTTAACCGTCGGTGAAAGGAAGGCGGTGCTAAGCAATATCAAAGCCAATTTACTCGCTGTTGCTTCGGATCTTGACCGCCTTGTACCAAAAGAACAGATTTTTCCGGTCATGAACCTGACCTCAAGTACTGACAAAACTTTCCATCTGCTTCAAGGGGGCATGCCAATCTGACTTCAGAGGGAAAAGTTCCTGACTATCTGGACAAATGGCTGGCATCGCGCTCGGGACAAATATAATATTCAATTTCCCCTGTCTCTGCAGGGGATTCACTTTTAAAGGAGGTATCTTAATGATTTTATGGAATTATCCAAGTTATATTATAAGCGACCACACTATCAGTGCCTATATGGGTTTTGCTTCATATGTGTTTAAAGATTTATTCTATGTATAGCTTTTAAAAACCATGCAATTGCTGCATGGTTTTATTAATTTTAATATCTTTACTAAATTGTGTTTTTAAGTTCTGGGTTGCAAATAATAAAAAATGAACAAAAGGCAGAAGTCCTCTCCATAAAGAGCGCATGAGAGAGAAATCTGCCCAATGACAAGAACAGAAGGAGACTAATAATGGACATGAAGATTTTTAAGGCAATCAACCGAATGTCCGGACGTATTGCTTTCATGGACTTTTTAATGATTCTTATATCAAATAGGGCAAGGTATTTATTTTTATTCGTACTGGTATGCATGTGGCTGGCAAAAGGTTCCTCCAAAACAGCCGCAAAAAAGCTGCTGCAGCTTCCCTGATCGCTATCCTGGTTAACAAGATCATTAAAATTTGTTATTTTAAGCCCCGCCCCTTCATAAAAAACAAGGTTGGCATATTGATCCCAGCCAAAAGAGATTCCAGTTTTCCAAGCAAACATACAGTGGTGTCGTTTGCTGCTTCTATCGTCATTTTTTACGGCAATCGATTTATAGGTCGTATTTTGCTGTGGGTTTCAGCTCTTACAGGTTTCGCGCGTATCTGGGCTGGCCACCATTACCCTTCCGATGTAATAGGCGGTGCCCTTATTGGCGGAACAATAGGCTGGATGACAGAAAAATGTTTACATTTGAATTTGAAAGAAGGAAATCAGGATGATAAAAAAATGTAAAATCCTCACTTTCTTTGCCGAATGAAAACTTGTTTTGTCAGCTGGGAAGGACTTCCCGTTATCCGGATAGAATCCATTGTGAAAACGGGAGGGGATTCAGAATGAATACAAGTGCTGCAGCCAAGTTGTTAGGAGTTTCGCCAAGCACTATTCAGCGATGGGTTAAACAACTGGGACTCCGGACGGAACGGAATGAACTAGGCCATTACTTATTTAGCGAAGAAGACATTAACCTGCTAAAGCAGGTGCAGGACCAGCTTAACCAGGGGATTATATTGCAGGACGTTACGGTAAATGGCAAAAAGACCAGAAAAGGTACGGTCCAGGGCGAAACAGCTGAACCAGCCATGGAGAAAATTTATTTGAAGATCAGCGAGCTTGAGCAGCGGCTGAACGGAAAAGCGGATGATGTTGTCTCCTATCAGCTGCTGCAGCACCGCAGCGAAATAGAAGAGCTGCAAAAAGAGAATGCACGCTTGCTTAAACGGATTGAGGTTCTTGAAGCCAGGACAGCTGTAAAAAGCCGAAGCCTCCCCGCTGATACCCTTTTGGTTTTTGATCAGGAGAAGCCCAGAAAAAAATTAAAAAAGAAAAATATTTTTACTATGCTATTTGGATTTTAATGGGCATAAAAGCGTTACGGCATGTAACGCTTTTATGTTGATTAATCATCCCAGCTGAATCGCTGCTCACGGAAGGGATCACCATAGTTGTGATAGCCGTTTTTCTCCCAAAAACCAGGTTTGTCAGTTTCAGAAAACTCGATGCCTCTAATCCACTTTGCACTTTTCCAAAAATAAAGATGCGGAATCACGGCTCTTAGTGGAAATCCATGCTCAGGAGTCAGGAGCTCACCGTTATGAGTATGGGCAAGCAGACTGGTGCTTTTTAAAAAATCTTTAATAGGGAGGTTCGTTGTCCACCCTTCTTCCGCATGGAGAATTACAAATTGGGCGATTTCTTTTACGCCTGCCCGCCTGGCAATTTCCGTGGCGGAGACTCCCTCCCAAACATTATCAAGCTTTGACCAGCCCGTAACACAGTGGATATCATTTTTGTACTGTGTCTGAGGAAGGTTCATTACCTCCTCATGCGAAAAGGATAATTCCTTTTCCACTTCCCCAAATATCTGCAGACTCCATTCCTGCATATCCTTATAGTGCGGAACATTTCCATAGTGCAGTACAGGAAAGGCAGTCGTCACATTTTGATTTGGCGGTACCCGGCTTGAGGTCTGTTTTCTGATTTTCCCGAAATACACTGAAGCCACCTCAGTTCTTTTTCCTTTATCGTACCCTACTTTTCGGACTGATAAAAGCAATGAGAAAACAGCCCCCTTTATGGAAGCTGCTGATTTTATAAGATAATCGCCGCCAGCCATCCAAACAGGATGAGCGGAATGTTGTAGTGAAGAAATGTTGGTACACAAGTATCCCAGATGTGATTGTGCTGTCCATCTGCATTCAAGCCCGCTGTTGGCCCCAATGTACTGTCTGACGCAGGCGAACCGGCATCTCCAAGAGCAGCGGCTGTCCCTACTAGAGCAATAGTTGCCATCGGACTGAAGCCAACCTCTAGTGCAAGAGGCACAAATATGGTTGCAATAATCGGGATGGTTGAAAATGAAGATCCAATTCCCATTGTAACAAGTAAGCCGACAAGGAGCATAAGCAATGCAGCAAGTGATTTATTATCGCCGATGATTCCTGCCGCCTGTTCAACCAGGCTTTCAACATCGCCTGTTTCTTTTAATACATCTGCAAATCCAAATGCAGCCAGCATGACAAATCCAATAAATGCCATCATCTTCATGCCCTCTGTTAAAAGCTGATCTGCCTCGTTCCATTTAATAGCACCGCTGATATAAATAACTAAAATACCTGTCAGCGCCCCAAAGATCATTGAATCCAGCTGCAGCTGTACAATGAGAGCTGCTGCAATCGCAACGAGAGAAAAATAATGCCCTTTTTTGAGTAATTGCCTTTCTCCGTCTCCATTAATACTGATGGACGATAATCCCTTTTTTTACGGTAAACAAATAATGCAATTAAAAGACCAGCTGCCATGCCGGCTACAGGAATAAGCATGGCTTTCGGAATGTCTGCCATCTCTACTGCCAATCCGCTATTCTCCATATTTTCTGCGAGTATCCCGTGGAAAATTTGGCCAAATCCCGCAGGAAGCAAAATATACGGAGCTGTCAAACCAAATGTCAATACAGATGCTATCAGCCGACGGTCCATTTGGAGCTCATTCATAACCTTCAATAAAGGCGGAATTAATATCGGAATAAACGCAATATGAATTGGAATCAGATTCTGAGAAAAAATAGACATTAATAAAATGGAAAATATGATGAGTGCTTTTGATAAGGTTTTCCCTCTGGATTCCCCGTCTTTTCCGACCTTTGCCAGGACCCAGTCCACTAATAGATTCGGAAGTCCGGTTGCGGAAATGGCTAAGGCAAATCCGCCCAATAACGCATAACTTAATGCAACCTCTGCACTGCCGCCGAGCCCATTTGAAAAAACTTCAATGGTTTTATCTATGCTTAAACCGCCTGCCAGCCCGCCTGCCAATGCACCAGCCACAAGGGCAAGAACCACATTGACACGCAGAAGGCTGAGAACAAGCATGATTAAAACTGCAAGTATAACTGCATTCATGATGATACCCTCTTTCTGTACTTATGTCCCATTATACTTTACTATGCTAAATTGGTAGAGAACTAAAACACAATTATTAAACTATCATATTTCCACATTTTGTGTCAATGATTTAAGGCAGATTCAGAAATGGGAGTTTACGCCAAGACGCTGTTTTGGCCGATAAATCGACGGTTTTAGCCCCGTATTTTTGGTAAACCGGCCGGTAAAGTTCATTTTTACAGTGCCAAGTCAATTTAGGCTAAAAAACTGCATAAAAAAACTCCGGATCTCTCCAGAGTCTGTTTCATCGTTATTTTACTTCAAATCTTTCAACAAGCAGTGCTAAAGTACGCACCATAACGCCTGTAGCGCCGTCTGGTCCAAGATCATGGCTTTTTGATGTTGTGGCTGTACCGGCAATATCAAGATGCACCCATGGTGTGTCCTCGGCAAATTCGCCGACAAATCCTCCGCCCATAATGGCATGGCCGGCACGTCCTGGCGAATTGTTAAGATCCGCAACTTTGCTGCTTCTGATTCTTTCTTTATCTTTTTCAAAGAGAGGCAGGCGCCAGATTGGTTCGCCAGCTTCATAGGATGCTTCCAGCACCTGCTCAAACCACTCTTCATTATTGGTTAATGCACCTGTTGTTTCTTCCCCCAGTGCAACAATGACACCGCCAGTCAGAGTGGCAACATCCACCAGGTAGTCCGCTCCATGATGCTTTGCATATGTTACCGCATCAGCAAGAGCCAGACGCCCTTCTGCATCCGTGTTAAGAACTTCAATGGTTTTCCCGCTCATGGATGTGATGACATCATCCGGCTTAAACGCTGTTCCGCTCACCATATTATCTGTAGAAGGAATAACAGCGACAACATTTTGTTCAGGCTTCAGTTCGCCGATGACTTCCATTGCGCCAAGCACAGCCGCCGCTCCGCCCATATCGGTTTTCATACCGACAATGCCGTCCTTTGGTTTAATGGAATAGCCTCCTGTATCAAAGGTAATTCCTTTGCCCACCAGGCCGATGACATCCTTCCATTCTTCCTTGCCCTGATATTTAATGACAATCATCTTAGGAGGCTCTGCTGATCCCTGATTTACTGCCAATAGAGCACCCATGCCAAGCTTAAGCATATCCTCTTTTTCAAGTATTTCCACTTCAAATCCGTATCTCCATGCCAGTTCAGAAGAGTAATTTGCCAGATCAGTGGCGGTCAGCATATTGCCTGGCAGGTTGACTAATGTACGGGCTGAGTTCGTTCCTTTTCCGTGTGCATACCCTACTGTAAGGGAGGCCTTTACATCTTCCTCATCTGCGGCTTCGCAATAAACAGCAATACTTTCAATATCTTTTTCGGGTTCGTTCGATTTCTGTTTGTAATCTTC
This sequence comes from Cytobacillus pseudoceanisediminis, assembly GCF_023516215.1. Lineage (NCBI taxonomy): Bacteria > Bacillati > Bacillota > Bacilli > Caryophanales > Bacillaceae > Cytobacillus > Cytobacillus pseudoceanisediminis. The sequence goes on along the minus strand of NZ_CP097349.1, from coordinate 4,863,479 downwards.
AAACTTATAGGTGGAAAGCGCAAACGCCTCGCTGGCTGCATGGGCTGCATCAAGCGCATCTACATTTCCTCCGATAAATGTATCAAGGTAAACACCCGCATTTTGAAGCTTGGACGATTTCACTTCCTTAAATGCCCTGCCCAATGCTTCACGTAACCCTTCAAAGCTGAATTCTTTTTCTTTTCCAAGGCCTACTGTAATTAATCGTTTGGCCCCAATTTTTCCAAAAGTATGTATTTTTGCAATGGCTTTTTTCTTGGCAGAAATATCTCCGCTTTTCACCAAATCTGTCAGCTGGCCGTCAAATTGGTCATCTGCACGGGCCAATACACCTTCAAGCCTGGCTGGTTTATCGAAGACACCAACGATCAGGCATTCCTGTTCGGCTGAGAAGTCAAATTCTTTCTTTACTGAAAACATTTCTGGCACCCCCATAGTATCTTTTTCATCTTATTATATCGAAAATACTGAATTATTTCGACTATCTAATTTTATGGCATTTCTATTTTTGCTAATCTTCCAAATACAGGACCAGCTGCGGCAGCTTAGGAAGAGTTTCTATCATTTCAAATGGCAGCCGATCGATATTTTCCGGAAAAATAGTAAGGCATTCTTCAATAAACCCATACACATGCTCAAGATTAATCCCCCAGTGTTTAGGGCGGTAAGACTGCAAGTATTCCTGTGCCGCCTGCATCATCAGCCTTGCTCCTTTTACATTGCCGTATTCATAATGATAAATGCTGACACTCATTTGCAGCAGGCCTTTCAGAAATAAATTGCCTTTGTCCGTCATCCACATTTCCTCAAGAAGATCATGGCATGTGTAATAGTCACCTTCATTGAAACTGACAAAGAATTCGTAGTATTCAAGAGGATAATCTTCCATGAAACCACCCCATATTCAGGACTTCCTATCACTATCATTTTAACAAAAAGAATAGAGACTATCCTATATATACAAATCCTTAAGTATATTCTTTAATTATTGGGTAAAGAAAATAGAGACAGAAAGGAGAATGTTATGGATCCTCTATTATTTGCCGCCTTCTCAGCAGGATATATCCTGCTGTTCTTCTGGGCGCTAAGCACTGTTAAGGATAGCGGCCTCATTAGTGCTGTCTTCCTGCTTCCTGTACTTCTGGGGTTAATTTACGATAACGGAATTCTGGCTGCTGGCCGTTTTATCGGGGAGGGCAGCACTTTAAAATATCTGAATTATGCCCGTTTTTGGATTCACGCTTTTTTCACGCCACTGCTTGTACTCTACTCCTGGAATACTTTAAAACAAGCAGATCTAGAATGGGCCAAAACAGGCACATTTAAATGGATTGCCTATTTGCTTACTGCAGGATTAATTATTCTGGAACTTGCTGCTGAGGTATTCGGACTTAAACTGGAAGCAAGGCGGGAATATGGTGTTCTCAGCTATTCAGGTACAGAGGCACCAGGCGGCCCTCCCGTTATGGTACTGATCGTATCTGCTGTGCTGCTGGCGGCATCTGTTGTTATTTGGCGCAAACAGGGCTGGTTCTGGTTTTTTGCCGGAGCTGTATTGATGATTATCGGAAGCGCCATTGATATTCCAATTGAAAGTGCAGCTGCAGTGAATGCCTTTGAGTGGCTTCTTTTGTTTTCCCTGACAGCAACTTCGTATTTTCAAAAAAAGCATCGTTTAACAAAAACTTAAAATAGATCAGCTTGCAGGAAGGAACAATCTGTTGGAGAATATTAGTTAGTATAGCTTTCGGCAGTTCCTTAAAAAATGCCTATTCGAAGCTGCAGCGGGAGTATCATACACTCAAGAGGTGGTCTCACATGGAGTTATTGACAAATTTTCCCTTATGGTCTGCATTGGCAGCCATCTTCTTTGCCCAATTTGTAAAAGTGCCCATTCAATTTATTGCCACCCGAAAAGTGAATTGGTCCCTTTTGACAAGTACTGGAGGGATGCCCAGCTCACACTCAGCAGCAGTAACTGCCCTTTCAACCGGGGTTGCACTAGAGACCGGAATGGAATCCGCTGTTTTCGCTGTCTCAGCCGTTTTTGCCATTATCACAATGTTTGATGCTACCGGAGTACGGCGTCAGGCTGGTGAACAGGCGATTGTACTAAACCAGCTTGTAGCCGACTTCAATAAATTCGTTGAAGAAGCAAAGACATGGCAGAAGAAAGAAGGCCAAGAAAAACAGAAAGAATTGAAGGAGCTGCTTGGCCATAAGCCGATAGAAGTTCTATTTGGCGGCCTGACTGGAATCCTATTGACTTTAGCTCTTCATTATTTATTTTCGTGAGGGTGTGATTTATTTTGAAAATCCTTTCTTTATGCCCAAGCAACACGGAATTAGTGGAATACTTGGGATTTACTGATATGCTCGCGGGGGTGGACGATTATTCGGATTGGCCGGACCGAATATCCAGGCTGCCCCGGCTGGGCCCTGACTTGTCTATTAATATGGACAAAGTGGAGAAATTAGAGCCTGATCTTGTGCTGGCATCCCTTAGTGTACCCGGCATGGAAAAGAATGTAGCAGAGCTTGAAAAAAGGCAGATTCCCCACATTGTTTTAAATCCTCAAAGCCTGGCAGATATTGAACAGGACCTGATTCTGACTGCAGAGAAAATCGGAAAGCCAGAAAGAGGTATTTTGGCTGCTGAAGAGTTTGCGGCAAAAATTGAGGCACTTAAGCTCATCTCAAGCAGAATTGAAAATAAACCGAGCCTCTATTGGGAATGGTGGCCCAAGCCTGTATTTACACCCGGCAAAGTCAATTGGCTGACGGAAATCAGTGAAATTTCCGGTGGAATGAATTTATTTAGGGATATTGAGCTTGCGAGTGTCCAGACCGATTGGGAAGATGTCCTGAATCGGCAGCCGGATTATATCTGTCTCGCCTGGGTCGGTGTCAGAAGAGAAAAGGTTAATCCGGATATTGTCCTGAAACGTCCAGGCTGGAGTGAAATGGAAGCAGTTAAGCAGAACAGAATTCTGGTTCTGGAAGAAGAACTTTTTTGCAGGCCTTCACCTCGGCTGATTGAAGGAGCCATAAAATTAGCTAAAAAATCCACCCGCAGGCATTTTCTAAGATATAAAAATAAAAAGGCAAATCCGATTATTCCCGCGGATTTGCCTGCATTCCGTATTTATTTTTTCTCAGATTTAATATATTGCTGTCTAAAAACCTGCATGGATTCATTTTCATTCAGTAACATTAATTCTTCTTCAGTCAGGGTACCATCGCCCATTTCAACGATGTAAACATCGAGTGTTTTCTTTCCCCAGTTATTATAAACATCATCTACCGTTTCATAATAGAGATCCAATTTATTCCCCTTAATAGCACCGCCTTTATCGGCTACAACACCATACCCATAACCCGGGACAAACAGGATCGTTCCAATCGGAAAAACATTTAAATCTGCTGCAACTGTAGAGTATAAATCTCTTTTAACTTTAACTCCTGAGTATGTAATTCCAAAGGACGGGTGATCCGGATTTTTGCCTGTCGACTCGTAAAATGCCGTATATCCAGTAGCTATTACTTGTTTTTTCTGATACTGCGACCAGTCAATCGATTCTTCCAGTGTCGGCGGCTGCTCAATTGCTACAGCTTCACTCGCAGAAATCTTAGGTTCCAGACTCACTGCCTGCTTCAAAAACTTAAATGCTACGCCAACCGATTTTAATGTATGGTCAAACTTTGAATTTCCATCTTCGCCAGCTTGTTCAGCATCACTTTGATGCAGCTGAACAATTGATCGGGCTTCCACTCCGGAAATCGAATGGAATGTTGTCAATAACGCGCCTATAAATAAGGCTGACATTACCGAACGTTTCATCCATATTTTTAATTTGCTCATCTATTACACTCCTCCCAAAGTTATTCATTTCCCATCTTCGAGAGAAATATTCATAACTTATGGGAGCGGAAGCCTCCGGGCATCCGTTTTTAGACAGGGCTAAAGCCAGTAATAGCATAGGGTTGGGCGATTTGATCACACTAATCAAAAAAATAAAAAATCCCTGCCGTCAGCAGAGATTTCACATCAAATTTAAAACATCCGATATCCTTTTTTACGGAGCAGCCTAATGGTAATTCCGGCAACGATGGCGCCTGCCATTCCGCTGCTTAATATGAGGATGTCAGCCAGAGCGAGGCTGGACAACTCAACGCCAAGACTGGAAAACGATTCTCCCGGGTCCTGAAAATACTCAATAAAACGAACTTTATCGATGATAAAGATAGCGATAATTGGATAAATAATGGCCATGATCCAGGACATTCTTAACAGCATATTTAATATAAAACCTATCCCAAAAAACAGCACAAAAAATAGAAGCATTGAAATAGGCAAAACGAAAATCGTCATTTGCATGAACTTATTTCCTCCCTTAGCACATCAATATTTAGTGTACTTTAATGTAGATTAGGGAGTCAACAAGAAAAGTGGGCGGGCCAGCACACCCGCTATTTAGAAAACTGGAAGCGCCTTGCCCATCCCCGAAACCTCGAGGGGGTAGTCTACTTTTGTTAGACAGTTATCTAACTTCAGAAATTATACATTCTTATCCTTTGAAAAGAAAAACTTCGCATTCCGCGAAGTTTTTGGTTTATTCCTTTTTCTTTCCTGTACCACCGCAGCAGCTGCAGGTTTCAGATCCACCTAACAATAATTGGAAATACCCTTTCCCTGAACAATACATACACTCTTTATTTTCATAATTCTTAGCTGTCATTTCATTCATCTCCTTATTTCGTAACTGAATTTTCTGATAATATACCAAGGATATGAAGAAATGAAAAGCACCATATTTCATGAAAAACTACCGTTGGAAACGCATACAAGCATAGTTTGCTTCATATTTCTCGTTCTATCTTAAAATTTCAGAAAATTATAAAAATAGTTTATATGCAGTGTATCCAAAAGTATCTCCGGGATTAATGCCGTTAATTAAAGGTTTTATGGAGGAATCAGAAGGATCTAATATGTATTTTAAAAGAACTGATGCATCCGGGTCTTCAGCAAGCTCTTTCGGATCGCGATACTGCACATCAAAAAGTTCACTTTCCTGAACTTTTAATGATTGTCCAGGCTCAGCTTCCAGCAAAAACATAACCATATTATCACTGACCTCCCCTTTGAGAACACCTGTACGCAATCCAAGCAAGCCTTTCACTGAACATTTAATTCCTGTCTCTTCTTCAACTTCACGAACTGCAGCTTCATCAGCTGTTTCGCCCGGCTCGACAAATCCGGCAGGCAGAGACCATTTGCCTTTAAGGCCTCCGTATTTCTTTTTAACGACAAGCCAATAACCTTCAGGTGAAATAACGAGCCCTGAAACCGCCAGCCAGACCTTTCCCCGTTTATGTTCCACTCCCATCCGATAACCTCCTTTTTAACTAATTCTATCACGAAAATTTGTCCATTAAAAAAGGGACAGACTAAATAGTCCATCCCATTACTATATATGATAGCCGATTTATTAAAGAACGTTGAATTTACCTTTTTTCAATACAAGTGAAGGCCCGCCAACCATGTAAAGAGCACGGTTATCGATCATCTTCTTCATGAATGAAGCTTTTGTACCAACCATTTTCTTGCCGAATGCAACACCGATGGCATCGTGTTCACCAAGAGAACATACAGTACCTTTAATATCTGGAGTAAATGTTTCAAGTTCAGTTTTATTGCGGATTAAAGCAGTAATGTTTCTTGCACACACTTCACCCTGCTGCATAGCGATTTGCGCAGTAGGAGGGTATGGACGGTTAATTTCTTCATTGATGATTAATGAGCAGTCTCCGATGATAAATAAATTATCATGGCCAGGAGCACGCAAATCAGGCTGTACTTTTACACGTCCGCGCATTGCTTCAATACCGGAATTCTCAATAATAGAATTTCCGCGTACACCTGCAGCCCAGACAACAGTTGCAGCTTTGATTTCTTCTACTTCATCTTCGCCCTTGCCAACAATGATGCCTTCAGGAGTAGCTTCCTTAATAGCTGTTCCAATCATGAATTGTACGCCTTTTTCTCCAAGTGAGAAACAGCGTAATTAACAAGCTCAGGATCGAAGCCAGGAAGAACCATTGGCGCTGCTTCTACGCAAATGATTTTCACTTTGTGGTAGTCCACATCGTACTCTTTGCAAAGCTCAGGAACACGGTTTGCCAATTCTCCAAGGAATTCAATGCCGGTAAAGCCTGCTCCGCCGACAACAATTGTCAGGCGCTCGTCTTTTTTCTCAGCGTCTGTATTGTAAGTAGCAAATTGATATTCAATATGCTCGCGGATCTGACGCGCAGCATTTACATTGACAATAGAAAATGCATGTTCCTTAAGTCCTTTAATACCGAATGTTTCCGGCTCAGCTCCTAGGGAAACAACTAGATAATCATAGTCAATTTCGCCACTTTCCAAAATGACTTTCTTTTCTTCTGTTTTAATTTCCAGAGCAGTTCCCTGAACGAATTCAACTTTGTTGCGGTCAATAACATCTTTTATATCATAGCGTACACGATCGTGATGAAGTGTTCCGGCTGATGCTTCATGCAGCCATGTTGTTTCATAATGGTAGTCATTCTTGTTCACTAAAACGATTTCTGCTTCGTTTGTTCCTACAGATTTCTGCAAACGGGTTGCAACCATCAAACCGCCGTAGCCTGCACCGAGGATAACAATCTTTGGCTTTCTCAAGTGTATCACTTCCACCTTTTTTAAGTATTTTCTAATGTTTTCTTATCTTCCACTGCTTTATATTTTTTATAGCAAAAAACATAAAAAAACTTTGTGATGTTATTCACGAACTAGTTTAAAAAACTCAACAAAATTGTCATAAAATATTAACATTATTCCTCCATTACATCTTATTCTACTTCATATAGTTTTTCAAGCCTAAAAAAATAGACGAAAAACTTAAAAATTTTAAGAAAACCTAAAGAAATATACGTGTTTTTAATTCAGGATCTCCATTTGAAATCTTCCAATTATTCATAATATTTACCTCGATTGATGAGGTTTTAAACGATTTATGTTAGAATAAAGAGTGGAATTTCAATACATACGCGGGGGATATTGCATGAAAGAAGATCAAAAGGTGTATGACATAACCATCATTGGCGGGGGCCAACTGGTTTATTCACTGCTTTCTACGGAGGCATGAGACAAGCATCAGTAAAGATTATTGAGAGCTTGCCGCAGCTTGGGGGACAGTTATCTGCTCTTTATCCTGAAAAATACATATATGATGTTGCCGGCTTCCCGAAAGTCCGCGCCCAGGAATTAATTGATAACCTTAAGGAACAAATGGCTAAATTCGAGCCTACTGTATCACTTGAACAATCTGTTGAAAAATTAGAGAAACAAGCTGATGGAACATTTAAGCTTACGACCAATAAAGAAGTGCATTACTCAAAAACCATCATTATCACTGCCGGCAATGGCGCGTTCCAGCCTCGCCGTCTAGAACTTGAAAGCGCAGCTCAATACGAAGGCACGAACCTTCATTACTTTATTGATGATTTAAGTCAATTCGCCGGCAAGAAAGCAGTTGTATTCGGAGGCGGGGATTCTGCAGTAGACTGGGCATTAATGCTTGAGCCTATCGCTGAAAAAGTAACGATTGTACACCGCCGCGATAAATTCCGCGCGCATGAGCATAGTGTAGAAAATCTGCAGAACTCTAAGGTCGAAATCAAAACACCTTATGTGCCTGCTGAGCTTATCGGTGACAGCGAAGGAATCAAACAGGTTGTCCTCGAAGGTGTTACTTCAAAGGAAAAAGAGGTATTCGATGTTGATGCTGTGATCGTAAACTACGGATTCGTTTCCTCCCTTGGCCCAATTAAAGAATGGGGTCTTGAAATTGAAAAGAACTCCATTGTTGTTAACTCAAGAATGGAAACAAATATCGAAGGCATATATGCTGCCGGTGATATCTGCACATACGATGGAAAAGTGAAGCTTATTGCCTGCGGTTTCGGTGAAGCGCCAACTGCAGTGAACCACGCAAAATCCTACATCGATCCAAAAGCGAAAGTCCAGCCAATGCACAGCTCTTCCATGTTTGGCAAATAAAGAAATGCGGAAGCTCCTTGCTTACCCAGATACATCGAGGAGGCAGGCTATCAGCTTTCTTTCGATAAAAAAGGACGGCCCTTCGGGGACCGTCCTTTTTTGAGATTACAAAGATATAGTTCGAAATTATTCCAGTAACTGTCTAGAAGCGTTAAAGGCAGTATTTAGCACTCTTCCGGAGTACCTGTATTTGAAGCGGTACGGAAAGATGACCCACAACCACAATTTGCGATTGCATTAGGATTATCGATTGTGAATCCGCCGCCCATCATCGATTGTTTGTAATCAATTTTTGTGCCTTTTAAGATAGGGGCGTCTTCCTTGCTGACAAGAACCTGGATACCATAATGCTCTGACTGGATATCACCCTCCTCGACTTCATGGGCAAACCCCATTCCATAGGAAAGTCCGCTGCACCCGCCTCCTTTAACGGCTACACGCAAGAATGCATCTTCTTCCTCATTTTGTTTCATCATTTCTTTTATATGCAAAGCTGCTGCTTCTGTTATATCCACAACTTGTTCCATGTTATTCCCTCCTGTACACGTAAGGATATTTCTATATATATAGTATATACAGTAAAAGGTATGTGCTCAACTTAAGAGGCTTTTTCTTTTTATTGCCTTTTCAGAACACTGTTTAACGAATAGTTCTTTATGCCCCTAAACCAAACAATGCATGATACAATAGTCATATTCATTATATTCGGAGGTGGCATTCTATGCAGCAATTAAAGCCTACTTATGATAAAAATTGCGGATGCAGAGTCTGCAGAGAGAGTTTCACCACAAAAAAATCCGCACCCGATTTGTAAAAGTATTTAATTATGACAGTGATTTTTGCCCAATTTATTCTGATGAAAGCATGAATCCTCTTCTATATTATATTAACACTTGCCCACATTGCGGCTACTCAGAATCAGAGGACTTTTCCCCTTATTTTCCGCCTGGAGCCCTGGACATGATTAATTCTAAAGTTGTAGATGCCTGGATACCCCAGGATTATTGCCAGGACCGTACCATCCCTGTTGCAATCAACGCCTATAAGCTGGCTATTTATTGCGGTACTTTAAAAAGGGAGAAGCATATTATTATGGCTGGTTTATATATCAGGCTGGCCTGGCTTTTCCGGAGTATAAAAAATGATAATCAAGAACAGAGATTTTTGAAACTTGCTCTAAAAGAATATTCGGAGTCTTATATGTCAGATGATTTTAAAGGATCATCTATTTCTGAAACGAGGATTTTCTATCTGATCGGAGAGTTATCCAGAAGGACACATCAGTCTGAACAGGCTGTTAAATACTTTTCAAAAGTAATTGAACTGCAAAGCCGCTCCACTGAGCCTAAATTAATTGAAATGGCAAGAGAACGCTGGCATGAGATGAGACAGGAACAAAAAACTGCCGGCAACTAAGGAAAGCAGAAGAACCTTGCCCGCCCCCGGCAACTCGAAGGGGCAGGCTGCTTGCGCCAGACAGTTATTCAAGTGGTTACTTTGTTACTTTTGACACAAGAAAAAGGAGCGAAATTTAATCGCTCCTTTTATTAAAACATTGGATTTTCATCCAGATATTGATATATATTTTCAACCAGTTCATCTGGCGTTTCTCCAGTAACCACTTCTCCGTTCACAAGCGCAAAAAGAGTGCTTGCACATTTGCCGCAATACCCAAGACAGCCATATTCTATGACATCCAGGTCATAATCCTTTTCCAGCTTTTCAAGCGCTTTTTGAGAGCCGCTGGCCAAATTGCTGATGCAAAATTCGATGATTGGCTTAATCACATCTTTCACCTCTCTACCCTGTTAATGCTACCTTTTTTACTTGAATTCTGCAAGAAATGGATTCCATTCTCTCCTTTAAAGTGCACATATTTACCACTTCATGTCGTTTATTGTCAAGTTTCCTGCTGATATGTGTTGTGATTTTGACACAATTTCGTTATACTTTTTATGGGTTTGAGGTTATTAATATCATTTATTTATTTTTTTAAGATAACTAATTAACGTTATTTGAGTTCGGCGAAAGTAAACAGTACGGACATAAAGGGGAAATATACTATGAAAAATCTTGTGATACTTGGCGGAGGTTATGGCGGTATGAGGGCGCTTGCCCGCCTTTTGCCTAATCAGCTTCCTGATGATGTCTCCATTACACTAATAGATCGTGTTCCTTATCATTGTTTAAAAACTGAATATTACGCTCTTGCTGCAGGCACCATTTCCGATCAGCATGTGCGTGTATCATTCCCTGAACATCAAAGATTGACCATTAAATACGGTGAAGTGACGAAAATCAGCATAGAGGAAAACAAGGTTTATCTTCAAGGCGAGGAGCCTGTTTTATATGATGATATAATAATAGGCCTTGGTTGTGAAGATAAGTATCATAATGTTCCGGGAGCCGACATTCACACATATAGCATTCAAACAATTGAAAAATCCAGAAGAACGTATGAAGCTTTAAATAATCTATCACCAGGCTCTGTTGTTGGAATTGTGGGTGCAGGATTAAGCGGAGTAGAACTGGCTTCAGAATTAAATGAAAGCCGTCCGGATTTGAAAGTCAAATTGTTCGATAGAGGGAAGCATATACTCTCTGCATTCTCTGAAAGATTAAGCACATATGTAGAAAATTGGTTTCTAGAACATAATGTAGAAATTATTAACCAATCAAATATTACTAAAGTAGAAGAAAAAACCCTTTATAATCATGACGAAGCCATCCACTGTGATGCCATCGTATGGACAGCCGGCATCCAGCCGAACAAAGTGGTTCGCGATATGAATGTGGAAAAGGATCAGCAAGGACGGGTAGTTTTAACGAAGCATCACAATATCCCTGGAAATGAACATGTCTATGTCGTAGGAGATTGTGCAAGCCTTCCGCATGCACCAAGTGCCCAGCTTGCTGAAGGGCAGGCAGAGCAAATCGTTCAAATCCTATTGAAACGCTGGAAAGGTGAGGAACTCCCTGAAACATTGCCAGTAATCAAACTTAAAGGAGTTCTTGGATCATTGGGCAAAAAGCACGGATTCGGTCTAGTCGCAGAACGCCCTATCACAGGACGTGTTGCCCGCCTGCTAAAATCGGGGATTTTATGGATGTATAAATACCATAACGGATAAGAGGGCCCATTGCGGGCTCTTTTTTTACGTTTGAACCAAAGTAGCGCGGATAACGATAGAGATTGATTTATATTTGCGCCATTACTTTGCTGAAAAATTAATTTGAAAGGAAGTGACCGATAAAGTAAAAATCTGACCGATATTCTGGTATAAATACTGTAGAGATGAAAATTCAACTTCAATATCCAGCTGAATCAGCTGAAACTCTTACCAAATAAAAAAATGAGCATCCCTTTCGATGCTCATTTTTTATTAAACTGCCTGGTATCCGTACTTTTCCATTTCCGCATAGATTGTTTTTAATTTCGGATTGCCTTCACCAACAATTTCATCCTCAATCAGGACAACCGGGTAAAACATATCCTCCTCAATCACTCTCAAGGCGAACTCTTTTTTGTTCTCTTCTTCGGGCGGATTATGAATGTCAACATACACAATTTTAAAAGGCTGGTTGGCAAATTTGCGGGATACTGCCGCTTCCAGCCATTCATATGTCTCCTTGGATGATGGGAGATTCACACAGCTTGGACAAAGCTGTTCTGCACCATACACAGTGATTTCAATTTCTTTTTTCAATCTTCTCTCCCCTATGCAAAACTTGTTCTTACCTTCATTTTACAACATTAACAAAGAGCAAACCTAATAAAATATTCTCCTAATGAGTGGAAATTACGCTCTTGGAATAGATTTTTAAGACTGATTTGATTATAATAAATATATGGAAAGGAGTCGATTTCACATGGCAGAACAAACGACTATGACTGAACAAGTTCAGGAAGTATTAGATAAATTGCGCCCATTCCTTCTTCGCGATGGCGGGGACTGTGAATTGGTGGATGTTGAAGATGGCATCGTTAAATTGCGCCTTCTTGGTGCATGCGGCAGTTGCCCAAGTTCAACGATTACGTTAAAAGCCGGTATTGAGCGCGCTCTTTTAGAAGAAGTACCTGGTGTAGTCGAAGTAGAACAAGTATTTTAATTTTACCTTACAAAAAGCGATGTCGGCATGACATCGCTTTTTTTATTTATACTGTATGGCCTATTTCCAGTTCAGCTAGGCTTTTTTTAAAACAGTGACGCCTACCTGATCAATTTTGAGGGAAAGGATTTCCATTTCCGGAAAAATCCGCTGAAGCCCTTCAGCCACTGCAGGAGCACCTTCTGGCTCTGCAAGGCAGAGAACCGCCGGTCCGGCACCGCTTAAGGCAACTCCAAATGCTCCTAGACGAGGTGCTTCCTTTTCAATAACTTCCAAATGGGGAACCATTTTCTTGCGGTAAGGATGATGAAATAAGTCAGCACTCATCATCTTGCCTGCCAGGGAATAATTCCCGCTAAGCAGTGCTGCAACCATGACATTGCCGACTGCCCCAGCCTGTACGGCTTCTTTAAAAGACCATGCTTCAGGCAGGACGCCTCTGGATTCCTTTGTAAGGAGCTCTTCTTTTGGCACCACTGCTATAACATCAAAACTTATATTTTTAATGCTTTGGACAGAAACCTCTTCCTCTGACATGCAGCCAATGACAAGGCCTCCGAGAAGGGAAGCTCCTGCGTTATCCGGATGCCCCTCCATTCGTGATGACAGCTCCAGCTTTTCATACTGGCTCAGCTGAAGATCACAAAGCGCGTCAGCTAATTCAATTCCCGCTACAATGGCAGCAGCGCTTGATCCAAGTCCGCGTGTAAGGGGGATATCACTTGAAATCCGGGCTTTGCATCCTGGAAGCTCTCTTCCATACTTCTTTGCCGTACCCTTTGCAACTTGAAAAATAAAATTCGATTCATCTAAAGGGTAGATGCTTAGCGGCTCTGATAAAGGAATCATTTCAAACTTATCTGCCCTCTCGGCTTCAAGCGTCAAATATAAATTTAATGCGAGGCCGATCGAGTCGAAGCCTGGCCCGAGATTTGCAGTGCTGGCCGGTACTTTGATGACAACCATTTCACCTTCGCTCATGTGTGAACGGCTCCCTTGATATGATCCGCTACTGCTTTTTCATCATTAGGCAGCAAAACTGGCTTCACAGGGCTGCAATCAATGGCTGTATTAGGATCCTTAAGTCCGTTCCCAGTCAGGATGGCCACAACCTTTGTTTTATGCGGAATCTCCCCATTGCGAAGCTGTTTATATACTCCCGCAAGCGAAGCACACGAAGCTGGCTCAGCAAAAATCCCTTCAGAAGAAGCAAGTTTACGATACATGCAAAGAATCTCTTCATCGCTGACTTCATCAATCTTCCCATTTGATTCTGACAATGCTGCATTGGCTAAGTGCCAGCTCGCAGGATTTCCGATTCGGATGGCTGTAGCAATCGTCTCGGGATTTTCAAACACACGGTTATGAACGATGGCCGCTGCACCTTCGGCCTGTACTCCATGCATTTTTGGAAGATCAGTGCCGCGTACTTCACTATATTCTTTAAACCCTTTCCAATAGGCAGAAATATTGCCTGCATTGCCCACAGGCAGGGCAAGGATATCCGGGGCGCCTCCAAGCTGGTCGCAGATCTCAAAGGCCGCTGTCTTCTGGCCCTCAAGACGATATGGATTAACCGAGTTTACGAGAGTAATAGGTTCTGTTTCGCTTATTTTCCGAACCATTGCCAGTGCCTGGTCAAAGTTGCCTTCAATAGATACAACTTCCGCTCCATACATAACAGCCTGCGCCAGCTTTCCCATGGCGATCTTTCCTTCAGGGATGACAACCACACATCTCATGCCGGCTCTGGCTGCATATGCAGCAGCTGCTGCAGAGGTATTGCCGGTGGAAGCACAGATAATGGCATCACTTCCTTCTTCTTTCGCCTTTGCAACAGCCATAACCATGCCTCTATCTTTAAATGACCCGGTTGGATTAGCTCCTTCCGTTTTCACATAGAGGTCAATGCCCCAGTCTCTTGAAAGTTTATCCAGCCTGATCAGGGGAGTGTTGCCCTCATTTAAGGTAAGCATTGGTGTATTTTCATTAACAGGCAGTAAATCTTTATATGTTTTTAAAAGGCCTTCCCATCTCATACTCTGGCGCTCCCTTCCACACGATACGAACTTTTAATTGTTTGGACTGCCGGCAAATCTCTTAAACTTACTAATATATCCTCATAATCCTTAAGAGATGCCTGGTGGGTAACCAGTACAATCTCAGCAAGCCCTTTTTCTTTTAAAGGAAGCTGCAGGATTTTTTCGAAGCTGACATGGTGCTCTGAGAATATGGATGTGATGTTGGCAAAAGTCCCTACCTCATCTTTAACATGCAATCTTAAGAAATACTTCGAATAAATTTCATCTGCACCTTTTAATTTCTTATCATATTGAGGGGCTACCGCGCTCTTACCATTTACCCCAAGACGCATATTTTTCATGACACCCACGAGGTCCGATACCACTGCAGTAGCTGTAGGCAGACTGCCCGCCCCAGGTCCGTAGAACATCGTTTCCCCTACCGCTTCACCGTATACATATACAGCATTGTATTCATCCTGAACCGATGCAAGCGGGTGAGACTCGGACAGCAAAGTCGGCTGAACGCTTACTTCCACCTTCTCCCCCTCCCGATGAGCAATCCCGATCAGCTTCATGGTGTATCCAAGCTGCTTGCCGTACTGCAGGTCCTCTTCTGTAATATCTGTAATGCCTTTAACCTTTACATCATCAAGGTCAATATTCATGGAAAAACCAAGTGTTGACAGGATCGCCATTTTCCTTGCTGCATCAAGGCCCTCCACATCTGCAGTCGGATCGCTTTCCGCATATCCCAGCTCCTGGGCTTCTTTCAGAACTTCCTCATAAGCGCTCCCATTCTTGCTCATCTTTGTCAAAATAAAGTTTGTTGTCCCATTCACAATTCCCATCATTTTTGTAATTCTGTCTGAAGCCAAACCATCTACCAGCCCTCTTAAAATGGGAATGCCGCCGGCCACACTTGCCTCATAAAAGAGGTCACACCCGTTTTGCGTAGCAGCAGCCAGCAATTCGGGTCCATAAACAGACATTAGGTCCTTATTTGCCGTCACCACATGCTTGCCATTATCCAAAGCTTTCTTTAAATGATTTCTTGTTTCTTCTATGCCGCCCATTACTTCAATTACAACATCTATATCAGCATCATTTAAAATGTCTTCAGGATTTAGCGTCAGCAAATTCCTGTCCACTTTAACTGCTCTTTCTTTATCTGCATCTTTAACAAGAACTCTCTTTACAACAACCGGACAGCCGACTTGGTGCATGAGTTTATCCTGATGTTTCTCAATGATTTGCACCACACCCGATCCAACTGTTCCTAATCCTAATAAACCGATTGAGATTGATTCCACGCTAGCTCCCCCTTTAGTGTTCACTATGCAAGTACATTTGTATTTGTATAGTAGACATTATAGGGGTCAAGCGGCGTTTTTACAATAGGCAATTTTCCGAAAATAATGACTGGAAGCGCTTCACATACTGATTTATTGCGATTTTATTTTTTAAATTTTTTTATCTATAAATAAAGGCACCCTGCTTTGGGGTGCCTTCATCACTTCTATTCGACTGGTGTTTTTGGTTTCTTTCCTGAAAGGACTAGATCAATGTTTTCCACACACAGCTGCATCATGGCATAGCGCGTTTCTATGCTGGCACTTCCGATATGGGGCATAGCCACTACATTTTTCAGCTCCAGCAGAGGATGGTCTTCGCCAATTGGCTCCTCCGCAAAAACATCCAATCCTGCCGCTGCAATCTCTCCTGCCTTCAGTGCTTCATATAAATCATGTTCATTTACAACCGGCCCTCTTGAGGCATTTACAAAAACAGCCTTGCCTTTCATCTTCTGGAATGCATTTCGGTTAAATAAATTCCTTGTTTCTTCTGTCAAGGGCGTCAGGCAGACAACGAAATCTGAGCGTTCGAGCAATTCATCAAAGCTGACATATTGGGCTCCCAGTTCCTGTTCCGCATCCGGCTTCCTCGAACGATTGTGATATAAAATCTCCATATCAAATCCAGCTGCACGCTTTGCAACTGTTTTTCCGATATTCCCCATCCCTACAATCCCGATTGTTTTATGATGTACATCCTGCCCTGCTAAAAGCAGCGGACTCCAGCTCTTCCAATTGCCTTTCTTCACAAACTCAGCAGCCTCCACCATTCTGCGCGCAGCAGCGAGCACAAGCGCAAACGTCAGGTCGGCAGTTGAATCATTCAATACCTCTGGTGTATTGGTCACCGTGATTCCGAGCCTTTTTGCTGTCTCAACATCCACATTATCATAGCCGACAGCCATATTGGCTATGATCTTCAGCTTCCCTCCTGCTTCCAGAACTTCCTCATTCACCGGCTCTGATAGCATAGTTAAAAGGGCATCTGCTTTTCTCGCCTCCTGTAAGAATACATCGTAAGGTACCGGCACATCTTCCCGATCCCACATTTCAACTGTGTACTTTTCTTTTAAAATGGCAATAACATTTTCAGGCAGCTTCCTGCTGATAAATACGTATGGTTTCATTAAAATATCCCCTCTTTACATTCTCAAGCTTATGTTCCATTCGCCAAGTAAGGGAATTTCCCTGCCTATTTTCAGCTCTTGATCCAATTCACCAGAGGAATCCTGAGTTTTTTGATGGGGACCTCGGCAAATTCGAAAAATCCCCCAGAAAACGCTCATGATCGTCAGACTGCCAAAGATACTTCTGCAGGCGCTCCTGAAGCACAAGCTTCTGCTGTTCAGAATCTGCACCATAATAATTTTCTATTGTTTCGAAATAATGGAGAGGAAATAATAGACGAGCATAGTATAGCCGCCATGAGAAGGAGGATAATGGCCCTACACTTTGATATTCCGATAAAAATTGGCGCAGATCCGGCTGATACGTTTTGATATTATGGAAATATTTCTCTCTCGTCCATTCCGCCAAATCTCTGGATGAATGATCAAATACCCAGTCAAATGGATTTTTCATATAATAACTGTCTCCCCAGGTGGCAGATGTTAGTCTTATATGACAAACGGTTCCGCTGTCTGCCATTTCTGGTTCGTCATCAAGCTCAGTATCCACAAGATATTGGATTGAATTTTCAGCAAGCCCCATATAGTATGGAAACGACTCTAAAAACATTCTCTCAAAATCATTTTCAGGCTTTTGGAAAAGCATCTCATTCCATACCTTTTCCATTTGATCCAGCCGCTGTTCCCAGAGCTGTTTCCACTGCCCGATTCTGCTTGTTTTTTTCACGGGAAACGAAATGCTCCTGCCTCTGTAATGGAACTTTGCCAGCTTTCGTCCAAACTGACTTTGTTTTCTGCTCAGTGTATGCCGGTTAACCAGAATGCAAAAGCGGCTATCGTTCCAATCAATTGATTGTTTACCTTCCTTTGTTTTCATAAAAGTGCTTATGTTCCTATCCCCGCAATTGGTAAGGTGTTCTGCCATTTGGTCCAGTTCTTCGAGTTCTTCTTCATCTGTATGCCCCGCAGGCACAAGCAAATAAAGCTGTCCCTGCTTTCGGCATGCATCATATTTTCCGATTCTCATCGTATCCTCTGCTTCTATCCCAAATTGTTCTTTCAAAAGTTTTCTAAACATTATACCACCTCATTTTAGAGAGATCCTTATGGAATATATATGATAGAAGACTTTAAAACTTGTTGTTTTCTTGGATAAGACTGTGTACCATGGAAATAATACAGGAAATGAAATTTTTCCGTTTCAGCGGCATCGGGCATATTTGATAAAAAAAGGGTATATACATAGTGAAAAGAATCTAAAAGTGCATAACACAGGACCTTAGCTAGGCCTGGACATTCCCGCAATTATTTAATAACCAGAAAAGGTGAAGCCAATGAATGAAGAAAAAAGCAGTTAACGTTACAGAGCAGACAGCACGTAAATGGCTCCATGAAAGAGGGGTAGAAATTCAGGATATAGCTGATTTAGTGTTCTTCCTCCAAGAGAAATATCACCCCAATTTACAAATGAAAGATTGCATTCATAATGTTGAGCGTGTTTTATCAAAAAGAGAAGTTCAAAACGCCATTTTAACGGGCATTCAGCTTGATATGCTGGCCGAGGAAAAGAAACTCTTAGAGCCGCTGCAGTCGATTATCGCTACAGATGAGGGTTTATATGGAGCGGATGAAGTACTGGCATTATCCATTGTAAACGTATATGGTTCCATTGGATTTACCAATTTTGGATATATCGATAAATTGAAGCCTGGCATCCTGAAGGATCTGAACGATAAGAGTTCAGGAAGATGCCATACCTTCCTCGATGATATTGTCGGAGCTATCGCTGCAGCCGCTTCGAGCAGGCTGGCACACAGTGCCGAAAATGCGGAATAAAAAAGGATGGAGAGCTTTTCTCCATCCTTTTCTATTTAAAGTCCCAATCCGCTAATGAATCGAGCACAAAGTCAGGCTTTTTGTCATAACCCTTCAATAGCTCTTTCGTTGTTACACCTGTATGGACAAGCAAGGTATCCATACTGGCATTCATTCCTGCTAAAATATCCGTATCATAGTTATCCCCAACCATCAGGGTTTCTTCCTTAGCTGTTCCCAGCACCTTTAAAGCCTGCTCCATGATGATCGATTCCGGTTTTCCGATAAACACCGGCTCTTTTTGTGTCGATACAGTAATGACAGAGGTTAGTGACCCATTACCCGGAAGCAGCCCTCTTTCTGTCGGAATAGCAATGTCTCCGTTCGTGGAAATGAATGCTGCTCCATTCCGGACAGCCAGACAGGCGATGGATAGCTTTTCATAGTTAATGGAGCGGTCAATCCCCACTACGACGTAGTCCGCATGCTCCTCAGCAAAGCTTAGCCCCTTTTCAGCCAGCGCTTCCCGTATTCCTTCTTCTCCAATCACATAAACTGAAGCATCGGTTTGCTGTTCATATATGTAGTTGGCAGTAGCCATGCTCGTTGTAAAGACCTGCTCTTCTTCGGCAGGAATGCCGAACTTCACAAGCTTCTCTGCTACCTGGGCTGGTGTTCTGGAAGAATTATTCGTCACAAACAAATAGGGAAGATCCAGTTCCCTAAGCTTATTGACAAAATCAGCTGCCTCACTGATCAGCTCTGTCCCGCGATACATGGTGCCATCTAAATCGATTAAGTATCCTTTATATTTTTTCACAGCCATCACTCCCAAATGATCTATGCTTTTATTAATATCCCTATTTTTCAACTGAGCTATCGCCCATAAAAGCTATCTTAAAGGAACGTGGTGAATTGTGCAATTTTTCACGATTGCAAGGATGAATAATAAAGTAATTCCCGCAAAAAAACTCCTTGAACAGGGGCCCCCGCCTAATCTTGCTTTATTATATAATGACAGCACCCATCACCTGCAGCCATACAGGATTTGATATCAACATGATCAGCAGAAAGAAAATCTTTGATAAACTCTTTTTCGGACCTGCAGATTTGTTTAAATTCTTCTGCTGTTTCAATATATGGGCAATTAAACTCTTTGAGGTGGACTTGGCCTTCCTCTATTAGCAATTCCGGCATAAAGCCTTCAAGCAGGAGAAGGTCCTCAAGAACTTGAAGCTTTTCTGAAAAAGATTTCCCGGCCGTCTGAATCTCATACTGCTGTACGAGGCGGTTTTTCCTTCTTGAAAACAACTCTGTAATTAAATGGCCCTGCCCCATGCTTTTAAGTTCTGTTAATAATTCAACACTTAACTGCTTGTATTTTTTCGGAAACAGATCTTCGCCCTTTGCTGTTAGCTGATAAAGCTTTGAAGGGCGCCCTTTTGTTTGCCTCTGGATTGCAGATCTAATAAAGCCATCTTTTTCAAGAGCCTGAATATGCTTTCTGACGGCCATTTCTGTTATTCCCAGCTCTCTGGCCATTTCCAGTATGGAAAGCTTCCCGGTTGTTTTAATTAACCTCAAGATCTCTTCTTTTGTTGAATTTTCTCCAACATGCATGACATTCACCGCCCTTCTCTTTATTCAAGCCTAATATGCTCCCTAGGAACAAAAGCGGAAGCATCTTGATCAGATGAACTCCAACTAAAAACCGCCACCGTCCTGTGGTGAACGTTGAAGCCAGCACATCCAGTGCAAGTCCGGCAGGCATAAGACGAATCAAGCAGGAAACCTCCCAAAGCAAGCTTCGGTCGGGCGATGAATCGCTGACGAAGCGTTCCTTGCCCGATTTCTTGAGTGATTTGGCTTATGACCCGAGGGGCTAGGCGCTGGAGCTAGATGCAGACAGCCTTTCCACAGAGTTATTCATACAGTTCCATTTCATAGTTTCCCATACAGAGAAAAAGATCGGATTTCTCCGATCTTTATTGAGGTTTAAAAGCAGAAACCGGCCCCAGTTCATTGGTTAGATACTCCCTGACCCTGCCCGGAAACTCTTTAATCATGGACATATGACTGCTTATAGCTGTTATTAGCCCCTCATGATTGACGTCTGTGTAATTTTGGACGAGCATTTTACGATATGTAATGAACTGTTTAAAGCTATTGCTCATTTCTTTGCTGATGACCTTTTCGTCGTCAAGAATATCCACGATATCATCGTAGCTGCCTGGATCCCTCATGATAAAGCCGTCAATCATCGTATTACCAGTATCAAGGATAGCTTCGATCATAATTTGGGCAATCCGTTCCAAGGCTGCCTTTTCAATAGGGGATGTCCACTCTTTCACTTCTTCAAAAGGGAGATTTGCTGTTCCAGATAACTAAGTGTGTCTTCGATCTTTTCCCTGTCTACGAAATACATAATGCTTCCTTCCTCCTATGAAGATTTCAGGCTCTTGGTTAAAGTATCCGGCCGAGCGTAGAAATATCCCTGAGCTAAATCGACATTGTTTCTGGAGAGAACCGATGCCTCCCCTTCACTTTCAATTCCCTCGGCAACCACCAGTGAACCCGCTTCTTTCGCCACTAAAAGGAGACCCTTCAGCATGGATTCTTTTACCCTGTTCGTATCAATGCCTTTAATGACGGAACGGTCGATTTTTATAATATCCGGCATAATCTCACTTATTGAATTTAAACTGGCATAACCTGCACCGGTGTCATCCACAGCCACCCGAAATCCTAATGTTCTTAATACCTTTATATTGTATATAAAGTTTTCAATACCTTCAATGGGATCACGTTCAGTAATTTCAAGTGTGATCTGTTCAGGGGGAATATTTTTATAGCCGGTGAGCATTTTCTTTACATCCCTCACAAACCTTTCATTCCCTATTGTAATCGGGGTGAAGTTAATAAATATATCCTGATTGCAGTCTGTCTTTGTTATCTGTTGAAGTGTTTTCTCAAGTACGATTAGCTCCAGATCATAAAGGCTTCCCGTCTGCCGAGCAATGCTAAAAAGCTGTAGAGGGCTTTCCAGGGAAGTGCCGCTCGGACCTCTTGTGAGCATTTCCCAAGCCTTTATCTCGCCTGTAGCCACATTAATAATCGGCTGTGCCAGCATTTTAATATCCTTTTTCGCTACAATTTTATTTATTTTGTACATCATTTCATTAAACTCGGATCTGACCCTTTTTTCGGCCATTGCGAGTGCATGCTGATGGGCTTTGTAGACTGCTTCCTGAACAGACGAATAATACTTCTTTTCAACAAACATATATCCCGTATCAATAACCGGCTTTATATGAGGTGTATCACTATGTATGTATTTTTCAGCTTCTTTGACAATTTTTTTCAGTGTTTGATCAATTTCTGTCACACAATCCCTGCTATGGTCCACTTTCATTATCAAGGCAAGGCCATCGCTATAATGATCATGCACGATAATGATTTGATTATCTTCAAGTTCCCGCTGAATGACTGCCAAAAATATGATCTTAATGTTTTTTATAAACTGTCTGAAAGAAAGCTCACCCAGCTGTTCGGACAGGTCTTGCCAATTTTTAAAATTAAAAACAGCAACGGCCACTTCAAACCCTTGTTTCAGCGCCAGATTTACTCCTTCTGCAATCGGGTCACGGATAATGAATTGGGGAGGGAAATACTTTATCTTATTTAAAGGAAGCATAAGTTTGCCCCAATTTCCAACCGGCTTAAATCTTTTTATGTAATGGTGGACCATACCTTTCATTCCTCTCAGCTGCCAGCTTTATTTTTGTATTGACTATAAGCCTTTATTACTATGCTACCCTACCAGCTATTGTATCACAATATTTTGAATTGAGTATTTTTTCCTTTAATAGAAAAAATATATATTTAGCCATTAAAGGGTGAAAAGAGAATAAAAAGATTCATCCCCTTCGAACATAAACCCAACAAGGACATGCTATAATCGGTATATAAAACAACTGAGGAGTGTTATATTTGGCAGAACGCTTTTTCTTATATGATGATCTCGAAGAAACAAAAACCAGATTTGTCAGCTTTATGGGAGAAAACCAGCGATTCGATTTGGCTATTGTTCGTTCCGATCGCTATTACGGCAAACAATTGGTCCTTGATATCCAGGGAAGCCGATTTGCCATTATTGGAGAAGATGATTTAAAGGAAGAAGGCTATCTTGAGCATGTTTTTCAGCTTTCTGAGGAAGATGCAGAGGAGCTTAAGTCATTTCTCATGGAAATCGTTTAATATACGATAATAAACAGATACTAAGGGAGAACCTATTTTGTGGGTTCTCCTTTTTCTTTAAAGACCCTGCTGCATATAAACTTCCTAAGGAGTGATAGCATGGACGATAAAGAAAGACGCACATACACCGATTTCTCAAATGTGGAAACGCAAAGGAATTTCCTTATTCCCGAGGACTTGCCTGAAGGTGCCTATGGCTCTCCCAGAAATGCGGATGAGCCGGTAGAGAACAAAAGCACCCCATGGCAGGAGGGCCAGCGCTATTACAGTGCCTTCAATTATGAGTTCAAGTCCCTCCATCAGAACTTGCCGAGGCAAATGCCAGGGGCGCATCCGCCGCATGATGACCCTGATAAAAATGAAGAACCGCCATATACAGAGACTTAAAAAAGCGTACACCAACAAAGGGCAGGCAGCATCAAAAAAAGGGCAGGGTTACCCCCCTGCCCTTTTTAGCTTTTCACTTTTTTCACAACAAAATAGGCACATCCGAAATTACAGAATTCGTAAAGATACTCGGTCAGAGTACTTATTTTTGTATCAAATGAAGCCTTTTGGTTCTGATCATCGAAAAAGCCGCGGAGACGAAGCTGACCATATCCCCAGTCGCCAACAATATAGTCATACCTGGATAAAATTTCGCTGTATCTCCCGCGAAATGCTTCCTCATTAAAACCATCCCGTTCTTCCTGAATCACTTCATAGCAGATATTATTAATGCAGACCAATTTATTCACCTCAACTTAAAAAGCATATGTACCAGTATTATATTGGAAATCACAGGATATGAAAACAAACCAATATTTGTCCTAATTAAATTATAACTGATTCCCCATCAATTACTAAGAGAAAAAAATTCAGCAGTGGCAATTCTATAGATGAGGAGGTGTTTATAGTGAAAAAATCACTAATCATTCTTGGCATTAGCGGCATGGCTGCACTGACTGCCTGTCAAAACAATGCCGCAAAAGAAGATATCTATGAAGAAACCGGTCACACCATAAATGTAAATGACCAGCGTGCTGATTTATACAACAGGGATATGGGCAATGGGCGAAACGGCCGAAACAATACCGGTGAAGACTTCGGATATGTGCGCCATCAAAAAAGCCCAATTATGGGAGACAACGTTTCAGCGGATCACTATGCTGCCATTGACCGTGAGCAGGTTGCAGATATTATCGGAAAATATTGTACTGAAGTTCCGAACGTGGACGATATTTCAACTCTTGTAACAGATGAAGAAGTCCTGATCGTGTATAACACTGACACAAAAAATCGCAATCAGACAGCTGATCAGGTGAAGAAGATGGCTATGTCTGTAGTCCCAAGATGGTATCATGTCTATGTAAGTGATGATACTTCATTAAGGAAAAATGTTGAAAACTATGCAACAGTTGATTCTGATGGACGTAATGCTGAAAATGGCATTAACCAGTTAATTAAACAAATGCTTAATTCTCCTCAAGGAGAAAGAATGAGTGAAAGTGAAAATGAAAACGGTGAAATGCAAGGCGAAAGAAACGATGATATGGATAAAGATGATCTTGGGGAAAACGTCAAGAAAGCAGGTAACCGTTAATCATTCAGCAGTATGAAAAAAGAGTCCAGCGATGGCGCTGAACTCTTTTTTTATCTTATGCTTCCTGGATTTCCTTTTCTCCCAGAAGCTGCTTTTGTTTAGATGCCGCATTTACCTGTTCATCAGCATGATAGGAAGAGCGGACAAGCGGGCCTGCTTCACAATGGCTGAATCCTTTGCTCATTGCAATGTCCTTCAGCTCCTGGAATTCTTCAGGTGAATAGTATTTCAAAACCTTAAGATGTTTCTTGGATGGCTGAAGATACTGCCCTATTGTCATAATATCAACATCATGGGCACGCAGATCATCCATTACCGCAATTATTTCCTCTTTTGTTTCGCCAAGCCCGATCATCAAGCTGGATTTTGTAGGAATATCTGGCTGCATCTCTTTTGCACGCTTTAAAAATTCAAGAGAGCGCTTATATTTTGCACGCGCTCTTACTCTTGGAGTCAGGCGCTCAACTGTTTCGATATTGTGGTTAAGAATATCAGGCCGGGCATCCATAAGCATTTTCAGATTATCATACACACCGCCCATGTCTGAGGGCAATACTTCAATCGTAGTGAACGGGCTTTTTCTTCTGATGGCACGGACCGTTTCTGCGAAAACAGCAGCACCGCCGTCCTTTAAATCATCTCTTGCTACAGCTGTTACCACTGCATGCTTTAAGTTCATTAGCGCTACGGAATCTGCTACGCGTTCCGGCTCCTGAAGATCCAATTCAGTTGGCAGGCCCGTTTTGACAGCACAAAAACGGCAGGCACGCGTACAAACATCCCCAAGAATCATGAACGTGGCCGTTCTTCTTACTGCCCAGCATTCATGAATGTTGGGGCACTTAGCCTCTTCACAAACAGTATGCAGATTTTTTTCCCTCATCATTTTTTTTAGGCCAGTATAATTTTCATTTGTGTTTAACTTTATTTTCAGCCATTCAGGCTTGCGCAAGTACTCTTCTTTTTTGCTCATTTTCCCACTCCTTAAACTGAAGCTAGACGGAAAGAAAGGCGCAAGCGCCTTACCCTTGGCTTGAGGCCTCGAGGGGGTAGGCGCTGGAGCCAGACAGTTATCTGACTTCAGAATTAATACATTCCTGCCTATTAAAAAAGCCTGTCATAAGCAAATTCCGACTAAGCTGATTAGGCTTCACCTGATGCCACTTTATCATAATGAATTGAAGAGGACAAGCCGAAGATTCTGGTATTACCATTAATTGATATTTATTAAATTATCCATTCCTCACAAACTAAATAAGCAGACCATAAAAGAAGGGAGGATTTCCGTGCGGATATTATTTACCGCAGCTGCGGCCTTATCGTTATTTCTGATTTCCTTATGCACAGTCAGCGCCCAAGAAAATCAAGCTGATGTATATAAACAAAGAATGACCTTATATAAAAAAGTTGAAGCTGTTACGAACATCCCCTGGTATTACCTTGCGGGGATTGATCAGTATGAACGGAATGTCCGGCAGTCCAGAAGGGATATTCCCAAAGCAGAAGGCATTACAGGCATCTATTTCAAACCTGAAGAGTGGGCGGGAATATTGAACCCAGATCCATCCGATGAGAATCCTACATCCATACAATTTTTCAATGGAATAGGAATGGACGGGGACGGGGACGGAAAAGCCAGCTTGAAAAGTGATGAAGATGTTCTTCATTCCTTTGCCAAATTCCTTCTCTCATATGGTACAGACCATGATAATTTAAAAATTGGATTGTGGAATTATTATAAACGCGATAAAGCTGTCGGCATCATTATCGGCAAAGCCCAAATTTATAAGCAGTTCGGCCGCCTTGATCTTGATGATCACACCTTCCCTGTCCCTTTGAGGAGCAATTACAGCTACAGAAATACCTGGGGTGACGCCAGAGGATGGGGAGGAAGGCGGATTCATGAAGGAACAGATATTTTCGCTGATTACGGGGTGCCCGTCCGGGCTACATCTTATGGAATAGTGGAAATGAAAGGCTGGAACAAATATGGAGGATGGAGAATCGGCATACGTGATATTAATAATAACTATCATTACTTTGCCCATTTAAGCGGATTTGCAAAAGATCTGAAAGTTGGGCAAATCGTTGAGCCCGGGATGATGATAGGAGGGGTAGGAAGCTCCGGCTACGGGCCTCCGGGTACATCAGGTAAATTCCCTCCCCATCTCCATTATGGCATATACAAAGACAATGGCTATACTGAGTGGTCCTATGATCCATATCCTCATTTAAGATTATGGGAAAGACAGGATCGGATAAAAGCAAGAAGAAAATAAACATAAATAAAGGGCTGCCTATTTAACCAGGCAGTCCTTCATTATTTATTATTTATTATTTAGCTTTTTTAGCTTTAGATACTGCATTCATTATACTTGCTGCCAGACCGCCCCAGATAATGAGCATCCCAACCACCATCATTGTAATTGCGCCACCAGACATTATTGAGATACCTCCTTATCATTTGGGATCGTAAGCTTAGTCTGTGTTTCGTTCTTTTTAATTGCCATAAACACAAAGCCTAAGATAATGGCTCCAATTGCTACTCCCCATCCTGAATAGAGCAGGAAGCTTGTAGGATATCCTTCATAATTATCTTTAACATTCGTAATAATGTTTTGAATCATCATATAACCAAGCACGATTGGTGTAATTCCAATTAAACACACTTTCCACCATGCCCCAAGTTTTATATCGGAAACAGCATCTGCATGGTTTTGAAGATTTTTCAATTCTTTTAAAACCCATCCAACAATTACAACCTGGACAAGTCCTGCCAAAGCAACTCCAAACTGGTTAATGAAGTAATCAGCTGCATCAAGGAAGTATAAACCGCCCTGTGTAGCAAAAAGGATGGAAATAACAGCAGATAAACCGCCGCCAACAAGAACAGCTTTATTACGTGATACATTAAACTTATCCTGTACTCCGGCAACAA
The DNA here is from genome assembly GCF_023516215.1 of Cytobacillus pseudoceanisediminis. Taxonomy (NCBI): domain Bacteria; kingdom Bacillati; phylum Bacillota; class Bacilli; order Caryophanales; family Bacillaceae; genus Cytobacillus; species Cytobacillus pseudoceanisediminis. The sequence continues at coordinate 4,836,188 of NZ_CP097349.1, read as the reverse complement.
ATGTTTCAACAATTGAAATTAGCGAAGTTAAGCCCGCCAGTGTTAAACAGATAAAGAAGAAAGACCCGAATAACCCATTTAAAGCAGGGAATTCGTTAATGATTTGCGGGAATACCACGAATGCTAATCCTACACCGGATGATACAACTTCATTAATACCCACACCCTGCTGTGCAGCCATGAATCCTAATGCGGCAAAAACTCCGATCCCTGCAAGAAGTTCAAATCCAGAGTTTGCAAAACCTGTAATGAAAGCACTGTTTGTCAGATCCGTTTTCTTAGGAAGGTAGCTTGAATATGTTACCATGATGGCAAATCCAATTGATAAACTAAAGAAGATCTGGCCATATGCCGCAACCCAAACTTTAGGTTCTGCAATCATCTCCCAGTTCGGCTTAAAGAATGCATCCAAGCCGGCAATAGCTCCATCAAGCGTCAATGCGCGAACAACAATAATTAAAAATAAAACTACAAGGACAGGAATAAAGATTTTGTTCGCGATTTCGATGCCTTTTTTAATTCCCTTGAACAGGATGCCAAGTGTTACTGCCCAAACAATAACTAACGGAATAAAAACTCCTGGGACAATCCCGCCAATATCTCCTGGCGTTTCAGAAAGCTTCAAATATTCTCCAAAGAGGAATCCGTTTGGATCGTCACCCCATTTGAGATTAAACGAAAAGCCTGCGAAAGACATCGCCCATGCGATAATAACCGCATAATATGTTGAAATGACAAATGAGATGGCTACCTGCCACCAGCCTAACCATTCGTATTTTTTACTTAATCTAGCATAAGACAGTGGTGCTGAACCCCGATACTTATGGCCAATTGTAAATTCCATAATCAGAAGCGGTATACCTGCTGTCAGCAGAGCAAATAAATACGGAAAAAGAATGCTCCCCTCCATTTTCATATGCAACTGCAGGGAAACGCCAAATGTTTCCTAGACCAATTGCAGAACCCACTGCTGCCATTATAAAGCCAGCTCTGGATCCCCACTGCGGACGATTCTCCATAGTAATTACTACCCCTGTAAATATTCCCAATTAAAAAGAACAATGGGAACTTTTTATATTTTCAGATAATTAAATCTAACTAAGCCTAGTATAGCTAGTTTTTGATAATCTGTCAAAACATTATTTTCCTAATAGTATTATTTTTCGAAATAATTTATTTTAGTACATTGCCAGAGTAAAGCACATAAAAAATTAGTATACTCGTATTTTAATTATCATTAGAATTCAACTCGGCCAGGAGTTATTCCACCAAAGCTGATCAATATATTCTTTGTCCTCACCCCCTTAGTAAAATTTATTCTTAAAAGCTAAAAACTTTCATTTTTTATTCAGAAAATTCAAAATAAAATTGGTAAGATGCCAAAATTAACCTTGTTTGCTCTTCTAAGACCCGGGAATATAATCAATGTGCTTAACCATTACCAAATATAGCATAAAGCACTACAAAGGAGGTTTTTACAAATGGATGCCAATATTATCGGAGTTTATAATTCACAAAGGGAAGTAGTAAATGCCATTCAAGAACTGCAGAATGACGGATACCCTGTTCAGGATCTATCCATCATTGGACAGACAGAACACCTGGATACGTCTCTTGAAGATAAAACCGGTGTTCATACAGAGACCTTCGAGACTAAAGATAGAGACAGCAGCGAGAGCGCGGGATTCTTAAATAGTCTGGCATCATGGTTTGATGATGATCGCATGAGCAGCGACTCTGCAGGTGAAAAGTTCAGGGAACTGGGCATGTCAGATGATGAAGCACGCAAGTATGAAGCTTATGTAAACGAGGGAAAAATCATTTTATACAGTGATAGAATGGATACTGCAACAGGCTTTACCAATGCCGGAACTGCTGAAGCCAATGTGGACAGCACTTACAATGGGGGATATAGCCAGCAGAGGAATCCCGCTGAAGAAGATGAACAATCATTAAAACTTCGGGAAGAACAGCTGGATGTGTCAAAAGAACGTGTTCAAGCCGGAGAAGTTGAAATCCATAAAGATGTTGTGGAAGAACAAAAAGCAATTAATGTACCGGTAGAGCATGAAGAAGTGTATGTAGAAAGAAGAAGAGTGGATGATCCAACTGGTGCAAGCACATCACCTATATCAGATGAGGAAACAATCAGGATCCCAATTACAGAAGAGCGTGTAGAAGTCTCCAAAAGGCCTGTTGTCACCGAAGAAATTGTCGTAGGCAAACGGGAAGTTCAGGAAACCCAGCAGGTTAAAGAAAACCTCAAGAAAGAAGAAGTGCATCTAGAAGGCGGCCAAGAATATGTTACTGACGATGAAGACTTAAATCGTTCTCTTAATAGAAAAAATAATGACAACCTATAATTAAAAAGGTCCCTTCCGGGGGACCTCTTTAATATGATGGATGAACACCAAAAGGCTTTCTCAAAGAGAAAGCCTTTTTCTATAGGTTTTAACTAGCCTTATTTTCCTGCCAGGCTTCTTTTTTGCCACGGCCAACGAAAGCAAATGCCGCAACAAGAACAGCCACTGTGAGTAATGCGATAGCAGTGCTTCCAGTAAACCCGACGATTAAATAACCAACAGCTGCGATACCCGCTGAAATCAAGGCGTATGGAAGCTGCGTCATCACATGGTCTATATGGTTACACCCTGCTCCAGTTGAGGAAAGAATAGTTGTATCGGAAATAGGTGAACAATGATCTCCGAAAACCGCTCCGGCAAGGACCGCTGACATAGCCGGCAATAACAGCGCGATATCTGTTGCAGCAGCAATGTCTCCAGCAATCGGAAGCAGGATGCCGAAAGATCCCCATGAGGTTCCAGTACTGAATGCCATAATTCCCGCGATGAGGAAAAGTAAAAGCGGAAGCCATGAAGTGCTCATATTGGAACTTTCCACAATACCTGCCAAATACTTTCCAGTTTCCAGACGGCCGATCAGATCAACAATCGCCCAGGCAAACAGCAAGATATAAACAGCTGGAAGCATGGATTTTACGCCTTCCCATACCCCTTTGCCAAAAACATTTGCGTTAACACCTTTCAAAACAAAGGCCTGACGGAAGAATAATCCCATTGAAACCACTAGACCTACGAGGCCGCCAAGGATAAGTGACTTCGATACATCTGTGTTTTCAAAAATTTGCAGGATCGTCGCATTTCCTTCAACCGCTTGTGACCCCGTCCAAAGCATCGCACCAACTGTACCAATGACAAGGGCAATAATCGGCCACACAAGATCTCCGACTGATCCTTTTGAACTTGTTGGAAGGTCGTCTTTAAGCTCACCAGGTGCAGGCTTCTCAGGATCCATTACAAGTCCCTCTTCAACTGCCCGCTTCTCATGTACCCTCATTGGCCCAATTTCGATGCCCCTTATTGCAACAATAAACACAATAGCAAGTGTAGCCCATACATAAAGATTCATTGGAATCATTTGAATAAATGCCGAGAAAGCTGAATACTCGCTAACATTATGGGCAGCAAGGATAGTTCCAATCAGCGCAATGATGTAAGCTCCCCAGCTTGATACTGGTGAAACCACACAAACAGGTGCTGAAGTCGAATCAATCAAATAGGCAAGTTTCGCACGGGAAACGCGCTGCCTGTCAGTAATCGGACGTGAAATCTGTCCGACTGCCAGAGCATTGAAATAGTCGTCAATGAATATGATAATACCTAAAACAGCTCCGACAATCTGTGCGCCTGCACGGGTCTTGACCCGCTTCATCGCCCATTCTCCAAATGCGCGGCTTCCGCCTGAAATAGATATAAATGCAGTAATAACTCCTAATACAAGCAAGAATAAAATAATATATACATTCCAGGTGTTCAGCTCTCCGTCTGAAACAAAAATTCCTTTTACAGCATCCCAAATGATGCTGAATGTTTCTGTGATGCTAAATTCAGCCAGCAATAGTGCGGCTGTTACGATTCCCACTCCCAATGACAGCAATACACGCCTGGTCAGGATAACCATGGCGATTGCTACCAAAGGCGGAAGCAGGGAGAAAATCGTGTTTGCCATTACTTGTCCTCCTCTGAAATTTGATTGGTGTCCAGCTACAGGCGCCGATAAGCGGGCGCCTTCCGCTTTTCGTAGGGGAAACAACAAGGATGATGACAGAGTCAAAATAAAAAAAGAGTAACGATAGAGAAAAATCTATCATTACTCTTTTGAAGTAATTAGTTTCTCCATCACGATCTGTAGCTCCCCATTATGAAGGCTTTGACAAAGTATATTCATACTTTCCCCTCATAATGACAGTGTTACTCCTATTCGAAGTAACCCCAGCAAGATTAGTTCTGACTCACTAATCATGCTTCGGCAACATTCCCTTTCGGCTGCGGTCTTAGTTGTCATCCTCGCACAGCGTACTCTTGAATCTTGCGCCTCTACCCCATCGGATATGATAAGGTTTTTATGAAATTATATTGAAATTTTATCAAAATACTAATCTATTTGCAAGTGTTATTGGCCGGCCGGTATTTCTATTGATGGTGAGGTGCCCCCTCCGCCATTATAAAATTGCGGGACCTTTCCTGGGTAAATACCATAAGCGGCAAGCACATCCTCCTGTACAGTGATAATTTTGGTGGCAAAAGGAATAATGATTTGAACCTGCACATCCAGGCGTACCAGAACCTTTACTTCAACATTATTAATGCCATGATCCTTTGTTTCAGTTATAAAATTGGAGGTAACAGAGCCCACTGCATTAAATTTTACCGGTATCCGGGGACCCAAGTTTCCGAGAAGCGCATTATTGGTTGCCTGGCCAAGCGGCACATAATAAACAATTCCATTTGTATTCTCCATTTGTTCCGTGTTGATTTCCACGTCTGTAAAGGACTCCAAAGCATCCAAATCGCCCTTTTCCGCTTTCTTAATATTATCCTGAACCAGTTCGGTTACTTCCGCTTTGACCCTGTTCAGCTTTTCAACATTGATGCTGACAACACCGCTTTCACTTGCTTCAAACATATCTTCCAAATCCATCACATTGGTAATTTTTTTATTAATCGCATTGTTTATCACCAATGATGCGATTTTCCTTGTCTGTGAATCGGCATAGCTCATAAGTGTGGGCTTAAGCCCTTCGTTGATAATCCATAGGCCGGCAGCAGTTGAGATGACGAAAAATATAAAGGTCAATAGAAATACATAGCGAAATGGCAGAGGACCTTTCCGGGGCAGCCGGCCGCGAAATTTTGCCAAAACAAATCCCCCTTTACAAGCTATATGTATGCTGTAAAGGAGGGAACTAGGCTCAAAAATCCAAAATAGTTTATTGTTGTACAAAAGTCGTATCGCATCCTATAATGACAGAATTCAATTCAATCCTCAAATCTGCTTCATATGGCTCGACATTCCTGCCCTTTTCTTCAAGTATGCGGATGACAGGCCTATCACTCAGACCCGCGTTCTGCCGGCAGACAACGCCTTTCCTGCCATCATTCAGCTCAACTGTAACACCCACAGGATATACAGCGACCGCTTGACGAAAAACTTCGATTATCCTCTTATCAAATAACTTTTCTGCCCCTGCATACAAAATCTCCAGACCTTCATGCGGAAGCATAGCCTGTCTGTAAATGCGATTAGATGTTACTGCATCAAACACATCGGCAATCGCAATAATCTTGCCGAAATCATGTATCTCGTCTCCCTCAAGGCCGCGCGGGTAGCCGGTACCATTCAAACGCTCATGATGCTGAAAGGCACAATGTGCAACAAGGAGCGGAATCGTCTCTACTTTTCTTAATATATTAAATCCATCTTCAGGGTGCTTCTTTATTGATTCAAATTCTTTCACTGTCAATTTACCCGGTTTCAAAAGAATATCTGCCGGCACCTTCATTTTTCCTACATCATGGAGAATAGCACCTAGCCCCAGGATTTCAAGTTCCTTTGGCAGGAGCTGAAGCTTCATCCCGATTGCCAGAGAATAAAGGGTTACATTCAGGGAGTGTGTGAAAATATAGTGGTCATATGTATAAACATCTGATAAGATCGTAAGCAGCTCTCTATTTCCCCTTATTTCATCGATTAGCTGACGAATTAGCCCTGATAGCCGTTTAGAGGCTTTCTCAATCACTAAAGAGCCTGATAAATCTTTATTTGCTCCTACTTCCTTCAGAACCGATTCTATGGTTTGGATAGCCATCGTTCGCATTTTGGCAGACAGAGGGTCCTTATATTGGATATCTTCAGTGCGCCAATCCCTGATATACACATACGTAATACCCATTTCCTGCAATTTATGTATCAATTTATCAGCCAGCTCCACACCTTCATGCAAGAGGACCTGACCCTTGTCATTATATATTGCCTTGGCCAAAACGCTGCCAGTCTCAATTGTATTGGTTGCTGCTAATCTCATATGTATCTCCCATATCCTTTTTTCAGTGCTACTTTATATTTCGGGTATAATTTGGTTTTATTTACATTATACGACAAAATTCCGGCATTGGCCGATGCTCTCTAATTTTTTATGAAAGTTGATTTTTAAGGATAACATAGGGTGCTCGCCTTCATTCCAGGGAGATTTTTTCTTCAATTTATGTTTTTTGTGTGCGGATAGCCAATTTTTACATGCGGATAAAAAAATTTATGTGCCGATAACCGTTTTTTATGTTCGGATAAAATACTTTATGTGCGGATAACCCGTATTAAAAAAATTTATGTCCGAAGTAAGCTCTTAATATAGATCCAATAAAAAAGACAGCCCTGTCAAGGCATGCCTTTAGATCATTTTAAGAAGTGCTTCTTTTCCTATCGTCCCTTTAACAATGCCCAGTTCCTCTGCCTCAAATGTGACAGATTCAAGGGGGCATTTAACAGCTGCTCTATGGTTTTTACGCCGACCGCCCTGCCGGCAATTACTTTGCGGTCCTTAAGCTTCTCATTCAGCAAAGCTACATCAAGGGCGCCGCACATGATATACCCTTTATCATTCGTTACCACCAGCAGATTGGTCTTCGGCAATTGCACCGATACACTCAAAAAAGTATGGCCATCTATATCAATCGGTTTTAAATCAATCATACTTGCCGCCACTCCTTTCCTTTTCCATTAACACAATATGTGAGGACAAGGAAAAGGGTGAAAGTGCCTGGCATCGCTTAAAATAAATCAAGCTGTCTGGGAGCGAGCTGCTGGTATTCGATATCAAGAAGTCCGATCATTTGTTTAGCATTGTCTGCAGCGTCACCGCCAGAGTTGTTATTGAAGACGACGAATACATTTTTACAATTTTTCTCAAGTTGTTTTAGATGTTCTGCCCATTCAGCCAGTTCTTTTTCGTTATAGCGGTAAAGATATCGGACCTCTCGCCAGTTATCTCCATTCTTTTTCTGCCAGCCATGAAAATTCCGGCCATGAAACCGAACAAGCACCTTATCAGGACTGGTTGATTCCAGGACAGTTGGAACAGAACCCTCACCGGCTTGCGGCTCGTCACAGATGCTGTGAATCCAGCCTTCTTCTCTCATAAATCTTAATGTACTTTCCTTTAACTCCGGTCGAAACCAGGATTGATGTCTGAATTCCAGGGCACAAGGGATATCCCCCATCTGCCCTTTGCACCAGCGAAGATAGTCGACATTGGCTTTTTTGCAGTCAAACCATGGCGGAAATTGAAACAGCACCATAGCCAGCTTGCCGGATTGGATATAAGGCTCTAATGAGTCCTTGAAAGCTGCAAACATTTCTTCTTTGCTTTCAAAGGGGATTTCGCCTCTCTGATGGCCGGTCATGCCCTGGTAGGCTTTTACTATGAATTGAAAAGATTCAGGTGTGTCTTTTACCCATTTGGAAGAGTTGCGCTTTGGCTGCACCGCATAAAAAGCAGAGTCCACCTCGACAGTTGGAAAATGGCCGGCGTACTCCTTTAATTTATCTCTCGGCGATATATTGCCTGTATAAAGGCTATCATGGTCGCCCCACCCTGTTACGCCTATAATAATCATTAAAACACCTCCGTTTTTTTGCCATAAGTATTTTAAGAATAATAATTTAAAACCGTTTTTCACAAAGGGTTATATCTTCACTTTAGCAATTAAATCATTAATTTTCCAAAATTTAAACAGTTTCTGCCCTTCTCAGCCTCTTACCATTAAAAAACCCGCTTACCATGGCCGGTAAACGGGTTTTCATAAAATATTTATTAACCGATAGAACCTTCCATTTCGAATTTAATCAGGCGGTTCATCTCTACTGCGTATTCCATTGGAAGTTCTTTCGTAAATGGCTCGATGAAGCCCATTACGATCATTTCTGTTGCTTCTTCCTCTGAGATTCCACGGCTCATTAGATAGAATAACTGTTCTTCTGATACTTTTGAAACCTTCGCTTCATGCTCAAGAGAGATGTTGTCGTTCAGGATTTCATTGTAAGGAATCGTATCTGAAGTTGACTGGTTATCCATGATTAAAGTATCACACTCGATGTTGGCACGTGCACCTTCCGCTTTGCGGCCGAAGTGAACGATTCCGCGGTAAGTTACTTTACCGCCCTGCTTGGAAATCGATTTCGATACAATCGTCGAAGAAGTGTTTGGTGCAAGGTGGATCATTTTCGCACCTGCATCCTGGTGCTGTCCCTTACCTGCTAATGCAATGGAAAGGGTCATGCCGCGTGCACCTTCCCCTTTAAGAATAACTGCCGGATATTTCATTGTCAGTTTTGAACCGATGTTTCCGTCAATCCATTCCATTGTTGCGTTTGATTCACAAACAGCACGCTTCGTAACCAGGTTAAACACGTTGTTCGCCCAGTTCTGGATGGTTGTATAACGGCAGTATGCGTCTTTTTTAATGATGATTTCAACAACCGCACTGTGAAGTGAGTTTGTTGTGTAAACAGGTGCTGTACAGCCCTCTACATAGTGTACATGTGCGCCTTCATCAACAATGATTAATGTACGCTCAAACTGCCCCATGTTCTCAGAGTTAATGCGGAAATATGCCTGCAGCGGCGTATCAACCTTAATCCCTTTAGGAACATAAATGAACGATCCGCCAGACCAAACCGCTGAGTTTAATGCAGCGAATTTGTTATCTGTTGGAGGGATAACCTTTGCCCAATGCTCACGGAAAATATCTTCATTTTCGCGAAGAGCGGAATCGGTATCTTTGAACACAATTCCTTTCGCTTCAAGGTCTTCCTGCATGTTATGGTAAACAACCTCTGATTCATACTGGGCAGAAACACCTGCAAGATACTTCTGCTCTGCTTCAGGAATACCCAATTTATCAAATGTCTGTTTAATTTCGTCTGGAACCTCATCCCAAGAGCGTTCAGTTTTTTCAGAAGGCTTTACATAATACGTAATTTCATCAAAGTTTAATGACGCTAAATCTCCGCCCCATTGCGGCATAGGCATGTTATAGAAATGCTCCAATGATTTTAAACGGAAGTCAAGCATCCATTGTGGCTCTTCCTTCAATTTTGAAATCTCTTCAACAATTTCTTTTGTCAAACCGCGTTTTGATCGGAAAATGGAAACGTCTTTATCGGCAAAACCATACTTGTAATCGCCGATCTCAGGCATTTTTTTTGCCATCGTCGTATTCCTCCATTCGTATGAGAAAGGGTCTTCACACCCCATCATTTCATTATATTTTAGCACACAAGGCAGATGAAAAAATTTTTAATCAAACGTTTGATTGATTTATTCCTGTTCTTCTTTCTCCGTGCTAACGCCTTTTTCCATTGCTTTCCATGCCAATGTAGCGCATTTGATTCTGGCAGGGAATTGGGAAACTCCTGGAGAGCTTCGATATCGCCAAGATCCAGGTCGTCTTCATCATATTCTTTTCCCAGCATCATGTCTGAGAAAACTTTGGAAAGCTTTAATGCTTCTTCAATATTTTTGCCCTTGATGGCTTGAGTCATCATGGAAGCCGAGGACATGGAAATGGAACATCCTTCGCCTTCAAACTTCGCATCTGCCACTTTGCCATCTTCAAGCTTCAGCGTCAATTGAATCCGGTCTCCGCAAGTAGGGTTATTCATATTGATCGTCAGGCTGTCATCTTCAAGTACCCCTTTATTACGAGGGTTTTTATAATGATCCATTATAACCTGGCGGTAAAGGGTATCTAAATTTTTAGAAGACATCGCTGAAATACTCCTTTGTTTTGACAAGCCCTGAAACAAGCTTATCAATATCTTCTTCCGTATTGTACAGATAGAAGCTTGCACGTGCAGTTGCCGACACCTTGAGCCACTTCATCAGCGGCTGTGCACAATGGTGGCCGGCCCGGACTGCAATTCCTTCTGCATCCAATACAGTAGCCACATCATGAGGATGGACAACATTTATATTAAAAGTAATTACTCCGGCGCGCTTTGACGCTTCTTTTGGACCATATATGGTCATTCCGTCTATAGCAGACATTTTTTCCAAGGCATATGCAGCCAGTTTATGCTCATAGGCTTCAATTTCATTCAGGCCGATCTGCTCCAGGAAATCAATGGCTGCTCCTAATCCAATCGCACCTGCAATAATTGGCGTACCGCCTTCGAATTTCCAGGGAAGCTCCTTCCAAGTTGATTCATAAAGGCCTACAAAGTCAATCATTTCACCGCCAAACTCAATCGGCTCCATTTTTTCAAGATGCTTTTTCTTTCCATACAGAACACCAATGCCTGTAGGGCCGCACATCTTATGGCCGGAAAAAGCAAGGAAATCACAATCCAGGTCTTGAACATCAACTTTCAAATGTGGAGCACTTTGTGCACCATCTACAACCATGATTGCTCCATTTTCATGGGCAATTTTCGCAATATCCTTGATTGGATTTATCACACCAAGTACATTCGATACTTGCATGATAGACACAATTTTCGTATTGCTTGTCACAGTTTCCCTAACATCATCAAGAGATATTGTTCCATCTTCCTGAAGAGGAAGGTATTTTAAGGTGGCACCCGTTTGTTTTGCTACCTGCTGCCAGGGAATGATATTGCTGTGATGCTCCATATAAGAGATAACAATCTCATCGCCTTTGTTCAGGTTGTCACGCCCATAGCTTGCTGCTACAGTATTGAGTGCAGTTGTTGTTCCTCTTGTAAAAATAACTTCCTCAGTCGATTTAGCGTTAATGAATTTACGCACCTTTTCCCGGGCGCCTTCATAGCCATCAGTCGCTCTAGTACCCAGGGTATGGACTCCTCTATGAACATTCGAGTTGTATTCCCGGTAGTATTTGTCAAGCGCTTCAATCACCGGAACAGGTTTTTGGGAAGTAGCGGAACTGTCCAAATAAACAAGAGGCTTTCCATTGACTTCCTGGTCCAGAATGGGAAACATTTGCCGAATCTCACGGGCATTCATTATTTTACTTTCCTTTCAATAACGGCTGTCAGCTGCTTTTTAACCCCTTCGATAGGAAGAGCATTCACAACTGGCGCTAAGAAGCCGTGAATAACAAGACGCTCTGCCTCTTTTTGCGAGATACCGCGGCTCATTAGATAGTAAAGCTGCAATGGATCCACACGGCCAACTGAAGCTGCGTGTCCTGCTGTTACATCATCTTCATCAATTAATAGGATAGGGTTTGCATCGCCGCGGGCTTTTTCGCTTAGCATCAGTACGCGTGATTCCTGCTCAGCATTTGACTTAGAAGCTCCATGCTCAATTTTGCCGATTCCATTAAAGATGGATGATGCAGAGTCTTTCATAACACCATGCTTTAAGATGTATCCTTCAGAATTCTTTCCGAAATGAACAACCTTCGTTGTAAAGTTTTGAGTCTGTTCCCCGCGACCTACAACAACTGTTTTTGTGTCTCCGAAAGACCCGTCTCCAATAAGGTTGGTTGTGTTTTCAGATACTGTATTGCCATCATTCATGAGGCCAAGAGCCCATTCAATGCGGGCATCACGTCCTGCAACACCACGGCGGTTCACATAAGCTGTTGTTCCTTTAGCAAGTGTGTCAACAGCACCATACTGAACGCTTGCATTTGCATTGGCAATTACTTCTGTAACTATATTGAATATGCCGTTTGCTTCCTCAACTGTAGAAACATAGTTTTCTACATACGTCACAGAGCTGTTATCATCAGCTGCAACCAATACGTGGTTGAATAAGTTGGCTTCTTTATCATCATGAATATATACAGCCTGAATAGGCGCCGAAACTTCCACGTTTTTCGGAATATACAAGAACGCTCCGCCGTTAAAAAGTGCCGCGTGCAATGCAGTTAAACGGTGTTCATCCGTTTTGACGCCGTCCTTCATAAAATACTTCTGAAGCAGGTCGCCATGTTCTCTTGCCGCCGTAAAGATATCTGTGAAAATAACACCTTTTTCCTGCAACTCTTTAGAAACAGCCAAATAGGTTGGTCTATTATTACGCTGAATGTATAGGTTCTGATCGCCGGCTTCAGTGTCAATCAGATTTCTGACATCCTCAGGAAGGTCGTTTAATGAAGAAAAATCTTCGCTTCCAACGATGTGCTTTTCAAACTGTGTAAAGTTCCATTTATCTATCTTGGTTTTATCAGGCTTTGGCATTGGCAGGTTTTCCGCGTTTGCAAGCGCATTTAGACGGAGTTCTGTCAGCCATGCCGGCTCGCCCATATCTTTTGAAAAGGAACTAACATATTCCTTATCAAATGGTAATTTTATTTCCGTTGTCATAGTGATCCCCCTAACGCTTACGCTTCTTGCCCAACTGTTTCGTCTTCAATGCCCAGTTCTTTTTTAATCCAGTCATACCCTTCAGCTTCTAAGCGCTGTGCAAGCTCTGGACCGCCAGATTTTACAACGCGTCCCTGCATCATCACGTGAACATGGTCAGGAGTGATGTAGTTTAGAAGGCGCTGGTAGTGTGTGATGATTAAGCAGCCAAACTCTTCGCCGCGCATTTCATTGATTCCTTTAGAAACAACCTTCAATGCATCGATATCCAAACCGGAATCAATTTCGTCAAGGATCGCAATTTTAGGCTCAATCATCATTAATTGAAGAATTTCATTGCGCTTCTTTTCACCGCCTGAGAAGCCTTCATTTAAATAACGCTGAGCCATATCAAGATCCATTTCAAGAAATTCCATCTTGCTGTCCATTTTGCGGATGAATTTCATAAGAGAAATTTCATTGCCTTCCTCAAGGCGGCTGTTAATTGCAGAACGTAAAAAATCGGCATTTGTTACACCGCTGATTTCACTTGGATATTGCATTGCAAGGAATAGGCCCGCTCGTGCGCGTTCGTCAACTTCCATTTCAAGAACATCTTCACCATCTAATGTGATGCTTCCCTGTGTAACTTCATATTTAGGATGGCCCATGATTGCAGAAGATAGAGTTGATTTACCTGTACCGTTCGGCCCCATAATGGCGTGAATTTCTCCGCCTTTGATTTCAAGGTTTACACCTTTTAATATTTCTTTTCCCTCAATAGCAACATGAAGGTCTTTAATTGTAAGTACTGATCCTGCCATAATATATACCTCCGTCAATAAAAGAAGATTTGTAAATCGGCCTGCAGCCGCAAATCTCTATTCTCATTTTATTCTCATTACAATCTTATAACAAATCAAATGTCATAGCAACTCTTTAAGACCATTAACAAACTTTTCAAACAAAAATGTTTAGAAAGCCTGTAAATATAGATTTTATCATATTAACTTAATGGCATCAAAGTGAAAATAACCGGGAACCTGGCATGTCCTATCTATTTTTTCCCGGGACTGTAATTTCATGTATTGCAAAAAGAAAACCAGTGCATAATTGGCACTGGTTTCTATTTTCTTCATTATTATATATACCATTAACCTAGGAATGAATTTTTCTTTCAAGATCTGCAACTAAGCGCTGGCTTTGAAGATAATCTTCTTCGCGTTTTTTTCAACTTCCATTCGAATATCATGTTTCCGGCTGTACACTTCATATCCAACTCCATGGGCAGCTTGCATAGCTTTTTCCATTTCACTCGTGTAGTTCAGCTGTAACTGACTGATAATGAATCAATCCTTTCGGTTTTTATGCTTTCGCATTTAGTTTTACATCTAAAATCTTAACACTCACCATATACCCCGCACAAAGCGGAAAAAACCTGATTTTTTTAGCAAAATAAGGAACGAGAACCCATGAGGCGCTTTCATAATGCGCATTCTTAAAATACTGGCCATATCCTCTGGATTAATGGTTGTTTCAATAATTTTCTGAAATTACCATAAAAAATAAAACTCCTGCTATTGAGCAGGAGCTGCTTATTAATGATTTTGCTGATTTAATTCTGTCATAGCCTCCTGGACAAGCGTAACCGCCTGGCTCATTGCGGCACCGCCGCCAAAAGCTGCAGTAACTCCTACTGCCTCTAGAATTTCTTCTTCTGACGCACCTTGATCGATGCATCCTTTCGTATGATAAATAATGCAATATTCATCCTGAGAATATAAGCTGATTCCAAGGGCAATCAGCTGCTTCTCCTTTTGGGATAAAACCCCTTCCTTAAAACAGGCTTCTGTAAAAGCATTATAATGCTGTGCTAAATCAGGCATTTTTTCAGTGAAAACACCCAATCCAACTTTATAGTCATGAAGGGCTGCTTCTATCGAGTTTGAAGGTTCATGATAATGTTCCATTCGGCTTCACTCCATTTCGAAATAGTTTCAAGGTTAGTATGTTTGATTACTATTCAATCTATACGGGAAGCGGGCCTGAGATATGGCAATTAAAGCGGAAGCGCCCTGCCCACTCCCGACCTTCGAGGAGGCAGGCGCTAGAACTGGACTGTTATCGACGTTCAAAAATTATACCTATACTATAAAAAAAACAGGCGCATAGACGCCTGCTTTTTTAACTCTTACTCAGATACCGGTACAACGGCACCTTCATATTTTTCAAGAATGAAATCCTGAATTTCTTTAGAACGAAGCACTTCTACAAGAGCTTTAATTCCTTCTTTTTCTTCATCGCCTGAGCGGACAGCAATTACATTTACGTATGGGGAATCTTTGTCTTCAATTGCAATTGAATCCTTAAGAGGATTCAATCCGGCATCAATTGCATAATTGGAGTTGATCAGGACTGCATCCCCTTCTTCATTATTGTAGATTTGAGGAAGAAGTGAAGCTTCATATTCAGTATCAAACTTTAACTTTTTAGGATTGTCTTTAATATCTTCCAGAGTTGCTTCGGTTTTTTCTACATCTTCATTTAAAGTAATAAGTCCCTCTGCTTCAAGCATGGAAAGTATACGGCCATGGTCTGCTACTGAGTTGCTCATGATGATAGATGCACCCTCAGGAAGTTCGTCAAGGCTCTTATATTTTTGAGAATATACTCCGATTGGCTCGATATGAATTCCGCCTGCATTTGTAAAATCATATCCATGTTCAGCTTTCTGTGACTCAAGGTAAGGAATGTGCTGGAAATAGTTTGCATCCAGCTCCTTAGACTCAAGAGCCTGGTTTGGCAATACATAATCCTGGAATGGTACAACATCAAGTTCAAAGCCTTTTTCTTCAAGTAATGGCTTTGCCTCTTCAAGGATTTCAGCGTGTGGGACGTTGGAAGCCCCTACTGTAATTTTAGTGCTTTCTTTACTTTCTCCGCCTTCACCGGCATTGCCGTCTTCTTCTGACGTTCCGCAAGCTGCAAGAACAAGTGCTACTGCAAGTGCAAGAGCAAGTGATAACCATTTTTTCATATGAATCTCTCCTTAACGTTTGTCTAATTTAGTTGTTATGATATCTCCAATAAACTGGATGATAAATACGATGATTAGAATAATGACAGTCGCCATAAGCGTCACATCACTGCGGCTCCTCTGGAATCCTTCCAGGTAAGCAAGGTTTCCAAGTCCGCCAGCACCGATGACACCGGCCATGGCCGTGTAGCCAACAAGCGCGATGGCTGTAACGGTAATTCCTGAAACAAGGGCGGGCATTGATTCCGGAAGCAGAACCTTCCAGATAATCGTGCTTGTTTTTGCCCCCATAGACTTGGCCGCTTCAATTACACCTTTATCTATTTCCCTCAAGCCTATTTCCACCATACGGGCATAAAAAGGGGCGGCACCAATAATTAATGCAGGCAGTGCTGCATCTTCCCCGATCATTGTTCCTAGAAGAAACTTGGTAAATGGAATCAATAACACGATCAGAATAATAAACGGAATTGAGCGGAATATATTGACGAAAGCAGAAATAACTTTATTAATTGCTGCGTTTTCCCAGATGTTACCCTTGGAAGTCAGGAAGAGCAGCAATCCCAGAATTGCACCTAAAATAAAAGTTGCGAGAACAGAAATAGCTGTCATATATAGGGTTTCCATTGTAGCTTCCCACATGGAATCCCATTTCACATTTGGAAACCATTCGTTAAGCATTGGAAATCACCTCCACGCCAACCTGCTGAGAATGAATAAATTCAATGGCTTTTGCAACTTCCTCTGCTTCTCCATCAACATGGATGAATAAAGTACCGTAAGAACCATTCTGTGTCTGGGAAATCTTTCCTTGAAGGATATTTACGGTTACCTGGAAATTACGGATCAGGTTTGTAATCAACGGCTGTTCAGCTGATTCGCCGACAAACCCTAATTGCACTACTTTTCCTTTTGGATACAAATCGACCAGATGATCAATCGTTTCCTTAGTTTCTTCAGGCTCTGTCACCTGCTGTACAAACCGCTTTGTAATCACAGCTTTGGGATTCCTAAATACATCCAATACAGGCCCGATTTCAACAATTCGGCCGCCTTCCATGACTGCAACCCGATGGCAGATTTTACGGATAACGTGCATTTCATGAGTAATTAGGACAATCGTTAAGCCCAGACGCTCATTGATGTCAACAAGCAGCTCCAAAATGGAATCTGTAGTCTGCGGATCAAGTGCAGATGTCGCCTCATCACAAAGCAGTACTTTTGGATTGTTGGCAAGGGCTCTAGCAATTCCAACCCTTTGTTTTTGACCGCCGCTGAGCTGGGAAGGATAGGCATCTTCTCTTCCTTCGAGGCCAACGAGTTTAATGAGCTCGTCTACCCTTTTCAGCCTTTCCTGCCGGGAAACACCAGCAATTTCAAGCGGAAAAGCGATATTCTCTCTTACCGTTCTCGACCATAATAGGTTGAAATGCTGGAAGATCATGCTTATTACCTGACGCGCTTTTCTTAGCTTGCTTCCCTTTATCTTTGAAACCTCATTTCCTGCAACTGTCACACTGCCATGGGTAGGAAGCTCCAGCCCATTCAGCATGCGGATCAAGGTACTTTTACCTGCACCGCTATATCCGATAACTCCGAAGATTTCTCCTTCCTTTACTTCCAGGTTTACATTGTCAACAGCTTTTACCTGGCCTTTTTTTGAAGAGAAAATCTTCTGTACATCTTTTATAGAAATCAACGTGAATTGTCACCTCTTTAATCGAAAGATACAGATTATAATTATTAGACTGCTTATATTCCCCTATTTTTTACTCCTTATAGGCTTTCATGCGCTAAAAGCAAAAATGCCTTTCTGCACATGAGCAGAAAGGCATTAAAAATTAAGTCCTTTCTCTCATCTGTCAAAGCTATGCTTTGAGTGAATTGGCACCATTTCAAATAATTGACGGTTGCCGGGCTTCATAGGGCACTTCCCTCCACCTCTCTTGATAAGAGCGTAACGATTTATATTCAATTAATATTTTAATAAATTAAGCAGTTTATTAATTACGTTTGCTATCGTATCATAGCCATCAAAAAGGTGTCAACGAAGAAATTTTAAACTTTCGGAAAAAAATGAATGGTAAATTTTCCTTTATGCTTTTGCAGAAAGTGATGTAATGCCTGCAGCTGCTTCGATCGCCTGTTCCAGATCTTCAATCAAATCTTCCGCATTCTCGATTCCGATAGAAATTCGAATTAGATCCTCCGGCACTCCCGCAGCTTTTAAACCTTCTTCATCAAGCTGCTGGTGAGTTGTACTTGCAGGGTGGATAATCAGGCTCTTTGCATCCCCGACATTTGCCACATGTGCCCAAAGCTTCAGGCTGTTTATTAGCTTGGCACCTGCTTCTCTTCCGCCAGCAATTCCAAACACAACCACAGCTCCTGCTCCTTTCGGCATGTATTTATCCGCCAATTTTTTATCCGGATGGCTTTCATTTCCAGGATACAGGACCCAATTAACAGCTGGATGCGCCTCTAGATACTCCACTACTTTTTTCGTGTTGGCAACATGCTCTTTCATCCGTACATGCAAAGTTTCAAGCCCCAATGTGAATTGAAATGCACTTTGCGCACTCATAGCAGGCCCTAAGTCTCTCAAAAGCTGTACGCGTGCTTTGATAATATAAGCCGCCTCGCCAATTGCTTCGCTATAGACAATATCATGGTAGCTGGGATCTGGCTCTGTAAAGCCCGGGAACTTATGGGAATTCCAGTCAAATTTTCCTCCGTCTACAATAATTCCTCCCATTGTTGTTCCATTGCCGAGCAGCCATTTAGTCGCAGAGTGTATAACAATGTCAGCCCCATGTTCGATCGGCCTGCATAGATAAGGTGTAGCAAAAGTGTTATCGACAATCAGCGGCACACCATTCTCGTGTGCAATTGCTGCTACCTTTTCAATATCCAGGATTTTTAAGCTTGGGTTCCCTATCGTTTCGGCAAAGATGGCCTTTGTTTTATCTGTAATCGCGTTACGGAAATTTTCCGGCTCTTTTGGATCAACCAGTTTCACTTTAATTCCATACTTGGGAAGTGTGACTGCAAACAAATTATAAGTACCGCCATATAAATTGGACGCAGCAATAATTTCATCCCCTGCTTCAGCTATGTTTAAAATGGCAAGCGTAATGGCAGATTGTCCGCTTGCAAGAGCCAGGGCACCAACTCCTCCTTCAAGCAAGGCCACTCTTTCCTCAAATACACTTACAGTCGGATTATGTATCCTGCTATAAATATATCCTGGCTCTTTAAGAGCAAAGAGATCTGCAGCGTGATCTGTATTCTTGAACTGGTAAGCATTGTTCTGGTAAATCGGTACCGCCCTTGCGCCAGTTACAGGGTCTGGCTTCAGTCCCCCATGCACTCCAATTGTTTCAAAACGGTATTTTTTTTGTTTATCAGTCATTGCTTTCTCTCCTCTATAAAAATTTTAGTATTTCTTATCGAAAAACTAAGAAAAATGCAAGGTGCCTGGAGCTAGACAGTTATCAAATTTCAAAGAAAAAAGTCTGATATTATGAAAAAACCCTCTTCATAAGAAGAGGGTTTTATCGTCTCTTCTTATCTTCCAGAGCATCCCGCTCTGCTGGATTTAGCACCGTGTACTTTACCGGTTGCCGGGCTTCGCTGGGCCAGTCCCTCCGCCTCTCTTGATAAGAATATTCAGTTAATTGATATTAAAACGATATTATCATACTATTTAAAAAATGGTCAAGTATTGTGATATGAAATTTTCCCTAAACAGAAAAAGGATTCGAGGAGCAATTTTTTTCTGAAGGTGGTTTCCATCTTTATTTTATTTTGGAAAATAGCATCCCTTAACTTTAACTCGCCTGAAATCAGTGACAGCACAGCTTCTTCAGAGCCCGAGACCTCCACATCAAAATTACTGGTGTGACTGGCCTTCCGGATTTCCCCATTCATAATTTCCAGAGGAATGCTTATATTTCCCGCCTTAATAAGCAAAGAGAAATTTGATTTTCTTAAAAAGTATCCAAGATGACCTTTAGACTTTAATTCCCGGATAAATACATCAGGTAAATCCTTCACAGCCTCACCTCTTTTAATGGGTTTATCATCTTTAATATTCAGTAATAAATGGCTTCAATCCTTTAATTTTCTTTCGACAAAATCAGAAGATCGCTGGAGCCAGACAGTTCTCGCATTTCAAATTTATTAATTCTGGAAGAACCAGAAAGACAATACCTGTTTATTAGGCATTGTCTTTCATTTCCCGAGAAATATGTCAGATTATACTGTTTTTACGGAAGGTGATGCAGTTTTTGTCTTTTTATAGTTTTTGAAAACAAAGAAAAAATAGAGAGAGCCAATCAAATATAAAGAAGCTGTAATGGAGAATACGAGTGCATATCCCCAATAATCTCCATATCTCATGACAATTCCTGTTGAAATAGGCCCCATTACAGCCCAGCCCAGATTGAAAACCATCTGATTAACGGAGTTTGCCAGCCCTTTCATCGAATCATTTACCCTAGACATCATCAGCGACATTTGTATTGGGTTTCCAGCATTCATTAATGCCTGCCGGAACAAAAAGCCGATGGCAGCCAGCCAAAGATTCTCTGTATAAGCAGTTAAAAGCAGAAAAGGAAGTGACATGAGCTGCAGGATTACAACTGCTCTGACTTCTCCCACCTTCCTTACCACAACCGGGCCGATAATCATAGCAAAAGCTGTGGCAGCCTGCCCTAATGAAATAATAATGCCAATGGCTGAATTGGAAGCTTCAAAACGGTCTGCGAAGTATAGATTTAGATAAGGGATAACCAGTCCTGCTCCAATTCCTATCAGCAGCTGCGCAAAAGCAAACATGGCGATAATTTTGACGCCTTCATTATTAGCGGATAGGTTTTTGAACGAAAAACCTTTTATGCCTCTTACATCGTTTTTATCTTTCGGAGCTTCTGCGAAACGAAGGATGGGAACAAGGCCTGCTATGAAGAAAACACTTGCAATCAGAAGTGTAATCCGGATGCTGGTGAGCTGGTCCACAAATAAAGAAAATACATCCGTAAAGATGCCTCCGCTTAAGTTTCCGATTACATTTGCACCCGTCATAATGGCAAAATGGATGCTGAATAAATGAACCCTTTGGTCAGCCTTAGAATTCTCAGCCAGCCATGGTATGCCGGATACTTGCAGAAATGCTGTAGTCAGCCCTGTAAAAAAGGCAAATAAAATCAGGAGTTCCTGCATTTCAACCATACTTCTGAAAAGCATAGCGACACCCGTTGCAACAGCCCCGAACAGCATCGCTCTTTTTCTTCCAATTCGGTCGCTTGCGATTCCTGCCGGCACAAGAATCAGTGCTGTGGCGAGTGCAGTCATAGATATGATTTGCCCATTCACACTTTCGGAGTAGCCAAGCTCCCTTATGTAAAAATTATAGATTACCATGAATATCCCAAAGCCTATTTGTGTAAGGATATTCGCCATAAAAGCCAATTTTATATTGCGGTTATAGCCTTTAAATTGGCCTGCCCACTCCTTGTAAAATGCCATCCGGATCCCTTCCTGCACTGTATGTTTATTTCGATTCCCTAAGTATCATACTCTTTCAAAAGGATTTTGTAAATATATTTAGAATATTGAAAAGGCGAATTTCTATATTTTTTTAAAATGCAAAAAACCAGGAAGCTTTGCTCCTGGCTTTCTCAATAGATGCTTCTGATTCTATCCAACAAATAGGGAACTGATCGGAATGCATATAATTTTTCCTGTAAATTTCCTTCTTTAAAGATGAGAAGACAAGGTACGCTTTCCACTCCCCATTGTTCAGCCAATTGCGGCATATAATTTAAGTCCGCTTTCCCAATCTTTTGATCAGGCAGCAATTGTTCTGTAACTGTCAGCATCTTTCCTGCCATCTGACAGGTTCCGCACATAGGCGTGTACAAATAGATAAGGGCAGTTTCTTGCCCGTTAACCGCTTCCTCAATCTCCAGCTGCGACCATTCCTGCATTTTATCATCCTTACTTTATCTGTCTAAATATTGTGTATAAACGTCAATATTAGCTCCCAGCAGCACTGTAGCCAAATGATGTTCCGGTGCTGTCGCTACTTCTCTGTACATTCTATCGATGTATAGATGCTCTGCCTCTGGAAATTCCCTTTTAAACTGTTTTCTCAGCTTTTCACCGGCTGAATCGGCATCCACCAATATATATACATCCTTATCAAACAGTGTGTCAATTAATTCATCCAGCTTGGTAATGCTTATTGTTCCATTTGTGCAGATAATCTCTACAGGTTCTCTTATTATGTTTTTAACCTTCGTTTTATCTGACTTTCCCTCGACAATAATAACTTTTTCCGGAATTCCCTCGTTCATCGTCATCACCTGAAAGGAGTTATTTTGAAACTGTTGCTTTAATGTTAGCTGTTTACTCATGAGATTGATCTTAGATTGTAAATATCCCGTTGATTTCCGCTGGGAGAAATGAGAGCCTCCTGCAGGATATTGAATAAGCTTCCTGAATTAGCATCTGTACAAAGAAAATGCGGAAGCTTTTTCGAGGATCAAGTGCCCTCCGCCCCAATCAACTCAGTTGACAAACTTAGTTTATCGTAAGCAAAGTTTACAAAACAGCCAAATTTAAAAAACCAGTCTTACATTGGTACTTATCTTAATATATTCAATATTCTCGGTTATGGTGTGAATCTCCTGCCCATATTGGAGGTTAGGACTGCGCTGATTTTACATATTATTCTACAGCTTGATAAAGGAAATATTTTTGAAGAAAAATAATCATTGTAGTACTCTTAAACAGCCTATTTCATTGTATGCCCGGTAATATTGCTTTATCCTATTAAATAAACAGCGGAATCCATTCCGCTGTTTACAGTAGTCAGCACCAGCCGCCTTCGTCACAGTCTGTGTAGCGCTCTTGCGCTTTATCTGGAACGGAGACATTCTGATATATTTTTTGGTGGTCGGTCTCAAAATGATGGGCCAGGTTAAAGGAAGAGCCTTCAGGAAGGCTGATTTGGCCAATTTTTTCGTTCTCAAGATAAAGATCAATCCCATTACTTTTAAGCTTGCCGACAACCCGATCTGTAATATCGATTTTCTGCTGATTCAATGTCATGGGTAACCAATCCTTTCATGCTTTTGGGTATCTATAGTTTGCCCTTTCTCTGCAAAAGAAAAAATAGCAATTAAAGCCAGTTAGAAAAGCGCAAGCGCCTTGTCCACCCCGACAATCACAAGACGAGCCTTACAGAAAGGCGTCCTTTGCCTTTTTGGGAGGATTGCCTGAAATGTGGAGGCGACTGCCCAGGCACGACAGGCATAAGACGGTTCCTGTAAGAAGGCGTTTTTCCTTCTGAAAGGAATCGGCTTATGCTTCCGAGTCCCCAGGAGCCGCAACTAGACAAACCGAAATGTGGAGGCGATTGCTCAGGGACGACAAGCATAAGACGAGCCCTGCAAGAAGGTGTTCTTTCCTTCTGGAAGGGATTGGCTTATGTCTCGAGTCCCTAGGAGCCGCAACTAGACAAGCTTGTGACCTCGAGGGGGTAGGCGCTGGAGCTAGACAGGTTTCGAAGTACATAGATACAAATTCTAATAGCAGAACCCTTGATCAGCCCCTCAGTTACATAAACAGCATGAAAGCCGGTTCTTATAGAACCGGCTTTCATACATTAGTCTTCGTTTGTCATTTCTTCATATTGCTCAGCAGTCATCAAGCTCTCTACTTCGCTTAAATCTGAAGGCTCCACCACAACCATCCATGCTTTTTCATATGGGGATTCGTTTACGAATTCAGGGTTGTCGTTAAGGTCTTCATTTACTTCAACCACTTTACCGCTTAATGGCGCATAAAGTTCAGAAACTGTTTTTACAGATTCTACGCTTCCGAATGGCTCGTTTGCATTTAGCTCATCGCCAACTTCAGGAAGCTCAACAAATACGATGTCACCAAGTTCTGATTGCGCGAAATGCGTAATCCCGATACGTACTTTCCCATCTTCTGTTTTTACCCACTCATGCTCTTCTGAATAACGTAATTCTTTTGGTGTGCTCATTATGTATCCCTCCAAATTAATATTTCAATTTATGATCAGTAAATCGATCTCATGGTTAAATATGGCTTAAAAGGCTAAAGTCCAGCGCTTAGGAAAGCCATGTCTTTTCATATTCCTCTTCTTTGAAGCCCACTGTTACCTTTTCTCCATCTGTCAGCAGCGGACGCTTAATCAGCATGCCGTCTGTTGCCAAAATATCGAGCAGTTCTTCTTCCATAGAGGTCTTCACCTTGTCCTTCAGTCCGAGTTCCCGGTATTTTTGACCACTCGTATTAAAGAACTTTTTCAGTTCTAAACCGCTCTTTTTATAAAGCGTTTCAAGTTCGCTTCGAGAAGGCGGATTGTCTGTTATATGTATTTCTTCATAGGACAGATTATGTTCATCAAGCCATTTCTTGGCCTTTCGGCATGTCCCGCATTTAGGATACCAATAAAAAGTCAACGCCATTTTTTCACCACCCATTTTAGCAAATTCAGGCTTATCCAAAATTGCTGCCTTTTAATTGAATAGTAACATAAATGGATGACAAAGCATAACATTGATCTCCAAATTTATATTCGACAAATTTCTATATTATCCTTCTGGCAAAAAAATTTTTGAAGGGTTATTTTTGGCAAAAAATAAAGCTCCCTTCATGATGAAGAGAGCCTAAGATCAATTAAACTGTAAAACGTTCCGCGTCGATCAGTTTTTCTGATGCTTCACGCTTCTTTGCAATGACGTTGATTGGGGTGTGGCGGGTAAATTTGCGAAGTGCTGACATCATCATGCGCAGAGCATCGCCGTTTTCTACTGCCACAAGTGTTTCTTTTGCATCCTGCTCGATTTTGTTAAATGCTTCCTGGCAGAAGATTTGAGTGTAAAGAAGTTTTTGCTTGTTCTTTTCAAGCCCTGCCTTTTCAATAGCCTTTTCCGTACGGAGAACAACCGACTCCATTACATAAGCATTTGATATAATATCCGCAATGTTCACGAGCACTTCCTGTTCTTTTTCAAGAGCTTTTCCGTACTTCTGTGCTGCTAAACCAGCTGCAAGCAAGCCGATTTTCTTTGCATTTTTCACCAGATATTTTTCCTGTGCAAGCGGCTCGTCACCAGGCTCTTCAGGCATCAACATCATAAGCTCTTCCTGCAGTGCCTGGGCTTTCTGGAATAATGGAAGCTCTCCTTTTAATGCTTTGCGGAGGTACGTGCCCGGCACCAATAGACGATTGATTTCGTTTGTTCCTTCGAAAATACGGTTAATGCGTGAATCACGGTAAGCTCTTTCAATCTCATATTCAGCCATGAAACCGTAGCCTCCGTGGATCTGAACACCCTCATCTACTACATAGTCGAGGACTTCCGTATTAAAGAATTTATTCATGGAGCACTCTATAGCATATTCAGCGATTGACTTCGCCACTTCTTTTCCATCTTTCACTTCTTCGTCCGAAAGCTTGCTCATACGGTCCTCGAATAAGCCTACAGTCCGGTATACTGCACTTTCAGCGGCATATATCTTAGAAGCCATTGTTCCCAGTTTCTCTTTTGTCAAATTAAACTGAGAGATTGGTGTCTTAAACTGCTGGCGCTGATTGGCATATTGAACAGCAAGTTCGAATGCCCGCTTCGCACCGCCGACTGCTCCAACACCTAACTTATAGCGGCCAATATTTAATATATTAAATGCAATCACATGTCCCTTGCCAAATTCACCAAGAAGGTTTTCCTTTGGCACCTGGGCATCTTCAAGAATTAACGTACGGGTAGAAGAGCTCTTAATTCCCATTTTCTTTTCTTCTGCTCCTACAGAAACACCCGGGAACTCCCTTTCAACGATAAATGCTGAGAAGTGTTCACCGTCAATTTTTGCGTATACTACGAATACATCTGCGAAGCCTGCATTCGTTATCCATTGCTTTTCCCCGTTTAATACATAGTGCGTACCTTCTGCATTCAGCTTGGCAGTCGTCTTTGCTCCAAGAGCATCAGAACCTGAGCTTGGCTCCGTCAATGCATAAGCAGCAAGTTTTTCGCCGGTAGCTAATGCAGGAAGGTATTTTTGCTTTTGCTCTTCATTTCCGAAAAGAACAATTGGAAGGGAACCAATTCCAACATGTGCACCATGCGAGATGGAAAAGCCGCCTGCACGCGCCATTTTCTCGGCTATAAGTGCAGAGCTAACTTTATCTAAAGCAAGTCCCCCGTATTCCTCTGGAACATCTGCGCCTAATAGTCCGAGGTCTCCAGCTTGCTTCAATAACTTTACCGAACGGTCAAATTCGTGGTTTTCCAGATGCTCAATTTGCGGAACAACTTCATTTACAACATAATCTTCAGTCGTCTTAGCAATCATAACCTGCTCATCTGTATAGTCTTCAGGCGTAAAAACCCGGTCATAGGAAACATCTTCGATTAAAAAGCTTCCGCCTTTGATAAGGTTTTCAGTTTGGTTTGACATTTTCTTATTTCCTCCATTCTGTTTTGCGGAGAAGCCTTTGGCTTCTCTCCAAATTCCTGCTCAATTTATAAAAGTTCAAATACTCCGGCTGCGCCCATTCCGCCACCGATGCACATTGTTACAACTCCAAATTGCTGATTGCGGCGCTTCATTTCATGAATTAGAGATAGAGTGAGCTTGGCACCGGAACAGCCCAGCGGGTGTCCAAGTGCAATGGCCCCTCCATTTACATTTACTTTCTCTTCATCTAAGTCCAGCTCACGGATAATTTGAATGGATTGGGACGCAAAAGCTTCATTCAATTCAAATAAACCGATATCAGAAAGCTCCAGCCCTGCAAGCTTTAATGCTTTAGGGATGGCCACAACTGGACCGACACCCATGATTTCAGGAGGAACACCGCCTACTGCAAAGCTTCTGAATTTAGCCATTGGCTTCAACCCAGAAGACTCCGCCTTTTCCCTGTCCATTACCATTACTGCTGCAGCTCCATCGCTTGTCTGCGATGAATTCCCAGCTGTGACACTGCCGGTTACCGAGAATGCCGGACGCAGTTTTCCGAGTGTTTCAACTGTGGAATCTGAACGGACGCCTTCATCCTGGCGGAACTGGATTGTTTTTTCTTTAAGCTTATTGTCTTTTCCAACGGATCTAAACGTTACGTCTACTGGCACAATTTCTTCTTCAAATTTGCCATCCTGGATTGCCTGTGCAGCTCTCTGATGACTTCTGACCGCAAATGCATCCTGGTCTTCTCGTGTAATGCCATACTTCTTTGCAACTTCTTCAGCTGTATGTCCCATACCCATATAGTATTGGGGGGCTGTTTCGGCAAGTTTGGCATTCGGGCGGACTACATGCCCCATCATCGGCACAAGGCTCATAGATTCCGCTCCGCCTGCAATGATTGTATCAGCATGGCCAATCATGATTTTTTCAGCTGCATAAGCAATTGCCTGCAGGCCTGAAGAACAATAGCGATTAATGGTTATTCCCGGCACTTCATGTGAAAGTCCGGCAAGAGCTCCGATATTCCTTGCCATGTTCAGCCCCTGTTCGGCTTCAGGCATAGAACAGCCGATAATTAAATCATCGATGTTTCCTTCATAATTTCCTGCGCGCTTAAGGGTTTCCTTTACTACAAGTGCACCTAAGTCATCCGGCCTGACGTTTGCAAGCGTACCTTTTTTGGCTTTTCCGACCGGTGTCCTGGCACCTGCAACTATTACCGCTTCTCTCATTATTTTCCCTCTCTTTCTCTTAATGTCTCAAACTATTACTTTAATTACGCAACGGTTTCCCTTTTAAGAGCATGTGCTGCATCCGCTGCTGTGATTTCGGTTCAGCTACAAGGCTTAGGAATGCTTCTCTCTCCAAGTCAAGCAAATATTGCTCATCCACTTCTGTACCGTATGGCACTTTTCCGCCTGCGATTACATAAGCAAGCTTCTTCGCGATTTTTAGATCATGCTCTGAGATATACCCTGAGTAGAGCATTGCCTGCGCTCCAAGCAGGAGTGTTGCATATCCTGTTTCGCCGACAACCGGCACCTTCTTCCTTACAGGAGGCTTATAGCCTTTTTTGTGCAGAGCAAGAACTGCCTGCTTTGCATCATAAAGGAGATGGTCACCATTCACACTGATGCCATCTGCCAGGTTCAGAAAGTTATTATCCCTAGCTTCCTCGCCTGATGTTGAAACCTTTGCCATTGCAATCGATTCAAATACTTTATTGGCAACCTTTTGAAGGTCAAATTCCACACCATTTGGCATATTTTTAAGATGCTTAATGTAGAGCTCTTTGTTACCGCTTCCTCCTGGAATCAGGCCTACCCCCACTTCAACAAGTCCCATATATGTTTCGCTTGATGCCTGAATATGTGCTGCCGGCAGACAAACCTCAGCCCCGCCGCCAAGTGTCATGCCAAATGGAGCAGCAACTACCGGTTTCGCACTGTACTTAATTTTCATCATGGCATTCTGGAACTGACGGACTACCATATCCAATTCATAAATATTGTCATCCTGCGCTTCCATGAGGATCATTCCGAGGTTGGCGCCTACACAGAAATTCTTGCCCTGATTCCCGATAACAAGTCCTTTGTAGTTCTTCTCCACTTCATCCACTGCAAAATTGATCATTTGGATAATATCCAGTCCAATGGCATTGCTTTGCGAATGGAATTCAAGCAATGCAACACCATCGCCTAAATCAATCAGGCTTGCACCGGTATTTTTTTTAATTACACCTTTTTGCTTTTTAATCTGTTTCAAGTTGATTGCTTTAGGGTTTTCCTCGATTAATCTGTACTCGCCATTGTGATAGAAATATTGCTTGCCTTCTTCTTCTTTATAGAAAGAATCAAAGCCTTTTTCCAGCATATCCTTTACCCATGCCGGCACTTCCTCACCTGCATCTTCCATCTTCTGGACAGATTTCCCTACTCCAATGGCATCCCAGGTTTCAAATGGCCCCAATTCCCAGCCAAAGCCCCATTTCATCGCTTTGTCTATTGCTGTTACATCATCAGCTATTTCGCCGAGTAATTGCGCCGAGTAAAGAAGAGCCGGACTCAGGATGTTCCACAATAATTGGCCTGCGCGGTCATCTGAGTATACAAGCGCTTTCAATTTTCCAGGAGTGCCTTTTTCCTGCTTGCTCAATTCAGTCGAAGCTGTCTTAAGCTTTTTGCGCGGACCGTATTCCAGAGATTCAGGATTCAGTTCAAGAATCTCTTTGCCCTTTTTCAAGAAAAATCCTTGCCCTGACTTGCTTCCAAGCCAGCCTTTTTCCTGCATAACTTTCATAAAGCCCGGAACTTCAAATACTTCCTTTTCTTTCCCGTCTACCTGGTCATAAACATTGTTTGCCACGTGTATAAATGTATCAAGCCCTACTACATCAAGTGTTCTGAATGTAGCACTTTTCGGGCGGCCAATCAGCGGACCAGTTATGGAATCTACTTCACCGATACTGTACCCGCCCTTTAGCATCTCCTGCACTGTAATCAGCAGGCCATAAGTGCCGATTCGGTTGGCGATAAAGTTTGGTGTATCTTTAGCTTCAACTACTCCTTTTCCCAGTACATCTTCTCCAAATTGCTTCATAAATGACAGCACTTCGGAAGAAGTGTTTTTAGTAGGTATGACCTCGAGAAGTTTTAAGTAACGAGGAGGATTAAAGAAATGTGTTCCAAGAAAGTGTTTTTGGAAATCTTCCGAGCGCCCTTCTGACATTGCTTCTACAGATATTCCAGACGTATTGGAGCTGACGATGCTTCCTGGCTTGCGGGATTGGTCCACCTTTTCAAAAACCTGCTTCTTAATGGCGAGGTTCTCCACAACAACTTCAATAATCCAATCGACATCCTTTAGACGCTCCATGTCATCTTCAAAGTTTCCTGCCTCAACTAACGCAATATTATTTTTGGAAGTTAATGGAGCCGGTTTTTGTTTTAATAATTTTTGGCGGTTTCCTTCACTGATTCGATTGCGGACTGCTTTATCTTCAAGAGTAAGCCCCTTTGCCTTTTCAGCATCCGTTAATTCGCGAGGCGCGATATCCAATAATAATGTCGGGATCCCGATATTGGCCAGATGGGCTGCGATCCCTGAACCCATGACCCCTGAGCCTAAAACTGCCGCCTTCTTTATTTGTTGGATCAACTTTATTTCCCCCTTTAACTTTTTTGAATGAATACTCATTCATTTTATTCTCAAAAAAAATATGCATCTCTTCTGAATGAGTTCTGTTAGTTATAACTATAAAATATTTGCAAAATTTACGCAATGATTTTAAGCGGAAATTTAAAAATGTTTTGAAATTTTTCATGGCTCAAAGTAATTTATATATTTTATGCGAAATGTAAATAGGTGTTTTGGACACTCTAAAAAGGAAACATTTTTTGTTCGTTACGGAGGTGAAAGAAATGGGAAAAATGAAAAAAGATCCTTCCAAAGCAGGAGTCAGCGCTGCAAGTGTCCAGGGAGATGCAGGTCCTACCGTTGAAAGGCAAGGGCCTAAAAAAGGAATAGCCAAAATAATCAATATAAGCGGTAACACGCTGTTTAAAGGCTGGCTGCCGTCAGCCTTTTATAGTTTCCATTATGTATATAGGTAATTCATCTTCTGCAGAATAGCAAACGTTTTTCAGAGGAAAGATATCCTCGAAAAGAATTGAAGCTATTATAGGCTAAAAGAATTGGAGGGACAATTAATGCAACAGCAAAATATGAATATGCAGAACCAGCAGGGCATTATGCAGCAGCCTCCTGCGGTTATTTCCACTAAGGATGCTCTTTACTTAACAGATATGCTTACCTGGAACCTTCTCGCCTGTAAAAAAGCGCATTTTTACGCGCAGCAATGCCAGGACCAGGAGCTAAAAACACACTTCGAGCAATGCGGCCAAATGCATCAGCGTCACTACGAACAGCTGCTTGCTCATTTAAACCAGCAAAATCAGCAGAACTTTATGGGAATGCAATAGAAAGGAGTCTTGAAAATGAACCAGAACCAGAATCCAAATACGATTCAAAATCCCGAGACACAGGTAAATAAAACTCCGCAAATGAATGATCGGGATTTTACAAATGATATTTTATCTACAGAAAAATATATGACAGATGCATATTCTGTCGCCCTAAATGAGGCAAGCCATCAGAGCCTGTATCAGGATATTCTTGCGGCTTTTAACGAAACACAAAACCAGCAGAGAGAATTTTATAACCTAATGTTCAAAAAAGGCTGGTATAAGGTTGAAGCGGCTGACCAGCAGAAGCTTCAGCAATCTTATCAGCAGTTCCAGGGCTATACAAATCAATTGCCATATGGCAATGGTCAGATGCAATAAGAAGGAGTGCCAAACAAAAAACCGCTGTTTTTATCTCCAGCGGTTTTTTAGATTCTACAAATTTTTATTTTTTGCTTCTCATCTCTTCATTCATTGTTTTAATTTCAGCGACCAGAGCCTTCATTTCCTCTTTTGCAGAAGGGTATGTATCATTCCAGTGCTTGGCTAGAGGCGGCATGGATTTCGCAATAAAAGAGTACAGCACCCAAGCTTCAACCTTTTCCTTTAACTCCGGGGAGGTCTCTCCAATTAGGAGTTCGGTATATTTTTCAAGCAGGCCATCCAGCTGTTCCTTCAACTCCTCATTCATTGCGATTCCTCCTTTGATTAGTTCAGCTATCAATCATTGGGATAAAGCCGAAGTTTCATTTTATCCTGCAGGCCTGAGGACATGTCCCGCATCGTTTTCCGCTGCTGGTCAAATAGGAATAGCAGCATGTTTTTCTTGGCCTCACCGTTTGGCCGGTACTTTCAATCAGTATTTTAGTACTGTCAAATTTCTTTAAGGGATTCGTTTTTTCGCAGCCGAACAAATTGCCTGAAGCCTTTTCCAGGATAAACTCAAAATCTTCAGCAGCCCTTTCAGAATGTGTTTCCAAAGGCAAAATCTTCTCGTAAAGCCAGAAGAGATAAATCGCTATATTCTCCCAAAGAATTAGTTTAGAAACATTTGCTTCGATTGCTATTCTATTCAGCACCGGAAAAATATGGCCATTAAAAAGAGTCCGCAAAGCATCTTCTCTCCATTTTTCCCTTTCCTCCTCAATTTCTTGGCCTTGAAGGTGAATAAAACTAAAGCATGGAAGCCATAGTCCATCTTTTTCCTGACTGACAAATGTTATATTTTCAGGCCTTATATCTAATTTGATGTTCCAGGATGTCATGCTATACAAGTAAATTACAGGCAGAAAGGCATATCTTTTAATTAAAATAGAAGCAGCCGTTTTCTTGTCAGTTGCTCCTATATGATTTTTCACTTTATCCAGGTATGGACCTGTCTGACTCGAATCCAGCAGCTTTTTCACTTCAATTGTTAAAGGAGAACCTTCTCCTGAATCCAGGACAAGTCTGAACTGCCCGAGAGCTTCTGCCTGTTCTCCAGTTAATTTAATCATTCCTGGAATCCTTGCCCTTTTAAAATACATCTGCCCTTCCCATAAGGAATGCAAAGCGGCGTGCCGAATAATGGATCTATCGTAACCTCGCATTCCATGCCAAATACGGTTTTGACTAATCCGCAATTGATGACATGTTCAGGCTTGCCCTGAGCGAAAACCTTCTGATCCTTTATGGCAACAATATTATGGGCATAGCGGCAGGCTAAATTCAGATCATGCAGCACCATGACGATGGTACGCTCTTCAATTTCATTTAATTCAAATAATAAATCCAGTATTTCAATTTGGTGGGTCATATCTAAATACGTAGTAGGCTCATCAAGCAGAATCGTATCAGTATCCTGAGCCAACGTCATGGCAATCCAGGCGCGCTGGCGCTGTCCGCCCGATAATGAATCCACTGTCCGATCTTTCAATTCCTCCATGCCTGTAGCCTTTAATGCATTTCTGACCTTTATTTCATCTTCAGTTGACCATTGCTTCAGCCAAGTTTGATAAGGGTACCGCCCCTGTTTGACAAGCTGAAGCACTGTGAGTCCTTCTGGAGCAGAAGGGGATTGGGGCAGAATCGCCATCTTTCTGGCAACATCTTTGGTTGAAAGTTTGGCTATAGCCTCACCTTCCAATAAAACGGCACCTGATTTCGGCTTTAGCAGCCGGGCAATGGACCTTAGCAATGTCGATTTTCCGCAGCCATTTCCACCAATAAATACTGTGATTTCTCCCTTGGGAATTTCCAGGTCCAATTCATTAATAATAATGGTTTCCCCATATGACAAGGTTAAGTCTTTTGTTGCGATCGCTTGCCCTGCTGTCATTTCTGCCCTCTCCTTTTCCTTAATATCTATATCTATATCTATAGGCTATCCATTTACCAGTACGATACGAGTTTCAAGCTTTTCCAGATTATGCGTTTCTTGTCTTGAAAAGCAGGTAAATAAAGTAAGGTGCTCCAATGCTGGCTGTAAATACACCCGCCGGGATTTCAAGCGGTGAGAACAAAGTCCTGCCTATCAGGTCGGCTGCCATCACAAGGATTCCTCCAATCAGCGCAGAAGCCGGAAGCAAAGCGCCAAAAGCAGAGCCAACCAGCCTGCGGGCCATATGAGGAGCCATCAATCCAACAAAGCCTATCCCGCCGCCAAATGCAACAGCTCCGCCAATTAATGCTGTGCTGACCATGAGCAGAAGAAACCGGTATTTTTGGACTGTGCTCCCTACACCCTTGGCAATATCATCGCCAAGTTCCTGGATATTGACATTTCGTGCTAAAACAAAGGCAAGTATCAGAAACACGATGGTCCAAGGGACCAAAATTGTGACATTATCCCAATTTGAACCGTAAACAGTCCCGGTTATCCAAATATTTGCCTGGCTTGCCTGGTAAATCGGCCCAAAGACCATCATCAAGGTGGTGAGTGCCTTCATTAGGGCTGCAAGCCCGATCCCGATTAAAACAAGCCGTACTGGTGATACCCCATCCTTATAGGCGAGAAAATAAACAAGGAAGGCCAAAATAGCAGCACCCGCGAAAGCTGCAAGAGGCATCCAATTAATACTTACAGTTAATGCATTATTTTTATCACTAAAAAAAGCAAGAAATGCTACAACTGCTGCAGAGGCCCCTCCTGTAATCCCGATTATGTCAGGAGATGCAAGCGGATTTCTGATTATCCCCTGCAGGATTCCCCCGGCTGCAGCAAGCGCCATTCCTACCATTAAGGCAACGATAATTCTTGGAAGTCTGAATGACTGAATGACCAGTCTATCCATATCCGAACCCCCGCCAAAGAAAACCTGCACTACCTTCAGAGGGCTGATTTTCATTTCACCCGTGCCGGTGCTGATGACAAATACTCCGGCAGCAGCTGCTGCCAATAATAAAAAAGTGATAAGTGCTTTCCGGTTTACTAAAAAAGAAATTCTATCGCCAAACAGGCGCAAGTTATAATATTTTTTCATTACTGATTGAACCCCCTTCTGGCAATATACACAAAGAAAGGAGTTCCAATTACAGCTGTCATGACGCCAACAGGAACTTCCTGCGGCATGATGATATACCTTGATGCTATGTCCGCTACAAGAAGGAGCATCCCCCGAATAGACCCGCATAAGGAATGACCCAGCGATGATCAATGCCGACAACCGCCCGGGTTAAATGGGGAATGACAATGCCTAAAAAGCCGATAGGACCAGCAACAGCTACCGCTCCTCCTGACAGAAGCACAATAACAATGCCCGCACCCAATTTCAGCAATCCTGTTTTCAAGCCCAGCCCCTTTGCGACATCCTCGCCCATTGATAAGACGTTCAATTTCCCCGCAATGATCAGGGAAAAGATCCAGCCGGCTAATAAATATGGAAATACAGCTGCGAGGGTGTCCAGCTTCCTTCCCGATACCGATCCTGCCAGCCAAAATAGCACCTGTTCCAGGGCAGTCTCATTAATAACGAGGAAGCCTTGTGTCATCGAAGCAAACATGGCACTCATCGCTGCACCGGCAAGGGTCAATTTCATGGGGGTCAGCCCTTCCCTGCCGATAGACCCAATTATATATACGAATATAAATGAAACAGCAGCTCCCAGAAATGAAACCCATGTAAAGACCTGAAGATTACTAATTGAAAAAAGCGTTACTGTAATAACGACTGCAAATCCAGCACCTGCGTTTATTCCAAAAATTTCAGGAGCAGCAAGGGGATTCTTTGTCAATGTCTGGAGCAGTACACCCGCAATCGCAAGGCTTGCCCCTACGGCCGCCGCAATCAATGCTCTCGGCAGACGGACTGATTGAATGATTATGTGTTCATTCGTTCCATCGAATTGGGTAAAGGCATCAAGTGCCATCTTCCAGGTTGTGTCGGTATACCCGTATACAATACTGAAAGACATTAATACTAATAATAGGAGCATAGCTGCAAATAGCCCAGCCCACCTCAGAGAATTTGTTTTTAATAGCATAGCGAGACCCTTCTTGCGTCTATTTAATAAGGTTTAGTTACATTTTCAGTCTATTGTACAGAGGATTAGCTGTCAATGAGTTTGAAAATCATTTTCAGTGATGATTTGAAAAAATTAAATGAAAATGATTTTCAATTACCTATTGACATTTTACCGTGGCCACATTACTATAAAAATGTCAAATGAAAATGATTATCATTAACAACGCGATGGAGGAGTACATAATGAAATTCAAATCTTTACTTGCCATTCTTTCAGTTTTCACAATCTTGTTCCTGGCAGCCTGCGGGAACAACAATGAACAGGATGAGACAGCTGACAAAGAAAAAGAAGGAAGCAAAACAGAAGATACAGGTTACACAGTAGAGCATGCAATGGGCACAACTAAGCTTGATAAAACACCTGAAAAGGTAGTAATTCTGACAAACGAAGGTACAGAAGCATTACTTTCCATGGGTGTTACTCCAGTCGGTGCCGTTCAGTCCTGGACTGGCGATCCATGGTATGAACATATAGCAGAAGATATGAAAGATGTTCAGGTTGTGGGAACAGAAAGCGAAGTCAATGTAGAAGCAATTGCAGCGCTGCAGCCGGACCTTATCATCGGAAACAAGATGCGCCAGGAAAAAATCTATGATCAATTAAATGATATTGCCCCTACTGTTTTTGCTGAAACATTGCGCGGAGACTGGAAGGAAAACTTTGAGCTTTACGCTAAAGCACTGAATAAAGAAGAAGAAGGCAAAAAAGTCCTTGCTGATTATGACAGCCGCATCCAGGAAATCAAAACAAGCCTTGGCGACAAAATAAACCAGGAAGTTTCCATTGTCCGCTTTATGGCTGGAGATGTCCGCATCTACCATAAAGATACCTTCTCTGGTGTAATCCTTGACCAAATCGGTTTTGCAAGACCTGAAAGCCAGAATGTTGATGATTTTGCAGAAAAAAATGCTACAAAAGAGCGAATTCCTGCCATGGATGGAGATATCCTATTCTACTTCACATATGAAACTGGCGACGGTGAAGCAAGCCAGCTTGAGAAAGAATGGATTGAAGATCCACTATTCAAAAACTTAAAGGTATCCCAGGACGGCAATGTCCACAAGGTTAATGACACAATCTGGAACACTGCCGGCGGAGTCATAGCTGCAAACCTGCTTCTGGATGATATCGAAAAATATTTTTCCAAGTAATCTCAACTCGTGATTGCGCTCCCATAATACCCCCTCTTTTATAGGAGCTCAAATATATTAAAAGGAACCTGAACCAACCAGGTTCCTTTTTTATTTTTCCATATTACATTTTCCCGATCTTACCTGCCGTACATCCAAACCCTTCTTTTTTATTGCCTTCCATTCATAAGTTTTCCAAAACCGGCAACAATAAGCGTAATGCCGAAAATGATGGTGATTTTCCTATGAGAAACTGGTTGAAAAACAAACGGATTAAAGAGGATATCCAGCATAAGGATTGGGAAAAATCCTTGATTAAATCCAAAGACTTCAAAAAAATATTTTATTATAACCAAAAAACAAATGTGCGCTTTGGACTTACTTTCATGGCTACTTTAATTGATGAAAATATTATTCAGGATGGTGTTCTCCCTAATCTTCTGGAAGAAGAATTCCGGGAAATAGAGGATATTAAGCAGCTTGTCCCTGTGGCCGATGTACAGATTTGTGATGACCCTTCTCTAATCGAACAAAAGCTTTTAAATGGCTACGTCATGCTGACGATTGAGACAGAACTTAAACATTTCGGCTTTATAGCTGCGCAAAAAGAAATCGTCAGGGGGTTAAGCCAGCCTGAAGTTGAATTTTCGGTTATCGGCCCTAAAGAAGCTTTTGTAGAGTCAATGGGCCAAAATTTAAACTTAATCAGGAAACGTCTTCCGGTAAAAGAACTGATTATTGAAGAGTTTAAGCTAGGAAGCCTGTCAAAAACCGCTGTAGCCATGCTTTATATGGAAGATATCACAAATGAGGATAATGTAAATACTGTCAGGCAGAGACTTACAAACGTGAAGTTTGATGCCATTACAGACAGTTCTTATATTGTACAGCTGATTAGTGATAACTCCAATTCCCCTTTTCCTCAGCTGCTTGATACGGAGCGGCCTGATAGGGTCGCGGGAATTTTGGCAGAGGGAAAAATAGCCATTGTGGTTGACGGCTCACCCCATGTGTTAATCACACCAACCACGCTTGTTGAATTTTTCAGTTCTTTTGAAGATTATTTTTTAAATTGGATTTTGTCTTCTTTTTTCCGGCTGATCCGGTTGTTCGCGGTTGCGTTTTCCATTCTCATTACACCTATTTATGTAGCAACCCTTTCATATCATTATGAACTTATTCCAAAAGACTTGCTGAGCACATTAATTACATCAAGACGGGAAATTCCGCTCCCTCCCATTTTGGAGGCATTATTTCTGGAGCTGACCATTGAACTGCTGCGTGAGGCAGGAGCCCGCCTTCCGACCAAGGTTGGCCAGACAATCGGTATCGTTGGAGGAATCGTAATCGGGACTGCATCTGTAGAAGCAGGCTTGACGAGTAACGTCCTGCTCATTATTGTAGCTCTCGCCGCTCTCGCCTCCTTTACAACACCTGTATACAGGATGGGCAATACGATCCGCCTGCTTCGCTTCCCTTTCCTGTTTTTTGCAGAACTATGGGGCCTGCTCGGGATTGTGTTTTGTTTCTGTGTACTGCTGACTCATTTAATAAGGCTGACTTCACTTGGAAGGCCATTCCTTGAGCCGCTCTATCCGCCTCGGGTTATGGATATGAAAGATGCCCTTATCAGGCTTCCATTTGAAAAGCAATCCAAAAGGCCGATATTTTTACGGACAAAAAATCCAATCCGTTTCAGTAGGAAAAAGGCCAAAGAGAAAAAAGATATCGACGAGTAATGCCCAATGTACCAACTTAAGTGGAGGTGAACCAGATGAAGGAACAGCCAGTACCAGAGAGATTGCAGATATCTCCCTTTTTAGTATTTTACTTGGTCATGTCCATGCAAATTGGGATCGGTGTGTTAGGCTATCAGAGGATTATCGCAATGGATGCAGGATACGATGCCTGGATCTCCATATTATTTGCCGGCGCATGCATTCATGTAATTGTTTGGATGATCTATAAAATTGGCGATACCGTTGGCGGCGATATTGTAACAGCACATAAATACGTCGTGGGTAACTTTCTCGGCAAGGCACTCTGCTTCATTTTTATTGGCTATTTTATCCTGTATTCCTTAACAGTAGTAAGGACATTTATTGAAGTCATACAGGTTTGGATGTTCCCTGAATTAAGCACTTTCTGGTTCTCCTTCGGTTTTATGATTCTTTGTGTTTATATTATTTTTGGAGGATTTAGAACGGTAGTCGGTACAGCCTTCTTCGGGCTTGTTCTGCCGGCTTACCTCCTCCTCACATTCGGCTGGGCGATTAAATTCTCCAACTTTTACAATCTGTTGCCCATCTGGGATCATTCCATTAAAGAACTGCTTACAGCTTCTTATCATATGTCCCTTACTTTCATTGGGTTTGAGATCATCCTTTTTTTCTATCCATTTATTAAAGAACCAAAAAAATCGCAGAAATGGGCTCATCTGGCCGTATTAACAACTACTCTTATTTACACTATTCTAGCCATCATTACTTTTGCCTATTTTTCTGAAGACCAGCTGGCTAAACAAATTTGGGCCAGCTTAACGATGTGGAAAATAGTTGAGATGCCCTTTGTTGAACGATTTGAATATATCGGGATAGCCAACTGGAACTTAATCATCCTTCCTAATGTTTGCATTTCCATTTGGATCGCCTCCAGACTTATTAAAAGGGTATTTAACATCCGCCAGAAAGTGGGAGTGTTTTTTGTTGTTGCAGCAGTGCTTTCCGTTATACATTTTCTGGACACAAGAGAAAAAATTAATATGCTTAATAACTATGTTGGAAAAATGGGATTTGCTTTTACCTTTCTTTATATTCCTTTGCTTTTCGCTGCTGTAATGATCGCCAAGAAGCTAAAAAAGGGGAAGAAGAAATGAAGAAGCTAATACTGCTCTGTCTCGTCTTGCTGCTTTCCGGCTGTGTGGATAAAGAAATACTAGATGATATTAATATTGAAGTAGGAGTGGGCTACGATTTAGCAGATGATTTAAAAGACAAGTATAGAGGTACTGTATTATTTCAGGAATTTCAGCCTGATAAAAGTGTGATTAATCGGACATTTTCTGGAAGTGGAAAACTGCGCCAGGACCTTCTGCTCGAAGTGACTAAACAATCATCAGAGCCAGTCGTAACAGGAGGGTTAAAACTGGCAGTCTTTGGACCTGAACTTTCCAAGAAAGGAATTTATGATCTTGTAGATTCCT
Source organism: Cytobacillus pseudoceanisediminis (assembly GCF_023516215.1). Classification (NCBI taxonomy): domain Bacteria; kingdom Bacillati; phylum Bacillota; class Bacilli; order Caryophanales; family Bacillaceae; genus Cytobacillus; species Cytobacillus pseudoceanisediminis. The sequence continues at coordinate 4,796,711 of NZ_CP097349.1, read as the reverse complement.
TTCAAAGAGACGCAAGTATCGGAGCACGTGTATTTGTTGCAACTTCGGAAGGGAAGGCAGAAGACATGTTAAATGGTGAGTATGGAACACGAGGAAACTCAACCTACATCTACAATCTAATCCAGCATAATATTGAACATCGGGATATTCCTAAAACCAACTTGCATATCCTAGCCAATGATTATTACCAGGAAGGCAAGGACCCATTTCTGCCGCGTCTTAAAAAATTAGATGATGATAAAGTGGAAATAGCCGGCATCAGCCTTTTCAGCAAGGATAGGGAAGTAGAGGTCCTTCCTGTGAAAGACATGTTCTTTTTTAAATTGCTGGTCGATAAATATAGCGAAGGAAACTTCGATGTTAAGTTAAAAAAGGACGAGTTAGCTGCTGTAAAGAGTTTAAGGTCCAAGCATAAAATTAAGATAACTGATCATCATGCTTCCATAACCATTAACATTGAAGGGATTATTCGTGAGTATACCGGAGATAAGTTAGCATCAGAGGTTGTTGGCGCCGTTCAAAAGAAACTGGAGAAAAAGGTCGAAAAGGAATGCCTCAGACTACTAAAACAGTTTCAGGAACTCGGAATTGATCCAATTGGGCTCGGCCAAATGAAAAAATCCAAGCATCGGAATTTTGATTTTAAAAAGTGGGAAGATGATTATAAAACGCTGAGTTTTGATGTAAAATGCAATGTAACAATTGAGGAAACCGGCGTAATTGAGTAAAAGAGCGGGCTTTCACAGCCCGCTCTTTCAATTTTAATCATTTGTCGAGAACATATATTTTTTATAGTGATAACGAATCGAGAAAATCAGCCCCATGGCCAGCATATTCCCCATCAGCGAGCTTCCTCCATAGCTGATGAAAGGAAGCGGTATGCCTGTGATTGGCAAAAGGCCGATAGTCATCCCGATATTTTGAAAGACATGGAATGTAACCATGCTGATGACACCTACACAAATATAGGTATAAAAGTTGTTTTTGGTTTCCATGCCGATCTTAGTAATATGGTAAATCAGCAGAAAGAAAAGGCTGACGACAATACTTGCGCCTACAAAGCCAAACTCTTCCCCTACGATACTGAAAATAAAGTCGGTATGGCTTTCAGGCAGATAGACTTCCCTCGTTCCATATCCTTTCCCGCTTGTTTCCCCTGATCCAATGGCAAGGAGTGAGCGTGTCAGCTGAAATCCGGTTGAACTTTGATAGTTATAAGGATCAATCCAGGAATAAATACGCGCAAACTGATATTCCTTTACCCCTAGATACTTCTCAAGAATATCCGGATGCCATAAAACAAAATACAAAATAGTGCCAGCCAGAGCCGCCCCTGTTCCAAATATTGGCGCCAGAAGCTTCCAGCTGATTCCTGAAATGAATATCATGCCAAGCATGATTGCCAGAAATACAAGGCTTGTCCCTAAATCGGGCTGCTGCATAACAAGCAGCAGAGGCACCATAGTTAAACCAACCAGTTTAATGAGCAGCCATAAATCAGTCTGCATGGTTTTGTATACATTTTTTTGATGATGCTCGTCAATTGTTTTTGCCAAAACCAGAATAATAAACACTTTAACAAGCTCGGCAGGCTGAAGTGAGCCCATACCCGGAACCTTGTACCATGCCTTTGCCCCATTAATGACAGGGGCAATGCTTGATGGCGCCACAATCAGGAATCCAAGCAGTACAATCCCCAGGCCATACACATACCAGGATATCTTCTTCAGCTGATCGGAATCCAGTGTGATTACCGCAGCTATGATTCCTGTTCCAACAGCATACCAGACAACCTGCTTCAAAAGGAAGTTTTCTGTATATTGACCTGTTGTCTGTGCGCTGTAAATGGAAATGGCGCTTACCAGGAATAAAAGCATCAATATTAATACTAAGCCCCAATCCAGCTTAGGAGGTGTATATCGATTTGAGGTCATGATCATTCTCCTTTAAAAAACAAAACCATTTGCCTTTATCTTTTAAGGCATAACGGAGCACAGCGCAAGAAATAAAATATGTACTTCATATAATTTCTCACTACAATATTTCATTATATTTTTTATAGAGATAAATCACAACTTCTAAAAGCGAATGGTTATTATTTCAAATTTTTACGATTACTGAGAATGGTTATTTCCGTCCATATCCGGCATCCGTCGAAGGTACCCATCAATCGGGTATACCAGGCATTAAGGCCTGACTTTAAATTCCCCGCTGAAATATCTCACTTTTATATCATCTCTCATCCATTCAAGATTATTAGGAACCTGAGGGATGCTGTAGCCAATAAAAATTGGCGTGGTAATATAGCGTGGAACAATTTTTGCGTAAATATCCCTGCCCAGCTTGTAGAAAAACAAATTATAGCTATTGCTCGGAAAAGGAAAGGCATTCAGAATATAATGAGCAGCTGTCTGGATGCATTTTGCAAAGTGCGGAATATCATCCTGATCGGCAAGCTTAACGTTGAATTCATAGAAACCGATTCTCGGAGAAGTCGATAAAGTGAACACCGTATTGCTTTCCTGATGAATAAGGAGACCTTCAAAGTCCTCTGCCTGAATTTTTTCCTTGTAATCAATATTTCTCAATCCGACAATTTGCATATGTGGATGGGCGATACTCCCCCGGATAATGGGCCGTGGTTTTTGAAAAATAACACAGATTCATATTCTCCGCTCTTTTCCATCTGAAGCCAATGCTTCAACCCAAATGAAATCAGCCTGACCAAATGCTCCTCTGAATAAATGGACAGCTCTCCGTCACATTGATCCGTTTCAATCAGCACGGTCTGATAGGAACTTTCAAGAACAGGAAACTTATTTTTCAGCAGAATGATTGAATCCTCAACGGCGATGATATCCGTCAGCTCCTCCCTTGCACAAAAAGGGCAGCTTATATCCTTATTCCGAATGCTATTAGGCTTTTGGACCCCAATCCCCGTATTAAAATGCAAATGTGTATCTGACATCTCTTTGACACCTGCTTTTCTGTAATCTCTCCTTTTATTTTATCATGAAAATGGCAGCGAAGTACCTCAGGCAGTTTCTTGGGTGATTTTGACCGAAGAAGCCCCGGGTTTGGACAGACTCTGGACTTTTTCTGCCTTTCCTGTCCGAACTTGCCTCAGGTTCGGACAGACTCTGGACTTTTCCTGCCTTTCCTGTCCGAACCTGGCCCGGGTTCGGACAGATTCTGGCCTTTTTCTGTCTTTTCTGTCCGAACTTGCCCGGGATTCGGACAGACTCTGGACTTTTCCTGCCTTGCCTGTCCAAACTTGCCTCAGGTTCGGACAGACTCTGGACTTTTTCTGCCTTTCCTGTCCGAATTTGCCCCGGGTTCGGACAGACTCTGGACTTTTCCTGCCTTCCCTGTCCGAACTTGCCTCAGGTTCGGACAGACTCGGGCCCTTTTCTGCCTTTCCTGTCCGAACTTGCCTCAGGTTCGGAAAGACTCTGGACTTTTTCTGCCTTTCCTGTCCGAATTTGCCCCGGGTTCGGACAGAACTCTGGACTTTTCCTGCCTTCCCTGTCCGAACTTGCCCTGGATTCGGACAGACTGGGGCCTTTTTCTCGCTTTTCTGTCCGAACTTGCCCTGGGTTCGGACAACAACAGGCAATTTCCTGCCTTTCCTGTCCGAACCTTACCCCGCATTATTTAAAACTACAGCTAAAGTTCATCTGTTTAATTAAATATTTCCTGTCTGACCCAACAAAAAATCAGCAGGGCATGAAAAACCCCGCTGATTAATGCTTTATTGCACCGTTAATTCAGTTTCTGTGTGCTCGTGAATATCGTCGCCTTTTTCAACATGGGTTGTGATCGTGTATGTGCCCGGTTCGGTAAACTGATGGTCGGCAGTGTATTTGCCCGGTTCTGTTTCAGACATGTTCACCCATTGAGGTGTTTCGCCATTAAGTGCAATTTCAAGCTTTACTTTAGCCTCCGCCAGCGGTTCCCCTTCATTATCAACCTTGACAGATAAAGCTGTTTGTTCGTTTGCATAAATTTGGTCAGATGCCTGCAGCTCAATGGATACCTCTCCGCCATGACTGTGAGAGTGGCCTTCTTCATGTCCCTCATTTTCTTGTTCATGCCCCGTTCCTGAGTCCTCCGCTTTTGCCTCGCCAACTTGTACGGAAACCATTGGCATTGTATGCTGGCTTCTAGCCGTTACATGGGACTGAACATAGTATAGGCCTTCTTCTGCAAATATATGATCAGCGGTATATTTCCCCTCTGAATCGTGCTTTGCCTCTGCCATATCACCGTTTTCTTTTTGTCCTTCCTGCCATATTTCAAATTTCACCTCATCCGCATCCGTTACGGCCTCATCGCCCTGTCTTACAGTGACGGCAAGGGTTGCCTCCTCTCCAGGATTAATGGTTTCAGGCACCTGGATGACGGCTTCAATGATTTGCGGCACTTCGTCGTTTTTTGCGGGCTTTTCTTCTTCTGATTGGCTGCATCCGCCAAGAACAAGCAAGCTCGCCATTATGCTGAATAATATCTTTTTCAATTTAGTGTCCCTCTCTTTATCTATATTGTCTTTTGATATTATCAATATAAAAGCCAATTGTGATAAAACAATGAAATTTTTCAAAAAATAAAAGACCCTCCTTTTCAGGCCTTTTGAGATTTAGTAAAAAGGATTGCTTTTTATAATGTGTTTTATACCAGATGGACGCAAGATCATTCAGGACCGCTTTTTTGCCCCCTTCTTTCGAGATCTCTTCTGCAGCCTCTTTTCATATTAAGGGAATCCCCCATCTTCTAAATCAGCTTATCCGTCATATATTTAGAGAGTGGAGGGATTTATATGAATTCTAAATTAACAATCCATTCTATTTTCTTTTATATAAACAGCTGGCTTTTCAGTATTTGTGCAGTAGTCGCGATCGCTGGAATTGTTACGCTTTATCCGGCTGCCTTCTCTTCATCACATATGAATGTGCTGCTTAAGGACATTAAAGCCGACCAGCTCTTCATTCACTTTTTGAAAGCTGAAAACCATTATTTTCACAAGGATGTTCCTGCTGAAAGCTACTCCCTATCCGGAACCCTTTTTAAGCTGGCAACCAACACACAGCCGAAGGATATCAGAACATTCCTTGGCCGGGAGCTGCCTGGTTTTTCAATCTTTGACACCGGTATTGCTGTTGCCGGAGAGGGTACCGACTTTACCAACCTGCCAGTGGAATCTGCCCCTCCCCTTGAAGTCCTTTTAAAAGAAAAAGAACTTGCTATGAATGACGGTCAAAATGAAGAAAATACGGCTCCTCCAGTTATTCCGGACAAGAAAGGGGTCCTTATTTACCATTCCCACAGCTGGGAATCGTTCGCTCCGCTTTTAAAAGATGTAACGGATACAGATGAGGCCGTTAGTCCAAATGAGCAGGTGAATGTAATTGCTGTCGGGAAAAAGCTTAGTGAAGAGCTGGCGAGAAAAGGCATAGGTGCTGAGCATGATAAAACCAATATTGCCGCAGAACTGAAAAAGAAGGGCTGGAACTGGGAAAATTCCTATGCCATGTCCAGAGAGACTGTACAATCCGCCATGACAGAGAATAAGGATGTTAAATTCCTAATTGATATCCATAGGGATTCGCTGCCCCGAGGGAAAACAACCGCAGTAATTGGCCAGGAACCATACGCGCGACTATTTTTTGTCGTCGGCAAAGAGCACAAAAACTATGAACAGAATTTAAAAGTGGCTACCGAGCTCCATAAAGCGCTGGAAGCAAAATATAAAGGAATAAGCAGAGGAGTATTTGTTAAAGGAAAAAGTGAAGGCAACGGCATTTACAACCAGGATCTTTCCGAGCGGGCCCTTTTGCTGGAATTCGGAGGTGTGGAAAACAATCTGGATGAACTAAATAACTCCATAAAAGCATTTGCTGATGTATTTAGTGATTATTATTGGAAGGCAGAGCCAGTCAATGCGGAAAATTAAAGCTTGCCATTATTGTCTGCTGTTTACTTTTTCATCACGTTTATTCTTTACCTTCTGTTTGGCATAAGCACTATTACGGTTTCCTGCCTGTTTTCAGGAATTATCCTCTCAATCATCAATTTAATAGAAGATGAAATGATGGCATTCAGAAAGGACCATAATGGCTGATAAAAGAAAAAATGATTATTTTCTGTTTTAATAGAAGATAATGAAACAGGAAATAGGAGTGATCAAAGTGAAATTAGCTATCATAACAGGTGCATCCAAAGGTTTAGGAGCTTCCATCGCCAAGAGAATGATAACAGAAGGAACTGGCATCATATCTGTATCAAGGACTGAAAACCCTGAGTTGGCAAAACTTGCTGCAGAGAATCAAGTTTTTTTGCGCAATATTTCTGCAATCTCTCCTCACCGGATGAGCTTGAATCTGCTTTCAGCGAACTGACAGCACTATTGCAGGAAAAACAGCCGGAAACCCTATATGTATTTAACAACGCAGGGGTCATAGACCCCATTGGAACAGCCGGAAATCTTGATCATGCGGCATTAATTCAAAATGCCCACGTTAATCTGATTGCTCCTATTATGATTTCCAACATCCTGATGCGTGAGGTTTCAAGTGAAATGACCATTGTCAACATTACTTCAGGTGCTGCTGAAAGGCCCATACAGGGGTGGAGTGCTTACTGCAGCACTAAAGCCGGAATAAATATGTTCACGGAAACAGCAGCATTGGAATTGCAGACAGCAGGCAGCAGCCATAAGGTTATTGCCTTTAGTCCCGGTGTTATGGATACCGCTATGCAGGGAACCATACGTTCTTCAGCGAAGGAAGCATTTCATGATCTTGAGAAATTCCAGGCATACAAGGAGAAAGGAATGCTGCGGGATACGGAAACTGTGGCTAATGCACTAGTCGATTTGCTGCTCCAGAAGGAAATTGAGAGCGGAAAAGTTTATTATGTAAATGACTTAATCTAAAAGGCAACAAAAGCCGGCTAAATGAGCCGGCTTATTTATCTCCCAATATATTACTATCTACAACACCATGGTGAATACGGAGCACTTCATGATTATTATCTTTTTGTATAACAAAAAAACCGTTCGAGAAGTCGGAGGATAATTCTTTAAAGAAGATGCCCTTTATTCCATTTTCCTGATCTTCCCCAATGATCAGGTGATAATCGGAGCCTTTTTTGACTATCTGGGCCGGGAGCCCTTTATCCCAGTCGTCAGAGGGATCATGAACCTTTCTTGAAACTTCAACGACATGTATGTCCACCCCTTCAAGCAGCTGGAATAAATCATTGATCAGCGAATGCTTTACCATCCGCTCCAGCTTGGTTTGAACAGCCTGCCCAAGGATAATCTGGGTAATTTTATGCTCCTGTACCACATCAGCTATCACCCTGGCGACTTTTTTGCCCTCAGCATACTTGGAGAGCATATTTAGCCCGTATTTCTCTGCCAAACTTTCGAACAAATATTTTGTCTGAAGCTCGTTAAAGTCAAGCTCTTCCTGCTTCCGGTTTTCCACGTAGAGAATATAGCCATCCCCCTGAAATGCTTCCTTCAGTTTTTTGCCTCTATGGGCCAGTATCTCCGCATGATTGGGATTGCTTACACATATTAGAATATTTTCCTTCATTTTTACACCTCTCCCACGGATTCTATATTCAGTATAGCACGAATACCATGGAATAAACCCCGCGGCAAAAGGGCTCCATGAGAATGTGTTAAAATCAATTAATAATTTTTAGAAAATATGAATAAGAATATCTCTGCCCGGGCATACTAATCCTACAAGTGTAAATCCCCTTTTTTTCCGCTTCCTGTTAAGGAAGCATTTTTTTTGATAAAAATTGACCTCTGCCAGTATGCAGAGGTCTCAGTTTGTAGACAAAAAGAGTTCGGAATAGTCTCATTCCGAACTCTTTTTTTGATTTTTTGTAGGACTTCAAGTAGTTACAGAGAATTGCAGACCTCTCCGAGGTTATCATTTAGGCCATTTCTGGACCTTGCCAAGTCCAGTTGGCCATTTTCTTCAAATTCATGGCAGCGAAAGTAAGCATCGCCTGCATCGACATTTTTTTAAGTCCCCTGAGGGTTGTCCAACGCATGCCATGCTTTTCTTTTGCATCTGCGAATACTCGTTCAATTGTTTCTTTGCGTTTTTCATAGATCGGTTTGACGTCTTGATGGTGGCGAAGATGATCTGCTTCTTCCACATGTTCCTCCCACACATGACGTTGAATCAGTTTTTGATGTGCTTGACTCTGTGTGCATTGAGACAAGAAAGGGCATCCAGCACAAATTCGAGGATCTGATTTATATTGACGATAGCCTTCCTTTGTAGTTGTAGTATATTTTAATATCTCACCAGTTGGGCAAATGTAACAGTCAAAATGCTCATCATAAACATACTCATGTTTTCTGAAGAAACCCTCTTTTGTGCGAGGTCGTGTGTAAGGTAAAGCAGGTGTGATGTCGTTTTTCAATAAGTAGCTCGTGATAGCAGGTGTTTTATAGGCTGCGTCTGCCGCAACAGCTTTTGGTTTACTAACTTTCTCAATGACTTGTTCTACCAATGGCTCTAAAATATGACTATCATGCGTGTTACCAGGGGTTACAATTGCGCCTAACACGAAGCCGTTGCGGTCTGCAGCCGCATGGAAAGAATAAGCGAACTGTTTTGTACGCTCATCTTTTACATAGTAGCCACTCTCTGGATCTGTTGTACTTTCCTTGATTTCTTTGTATTCTTCTTTATCAAACTTATCAGGTGGAAACGGCTTTTTTCCATGATCCTCGCGGTCTTGGTTAATCTCCTCTTGAAGGCGTTCTTGATAAGCACGGGTTTCTTTTCGAACAACTTTCTTTTCAAATTTGCGTTTATTTGCACTCGCTTTTACATGAGTAGAATCTACAAAAACGTGTTCAGCACTAATTAAATTCTTTTCAGCTGCGGTTTTTAAGATTCGGTAAAATATTTGTTCAAAGAGATCGGTGTCTTTAAATCGGCGCTCATAATTTTTACCGAAAGTTGAGAAGTGAGGAACTTTATCGTGAAAGCCATATCCTAAAAACCATCGATAAGCCATATTCGTTTTCAATTCTTCAATTGTTTGACGCATGGAGCGAATACCGAAGGTATATTGAATAAATGTGAGTTTAATTAATATTACAGGGTCAATACTTGGGCGGCCTTTTTCTGAATACTTATCTTTTACCAAGTCATAGATGAATGAGAAATTAATCGCCGCTTCAATTTTGCGGACCAAATGGTCCGCCGGTACAAGTTCGTCTAAAGCAACCATTTCAATTTGATCCCGTTGAATTGGATTATGTTTTGAAAGCATTTAAATCACCTCAAGCATTGTATTACTTCTATTTTAAAATAAAAAAGACTGCAGACAAGCACGATTTTCATCGAGTTTGTCGACAGTCTGTGACCTCTGCCAGTATGCAGAGGTCTTTTTATTGAATTAAATTCAGGAACTGGCTGGTGCGCGCTTCTTTTGGACTGGAAAATATCTGTTCAGGCTTGCCGCGTTCTTTTATAATACCGCCGTCCATGAAAATGACTTCATCCGCTGCTTCCCTGGCAAATCTCATCTCATGAGTAACGATCACCATTGTCATTCCTTCAGCGGCCAGGTCCCTCATCACCTTCAGCACTTCTCCAACAAGTTCAGGGTCCAGTGCCGAAGTAGGCTCATCGAAAAGCATAACCTTTGGCTCCATAGCAAGAGCCCTAGCAATCCCAACCCGCTGCTGCTGGCCCCCTGAAAGCTGGTAAGGATAATAGCCGGCTTTATCCGCTAAACCAACTTTTCTTAAAAGCAGCTCCCCCTTTTCCTTTGCAGTTTCCTTTGATTCGCCTTTAACTGTAACCGGCCCTTCCATGACATTTTCCAGTGCAGTCATATGCGGAAATAAGTTATAGTTCTGAAAAACCATTCCTGTAAGGCGCCTGAAGGGAGGAATTTGCCTTTTCGAGACCTGCTGAGAAAAGTCGAGGACTTGATCGCCAATGGCAAGCAGTCCTGAAGTAGGCTGCTCCAGCACATTTATGCACCGCAGCAAGGTTGTTTTTCCGGAGCCGGATGGCCCAATCACTACAACCACTTGCCCTGTTTTCACTTCCAAATTAATTCCTTTCAGTACTTTCAGCTGATCAAATTGCTTATGCAAATCCTTTATATTAATCATCTATAGCACTGCCTCTTTTCATGAAGAAATATATCTGTCAAGACGGCGTTCAAGCCTCCCCTGCAAGATCGAGAGCATGAAGCAAATCACCCAATATATGAAGGCAGCCTGTGTATAGAGAAGTAAAAATTCATAATTGGTTGCAGCTATTTCCTGTGCTCTTCGGAACATCTCTGTAACCAAAATCATGGAAGCCAGAGAGGTATCTTTTACAAGGCTGATGAATGAATTGGATAGCGGCGGTATCGATACCCTGGATGCCTGCGGAAGAATAATTCTCTTAAGCGTCTGCGAATAAGACATGCCAATGGAATACCCCGCTTCCCATTGTCCTTTTGGGATCGAAAGGATGGCTGCCCGGATAATTTCTGAGGAGTACGCCCCTACATTCAGCGAAAATCCTATAATCGCCGAAGGGAAAGGATCAATAATGACACCAATCGTCGGGAGCCCGTAAAAAATGATGAACAGCTGCACAAGAAGCGGCGTTCCCCTTATTGCTGATACATATATTCCCGCTATCGTCTCCAGTGCCTTATTACCCGAAATTCGCGCAAGTGCCGTAAATATTGCCAATGCCAGCCCGAATATAAATGAAATCAATGTTAAAGGGATGGTATAAACAATGGCCCCCTCCAGCAATGGCTGGAATGAATTCTTCCCAATCTCTATCAGTCTTTCGACCCTTTCCGGGTTGGCAAAAATACTACTTAAGTACATCTTCGCCAAACCATTTTTCCGAAATTTTCAAGTAAGTGCCATCCTCCACCATTTCGGTCAAAGCTTTATTAACTTCATTAACCAATGTATCGCTTCCCTTCCTGAACATTAGGCCGCTTTGGGAAGCATCTTCGGATTCATCCGCGATTTTGACTGGAGCATCAGGCTTATGTTTTTTAAAGTCCAAAAAAGACAAATTATCGTTGAGTGTAACATCTGCTCGCTTTGAATTAATCAGCTCAATCGCCTGGTTAAATCCGTCTACTCCTACAATTTCTGCTCCATAAGACTTTGCCAGATCAGCATAATTGCTTGTCATGGACTGTGCGGCTTTCAAACCCTCTATGTCTTCAAAGCTTGAAACTGATTCATTTGATTCATGAGTAATCAAAACAGCAGCAGAAGAAATGTAGGGATCCGAGAAATCATATTTCTCCTGGCGATCAGGTCGAATCCCCACCTGGTTTGCAATCATATCGAATCGTTTTGAATCCAATCCGGCGAACATGGCATCCCATTGTGTTTCCAGAAATTCCGGCTTTAAACCAAGCCTTTTGGCCACTTCCTTTGAGATTTCCACATCAAAACCGGTAAGCTCGCCTTTATCGTCATGGAACGTGAATGGCGGATAAGTGCCTTCCGTTCCAATTAGCAGCTTCCCCTCATCCTGGACCTTTTTCCATAAGTCCTGCTCCTGCTCTTCTGACGCAGGCTGATCCTGATTGTCCGGGTTTGCTTTATTCGTTCCGCACCCTGAAATGATTAAAACAAAACAGATTAGAACAGCAGTAAAAAGAGTCTTTTTCATGTTTGCCTCCTGTTTGAGAAATGATTTTATTTTATCTTTTCCTAAAGTGCTTAGTTTATAGGAGGTCAAAGAAAAAAACCCTCTTTCTAAAAGAAGGCTTAGGATACTAAGTATAAGATGGTTTTTTCAAAGAACATTTAGAAGCTTCTTCCGCCAGTTCAGGTGCATAGTAGCTGAGCTTTTTAATTAAATAGCAGGCTTCAGGGAAATGATGTTCGAGAAACCTCAGGGTTGTCTTATTGAGAATCCTTTTGCCGGCGTATTTCTGGACTATCCCCTTAATGTATTCATTCATTTCAATCACAGCCAGCCCTACATCCCTGGCCATTTCCTGCTGCCGCGGAAATCCTGGCTGCGTAAACCGGAGATATCCTTTCATATGTCGGTTCTGCACCAGGAAACCCTGAAAAATCCGGGTATAAATTTCTGCCTGTTCATTTACAAATACCTCAATGGGATCGATTGAATTTCTCAGAAGAATGATGTGCCCCAGCTGATCCTCAAGCCACAAATCCAGCAAATCAAATAGGGATTGCGGCTGTGGTATAAGCCCTTTTACATAATAGGACAGCAAGCGCAGATATTCCTCATTTTCACTTAATGTGCCGTTAAAATATGTTGGCGAGAGATTAAGATTGATTAAATTATTGATTCTCAGATTCTGAAGCTTTCCTTCAAATTGAAAATAGCCGTTTGCAATTGGCCATATCTCCATGGCCATGGCGATTGCCCCCTGTGTGTTTGCTTCTGAAGATGGAGATAACTGATTAAGCCTATTTCTAAGGTTACGGAAGGCTTGTCTGTATTCATCCGCTCTTTTTACATACTTGCTTTCTGTTGGAGAAAGATTGTCCCTGACAAAAATTGCATGGTCTTCAAGAATCTCCAGCCAAAAGGCATGCTCCTCCCAAGGTGTCAATCCTATCTCATTCATTTAGATCCCCCCATTATAATCCTTTTAGATGTATATGCCATTCATAAAGGAAAGATGAAGGCCGGTCCGGATAAAAAAGGGGCGCTTTAGAAAAAATAAGGAAGCATTTATAAGAAAGGAGAATCGCTATGACAAAAAAGTTCAATAAAGGCAGTAATAATCAAAACTCACCAAGAGGAAATCAATCAGCCATCAGCGGAGATAACAGCAAGGGCAATAAGAGGAATAAAGATCAAAAGGATAAGACTGATTTGGATTAAGAAAAGCGCAAGGCGCCCGCCTACCTAGGAACGCAGACTAAAACCGCCACGTCCTGTGGCAACGTCTGCATGACCCGCATCCTGCGGGCCTCAAGCATAAGACAAGCCGGCTGAAAGGTTGTTCTTTAACCTTTTGGACGGATTGGCTTAGACCCGAGAGCCTATGGCGCCTGGAGCTAGACAGTTATCGAAGTTCAAAGTTATACTTTTAATCTTTTAAGAGAAAACCGGCTTCCTTATCAAAGCCGGTTTCTATTCGTCATCTCCTGAAATTTTAATTGCAGGCGTGTTGTTATAAAGATAGGTTGGAGCCATGTTTTGTGTCTGATCACGATTATTCATAGCTTCTTGCAATTTTAGATTAGCATCCTCTGTTTCTGTCTTGCTGTTCGTTTGGAAGTGAACAGTCTGATCCTCAAGCTTTTCATTAAGCTTGATATTGGTTTCAGCAGTTTTATCATCCATTTGCCTAATCCTCCTTTTGTTATAGTTTGTTATAATCGGTTATAAATTATTTACCACATCCTGTTCCCACAAAACAAAAAGCATAAACCCATGGTCTATGCTTCTAAAAGTTCTCCATAACCGAGTTTTCCGGAACTCTGAACGGATCATTTCTATTAATTCGATCATAAAACATTATTCCGTTCAGATGGTCGATTTCATGCTGCATAATGATGGCCGGAATCCCCTTGAATCGGAGTGTCACTTCTTCGCCTTCAAGATTATGGGCTTTTACCTTAATGCGCTCATAACGGGGCACATACCCTTTTACGTCACGGTCTACTGACAGGCAGCCCTCTCCCTCCGGCAGGAAAATGACACCGACAGAGTGGCTGATGATTTTCGGGTTAATTACGAAATACTCCTGAGGCTCAGCTTTTTCATTGGTAAAATAGGCGGTAAACATGCGTTTGTTAAGGCCGATTTGGTTGGCAGATAGCCCAATGCCCGGACGTAAGCCATATTTCTTTGCAATGGCAGGGTCCTGGCTGTTCTTCAAATATTGCATCATCGCAATCAGCGTTCCGCGATCTTCTTCAGTCAAAGGCACTGTGACTTCTTTTGTTACCTCCCGCAGGATCGGATCCCCTTCCCGCACAATATCTTTCATAGTAATGATTGTATCAGCATTAAATTTACTCATAAATAAACAATTCATCTACCTTTACTTTTAATGTTTTAGAAATTTTAAAAGCGAGCTCCAGTGTGGGATCATATTTATTATTTTCTATGCAATTGATTGTCTGCCTGGCCACACTGCATTCTTGAGCGAGCCTTTTCTGTGTTATTCCCAGCTTTTTTCGTATTTCCTTTATTTTATTTTTCATCCTATCACCTTTTGGGCTGAAACTATTATTATGGTAGCATTTCAGACGGCAGGATGTCCAATACTTTGGACATTAGTTGATGCCCATGAAATTTTTCGCGAAAAACAGAAGATAATCGCGATATTTTGATTTTATCCGCGATTTTACTTGGTTTATCCGCGAAAAAACACAAATATCCGTGAAATTGCAAAAAAACCAGTGCAGATCTTTCTCCACACTGGTTCCTTATTTGACTACGCCTCTGCTTCTACCAGAGTTTCAGCTGGTTTTTTCTTTTTCAGCAGCAGCTTAAGCTCTCTTTTATATTTTCTCTTAGTAAGGATGTAAAGAAAATCTCCCTGCTCAATTTGGGTGTTGCCTGTCGGAGTAATTAACTCATCTTTACGAATGATTGCATTGACGAGTGCGCCTTCAGGAAACGGGATCTCCATCAGATTTTGCCCGATAATGAATGCATCATCTTCTATTTCGAATTCAATCATTTCAGCATCTGCTTTTCCAAGGGAAACCAATTCCAGGGAATGCATGGGAGTAGCCTTCTCAGGCCCAGTAAGACCGAGCTTTTCGGCTAACAATGTAATCGTTGACCCCTGGATAAGAGCGCTTGTCAGGACAACGAAGAAGACAACATTGAAAATTTCGTGACTTCCTTCCACACCGGATAGCAGCGGGAAAGTGGCCAGCACGATTGGCACAGCTCCTTTTAATCCTGCCCAAGATAAGAAGATCAATTCCTTCATTGAGAAGCCCATCTTGATGGTGGTTAAGAACACAGCAGCAGGTCTGGCAACAAATATAAGAAGAGCTGAAAGAGCCAGTCCTTTTAGCAAAATGTCAGATTGGAAAAGCTCATTCGGGAAGACCAGGAGACCCAAAATAACGAACATCGCAATTTGCATCATCCAGGCAAACCCTTCTGTAAAACGGAAAACAGAGTGGCGATAGGCAATGTCTGCGTTTCCTATCATAATACCCGCCACATATACAGCAAGAAGGCCGCTGCCTCCCAGATAAGCTGTTATTCCATATGTCAGCATGGCAAATCCTGTTGCAAACACAGGATAAAGCCCGCTTGAATCCAAGTTAATTTTATTCAATGACCATATTGCCAATTTGCCAAACAGGAGACCGGCTATTGCTCCCACTCCCATTTGGATAAAGAAGGAACCAACAAGCGAGAAAATGCCGGAGCCGGGAGTCATGATTAACTCAATCATGGCAACTGTCAGGAATACTGCCATAGGATCATTGGAGCCAGATTCGGCTTCCAATGTTGCGGAAATCCTGGATTTTATATTTTGCCCTTTCAATACAGCAAAAACGGCAGCTGCATCAGTCGATCCGACAATCGCGCCAAAAAGCACCGCGACAGTCCAATCCACCCCAAGAATAAACTTTGCAGCCACAGCAACAAGACCAGTGGTAATCACAACACCTAAGGTTGCCAATGATAAGGAAGGTGCAATGACCGTCCGAGCTGTTTTCCAGTTCGTCTGCAGTCCACCTTCAAACAAAATAATGATAAAGGCCAAAACCCCAATCATCTGAGCAATTCTCGCATTATCAAAATAAATGAATTGCCCTAATCCCATCCCGACCGCGATAAAGAGAACAAGAGCAGGCACGCCAAGCCGTGCAGAAAATTTAGTTGTCATAACTCCAGTAATAAACAGAATAGCAGCCAATAGGATAAGTGCATCTGTGTGCCAAATAAATTCAGCCAATACGAATCACCTTCTTTATTTAGATTTAATTAAAGGATATAGGTTATAAAAAATGTTTTATTATTGTTGAGGAATTCTTTTTATGAATCAGTAAAGCTGTATGAAGGAGACAATATCATGCAAAATTAAGTCTCAGTTTGTTCAGACTTAAGTGACTTTTTTACAACGGAGAATTTGCCTTGCTTTTGAACAATTTCTTTTAAAGTGAAGAATGACTTGTGTTCTTTACGAAAAAGGCAGAATTTAATGTTAGCCAGTGTAATGCCCGGAGAAGTGATGACAACAGTTCATGACGGATCTTTAGCATGGTGAAGAGCTGCTGTTAGAAAAGAAGTGACAGTGAGCCGCGAGCTTGGTTTCCAGCATAAGATTATCTTTTGCCGCTTCCGCTGTCTTTATCGTTTTTTTAATGTAACATAAATACATCATAACATATATTATGTAACATTGCACTTCATATGCATGCTTTTAATAAAAATCGGACTTGCCATTAGGCAAATCCGCTAAATTTCTTTAGATAGATGAATCATCTCATCTTCCAGTTTATACTCCTTATATCCGCAGCGTTTATAGAGGTTTACCGCACTATTCCAGGCAATATTTGTTTCGAGGACAACTTTTCTGTAACCGGCTGCTTTGGCGCGTTCCTCCAGTTGCCGTACCATCATACTGGCAATGCCCTGACCCCGGAATTCCTTTTTTACAGACATTCGCTGCAGCCTGCATTCCCCATTGCCTTCATTGGTCATCGCACCCGTACACACCAGTTCATTTTCAATCAAACCAGCCAGAAAAAGGATACCCTCACCGTTATATGTTTCTGTAAGGTAATTCAAATCAGAATTTAACGAATGGTCAATAAATCCGAAGCGTTCCTGGAATCCATTCAGTATTAATTCTTTTGCAGCAGTCTCGTGATCTTTTGAGATCTGTACAATCTTTAAATCCGATTTAATCATTTTCAGCTCAGCAGCAGCCAGTTTTTTATCGCATACCTCAGGCATACCGCCATTAATTGTTTTTCCATTGACAGTAGTGGTTTTCATAGATTCTCCTGTTTTTTCCTTTTATAATAAGATATTAGCAGTAAAAAGAAAATTCTTTTTAGAAAGTTAAAATAAGCGGAGCTTCTCTCTAGAACTTTTGCTGCTCTGAATACATTCCAGTTTGCGCATCCCCGCCGGACAAAAAAACGTTATACTTTATTCCGTACGCCTCAAGTCTTAGCTGAATTTAAAGCTGGGGCTCAATGTGCATGAATTGGGATTAACATAAAATATAATTAAGAAATTTATGAAGGAAAGCAGGGGTTCATAGTGAAAAGGATTTTCGCCATTTTTATCATTTTAATCTGTTCTTATTTGCTCTTTACCGGCGTAAACAGCTGGCTCAGTTCTGGAGGAAACAGTACCGAAGCTTCTCTCAGCAAGAGGACAGATCATATCAGCATAGATGTATCAAGTTCAGATACAGTCATTATTCCTGAAAAGAGAAATGATGTTAGAGCAGTGCTTGACGGTAAAGGGAAAGTGACCGTAAATAAGTCAGGAAACGAAGTTCGTGTAGAATACAAAAGAAAATGGCTGGACGGCTTTCAGTTTTTCAATAATAAAAGCAATCTGAGGATTTACATTCCTGAAGATTTCAATAAGTCCATGTCAATTGACATTGGTTCAGGCCGTCTGAATTTTGCCGGTGAATCTAAAAGCAAGCCTTTCGAGCTTGAGAGTCTGGATGTTCATATGAGCTCCGGCAAAGTCAGCCTTGCCAACATTAAGACTGATGAATTTGAGCATGAAGGGTCATCAGGGATGATGGAAGCAGATCATATAACTACCCGTGCAGGAGAAATAGATATGAGTTCCGGCAAAGTAAAGATCCGCAACTACCAGGGCAAGCTTGATGCCGGAGTATCGTCGGGACAGCTGGATATAATGGTCGGCAAACTGATTGACTCAATTAAAGTGGAAGCAAGTTCAGGCTTTGTCCGTCTTGATTTGCCTGATGATGCGGGCTTCACCTTAAAGGGCAAAGCAAGCAGCGGCCATATCAGCAGCAATATTGAATTGGATGATGAGAAACGCGATAAAAATGATATTTCCGGCAAACATCGATCTGGAGAACATGACATCCGTATCTCTGTCTCCAGCGGAAAAGCTGAAATTAATTAACTGCTGCATTGAAGTCCGGGAAACCGGGCTTTTTTAATGCTGAATGAGGATTAAGACTCGACACCATGGGGAAATAGTCTTATACCATCATTTTGACAAGCGAAATCTCACAAAGGAGTGTGAATCTTGAAGAAAGCTATTTTACTGGCATCCATTCTGTTGTCAGGCTGCTCTTCACCATCCTGGATTCCCGGCCAGGAAAGTGAAACTGAATCCGCAGAGCAGGAGGACGGCAAAGTGTTAATTGATGCCCCTCATTATTCGCAAAAGCCTGAGCTTGAAAGAGGATGTGAAGTAACCAGTCTTGCCATGCTCCTGAATCATGCAGGAGAAGAGACCAGTAAAATGGAATTAGCCGAAAAAATAAACCGTGTTCCTTTCGAAATGGATGGCTATAGGGGAAACATTCATAAAGGCTTTGTTGGCAATATGCAGACATTGGATGAACCTGGACTCGGTGCCTACCATGAACCCGTTGCAGAACTGGCTGAAAGCCATTTGCCCGGAAAAATTGAAGACCTGACAGGCAGCGGGTTCGACAAAGTAATCGAGCAGCTTGATGACGGGAGACCAGTCTGGGTGATCATCACCAGCACTTACGACGTATTGCCTGATTCAGAATGGGAAACCTGGGAAACTAAAGATGGCCCGGTCAAAATAACCTACCGAATGCATGCTGTATTAGCCACAGGCTATGATGAAGATCATATCTATGCAAATGATCCGCTTAAGGAGAAAAATACCCAATACCAAAAGGACAAGTTCATTGCCGGATGGGAACAGATGGGAAGACAGGCAATCACTTATGTGGATAAATAAAAACCGCGAATGTATGGGGATAATTTTTTGTCTCGATCAAGATTACCTATGTGGATAACTCTATTATTTCCTTGGATTATCCACTTAATGTGGATGAATCGGACAAAAAACACCTTATATTGTGGATACTTCTGAAAAATTGAAAAAGTCAATGAATTAGTTATGCACATTTTGAAATATGGGAAGCTCTAAAATAAAAATCATCCTCAATCCGCGGATGATTTGTGAATTACAAATTTTTAACTAAGCCGAAAGCTTCGGCCAGCAGTTTGTAAGAATTTAGCTTGTCTTGAAAGCCATGAATATTGGTAATGACCATAAACTCATCTGTTCCGTAGATTTCGCTGAGCAGCTTCAATTCCTCTTTTATTTTTGCTGGGGTACCAACTATCATCCGTTGGCGGTTTTCAGTAATTTTTTCTTTTTCCACATGTGTGAGCTGGATACCTTCAGCTTCTATGCTTGGGATTAATCTCGTATCTCTCCCTTTTTCAACTGCCAGAAGCCACAGATCCTGGCTCAAAGCCAGCTTCTCGGCCTCTTCCTGTGTCTCAGCGCATACAACAAAAATACACACATTTGCTTTCGGCTCAGACAAAGCTGCTGAAGGCTGGAATTGGCTGAAATATGTATCCATTGCTCTCTTTCCATTGGCGGGATTGATAAAGTGGCCATACGTAAAGGCAGCTCCATGTTCTGCTGCCAGTCTTGCTCCGCGATGCGTGATTCCAAGAAGCCATAATAATGCAGGATCTTCAGCCTGCGGAAAAGCTTTTACTTGCTGATAAGGATGGCCTTCTGGAAGCTCTTTGTTCAAAAACCCCTGCAAATCCCTAAGCTGTCTCGGAAACTCATTCAGACTTTTCCTTACTCCATCTGTCAGGGCAAGCCGGGTGGATGCGGATCCTCCGGGAGACCTCCCAATGCCCAGATCGATTCGTCCTGGAAATAGAGTTTGGAGCACATTAAAATTTTCGGCAATTTTATAAGGGCTGTATTGCGGCAGAAGGATTCCGCCTGAACCGACCTTAATTCGGCTGGTGCTTGATGCAATATGGGAGATAAGAATTTCCGGTGAGGAGCCAGCCATTCCATTCGAATTATGATGCTCAGCCACCCAAAAACGGGTGTAGCCAAGCTCTTCTGCCACTTGGGCAAGCTTGACTGTTTTACGAAAAGTTTCAGCTGCAGTATCCCCTTTTGCCACGACAGATTGATCCAAAACACTGAGCTTCATTAGAACTCCCCCTTTTATTGAAGATGATCTTATCACAAGGGATGCAGTTTCCTCAAATGTCCCGGCTGCGCAAGCGATTTATTAGGAAATTTACAGCCTTTCTGGTAGTATATGAATGATTTTTTTAAGGAGGAAAAACGATGCATACATTAAAAGGCAAAACAGCTCTAATCACAGGAGCAGGCAGAGGGATCGGGCGTGCAGCAGCTATCGCGCTTGCGAAAGAAGGCGTCAATATTGGTTTGCTTGGCCGCACGATTGAAAATCTTGAAAAAATGGCGGATGAACTTAGCCAGTACGATGTGAATGTATCTGCTGCTGCAGCCGATGTTGCCGACCTTGAAGCCGTTACTCATGCAGTCGAGCATATTAAGTCAGACCTTGGCTCTGTGGATATCCTGATCAACAATGCCGGAATTGCCAAGTTTGGAGGATTCCTGGAGCTATCTCCTGATGAGTGGGAAAGCATCATCCAGGTCAACTTGATGGGTGTTTATAATGTTACAAGAGCCGTTCTTCCTGAAATGATCGAACAGAAGTCCGGAGACATTATCAACATTGCATCCACAGCCGGCCAAAAAGGCGCACCTGTCACTAGTGCATACAGCGCATCCAAATTTGCCGTTTTAGGCTTAACAGAATCCCTGATGCTTGAGGTTCGAAAGCATAATATTCGAGTTAGCGCATTGACTCCAAGCACGGTTGCCACTGATCTTGCGATTGAAACAAACCTGACAGACGGCAACCCGGAAAAGGTTATGCAGCCGGAAGACCTCGCAGAATTCATGGTAGCACAGCTGAAATTGAACCCTCGGGTGTTTGTGAAGACAGCAGGCATGTGGTCGACAAATCCGTAAGATTTTGGAGGAGCCCCTATCGCTTTATGATTGGGGCTTTATTTTTCTTTTTGAATTAAACTCTTTCTCCATCAAAAAGAGACTGCCTTAAAGACAGTCTCGACATACATTAATTTGCACTTCTTTTAAACGGCCACCAGTTTGCCTGGCCGAAGTTCTTGACCATAACCGGAATAAACAACGGCAGCACTACCAGTGCATAAAGCATTAATCCGACCAGAACGATAGACGCGATCTGCAATAGCGACAGCATCCCGGATGGCATCATGGCCGCGAATGTTCCGCCAAGGATAACAGCAGCTGAGATAATAACTGTGCCCATCTTTTTCATGGACAACAGCATTGCATCTGCAATTGAAAGGTCACGATATTCATTAAAGCGGTCCATTAAGAAAATGCTATAATCAACGCCAAGTGCGACCAAAATAACGAATGCAAAGAATGGAACCGCCCAGCTGATGCCCGAATATCCAAGCAGGTTTACAAAAATCGCTTCATTCATTGCCATACTTGTATAGTAGGTCAAAATCAATGAACCAATTAAATAGATTGGCATGATAATAGACCTGAAAAGGAACACAAGAATAATCGAAATACCAAGCAGCATCAATACAACTGTACGGGAATAATCCTGATCTGACATCGTGCTCAAATCAGCATTCGTACTTGTTATCCCTCCTACTGCGACAACCGCATTTTCAAGCTTGGTCCCTTTTGTCGCTCTTTCCACCGCTTCTTTAATTTCATCCACCTGGTTAATGGCTTCGTTGGAATAAGGATTTGCTTCTAGCACTACATCCATTGTCATGACTTTTCGGTCCTCCGACAAATAGACATCAAACACCTGGGCAAACTCTTCATCCTCCAGAACTTCAGGCGGCAGATAGAAACCATCCATATTTTCCGAATTTGATAGACCTGCCAGATAATCCTGTGCCGAACCGAGACCTTCAGACACCTGTTCCAGCCCATCTGCACTCTGGCCAAGACCATCTGTCAGCTGGCTGATTTGTCCGCCAAGACCGCTGAATCCTGCGAGCAGCTGTTCCTGCCCGCCATTGATTCCTGCTAAACCATTTGTCAGCTTCGGAAAATTATCGACGATTTGCCCCTGCCCGTCAGCAAGCTGATTGAGGCCAGCCTGCTGGGCTTCAATTCCGTCTATTAGCTTCTGGAGGCCTGCAGCTAATTCTTTTGGCCCGATATGGCAGTTCCAAAGTTTCTATTCGCTTCGGCCAAGCCAGTCTGCAGCTTTGTTAAGCCACCATTAGCAGCATTAATCCCTTCGGAAACCTTTGGAAGCTGCTGCTGCAGGCCTGCAACCTGACCTTTAATAGCTTGGTACTGGGGATCTTGGGCCAATGCTGGGTCATTTGTTTCAACATAGCCAAACAGTGCATCATTCGCCTGTTTGATGCCATCCGATAGCTGATTTACATTCGTCTGGATTTCTTTATAACCTGCAATTAGTGAAGGAATTAACTGTTCCGCTGACTGATATCCAACTAGCAGCTTCTGGTATCCGGCAAGAAGCTCTTCGGCACCAGCCTTGGATTTTTCCAAGCCATCTTTAATTTGATCTGAACCCACAGACCCCCGGCGAATTCCATCTTCAATTTTTGCAAGGTTCGTCTGAATTTCACCAAGTCCGGACTTGATTTCATTGGTGCCAGAGATCAAATCGTTGATGCCTTTTGTGGCATTCTGCAGCTCAGGCTCTGATTTGGACAGTTCGCTGCTTGCTTCATTTAAGCCGTCTGAAATTTTATTTAATCCGTCCTTACCTTCTCCAAGGCCTTCTTCAAGAGTCTCAGCTTGTTTGGCAACAAAGAAGTCTTCGATTGGCTCTCCAGTTGGTCTTGTGACAGATCGGACTGTATCCACCAGATTTACTTTTTCAACCTCTCGGCTGATTTTTTCAGCCAGGCCTACATATTCTGCGGAATCCATTTCCTCATCGTTTTTCAAGACGATTTGCGTTGGCATGGATTCTCCTGGCCCAAAGCTGTCAGCAATGGCATTAAACGCTTTAATGGAATTAACATCTCCTCCGATTTCCTCAAGGGAGTTGTAAGAAAGTTCTCCGTCATATGTCACCAGGAACGGCACACAAACGGCTGCCACTATAAGCAATGCCACGAATGGACGCGCAAGAGAGAATCGCCCGACTGTACCCCATAGCTTGCTTTCTCCATGCTCGGCACTCTTTTTCGAAGGCCAGAAAATTTTCTGCCCCAGCACCGCCATAAAGAATGGCACAATGGTAAATAAAGCAATTAATAATATTGCTACACCAATGGCCACAGCTGCTGCTGACTGATAAAGAATAAATTGCGAGAAGCCAATTGCAGCAAAGCCAATCATAACAGCCAAGCCGCTGAAAAATACTGTGCGGCCCGCATTCCGGTATGTTGCCACAATGGCATCCGCTGTGCTTTCATTATAGGAAAGTTCTTCTTTAAAGCGGCTTAGCAGAAGGATACAATAGTCTGTTCCAATCCCAAACAGAATCGCCACAAGGAAAATCTGAGTATAGTTTGAAATTGGAAAATCCAGTCTATCCACTAAAAATGCCACAATGGATTGTGAGGCAAGATAGGTAAATCCAACTGTCAGCAGCGGGATAATTGGCGCAACCACTGATCGGAATACCAGCAGCAAAACAACCAGAATAAAGACGACTGTGATTCCTTCCGTCTTTTTCAGTCCTTCCTGCGAACTGTTCATGAGATCTTCATTGATCAGCCATTCACTCGTATAATAATGATCTACCTTTGCATCATCAATAGCTGAGTAAAGCTCTTCACTCAGCTCAGCTGGCTCACGGTCGTTCCAGCTTACATTGACAGAAGTCAGAATGGACTTGCCATCCTCTGAAACAAGCTGTTCTTTCAAGCTTTCTTCATTAAAGTGGGTAAGAATTTCCGTAATTCCCATTTCGCCGCTTTTTTCTTCAAGCTTTCGGACAGCTTTCTCCGCTTCTTGGATTTCTTCTTCTGTCAGCTTTTTATCATTATGAAAAACAAGTGCGACCTGGGTCTCATCCCCGCCGCCTTCCTGCTTCTGCACTTCTTGCATGATATCCCCGGCAAGTGTGGATGAATACTCTTCAGGCACAGTAATCTGCCCTTTGTCACGGACCAGATCTGCCATGTTTGGCGCTGCCATAAACAAGCCGGCAACCACTGCGATCCAAACGACAATGACAAGCCATTTTCTTTTAATAATTGAATACACTCTTTAATCCCCCGCTTTGTTTTCTGATAAAGTGAAACTTCAATCAGTGGGGGTTCTCTCCCCCACTGATTGTTAGTTGAACCAATCGGGCCTATACGGGCAGTTTGACTCCCGCTCATACTCCTTCGATTGCTCCTGAGTCTAGAACGGGAGCCTTACTGCCCGTTAGACTGCGATAGTACTTTATCCAATTTTTCAAAGGTTTCAATGAACTGCTGGATTTCGGCCTGATCAAATCTGTTTATCAGCGATTCTACAAGGTTATGAATCTTTTCTTCTGCTTTGACGTACAACTCATTCCCTTTTTCGGTAAGAGTCAGATAGACAACCCTGCGATCATTTTCATCTCGTGTTCGCTGAATCAGCCCTTTTTCCCACATGCGCGTGATCATCGCCGTAATCGCGCTCTTTTTCACGTCAAACACTTCTGCAAGCTCTGACGAAGTACAAGATCCCACCTGATTTATGTACCTCAGTGTAAAATGCTGGTCATTGGTCAGATCGCTGCCTATTTGATTTTTCACAAGTGACGCAGCCTTTTTCTCAACGGAAAAAGAAACGGCAATATACCGGTCGACCAAATCCTTAATATTTGGCACATTCACTTATATATTCACCTCACAAAGTAATTATTCTATCGTTTAACTGTTCAACTGTTTAACTATTAACGTAGTTAACTTTAATACAGGGGAAGATGGTTGTCAATTAAACTTCATCAAAAGGAATAAAATAACGTTTTCCTTTTTTATTTCCTGCACTGTACCCAGGGCCCTGATCAGCAAATATAATTTCCAGCAAAAAAGACCCCATCTCTGGAGCCTTGTCCGTTAAAATTCGATTTGAATCTTTTCCGCATCTTGAATCTTCTTCCCATCAGCACTAAACACATCGCTGGTGGTGATTTCGAAATTTGTCAAATCCGATTCTTCTATAATAAAGCCAACATTGCCAGCTTTGGTTTCGTTTGGCCCAATTTCTTCTGTTAGCCCATCAAGGTAAATATCCTTTTCCCAGGTGATTTGCTCACCTTTACTTGTTTCAAGGATGGCTGCCGGGGCAAAGTTCACTTTTTGATCTGAAGTGTTCTTTATTTCAACAAAGACTTTAACAAAATCAAATTCCTCGTCATGCGTCAGGGTATGAAAATAATCCACTAAGCTGTAGTCTGGCTTCAAATGCATTACTTTTGCATCTGTCACTTTCATTTCAATTGGGCCGATACTATGAATACCATTAACGTTTTTTGTTTTTTTCAAAGTAAGTTCACCTTTTTCGTCCAGGTGAGTCTGTCCTGCTTTTTCCAACTGCCGATCATCCGGAACCTGAGGGTTTGGTGCATAATTTTTCACAGTTTCACTTTTTTCCGGAGCTTCAGCACTGACATCAGAAGGCTGTTCCGGCGCGTTTGAGCATCCAAATAAAACAAACGATAAGAGAGCAATCATTGTTATCAGTTTTTTCATGATGATCCCCCTTCCATTGGTGTAAAAGTTCCCGCTGCTCCTTGAAAGCAGCGGGAGATGATACATTATTTATCTTCAACTTTTACATTGGACTTCAATATTTCAAAAATCAATTTAGCATGGTCTGTATTTTCGATTTGCCCTGCAAAGCGGTCGCTTGAAGGGCCAAATGCATATACCGGCACGTCTTCACCAGTATGGCCGCCAGTTGTCCAGCCAGTATGTGATCGCTCATTAAAGATTTCCTCAATCGCGTTATCAATATCTGTTACATTCTTCGTTTCGGCAGCATCTTTAACAGATTGGATCTCTTCACCAGTTAGATCAAGGTCGATATATTGGTTCAAAGTTTTTTCTGCATCTGCACCTTTTACAATTTCCGCTGCCATAAAGTCAGGTGTACGCTTTGCTGCTTTAATTGGCTCGCTGAACCAATTATAGATGCCGTCAGAACCGATGGAATAGCCCCCAGTTGAGTGGTCAGCAGTTGCAACAACAAGGGTATGCTTGTCCTTTTTTGCAAAATCAATAGCTGCTTTGAATGCCTTTTCGAAGTCTTCCATTTCGCTCATTGCCCCAACTATATCATTATCATGGCCAGCCCAGTCTACCTGGCTGCCTTCTATCATCAGGAAGAAACCGTCTTTATCCTTGTTCAAACGCTGGATTGCAGAACTCGTCATTTCTTCCAATGAAGGAGTGTCTTCTGTGCGGTCAATCATTTTTGGCAAGCCGCGCTCTGCAAATAAACCAAGAACCTGCTCATTGTCATCCGCAAATAACTGGTCCCGGTCTGTTACATAGCTGAATCCATCCTTCTTAAACTCTTCTGTAAGATTTCTGTCATTGCGGACAAATAAATCTGTACCTCCGCCTAGAAGTACATCTACCTTATGATCGCCATTGATAAGCTCATCATAGTAATCATCCGCAATGGCATTCATATTCTTGCGGCTTTCGTCATGGGAGCCGAATGATGCAGGAGTCGCATGCGTAATTTCAGACGTTGCCACAAGTCCTGTTGCTTTTCCTTTCTCTTTTGCAGCTTCCAAAACGGTTTTCACTTCTGATCCATCGTTATCTACGGCAATCGCATTGTTATAAGTTTTAATGCCTGCAGACATTGCTGTTGCTGCAGATGCGGAGTCTGTTACATTTTGTTCCGGATCTTCCGGGTAAGTCATTTGCTGGCCGACCAAATATTTATCCAGCTCGGAACGCTCAACAAACTTTGTGCTTGGGTCGTCTTTCATATAACGGTATGCAGATGTATAAGATACTCCCATTCCATCACCGATAAGGAAAATTACATTCTTAATTTTTCTATTATCTTCGTTCCCTTTTGCTTCTGTATGCTGAACTGTACCCATCAGTCCTCCAAACGCAACTGCAGAAGCAGCAAGAACCGGAATTGCTTTTTTTGTCAATTTCTTTAATCTCATTCTAGTAATCCTCCCTGTTGTTTTTAACCACAATTAAAAGTATAGTGACAGTGTGTAAATGGAAGATTAATAGAATGTAAAGATTAGAGGGCACTTATGTAAAGACCTGGTCTTTGCTTTCTTGGAATTTTTTGTGTAAAATCCATTAACAAATGAAAGTGTTGAAGGAGCGATTTTTTATGAAAGTTTTGGCCCTGCTGGGAAGCACAAGAGAAAATGGCAACTCCGAATTCCTGGCAAAAAAATAGTAGAAGGCACTGAACATACCCTTGTTCAGCTGTCTGAAATGCATATTGAACCGATTATTGATAAGAGGCATGCAGCAGGCGGTTTTTCACCGGTAAAAGACGATTATGAGCAATTAATTCAGCATATGCTGTCACATGATGTTTTTCTATTTGCCACGCCTCTGTATTGGTATGGGATGAGCGGTCCGATGAAGGATTTCTTTGATCGCTGGTCACAGTATCTAAGGGATGAACGCTTTAACCTGAAAGAAGAGCTGGCAAAGAAGAAAGCTTACGTTGTTATTACAGGCGGCAGCAGCGCGAAAGTAAAAGGACTTCCCCTTGTTCAGCAATTTCAATATATCTTCGAGTTTGTAGGCATGGAGTTTGCTGACTATATCATTGGAAGCGGAGTAAAGCCGGGAGAAGTTAAAGAGGACACTCTTGCTTTAGCCAAGGCCGAACAGTGGAATACATTGTTTTCAAAATAAAAAGGCGGACTCACCGGTCCGCCTTTTTTCATATCACGATTCCTGTCTTACCCTGGAATCTTTATTCAGCTGATTTTCCCCATCAGGGTCTAAATATAATTTCCTGCTTGGCATAGCTACATAAACACGCTCATTTTCAAGAATGTCCATGATCTCAAAATTAATTTCTTCCTTAATTTTCAGGAATTCTCCCCAATTTGTCGTTTTGGTAAAGAAATAAAGGAAGATATCGAGTCCATTTTCTTTGTAGTCGTCAAAGGTCACAAGAATGGTTTCCGGGTGTATATCGGGATGATTTTTTAACAGATACTCGATCTGCCCTACCACATTCGCCATTTGATCTTTCGTTGTATCATGAGTAACACGCAATCTGAAGCTGATTTGCCTTTTCCCCATCTTGCTCCAGTTTGTAATCGATTCATTGGCTAAAGTAGCATTAGGAACTGTGACCAGCGCCTGGGCAAATGTCCTTACCCTGGTGCTTCGAAAAGAAATATCTTCAACTGTTCCCTCCACACTTGGCGTCATAATCCAATCGCCAATCGTGAACGGCTTTTCAGTAATGATGACAAATCCGCCAAACAAATTGCCCAGTACATCCTTGGCAGCAAAAGCAATGGCGACTCCGCCTAATCCAAGTCCAGCAACAAAGCCATTAACATCATAATCAAATTCCTGGGCAACCACGCTTATACTGATCGCCACAATAACAACTCTCAAGGACTTTGAGATAAATGGAATGAGAATATCATCAATTTCCAGATTATACCTAACCTTTAGACTGGTAAAAAGGGCAGATGATGCAGCTGCCATGTTGTACAAGCCCCAGGTAATCATAATGATAACAGACGCTCTAATAATATCTAAAAACAAGGAATTATGCTGGTTTAAGTGAGGAAAATAACCGACAGAAACATAGATTCCTATAATGATAAATAACCACTGAATCGGCTTTTGAAATGAAACAAAAATATGTGAGAAAAAGTCATTTGGCGCTTTTCTGCTAAGCCTTAATAATAGTGTAAATATATATTTGGTGAAAAGCTTCCGGAAAAGGAGAAACAGCAGGAAAATCCCAATTGATATTCCCAGATCCACCAATATATCTTCTTTCATGTAAGTTTCCCAGAACATATGAATAACCTCCTTGATGCTATTTGTTATCATAACATAATTCTATAAGACAGGTTATCATACGAAATTCCCTAAAAAACGCATTGGAAAAACCTTTCTTCATCCGAAGAGCTTGCCCAGTTCAATACCCAGCAAAGCCAAGAGTATTCCGCCGCCATAGCTCAATACATTATAAAGAATGAGCTCTTTTTTCCTTTTATCCATATGGAGCTGTATTGCTTCCAGCTTAAATGTAGAAAAAGTAGTGAAAGCTCCCATAAAACCAGTGCCGATCAGCATAAAAAGACTGCCTTCTATTCCTGAGCCCACCATGATTCCAAGAAGAAGGGAACCACTTAAGTTAATAACAAGCGTAGCTGCAGGGAACCTCGACACAATCCTTTTATTTATAACCTGACTGACCCACAGCCGGCATATCGCTCCAAAGAAACCGCCCATCCCCACCATCAGAAAATGAAACATACTCATTCTGCTTCTTCTCCTTTCGTGACTCGGAATCCTAGTCGGCTCATCCATAATCCGCCAAAAATGCTGGCTGCAACATACAAAACTGCCAGTGCTGTCTTTCCATCGAGAAAGAGTGTTACCGTTTCAACACTTAAGGTTGAAAAAGTCGTAAAGGAGCCAACAAAACCAGTTCCCAGAGCTGTTTTTAAATGGGCTGGCAAGGAAAAACGCACAAGCAGACCCGTCATAAGCCAAGCGAGAAGAAAACTTCCCAGCAAATTAACCATCAAAGTAGCAAATGGAAAAACCGCACTCTCATGAAAGAGGAAAATACCAATGGAGTACCTCAAAGAGGCTCCAAGAAATCCTGCAGCCCCAACTAATAAATAAACCACCCCTATCCCTCCCTTTTTTCTTAGTTTGTCCAATATAAAAAGACTCCTGCCAGCTACCTCACAACTGACAGGAGTCATTAGCCTAAAGGCGGTTAAAGGTGAACTCCATCACCTATTACTTTTTATCTTCATTAACACTATAAAACATATGAACAGGGATTAAAAGACCTTTAAAAAATCTTCTTTAACAACATCATCACTATCACGGCGAAAATCCTGGTCTCGTCATCCACCTCATATTGGTTTCGGTCAATTTATATGTCCTCCTGTTAAATTTCTTGGAGCAAAAGTATTGAATTACTATTCTAGCAGAACAAATACTCAGCACATTTTATTTAAGTAATATTGCCTCATCCCCAACTCTTATCTCACCACATCGTTCAACTTTTGCCCAAACCCCAAACATTGCAGCATGGTGAGTTGCCAAGGTTTTCAATATACGAGCATCCTGCTTTAGTTCCTCTTGAGGATTGTTTACCATAATACACCTTTGAAGCGGGGCAACAATTTTCAGGGTAACACTTTCTCCTACTTGAATTAGCTGATCCACCCATTCATCCTCAAGATACCCTGTTGCTTCTGTTTCGATTACTAGGTTTGCCCGAAATCGGCGAGAGTCTGCTATTTCCGCTAAATCCTTACTTAACATTTTTAACGCAGAGGTTGTGATGATACTTATGGGCCCTTCATCAAAATGTGATATTGACTCTTCCTTTGCCAATATTACTGGAAACCCTAACAGCTCACTTAGTGCCTTGTTTACCCTTTCCTGATCACCTCGATATTCTGTTCCATCGGGCATAGTGATAAGGGGGTGTCCCGCTCATATTTTGCTTTAAAGTTAAACAAGCCTTCCATCTGCTGAAAGCGCCGTGTAGTCTTTCCACTGCCAAATTTTCCATCCTCATTTTTAATTGCCCATAAACGGTCTCCGAGTATACCTCGACTATCAACTGGGGCAGAGGATAAAGACTCCCCCAAAACTGATTTCACTGGAAACCTATTGATTTCTTGGACTCTTCCAATACGTTCATTCTTTTGATTCAAAGTCTATCCCCCCGTATTTGGCCTAAACCTGCAGTTCGTAAGATTAACTCTCCTTCATTTTACTTCGTATCCCTTTAAACTTGATCAATAGCAAGTTCGACAAAAAAGAGCGTTAACCCTTTTTGGATCAACGGGAACCGTAACTTATTTATATTTATTAAAAAGTGAGATAAGAAGGCAAGACCAATCTTATTGAAGAAAAACACCGTTAGGTAAGTAAGGAAAAAACAGTATCAGGTAATTGATGCGGGTTTAAAAAGCGTGTTGAAATATTTATACAAACACAACAGCCAGTGATTTTGTCTGCGGAATATTACTGTGGGTTTTAAGAATGTAACTTCAAATTTTTACGATTGGAAGAGGACACCATATTGCAATGTCCCCAATCATTAAAGTGACTTCTCGAAATGCATTAGCCACTTCTCTTTGTTTCGAAAGATAGAGTTACACTTAACTTTATTCAATGCATTTAAAGCATAACATTGTCAAAAACACTTTAAAGAATCATATAGTTTAAGTTACAACAAATAAAAAACCACCAAATATGTATTTGGTGGAGACGGAGGAGTCGAACCCTCGTCCAGAAATATCGGCACTTAAGCTTCTACGAGTGTAGTCGATATATTCGCAATTCGCTGATCCTTATGCCTATCGACGGGCGTCCGGCCAGCTAGCCTGGTTGTTCTCTTCCTTCATCCTCAGGCGGTGGAATCCGGCGTAGCCCACTAAGAGTGAGTCCGCTACCCTACCACATGGGCTATGGAGGGGCGAACCGCTAAAGGCCTATTAGGCAGCTAAAGCGAAGTTGTTTTGAGTTTTGCCAGTTATTGGCTTTGACGTTTTAACGAGGCCGATCCCCTCGACTCGCAACCTAAGCTCGAACTATCCCTGTCGAATCCGTAGCGTCCCCATTATAATAGGTCTGCGTCGAATCTTATTCAGTACGCTGACGTTCGGATAAGCTCGAATAGATGAGCTAAAGATTGTGTCACTCGCTGTGACAATTACTATTATAGCACACTGAACTAATTTTTCAATTGTAAGGTTCTGGGTTTACATTTTCTGCCTTTCACGGAAAGCACGCTCTACTTCACGCTTGGCTTCTTTCTTCTTCAGATCCTCACGCTTGTCATATTTCTTTTTACCCCTTGCCAGGCCAATTAAAACTTTTGCATAACCATTTTTAAGATACATTTTTAATGGAACGATCGAATAGCCGACTTCCTTTGACTCGCCAATCAGCTTGCTGATTTCTTTTCTATGCAAAAGAAGCTTTCTTGTCCTTAGCGGATCGTGATTGTAGCGGTTTCCCTGCTCATAAGGACTGACATGCATGCCGAAAAGATAGATTTCATTGTTTTGAATTCTGGCATATGAGTCCTTCAGATTCACCTTGCCCGCACGGATCGATTTAATTTCCGTCCCCTGCAGAACAATGCCTGCTTCGTATGTTTCTTCTATAGCATAGTCATGATAGGCCTTTTTATTTTGCGCAACCATTTTGCCAGTTCCTTTTGGCATGTTGAATCCCCCTTTGCTCCTCTTTCCTGAAATCAGGAAATGCAGCATCCGTTCTATAGCGGTCTCTCTATTATAGCAAAATTGCGTGCCCCTCTCAACGAGTAGCCCTGCTGAGAAGGGAAAGAGAGAGCCTTTTCGGCCCTCCCAATTTTTTTACCTCTTCTTTTTCTTCCGCTTTGCTTTTGGCGCATTTTCGTAATGCTTTTTCTCTTTTTCTTTCTCGGGCCGCCTGAACTGTTTCCATTTCCCTGGTCAGTCTTACTTCTGCGCGGCTTTTTCTCGCTGCTGCCTGTCTTGAACACCTTTGGAGCTTCACGTGGTTCCCGTCTGCGGGTTCCCTTCATGCCGACGATCTCAAAATCAATCGAGCGTTCGTCTTTATTTACATTGACGACACGAACAGTGATCTCGTCGCCTATGCGGAACACATTGCCCGTACGCTCGCCAATCATCGCCATCTGGCGCTCGTCATAGCGGTAATAATCGTCCGTCATATAGCTGACATGAATAAGGCCTTCAATTGTGTTTGGAAGCTCGACAAACATTCCAAAATTCGTAACAGAACTGATGATCCCATCATATTCTTCGCCAATTTTATCAGCCATATATTCCGCTTTCTTAAGCTCATCTGTTTCGCGTTCCGCTTCCACTGCACGGCGCTCCATATTGGAAGAATGCTCAGCAATATCCGGGAGCTGTACATTCCACTTTTCCCTTGTCGCCTGATCCAGCTTGCCTTCAATTAAATAGGTGCGGATTAGTCTGTGGACAATTAAGTCCGGGTAACGGCGAATCGGTGATGTGAAGTGTGTGTAAAACTCTGTTGATAACCCGAAATGGCCCAGGCTCTCTTCATAATATTTCGCCTGCTGCATGGAGCGGAGCATCACTGTGGATACAACCATTTCTTCCGGCTTTCCCTGAACCTCTTCAATGATTTCCTGAAGAGCACGCGGGTGAACGGAATTGGCTGTTCCTTTTACAATATAGCCAAAGTTCGTGATGAACTCGAAAAATCTTCTCAGCTTATCTTCCTTCGGATCTTCATGGATACGGTAAATGAAAGGTACATCCATCCAATGGAAGTGCTCAGCAACGGTTTCATTGGCTGCGAGCATAAACTCTTCAATTAGGCGCTCCGCAATCGAGCGTTCGCGCAATGCCACCTCTGTCGGATTGCCCTCTTCATCCACAATGACTTTCGCTTCTTTAAAATCAAAGTCGATGGCTCCGCGATGCATTCTCTTATTACGCAAGATCAGAGAAAGCTCCTTCATCAGCTCGAACATCGGCACAAGCGGCTGGTACCTGTCGATAAGTTCTTCGTCCTGCTCTTCCAAAATCTTATTCACATCTGAATAAGTCATCCGTTCCGTTGTTTTGATCACACTCTGGAAAATCTCGTGATTCACCACTTCCCCATCCGGTGTGATTTCCATCTCACAAGAAAGGGTAAGACGGTCCACTTTCGGATTCAAAGAGCAGATGCCGTTTGATAAGCGATGCGGAATCATCGGGATCACCCGGTCCACTAAATACACGGAGGTTGCCCGCTCTTCAGCCTCCCGGTCGATTGGTGAATCTTCGCGTACATAATACGTTACATCTGCAATATGGACACCCAGTCTGTAATGTCCGTTTTCAAGCTTTTGGACCATTACTGCGTCATCAAGGTCTTTCGCATCAGCACCGTCAATGGTAACGATGACTTCGTTCCTAAGATCCCGGCGGTTTTCCAATTCACTTGGATCAATCGTATCCGGCGTTTCTTCAGCTTGCTTAAGCACCTCATCCGGAAACTCAAGCGGAAGGCCATGCTTGTGAATAACAGATAGAATATCCACACCCGGGTCATTTTTATGCCCGAGAATGTCAATAACTTCTCCTTCTGCACTCTTTCTGCCTTCTGGATAAGTGGTCAGTTTTACAACGACCTTGTGCCCTTCAACAGCGCCTTTTGATGCTGCTTTGGGGATAAAAATATCACTGGCAAACTTTTTATCATCCGGGATAACAAATCCAAAATGCTTACTTTCCGTATAAGTTCCGACAATTTGTGTCACACCGCGCTCTAAGATGCGGACAATTGTACCTTCCCGCCTCTGCCCTGAACTCTCAGTCGTCACACGCGCAAGAACGATATCGCCATTTAAAGCA
This sequence comes from Cytobacillus pseudoceanisediminis, assembly GCF_023516215.1. Classification (NCBI taxonomy): domain Bacteria; kingdom Bacillati; phylum Bacillota; class Bacilli; order Caryophanales; family Bacillaceae; genus Cytobacillus; species Cytobacillus pseudoceanisediminis. Next base: position 4,762,127 of record NZ_CP097349.1, on the reverse strand, counting down.
TTATTCGTTTCATTGGGCGGGATAAAAATATCATCCATTCCCTGCTCTTCCGGAATGACAAAGGCAAATCCCTTTGCATGGCCGGAAAGCTTGCCGCGGATAAGATTCATTTTTTCCGGCAAGCCGTAGCGATTGCTTCTCGTCCTGACGACAAGCCCTTTTTCCTCCATGACAACAAGTGCCTTGACGAAATCTTTGAAGCCTGTGGAATCCTCTATTCCAAACGCAGCTTCAAGCTCCTGAACCGTCAATGGCTTATACGCTTCATCTTTCATATAATGAAGCAGCTTGTCGATCAGTTGTTGTATATTAATTTCCATATCTTCATCCCTCCTTGGGGAGTTTTTCTTCTGGTATTATTCTTCCCAATCAAGCTTTTCTAAAAACCCATACACATCTTCGTGCAGCTGATCACGCTCTTTATCGAGAGTAATCACGTGCCCGGATTCTTCGTACCACTTCAGCTGCTTTAAGTCATTCTCCACTTCATTAAAAATGATATTAGCACTGTCCGTGTTGATCATATGGTCATGTCGTGCCTGTACAACAAATGTTGGGGAGTAAATCATATCCACATGATTTCGCACATCCGCGATCAGCTCCTGGAGTGCCTTTAATGTATTCATCGGTGTTTTTTGGAACTCTTCCATTTCCTGTTCAATTTGTTCTTCCGGCTTACCTTCAAGTCTCTTATATTCTCTCGCGTAGCTCAGAATTCCTTCATACATGACTTCTTCGCTTTTTATGTACATAGGTGCGCACATCGGAACAATACCCTTTACAGGTACAGTGTAACCCAATTTAAGGGAAAATACGCCGCCAAGGGAAAGTCCGGCCACTGCAATTTCTTTATGTCCCTTGTTTTTTAGAAATTCATACCCTTCCACCACATCTTTCCACCAGTCTTCCGGGCCTGTATGAACCAGCTCTTCTGGCGGAACTCCATGTCCCTTATACTGCGGGGCATGGCAGGTGTATCCCTTCGTTTCAAGAAATCTTGCCATCATTCTTACATCTGCTGTATTTCCGGTAAAACCATGCAGCAGCAGGACTGCTCTTTTTCCATTTCCAAATGTAAACGGTTTTGGCGCCACAACTCTCATTGATAAAACTCCTTTTACCTTTATAATTCCTATATTTTTATTAATCAAACGTGTGATTAAATCTGCATTCCTTATTTTTAGCAAACAGCGGGGCAACATGCCAATAAAAAAGCTTTCTTATGTAAAAAATGTGAACGTTAGCCAAAATAGGCAAATGTACAGAGCCAAAAATAAAAGCCTGACCTTCTGAAGGCCAGGCGCTGCATTCATTTATATCGCGAAATAAGAAACTAAAACAGTAAGGATAAAGAATAAAACAGAAAGAACGATCGTGATGCGGTGAAGAATCAGATCAATCCCGCGTGCTTTTTGCTTTCCAAAAAGCTGCTCAGCTCCCCTGAAATGGCACCGGAAAGACCTGCGCTTTTACCAGACTGAAGGAGTACAACTACAATTAGGCCAATCGAAACTATGACTAAAAGGGTAATCAATAATGTATGCATGAAGCCACCTCCTGAAAACGTACAATCACATTATTCTTAATTTATCACATTTTTATTGCATAAACAATAAGATTTTGGCAGGACCTGTTAGTTGGAAGGACTTTTATAGCAGCTGAGAGAATTTATATTGTGAAAGGAATGATGCCGTTGATCATAAAAGAGAGGAAAATATCAAATTTTATTCTAAGCATTAATGCCTGAGTAGACTCCCGCTATCACAGCCAAAAAGGGGTCTCATCGAAAATGATTTAACAAAGCGGAAAAGCAGGTATTCGCGGAGAAGAGGCTGTGGATTACTTTTTAAAAGATTAACCTGAGTTCATAATCGTTAAAGATACTCGGCTTTCCAATGGAAACGGAGACTTCTTTCAAATCGATATGCTTCTCCTATGCCCAAACTTCCTTCTTATCCTCGAAATTAAGAACATCTCCGGCACTCTTTATTTTGACCCCGCATTTAACCAGCTGAATATGAGCAAGCAAGAAAAGGAAAGAGGTTTTCGATCCTTTAATACAAGCTAAAAGGCAGCAAAAGGAACTTGGAAAATGGCTGGCTGATCATAAGATTCACACACCCATTGAATATCTTGTTGTAATCAGTAATCCTTCTACTGTTATCAAGACTTCCTCTTATCACAAATTGGCCATAGAAAAGGTGCTGCATGCGAGCCATTTGAGAGAAAGGATAGATAAACTAAAGGAGAACTATCCGGCAGAGACATTAACAGACAGAGAGATCAGAAAGTTAAGCAGAGCTATTACAAAAAAGAATATCCCTGCGAATTACAATGTCCTAAAATACTATGACATTGATATAAAAGAGATTATTACCGGCATTCAATGTCCTGAATGCAGCAGATTTTCAATGAAAAGGATGCTGGGCACCTGGAAATGCAGTAATTGCCATACTGCTGATAAGGAAGCACATATTAGAACCCTCCATGATTACCTTCTTTCGATTAGTTCCTCCATTACGAATCAGCAATTTCGGGAATTCACCCATTTATCTTCCTCAAATATTGCCAAAAAGCTGCTTACTGCGCTGAAACTTCCCTTTTCCAGTTCATATAAAGACCGAACCTATCAATTATCTGCCGATTTTTTTGAGAGACTCCATTTTACCAGCCGAAAATGAATATTTACTGGCCAATATTTGATTTTTACCGGCCAAAACCGGGAAAATGCCGGCCAAACTGTCCTATTTACCGGCCAACATCAAAAAAACAGCCGCCCCACGCGGGACGGCTTCACAAGCAAGATTACTTGCTCAAGTTATAGAAGGATTTTAATCCATCATATACAGCTAAATCGCCAAGCTCGTCTTCGATGCGAAGAAGCTGGTTGTATTTAGCAATACGGTCTGTACGTGACATTGAACCAGTTTTGATTTGGCCAGCGTTTGTTGCAACAGCGATGTCAGCGATTGTAGCATCTTCTGTTTCACCGGAACGGTGAGATACAACTGCTGTGTAGCCGGCACGCTTCGCCATTTCGATTGCTTCGAATGTTTCCGTTAAAGTACCGATTTGGTTTACTTTGATCAGGATTGAGTTGCCTACGCCCTGCTCGATTCCTTGAGCAAGCTTCTTCGTGTTTGTAACGAATAAGTCATCACCAACAAGCTGAACTTTTCCGCCGATGCGATCAGTTAACAGCTTGTGTCCTTCCCAGTCGTTTTCGTCAAGACCATCTTCAATTGAGATGATTGGGAACTCGTTTACAAGCTCTTCGTAGAAGTTAACCATGTCTTCTGAAGTTAAGCCAGTACGGCCTTCGCCTGCAAGATCGTATTTGCCAGTTTCTTTGTTGAAGAACTCAGAAGAAGCAACATCCATTGCAAGGTAGATGTCTTTGCCTGCTTCGTAGCCAGCATTTGTGATAGCTTCAATGATGACTTCAAGAGCTTCACGGTTAGAGCCAAGGTTTGGAGCGAATCCGCCTTCATCACCTACAGCTGTGTTCAGGCCTTTGCCAGATAAAACTTTTTTCAATGAATGGAAAACTTCAGCACCCATACGGATTGCTTCTTTAAAAGTAGGAGCTCCTACAGGCATGATCATGAATTCCTGGAAGTCCACGTTGTTGTCAGCGTGAGATCCGCCGTTGATGATGTTCATCATTGGTGTTGGAAGCTGCTTCGCATTGAAGCCTCCAAGGTAACGGTATAACGGAAGTCCTACAGACTCGGCAGCAGCATGTGCACAAGCCATGGATACGCCAAGGATCGCATTCGCGCCAAGCTTGCCTTTGTTTTCAGTTCCATCTAATGCGATCATCGTGCGGTCGATGCCAACCTGGTCAGTTACATCTAGACCAATAACAGCGTCAGCAATTAGGTTGTTTACGTTGTCTACTGCTTTTTGAACGCCTTTTCCAAGGTAACGGGACTTGTCGCCGTCACGAAGTTCTACTGCTTCGTGCTCACCAGTGGACGCTCCAGAAGGAACGATGGCACGGCCAAAAAATCCTGATTCTGTTAAAACTTCAACTTCAACTGTTGGGTTACCGCGGGAATCTAATACTTCACGAGCATATACTTGTTCGATAAATGGCATAGTAATTCTCTCCTTTTTTATAGAAAATCTTTTATTTTTTCAATAAAGAGGTTCCTGTCATTTCTTCAGGTTTTTCCAATCCAAGCAGGTCCAGGACAGTTGGAGCAAGGTCTCCTAAAATTCCGTCTGTACGGAGCTCTGCACCATCCTGTGTAACGATGACTGGAACTGGGTTTGTTGTATGAGCGGTCATTGGGCTGCCTTCCAAGGTAACAACTTCATCAGCGTTGCCATGGTCAGCTGTGATAATCGCTTTTCCGCCTTTAGAAATAATCAAATCAACAATTTTGCCAAGGCATTCGTCAACTGTTTCAACCGCCTTGATCGTTGGCTCAAGCATGCCTGAGTGCCCCACCATGTCCGGGTTGGCAAAGTTCAGGATGATCGCATCGAAATTATCAGCCTCTATTTCCTTCAGCAACGCGTCCGTTACTTCATAAGCGCTCATTTCAGGCTTAAGGTCATAGGTAGCTACTTTCGGTGAATCGATCAGGATCCGCTCTTCGCCAGGGAATTTCTCTTCACGTCCGCCGCTCATAAAGAACGTCACATGAGGGTACTTTTCTGTTTCCGCAATGCGGAGCTGTGTTTTTCCATTTTGCGCTAGAACTTCACCAAGGGTGTTATCAAGGTTGGTCGGTTTGAACGCAACATATCCGTCAACTGTTTCACTGAAGTGGGTTAAACAAACGAAGAACAAGTTCTCAGGATGTCCTGGCCCTCTATCAAATGAACGGAAGTCTTTATTTGTAAAAGTGTTCGAAATCTGGATTGCCCGATCCGGACGGAAGTTATAGAAAATGACTGCATCATTTTTCTTAATTGTTGCAACCGGTTTACCATCTTCTGCTGTTATGACAGATGGAATGACGAACTCATCAAAGATACCATTCTTATAGTTATCTTCAACTAAATCCAGGGGATCGCTGTATGATGGGCCATCGCCATACACCATGGAACGGTATGACTTTTCAACTCGCTCCCAGCGTTTGTCGCGGTCCATGGAATAATAGCGTCCAGAAATCGTCGCAAATTCGCCGACTCCGTATTCCTTCATTTTTTCCTGCGTTTCTTTAATGTAGCCTGCTGCTGTTTGCGGGCCAACATCACGTCCATCCAGGAACCCATGAACATAGACATTCTTCACGCCTTCTTCAGCAGCCATGCGAAGCAGTGCGAATAAGTGCTGAATATGGCTGTGAACGCCTCCATCTGAAAGAAGTCCCATCAAATGAAGATCCGTGCCATTCTTTTTGACATGGTCAATAGCAGAACGGAACGTTTCGTTTTTCTCAAAATGTCCTTCACGAATGGCCACGTTTACTCTTGTTAAGCTCTGATAAACAATCCGGCCTGCACCAATGTTTAAGTGGCCTACTTCAGAGTTTCCCATCTGCCCTTCTGGAAGACCTACTGCTTCGCCGCTGGCTGTCAGAGTTGCGTTAGGGTAGGTATTCCAGTAGCGTTCGAAGTTTGGCTTCTTTGCCTGGGCAACGGCATTTCCCATCCGCTCTCCACGCAATGCGAAGCCATCTAAGATGATTAATGCAACTGGAGATTTACTCATTCTTGCCTGCCTCCAATAATTGAAGGAATGATTGCGGCTCAAGGCTTGCGCCGCCTACAAGAGCTCCATCAATATCAGGCTGGCTCATATATTCTTTAATATTTGCAGGCTTTACGCTTCCGCCGTACTGAATGCGGACTGCATCTGCTGCAACTTGGGAAAATTGCTTCGCAACTACAGAGCGGATATGTGCACATACCTCATTCGCATCTGCCGATGTTGAAGACTTGCCAGTTCCGATTGCCCAGATTGGCTCATACGCAATAACAGTCTGCTTTACCTGCTCTTCAGTTAGACCATTAAGAGCCTTTTCCACCTGAGAGCCTACAAGATCCATTGTTTCGCCCTTTTCACGCTGTTCAAGCGATTCACCGACACAAACGATAGGAGTTAAATTGTATTTAAAAGCAGCCAGAGTTTTTTTGTTAACGGCCTCGTCTGTTTCATTAAACATTTCCCGGCGCTCGGAATGACCAAGGATTACATATTTTACCCCAAGGTCTTCAAGTGCCACAGGACTGATTTCGCCTGTAAAAGCACCACTTTCTTCAAAGTGCATGTTTTGCGCGCCGATTTCAACATCATAACCCTTTGCGCTATCCACAAGGCGTTCCAGGAATAGTGCAGGGGCACATACAACTGTTTCTACCTGCTCCTTCCCCGGTACTAAGCCATTGATTTCTTCAAGAAATACTTTCGCTTCCGGAAGTGTTTTATGCATTTTCCAGTTTCCTGCGATAATTGGTTTACGCATGTTGCACGTCCTTTCATGCTTTTATTATTGTCAAAAGACAGGGCTAAACAGCCCTGGTTAAATTATTTATCGTTTAAAGCCACTACGCCAGGCAGAGCCTTTCCTTCCATAAACTCAAGGGAAGCGCCGCCGCCTGTTGAGATATGGCTCATGCGGTCAGCAAGATGGAATTTCTCAACTGCAGCTGCAGAATCTCCGCCGCCAATGACTGAATATGTATCGTTCGCTTCTGCTAAAGCCTCAGCCACTGCTCTTGTTCCGCCGGCGAATTTTTTCAATTCGAACACACCCATTGGCCCATTCCAGATGACCAGCTTGGAATTCTGGATTACATCACTGTAGATTTCGCGCGTTTTAGGTCCGATATCAAGTGCTTCCCAATCAGAAGGAATTTCTTCAATTGCTACTGTCTTAATATTGGCTTCCTCGGAAAAATCGTCTGCTACCACGACATCAACAGGCATGTAGAAGTTCACGCCTTTTTCTTTCGCTTTTTCCATAAAGGACTTTGCAAGTTCAATCTTATCTTCTTCCAATAGGGATTTCCCTACTTCATGGCCCTGTGCCTTTACAAATGTATAGGCCAGTCCGCCGCCAATGATCAGGTTATCTACCTTTTCAAGAAGGTTTTCTATTACACCGATCTTATCTTTAACCTTTGCGCCGCCGATAATGGCTGTAAATGGACGCTCAGGATTTGAAAGAGCTTTTCCAAGTACATCCAGTTCTTTTTCCATTAATAGTCCTGATACTGCAGGAAGATGATGCGCAATTCCTTCCGTTGAGGCATGTGCACGGTGTGCTGCTCCAAAGGCATCGTTCACATACACGTCAGCAAGCTCAGCAAATGCCTTTGCAAGTTCAGAATCATTCTTTTCCTCTCCAGGATAGAAACGCACGTTTTCAAGAAGAAGAACATCTCCTTCACTTAGCGTGTCAACCATTGCTTTTACAGAATCGCCATATGCTTCATCGGCCTTCTTCACTTCTTTGCCAAGAAGCTCGGACAAACGCTTTGCTACTGGTGTTAAACGCAATTCTTCAACAACTGAACCCTTCGGACGGCCCAAATGGCTTGCTAAGATTACTTTAGCACCCTGGTTAGTCAAATACTCAATAGTTGGAAGAGCTGCACGGATACGAGTTTCATCTGTAACCTGTCCATCCTTCATAGGTACGTTGAAATCAACGCGGCAAAAAACTCGTTTGCCTTTTAACTCCACATCTTTTACGCTTTTTTTGTTCACAGCAAAAGGACCTCCTTACCAGGAAAAGCGGAAGCGCCTTGCCCAGGGGCGACAAGTATAAGACGAGCGCTGGCAGAAGGCGTGCTTTGCCTTCAGAAGCGATTGGCTTATGACTCGAGACCCCAGGCGCTGGAGCTAGACACCAACCTAGTCAATTATTTTTACTTTTTGCTTTAAAACAAAAGGGAGAGGGATTGTTTCCCTGCTCCCCTTTTACCCTTATCCATTATAGACGTTAGAGATTTTAATATCCAACAAGATGAGGTATTTTTTTAGAGAAAAAATTCACCTTGAGAATGCTTCGCAAAACGAATTTTTTCTCGTAAAGATTTCTCAATTGCCGCGATTAACGGGCAGTAGCCCCCTGGAGTAAAACGAGGAGTAACTTCCCGTTATGCCCGGTAACTTCAATTAACCATCAAAGGAGAAGAACTAATTCCCCTCTGATGGAAGTTTTCTTTTTAAAGTCCTTTTTGAGCGATGTAGTCAACAAGGTCAACTACACGGTTAGAATAACCAGACTCGTTGTCATACCAAGAGATAACTTTTACCATGCTGCCTTCCATAACCATTGTAGACAGTGCATCGATTGTAGAAGAAGCTGGGTTTCCGTTGTAGTCGCCAGATACTAATGGCTCTTCGCTGTATGCAAGAATGCCTTTAAGTTCGCCTTCAGCAGCTGCTTTAAGAGCGCTGTTTACTTCTTCTGCTGTTACATCTTTGTCAAGCTCAGCAACAAGGTCAACAAGAGAAACGTTTGGAGTTGGAACACGCATAGCTCCACCGTTCAATTTGCCTTTAAGTTCAGGCAATACTAGAGATACTGCTTTTGCAGCGCCAGTAGTTGTTGGAATGATATTTTCTGCTGCTGCACGGGCACGGCGGTAGTCTTTGTGCGGCAAGTCAAGGATTTGCTGGTCATTTGTGTATGAGTGAACAGTTGTCATCATACCGCGCTTGATTCCGAAGCTGTCGTTCAATACTTTTGCAAATGGAGCCAAGCAGTTTGTTGTACAAGATGCGTTAGAGATTACATGGTGGTTTGCAGGGTCATATTTATCATGGTTAACACCCATAACCACTGTGATATCTTCGTCACTTGCAGGAGCTGAAATGATTACTTTCTTCGCACCAGCTTCAAGGTGTTTCGCAGCGTCAGCACGCTTTGTGAAACGGCCAGTAGATTCTACTACTACTTCTACGCCAAGGTCTCCCCATCCTAATTGAGCAGGATCGCGCTCAGCAAGTACTTTTACTTTATGGCCGCCAACAACAAGGTAATCGCCATCAACTGTTACTTCTTCATTTAATGTTCCGTGTACGGAATCATATTTTAAAAGGTGTGCAAGCATGTTTGCATCTGTAAGGTCATTTACTGCTACAACCTCTACGTTAGGGTTTTTAAGAGCTGCACGGAAAACAACACGCCCGATTCTTCCAAATCCGTTAATACCAACTTTAACTGCCATGATTATTTCCTCCTTAGAAAGGTAGATTTAATATTTGAAAAGGGATTACCCTTTTAACAACTGTTTTGCTGCACCTTCATCTGTCACTAAAATGGTAGAGGATGGTGCCCGTTTCATGTATGCAGCAATGGCTTTTGCCTTTGAAGAGCCGCCTGCCACTGCAATGACATGTTCAATATGGGATAGGTCATCCAGCTGAAGGCCGATGGTCTGAACCTTATGTACAACCTCGCCGCCTTCATTGAAGTAATAACCAAAGGATTCTCCTACTGCTTGGGCATGCTTGATTTTAACAAAATCTTCTTCACTGGTTTTGCGGCGTTCCGCCATTGTAATAGCGTCCCCAATCCCGTGTAAAACCATGCTAGCAGATTTGATCTGGGTGATTACTTCTTTAATATTGGGTTCCTTAATAATGCTTTCATACATCTCCCTGCTCACCTGGTCCGGTACATAAAGGACGCGGTGTCTGGAATCTGTATGATCAGCCATTTTTGCACAAATGGTGTTAGCCTGATTTTTAACATCTTCCCCAATTCCGCCCCGTGCCGGCACAAACAGCCAATCCCGTTCAGCAAGATCAGGGGTTAGCATCTCCGCTACGGCTGCCATTGTGGATCCGCCGGTAACTGCGATGATATTTTTGCCTTTGAGCCTTGATTTCATACACATCGCTGTTGCCCTGCCAAGCTCCTGCTTTACCCATGGAGATTCATCGCTGTTGCCCGAAACAATGATCGCCTGGCGAATGCCAAGTTTTCGGGATAATTCCTGCTCCATTACGGCTATACCCGATATATCCCTCATTATTCCTTCAAGAGCTTCAAGCAAATCCCTGCCATCGGCAGAAAGGCTCATCCCCGTACTTGAAATGCGGATCAGATTCTGGTCTTTTAAAAATTCAACCTCACTTCTCAGCACTCTTTCCGTCAGGCCCAAACTTACTGCAAGGCTCCTTCTTCCAACCGGCTCCATCAGCCCTATGTAATGAAGGATCCCATAGCGCTTCTGCATAACCGCAAGCATATCAGGCAATAATCTTTTTTGAATATCAATTAGTGAGTACATCCGGATAGCTCCTTAATCATATGTGGTCATTTTTTGTCCCGCATAGACATATTATGTCCCACTTACCACAAAAAAATCACCCTTGCTTCTCTTCAATAATAGCAAGAGTGAGTAGTGAAATCAACTGATAAAACTCAGTTTTTTTCTGTAAGCGCTTCACTTACCGTAATGGCATCAATATGCCCGAACTGCACTTTATACCCATCAATTTCAACAACCGGGATCATGAGCCCATACTTCTCTGTCAGTTCATCGCTACCATCAATGTCTTTCTCAATTAAGATAAATTCGTACTCTTTCTTTAATTCCATTATTACATCCTTGGCTTTATCACACAGCGGGCAACTGCTGCGTGTATAAAACACGACCTCTGGCTGTTTCAATCAGCAAATCTCCTTTATCAGTCATACCTTTTCCGTTTAGATGATGATGGGATGCCCAGCTGATCCCGATATTTTGCTATCGTCCTTCTGCTGACAACCATCCCCTCTTCTTCCTTCAGCAGCTTCACAAGCTCCTGGTCGGATAAAGGCTTTTGCTTATTTTCCTTTTCTATCATTTTACCAATTATCGTCTTGACCTGCTGTGAAGACGTATTTTCATCGGATGTTGTTTTAATCGTGCTTGAGAAAAACGACCTCAGCTCATAGGTCCCATATGGCGTTTGCGCATATTTTTCCCGGACAGCACGGCTGACAGTTGATTCATGAATATCGAGTTCATCTGATATTTCCTTCATGGTCATCGGCTTCAGATGTGAAGGTCCTTTTATAAAGAAGTCCTGCTGTTTTTCAACGATTTTAAGGGTCACATTCGCAAGAGTCTCTTTTCTCTGCTCTATGCTCCTCATGATCCATTGATAATCCTGCTGCTTTTCCTGAAGGAAGCGGCTGACATTCCGGTCTCCAGAGGCCGCAAACTTTTTATAATAACCTTCATTAAAACTGATTTTAGGAAGCACTTCATCAAAAACACTTACAGAAAAGGAGCTTCCATCCCACTTAATTATCACGTCCGGTGTTATATATGCCGATTTCTCGCTTTGGAAGGATGAAGCCGGCCTAGGATTCAAGGTCTGCACAAGGTCGAATACCTCCTGAATCTCTTTTAGCCCCACACCAAGCTGCTTGGAAATCTCTTTCCATTTCTTCTCCGCAAAAAAGGTAAAGTATTCATCTAAAATAATTTCAGCGAGTTCATTTCTCTCTGGCAATCTCTTAATCTGCAGGGAAAGGCACTCCTGGAGATTCCTCGCGCCAACACCAGCAGGCTCGAGTTCCTGCAATTCTTCAAGCATCTGTTCCATATTTTCAAGAGGCATCTGGAGCGCCTTGGCAGCTGTCTGCAAATCCGCTCGCAAGTAACCGTTTTCATCAAGGCTCTCAATAAGATGCTCAATTACTTTTTGTTCGTCCTTGTTTAATTTCAAATGAAGCTGCGACTTCAAATATTCATCCAGCTTCATCGTCTTTCCGCAGCCAATCTGCTCAATCCAATTTATTTTATCTTTTTCGACTTTTATTCTCGTCGGTTTGACACGGTCATAACGGGGATCCATCGTCTGGACTTGACCGGACTCTACTTTTAAAAGGGGATTTTCAAGCGCCTTGCTTTCCAAAAAGCAGAAAGCTCCTGTGTGCTGTATTGCAGAAGGGCAATCGCCTGCGTCAGCTCCTGTGTCATTGTTAATTTCATTGTCTGCTGCTGCCATAACCCAGCTTTCAAATTCATCGTACATTCCCCCTGTCCCCATTTTACAATATTCCAGGTAAATGTTGTATGGAAATATCTTGGCAAATGCCAATCGCACGGGCACTTTACCATCTTTCTGAATACTTCACAATATGCATGGAAGAGGGAAGAATATTCATTTTTTATGGTGAAAACTGTGGATTTTAAGGATTTTTTTGAAATTCAGGCTTAAGTTTAGGAAGTTTTTTAGATTTATGTGCGGATAGAGGAATTTTATTTGCGTATAGGGCCAATTTACTTGCGGATAAATTTTTTTGTGTGCGCATAGGCTGGATTTATTTGCGGATAGCGTAAAAGTAAAAACTCCCTGTCCATATCAGACAAGGAGTTTTGGCAGCGCCCTCGGCAGGAATCGAACCCACATCTTAAGAACCGGAATCTCACGTGCTATCCGTTGCACCACGAGGGCAGATATTTTAATAGGTGGCTGACCAAGCGCTCAGCCGCTACGATAACTAATTATATGATAAGTTTATTCACTTTGCAAGCCTCCTTTTAGTTTAAAAATTGGAACAATGGGTATCATGGAATGAGATAGCACAGCACAGAAAAAAGTGTCGAACGAATCAAGCACGAATTCTATGCGATTTGTTTGACCTTAATTGACCATCAGTGTATCATGATAATACATAGGAGTTAAAAAATTTTCTTTACTTGGAAGAACATGCTTGTTCATCTTGTGTGTTGACCTTATCTTGAAGGAGGAATTGGAAAATGAACTTAATCCCTACAGTTATTGAACAAACAAACCGCGGGGAGCGCGCTTATGATATTTACTCCCGCCTTTTAAAAGACCGCATCATTATGCTGGGAAGCGCAATCGATGACAATGTGGCAAACTCAATTGTTGCCCAGCTTTTATTCCTTGAAGCAGAAAATCCTGAAAAAGACATTTCCATTTACATTAATAGCCCGGGCGGTAGCATTACAGCTGGTATGGCTATTTATGATACGATGCAATTTATCAAGCCAAAGGTACAAACGATCTGTATCGGTATGGCAGCATCCATGGGTGCGTTCCTTCTTGCTGCTGGTGAGAAAGGCAAGCGTTTTGCCCTTCCAAACAGTGAAGTCATGATTCATCAGCCACTAGGCGGAGCTCAGGGACAGGCGACTGAAATTGAAATCGCTGCAAAGCGCATTCTTTTCCTTCGCGAAAAATTAAACACAATTCTTTCAGAGCGCACTGGACAGCCGCTTGAAGTCATTGCGAGAGACACTGACCGCGATAACTTTATGACAGCTGAAAGAGCTCTTGAATACGGTTTGGTTGACCAAATCATTACCAGAAACTCTTTGGATGAGAAGAAAGATAAATAATAAGCATAAAAAAACAACTCGCATCTTCCCGATGCGAGTTGTTTTAGTTTTCCTTTTGAATATAGTTCGCAAGTGCCTCAAGAGCTTCGTTTTCGTCGTTCCCTTCAGCCTTGAGGGTAATGACTGATCCTGAGCTTACTGCCAGACTCATCAGCCCCATTATGCTTTTGGCATTTACCTTCTTTCCGTCCTTCTCCAGAAAAATATCGGATGAGAACCGATTGGCCTCCTGTACGAACAATGCCGCCGGACGTGCCTGTAATCCTGTTTTCAGCTTAACTTCAACCTGTTTTTCCGCCATTGTATATCTCCTCCCTGCTGATCCCTCTATCAGTGAGCATCTATAGTGTCGCCTGCCCGGAGTTTCTCAGCGATTTCATCTATTTTTCTTAATCTGTGATTAATACCCGATTTACTGATATTTCCGCCTGAGACCATTTCCCCAAGCTCTTTTAAAGTGACATCCTGGTAAGCTACACGCAATTCGGCAATTTCCCGCAGTTTGTCAGGAAGAACCTGAAGTCCGACAGTTTGATCGATGAACCGGATATTTTCCACCTGGCGCAAAGCAGCTCCAATTGTTTTGTTTAAGTTCGCTGTTTCACAATTTACGAGCCGGTTGACCGAGTTTCGCATATCGCGGACAATCCGGATGTCTTCAAACCGGAGCAGAGCTGCGTGTGCACCGATAATATTTAGGAACTCCGTTATTTTTTCGGCTTCCTTTAAATACGTGATATAGCCTTTTTTCCGTTCAAGCGTTTTGCTGTTCAGCCCGAACGTATTCATCAATTCACACAGGGAGTCATTATGCTCCTTGTAAAGTGAAAAGATCTCCAAATGATAGGAGGAGGTCTCCGGATTATTTACCGATCCCCCGGCAAGGAATGCACCGCGCAGATAAGAACGCTTACAGCATTTCTTTTTTATGAGCTCATTGGAAATATCGTGTGTAAATACGAATCCCTCGCTTAAAATTTTCAGATCATCAAGAATCATACTGGCCTGTTCCGTTAGCCTGACAATATAAACATTGTTCTTTTTCAGCCGCATTTTTTCCGGACCAGGAGCTCGACCTGAACGTTGTAATTCCTTTTAATCAGAGTGTAAATCCTTCTTGCAATTGCTGCATTCTCCGTCTGTATATCCACAATCAATTTCCGGCTGGAAAAGAAAGTGAACCATTCATCCTGATTAAGGCGGACAATTCCGCCTTCCCGCAGCAGTCTTTTATTTCCAGGTTCGTCAATTCTTTTTTCGTTTCCGAAGCGAAAGACATCCCTTCACCTCCTATCCGCAAAAGCGCTAAGCCAGTAGCATATAAAAAGATATTCTTTACTGAGCAAACGTATGCACAGTTTATTTTTTTACCGGCAAAAGCCCTTTCACACCTGTATACTACGCGTTAAAACGCCTATTGGTTTCATGTAAAAGTAAATTATATAGCATTTGGGCAACTTCTTTTGTATCATGGCGAATGATCCCGCCTTCGTGGCTGACAATTTCACCGTGCATTATTTCAAGGCCCAGTTCGGTAAGAGCACCTGTATCATACACAACAGGCTTTGCCATTTCCTCGCTGTACCTCTCCTGAATATGAGGAGGAATTTCCTCATTGTTTACCAGAATGGTATTGATAAAAGCACAGCTCATATGATCATACAATGCTTTTACGTGATCACTTGCCGTGTAATCGAGCGTCTCTCCTGCCTGTGTCATTAAATTGCATATATACACCTTTTTCGCCTTAGAATGACAGACCTCACGTCCCAGCCTAGGGACAAGCAGGTTTGGAAGAATACTGGTATATAAGCTTCCAGGCCCTATGATGATCATATCAGCCTGTCTGATTGCCTGCAGTGATTCAGGCAGGGCTTTGATATTTTTAGGGGTTAAAAATACCCGTTTAATTTTTTTGCCGGAATAGGGAATCTTTGATTCTCCCGATACTATGGTCCCGTCTTCCATTTCTGCATGAAGGACCACACTCTGGTTTGCAGCCGGCAATACCTTTCCCCTTACGTTTAACACCTTGCTCATTTCCTGAATCGCATGAACAAAGTTTCCTGTTATCGAGGTCATGGCCGCTAGAATCAGATTGCCAAGCGAATGCCCGGATAACTCATTGGATGTCGCAAAGCGGTGCTGGAACATCTCCTCAATGAGCGGCTCCACGTCTGAAAGAGCTGCCAGTACATTGCGGATGTCACCGGGCGGCGGGATATGAAGATCATTTCTCAATCTTCCTGAACTGCCGCCATCATCGGCAACTGTCACAATGGCAGTAATATCAACAGGGAATTGTTTCAATCCCCTTAAGAGGACAGGCAGCCCTGTTCCTCCACCGATGATGACGATTCTTGGCTGTCGGTTCATTTGATGTTTTCCTTTCTCCTCTCGATGTCACGGTGCGTGATTGCCGTATGGTAATCCTTGCCGAAATAGTCAGCAATATACTCTGTCAGCGCTACCGAACGATGCTGGCCTCCCGTACAGCCGATTGCAACGACCAATTGAGCTTTCCCTTCCCGTTTATAATGCGGAAGCATGAAGCTCAGCAGCTCCGTAACCTTCTCGAGAAATTTACTTGTTTCAGTCCATTTCAGCACATAGCTGGATACCTCTTCATCTAATCCTGTCTTCGGCCTCATATGCTCAATATAATGCGGATTCGGAAGGAACCGGACATCGAACACCAGGTCGGCATCAATTGGAATTCCATGCTTAAAGCCAAAAGACATGACGTTAACCGTAAATATAGTTTTCTTATTCAATGAGAATTCTGTGAGAATTTTCTCTCGCAATTCCCTTGGTTTCATTTGTGATGTGTTATAAATAAGCTGGGCCCTGCCTTTTAATTCTTCAAGCAGTTCCCGTTCAAGCTTTATGCCTTCAAGAGGTAATCCTGATGGTGCAAGGGGATGGAATCGTCTTGTTTCTTTATATCTTCTGACGAGCGTCGAATCATCAGCATCAAGATATAAAATTTGCGGGGTGACCCAGGATGTCTCGGATAATTCATCCAGCGCTTTAAATAAGTGGTCAAAAAACTCACGGCCGCGCAAATCCATCACCAATGCCACCTTATTCATTTTATTCCCTGATTCCTTCATAAGTTCAAGGAATTTCGGCAGCAGTGTCGGCGGCAAGTTGTCTACACAGAAGAAGCCAAGATCTTCAAAGCTTTGGATGGCTACTGTTTTCCCTGCCCCTGACATTCCCGTAATAATCACCATTTGAGTATCATTAACTGCACCCGTGCTCATTTATAATTTCCCCCTGTTTCTGTCAAATTCAGCTTGGATCCAGCCTGTAACTAAGCAGTTCAAAATCAGGCGTATACGTAAACGTTCCATAAATCATGCCCTGTCCATGAATCATATACTCCAAAATATGTGAATCTCCGGCAGCCATCGGCAGATTCTTAACCTCTGAAAACGGATGCCAGCGAAGTTTGCCTTCATCTGATTCCTCCAGGTTCAGCCCATCAGAAGCTGTAGCCAGGAAAGTAAACATCATCCACTCCTGTACAACCTTATCGCCATCCTTCATGATGAACGTAAAAATGCCTTTAATATTCGGATTTCGCAGATAAATGCCTGTTTCTTCCCTGAACTCACGGATGCACGAGTCCCTCACTGATTCACCCGGCTCCATTTTTCCGCCCGGAGCCACCCACCAGCCTCTTCTCGGCTTCTGTAAAAGCAATACTTTATCGTCTTTCAGTAACACACAGTTCGTGACTCGCTGCAACACATTTCACCTCTAATTTTCCGAAATCATACCGCTGCCGCCTTTTCATGAAATCGCTTAAAGTAAAGTCCGGCTAACGTTCTTTTCTTATTCATTTCATTATACTATTTTTGGCTTACAGCCACAATGAATACAGGTTTCCAAAAAACATTCTTCAAAACATACTGTATTTATGCAAAAAAAGAGCACAGGCATGTGCCTGTGCTTTAAAAGGATTATATCTTTAAAAGGGGGTCAATTTCTATTCCTATACTACCCGAAATTTATTTCATGAAGGTTACAGGAGAATTAAAACCACATGACTTTTTGTAAAACTTTTCAACCAGTGGCTTTTTTTACTAAAATAAAAGGCATACAGCCCCTAGGACCATATGCCTGTTCCCATTATTTCTTCACTTTAAGGCGTTCTTGCAATTCTTCAACATAGTGCTGGGCGCTTTGGGCAGCGATGCTTCCATCACCTGTTGCTGTAACGATTTGGCGAAGGGATTTTTCGCGGATATCTCCGGCTGCAAAAATGCCTTCCACCCTTGTTTCCATTCGGTCGTTTGTTTCAATATAGCCATTGCTGTTCGTGATGCCAAGGCTTTCAAATGGCTTGGAAAGAGGAACCATGCCGATATAGATGAAGACACCATCTGCTTTGAATTCTCTTTCTTCCCCTGTTTCAGTAGACACAAGCGTTACGCTGCCTACTTTTCCGTCCTTATCATTAACTTCCTTCACTGTAGTGTTCCAGATAAAGTCGATTTTTTCATTGTCAAACGCACGCTGCTGAAGAATCGCCTGCGCACGAAGCTGGTCCCGTCTATGAACGATTGTCACCTTAGAGGCGAAACGGGTCAAATATACGCCTTCCTCAACAGCAGAGTCACCGCCGCCGACTACAACAAGCTCTTTGCCTTTAAAGAATGCTCCATCACAAACTGCACAATAGGATACACCGCGTCCGCCAAGCTCTTTCTCACCAGGAATGCCAAGCTTTTTGTATTCGGCACCAGCAGAAATAATTACTGAGCGTGCTTTATATTGCTTCGATCCAGCAATAACAGTTTTATATTCTTCGCCGTCAATGATTTCTTTAATATCTCCATACGCATATTCAGCGCCAAATTTCTTCGCATGATCGAACATTTTGGTGGATAAATCCGGGCCTAAAATATGGTCAAAACCAGGATAGTTCTCAACTTCTTCTGTATTGGCCATTTGTCCGCCGGAACACCGCGTTCAATCATTAGTGTAGACAGATTTGCACGAGATGTATATACAGCTGCCGTCATCCCTGCCGGACCTGCGCCAGCGATAATGACATCATAAATTTTTTCTTCAGTCACAGCGATTCACTCCTTCAGTAATCAGAAATCCAGTATTTTAAATAAAACACTCTATAAATACGCATATTATAGTATGACCTTCTTACTGTTATCCTATAAAATTGGCGCGTGTTTCGTCCATACATCTGCTCACTGAAGGCGGTCGTTCACCGATTTTACATATTTACCCATCGTTGAAGCGGAAATCCCGTATCTTCCTGCAATTTTTGATTGGGAAACCTTTTCGTTTCGAAGCTTATGCCAGACATACTCAATTGCTGCAGCCCAAGCCTTATTGTTTTTTATATTCTGGCAGTTATTTGTCAATTCAGCAAAAATGGTAAACCACATTAAATACAGGCCGGCTTCCACCGTGCCAATCGGATGGTAGTTTTCATAAAACAGTTCAGCTGTCTCATGCGCAGCCTGAACCTGGGCAGGCGCTTCCTGGTCTGTTTTCACAAAAGAGAGATATTCCTTCTCCACAGCTGAAAACTTATTGTTTCGTACAATTGCTTCAGAGATCAAAATTTCATCTCTTCTGCTGGATACTGACGTAAGGAAAAGGCCGAATAACCGCTCTTCAATATAGTCGCTTTCCAGCTTTTTTAGAATGGATGAATAATGGTCTTCAAAGCCGCTGCTGGTTACTTTTTCATCGTTCCAGGGCTCAAAGCCTTCTTTTTCCGGATTAATCTCAATGGCTTTCTTCCATGCTGATTTCGCCATTTCTTCACGTCCGGTAAAATATGCGGAATAGGATAGCCAGTAATAAAATGGTCCGTCCCCTTCAAAGCCTTTCTTTTGAAGCTTGCGAAGCCATGCAAAGGCAGCCTCATATTCGCCGGTCAAAGCAAAAGTGGCACCAAGCTTGAACTGATGTTCAATTGAAAGCGGCTTAATTTTTTTCAGAGCCTCTTTCAACAAGCGCACCTGCCTAAAATCCCGCTCGTAAAAAGCAAAGACAAGCTTGTTGCACAAAGCGTGCAGATTACCCGGATTTTCTTCCAGCACCTTCTCTAAAATATCTGCTGCCTTTTGCACTTCTCCAAGGTAAAAATACGCCAAGGCCAAATTGTTGTATGCGGACCAGTACTCCGGATACTCATCAATCACAGAGTTCAGTATCTCAACCGCTTTTGGAAAATGACCGGACTCCAGCAATTCCCGTGCGTGTTCCTGTTTCGTTATCAGGTCATCCTGCTCGTAGAGCTCATCATCCAAATCTTCCCCTTCAAGCGTCAGAAGTTCCAGCAGATCCTCTGTATCTTCCGTAAACTCTCCGTCCCGATCCAAATCCAGATACGTATTTGCATGCGTGTAAGCATCTTTGAAAAGGCCCATATGAGCATAGTTGTTGGCAAGGAAATAATGGCATTCCACCATATCCTCATCAAGCTCTTCCAATATCATATGAAGCAGCTTATTCGACTCCTGATACTCACCCATTTCTGAATGGACAATTGCAAGCTGACAGATAATCATCGGTTCACCCGGCTCAAGCTGCATCGCCCGCATTAAATATTTCTTTGCTTTATGAAAATCCCTGCGGTGGTACGCCTTAATCCCTTTGGAAAAATAGTACTCACCATTCGGGATAAATGACAGTAACTTTCCCTTTTGGTGTCTAGCTTTAGAGTCTTTACTCATGAAATCCTCCATAAATGTTAGTAACTAAAGTAGTATATCACACGAACAAGCCTGTGGAGAAGGGAAGAAATGACAATACTATTTCCCATCGGAATTTTTTATTGGAAATCTTATCGCGGTTATGTTTTAAAGGGTTGTTGCGGTGGTTTAATAGGGGAGCTAAATTAGGAGATAAACTGCTCGCTTCGCGCCGGGTGATAGCAGCGGCCTCTGGTGGTGCCGGTGTGGGGGATGAGGGAATCGAATAACCTTCTGGATATATGAGGAGATTTCAGTGAAGGAGCTCCCGAAAGTCCTTATTCGCAATCGGAGTCTGTAAGTGGGGTTTCGGATCTAGTTGCTGAACATAAAGATGGTGACAGCCTGGAGTACTGGCCATTTGGGCTCCAGCAGTTGGTGAAGAAGCTGCCACCACATGCAATAAGGATTTTAGAAGTAAAAGCGGGAAGTGTTCTCTGTTTCCGGCTGCACTTAAATTACCTTCTTGCCTTTTGAATTGCTTTCTTTCACTTTCTCCTCCCAAAAATCAGCACCTTTAATGCCAAGTTTAACAGGATCGAAGACTGGTTCAATGCCCGCTTTCTTCTGTTCTTCATAATCTTTAAATACTTTTAAGGCTGTTTTAGTCAAAAATAGAATAGCGACTAAGTTAAGCCAGGCCATACTTCCGAAGCCAAAGTCTCCGAGCGCCCATAATAGGGATGCATTTTCAACACTGCCTAAGTAGATCATTCCTAAGAAAAGAATCATTAAGCCTGCTTTTAGCCCTTTTAGATTTCTCTTTCTGCCAAGGTAAACGAGGGTTGTTTCAGAAATATAGTAGTAAGCCAACAGGGTTGTAAAGGCAAAGAAGAAGATAGCAATAGCTACGAAAAAACCGCCAAATCCAGGGATAACGCTTTCAACGGCCGCCTGTGTCCACATTGGTCCAGCTTCAACACCTGGGATGTTCTCAACAATCGGCTGCTTTCCTTCTGGTGTAACGCTGTACATACCGGTGATTAGAATCATAAGTGCAGTAGCTGTGCAAACAATGATAGTATCAATATAAACAGAGAATGCTTGAACAAGACCTTGTTTTGCCGGATGGGATACATCTGCTGCAGCTGAACTATAAGTTCCTTCCCCTACACCAGCAACGTTAGAGAATACCGCTCTCTTAACGCCCCATGCAATCGCTGCACCGATAATACCGCCAAACATTTCATTTGCACCAAATGCACTTGAAATAATCAGCCAAAGCATGGCTGGAATTTCTGCTGCATTGGCAAATAAAAGAACGAAAGTAATAACCACATATCCTAAGGCCATAAAAGGGACAACTTTTTCCGAAACAGTAGCAATTCGCTTAACGCCGCCAAAAATAATGATGCCAAGTAATACAACAAGAATGATTCCAGTGATGCTTTTATTGAGGCCAATTGTGTTTTCGAACCCAACAGCAATCGTATTTGCCTGAATACCTGGAACTAAAATTCCGTAGCAGAGGGTAACAACAATCGCAACAAATACCGCGAACCATTTTATATTTAAACCTTTTTCAATGAAATAAGGAGTTCCGCCCCGGTATTGATTACCATCTTTTACTTTATAGACCTGAGCAAGAGTAGATTCTATAAAAGCACTTGCTCCACCTAATAAAGCCATAATCCACATCCAGAAAACCGCTCCCGGACCTCCGAATGCAATCGCAGTAGCAACCCCGGCGATATTGCCAATACCGACCCGGCCAGCTAAAGCCATTGTAAATGCCTGGAAAGAGGATACACCTGATTCCGGGTTACCCTTTTCAAAAAGAAGTTTAATCATTTCCTTAAAATATCTAAATTGCACAAAACGTGTCATAATGGAAAAGAACAATCCAGCACCAAGCGCGAACGCTACCAATCCAAGACTCCAAACTAAACCCGACGCTTTATTCACTAATTCTTCCATCTTATCCCACCTATTTTCAAACTTTAAGTAGATAGTTCCGTTTCTGTTTTAATTTATAATATTAATAATATTCAGACATATAAATGTGCAAAATGGGACATTGTAACAAAACGCTGTCCCACTCCCATCCAATTAGTACACAGGATTGATTGTCCAATTGTTCCTTAAAATTTCTCATCATGCTTGATGTTAACAAATACACTTTTCACTTCCGTATAGTTTTGTAAGCCATATTCTCCACCCATTTCGCGGCCGATGCCTGATTGTTTGTAGCCGCCGAAAGGCATAGTTTCCCATTCAAGACCAAAATCATTAATCCAGACTGTACCTGATTGCAGCTTGCTTGCAATATAATGTCCCTTTTTCATACTTTCTGTCCAGATACTTGCAGCTAAGCCATATTCACTATCGTTCGCGCGTTTAATGACCTCATTAATCGTATCGAAAACGAAAATGGACATTACAGGACCAAAGATTTCTTCACGAGCAATAACCATATGATCTTGTACATCAGCAAAAATGGTTGGCTGTACAAAATAACCTTTTTCAAATCCTTTTTCGCCCCCTGCCACGAGGCGCGCCCCTTCTTTCTTCCCTTGTTCAATATACTTAAGAACAGTTTGATGCTGTTTTGCTGAAACAAGCGGGCCCATTTCCGTTTCGGGGTTCATTCCATCACCTAACTTCATTGCATTCGCTCGTTCTGCTAAGGCTTTTACTACATGATCATATATGTTTCTCTGTACAAATACACGTGTACAAGCACTGCAGTTTTGCCCATGATTGTACATTGTTCCGTTAAATACCCCTTCAATTGCTTCCTCAAGATTAGCATCATCTAAGACAATGGCTGGCGATTTTCCGCCAAGCTCCAGCGTAACACCTTTAATTTGATCTGCAGCTTTTTTCATTACTTCTTTTCCGACAGCAGTTGATCCTGTGAATGCTACCTTATCGATATCTTTATGTGCAGTAATTGCTTCTCCCGCAACCCTGCCCGTTCCTGGCACAATATTTACAACACCATCCGGGAACCCGGCTTCCTTGAATAGCTTTCCTGCGTAGAGAAGAGATAATGGTGTTTCAGTTGCCGGTTTAATCACAATCGTACAGCCGACTGCGAGTGCAGATCCGAGCTTCCAGGCAGCCATGGCGAGCGGAAAGTTCCATGGAATAATTTGGCCTACAACCCCAACCGGCTCGTGTACAGTATAGGTTACATAATTCTTTGAAACCTGAGTTGTCTTACCAAATATTTTTGTGGCCCAGCCTGCGTAATATCTAAAATGCTGGATTGTTCCGTCGACATCATCTGCCAAGGCGACCTTATAGGGCTTTCCGTTATCCAATGATTCCAGTTGTGCAAGTTCCTCTCGATTTTCTTCTAAGAGATCCGCAAATTTATAGATTAGGCGGGAGCGTTCAGCGGCATCCATTTTTGTCCATTGGCCATCATCAAATGCTTTTCTTGCAGCAGCTACCGCAGCGTTAATATCTTCCTCTTGCGCTTCACTTACTTCTGCAATCACCTCTTCGTTTGCAGGATTAACGACGGTAAACCTTTTACCACTGATCGCCGGTACATATTTACCGTTAATATATAGCCCTTTCACACCTTCCAGGAATTCTTGAACTTTCGGTTTTAAATTGTATTTTGTCGCTTGCATATCCTCACTCCTTCACTTTTTTAGTTTTTTACTGTCTCTAAACTTGCAAGCAGGTCTTTTAGCTTTTGATCCTCCTCAGGTGATAGGCCTAGACGAGGGTAACGCGCAGGTCCGCCAGCCTGGCCGGTTAATTCCATGGCTCTCTTCACAATTTGCACATACTTTCCAGATCCTTCAAGGAACGCGCACAGTGGTAAAATACGATCATTGATTGACCAAGCTTCTTCTAACTCACCGTTTTGGAAATGGTTATACATATCTGTAACCAGCTTTGGCACAATATTTCCTGCAACAGAAATCCACCCGGTTGCTCCAACTAAGTAAGACTCCATTACAAGCTCTTCAGCACCGCAGAATACTTCAAAGTCTCCTTTTCCTTTTCTTGCAAGATCTCTTACCTTGCCAATTTCACCGCTTGATTCCTTAATGTGAGTTACATTTTTACAATCCTTGCCAATTTGAAGCATTAAATCTGCGCTCATATTAACGCCAGAAGTAAATGGGTTGTTATAAAGCATGATTGGAAGATTAACACTGCCAGATACTTCTTTAAAATGATGGTAGATTTCATTTTCCTTTGGCTTCATGTAAAAAGGGTTAATGATTAGAGCACAATCCGCTCCATGTACTTCAGCTTGCTTTGTATACTCGATTGTTTCCCTTGTTGTTTCAGCAGCTGTCCCCACAATAACAGGGATGCGGCCGCTTACTTCCTTCATAACAGTTTCTACCATCTGGAATTTTTCTTCTCTTGATAGACTGACAAATTCACCAGTACTCCCATTGATGACGATACCTGCCACACCTTGATCCACAAAGTAATTAACATTATTCTTTACACCGCCCCAATCAATCTCCTGCTCCTGTGTCATTGGTGTAATTAATACTGGATAAGCTCCTCTAATTCTAGTCATTTTAATTTTCCTCCCTATAATTAATAGTTTTTTATTTTAATAAAAACCCTGCGAATAATGGATCTGTCGGGTCTAATAAATATGTCTGCATACCCGTAATAAATCCGCGGGCTGAAAAACTAAACTCGTAACTGGTTTCAATTTGTGCTGAATACTCGGCTCTTAATTTACCTTTGAAAAGGCTTTCATTTTCAATTGGGCTGCCTGCAGATATATCGCCATTCCTTAATAAATAGCTACTGCAGGCAGCCAGAGTGCCAAATCCCGGAGAACGCACAATATAACGATCCGGACGGAAGGTTACCGTTTTGATTTTGCCTTCACTTTTTTGCGAATGATCCAGCAATATCACTCTGCTGAAAGCATATTTGCCTTCTAATGCTTCAATTGCCTTTTGCCCCCATTGATTAATAACTGGAAGGTTCTCCATCTCAATCTCAAAAGGCAGCTCTGCTTTATCAAAAATGGCATAAATATGATCGGCTTGGACTAGAGATACTTCGGTATTTAAATCAAAATAAGACACCGGCGCATTGACCTGTACAACCTGGCAAGACCCGCTTTTTAACTTAACTGATTTCACTTCACCATCTTTAATTGCTGCAGTAACAGAAACAACACCGTTAATTGTTTCAATTCTGTATACATTTGAAGGCCTGGCCTTTAATTGGCCGCACTCTAACAATGCGGTTATGACAGCAACAATTCCGCCATATTGCACCGGTACGGTTCCGTAATGATCGAAAAAGATTACAGCTGCATCGGCATCGCTTTTAAAAGGCGGGACGATCAAACAACCCATTAATCCAGCAAATCCGCGGGGCTCATTTAATAGAAGTTTAATTTCCTCCTGATAGGCAAGCGAAAACTGCTCATTCAGCTCCTGTATACTTTGATAATGAACAAATGGTCCATCCTTAACAATACGATAAGCCTGACCTGCTACGTGTACATCGGTTGCTGTATACGTCTTTTGAATTATCATTTCACATCCTCCATTTCATGTTTCATTGGGGGAATAAGTAAGAAGCCTTCTTTAAGCGGATCCTCCTCGTTATAAAAGAACCGGTGCATTCCCATTAGCCATGCTGAACCAGTGATTCTTGTAATAACAGCCTCCACACCCAGAACATCTGCTGTTTCAAGGACTTCTCCGCGGAATAAAGAGCCGACAATACTCTCATGTACAAATTCTTCTTTGATACCAATCTCCTTTTTGGCATAGAGGACAGATAATTTGGCCGAAGTACCTGTACCGCATGGTGAACGATCAATCCCGCCTGGAGGGACAACAACTGTATTTTTTACATCAGCTTCTTCATGGGTTGGCACAGTGAAAAATTCAATATGGGTCAAACCGCGAATAAATGGATATTGCGGATGAATGACATCCGTTTTTTCGTTAATTGTATTCCTAATTTTGATAGCTTTTTCAATGATTGTTGAAGCATTCTCCGGTGTCAGTTCTAATCCAACAGATTGGGCATTAATGATTCCATAGAAGTTGCCCCCATAAGCAATGTCTGCATCAACGGTTCCGATTCCCTCAACTTCAACAGAGACACTCTTTAACAGGAACGCAGGGACATTACAGAAGGAAACCTCTTTTGCTTTACCGTTCTCTACCTTTATCTCTGCCTTAACAAGACCTGCTGGTGTATCAAGCCTGATGGTAGTAACTGGCTCCTGAACAGGGAATAGCCCTGCTTCCACTAATGCTGTACAAACTCCGATTGTGTCATGGCCGCACATTGGCAAATATCCGCCGGTCTCGATATATATAACACCGATATCTGCTTCCGGATGACATGGATCTGTTAAAAGTACTCCTGACATTACATCATGCCCTCTTGGTTCATTCATCAGGAGCTTACGAATCCAATCATATTCCTTTTGCATATGAAGCATTTTTTCGGACATTGTCGCTCCTTTTAGTACTGGGAGTCCACTAATCAATGTCCTTGTCGGATTTCCGCCCGTGTGTGTATCAATGGTTGTAAAAACCCGATTGGCTTTCATCAGCTCCTCACCCTTTCCTTAAATCGAGAAAATCTCAGCGGTTCAATTGGGATGCAAGTTTCCTTTTCATTAAGCATTTCCTCTATCACTTTTCCAGTAACAGCGGCAAGGCTAATTCCGTCTCCCTCATGACCAGCTGCAATATAATAGTTAGGAATTCCTTCCACTTCTGACACAATTGGCAAGTGATCCTCCGTCCAGGGCCGTAAGCCAGCATAAGTACGTATGACCATCATGTCAGCCATTTTCGGATAGAATCTAATGGCCCTATTGGCAATGCATTTAATAATTTCATTATTGATTTTTGTATTAAACCCAACAAATTCACGGCTGCTTCCAATCAGGAAGTTTTGACTTTCAGTCGGTTCAAAAACAAGTGCTACTCCGTATTTTTCAGTAATCGGGTCAACCTGGCGCTTGCCGCCAAATTTTGATATTAAATAGCCAAATTCCATGACTTTTCTTGGCCCAACAAAATCCTGGCGTGATGCGACCATAATGTGGCCTTTTCTTGGTTTAATTGGAATAGACAAGTCCAGCATCTCACCGATATATGGAGCCCATACACCTGCCGCATTAATGACATAGTTAGCGGTGAAGGTCCCATTGGATGTTTCAACGCTAAATGTACCGTCCGTCTTCCTTCTCATTCCGGTAACCTCAGTTTGTTTATGGGCTTTAGCGCCCATCTCCTTTGACCCCTCAAGAAGGTTAAAGGCAAGTAGATATGGATTGACTGTAGAATCTGTTGCACACTCTAAGCCGCCTAATAAATCATCAGCAAAATACTTGGAGTCTTGGCGGATGTCCTGTCTGTCCAGCATCCTGAACGGCAAACCGGCCTCACTCTGACGGTCAACCCACTTTTGTGCTGCTTCCATTTCTTCTTCTGTCTCGCATACAAGGATGCTTCCGGGAGCCCGATATTCAAAAGGCTGTTTCAATTCTCTGCTTAATTCATCTACTAATTTCTGACTGACAAGTGACATTTGACTATCGAAGCCAGGATCTTTATCAATAGCTAAAATATTTCCGTCACAGCGGGAAGACGTGCCACTGACAAATTCACCTTTTTCAATAACTGTTACATATCTTCCAGATTTAGAAGTATAATAGGCAATTGCACAGCCTATGATTCCCCCGCCTATAACCAAAACGTCACAATGATATTTCACAAAACCAACTTCCCTTCGTCTTGTTACATCATTTTATTAATGCAAATAACATGCCAACTTTTTATATCTTACGCAGAAATAAGAACCTTCTAATAATTTTGCTGCTAACCCAAATATAGATTTTTTTGACCTGTTCTTAATTGTCAAAAAATTTGATAAAATAGTGTATAAAATATTGAACAGTGTATAAAAAATTTTACATTCAGGAGGCTGTCATGTTTGAATTTCCGTCAGTCAAAGAAATAATTGAAAGTAATTTTATCTGTCTGAACCAAGTTGATAATGAAGGCGCTTTACCAAAAGTTTATTTGGATGATTCCTTTGCTGCATTAGCTGATGCTTGCAAGCGCTATGCAGCCGTTGCCGTTGTAAATTCAGGCGGCCAAGTACTCGGCTGCATCACAAATGAACAAATCATTGATTTTTTGTATGATTCCTACAATCAATTAAAGGCTTTCTATGAGGCTGTCATCAAAACATCGGACGCTTCAGTCACAGTGATTGATGCTGATGAACGTGTCCGCACATGGACCGAAGGAGCTGAAAAAATTTTCTCTGTAAAAAAAGATGAGATTGTGGGCAAACCAATAATAGAATTCTTTGAACATCAGAATCTGCAAATCTTAGAATCCTTATACAAAGGAAAGAGAATACAAGGAAAGCATCACCAGCCAAGATCTGATCTCTTTGTCCTAATAAATTCAAACCCTGTTTACTTTAATGGACGCATTATCGGGGCAGTTGTGTCGGAAACTGATGTGACAAGCCAGGTTGTTCTTAATGAAAAATTATTTAATATGTCGACTGAGGTTCATCGTTTAGAACAGGAGATGGCGAAATACAGACCTTCAGATCCCTTCAGATACATTAAAGGGAAAAGCGCTGTGATGGAAAAGACGGTGCAAATGGCAAAAAAGGTGTGCTCTGTCCGTTCAACTGTATTGATCTTAGGAGAAAGCGGAGTCGGCAAGGAGGTCTTTGCCAAATCCATTCATGAGGCAACTGAAGGACCTGAAGCTCCATTTATTTCAATTAACTGCGGTGCTATTCCAGCCTCATTATTTGAAAGCGAATTATTTGGCTATGAACGCGGCGCCTTTTCCGGTGCGGATCATAGAGGAAAAAAGGAAAAATTGAGCTTGCTAAAGGGGGCACTCTTTTTCTGGATGAAATTGGTGAAATGCCTTTAGAAATGCAGGTCAAGATGCTTCGTGTTCTTCAAGAAAGAAAATATTACAAGGTTGGCGGTGAAAAAGAAATTGAGGCTAATTTCCGGGTAATTGCTGCAACAAATAGGGATTTAAAAGAATTAATAAAAGAAGGCCAATTCCGGGAGGATTTATATTATCGGCTAAATGTTGTCAGTTTAAAAATTCCTCCTTTAAAAGAACGCTGTGAAGATATCGTTGAACTAATTCATTACTTTTTAAATGATTTTTCACTGCGCTATCAGCGGCCGATCCATCATTTTTCACAGGAAGTTATGCAAGAGATGCTTCAATATGATTGGCCGGGCAATGTTCGGGAGCTGCGTAATGTCGTTGAACGTCTGGTTGTTTTTGCAACAGATGGAGTCATTCGAAAAGAATATTTGCCATTTCACTCAGCAATGAGCTATTCAGCTGTATCTGATACGGACCTTCAGGAAAACAACATAGAAATGAAAACGGTCATTGTGCCTCTTCAGGAGGAAATGGACCAGCACGAAAAGAAGGTACTCGAAAAAGCATTGGCATTAACCAGCGGCAACAAATTAGAATGCTCGAAAAAACTGGGAATCACCCGGGCGACCCTTTACAATCGTCTAAAACGTCTTGGCTTAAGCTAATTTGAAATACTGGCTTCAAAGTTGGTACGATTTTTGCATTATATTTTTACATGTACCTGAAGAGGAGGGATTTCCAAATGAATAACAATGAGGCACTTATGATCTGTCGTTGTGAAGAGGTTACCTATGGGCGGCTTTTCGCAACAGCAAAAGAACATCAATGTACATCCAGGGAACTGAAGCTTAGAACAAGAGCTGGAATGGGGTTTTGTGGAGGACGCACTTGCAGGGTCATGGTCGATCGGATTATTGAAAGTATCGTACCTAATACAGGAGAAGGTGAAATTCCTTTAAAATATCAGCCTCCAATTCGCCCTGTAACTTTTGGAACGGCAGGTGAAAAGAATGACTAGAATTATAGATCATCCGGTTTTAGGAAAATTAGATGATAGAAAAAAGATTCCATTCACTTTTGATGGGAAAGTATATGAAGCATTTGAAACTGAAACAATCGCGGCAGCTCTGCTGGCAAACGGTGTGAGAACACTGCGTGTTCATGAGGAAAGTGGAACACCAAGAGGGTTTTATTGCAATATCGGCCACTGTATGGAATGCCGTGTAAATGTTAATGGGCAGGCCAATATAAGAGCCTGTTTAACTGTTGTGAAGGAGAATATGGTTGTTGAAAGAGGAAAACAGCATCCTAATATTGTTAAAAGGATGGTGGAGAATCTATGATAGATGTAATCGTTATTGGAGCTGGACCAGCCGGTTTAGCTGGTGCCATAACCTGTGCTGAATACGGCTTAAAAGTTACCGTCATTGATGAATTTGTCAGGCCAGGCGGAAGATTAATCGGTCAATTGCACCAGGAACCGTCTGGAGAATGGTGGAATGGAATAAAAGAATCCACTCGTATGCATAACGAAGCACAGAAACTCTCTGTAGATATCCGCTGCGGCGTTTCTGTATATAACCTTGAAAAAGATAAGGATTGCTGGAATGTTCATACTAATATAGGAACACTGATAGCTCCTTATGTGCTGGTAGCAACTGGTGCAGCTGAGTTCCCTATTCCTGTGCCAGGCTGGACTCTTCCAGGTGTTATGTCCATCGGGGCTGCACAGGTCATGACGAATGTTCATCGTGTTGAGGTTGGCAAAAAAGGCATCATCATTGGTGCTAACATTTTAGCATTTGCGATTTTAAACGAGCTCCAAATAGCCGGAATTAATGTGGAACATATTGTACTGCCAGAAAAGAGTCCGCTTAGCCAAAAAGCGGGAGAACCTGAGGAAGTCTTGAAGTCACTTCTAAATGCGGCCCATCTTGCCCCGTCACCCATTTTGCGGCTGGGCAGTCGCTTTATGAGAAATAGAGGATTCCGCAAATTAGGGATGAAATTTTATCCTAAAAGCGGCGTTAAGGTGAATGGAACACCATTGCAGCTTAGAAAAGCAGCACTTGAAATTCTTGGAAAGGATCAGGTAGAAGGCGTACTCACTGCAGAAATAGATGTGAATGGTAACGTAATCAAAGGTACAGAAAAAATTTACGAAGCAGATTTCGTGTGTATCGCAGGCGGCTTGTATCCGTTAGCAGAGCTTACAGCAGTTGCCGGATGCCCATTCCAATACGTTCCAGAACTTGGGGGACATGTTCCGCTTCATTCTGAAAAAATGGAAACTCCGCTCGAAGGATTATTTGTTGCCGGGAATATCACCGGCATTGAAAGCGGAAAAATCGCCATGGCCCAAGGAACAACAGCAGGCATTTCGATTGCTAAACACGCTGGAAAGGGCAGCACCGACATCAACAAGAAGCTTGAACAGGCATTGAAAAATGTTCATACTGTCCGTCAAAACGCTGCCATCCAATTCAACCCTGAAATTGCAAACGGCCGGAGGAAAATCTATGAACTTTGGGAGGATCTTTATAGGAAAGAACAGGATTCTTTAAAGGAAATAGGATAAAATGTAATGATCCAATAGCAAATTTTCGTAAAATAACCGCCCTCCCTATTCGGAGGCCGGTTCGCTTTTCTTGTCATGCCGTTTATTCAGTATTTTTAATACCTCATTAAAAGGCAGTTCCTGCTCCCGCAGCAGCACCATCAAATGATAAATCAGGTCGGCTGCTTCCCATTTCAGTTCGTCCTTATCACGGTTTTTCGCAGCGATGATGACTTCTGCGGATTCTTCGCCGACCTTCTTCAGGATTTTATCCACGCCCTTTTCAAAAAGATATGTCGTGTATGCTCCTTCAGGGCGTGTCTTTTCCCGTTCTTCAATGACCTTTTCAAGTGTATAAAGGATTTCGTACTCAGATAAGCCGCCTGACCCTTCCCCGTATACTCTTTCCTCAAAGCAGCTGACTGTTCCATTGTGGCAGGCAGGACCTGCTGGTTCAACCATAACCACAATCGCATCCTGATCACAGTCAAGCTTCATTTCAACAATTTTCTGTGTGTTGCCGCTTGTTGCCCCTTTGTGCCAAAGCTCATTGCGGGAACGGCTGAAAAACCAGGTCTCACCTGTTTCCGCCGATTTTAAAAGGGATTCCCGATTCATATATGCTAACGTTAATACTTCTTTTGTTTTTGCATCCTGTACAACTGCAGGGATCAGTCCCTTTTCATCGAACTTTACACTTTCAATATTCATCGGACAA
This sequence comes from Cytobacillus pseudoceanisediminis, assembly GCF_023516215.1. Lineage (NCBI taxonomy): Bacteria > Bacillati > Bacillota > Bacilli > Caryophanales > Bacillaceae > Cytobacillus > Cytobacillus pseudoceanisediminis. The sequence continues at coordinate 4,729,985 of NZ_CP097349.1, read as the reverse complement.
CCACCCCTTTTTCCTCAATATATGACTTTACTTCTGCAACAGACGTTTCTTTATAGTGAAAAATCGATGCAGCCAATGCGGCATCCGCTTTTCCATCGATAAATGCTTCAGCAAAGTGATCAGCATTTCCGGCACCGCCTGAAGCAATTACCGGAATCGAAACCGCCTCGCTGACTGCTTTTGTCAGCTTAATATCGAAGCCTTTTTTCTCACCGTCAGAGTCCATGCTTGTGAGTAAAATTTCTCCGGCCCCGCGCTCCGCTGCTTCATGGGCCCAAGCGATGACCTCAAGGTCAGTCGGTGTCCGTCCGCCATGTGTGTACACGCGCCAGGAACCAAGGTCTTCATCGTATTTTGCATCAATCGCAACAACGATGCACTGTGATCCGAAAAAATTTGCCCCTTCTGTAATTAAATCAGGATTGTTTACGGCAGCTGTATTGAGAGAAACCTTATCAGCCCCTGCCCGCAAAATTCGTTTCATATCTTCCAGCGCGTTAATCCCGCCGCCGACTGTAAATGGAATGGCAAGCTCAGACGCAACAGCCTTTACAACCTCAACCATAGTTTTCCGACCTTCATGTGAAGCGGAGATATCGAGGAAGACCAGCTCGTCAGCTCCCTGCTCATCATAAAATCGGGCAAGCTCAACCGGATCTCCGGCATCACGCAGCTGCACGAATTGGACCCCTTTTACCACACGGCCGTCTTTTACATCCAGACAGGGAACGATGCGTTTCGTCAGCATGATTCCTTCACCTCTTTCAGAGCTTCCGCTACGGTAAAACGGCCTTCATAAATGGCCTTTCCGACAATGGCGCCAGCAACACCTTCTGAAGAATACTCCCGCAGCTTCGCCAAATCAGCCAGCTGGCTGACGCCGCCAGATGCAATGACACTTTTTCCGGTTTCCCCTGCAAGCAGACGAACAGCTTCAATATTTGGCCCCGATAACATTCCGTCTGTTGCGATATCTGTAAAAATAAAAGTTTCCGCACCTGCGTCGGCAAATCGCCTTCCTAAGTCAACTGCCCTCACTTCAGACGTTTCCAGCCAGCCATGTGTGGCCACAAAGCCATTTTTCGCATCAAGGCCGACTGCAATGGCTTTGCCGTATTTGCGGATCATTTCAATAGCAAACTCAGGATTGGAGACGGCGATGCTTCCAATTATTACGCGTGTTACGCCATTATCCAGATAATGCAGGATGTCTTCTTCCGTACGGATTCCCCGCCGATCTGGACGGAGGCGCCAAGTTCGCGGGAAGCCTGAATGACATATTGATCATTAACCCGCTTCCCATCCTTTGCCCCGTCTAGATCTACCATATGAATCCAGTCTGCTCCTTCATCAGCAAACTTTTTGGCCATATCAAACGGAGAGTCGCCATACACCGTTTCCTTATCGTAATCCCCCTGCAGCAGCCGGACGCACTTGCCGCCTCTCATATCGATTGCCGGATAGATCGTAAAACTCATTTCACAGACATCCTTTCTTCAACCAGCTCGGTAAAATTGCGTAAAAGCGCCATGCCGAGCGAACTGCTTTTTTCAGGGTGGAACTGCATGCCGAACACATTGCCCCTTCCGGCAACTGCCGGCACTTCTACATCATACATACTTCTGCTGATAACAACTTCTCTATCATCTGTATCTACAAAGTAGGAGTGGACGAAATAGACATAATCTTCATTAAGTCCTTTTAAAATTGGCGAACCCTGTAAGAATTCAAGACGGTTCCAGCCCATATGCGGAACTTTATACGTTTCGCCTTCTGCTGTTGCACCGGGAAAACGCCTCACATGGCCAGGGAGAAGCTTCAGGCCTTCCGTCATGCCATTCTCCTCACTGCTCTCAAATAAAAGCTGCATGCCAAGGCAAATGCCAAGAAGCGGCTTGCCTGTATCAGCAAACTCCTTTACCAGATCTGCCAGACCTGTAGAATTTAAGATGGTCATGGCATCTTTGAAAGAGCCGACACCCGGCAGAATTAAGGCGTCTGCTTTAAGGAGCTCGTCTTTATTTTCAGAAAGGAAATAAGGAACCTCCAACCGTTCAAGCGCTTTACTGACACTGAACAAATTCCCCATTCCGTAATCGATGATGCCGATCATTTACAACATCCCTTTCGTTGATGGAACTCCCTTAATCCTTGGATCAATCGTTGTTGCCTCATCAAGCGCACGAGCGAGTGCTTTGAAAATCGCTTCGATAATGTGGTGTGTATTCTGTCCATAGTGGACGATGACATGCAGGTTCATTCTGGCTTCAAGTGCAAGTTTCCAAAGAAACTCGTGAACAAGCTCGGTATCAAATGTACCGACTTTTTGGCTCGGGAACTCGGCACGCATCTCCAAGTGAGGGCGGTTGCTGAGGTCAACTGTAACTTGAGCCAATGCTTCGTCCATCGGAACGAAAGCATTTCCATAGCGCTTAATGCCTTTCTTATCGCCTAAAGCGTCCTTCAGTACCTGGCCTAAGCAGATGCCAATGTCCTCTGTTGTGTGGTGATCATCCACGTCTGTATCGCCATTTGCAACGATGTTCAAGTCAAATTGTCCGTGCTTGGCAAACAGGTCCAGCATATGCGTCATAAAAGGCACCCCTGTTTCCAGATCGCTTTTGCCTTCGCCGTCTATATTTAAGGATAGAGTGATATTCGTTTCATTGGTTTTACGTGAAATTTCAGCAGTTCTGGCCATGATTATTCCTCCAGCTTATTTTCTTAGTCTTGTTTCAATGGATCTGGCATGGGCTTCAAGGCCTTCCAGACGCGCAAAGGCCGCTATTTTTTCGCCATTATCCTTTAATGCTTTTTCACTGTATAAAAGAATACTTGATTTCTTTTGAAAATCCTCCACATTAAGCGGGCTTGAGAAACGGGCCGTTCCGTTTGTCGGCAGGACGTGGTTCGGGCCGGCAAAATAGTCACCGACCGGTTCAGGGCTAAACCTCCCGAGGAAGATTGCTCCGGCGTGACGAATCCGTCCGAGAAGCTCCATCGGATTCTCCGTTAAAATCTCCAGATGCTCAGGAGCCAGACTATTCACCGTTTCAATAGCTTCATCCATGTTTTCCGCCACATAGACAGCACCATAGTTTTCGATTGATTGAAAGGCAATTTGCTGCCTTGGCAGCTCAGCCAGCTGGCGGTCCACTTCTCTTGAGACCTGCGCTGCAAGCGCTGATGATGGTGTCACAAGGACTGCACTTGCCATAGGGTCGTGTTCGGCCTGTGATAAAAGATCTGAAGCCACTTCATCTGCGTGTGCCGTATCATCTGCTAAAATCGCAATCTCACTGGGGCCTGCGATCATATCAATATCAACGTCCCCGAAAACTTCACGCTTTGCAAGAGCGACAAAGATATTTCCGGGACCTGTAATTTTATCAACAGGAGCTATCGTTTCGGTTCCATATGCAAGAGCGGCAATTGCCTGGGCACCGCCTGCTTTATAGATTTCTTCTGCTCCTGCAATTTTGGCCGCAGCAAGGACCGCAGGAGGCAGCTTTCCAGTCTTTTTATCAGGAGGAGAGGTAATGACGATCCGTTTGACGCCCGCAACTTTTGCCGGGATCACATTCATAAGTACTGATGATGGATAGGCAGCCGTACCGCCTGGGACATACAGGCCGACTGAATCAAGCGGTGTGATCTTTTGGCCAAGCACTGTGCCGTTTTCTTCTGTTGTCATCCAGGAAGGACGCAGCTGCTTTTCATGAAAAGACCGGATATTCTCGGCAGCTTCTTTAATGATCTCCAGGATTTTTCCATCCACTTGACTAAAAGCTTCCTCTATTTCAGCCTGCGATACCTTGAAATCATCCAGGGATATGCCATCAAATTTTTCTGTGTAATCTTTTAATGCCTGATCTCCGTTTTGGCGGACTGATTCAATTATATCTTTTACAATCGCCCGCTGTTCTTCTGTTCCGTTATCAACAGACCGTTTAATTGAAATCTGGTCAATTACTTTTAAAATTTTCATAGACCTCTACATCCTTTATCGCAGATTAACGGGCAGTAATATCCCTACCTCATATTTTCAATCAAGACCTAATTAGAAATCAGGTAGGGATAAACTGCCCATAAAGGCCCGATTGGTTCAACTAACCATCAGTGGAAGAACACCACTGATGGAAGTTTCACTTTAAGTACGAATTTCTTCTCCAGCTATTACTTCCGTAAGACGTCCAACCAGCTCGCTTATGCGTTCATCCTTCATGCGGTAGCTGACAGGATTGACAATCAATCTTGAAGTGATGCCGACGATGGTTTCGTATTCAACGAGCCCGTTCTCTTTTAACGTTCGGCCGGTTGATACGATGTCCACGATCCGGTCTGCCAGCCCGATCATAGGCGCAAGCTCTATGGAACCGTTCAATTTAATGATCTCCACCTGCTCCCCCTGCTCACGGAAATACGCTGCCGCAATCTGCGGATACTTCGTTGCAATTTTAGGAGCAACATCGTTCAGCCTGGTATTTGGCAGTCCTGCGACCGCGAGATAGCAGGCGCTGATCTTTAAATCAAGAAGCTCGTAAACATCCCGCTCTTCTTCAAGCATTACATCCTTCCCCGCAATCCCAAGGTCTGCCACACCATGCTCTACATAAGTTGGCACATCCATCGGCTTTGCAAGGATAAAGCGAAAATTCTCTTCAGGTACATCTATAATCAATTTACGTGAATCATCAAATTCCGGAGGCAATTGAAAGCCTGCCTGGCGGAGCAATTCAGCCGCTTCTTCAAAAATGCGGCCCTTTGGCATCGCAATCGTTAAAACATCACTCATTTTATGCTCTCCTTTCCAGCTTTTCCGACTAAAAAGGTAATATCCTCATATTGGCTGGTGCAGGCATCGATGTCCTTGACACCGCTAATATCCTGCAGAACCACTTTCTTTCCGGCAGAACGTTCCTTCTTCGCAAAATCGAATGCCTCTTTGCGGCGTTCCGGACTGTATAGAACGCAGTACACAGGTTCAGCCGCAATGCTGTCTTCCAGAGCCTCAAGCAGGCGGTCCATTCTGATGGCAAAGCCGGTTGCTCCCGTATCTTTTCCGAACTTTTGGAGCAGCAGATCATAGCGGCCGCCATTTCCGATCGGGAAACCAACATTTTCCGCATATACCTCAAAAAGAATGCCCGTGTAGTAGCTCATATGGCTGACGAGCGTTAAATCAAATTTAACTGTCCCTTCCTGGCCGTAGTCCTGCATAATGCCCCAAAGCTGTTCGAGCTCGGCTAATGCTTTTTTCCTGTGCCGTTTTCCAGAAGGCCATAAGCAATCTCAATGACTTCTTCCCCGCCTCTTAATTTAAGGAAATCGAGAAGCCTTTGTTTATCAATGGATGAAAGAGCCAGGCTCTTAACATGTTCTCTGTACCCGACATAATTTTTCTCATATAAAAATCTTGTCAGGTTTTCCACTCTTTCTTCCGTTCCTAAAATCTGCTGGAAGAAGTCCCGGACAAAACCGATGTGGCCGGCGGAAAGCTGGAAGTTCTGAAGACCAGCTTCTTTTAAAGCAGAGATCATCATCGCCATCCCTTCGCCATCCGCACTGATCGTATGGTCGCCAATGCATTCAACACCGATCTGCTCAAACTCAGCTGGCCTGCCGCCCTCCCGCTGCTGGGCGCGGTATACATTGGCAGAATATGCAAGCCTTATAGGCAGCTCGTCTTTTAAAAGACGGGATGCTGCCACCCTTGCGATCGGCGCTGTCATATCCGGCCGCAGCACAAGGGTATGGCCCTGCTGATCAAGCAGCTTGAACAGCTGCTGATCAAGTATTGCTGATGCCGCTCCAACTGTTTCGTAATATTCGAGTGCAGGCGTTTCGATAAACTGATAGCCCCACCGTTTCATTTCCTCCTGGATGGATGACCGGACTGCTGCCTTTCTTTCATATAAATCTGGTAATGTATCTCTCATGCCTAACGGCTTTTCAAACATAAATAATCGGCTCAAAAGTATTCACCTCTATGACTTAAAAATTCCGAATCCTTTAGTTCGCTAATATGGTAGCAAATTGAAGTTATATGTAGTTTAACGCGCAAATTCTATGCCGTCAACCAAAAGAATCAGAAAAATAAAAAAGACTCCCTTTTTTAAAAACGAGCTTTCATATAGTTTGTACTTTTTTGGAAAGGTTATTTGAGTTAAAGACTTGCATCTAAATATATCGAGCATCTTTTGGAATCTATCCAACATCTCACAATAATAAAAAAACCGCCAGCCTAAGCTAACGGAGTTTGGTCTTTATTAATGCCATATATCGGATCATCCGCCCAGCGTGCGGCAAGTTCTTCCTTTGTATAGATGACACGCATCGGGTTGCCGCCAACAAAAGCGCCAGACGGGACATCTTTATGAACAAGCGTTCCAGCTGAAACAATCGCACCATCTCCGATCGTGACGCCGGGAAGAATGGTTGAATTGGCGCCAATCATGACTTCGCTGCCAATTTCAACCCTCCCGAGGCGATATTCCTTAATCAAATATTCATGGGCGAGGATCGTAGTGTTATATCCAATGACCGTGTTGCGGCCGACACATATTTTTTCCGGGAACATGACGTCCAGCATAACCATGAGTGCGAATGATGTCTGATCCCCCACCTTCATTCTCAGGAAATTACGATAGAGCCAATTTTTCATACCCAGAAATGGCGTGTAGCGCGCAAGCTGGATCACAATAAAGTTTTTGACCACCTTCAAGAACGGAACCGTTTTATACACATGCCAGAGAGAATTGCCTCCCTCTACCGGAAAACGCTCCGTTTTTCTCATTGGTTTTCTGCCTCAAGAATATCGAGCAGGTCAGCCATATTGTCCAGCATATAATCCGGTTCAAAGCGCGCGAGGAAATCACGGCCTTTCGCTGTCCAGGCAACACCAGCCGTTTTTGTGCCGGCGTTTTTTCCTCCATCGATATCGTGCGAATTATCGCCGACCATAATAGCTTCTTCCGGCTTCGCATCCAGCAGGCTTAATGCCTTCAAGATTGGCTCCGGATCGGGCTTTGGCTTATCCACGTGGTCGAGCGTAACAACCACGTCGAAAAACTGGTCAAGATTTGTCAGCTTTAAGCCCTTTTCAACTACATTGGAAACTTTTGTCGTAACAATGCCCAGTTTATATCCCGATTCTTTTAAAGTCCGAACCGTTTCAAATACGCCAGCAAATTCTTTCACAAGCACGTCGTGGTTCTTAATATTGTACTCCCTGTAAACCGAGATCATCTCCTCCACTTTTTCCGGGTTGATGGACTCGAATGTTTCATGCAGGGTCGGCCCCATGAATGGGAGAACATCTTCCCGCTGATAGCGGTCTGGATAATATTTTCCCAGCGTATGCAAAAATGAGGAAATAATCAATTCGTTTGTGTCGATCAATGTTCCATCTAAGTCAAATAATAGTGTGTTAATGCTCATATGTTGCTTCCTTTCTTTTGCCAGATCAGCACGCTTCCAGATCGCTGCCACTGCCAATGTCAGGATAATTGCCACACCCAGGCGAATCAGCAGAAGCGGTAATACCGGAATGCCAAGCGGCACAAAAATCAAAGTATCTTCAACGACTGCGTGGCAGGCAACGAGGAAAATAAATGCGATCGTTACATCTCGTTTACTGACGCCATCTTCCTCTACTGCCTGAATCATGACGCCCGCCCCATAGGCAAGGCCAATCAGCAAGCCGGCTGCAAGAGTTGTAGACGTATTTTCTTTCATTCCAAGTGCCCTGGTCACAGGCGCCATCCATTTTGAAAAAACAGCAAGCCATTGCTTATCTTTTAAGATTTGAATAATAATCATCAGTGGAATGACGATGATGGCAAGCTGGAGAATACCGAGCAATGCAGTCTGCAGTGCATCCAGCAGGATGGGCAATGCACCGGATACCAGCTCTTCTTTTGCCGGAATAAATCCGTACTTAGCAGTTTCGGATCCTCCCTGCCAAACAAGGTTGATCACAATCGCGCTTAAAAGCGCCAGTCCGATGCGTACTGCCAGAACGACCCAAAGCTTAACGCCGACCTTCAATGCCACTCCGGTTTCAATCAGCATATTATGTGAAAAAGACAGCATGACGGCAATAATAAATACTTCTTTAACCGAGAGATCGAGCGTTAAAATGGCTCCAATCCCCGCATACAAATTTAAGAAGTTCCCCAATACAAGCGGTATGGCTGCATCTCCTGACAGCCCAATCAGATTCATAAGGGGCGTGATCAGCTTGATTACCCATGGAAGCACTGGCGTATGCTGAAGCAGTGCCACAATCAGCGTGACCGGGAAAATGACTTTCCCGAGTGTCCATGTTGTCTTTAAGCCGGCCATCAGCCCCCGTTTGCAAGATTCAACCAGCATCTCTACTCTCCCCTGTCCGTTATTTCCCCTCGGCTTTATCCAAATAACGAGCTTTGGCAAGACCCTCTGCTCTTCTATAAAAAATCAGGACTAGCGCACCAATAATAAGAACGATAGATATCGTCTGAGCAATCCTTAAATTCTCAGTAAGCATCAGGCTGTCGGTCCGCAGGCCTTCTACAAAGAAACGGCCGATCGAATACCAGATTACATACGAGAGGAAAAGTTCCCCGCGCCTTAAGTTTGCTCTTCTTAATAATATAAGAATGATAAACCCAATGATATTCCAGATTGATTCATATAAAAACGTCGGATGATAATAGGCACCGTTAATATACATCTGGTCAACGATAAATTCAGGCAAATACATATTTTCCAGGAATGCCCGGCTGACTTCCCTGCCATGAGCCTCCTGGTTCATGAAGTTGCCCCAGCGCCCGATTGCCTGCCCTAAGATGATGCTTGGCGCTGCAATATCAGCCAGCTTCCAGAACGATATCTTCCTTTTCTTTGCAAAAACATAAGCTGTGATGACAGAACCAATCAAAGCTCCATGAATGGCAATTCCGCCATTCCAAATTTTAATGATTTCACCCGGATTCTGCGAGTAAAAATCCCATTGAAAAATAACGTAATAGATTCTTGCAGAAATAATCGCAATGGGAATGGCCCACAGCATCAAATCGGCAAAAATATCTTTAGGGAGTCCCCTTCTCTCCCCTTCTCTCATCGCGATAATGAGTGCAAGTGCAATGCCAACACCGATAATCAGGCCGTACCAGTGGACCTGAATTGGCCCAAGGGATATGGCAATCGGATCTAACGGCTGAATATTTTTTTCCATGATCACTTCTCCTTCTCATCGAAAAGCGCAAGGCGCCCGCTCATCGGCGGCAAGCATAAGACAAGCCGGCATGAAGGCTGTTTTTTAACCTTTGTGACGGATTGGCTTAGACCTGAGAGCCGATGGCGCCTGGAGCTAGACAGTTATCTAAGTTCAAAGATATAAATTCTATTATTGCAAGAAAAGCGCATGCACCTCTGGGGTGGTTTTTGCCACACGCGCTATAGATCCTAAGCTAGTCAGGCTTATCAGCTTTCAATCAAACGTTTGATTGAAAGTGTTTTGCCCTCTTTAACGATCATCATGGTCTCCGTCCTCAATCACATCCGACAGGCGGTTCGTGAACTGTTCCGCTGCATTCATCCCCATTCTTTTTAATCGGAAATTCATGGCAGCCACTTCAATGATGACAGCCAGGTTTCGTCCGGGTCTTACCGGAATGGTCAGCTTTGTAACTTCTGTATCGATGATTTTCATCTTTTCTTCATCAAGGCCAAGACGGTCGTACTGCTTTTTCGGATCCCACAGCTCCAAATTCATGACCACAGAGATTTTCTTATAGCTGCGGACTGCTCCAGCACCAAACAGGGTCATGACATTGATAATGCCGAGGCCGCGGATTTCAAGCAGATGTTCAATCAATTCCGGTGAGTTTCCGACCAGGTAATCTTCATCTTCCTGCCTGATCTCCACGCAGTCATCCGCAACAAGGCGGTGTCCCCGCTTAACTAGCTCAAGCGCCGTCTCACTCTTACCAACTCCGCTTTTTCCAGTTATCAGTACCCCTACCCCATAAATATCGACAAGGACGCCATGTACAGCTGTGGTTGGAGCAAGCTTGCTTTCCAGAAAATTGGTCAGCAAACTGGAAAAACGAGTCGTTTTCTGTTTGGAGCGGAGCAGCGGAACCGATTCTCTCTCTGCCGCTTCAATCAGTTCGTCAGGTATATCCAGTCCTCTCGTGACGATTATGCCGGGTGTAATATCTGTACAGAGCCGTTCAAGCCGGATCTCCCGCTCGGAATTATTTAACTTTTCAACAAAAGACAGCTCGGTTTTCCCGACCAATTGAATACGTTCAGCCGGATAGTAATCAAAATAACCAGCCATCTCCAGGCCCGGACGGGAAATATCACTCGTCGTAATCGGCCGGTTAATGCCTTCCTCTCCGGCAATCAATTCGAGCCCAAATTTTTCTATAATATCTTTTGTGCGCACTTTTACCAAAATAGGTTCCTCCTTTAATGCTGGCACTTCTGGATGATCTCTTTATATGTAACTTATAATTTCTAAAAAATTCACTCTGAAGTTTCACTCTATTTTAGCACTTTTTAACGCAGAACCAAATTTCTGAAAACGATTTTTACAAAATTAACACTAGGCCCATATGCTTAATCCTTCTCGACAGGGACAATTTTCAGGGATATTCTGCGTATAAATATGATGATATGCTTTTTGTAAAAATATTCAGATGGTATAGACAACTATACTAAACCTTGGTAATATGATTATGTAAGCGAATTCATTTACATTTTTTAGCTTTTATTACGTTCATTCATTTTTAAAAAAAGAGGGGGAAAAACTCATGCGTAAAGAAGAACGCTTGGCGAAAGAGATTACGGAGCAGTTGGGCGGCACCGGCAATATCGCGGAACTGGCCTCCTGCATGACCCGCCTTCGCGTGAAGCCGGTCGATGAAAGCAAAGTCAACCTGAATGGCATCAAGGATATTGATGGCGTTATGGGTGTGGTGGAAGCAGAAACACTCCAAATCATCCTCGGACCCGGGATCGTCACCAAGGTAGCTGACGAAGTTTCCAGGATGACAGGCAAAAATGTTTCATCCATTGATGATGATGAAGAGATTGACACTTCATTGGAAGGACTGGCAGCCCGGACGAAAGCCGGACTCAATGAGAAAAACGCTACTCCTTTCAAGTTATTTTTAAGAAAAATTGCAAGTATCTTTATCCCGCTGATTCCAGCTATCGTTGCTTCCGGTTTGATTGCAGGGATCAATAATGTAATCATCAAATCAGGCGGAGACCCGGAATCCACGCTCGTTCAAATGCTTGATTTGATTGGCTGGGGTTTATTCGGTTACCTGGGCGTGTTTGTAGGTATTAACACAGCGAAGGAGTTTGGAGGGTCTCCTGCTCTAGGCGGTGCAGCCGGTATTCTATTAATCAATCCCGGCCTTGCCAATATAACTCTTTTCGGTGAAGCATTGGTGCCAGGCCGGGGCGGCTTGATTGGAGTCATGCTCGCTGCTGCGCTTGTGGCCTTTTTGGAAAAAAGAATCCGCAAAGTCGTTCCATCAGCAATTGATATTATTGTAACACCGACACTGGCATTATTAATTACAGGCTTTGCGACATTCTTTGTCCTGCAGCCTGTTGGCGGATTCCTGTCTGACATTATCACAAAAGGTCTCCTTGGCGTTCTGGATGTTGGCGGCATCCTGGCTGGCTTAGTACTTGCCGGAACCTTCCTTCCGCTTGTTGTAACTGGGCTGCATCAAGGTTTAACTCCAGTTCATATGGAATTAATTAACTCAATCGGTGACGATCCGCTCCTGCCGATTCTTGCAATGGGAGGCGCCGGCCAAGTAGGTGCGGCATTCGCCATCTACTTCAAAACAAAAAATGCCCGTCTGAAGAAAGTGATTAAAGGCGGACTTCCGGTTGGAATGCTCGGTATTGGTGAGCCGCTTATTTTCGGGGTGACACTGCCGCTGGGACGTCCTTTCTTAACAGCATGTCTAGGAGCTGCTGTGGGCGGTGCTTTCCAGGCGTTCTTCAAGATTGCTACAGTAGCCATCGGGGTTTCCGGCATACCGCTTGCCTTCCTCGTTCACACAAATCAAATCGTACTGTATCTGATCGGCCTTTTAATTGCCTATGCGTTTGGCTTCCTGTTCACATGGATGTTCGGATTCAAAGAGGAAATGGCTAAAAACATATAGAAAAGCGGAAGCGCTTTGTCCACAGAGGAACGCAGACTAACCAACGCCACGTCCTGTGGCAACGTCTGCATGCCCCCTCCTCCCAAAAGCTGTCGCTTTCGGTCGTGCGATGTTTATGCTGACGAGGCCTTCCTTGTCCTGGGGGCCTCAAGCACAAGACGAGCCTCACGGAAAGGCGCTCTTTGCCTTTTTGGGAGGATTGCCAGAAATGTGGAGGTGACAGCCCAGGGACGACAGGCATAAGACGGTTTCTGTAAGTAGGCGTTCTTCCTTCTGAAAGGAAACGGCTTATGACCCGAGTCCATAGGAGCCCTTGTGACCTCGAGGGGGTAGGCGCTGGAGCTAGGCAGTTATCTATATTCAAGATTTTATATTTTCTAATTTAGGAGAAGGAGGAGCATTCCTCCTTCTTTACTTATGAAGTCGCATTTTTGAAAAATTCAGACTTATAGAGGTGACTATGATGCTTGGAATATCAGTTTATCTATCAGAGGAGCGCCAGCTTCAAAATGCAAAATGGATTGCGCGGGCGGCTTCTCACGGCTTCACATCCATCTTCACTTCCCTCCATATTCCCGAAGATGACCACAGCACATATAAACAATTGCTTCAGAACCTCGGTGCTCTTGCAAAGCAGCATCAAATGGAACTCCTCGCCGACGTTTCCCCTCAGTCATTGGACCATCTAGGATTGGACTGGGGAACGCTCGATACTCTTCTTGAATGGGGTCTCTCCGGAATCCGGGCAGACTACGGCTTTACTTCTAAGCAGATTGTTGAACTCTCTAAAAAAATGAAACTTGGAATCAATGCGAGCACTATCTCTGCTGCAGAACTGCAGGAGTGGATGGAAGCGGGATTAAACGCCCATAATGTTGAAGCCTGGCATAATTTTTATCCGCGGCCTGAAACGGGTTTGGATAAAGACTTTTTTATAGAGCGAAATCGGTTCCTTAAAAGCATGGGGATAACCACCATGGCGTTTGCGCCTGGTGACGCTGAACATCGCGGACCCATTTTCGCAGGGCTTCCTACTCTTGAGAAGCACCGGGGCTATCCACCCGCTGCGGCGGCGGCTGAATTGATGAACAGCTGCTATACAGACAAGGTGCTGATCGGTGATCATTCAGTAAAAGACGGGACTCTTGCACAACTGGCGAAAATCGCCAATGCTACTGTGCCTCTCCGAATCGAGCTAATTGGCGGACAAACCTATGAGGAGCTTTTTAACAAACCTCATACAAATCGGATGGATCCTGCCCGGGATGTTGTAAGGTCAGTGGAATCAAGGTCATATGCTGGCCAGGGATCAAATAAATGGGAACCTATGAACCAGCTGGAACGTAAAAAAGGGAGTGTCACAGTTGATAATATCCTATACGGCCGCTACGCAGGCGAGATGCAGATTACTTTAGCAGATCTCCCCGGGATGAACGCGTGAATGTGATCGCAAGAGTTATGGATGAGGATCTGCCACTCCTTGACCAGATCAAGGCAGGAACTAAATTTCAATTAATAGTGAGGGATTAACAATGAATATTACAAAGCTAAATACCGAGCAGCGAAACCCTAAAACAATGGAAGTAGATTTAATGACAACCGAAGAAATTATTACAATCATAAACCAGGAAGATGCGATTGTTCCAAATGCCATTGCAAGAGAAATTCCTCACATTGTAAAAGTGGTGGATGAAATTACGGATAGTTTTAAAAAAGGAGGCCGCTTGATTTACGTTGGTGCAGGCACCTCAGGACGCCTTGGCATTATCGATGCTTCAGAATGTCCGCCCACTTATGGAACGGACCCGGAAATGGTTGTCGGCATTATTGCCGGCGGCAAAGAAGCCATGACCGAGGCAGTTGAAGGCGCCGAGGATGACAGTGAACAGGGACGCCAGGATGTCGCAGATATTCAATTGTCGGACAAGGATGTGCTTGTCGGCATTGCAGCGAGCGGCCGTACGCCGTATACGATCGGTGCTCTTCAATATGGAAATGAAGTCGGTGCTGTTACTGTTGCTGTTGCCTGCACTAAAGACTCCGAAATGGGGAGAATTGCAAAATATACGATAGCACCTATCACAGGGCCCGAAGTGGTTACAGGCTCTACAAGAATGAAAGCAGGCACTGCACAAAAGCTCGTCCTGAACATGTTAACAACAGCTTCCATGATCAAACTCGGAAAAGTATACGGCAATCTGATGGTGGATGTGCAGATGACAAATGAGAAGCTGTTTAAACGTGCTGAAAATATCGTCAAAATGGCCACAGGTGCATCTGATGAAGAAGCCCAGGCCGCTCTCAAAGAACAAAACCATAATACAAAGGCTGCGATTCTTCAAATTTTAACAGGATTAAAAGGTGAAGCAGCCGCCAGGCTTCTGAAAAAGCATAATGGTTATTTACGGGAAGCCATTGCGGAATATCATACTAAATAATCAGATATATTGTATGAAATTCCCTTAAAACTCAAATTAATAGGATAGAAAGCGTCCACCCGCCTTCTATCCTATTTTAGTTGTATAGACCAAAACACCAGATAGAGTTAATTATCCCAACTGGTATAGACATCTAAACACAAACCTTTTATAATAAAAGTATCATTCAAACGGAGATGAACTAAAATGAGCCGTCTATTACTGAAAAACGCTAGAATTATTCTGGAAAACAGCATGATTGATCAAGGGTTTATTCTAATAGAGAAAGACCGAATCTTAAAAACTGGAACTTTGGAGGAGCTTCCTGCCATCGGCCAGGATACAGAAATCATAGAACTTTCCCCTGAGCATACAATCAGTCCGGGGTTTATTGATGTTCACATTCACGGCGCTGGCGGTGCCGATACAATGGATGCAACATTTGAAGCACTTAACACGATGGCCAGCGTGCTGCCTGAAGAAGGGACCACCAGCTTCCTGGCCACGACTATCACACAGGAAAAGGAAAAAATAGAAGGCGCGCTGATCAATGCAGCCCACTTTCAAAAAGAACAAAATACTCCTGGCCAGGCGGAAGTAATCGGAATCCACCTGGAGGGCCCGTTTATTAACGAAGCAAGAGGCGGAGCCCAGCCGAAGGATCATATACTCGAGCCTGATATTGAACTTTTTAAGCGCTGGCAGGAAGCAGCAAATGGAACCATCAAGCTGATTACACTTGCACCTGAGAAAGCAAATGGCTATGAATTTATCCGCTACTTGAGTGAAAACGGTGTTGTCCCCTCAATCGGCCATAGCGATGCCCTTTTTACAGAAATGGAGAAAGCTGTTCAGGCGGGAGCTAAGCAGGTGACTCACCTTTTTAACGGAATGAGAGGCATGCATCACCGTGAACCTGGAGTAGCCGGCGCTTCGCTTTTATTCAAAGAATTGATAGTTGAAATGATTGCTGATGGAATCCATGTCCGGCCTGAAATGATCAAGCTTGCACTAAACGCCAAGGGCCCGGATGGAATGATCCTGATAACCGATTCCATGAGAGCAAAATGCCTGAAAAATGGCCATTATGATCTTGGCGGACAGGATGTAAAGGTTGAAAATGGCCAGGCACTGCTTGCTGACGGCACACTGGCTGGAAGTATTTTGAAAATGAAAGATTCCATTAAAAATATGATTGATTTTACTGATATTCAGCTGTCTGAAGCTGTCCAGCTTGCAAGCAGCAACCCGGCCAGACAGCTCAATATATTTGACCGGAAAGGCAGCATTTCGGAAGGAAAGGATGCCGACCTGGTTGTACTCGATGAGAACCTTGAGGTTGCCATGACTTTCTGCAGAGGCGTCAAAGCCTTTGAACGCGAGGTGAAAAGACCTTGAAAATCATTCGAACAGCCAATTATAACGATATGAGCCAAAAAGCTGCCCAGATGATGATTGAAAAAATCCGGCAGCAGCCGGATCTGACATTAGGGCTTGCAACCGGCAGCACACCAAAAGGAGTTTATGCTGAACTTTTTAAAGATCATCAAAAAAATGGCACTTCTTATGATAAAATCACGACGATTAATTTGGACGAATATATCGGCCTGCCTCCTTTCGACCCTAATAGCTACAGGCATTTCATGAATAGTGAACTATTTGATCATCTGGACATCCGGCTGGAAAACACTCACCTTCCAAAAGGAGCAGCAGAAGATATGCCACAGGAATGCGAACGGTATGAGCAGCTGATCAAGGATCTGGCAGATATCGATCTGCAGCTGCTGGGAATTGGACGCAATGGACATATCGGCTTCAATGAACCCGGCACGTCTTTTCAAAGCCGTACGCATGTCGTGGACCTGGCTGAAAGTACACGTAAGGCGAACGCAAGGTTTTTCAATTCTATTGAAGACGTTCCAGCCCAAGCGATTACTATGGGAATCGCTTCGATTCTTGATAGCCGGGAAATCATCCTGCTCGCTTCAGGTTCAGCCAAGGCAGAAGCTATCAGGCAACTGGTTTATGGAGAACCTGATGAACAGTTCCCCGCATCAGCTTTGAAGCTTCATGAGAATGTGACAATCATAGCCGATGAAGAAGCACTTAGTCTTGTCAGTAAGGATTGATGAGCACTACTAATAGTGATAGGAGAATTCCCATGATCGATAAGCAATCACCCATCCCGATATATCACCAATTGGAAGAGTATATTAAACAATTAATAGAAAGCGGCAAATTAAAGCCTGATGAAGCAATCCCTTCTGAGCGCGAGTATTCTGAGCAATACCAGATTAGCCGCATGACAGTCAGACAGGCATTAAACAACCTTGTCAATGATGGCTATCTATACAGGCAAAAAGGGCGCGGAACTTTCGTCAACAAGCAGAAGGTCGAACAAAAGCTTCAGGGATTGACCAGCTTTACTGAAGATATGAAAGAGCGCGGCATGGTGCCGAGCAGCCGTCTGATTTCATTTGAAATCATCCCGGCCGAGCCGCAGCTGGCGAGAAAGCTTGATATAAAAGAAAACACACCTGTTTATGAAATTAAACGGGTGCGTATGGCAGATAATCTGCCAATGGCGCTGGAAACTACCTGCCTGCCTGCTAATCTCGTTAAAGGGCTTACAGAAGAAATCATCAACAAGTCCCTTTACCAGCATATTGAAGAAAAATTGTCCCTGACCATCAGTGAAGCAACCCAGCAAATTGAAGCTTCCATCGCTAAGGAAACGGAAGTAAACCACTTGCAGGTCGAATCCGGATCGCCTGTACTGCTTATTGTCCGAACTTCCTTTTTAGAGGATGGCACGCCTTTTGAGCTTGTCAAATCAGCATACCGCGCAGACCGCTATAAATTTGTTCATACGATGCAGCGCGCCGCAAAATAGGAGAAAGCCCATCAGGGTTTTCTCCTATTTTCATTTTACCATGTCCTTTTGGAAGGTTTGTCCATATTATATACATGAGAATATTTTTTATTGAAAGGAGCGATTAGATGAAAATCATACTGGATGCCGGGCATGGATACAGCACCTCCGGCAAACGGAGCCCTAACGGAATGAGAGAATATGAATTCAATCGGGCTGTTGCCGAACTAGCAAAGGAGATGCTGGAAAGCTATCAAACCACAGTGGTTTCCTTTGCACACTCGGATGTACGGGACGTGCCGCTTGCCGAAAGGACCGAGCTGGCAAATAAACAAAACGCGGACTGCTATGTGTCCATCCATGCCAATGCTTACGGAACAGGCGGATGGAACAGTGCAGGCGGAATT
Organism: Cytobacillus pseudoceanisediminis; assembly: GCF_023516215.1. Classification (NCBI taxonomy): domain Bacteria; kingdom Bacillati; phylum Bacillota; class Bacilli; order Caryophanales; family Bacillaceae; genus Cytobacillus; species Cytobacillus pseudoceanisediminis. The sequence goes on along the minus strand of NZ_CP097349.1, from coordinate 4,712,104 downwards.
GAGACATATGTCTACCCTTCAAAACCTCGGGAAGCGCTGGCATTAGCCCAAAAGATACAGCGAAACTTAATCAGTTCTACAGGCTTGCGGGACCGGGGAGTCAAAACAGCTGAATTCCAGGTTCTTCGTGAGACAAAAATGACTGCTGTACTTGTGGAATGCGGGTTTATGACCAATAAAGAAGAAGCTTCCCTTCTCCGGACCCCTCTCTATCGAAAACGCTGTGCACAAGCCATAGTAAAAGCAATCGCCGAACAATACGGCTTGAGAAAGAATGATAAAATCAAACAATATAAAGTTCAAGTTGCATTTTCAGAAAAGCAGCTTGCCGAGAAACTTGCCGGGAGTCTGAAGAGGGACGGCTTTAATGCCACCATCATTGAATAGAAAAAAGCCAGCATCACGGATGCTGGCTTTTTAACGCATTTACTTTTCCCTTGCCGGTTCGAGGATCGCTTTTTGAATGATCAGATTAACAATTGACATAATCACAGACACAAGAATCGCTGTGCCAAACCCGTCAATTTCAAAAGAATCCCCCATAAAGCCATCTGTAATCATTAATGTAACAGCATTGATGACGAACAAAAACAGACCGAGCGTTAAAACAGTGACTGGCAGAGTTAATATAATCAGGATTGGTTTCACGAGAATGTTCAGGATGGAAAGCATGAAGCTGGCACCGATGGCAGCCCCAAATCCCGATAAGTAAAACGAATCCTTAAAAAAACCGGCGATCGCTACAAATAGGACCGCATTAATCAAAATTCCCAGAATCCATCTCATTTTCTACAGCACCTCTTCATTAGGAAGCAAGAACACAAGCAGAGCATAAATGAGTGTCATTGGAAAAACGCCTGTTGTAAATAATAAAACAATGAAAATCACCCTGAGTACGGTAGGATCTATACCGATCGATTTTGATAAGCCGCCCAATACCCCCGCTAATTTCCGGTTGCTGCGGGAGCGAACCAATTTATTCACAAAGAATCCCTCCTATCAAGAAAAGCGAAAGCCCCTTGCCCACCCCAGACCCCTCGAGGGGGCAGGCGCTCCTCCTAAAAAGCTGGCGCTTTTAGTCGTGCGATGATAAAGCTGTCGAGCGTTCCTTGTGGAGCTAGACAGTAATGTTCAAAATTTTATACTATCTATCAACAGCCAAATTCCTTACGCTTTACCAGGCAGTTGACCGCTTGATCGTGATCGTACCTGTTTTTGAGTCAGCCCTCAGCTTGAGTCCGCTGCCGCTTTCTTTTACAGACTTGAAGCGCAGCATTTTCTGAATCACTTCGCTCTTTTCTTCTATAACTTCAATACCCTCAATATCAGGGTGGAAACTGCCCAGATTGGTGCGAAGTTCTCCGCTGACAGCAGCGAAATCCGGAACAAACAAGTCGATGCTGCCCGTCGCTGCCTTCGCTTCGATCCATTCGCAGCGTTCATTTTCTGCCCTGCATGTTACATTTCCATTAAACGATTGGAGTTCGGCTTTTTTGAAGTCTCCTTCAGCCAGAATTGCACCATTCAACGTTTCGGCTTCTACATGATCAATTCGGCTTTTTTGAATGGTAATCTGCCCGTTGGCGGTTTCAGCCTCAACATTTTTACTGTTTAAATCACTAACCGTAATCTTTCCATTGGCCGTTTTCGCTTTAAAGTTTTCCACTGTTAAGTTTTGACTTTCAATCGGGCCATTAAACATGCGGATTTTCACATTTTCATATTCAGATCTTGGAATATAGATGACTGCTTCAAGCTTCATCCACTTTTGCTGACTGGAAAATCTCAGCCTTTGCCCCTCAATGGCAAAAATAACATCCTTCAGGAAATTTCTGCGTGCTTCATCCTGATTATCCACACGATAGACCTTAGCTTTGCATTCAACGCGGACATCACTTTGCTCCCATGGAATCACCTTAACTGTCCCATTGGCAACATCAATGTCCAGATCTTTTAAGTATGCGTCTGCATGCTGAAATATATGAGAGATCTCAACACTTTTCCCAAAATTAAAATCAAGATCGAGATCCTTCACTTTCTTATATGCTGAATCTACAAAATCAATGATTTTTTCCTTGGCACTTTGTTGCTTTGAGCTGTATGGCTCACCCTTTTTAGCTTCTTCAAACTTAACCTCAGCAGATAGCTCCTTAATTAAATCCTCCTGCTTCTGTTCCATCGTCTGGTTTGTTTTTTCAAGCTGCTCCAGCAGAGTTAAAGCTTCGTCAACCGTAAGCTTTCCATCCTCGACCATTTTCAAAATACGTTTGCGTTCCTCTTTCATTCTTTGGCCCTCCTCTATTATTTCTATTCTTGCATCAGGACTTTTACCCCTTTAATGATATTCCAGATAAGTACAATTAATAGCAGAATGATCGTGATGCCCACAGCTGCAAGAAATAGGACCGGGATTTCCTGATCATTTACTGTGAACTGGGTCACCCCAGCAAAAACAATAAACGGAACAGGAACCAGCGGAATCAAATGTGATAAGAATGCACTCTTGGCATGCCGCTTCACTTCCGTGTCTTCTGATGCAAAAAATACAATGAGCGGAAAAATAAATCCTGCGAACATAATGCTAAAATAGCTTAAGGCAGACAGAACCTTTCTTGTTTCCATTGTTTTCAGCTCCTTTATCGCAGTCTAACGGGCAGTAAGACCCCCACTTCAAGACTCAGAGAAACCAATGGAGGATAAGTGGGGGGCAAACTGCCCGTAAAGGCCCGATTGGTTCAACTAACAATCAATGGGGATAAAAAAACCCCACTGATTGAAGTTTCACCTTATCTGTCATACGGAAATGGAGCGCTAAAAGTTTCAGCCTCTTCTTCATTATAGAAAATCAAAGGAGTATTTTCCTTCATATTTCTAAAAATACATCTGCAGGCTGAGGGGTTCCATAGCCTCAAGTCGCATAGCTTTTTTCTATATTAAAAACCGCCTTTCTTGAAAAGACGGTTTTATGATTATGTCCTATTTATAGGCAGCTGCCAGGTCAGTGCGAGGCGCTTCCTTCTTTTTCACTTCGTCGATTTTATTGACAAACATTTGGAAAACTTTTCGTTTTTCATCCAAATCACGTATGTATTCTTTCAATTCGTTATACTTCTCTTCAAAAGGCTTATGATACATTTCGCGGATATTATCAATAATCTCTTCGTTCACAGTAGACTGGATAACCTGCTTTGTAATTCCATATTTGTAGGAATATACTTTAAGCTCTTTTTTAACATCCTCATATTCATTATTAATCTGATCCAAAACCTCAGAAATATCTTCTTTCCATTCTTCCAGAGACTTCTCTAAATAATCCTCCATAATGACCTCCCCTTCTGTTTCCAGGCAATAGCTTCCCTTATATAGGAGTATAACGCTGCTTGGTTACATCGATTTTGCTGGAACATTACATTGTGTTATCAAATGGTCAGAAAGGAAGGAACTTCAAATGGTTCTTTTGATTTGACCTGTTGATTTCCGCTCCAGGCAACAGGGTGCTAAAATCAATTTAGTAAGCTTTAAATTTTATTAAAAAGAAAAGCCTTCCATAATCCTATCCGCAATCATCTCATATCCCTTTCCGTTCGGATGAAGGGAATCAGCGAAGTACTGTTTCTTGTTTTTTCCCTTGAATAGTTCATTGGTAGAAATGTAGGTGATATTTTTATCTTCCGCTGCTTTTTTCTTATGGAATTGTTCCAATGGTCAATATATTTTTCAATCTGGTCACCGTCCTGATAGGGATTGTATAGTCCGAGAAGGATAACAGGTGCATCACTGTTGGCGGTTTCCAGTGTTTCCAGGATTCCATTCAGTTTATCCTCATAAATGTCTTTAGCTTCAACCAGTTTTTCGTGATGGAGCGGATAAAGATCCCCTCCGTTGCTTTTCAGCAAATCGTTTGTTCCAATATATACGATAAACATATCTGCATTTTTAATATCCTGTGCCACTTCCGGTTTGAGCATTTGCTGAAGGACATCCGAAGATTTAAAGCCATACACTCCATGATTTGTTATTGTATAATTCTTCTCCGGAAATGTCCGATCCAGTTTGCTCTGCAGCCTGCCAATGTACCCCTCCTCAGTTTCATCTCCATATCCGTAGGTGAGCGAATCGCCAAAAGCTACAATCGATTGATTGCTTTCAGCCTTTTTTCCTCTCCAAGAAATGTGATGGATAGATAGATGCCGAACCCAAGCAAAATAAGGCCTGCCAAAAGGTAGATTTTATTTTTCATAGTGAATGTTCCTTTCTTGGTTGAGATTATTGAGGGTTGCTGCAGACGCATGTTCTATACCCCTCATCCAGAAGAATTAATCTCTTTTACATAAAAAAGAAACAGTACCAAAACGGTACTGCTTCCTCCTAATTAAGCGTTTGTCACGCCCTCTTTCTCTTCAATTTGCTGTTTCATTCTCAGGCGGTCTCTTTCCAGGATTGGTTTGAGGTATTTGCCTGTGTAGGATTCCGGGACTTCGGCAATTTTTTCCGGTGTACCGGCTGCTAAGATGGTACCTCCCTTATCTCCGCCCTCAGGTCCCAGGTCCACTATATAGTCGGCTGCCTTGATGACATCAAGATTATGCTCAATAACCAGTACCGTGTCTCCATTTTCAACAAGACGCTGAAGGACCACGAGCAGTCTTGAGATATCATCTACATGAAGACCTGTTGTCGGTTCATCAAGAATGTACAGGGAGCGGCCCGTTGAACGGCGGTGCAATTCGGAAGCAAGTTTGACACGCTGCGCTTCACCGCCGGACAATGTTGTCGCAGGCTGTCCCAAAGTGATGTAGCCCAGGCCAACATCATAAATCGTCTGCAGCTTGCGGCGGATTTTAGGAATATTTTCGAAAAACTCCAGTGCATCTTCCACTGTCATATCGAGAATCTCCGAAATATTCTTCCCTTTATACTTCACTTCAAGTGTTTCCCTGTTATAGCGTTTGCCATGACATACTTCACATGGCACATACACATCAGGCAGGAAGTGCATTTCAATCTTGATGATCCCGTCTCCGCGGCATGCTTCACATCGTCCGCCTTTTACATTGAAGCTGAAGCGCCCCTTTTTGTAGCCTCGAACTTTTGCTTCATTGGTTGAAGCAAATACATCACGAATATCATCAAACACTCCGGTGTATGTTGCCGGGTTGGACCGAGGTGTCCGTCCGATTGGAGATTGGTCGATATCAATGACTTTGTCGAGGTGATCCACACCTTTAATTTCTTTATGCTCACCCGGCTTTGATTTGGCTCTATGAAGCTTTTGGGCAAGCCCTTTATGAAGAATTTCATTAATCAATGTACTCTTGCCCGAACCTGATACACCAGTAACGGAAATAAAAGTGCCGAGCGGGAACTTAACATTCACATTTTTAAGATTGTTTTCTTTAGCCCCTTTAATTTCGATAAAGCGCCCGTCATTCTTGCGGCGCTCAATTGGAAGCGGAATGAATTTCTTGCCTGACAAATATTGCCCTGTCAGGGAGTTTGGATCATCCATTACCTCCTGAGGGGTACCAGCTGAAACGATTTGTCCGCCATGAACCCCTGCTCCCGGACCTACATCAATTAAATAGTCAGCTGCCACCATTGTATCTTCATCGTGTTCCACCACGATCAGGGTGTTGCCGATATCCCGCATATTTTTCAGTGTATCAATCAAGCGGTCATTATCACGCTGATGGAGACCAATGGAAGGCTCATCCAGAATGTAGAGTACACCTGTCAGGCGCGAACCGATTTGTGTGGCCAGGCGGATACGCTGGGCTTCACCGCCGGACAAAGTTCCCGCTGCCCGGCTTAATGTCAGGTAATCCAGCCCGACATTAATGAGGAAGCCTAGCCTCTCCTTAATCTCACGGAAAATGAGTTTGGCAATCTTCATTTCTTTTTCAGACAGTGTCAGATTCTCAAAGAAGCTGAATGCTTCCTCAATCGAATATTCTGTCACATGGCCGATATGCTTTCCTGATACAAGCACCGCAAGCGTTTCCGGCTTCAGACGGTAGCCTTTACAGGAAGGACATGGATGCTGGGCCATGTATTTTTCCATTTGCTCCCGGATATAATCAGAACTTGTTTCTTTATAGCGGCGCTCCACATTGCGGATGACACCTTCAAAATGGATATAATTCTCCCGCACCTGGCCAAAATCGTTTTCATATCGGAAATAAATGCTGTCCTTGGCGGATCCGTATAAAACTTTTTCAAGCAAGTGTTCAGGAATATCCTTAACCGGAACGTCCATATCAATTCCATAATGATTGCATACCGCCTCCAGCAGCTGAGGATAATATTGAGAGCTGGTCGGTTCCCATGGGGCAATAGCATTTTGCTTTAATGAAAGATCCTTATTGGGTATGACCAGATCAATATCTACCTCCAGCTTTGAGCCCAATCCGTCACATTCCGTACAGGCACCAAACGGACTATTAAAAGAGAACATTCTTGGCTCAAGTTCGCCGATTGAAAACCCGCATTGAGGGCATGCGTGGTTCTCGCTGAACAGCAGTTCTTCTTCCCCGATTACATCCACAAGCACCTTGCCATTGCCCAGATTCAACGCGGTTTCCAATGAATCTGCAAGCCTTGGTGCTACGCCTTCTTTTACGACAATCCGGTCGATTACTACTTCTATAGAGTGCTTTTTATTTTTTTCCAGCTCAATCTCATCACCGAGATCCATCATTTCTCCGTCGACACGGACACGGACAAACCCCTGCTTTTTGACATCTTCAAACACTTTTACATGTGTCCCTTTTCGGCCGGATACAAGCGGAGCCATAACCTGGAGTTTTGTTCTTTCAGGGTACTCCATAATCCGGTCAACCATTTGCTCTATGGTCTGTGAGGAGATTTCAATATTGTGAATCGGACAGGTTGGACGCCCCACCCTTGCAAATAATAATCGCAGATAATCATAAATTTCTGTCACCGTTCCCACTGTGGAACGAGGATTTCTGCTTGTCGTCTTTTGGTCAATTGAAATGGCAGGAGACAGACCTTCGATCGCATCCACGTCAGGCTTATCCATCTGGCCGAGGAATTGCCGGGCATAAGCAGATAATGATTCCACATAGCGGCGCTGCCCTTCTGCATAAATCGTATCAAATGCCAGTGAGGACTTTCCTGAACCTGAAAGTCCTGTCAGGACGACAAGCTTATCTCTCGGAATGGTGACATCTATATTTTTCAGATTATGGGCTCTGGCACCCTTTACAATCAGTTTATCCATCGCCATTTTTACGTCATCCTTCCGCTTTCAGCTCTAATATTAGATCACGAAGCTCGGCAGCCCTTTCGAAATTCAGGGATTTGGCCGCTTCCTTCATTTCTTTTTCCATATCGCCGATCAGCTTCTCGCGCTCCTTCTTGTTCAGCTTGCCGAGCTTTGCTGACGGCTGGTATTCTTCCTGCTCTTCTGCCGCATGTGTTGCACGGATTGAATCGCGTATATCCTTCTGTATAGTCATTGGCGTGATGCCATGCTTCTTATTGTACTCTTCCTGAATGGACCGGCGGCGCTTTGTTTCACTGATGGCTTTTTCCATGCTGTCAGTGATCCGGTCTGCGTACATAATGACATGGCCATTCGCATTACGCGCTGCACGTCCAATCGTCTGGATGAGTGAACGTTCCGAACGGAGGAAACCTTCCTTATCAGCATCAAGTATAGTAACGAGAGACACTTCCGGTATATCAAGTCCTTCCCTTAGAAGGTTGATTCCGACTAACACATCGTATTTACCTAGACGAAGCTCTCTGATAATCTCAATCCGCTCAAGCGTTTTTACCTCTGAGTGCAGATACTGCACTTTAATGCCGATTTCTTTTAAGTAGTCTGTCAAGTCCTCAGACATTTTCTTTGTTAATGTAGTGACAAGCACACGTTCATTTTTCTGAATGCGATCCTGGATTTCACCGATTAGGTCATCAATTTGCCCTTCGATTGGACGGACATCAATAGTAGGATCAAGCAAACCGGTTGGGCGGATAATTTGCTCAATCATTTCCGGTGTATGCTCAAGCTCATAAGGGCCAGGTGTTGCCGAAACAAAGACAGCCTGTTTCACATGCTTTTCGAACTCGGTAAACGTAAGCGGCCTGTTATCCATGGCTGAAGGCAAACGGAAACCATGGTCCACAAGCACGGATTTTCTTGCCTGGTCACCATTGAACATACCGCGGATTTGCGGCAGAGTTACGTGCGACTCATCAATCACAATTAGAAAGTCTTCCGGAAAATAATCCAGAAGGGTATACGGTGTTGAACCAGGCGGCCTTAATGTAAGGTGGCGGGAGTAGTTTTCTATGCCGGAACAAAAACCCATCTCCCTCATCATCTCAAGGTCATAGCGGGTCCGCTGCTCGAGGCGCTGGGCTTCAAGCAGCTTATCGTTTTCTCTTAATTCAGCAAGGCGCTCTTCCAGTTCTTTTTCAATGTTCTGGACGGCGATCCGCATTTTTCTTCACGCGTTACGAAGTGGGATGCCGGGAAGATCGCAACGTGCTCACGTTCACCCATAATTTCTCCGGTGAGGGCATCTACTTCACGGATCCGGTCTATCTCATCCCCGAAAAACTCTACACGGATACAATGCTCATCCCGTGATGCCGGGAAAATCTCTACTACATCCCCGCGTACACGGAAGGTGCCGCGCTGGAAGTCGATATCATTGCGTTCATACTGAATGTCAACGAGCCTGTGAAGAAGCTGGTTCCTCTCAATCTCCATGCCGGTTCTGAGGGATAGCACCATTTCACTGTATTCTTCAGGAGAACCCAAACCATATATACAAGACACACTGGCAATTATAATGACATCTTTGCGCTCAAATAATGAAGAAGTCGCCGAGTGGCGGAGCTTATCAATTTCATCATTGATGCTTGCATCTTTTTCAATAAAGGTATCTGTAGAAGGCACATATGCCTCCGGCTGATAGTAGTCATAATAGCTGACAAAATACTCAACAGCATTGTTTGGAAAAAAGTCCTTAAATTCACTGTATAACTGCCCTGCAAGTGTCTTATTATGCGCAATGACTAGCGTCGGCTTGTTAACCTCTTGTATAACATTTGAAACTGTGAAGGTTTTTCCCGTTCCTGTTGCACCCAAAAGCGTCTGGTGCTTCTTGCCGGAATTAATTCCCTCCACAATTTTTTTGATTGCCCCAGGCTGATCGCCCTGAGGGGAATATTTTGAGACTAATTCAAATTGATCCTTCACCTATAAGCCTCCCGTTCAAATTACTTTTATCTATATATTAATCACAAACCAGCATTGAAAGAATTTAAGATCCGGGATGCATGGCTGATTTGTCAGTTTTTTACTCAAAACTCATATCATCATTCTACCACAAAGAGCCTAAAACAAACCAACAATATACGAACGGATATTCGTTTTTTTATTTTTGCCGGGTAAATATTGCTTGGGAAATATGCCGAATTCTTGAGGGTGGTGTCGAAGCAAGGTTAATCAAACGTTTGATTAACCTCCTGAAATTAAATCAAACGTTTGATTGATATTGATTAATAGCTGATTTTATGCGAGCAAAAATACAGCTGAAATTTCATTTTACAAAAAACCTGTCGATACGTTTGATCGACAGGTTCCGCAAAAATTATTCCGCACTTGGCTTTGTTTTGGGCTTCAGTTTTTGAGCGTACCAAAACCCGACAGTCAATGAAAGTGCGTCTATAACAATCAAGGCAAATGAATTTGTATACCCTTTATAGACAGAAGCAGCAATCAGTCCCACCGTCAATACAAGCCCAATCACACGATTATAGCTTACTCTCGTAAAGAGCAAAACCAGCAGGCCGGGCAGCAGCAGAGCTGACAAGTATTTTAATGCCAACCAAAACACCTTCTTTTGTTTATTCACAATGATTCAGGGTTTCTAACATTAGAATATCTTTTCATAAGAAGATGTACAAGTTTTTTCAGTGTTATTCCCTATGTTCTATCACATAATAAGAAAAAGTACTTATTATGGAGGAATGCATCATGGCAAGAAGAAAAAGACGCCCGCTTGTGCCGGAATCAAGAGCGGCATTAGACCAGCTTAAAAATCAGGTAATGGCAAACCAGGGATACCATGTTGACAATGAAAATCCCGATGTCGTGAAATATGAAATTGCCGAGGAGGCCGGTGTGCCATTGAAGCCGGGATATAACGGCCGTCTTACATCCAAACAGGCAGGAACAGTGGGCGGGAAGATTGGCGGAAGTATGGTGAAGGAGCTTATTCGGATGGCACAGGAACAGATGAAGGAACAGTAGGTAATCGTGAACTTCGGGAAAAGAATGAGAAAATTGGGGAAACGCAGACTAAATTTACGGAAAATATTATTCAGCAAATTAGGGAAAGAAACCTCCAATTTGAGGAAAAGACTCACTGAATAAGGAAAAGCTATCCCGCAAAGAGGATAGCTTTTGTTCTTATTCAGCGGCTTTCCGCTCTAGAAATTCCTGTTTAATGGATTTAAGCAGCTCCTGGTCTGTTACCAGCTGGAAGGCAGTGAGTGCGAGCCCTTTTGCCCCGGTTATCAGTGCTTCGTCTCCTTTTACAGATGCTGCAGCCTCACGAAACGGAACTGTATGGGCAACAAGATCATCTGCACCAATTTTAATATAAGGATGAATGGTTGGCACCACTTGGCTGATGTTGCCTGCATCCGTCGAGCCGATTCCATCTCTGTCCCCTTCAACGACCGTTTCTCCCAAGTCTTCAATCACTTCTTTAAACACTTGGTCATATGTCTTGTTTAACAGCAGGTTATCAACTTCATTTTGAAAAGCAATAACATTGAGCTTTGCTCCGGTTGCCAATGCGGCGCCTTCAGCGACAGCTTTAACCTTCCGTGTTACCTCATTAAGACTGGTTCTGGTTGTAGCACGGATGAAGAATCTGGCTTTTGCATACTCAGGGATAATATTTGGAGCATCCCCGCCATGAGTAATAATGCCATGGATTCGTACATCATCCTTTAATTGCTGACGAAGGGCATTAATTCCGTTAAATAGCTGAATAACTGCATCAAGGGCATTGATTCCTTCCTCCGGTGAAGCTGCCGCATGGGCAGGCTTACCGATAAACTCGAAGTCAAGCGGATCAACTGCCAGTGATGAACTGGTCAGGCGGGTATGGTTTGATGGATGAACCATTAGGGCAGCGTCAATGCCTTCAAGTAAGCCATGCTTCACAAAGCTGCCTTTTGCACTTCCATTTGGCCCGCCTTCTTCTGCCGGGGTTCCAAATACTACTGCCTCTCCTCCGGTCTCATCAATAACCTTGCTCAATGCAATGGCTGCTGCCACACTTGTTGTGCCAATGATATTGTGGCCGCATCCATGACCCAGCCCGGGAAGGGCATCATATTCTGCAAGGAATGCAATAGACGGCCCTGGTTTATCGGATTTTTTCCGGGCAAGGAAAGCTGTTTCATGCCCGGCCACTGCCCGCTCAACTTCAAAACCTTCCTTCTCAAGGATGCCTGAAAGCAAGCCAGAGGCAAAAAACTCCTCATTTCCTATTTCCGGGGTCGCATGGATCCGGTGGCTTGCGGAAAGATAAAGTTCTTTATTTCCCTCAACATTTTTCTTGATTGCTTCTTTCAGTTCAGATAGTGCTTTTACAGGTGCCGCCATCATTGTTCCTCCTTTATAAATAATTTTTTACCAGCCAATATCACTTAAAGGAATAAAAGTCGGGATCATGCTTCCGTCATATTCCTTCGTAATGAAATCAGCTACATCATCTTCCTGGTAAAGTTCAGCAATTCTCTTAAGCGTTTTGTTATCCTTGTCTTCTGTTCGGACAGCAATGATATTTACGTATGGAGTAGCGGTTTCACTTTCAATAAAAATTGAATCCTTAGTTGGGTTAAAGCCTGCATCTACGGCAATTCCGTTATTGATTACAGAAGCAGAGACATCCGGAAGTGCACGCGGTGTCTGCGCTGATACCATTTCTACAAATTCAAGGTTCTTCGGATTTTCAACGATTTTATTCAAGTCCAGGTTTCCGTCATAGTCCTCGGATAATTTAATCAGGCCGGCTTCCTCCAGTAAAAGAAGGGCTCTTCCGCCATTTGAAGCATCATTTGGAATGGCAATTTTGCCGCCTTCCGGAATGTCTTCTGCCGATTTTACTTTTTCAGAATAAAGCCCCATTGGTGCTAAAACAGTTGTCGCTATTGGGGTAAGATCCATATTATGCTCTTTAATAAAAGTGTCAAAATAAGCGACTGTTTGGAATGCATTCACATCAAGATCGCCTTCTGCAAGGGCAACATTTGGCTGCACATAGTCAGAGAATGTCACAACTTCAATTTCAATGCCTTCCTTTTCAGCCTTTTCTGCAATAAAGTCCCAGATGCGTGTATCAGAACCGCTTACACCTAATTTAATCTTCTTTGTTTCTTCTCCTCCAGTTGTGCTTGAGCATGCTGCAGTGAACACACCCAATGCTAAAATAATGAATGTTAAGAATAGTTTTTTCATGATGTATTTCCTCCTTATTTATCTTCTTCTGATTTTTTTGGATAAGATATTTCCGAATGACTGCAGGCCCTGAACCATGACAACTAAGATCGCAACGGTAATCAGCATGACTGTTGTATCGAATCTCTGGTAGCCGTAGGTAATGGCGAGGTCACCAAGCCCGCCGCCTCCGACTGCCCCGGCCATGGCTGATGCTCCGACCAATCCGATTGTTGCAATTGTAAAGCCTAATACCAGCGAACTAAGTGCTTCCGGAATCAGGAATTTTAATATTATCTGGCCTGGTGTTGCTCCCATTGCTTCTGCAGCTTCTATGACTCCCGGATCTACCTCAAGCAATGAGTTTTCTATTAATCTTGCAATATATGGCCCGGCATAAAAGACTAGCGGCACTACGGCTGCAGCCGTACCTATCGATGTTCCGACAATCAGCCTGGTAATGGGGATAATGGCCACCATTAAAATGATGAAGGGAACTGATCTGAAAATATTAATAATGCTGTTTATGATATTAAAAACAACGAGGTTTTCCAGCAGATGCCCTTTCCTTGTTACGACAAGCAATATACCAAGCGGCAGTCCGATAATAGCTGAAAACAGCAATGAGAATGCCACCATTTGAACCGTTTCGATTAAGGCTTCGATGATTTTTTCCTGATTAACTAGCACGTGTTGTCACTTCCTTTATTGAAACTTTTTCCTGGCTGATGTACTGTATAGCACGTCTGATTTCACTGTCCGGACCCTGGAATTCGACAATCAGGTTGCCAAACGGTGTTCCCTGAAGTTCAGTAATATTTCCAAACAGGACGTTGAAGTCGATATTAAACTTTTTGGCAACCTGCGAGAGGAGCGGCTGCCCGGCAGAATTTCCAACAAAGTTGATTCTAAATACCTTTTGAAGCCCTTGCTGTTTTTCAATCACTTCTTTAATGGAGTCAGGTATTTGATCATTCATGACAGTGCTGACAAAGTTTTTCGCTGTTTGTGTCTTTGGTGATGAAAAGACATTGAAGACGGTTCCTTCTTCGATAATTTTTCCTGCCTCTATTACAGCGACACGATCACAGATCTCTCTGATTACAGACATTTCATGGGTAATGATCAGTATAGTAATGTTGTATTCTTTATTTATTTTTTTCAGCAGCTGCAGGATAGAGCTGGTTGTCTGCGGATCCAGCGCTGAAGTTGCTTCATCACATAATAGAATGGAAGGCTGGGTCGCCAGCGCCCTGGCAATTCCGATCCGCTGCTTTTGCCCGCCTGACAGCTGATCGGGATAGCTGTTTGCCTTGTCTGCAAGCCCCACGAATTCTAATAGTTCATGGACACGCTTTTTGATGTCATCTTTAGGGATCTTAGCCAGTGTGAGCGGCATCGCCACATTGGCAAACACTGTTTTCGAATTTAAAAGATTAAAATGCTGAAAGACCATCCCGATGTTTCTTTTCACTTCGCGAATTTCTCTTACAGATAAAGCCGTCAGATCATGTCCACTGACAATGACCTTTCCTGAAGTCGGCTTCTCCAGCCAATTGACACAGCGGATCAAAGAGCTCTTTCCCGCACCGCTGAAGCCGATCACACCGAAAATCTCACCTTTGTTAATCTTTAAGTCTATTCCATTTAAAGCAGCTACCTGCTGTCCTCCGCTTTCATAGATTTTCTTTAAATTCTGAAACTCTATCATTCAGCATCTCTCCTTTTCTAAATGTTATATATAATTAATCCCATGGGAAAACTAAGAATTATATCCTGAAATTTACCCCTTCTAACAGAAGAGGTTTTTTGAAGTCCCCTCCTTATCTTTCAGGCTATCGCCTGCTGGATTTGGCACAGTGCAGTCTGCCTGCTGCCGAAGCTTCATTGGGCCAGGTCCCTCTGCTTCTCTCGATAAGAATTATTCATATGTTTATGAATAGAATCTTGATGCATTTTTTCGGATAAAAACAAAAACCCTCTTCTAAAGAAAGAAGAGGGCGGCATTTATCAATGGTCCTCTTCTTATCTTTCAAGCTACGCTTGCTGGATTTGGCACGGTACACTTTTGTCCGCTGCCGAGGTGTCATAGGGCCAGTCCCTCAACCTCTCTGGATAAGAAGATTTTTATTATTCGGTTGTTTAATATGCTTATTACTTTACCACCATAAAGAAAAGGATGTCAATCATTATTATTCAAATATTTTCACTTGGTCCATTTTCAAAAATTTCCGTTACTTTAACAGAGCTGTCTTTACGGTGAATAATCATCACACCTGCCAGAGCGATTATACCACCCGCAACGGATAACATAGTCGGCACCTCTCCCAGCCAAACCCAAGCAATGACAAATGCTATTGCTGGTGTCAGATAAAGAGAGCTTGTCGCTTCAGAAGTCCCTCCTATGGACGCAAGAAAAGCTAGGGCAATATATGGAATTACCGTTGGAAAAATCCCCAAATAGATGACACTTAAAGTGGATTCGGCCGATGCATGAAAGATCTCATTACCAAGCCCAGGAAGATAAATCAGCATAAAACCAGTCCCTGCCCATACCGTATAGGATGTAAATGACAAAAATCCGTATTTATTAAAATATTTAGTCTGAAACACGAAATAGATGCTTTCTGAAATGGAAGCAAGCAGGACAAATAAAATACCGGTTTGGATTTCAAACCCTCCTCCTGCACCAAGCGAAATAAGTGCGGCACCAGCAAAACTGACTGCGGAACCAGTCCACCTGACCCTTCCAAACCTTTCCCTTAAAAATAAAGCAGCCAACGCAGCCGAAAAGATCGGAGTCATTGATACAATCAAGCTTGCCGGCCCGGCGCTTACTGTTTTTCCCCAATGTTGAGAGCTGTATGATAAACCGTAAAACCAAGGAATCCAAGTATAAAAATAGCAGGAAGATCTTTTATATCCGGAAGACGCATCCTTGTCAGCAGTGCTAAGACACCAAGTGCAGCCGAACCAACTAAAAGTCTAAAAAGGGCAAGGTGCTCAGGGAGTACGATTCAAGCCCAGCCCGAATTCCCGGGAATGCGGATGCCCAAAGAATGATGATAGAACTATGCGCCCCGATAATCATAAATTTCTTATTTGCCAACTTCATCCCCCTTATCAACATTTCCAGCCATTATCTGTGCTGCTTTTCAGGATAATCAATAACTGATACAATGTCCTCAACCAATTAGGAAAGAATTTTGCCAGCCAATTTTCATAAAGGCGGTTATATGGATGGATACAGCACAATTGCCAAAATATCAGCAAGTTATTGAGACTATTAAAGGAAAGATTTCCAAAGGGGAATGGCCAATCGGAAGTAAAATTCCAAGCCAGCGGAAACTGGCTGAGGAGTTTGGAGTAAACCGAAGCACAATTATCACTGCTCTGGAAGAACTTGCTGCAGATGGACTAATAGAAGGGAAAACGGGGGTTGGCACAAAGGTTATTAATAATACTTGGACCTTGCTCGCTTCAAGGCAGTCTGCCAACTGGAGTGAATATATCGATACAGGGATACACAGAGCCAGCGAAAAAATCGTTCAAGAAATTAATGATTTAGAAATGGATCCCGCTTTTATACAGCTCAGCAAAGGAGAGCTTTCCCTGAGATTTCCCCTGTGCAAACGATGCAGAAAGTTCTAAAGGAAGCTGCTGATGAATTGAGTGAACTCGGTTATGAGGAACCAAAGGGGTATTTGCCATTAAGACAGGCAGTTAGTGAATATTTGGCAGCATCTGGAATAGACGCTTCTCCTTCCTCGATACTTATTGTTTCTGGAGGGCTGCAAGCCCTGCAGCTTGTTTCATTGGGCCTTGTGCAAAGAGGGGCACCCGTATTTCTGGAAAAGCCCTCTTACTTATATTCTTTACAGCTTTTCCGGTCATCAGGCATGAATTTAAAAGGATTGCCGATGGATAAAGAGGGAGTTATCACGAAAAGCATCTCTTTGAAGAAATATGAAAAAGGGAAATCCATTTTATATACGATTCCTTCCTACCATAACCCGACTGGAATTTTAATGACAGAAAAAAGACGGAGGGAACTGCTTGATGTTTGCAGAATAGAACAGCTGCCAATTGTGGAAGACGATATTTATCGTGAGCTATGGCTTGATGAAATGCCCCCTCCACCATTAAAAGCAATGGACAAAAACGGCCAGGTCCTTTATATGGGAAGCTTGTCAAAAACATTGAATCCCGGACTTCGAATAGGCTGGGTAGCAGCACCTGAACCTGTTATCGACCGGCTTGCAGATCTTAAAATGCAGACTGACTATGGTTCAAGTTCACTTTCACAAAGGGTAGCTGAAAAATGGCTGTCCACCGGCCTCTATCAAAAGCATATGGAAAGGGTACGTGAGCAGCTGAGAATTCGTCGTAATACTGCCCTGAATACATTAGATGCTCACTTGTCCGGGATAGCAGAATGGAATTCTCCGGAAGGAGGTTTTTTTATATGGCTGAAAGTACCGTCCAGTATTCCAATTCGAAGCCTCTATCGGCAGGCTATTTTAAGAAAACTGCTGATTAATCCCGGCAGCATATACAGTGACGGGCCGAATCATTTTATACGAATTTCCTATGCTTATGCCTCGCTGGGGGAACTGCAGGAAGGCATATTCATCCTTGGAGAGGAAATTAGAAAGCTCCTATGAGTTTGATACCTGACAAGGGATCCTTTTCACAGTTTGCATAGAGTGAAATTTATCCTATATGTCAATCCAAACATGTATTGTATAATGATGGAAAAGTGCCATTTTTCAAAAAGGAGGGACAGAAAATGATCATGACCGAGAATCCTGCAGATTTATTCGCGGACAAAGTCGAAGCGAGGAATCTGCAGCTGGCCATTCAGCATTCCAGCGATGTGATTGCAAGAGTAACCAAAGAAGGCATTGCTTTATATGTCTCCCCTTCCTGCTTGCCGATGCTGGGGTACTCACAGCAGGACTTTTATCGAAGCAGCCTTTATACATACTGCCATCCAAATGACCGGGACCTCTTAGGAGATGCTTTGGCCGAGCTTGAACAGCTTCCGCATAAACGGGAGACCTTTCGCTTCAGGCATAAGGAGGGGCATTATCTGTGGCTTGAAGCCAATTTTTCAGTCATTAATGACGATAAAGAAATGATGTGCATCATCCGGGATATGACACAGAGAATTATCATGGAAGAGGAGATTCTTGAAACACAGGAGAAGTACCGCTTTCTGGTGGAGTTCTCCAAGGATACGATAGGAATGGTCACACAAAAGGGGATTTGGACCTACATCAATAATGAAGGAAAAAGCTTTTTGGATTCACGAGCATCAAAGAGATGATCGGCACCTCCCTCCACGACTACATTCCTCCTTCAGAACATTCCACTCTCGATGATTTTCTGCAAACAAAGCTAAGTGTGAATTTTGAGCTTAATCTGATCCGGACTGACGGACAAACGAGAAAAGCCGAAGTCCAGCTGATTCCAACCACTTTCAAGAACAGAAAGGTCTACCAAATCATTATTAAAGACGTGACCGGACAAAAGAAGACAGAGGAAAAGCTGCAGAATGCCGAAAAACTTTCCGTTGTCGGTCAGCTTGCCGCAGGCATTGCCCATGAAATCCGCAACCCGCTTACAGCCATAAAAGGCTTTACACAGTTATTATATGAAGAACATAAAGGAGACTTCGCGGAGGTCATCCTAAGTGAGCTGGAACGGATTGAAGGCATCGTCAATGACCTGCTCGTTCTCGCCAAACCTCAAATAACCGAAATGGAAGAAACCTGCCTGACAAACGTTGTAAAAAGTGTAATCACTCTCTTAAACAGCCAGGCTGTTATGGAGAATATCGTGATCGAACTAACACAGTCACCAGGCGAGTTTTATGTGAAATGTGAAAAAGATAAAATTAAACAGGTGCTGATTAACATCATTAAGAACTCGATTGAAGCCATGCCGGCGGGCGGAAAAATAAACGTGGATATCCGCCAGGAGGACCATTCTGTCATCATCAGTGTCGAGGATGAGGGAATTGGCATACCCGAAGAACGCCTCGCCAAACTGGGAGAGCCGTTTTACAGCACAAAAGAAAAAGGCACAGGCCTTGGCATCATGATCTGCAAAAAAATCATTAAAAACCATGGCGGAAATCTTTACATCCACAGCAGGGAAAATGAAGGAACAACGGTGCGGATTACTTTACCGCTTGCCTAATGAAAGAAGCCAGATGCCTGAACTGGCTTCTTATTTTTGAATAATAAACTCCTGTTCCTGCGGGCTATCCCCTATATGTACCCTTTCCTTATAAAAAATCTCATCCTCTGACATCAGCATCACAGTTGAACTCCTGGTTCCGTAGCCTTCACTTCTGATAAATAAAGGAGACAACATCCGCTCCCACTCCAGTGAAACTCCTGTTTTCGGAAGCATGTCATCAGGGGCAGGGTCTGCATTCTGGAGAAGTGTGAACAAGGCTTCCGTAAAATCCCCTGCTGCATGATCTATTATCTTAGATAACCCTTCCTTCCCCTTTTTCACCTTTGGCCACTCGGTATTCAGCACATGATTGCTCACCCCGTACACTCCTGGTCTAAGCTGTTCTATTCTATCTTCCACGTTCGAGTAATAAAAGAGCTCCTCCAAATTGCCCGCAAGCAGATTGTATCCGGGATAGCTGCTGCGGTGTTCAGATGCTATTTTCATAAATCTAGAAGGCGAAGCACTGCCTTTCAAGAAATCCGCTACGAGATCTCCTCTTGATCTTTTGCCATCTGTCACTTCGTTCGGATCACGGTAGTTTGTAAGAGCTGCAAATCGTCCATTCTTTGTGACACCCATCCATGTCCCCATCTTGCTTAAATCACGTCCAGCCAGAATGGCAGGATGGTCCTCCCAAAAATGGGCCGGTGCAGTCGGGCGCCCATAAAATTCATCGCGATTGGCAGCAACGATAAGCTTGTATGCCGGATGAACCTTATATGCGAAAAGGATTAAACACATTCGGATCACTGCTTTCGTTTTATTTATTATTTTAACTTTTCGGGAGGGAAAAACAAAAAATACCCGCTTTAATTATGTGAAATGTTAGATAAGAAGGGATCATGCCTTAATCTTTTTAAAGGCTAGAAAAGCCCAACAAGCTGTAACCTATTTGATGAATTATGTTAAATAAATTCAGCAATAGAAAAAGCCCCTTTTTTAAAGGGAGCTTTTTCAATTTAAGTAACCGCTTCTTCCCTCGCTGTCTTCCTCGCCCTTAAAAATCTAACTGTATTTAAGACGATCGTTTTGGTCACAGCATAGGTAGGTATTGCCAGAATCATGCCGAGGATACCGGCAAGATTGCCTGCAACCAGCAATAGGATGATGATGGTGGCCGGATGTGTGTTCAAGGTTTTTCCGAGAATCAGCGGCGACAGCACATTTCCTTCAATCTGCTGAGCAATCACAATGACTACGACCACCAGAAAGGCTTTAGTCGGCGAGTCAAAAAGTGCAACGATTACGGCAGGTGCACCGCCCAGAAACGGCCCAACATAAGGAATAATATTGGTTATGGCAACAATAAGCGCCATGACTAGCGCATATGGCAAGTCGATGATTAAATAGCCAATAAATGAAAGTGTCCCAACAAATAATGCTACTGTAATCTGCCCCTGAATGTAGGAAGAAAGTGTCTCTCCTGTTTCCTTAAGCGTTTTAACCCCTCTTCCCTGTAAGAAGCAGGAAGGAACTTCGAAACGGCAGCAGGGAACTTATCTCCGTCTTTAAACATATAGAAAAGCAGGAATGGCACCGTTACTATTGTAATCGCAATATTGGTGACCAGGCTGACTATTCCAGCTACCCCCTGTGTCACACGGCTTGGCAGGGTATTGGCATATTCCATAATGCGTGCTTCAATTTCTTCAATCGATATGTAGTCCTGCTCCAAAAACCATTTGAACTCTTCGGTGCTGGACATGGAGTTAACAAAGTCTCTTGTCGTCTTCGCATACCCCGGCAGGTCGTTGAATAATTCAGTCACCTGTCTGCTGATAAGCGGAGCAATGTTGCCAATAATCAGCATTACTAAACCGATAACAGCTGCATAGATGATCAATATCGCTGCCGTTCTCGGCACCTTGTAGCGCTGCAGCAATCTTACCAGCGGGTTCAATAGGAAATAGAGAAATCCTGAAATAATAATTGGAAAAAATAATGTTGATGCAAAAATGCCCACTGGTTCAAACAAAAAGAAATTTTAGTTGATACATAAATAATTGTTAAGATAAGCAGCAATTGCAAAGTCCAGTATTGCAGTTTTTTCTTTGCCACAATGTCACCTTTTTCTTTGAATTGGATTAACTAAAGAATACCATATTCGTGTGTTTACTCCTAAGAAGATGCTACTTCTATTACGATTCGGAATTGAAAAGGTTTCGGAAAAAGCAATCCATATAATTAAAAATCACACATTCTGCAAGTGGATATATTTACCCATAAATATCTCATTTTTTGGTTTCATCAATCCCATACAGGGTATAAAAGACTATAAATAACAAGCTTTTCCCCTCTTAAAGCCAGGAGTGAACAGACACATGAGTACAATAGACATTTTCAAGAAGGAACTCGTATTACTGAAAAGCGAAATGAATCGCTGTAAGAATGAAAAGACAAAAAAACAAATTTTTAATGATATCCTTCTCATCCAGAATGCAGTCCAGAACTTACTTTAATCTGCTCATAAATTAGATTCCAGCTGCTTTCTTTCCTCACTTGAAGAACAAAAAACCAGCATCCCATTGGCTGAAATACTGGTTTTAGAAGTTATCTTCAAGCTTACTTTAATTTCCTGGCATTTCCCGGAATGGCCCCTATAATATCCCTGTTTTATATCGTTTTTCTTAATTTCGCGGAATTAGATACCTGTAACTTGGATCAAATAGTTTGTCAAAAAGAAACGGAATAAACCTTTAGTAACAACCTTCTTCAACCGTTAGTTTAAGTATCTAAAGAAATTTTTAATTGCATCCATACGTATCTTATGACTACAATCCTCGCAACAAAAAATCTTAGCCTTATTTTCCTTAAATTGTTTATAATTTAGTGAACCTTCGTATACTCTGAAAATCCTTTTACAACTATAACAAAGTACCTCATAGTAAATCATTAAATCCTCCTAAGCGACACATTACTTTTTAGTTGATTTATCGAAGATTGTAACCAATTCCCTAGTATATTCCTGAACATCTAAATGAGGCTTTCTCGTTAATTCAAGGGTGAACCCGTCAATGGCACTTCTTATTGTTAACGCCATCACCCTTGCTGATGATCTGGTGAATTCTCTGAAAACTCCTTCCTGCATCCCTAGGGTAAGAATATTTTCAATCGGAAGTAGAATAGCTTCATCATGGTCTGCTGCAAACTGAAGTTTACCATCAGCAGTTCTCTTATTTGAAACCGTTTCAATAACAGCGAAAACATGCTGACGATTTTCATCTATAAATGTAAGGTTGGATTCAATATACACCCGAAGCATGTCTTTAGGAGACTTTTGAGCTTCTATTCTTGGAGCAATATAGGCTTGCCAAGCCAAATAGTATTCGATAGGTATTTGCTCCAATAAGTCCTCTTTATTTGCAAAGTGATAAGAAATAACCCCCTTACTGATATTTGCACGCTTTGCAATTTGTCCTATAGAGGCTTGAGCGTAACCTACTTCTGCGATTGTTTCAATCGCACATTCCACAATTTGAGCTCTGCGGGCTTTTTCGATGAATGATAATTCTTTTTGGTTAGTTGGTTTGTTTTTTACTCATGTACTTATTTTAGTACAGTCGTACAAACAATTCAAACAAAAAAACCATTTAGTTGAAGATTATCTAAATGGTTTTATGCAAATATCCTGCACCATTAGTTCAATAATACCTTACTCCATAATCTGGCCCGATTGTTGAACACAAGTTGAACATCGATCTTCAACTAAACTGCCCCTTTTATGGAATAAGAAAAACTACCGATTCAGCAGCTGATCTTGTATATAAGCACCAAATAGTTTAAGTACACTTCTTTACAATTAAATAATTTTACCTTTCTTGTCTGGAAGGAAATATCTTATATCATCTTGTTTTCTAAGTTTTTATTTTTCTAATCTTAATATCCGAGCAATGTATAAGTATCTTTGTTTGTGAAAATAAAAGAATTTCATGTTGCAATTTCCTTTTACTCAACGGAAGGATTTCATCGTAGCCCCAATCATCAAGTCCTTTTCTACCACCGAAGACAATTTCATTAGGCTTATTACCATCAACATTTCTTTTAATATCAAAATCCATTAAGAACTTACGAACGTTTAACCATTGTATTTCATATATCCCCGCACCCTCTTCATATTGCTCAATGACCATTTTAATTGTGGTCGGGTCCTTTGTTTTCCCATTCTCTTGATTCAAAACCGTAAGAGAAACTACTTTACCATCATGGAATGAGTGGCTTTTTAAAAAATTTGATGTCTCTTTATTAAATCTGGGTAATAGTCTTTTTAATTCCTTAACATAGCCCATTACATCCCAATGGTCATCATCTACAAAATACTTCATTGAAAATTTCTCCTCTACCTATTCAAATTCCTTATCGAATACTATCTCAGAAAATGGTCCGATTGTGGAATTAAGAAAAACAACACTCTTCAACAAGCCCGCCCCTGTTGTTAAATAAGGAATATAGGCTTCCAATATACTCGTGCTCTCCATGTCTCCATGAGTACAGTTATGTAGTTTAATCAAATCCACTAGCGAATATTTATGTCAATTAAATGTTGAACATCCCTAATTCTACCAATTTTTTCAACTTGTATCATTAAGATCCTTAACTTAAAGCGGTTCCAGGCACCGGAAATTATACTGCTTGTTCAAGTGGAATAAAATGAAACCTTCTAATTGGTTAATACTCCCTATATAACCTAGTCTTTCATGACATTCCTCTTATATACAGTATAAATATAGATTGGTATATTCAAATTATTCCAAAAAATGAAAGGGGTTCGAAATGGAAAAATGGTATAACAAATTTATAGTTTTCTTCACTGCTCTAGTAATGGCTTTGGGACTGTACGCAGATCCAGCAGGTGCTGTTTCTAATTTAGCGAGCCCCGTCGCTGAAAGAGGTTTATCTGTTGAGATTGAGGAAGCGACGATATTTGAATTGCAGCATGAGATGCAGAAGGAGGAGTTAACCTCTGAGGAATTGGTTCAATTCTATCTCAATCGAATTGGGGAGTACGATGACAGCATTAACTCCATCATTACGGTTAACGAAAATGTATTAGAGGAAGCGAAACAACTAGATAAAGAGCGTAAAGCGGGAAACGTTCGCGGTCCCTTGCATGGTATTCCGGTTATATTAAAAGACAACTATGATACATACGATATGCAAACCACTGCAGGATCCCTGTCACTTGAAGGTTCCATCCCTCTAAAGGATGCCTATCAAACAAAAAGATTAAGAGATCAAGGGGCAATCATTTTAGGGAAAGCGAACCTGCATGAATTTGCTTTCGGATTCCAAACAATTAGTTCCCTTGGTGGACAAACCTATAATCCATATGATTTAACAAGATACCCAGGTGGTTCAAGCGGTGGTACGGCAGCAGCAGTTGCTTCCAACTTTGCCGCTGTCGGATTAGGGACAGACACTGGTGGGTCGATCCGAATACCCTCGTCCTTTAATAATCTGGTTGGACTTCGCCCTACTATGGGACTTGCCAGCCGAGATGGAATCATTCCACTTGCACTATCACAGGATGTCGGCGGACCGATGGGACGTACGGTTGAGGATGTGGCTGTTGTGCTCGATGCAATTGCTGGCTATGACCCAGCAGATCCAGTTACTGAAGCGAGTATCGGGAAAGTTCCAAAAACCTATACTCATTATCTTAAGAAAAATGGATTAAAGAAAGCTCGGATAGGCGTTATTCGCGACCTGTTTGGGAATGATCCTGAAGTCAATAAAGTGATGGATCAAGTTATTGCGGACATGGAAGCGCTTGGAGCAGAAGTGTTCGAGGTAACAATTCCCAGTCTTAGTCCAATTCTTTCTTATCCAAGCTTAAGCGGATACGAATTTAAATTTCAGTTAAATGATTATTTGGCTGGCCTTGGGCCGGATGCACCTGTAAGAACCTTATCAGATATTATCGAAAGCGGGAAGTTCCATCCAAGTTTGGAAAGTGGATTAAAATCCCGAAATGAAAGAGAATCATTAGAAAATGATGAGGAATACCATGACATTATTACCAATCGTCCTAAAATGGCAAGGGAAAGCTTAATGGTAACGTTTAATGAACATGACCTTGATGCACTACTCTATCCAACTTCGAGTGCTTTACCGGCACAGGTGGGCAAAAGCCAAGGTGCAGGGAATGCTAATCGCTTAAGTCCGTATTCAGGATTTCCAGCAATCTCGGTTCCTGCCGGCTTCAGTGACAACGGCCTTCCAGTCGGGCTAGAACTGCTAGGGAAAGAATTCGACGAGCCAACTTTGATTAAACTAGCCTATGCTTATCAAGAAGGAACTAACCATCGAAAAGCTCCTGAACTAAAATAAGAACCTTCAAAGAAAAGAGGCTATCTTCAATAAAGAAGAATCGCTTTTTCCTTAACATAAGAATAGGGATTGCTGCAGCGATCCCCTTCTCTTAACGTTAGCACCTTTTGAATAAGGAAAAGGCGCTCATTCTTATTGAATAATCGAGGTAAAAGCTGCCTGATTAGCAGCTGATCATGAACGTAAGCACCAGGGTATACTGCCCTTCAATTAAAAAAAGATCCCTCTTTGATCTAAGTTTGACAAAAGATAAAATGATCATTAGGATTCCAAACGTGCAGATAATCTGCATTGTACCCACGCAGCCACAACACGCCGTTAATTCGTCTAAGATAAAAGCCTTTTGGAAAATCAGCGTCTTCAGATAGTGTCTCCGAGGCTATTGTGATAGAGCCAGATGGAGCTTCATTCCGCTGCAAAGAATTCCCCGAATAACCCTCAGGCTGATCCAGATATTCCAGTCTTAGATAAGGTCCCAGTTCAAGCGGACACAATTCCAAACCTAGTTCGTTCGCTTTTTTAAAGATTTGATCCGTAGTAGCTCCATCAGGGAAGCCAAGATTGCCTGCCGTTAGTTCTACGGTCTGAAGGTTGTACTTTGTATCAGAGGTAGTAAATTTATCATCAGCTAATAGTTTTTCTGCATACTCATTCATCAAGATAGAGTATTGTTGCAATTTCTGGATAAGCTGCGATTTCGTAAGTCCACCAACTTCTATTTTTCTGGTAATAACTTTAGAGTGTATTTTCTCATTTTCAAAACGCAATCGCAGTCACTCCTAACATAGTGGCACATTTGCAGAAACGATACCATGACTACATATATATATTCTGCAATCACCAATAAATTCCCTCGGTTGAACTCCTGACCCTTTAGTTTATAAGAAAAAGCTGCCTCGATTGGCAGCCGTATCTTTAAGAAGAGCACCCCATTAGTAGTATAAGAAAAGTTAATTACATAGATTTCTAGACTATTAAAATAATAGTGGAATGAGAGCCTTCTTTCTTATTTGATTATTAGTACGCAATCCACCTCTCGGCCACTTACTTTATAGTTATTTCAGCAATAACCGGATAGTGGTCGCTAGGAAATTGACCATTTTTTTGATAGTTATTGATTTCGATCGTATTTGCGGTTACATTTCCTTTGGTAAGAATCCAATCGATGCGGTTGTCTGCTCCGCCGCCTGTTGGGTCACGGAAGCCATTGAACGTCCCAATTCCTTCATTGATTCGTGACTCCGCTGTTTCCCATAAATCATCAAAAGCCTCATCGCTAGTTAATGTTTGATGTGGAAGAGTACCAGGACGAGTATTAAAATCTCCTGTCAGAACAATAGGTAATTCAGGGTTAAATTCTTTGATTCCGTCTAAAATTAATTCAGCGCTCTTTTCTCTCGCTTCGGCGGATTGGTGATCGAAATGCGTATTTACAAAATAGAATTGTTTATCGGTTTGGTTGTCTACAAATTTCGCCCAAGTGA
The DNA here is from genome assembly GCF_023516215.1 of Cytobacillus pseudoceanisediminis. Lineage (NCBI taxonomy): Bacteria > Bacillati > Bacillota > Bacilli > Caryophanales > Bacillaceae > Cytobacillus > Cytobacillus pseudoceanisediminis. The sequence continues at coordinate 4,685,551 of NZ_CP097349.1, read as the reverse complement.
CCATTCTTGGAATGTTGTTTCCCCATGTTTTTGAACCGATTACATCTGGAGTATCTGAGAGCCAGAAATGATCATACTCTACTGGAGTAAAACGTTTTTCATCATAGAAAATCGCGGAGTATTCTCCTCTATTACCCCCTTCGCGGCCCAATCCAATCCATGCATAACCTGGTAATACTTCTTCCAAATCCTGAAGTTGTCCATATAAAACTTCCTGCGTACCAAAAATATCTGGATTTTCCATACGAATAAGCTTTTTAATGGTTGGAACCCTTTCAGCCCATGTATGCGGTGATGGATCATTGTTGTTTTCATACCTTAAATTAAATGTCATCACCTTCAAGTTCTGTTCCGTGCTTTCTGCAGCAAAGACATTGGAGATTCCGGAAAACATACTTCCCACCATTGCGAATACCATTACTACCGCTAAAAAAATCGGACTTAATCCTTTTTTCAACAAAATTCCCTCCTTTTTTTGATTACATTTGAAAGTATAGTTTTCAAAAGTAAACACAATGTTAAAAAAGAAGCAGATGTTTGTTTTGTTTTTCTAAGCAAAGGAGAATTCAATAATATCAAGGGATTTTTGATTAAAAATATGAAATTTTCCTTAGAGAATCACTTGTTATTGTAAATATTAACAGGTTGAATTTACCAGTGAAATTTAAAATTTTTTAATGGTATTTAGAATATTTAAATAAATAACCTTCGGATGGGAAGGGCATTTATTTAAGCATCTTAGGTGGGAATTTTGCACGAACAGCGATGCTGATTGTTGAGTAGAGGTAATAACAATTGTATTGTTCAACTAAACTGCCCCTCGTATATTATGTTTAACTCCTTAAATACCATTCTCTTTTTCATCTTTTCTATCAATATAAGGTGGTCTGTTTGGACGTCTCGAGATATTTCTAGATAATGGTCTTAGGATCATTTGGGACAATTCTTCCTGCCCCTGTAGCTTGACTACATCTAAAGACTGTTTCTCAGTGTACGTGCGGCACTTCATACTCGCAGGCTGAGCGCACTGCCTCTCGAACTCAGGTGACAAGCAGCCCTGAGGCGGCTTTCGATGCAGATGCAGTTCTGATACACGAGGTTGATGATCGGCGTCCATACTAGAGATATCTCGAGGCGTCCAAGGAAATACCCAATGATTCCACAATGAAAGGAGGGTAACCCCCATGCGATTATTTGTTGGTTTAGACGTAAGTTCGTTTGACATGAAAGGCTGTATCCTTGATCAGGAAGGATCAAAAGTGGATACCTTCACGGTATCAAATGACCTTCCAGGAGCCACAGTTTTGAAGGAACGAATCCTCGGCCTTGCGAAAGGACGTAAAGTTGAAAGCGTTAAGATCGGTTTGGAGTCCACTTCGGTCTATAGCTTCCATCCTTCTATGTTCCTTCATTATGATGAAGACCTTAAGGTCTTTGACACTCAAGTGTTCGTCATTAATCCGAAACAGATTGCCAACTTCAAGAAAAGCTATTCGGATATGAATAAGACGGATGAAATTGATGCATTCGTGATTGCCGATTATGTCCGATTCGGCCGTAACCAGATGTCCATTGTCAAGGAGAGCCAGTATGTCGCACTCCAACAGTTGACCCGTTCACGTTATCACTTGGTTAAGATGATGACAAAGGAGAAACAGCACTTTCTCCAACATCTGAATTTCAAGTGCAGCAACTTTTCCCATGAGGTGGACTCTTCCGCCTTCGGAAATGCGATGATGGACCTCTTCCTCGAAAGATACAGCCTGGAAGAACTGGCCCAGATGCCTTTAGATGAATTGGCTGCGTTCCTTCAGGAACACGGGAAGAATCGTTTCTCTGATCCCGATAAAGTAGCTACTTCCATCCAACGGGCAGTCCGCTCTTCCTACCGCTTAGATAAAGTGGTAGAAGACTCAATGGATCTCCTTTTAGGTACTTCCATTGAGCTGATCCGTTCCTTTCAGAAACAGATCAAGGAAATCGACAAAGCCATTACCCGTCTAATGACAGGCCTTTCCCAGACCTTGGAGACTATACCGGGCATCGGACCTGTATATGCCGCAGGCATTATTGCCGAAATCGGCCAGATTGAACGTTTTGAAGATGAAAGCAAGATTGCCAAATATGCAGGTCTATACTGGCGGAAACACCAGTCTGGCCGCTTTACAGCTGAAGACACTTCTCTTTCGCGACAAGGAAACGAATATCTGCGCTACTACCTCGTTGAAGCCGCCAACTCGGTTAGGAGACAGATTCCCGAATATCGCGAGTTTTACCAAAAGAAATGTCTTGAAGTTCCAAAACATCAACACAAACGTGCCCTCGTCCTAACAGCAAGAAAACTCGTGCGATTGGTGGATGCGCTGCTTCGCAAACGCCAAGTCTTTGCGCAAGAAAGGTGCGTGAAGATCTGACAAATATACTTTGTCAGCGCAAGCCTTCCTGATTTCCAGTAAATTACATTTATTTACTGGTGTAGTTCCTTACGGTCTTTTTTAGTCACAAGTAAATTGAAAACTAAACATCTTTAAACTTTTGGAGTTGACATATTACCGCAGGTCTTTAGCTAATAAGAAATTCAAGAATAAAGGCGTTTATCTTCTTACGATCACTACAATCGTTAGTAATAAAGAATAGTTTTAAAAAGTATTCATTTACATCTGTCTTTCTTCCATTTATAGGGTTTACTTGACCAATTATATAAAAGAGCGAATAAAAATATCATAAAAGATATCCCTATATTATCAACCCACTTAACCTCTTTATTGACAATTAACTGCCAAATTATTGTTGCTACAAAAAATAGTAACGGATATCTAATGCTTTTCTTAAACAAATTGCCACCACTTTCAATTCCCTCTAGTATTAAATTGCCCCGTTTGTTAATTAAGGGGTTTGTTTGTTGTACATTTATTTAAGCAGAGTTTTTAAGACTACTTCTATGTCTTTTACTAAATTGTTTTTTGTAATATCACATATAGTTCCAGCACCCCCGCCATAGTAATACCACAACTGAATGATGTCTGCATATTCATCATCTTCTACTGTGTCATTATCAAAATCTATTACGATTTGAGAACGATATTCTTTTTCCAGACACTTTTCGGAACTCAATTCTTTTAATTCATCTCCATCAATGTCTCGGCACACCCAGATTCTTAGGTTTTGTTTTCCTTGGTTTTCAAATGAATTTGCATATTTTCTTTGAAGAGCTTTACCCCATTGTTCTGCTAATCTTTCTAGTTCTATTACGCTTCTTTTTAACTCCTCATTTACCCTAACTTCTGGAACATTTACGTACCTTCCGTCTTCCGCTTCTTGTTTGTTTATCTTAAAAAACTGTCTTATTTTATCAAGCAAATTTTCTCCCCACCGTTAGAGAATTATTTTTAGATTATTCAACAAACCTGCCCATTTTGTTAAAAAGCAGTATTTCACAAAATAATTCAATATATAATCTTCACTTAATTGGCATTACATCTAGTGGCAGAACGCCATCCTGAATCCAATTTTCAATTATTCCATTGAAGTAATCAGGATTAGCTAATGAGATTCCGTGACCAGCATTAGGTATGATTATTCCTTCACAATTAGAATTATGTAAAACAATGTCTGCTGCTGATTTTTTCATTATTGCCTTTTCTCTTTCACCAACAGTCACTAATATTTTACACTCCGCTTTTTCGAAGCCTCTTGGTATCTCAAAAGACATGTTCTCTTCCAATATCCTAATAAGTGTACCTGATTTCATTAAAGAACTTTCTTTATAATAGGTTTCAAAATATTCTTCATCGAGATAAAGTGCTTTAGCTTGAAGTTTTGAAAATAATTTATTCTTAATGAGTGGAAATGTTAATTTAATTGAAGGAGCAATCATTGTTTTTATATATGGAGAAGGCCTAACTAACGCACTATTTATGATTGCATAATTAACCATATTGGGTTTCATACTCAGCATCTGAACTATAACTTGTGCTCCCAAAGAGAATCCGATGACAATTACCTCTTTTTCAAAAGCCTTTTTTTCTATTATTTCAATAACCCTCTCAGCACTATATTTAATTGTAAAATTCCCTATATTATCATCGTTGCTTTTCCCTTGTTCTGGTAAGTCTATTGCAAGACAATGATAATGACTAAAGTGTTTAATCTGTTTATTCCACATCCAACTACTTACACCACCTCCATGTAAAAAGACCATTAATGAGGCATTTTTATCTCCATACTCGTGATAATATAGACTCAAAACGTATCCACCTCTCTAAATGAATATTGCTCATCCTGCTCTTTTAATTTGAAGAAGAAAAAAGCTGCTCGATTAGCAGCTGATCTTGAACATAAGCCCACTTCTCAATTACACTAATATAGGAATCAATAAACTAATTGCAAAGAAGATATATGCTATCTGGATGATGGTATACATTGTAAGTTCAAAAAGCCGAAGGTAGATAGAAGAACTAATAATAAGTATTACAATGGAAATCACGTTAAATTTCTGCATAAATTATCAAGACGCAGCAACTCCTTTTTATACACCTTCAGTGAGTAGCAATAGTCCATTCATTTGGATTCACTAATGCTCTGTTTGTTTAAGTAGACACATATTTTACATCCAAATTATAACATTATTCTTCTGCTAAACTGCCCCGTTTGACATGAAGAAAGCTGCCTTAGAGAATGGCAGCCTTATAAAGGATTTTTGTGATAAATAGAGAATTACCCTCTTATAGAAAAAAATTTAAGAACCTTGACTCCTAATTTTCCCTTCATGTCATTGACCATTTCGATTATGTTCTATTCATCTCTTTGTTAAGATTTTTTTATAAATAACCAATGTTAGCCTTCCACTACTCCCCCAAGGTCCGTCCCATATAAAACTCTATGTTTACACTTTTTTGAAAGCAGTATAGTTACTATATTTATAAGTTGTATAAATTGGCAAAAGAGGTGAAGCCCGATGAAATTAAGGGAGCACAGTAGCTTTGTTCGTTTTTGGATTGCCTCAACAACTTCAAGCTTTGGCACATATATTACAACTCTGGCTCTTCAGGTATTAGTAGTTGGTAATATGGGAGGCAGTGCTGTTGATGTTGGCTGGGTTTCAGCATCTAGATGGCTTCCGTATGTACTGTTGGGATTAATAGCGGGGGTTTTGGTTGATCGCTTTCACCGAAAGACTGTATTGGCAGTAACAGATATGGGGCGCTGCATTATACTTGCCTTCATTTGCTTAATGTCTATCACAGGAGTAATCAGTATTGGCTGGCTAATGTTCCTGCTGGTGCTCTTTGGTGCTTTGTCTCTTTTTAATGATACTGCCTACCAGTCCTTTGTGCCACAAATCGTCCCTCGTCATTTATTAACACGTGCAAATGCACGGTTAGAACAAAGCTCAGCTGTCGCGGAAACGAGCGGTCCAGCCATTGGAGGTGGACTCGTCTCATTGATCGGTGCACCATTTGCCCTTCTTTTTGATGCCTTATCGTATTTGTTTTCAGGTGTATTAATGGCATCGATTAAACACCAGCCCTCAAAAAAAGTGAAGACTGGACCACTTGGTCAGCAAATCAAGGAAGGTTTGCGATGGGTCTATCAACACCAATACCTTCGTACACTCGCTTTAAACACGCACGCCTGGTTTCTCTTTCATAGCATGACCATGACGATCCTAGTATCCATTTTTTTAATTGAGCTTGGCTTCGATGCCTCACTCCTTGGGTATGTCCTCGCCGCTGCAGGTGTTGGTGCTGTCGCAGGAACCTCTATATCTCCTCAAGCCGGTGTGCGCTTTGGCGTCGGACGTGCAATGGCTTTTTCTCGAATTCTCTATGCTCCAGCAGTTATCTAGATGGCTCTAGCTCCAGCAACTAACAACTCCGACTCGCAGTACATAGCTCTCATTTTTGTGATTGTTGGGCAGTTCTTTTACGGCTTTGCCATGGGAATCGAAGGTCCTCTTGAAATGGGATATCGACAGTATGTCACGCCATCTCACCTGCAAGGTCGTATGAATGCCACACTTCGATCCATCAATCGTAGTGCAGTCGTTATCGGCGCTCCACTAGGAGGTACCCTCGCTGACGGACTAGGTTTCATAACGGCTCTATGGATTTCAATAGCCGGACTAGCTTTTTGCGGACTGTGGTTCAGTCTTTCATCGATGCGAAATGCTCGAATAGAAGATGACGAAATCTAAAATGCATTAAAATAAGAAGATTTGACTGACTACATAATAAAAATATAAAACATCGGTTAATATAAACAAGTTTTTATTCGTAACTTATTCATTATTGGCTTTTGATTTTTTCGCTAACCTGCCCCTTTTATAGAATAAGAAAAAGCTACCTGTTTCGGCAGCTGATCTTGAATTGACAATGCATTTACCTAAATCAATTTTGATATAAACATTGTGGCAATTCCAAAGTAAATGAGTAATGAGAGTATGTCATTTAGTGTTGTAATCAATGGACCTGAAGCCACGGCAGGGTCAATATTTAATTTATAAAGAATGATTGGTATGATAGTGCCAGCTAAAGTTCCAATGATCAGTGTCATAACCAAAGAGCTTCCAACCACTACCCCTAAAACGGCATTTCCTTGCCAAACGAGTGCAATGATGGATATTAATGTTCCGCAGGTAAATCCAATGATCAGACCGACTTTTAACTCTCTAAAAATAAGCCTGAAAACCACCCCTTTGTCAATATCACGGGAAACCAGCCCTCTTACGACAACAGCTAAAGATTGGGTGCCTGTATTTCCTGTCATACCTGCTATCATGGGCATAAAGAATGCTAAAGCCACCGCTTTTGACAGCGTTTCTTCAAAACCGCTAATTATTGTTCCGGAAACTATACCAATAAATAAAAGTAAAATGAGCCAGGGAAGACGGCGATAGGCAGCAACAAATGCCTTCGTCTCAAAATCAATGGCTTTACCTGATGCTGAAAGCTTCTCAATATCTTCATTTGCCTCTCTTATAACCACATCAATAATATCGTCTACTGTCACAATCCCTACCAGCTGGTTATTACTTTCCACAACAGGAATTGCCAAGAAATCATATCGCTCAATCATGCGGGCTACTTCTTCCTGGTCAGAATCCGCTGAAACAGAAATGACTCGGCTATACATAATATCGTGAATTTTTTCCTTTTCATCGGCCAGGATTAAATCCCGATAGGATACAACTCCAACAAGCTTCTTATCGTGATCAATGACATATAAGTAATTTATGGTTTCTGAGTACTCAGCAAACACTTTAAGTTTGTCTACTGTTTCTCGAACAGTGAAATGCTGAGGTATCCAGACAAAACGGTTAGTCATCAATCGCCCTGCCGTTTCAGGAGGATAGTTCATGATGTTTTGAACAATTTGGGACTCTTCCTCCTTCATACCTGAAAGGAGTTCCTCTAATTTGTCAGGGGATAAGTCTTCAAGTAAAGAAGCCAAATCATCATTTTCCATTAAGTCCATAACGTGCCCTGACTTTTCTAATCCTAATTTAGTGAGAATCTCCAGCTGATATGGTTTTTCCAGCTCCTGTATTAAGTCAGCGATTTGTTTAGGAGAAAGCAATAACAGGAAGCGTGTGTGATGTTTTTCTGGGAGTCCCTCGAATACTCTTGCAATATCATAAGGCTGGAGTTCTTCTAAGATTCCATGAAATTCTTCCTTTTTTCCTTCTTTTAAAGACTTTATGATTTGAAGAGTTATTTGATCTGCTGGCATATTTATCTTCATTTTTTGTCACTCCTTCTGTAAGGAACAAGGGATCATGTCCCTTATCATATTCTGTTAGATGCATTCTATTTTCATGATGTTTTGAGCAGGGGTCATTTTCCATTACTCCTCACCTCCCGGAAAGATAAAAAAACACCTTCATTTTCGAATGAAGGTGCAGGTTTAAAGATGACAAAAATAAGAATAACAAACCTGGTTATTCTGTTCCTCCATTCGTAGAGCTTTAGCACTGTGTGGCATAGGACAAAGCCAGCTACATTAAAAACCACCTTAAGTCGATGGTTTCTGTTGACCCATTGGCGTCTTTCGACATTTTTGGGCAGCAGCATATCTCCAACACAGGAGCCTCACCTAACGAGGATATTCAGTTTACAAAATTCAATCTAATGGATTTTTCATTAAAAGTAAACACTTTTTATAAAATTATCTGTTTCTAATTCTTTCTAATTGAGCGTATCATAGCATTCTTTTATAATTCTCTGGACCTGTCCCTGCCAGGAAAAATATATTTTTCCCCTTTTTCATAAAGCAATAGAAACTTTCTTATAAAGTTGAGACGGGGGACAATGTAAGAAACGATTATTGCCGAAACAATGCTTATTAGCGCTCCAGCCAAGACATCTGCAGGATAGTGTACCCCCACCCATATACGGGAAACGCCAACCAAAAGGGCAATGATGATCCAAAGGTATCCCCATCTTTTTTGATAGATGAAAAAAGTCGTACAAAATGCAAAGAATAAAATGGTATGGTCACTTGGAAAGGAATTATCTACTGCTTTCTCTATTAATTTGTTTACATTAGACAATTCTGCAAATGGCTGATTGTTTGAATGCAACTTTCCAGCAATTTTACCGATAATCTCAGCCATGATAAAGGCGGCAGCAGCCGAGATGATCATAAACCTGTTTTCTTTTCTCCTGGTAAACCAGAAAATTAAAGCCATTAATCCAAGGACAAATACCATATACTCGGCTAAAAATATGAAAGTATGGTTTAAATATGTATGTTCTTTACCAAAGTCATTAATGATCCTAAACAGTTCCACGTTCATTTGAGATAAATCCATAATATATACTCCCTTCCTGTTTTATCACTATGAAAGAAGTATAGACAATCTTTTATTAGTTAAAAATCGATTTATCTTACATGAATCTAACAATTATGTAATATGAAAGCAGCTGGTGAAGTCAGTGAACTGGACTTTAGGGATGATCAAAACAAAACGTTTTGAGTAAAATCTCTTCTAGTTATTTATCTAACCGCCCCGTGAGTTTCAGAAAACTTCACATTTTTTAATCAAAAAAGACCCTTCAATATAATTAATGAAGGGTCTCTATAAATGTTATGAAAATCTTTCCGGAGGATTAAGTGCGTATTCCGGCTGTTAATGAAAAGTAACACTTACACCGCTTCACTATCCCATTTCTTCTCTTCCTGCACAAAAAGCAATCCAAGTTCATGATGGTCGCCCTCATAAAGAGCGCGCTGGACGAACCGCACCTGGCCGTTCACATCAAGAACCTCAAGTTTGCAGTGAGCCCCGTTCTTTTGCAGCGCTTCATAGAAGCCTTTTTCATTATGGATCTTCACACCATTGACTTTTGTAACAACCTCTCCCACTTGCAGAGACATTTTATAAGCTGGTGAATCCGGAACTACTCCAAGCACCATGATTCCCTGATTGCGCATGGAAAAGTAAGACGGTGCCTGGTCCTCTGCCATTCTCTGGCGGAGAGAGATGAATTCACGCCCGATGATAGCCAGTGCGGCTGCACCCACAGAAGCAAGCGGATACCAGTAGCCTGCAGATGAAATCAGCAAAAGAAGTACGCCAAACACGCAGATTCTTTGTCCGAGCAATGCTGTTGCCTCTTTAGGAAGCGTGCCCTGAATCCGCTGGTAAAAGCCGATCGAAAAAGGGACAAGAATGAGCGAATACGTTTCCCCGCCGATTGGAATCACTGGCCACCAATCAAATGGCAGCTGCAGTGCCTGACCGGGAATAAGCAAAAACACAGGCACCATCCAGATTCTTTTTGATTCATGAATGCCGATCGTCTGGCCCCGTTTACTCTTTACAAGCCTGGGAGATGTCCCTTTCCGGCCGTTTCTTATAATCAGGAAGCCTTCTGCAATAACAAGAAGAGCCAAGAGAACAGCGATGGACGGAAAGATGGAAGAGTCAAGGTCCGCTGCCGACTGGGCGAATGATGGCAATGGCCATTTCTGTTCAGCAGCAAACATTGTTGCGAAAAATGCAAAGCCCAGCGTATAAACAGGCGCCATCCATCTCACTTTTGCCGTAAAGCTCCACAGGAACGTAAGAGCAGCAGTAAGAACAATCGTTTCCACTGGTACGACAAGTCCTGCTCCAACCATCACAACACTCACTGATAGACCTGCCAGGATACCCAGAGGCAGGAGCTGCCTCAGCTCAAAATAAGCATTTTCCGCACGAACAGAAAAGTCTTTGCGCTCACGCCTTACACGGGAAACCCCCAAAAATGCAGCTACAAAAAACAGGTAATAAAATACCGGATTCAGCAGCAGCTTTCCTGTTCCTTTTAAAAACTCAAAAATCCACTCCTCTATCAAACTTGCCACCAGCCTCTATTAATAAATTCTCATGAATTATGTAACAAACAGAAAACTCTATTACTCTATATTCTACCAAAAGCGTCTTCCAAAACCTATCACAATCTGGCTCAAATACAAAAATAGCAGAAGGAAAATCCCTCCTGCTAATGAAAGTTTACATTCGACAAAATTCGCTATCTTGCAATATATCTCAGAGCCGTTTGCAGCTGAAGGTCATTCTGCTCTTTCCTCATTTCCTCGATGGCGGCCTGTTCAAGCGCTGCTGCTGTTTTCTTGTCTATCCGGCCGGATGCTTCAAGCTCTTTTTGCTTCTGAAATGCTTTTACAGCGGCTGCAGTGGAATCATTGAAGTAGCCATCTGTCCTTCCTGGAGCATATCCAAGGCCCGCCAGAATTCCCTGTGCATTCTTCACCATTTCATTATTCATATCGATTGCCAAAGGCTTCTCCACCTGCAAAGGATGTGTTTGGTAGATGTCTGGCTGTTTAACCTCGAGAGTTGGCTTGATTCCCTTGTTATGGATCCAGTTTCCGTCAGGTGTCAGCCATTTAAACAAAGTGAGCTTGATATTGCTGCCATCTCCCATCGGAACAGGCTGCTGAACAGTGCCCTTCCCAAATGAATTCTCACCGATTATGGCGTACCCTTGAGCTTCCTTTAAAGCGCCGGCAAGAATCTCCGATGCAGATGCACTCCCTTTATCAACAAGTACAGCAATCGGATAGCTTTTAGGCTTTTCAAGCGTGGAGAAATACCTCATTTTTTCTCCATCCCGTTTTTCTATCTGCAGATATGGCTTATCAGCTGTAACCAATTCCTTCAGGATTTCCTGTACTGATGTCAGGAGGCCTCCGGGATTTCCGCGCACATCGATTACAAGGCCATCAATTCCCTCTTTCTCCATTTCACTCAGCTGTTTGGCAAATTCCTTGGATGTCTCTTCGGAAAAGGAGGTGATTTCCAGATATCCTACATTCTTTCCTCTTTGCTTCTTGATTTCCGAGTATACTGTAATTTGTGGAATCTCATCTCTTTTTACCTCTACCTTTAAAGGTTCCTTCAGTCCCTGGCGAGCAATTTCAAGCTCTACCTTTGTTCCTTTTTTCCCGCGAATCTTCATGGTAGCTTTATATAAATCAAGACCCTCCACACTTTCCCCATCCACTTTTAAAATTTCATCTTTTGGCTTAAGCCCTGCTTTTTCAGCTGGTGAATCTTTAAACGGTGCAACAATGATGATCTTACCTTCCACCATGCTGACTTCTGCCCCGATTCCTTCAAAAGAAGATTCCAGTGTATCACTGAATTGTTTTGCTGTTTCTTCATCCATATAAACAGAGTAAGGATCTTCAAGGGTTGCAAGCATGCCCTGGATGGCTCCCTCCACGAGCTGCTTTTCCTCTACTTTTTCCACATAGCTATTTAAGATTAACTGATAGGCCGTTTCCATCTTTTCGATTTTCTCTTTTTCAATTTGTGTTCCGTTTTCCTTAGAATCTATTAATTGATTTCCTGCCCCTGTCTGCGGAGCTTCCTTTGCCAGCCACTGCATGCCTGCATATGTACCGCCAGCTCCTGTCAGCAAAGATCCCGTCATCAGAACGGCGATCCATTTTCTGCTCATCTTCATCTCCCTTTCTATTTTGCAGCGGTCTCTTAGGCCTTTATAGTAACTTTCCATCATGAATGATGAATGACCTTGCTCATCACATCCTATGCAGGATAAGGACAAGTTATGTTTTCAATAATCAGGTTAGGCATATGCAATATCTCAATTTAAGAATATATTAAGGGGATTTTCACATAAAGGGTGTGTGCAAATGTTCTATCCCATCAAAGAACTTCAATATAATTGGTGTATGCTAAAAAGCTCCAGGAGCTGATTGGCGGACAATTTGGGGAAATGTCTGTGGCCATACAGTATTTATTTCAGGGCTGGGGTGCACGAAAGTATGGTAAATATCGGGATTTATTAATGGATACGGGGACCGAAGAATTGGCCCATATTGAAATGATTGCCACCATGATTGCCCTCCTGATGGATGGCGCTCCTGTAAAAAAGAGCAGGAAAAAGCTGCCCAGGATCCGCTTCTTGCTGCGATTTTGGGCGGAATGAACCCGCAGCATGTGATTGTTTCCGGTCATGGTGCCATGCCTGTCAGTGGTGTCGGGGTCCCTTGGCAGGGTGGTTACATCGTAGCCAGCGGAAACCTGCTGGCTGATTTTCGTGCAAACCTGAATGCCGAGTCCCGGGGACGTCTGCAGGCTGTCCGTCTGTATGAAATGACTGATGACCGCGGTGTCAAGGACATGCTGGACTTCTTAATTGCCCGTGACCGCATGCATCAAAACCAATGGCTTGCTGCGATAAAAGAGCTTGAAGCCCAGGAAGGGAAAACCGTGCCAAGCACATTCCCGAAGGAGGTTGAAAAAGAAGAGTTTTCCTATGTATTTATGAACCTTTCAAGAGGAGATGAAAGCAGCCAGGGCCGATGGGCTCAAGGTCGGAACATGGATGGCCAGGGAACCTTCCAATACAAGCAGGAAGTTCCGCCTTTTGCTCCAGCACCTAAGCTGAAGCCGGCTCCTCCATATATTCATGACACTCCTCCAAGCGTAAAATAAAACGCTGATAATAGGATTAAAGACCTGCTTTACGGGTAAAAGAAAAGTGGAAGAAGCTTAGCTCCTTCCACTTTCACTATTTTTTATAGAGGCACAATGCCTACAGGATTAATCGCATTTGATTTTGCTGCATTCCAAGAACCTCTGTGAAGTTCAAAGTGCAGATGCTGGCCATAAGATTGTCCAGTATTACCCATGATGCCGATTTGCTGGCCTTTAGAAACAGTCTGGCCAGAGCCTACAGAACGGCTTCTCATATGAGCGTATACAGTTGTGTAAGTTTGTCCGCCAATAGAATGAGCAATAAATATCGCATTTCCATAACTGCTGGAGTAGTATGAACGGATTACAACACCGTCTGCCGCTGCCACGATCGGTACTGTTCCGCCTGCAGCAATATCAACACCATAGTGCTCACCTAATGAACGTCCGCCAAAACCTGAAGAAAGTCTTCCTGCAGCCGGTTTTGTCCAGGCTCCGCTTGATACTGAAGGTGGTGTAACCTGCGGGCTGCTTGATGAACCGCTGTCAGATGATGAGCCGCTTCCTGCTGATGAACTTCCTGCTGATGAAGAGCTGCTCTTTTTAGCCGCTTCCTGAGCAGCTTTCTGTTTTGCCAATTCAGCTTGTCTTGCTGCCTCAGCTTGTCTTTCCTGCTCAAGCTTGATCGCTTTTTGAATTGCTGCTTCCTGGGCTGCAAGAATTTCATTTTCTTCTGCTAATTCAAGTTTATGAGCATGCATTTCCTCTTCTTCATGCTTTAGGGATTTAAGCAGTTTATCTTTCTCTGCCTTTTGGGCATTTAAGCTTTTTTCATGCCTTCAAGCTCGGCACGCATCTTTTCTAAAGAGGCAAGCTCTTCTTTTACCTGAGCCTGTTTTTTCTCCAGCTCGTCTTTATCCGCCTGATGCGCTTTTAGAATATCCTGGTCAGCTTCTACGATTGTTGCAACTGCTCCAACGCGCTCAACAAAGTCTCCAAAGCTTTGCGCGCCCATTAAAACATCAATATAGCTCACCATTCCGCCAGTTTCCTGATAGTTGCGGGCGCGATCTTTTAATAGTTCATTTCGCTTTTTGATGCGCTCTACTAATACTTCAATTTCGGCTTCTAATTTTTCAATTTCCTTTTTTGTTTCTGCAATCTGGCCGTTTTTCTCTTCAATCTTTGCTAAAGCATCACTGATCGCTTTATCAAGGCGCTCAATCTCACTTTGTACAGACTGCTGCTCACCCTGATTTTCGTTAATCTTTTTATCTGTATCGGTAATCTTCGATTCTACTCCTGAACGCTGCTGGTTAATTTTGTCCTTTTGGCTGTTTAGATCGTTTAGTTTATTTTCTGCAGACGCCTTTTCAAGAGGCAGTCCGACTGTTGCGCTGCCAAATCCCAAAATGGCAGCCAATGATAATGTGATGATGGATTTCTTCAATTTTCCGATTTCTCCTTTCAATGAACACCATATGTACAGGTCAATCGTTCTATTTTTTTAACTATCTCTGAAACATTTAACACTGCTGAATCGTCTATTATTATGAGGCTTGAAGGCGCCTGGACAGGTTCCCCCGCAGGGCCTTCTAAGCTGGTTTTATACTTTCAGGAACTTTCTGACTGACATCAAGCTTCCCCATACACCAATAAGTGCACCCATCAGGATAATAAGTCCGGAGATCTGATAGACAAACGGACTAAATTCCAGCAGCTTGATAAAGTGTCCTTCAAGCTTTGGCGCCAAATAATCAAAGGCATAATAGTAGGCTGTCGAAACAAGTGCAATCGGAATAATCGATCCAAGCAATCCAAGCCATAAGCCTTCCAGGAAAAATGGCCATCTGATGAAGGAATTGGTTGCTCCTACCAATCTCATAATCTCAATTTCTTTTCTTCGAGACATGATCGTAATTTTAATCGTATTTGAAATCAGGAACATAGCAGTAAATAATAGGCCGATAATCAATACAAGGCCAACATTTCGGCCGGCATTGATAAAGTTAAATAGCTTCTCAACCTGCCCCTGGCCATACTTTACTTTTGCGGCATATTCCATTTTTTCAATCTGTTTCGCAGCTTTCATTGTATCTGCCGGGTTTTTAGTCTTTACGATAAATACATCGTTCAGCGGATTATCCTGTTCGAACAGTTTGAAGGCTTCTCCTTCTTCACCAAGGCTGTCTATTAAACTATCAAGCTCTTTTTCCTTAGTTGAATATTCAACTGTTTTAACTTCGGATATTCCTTCGATTTTTTGCCGTAAAACTTCCTGATCCTGCTCATTTGCAGCAACATCGATGTGAACGCGGATTTCCACGTCCTCTTCAATGGTTGTAGCCACCTTGTTGAGATTCATCATAATGACGAAAAATACGCCAACCAAAATGAGCGTTACTGTCACCGCACTTGCCGAAGCAAACGTCATCCATCCATTTCGTCCGAGGCTCTTAAAGCTTTCACGGAAGTGCCGGCCCAATGTTCTAGCTTTCATAGCCGTAATCACCTCTTTGCTCGTCACGCACAATCCTTCCGCCTTCAATGGCAATTACGCGGTGCTTAATCGTGTTAACAATTTCTTTATTATGAGTTGCCATGACCACAGTCGTTCCTCTCGTGTTGATTTCATCGAAAATGTTCATGATTTCCCATGAAGTATCCGGGTCAAGGTTTCCTGTAGGCTCGTCCGCAATCACGACCTTTGGAGAATTTACGATGGATCTGGCGATGGAAACACGCTGCTGCTCCCCGCCTGATAATTCGGTCGGAAGCATTCTTGCCTTATGCTTTAAACCTACAAGGTCCAAAGTTTCCATGACTTGTTTTTTAATATTCTTCGGATGCTCTTCAATAACCTCAAGAGCAAAAGCAACATTCTCATAGACAGTCAGTGTCTGGAGTAGCTTAAAGTCCTGGAAAACGACACCGATTTTACGTCGCATTAGCGGTACCTTTGCATTCTTTAATGTAGCCAGATTTACTCCGTCAATAGTTATCGTTCCACTCGAAGGCTTTTCTTCCCGGTACATCATTTTGATAAAAGTGGATTTACCGGCACCACTCGGTCCTACTACATAAACAAACTCACCTTGTTTGATATGCACATCAATCCCGCTGGCTGCTGTAACGCCATTGGGGTATCTCTTATAGACGTCTTTCATATCGATCATATATATCACCTAGCATCTAGTGTGTATTAAGAATTAAATAACAGACGGCTTTTTTCGCTAAAAAACGACATCCTTTCGACATAGAGGATGACAAAATACTTGTAAATACTGCCTAATTAGCCATCTAAAATTCTCACACAACCCATTATAACATCATAAGTTGTCAAAATAACGGAAAAAATTATTACAGTTTCTTTTCAATCCCTTAACTATTGTTACTTTTTTCCTGAGTTTCATTAATATTCTTGGGTTTTATTCGCTCAATCGAAGAATTTTTCCTTCTTTTTGCATATTGCATTCACTCGATATTTGTCACATATTGTCTTTCCCCAGCCAAGCTGTAAAGAAAATAGCCTCGTTGTTTTTGCACCTTAATGCAGTCCGTTGATTTGCGCTTCAGTATGCTCGCTTTCCGCGGGACGGGCGCTGAGCATCTTCGGCGTTTCTCGTCTTGGAGTCTCATCTTCTGTCCCGCTGCTCCGTGGAGTCTCGCACCTTCCGCTCCAATCAAATCAGTAACAGCATACCTAACGATAACAGAAAAAATAAAAACGCCCTGCTGAACAGAACGTTTTTATTTAGAACCCTATTATTTCTTGCCTGCTAGCCAGGATGCTACTGCAGAAGCTTCTTCTCCCTGAAGCAATCCTTTAGGCATAGCTCCTTTACCGTTAGCAATTGTGTTTTCAATATCTTCCTGTGATAGGCTGGCACCAATTTTATCTAGTGCAGGTCCTACACCGCCTTCAAGGTTTGCACCGTGGCAGCTTGAACATTTCTGTTCATAAAGCTTTTGTGCATCACCAGCATCAGCAGTATCAGTCGTTGTTTCACCGCCGCCGTTTGTAGCAGTGTCCTTGTCTTCAGCAGCATCGTCTCCGCCGCCGCAGGCTGCAAGAACTAAAGATGTACCCATCAGTAATGCTAGTAGCTTCTTTTTCACCTATAATTCCCCCTCAGGAAAAAATACTAAGTACAGCTATATTATACCAACACTATGCTCGTTTGAAACCCTCGCCCAACACCTCGGAAGCATCCGTAACAATGATAAATGCAGTAGGATCAATGGTTTGAACCAGTTGTTTCAATTTTGTGAACTCCGTCTGGTCCACCACACACATGAGGACTGGGCGTTCATGGTCAGTATAACCACCGTATGCTGATAGTTTTGTCACACCTCGGTCAATTTTATTCAAAATTCCTTCACGAACTTCATTTTGTTTTTCAGTAATGATTAAAGCCATCTTTGTCCGGCTGAATCCAAGCTGTATGAGATCGATTGTTTTGCTTGTTACATATAAAGCAATTAAGGCATACAGCCCCTGCTCTATGTCGAAAATAATCGCAGCCGACAGTACGATCAATCCATCGATTATCGCAACACAGGTTCCAAGAGACAAACCTGTATACTTGTTAATAATCTGTGCTGCAAGGTCTGTCCCTCCTGTTGATGCTTTACCCCGGAAAACGATGCCTAAACCCAGGCCAACGCCAATTCCGCCAAACAGAGAAGCCAGCAGCGGATCTGATGTCCATGGCTCATATTCTTTTGTAAGGAAAACAACTAAGGGCAGAAAGATTGTTCCTGCCAGCGTTTTTGCCCCAAATTGTTTGCCGAGCAAAAGTACGCCTGCAATAAAAAGCGGTATATTAAATGCCCACTGCACGTATGCGGGCTCCCAGCCAGCAACCGCATCCAGGATCGTACTGATCCCGCTCACCCCTCCTGATGCAATTCGATTGGGCAGCAAAAACACGTTAAATGCAATGGCGACAATTCCAGATCCTATTAAAACATATATGTACTCCAGCAATCTCTCCGCTTTTTTACTATAAGTATATCCTCTTCTATTCTTGCCCATTTCTTCTCCCTCCGGTGTCCCCGATCTATACAGAATTAAGTCATATTCCATTTTTACCGTCAGTGAGTATAGCATGGAGTCTTGAGCCTGTAAATGCCATTAAACTGCCGTATTAAAAGACTGTAGTTCCCTACCTCTGCCTTTCATTATGTTGTGACAAAAACAGTCAATTTATCATGCCGATTTTTGTATTAAATGTTTATAAGCTTTGTTCCGGGGTCCATTTGTACTGCTTTCTCAGCAGCATGAAATTCAGCGGCATGTGGTATAATGTCGAAAAGGAGGTGAGAAAAACGGAGAAGATTCTTAATGAAATTTTAAGTACCTTAAAGGAACATTCAAAGAGATTTGATTCGGTTGATCAGAGGTTTGATTCGATTGATCTAAAGTTTGATTCGGTTGATCAGAAGTTTGATTTGATAGATCAGAGATTTGATTCGGTTGATCTGAAGTTTGATTCCATTGATCAGAGATTTGATTCGGTTGATCAGAAGTTTGATTCCATTGATCAGAGATTTGATTCGGCTGATCAGAAGTTCGATTCCATTGATCAGAGATTTGATTCGGCTGATCAGAAGTTCGATTCCATTGATCAGAGATTTGATTCCATTGATCATGATATTTCTGATGTTAATAGCAGGCTTGGGAACGTTGAAAACAGTATAGATACTGTTGATAATAAGCTGGGAATTGTTGAAAATAGCATTGAAAGACTTTCTGAACAGATTGAGAACAATGCCACAGAATTCAGAAGTCATTTTAAGCATATTAAAACGAAGTTAGAACAGCATGAAGAGACTTTTAACGTCATCTCTGACGCAATAAAAGGCACAAAAATTGATATCGTTCACCTCAGTGAAAAGAGCGGGGTTCAAGAAATGGAAATAAACCAGCTCAAAAAGCGCATCCACTCCTAGAGCACTCCCCATTCACCGGCTAGCTCAGTTATAATTCCATAAAAAAACAAGCCTATGCCGGTTATGCCAGCATAGGCTATTTTACGCATTAATCCTGAGGCAAAATCAATTTCGAACGCAAATATGCGTTAATAAACATATCCAGGTCACCGTCCATAACTCCCTGGACGTTGCCGACTTCAGTGTTGGTGCGGTGGTCTTTTACCATGGAATACGGATGGAAGACATAGGAGCGGATCTGGCTTCCCCAGCCGATGTCTTTTTGCTCACCGCGGATTTCAGCCAATTCTGCTTCCTGCTCTTCGATTTTCTTTTGATAAAGCTTAGCTTGCAGCATTTTCATGGCACGTTCGCGGTTTTTGATCTGGGAACGCTCTGTCTGGCAGGTTACCACGACATTGGTCGGCAAGTGAGTGATACGGACAGCAGAATCAGTCGTATTGATATGCTGACCACCTGCTCCGCTTGCACGGTATGTGTCGATTTTCAGATCTTCGGTACGGATGTCGATTTCAATTTCATCATTGAATTCCGGCATCACTTCACAGGAAACGAATGAAGTATGGCGGCGTCCTGATGAATCAAATGGCGATATCCTTACCAGACGGTGTACACCTTTTTCCGCCTTTAGGTAGCCGTATGCGTTATGGCCCTTAATGCTAAGGGTAACACTCTTGATGCCCGCTTCATCTCCTGGCAGGTAATCAAGTGTTTCAACTTTGAAGCCTTTCTTCTCTGCCCAGCGTGTATACATACGAAGCAGCATGCTGCCCCAGTCCTGTGACTCGGTTCCGCCTGCACCCGGATGCAGTTCAAGAATGGCATTGTTCTTGTCGTATTCCTCGCTTAAAAGAAGCTGAAGCTCGAAATCGTTCAGACGCTTAACCAAGTCCTTGAGTTCTTCCTCAAGATCTGCCTGCAATTCTGCGTCGCTCTCTTCTTTTACTAGCTCGTAAGTTAATTCCAGATTCTCAAACGTTTCGTATAAATCGTGGAATTCAACTACCTGTTCTTTCAGTGAGTTTGATTCGCTGATAACGACCTGTGCCGCCTGCTGGTCATCCCAAAATCCAGGCTGCAGCATGACATCATCAAGCTCAGCGATGCGCGCCTCTTTGTTTTCTAAGTCAAAGAGACCCCCTAAAGTCCGCTAAAATCTTAGCTGTTTTTTCAAGTTCATTGCGAATATCTGCTAATTCCATTTCCGTCACCTCAAAAATTTTTTTTCATATTATAGCTTGATTATCTGTAAAACCATGTTTCCTATTAGGTTTATCTCAATTTTCTCCAAGAGAGAAGCCGGCAAAGCTGTTGCCGGCTCAATTGTTTATTTTAAGTGATAAATAAACTTTTAACGTCGATAATTGTCTAGCTCCAGCTCCTACCCCCTCGAGGTCACAAGCCAATCCTCCCAAAAAGGCAAAGAACGCCTTTCCGGGAGGCTCGTCTTGTGCTTGGGGCCCCCAGGATGGGGGTCATGCAGACGTTGCCACAGGACGTGGCGTTCTTAGTCTGCGTTCCTTCGAGGGCAAGCGCTTCCGCTTTTCTTATTCTGCACCACAGCAGTTTTTATATTTCTTGCCGCTGCCGCAGATGCATGGGTCGTTGCGTCCAACGTCCATCTGCTTGACGACAGGCTTTTTCTTAACCTTTTCACCGTCTTCTTTCGGGTTGACGGCCTGGCCTTTGGCCACTTCCTGGCGCTCGAGGTTGTTGCGGATTTCGGCTTTCATGATGTACTTCGCAACATCTTCTTCGATGGAAGCGATCATGTTTTCAAACATTGCAAAGCCTTCTCCCTGGTACTCGCGCAGCGGATCTGTCTGGCCATACGCACGCAGGTGGATTCCCTGGCGAAGCTGATCCATTGCGTCAATGTGATCCATCCATTTGGAGTCAACCGCACGAAGCACGATGACTTTCTCAAATTCACGCATTTGCTCAGGGCTAAGCATTTCCTCTTTTTCATTGTAGCGTTCTTTAACCTTGGCAAAAATGGTTTCGGCAATTTCCTCCGTATCCTTGCCGCGGATATCATTTACGGTTAGGTCGCCTTCATTTAGAAGGTTTCCATTTACGTAGTCAATGATGCCCTGCAGGTTCCAGTTTTCCTCGTCTTCATGTCCAGGTGCATACCCTTCCACATTACGCCGGATGCTGGTCATGATCATCTTTTCAACAATTTCTCTCAAGTTCTCAGACTCCAGAACTTCATTACGCTGACCGTAAAGAATCTCACGCTGCTGACGGAGAACATCGTCGTAAGAAAGAAGCTGCTTACGGGCATCAAAGTTGTTGCCCTCAACGCGTTTTTGTGCAGATTCAACGGCTCTTGAAACCATTTTACTCTGGATTGGCTGAGTGTCATCCATTCCAAGGCGCTCCATCATCGATTTCATATTGTCAGAACCGAAGCGGCGCATCAATTCATCTTCCATGGAAAGATAGAATTGCGTGACACCAGGGTCTCCCTGTCGTCCGGAACGTCCCCGGAGCTGGTTATCGATACGTCTGCTTTCATGGCGTTCTGTACCAATAACGCATAGGCCGCCAAGTTCCTTCACACCTTCTCCGAGCTTGATATCCGTACCGCGCCCTGCCATGTTAGTCGCGATTGTCACGGCACCCGGCTTACCTGCGTCCGCGATGATTTCTGCTTCACGGCCGTGGTTCTTCGCATTTAGGACGTTATGCGGAACACCTTTTTTGGTCAGGTATTTAGAAATGATTTCAGATGTTTCGATAGCCACTGTACCGACAAGCACAGGCTGTCCTTTTTTGTGGCGATCAGCGATATCTTCCACAACCGCACGGAATTTCCCATCCATTGTTGCATAAATTAAATCCGGACGGTCATCACGGGCGATCGGGCGGTTTGTCGGGATCACAATAACGTTCATATTATAGATATTGCGGAATTCCTCTTCTTCCGTTTTCGCCGTACCAGTCATACCGGCAAGCTTTTCATACATACGGAAATAGTTCTGGAATGTGATCGTTGCAAGTGTCATGCTTTCGTTCTGGATTTCCAGGCCTTCCTTAGCTTCGATAGCCTGGTGAAGTCCATCACTGTAGCGGCGGCCCTTCATCAGACGGCCGGTAAATTGGTCAACAATGACGATTTCGCCTTCCTGAACAACGTAATCGACATCCAGATGCATGCTGGAATGTGCCTTTAATGCCTGTGTAATATGGTGGTTAAGTGCAACATGAGAGATATCGAAAAGGTTATCGATTCCAAAAGCCTTCTCTGCTTTGGTCATCCCCTCTTCTGTCAGCTGTACCCCTTTTGTTTTTTCATCATATGTGAAGTCTTCATCTTTTTTCAGGCGGCTGACAAAGGCATTAGCCTGGATATAAAGCTGAGTGGACTTTTGTGCTGAACCTGAAATGATCAGCGGTGTACGAGCTTCATCAATGAGGATGGAGTCCACTTCATCGATTACGGCATAGTGCAGCGGACGCTGAACCTTCTGCTCTTTGTAGAGAACCATGTTATCGCGAAGGTAATCGAATCCAAGCTCGTTGTTTGTGCTGTATGTGATATCCGCAGCATATGCTGCCTGCTTTTCTTCTTTGGAAAGCCCATTTAAGTTCAAGCCGACAGTCAGTCCAAGGAATTCGTAAAGCTGGCCCATTTCAGTGGCATCACGGCTCGCAAGGTATTCGTTGACCGTTACAACGTGAACGCCTTTGCCGGTTAGGGCATTGAGGTAAACCGGCATAGTTGCAGTCAGCGTTTTACCTTCACCCGTTTTCATCTCAGAAATATTTCCGTCATGAAGGGAAATACCCCCATTAACTGAACCGGATAAGGATATAAGCCAAGAACGCGCTTTGCTGCTTCGCGGACAACTGCAAAAGCTTCAGTCAGCATATCATCGACTGTCTCGCCCTTTTGGTAGCGGGCTTTGAATTCTTCCGTTTTCTCGCGCAGCTGCTCGTCCGATAATTTTTCCATATCAGATGCAAGTGCATCAATTTGTTCTGCCATTTTGGTGAGGCGTTTTAATTCGCGTTTATTTTGATCAAACACTTTATTTAAAATCCCAAGCATAAAAACGCTCCTTTATGTTGGATATGACAGCACAAGTGCCTTGTTGATGACTCAAGGCCCGGAACTATGCATATCTAATTTCAAAGTTTATTTAAGCATAGGTAGTTAAAGATTCGCTCTTTCCCGGCGGAATCCTCCCATGAAAATTCACATTATTTCTTATTAATATTACCACTTTGGGAGGGGGTGACAACTTATGCCGCATGCGCGCTATTCCAGATCTTTAATTTGCTGATAGTTGGGTTTCGGTAAATACACTCTTCTCTTTTTTGAATACTGCCTAGCTATCCGCTTTATCGGTCAGTCCGCGCCTGATCCACATTATGCAAAAAAAGAGAGCAAAAATGCTCTCCTTTTTATGAATTCGACGATTCAATCAGTTCAATAATGGTTTTCTCAACTGCATCATAAATTTCACCATAATAAGCAGATACACGGTTCGCATTGATTCCGTATTTCTCTCCGAATTCCTTCTGAGTGAGATTTTCCTTAGTTGGCGCTATCGTGCTCACAAGGTATCGAAGACCCGCAACATAGTTGTCAGGCTTTTTGACCTGTTTGCCCGTTTTCGTCAGATACTCCATCCAGAGTGAAATCCCCATACCGATCAGCCATGGTTCTTCGCCGGCTTCTGTCATGTCGTCCCGGAACATGTTGGCAACCTGCTCTGCACCCTTGGATGGCCAATCGAAATTGTCCATAGATGGAACTGCCAATGATTTTGGTGTTTCATTCATGAGGTCAATGAAGTATTCAGCCAGGTATTCTTCAGGATCATCGTATTTTGCATCTTCGAAGGAATACTGAATATAGTCTGCAAACTTTGCAGCATTTTCTCCTGGCAGGTCGAAAATCGCCGGAAACGATACATATTCTTCTCCATAAGGAAGAAGCATGGCAAAGGCAAAGTTTCCTTCATGAACGTCCATATCACCAAATAGGGAGATATTGTAAACCTTCCCGGTCAGGCAATCTTTAATGGCTGCTTTATCTTCAGTCACCTCGGTCAGTATCCCAGCTGCCGCTTTGCTGTCTCCCCACGATTTTAAGATGTTTTTTAAGCGCGGGCGAGCAACGGCCGGGAATTTTGCATGAATGAACTCATCCATAATGGAGTCCATATCTTCCAGCGTTCCAAATAGAATGTACCAGAAAGAGTGTACAAATTCATAAAACTCTTTTTCCTCTGGTTCAATGTCTTCAAGGATATCCAGAAGATCCATGAAATCTTCTTTCATGTCATCTGCAAAATGAGTAAGCGCATAGGCCCTTACTTCCTTTTGAAGCTCAAGAACTTCGTGATTCAAAACATCCTTAATTGATACAGCATCTTTGCTGCCGCAGCACTTTTTATATTTTTTTCCGCTCCCGCATGGACACGGTTCGTTTCTGCTTACTTTTACTGTTGACATCTTCTAAATCTCTCCTACAAAATTCGTTTAACTCTACTATCCTAACATTTATCAGCAGTTTAGGCATTAATCAAGCGGATTTAAACATTTGGCAGGTTAAGGAAGCCGGGATTGCGTGCTTTTTTGCATGGATTTATCTGATTTCGGTCAATACATCAGTCTTATCGTTCAGTTTTTCAATATATCGGTCAGTTCGCGTCCTAAACAGCTTTCCAGCAGGCCAAAATAAAAACAACAAAACGGTGAGTCCACAAAACTCACCGTTTTCGTTCATTTTATTTTTTTGCCGATTATGCTAAGAAAATCCCCCATAAACAAGCGCTCCTGCAATGACAAAAGCGGGATGCACTTTTAGTTTTTCCAAAAGGAAAAAACTAAGCAGCCCAATGAAAAGCGTCTGCCAGATCCCAATTCCATCATAGGATGAAAATAGGAAATCATAAGTCATAACGCCCAGCAAAACAGCGATAATCGGCCGAATATAATTGGTCATCCGTTTAACACGGGGGATTCTTTATACCTCATCAGCAGCCCAAGCAGAGCGAGCATTAAGATCATGGAAGGTGCTACTGTTGCAAATACACCAATTATAGATCCAAGAACCCCTCCCTGCTCATAGCCAATATAGCCTGCCATTTTTGTTGCAATCGGACCTGGCAGGGCATTGCCCATTGCCAGCATTTCACTGAATTCATTCGTTGTCATCCATTCATAATTATCTACCACTTCATGTTCAATCAAGGGAATGGATGAAGGTCCTCCGCCGTATCCAAGGATCCCGGGGATGAAAAATGCCAGGAAAATCTGCACATATATCATGCGGGATTCCTCTCCTTTTTAGCTTCATTTTTTTCTGCAGCATCCTTTTTCAGAAGGGCAGTCACGAGTGCAATAAATATAATAATTCCAGGATGAATATTCACAAATTCGATAAGAACCAGACTGGCCGCTACAAAAAGAAATGTCCAAGCCCAGCCGAGTGATGACTTTGTAGACTTTTTAATAAAATCCCAAGTTAAAGTAGCAAGCATAACAGCAACAACGGGAACGACCGCCTTCGTCATGCCGGCAACCCATGGCTGATCCTTTAAGTTATTTAATGCCGTTAAAAGAACAATCATAAGGATGATGGTTGGAACCATTGTAGCTATCAGCGCGTTCAGCATTCCCAGAAACCCGCCTACCCGATAGCCGATATATCCCGCCATTTTTGTATTAATAGGTCCAGGCAGCGCATTGGCGAGGGCTAATATATCTCCAAACTCGTCTGAATCCATAAATTTAAAGGTATCCACAACCTCTTTATGGACCAGCGGAATGGCAGAAGGCCCGCCGCCAAAACCCAAAATGCCGGACCGAAAAAACGCAATGAAAATCTCCTTTTGTTTCATGTGTTCACATCCTCTTCACCAATTGCAGAGACAAGCCATGCCCCTTTTCATCTTGCATCCGAAAAAGCAGATGAAGGAGCGGCCATTTTTTTCCGCTCCCCAGTATCTTTTATATGGTTATTTTACTCTAATATGCGTGCTGCTTTCCTCAATTTTTATTACCAGGCGGCAATCGATCCGTCTGTTCGGGCTTCCGTTCCGCCCATGAGCACGCCTGTTTTTGGATCACGCCAGATAATCTGGCCGCGTCCGAATCCGCCTGTATCAACGGTTACCTCGATTTGATGGCCTTTGCGCACCAAAGCCTGGGCAATATGATTAGGGAAGTGCGGTTCAACCTGAACCTTTTTCCCTTCAATCCACTGCCATCTTGGCGCATCAAGGGCTGCCTGCGGATTCAAGTGGAAATCCACTGTATTCATGACCACCTGCATATGCCCCTGCGGCTGCATATAGCCTCCCATCACACCGAACGGCCCAACCGCTTCGCAGTCTTTTGTCAGGAATCCAGGGATTATCGTGTGGTACGTTTTCTTGCCGGGCTTCAGTGCATTATGGTGCTTCGGATCAAGAGAGAAATCGTGTCCGCGATTCTGAAGGGCAATTCCCGTTCCAGGAACGACAAGACCGGATCCAAAGCCCATATAATTGCTTTGGATGAAGGAAACCATATTGCCTTCGCTGTCTGCTGTCGCCAGATAAACAGTACCTCCACGTGGCGGCTGGTAAGGCTCAGGTGTCAGAGCTTCGCCGGCAATCTCACTGCGGCGCGATTCACCGTATTCTTCTGAGAGCAGTTCTTCAACTGTCACTTTCATTTCCGCAGGATCTGTAATAAATGCCTTGCCGTCTGTAAAAGCTAACTTCATCGCTTCAATTTGTTTGTGATATGTATCCACCGTGTCTTTATCGCGGAATTCAAACCCTTTTGCTATATTTAAACCCAAGAGAGCGACGAGACCCTGGCCGTTCGGAGGGATTTCCCAGACATCATATCCGCGGTAATGAACTTTGATGGGATCAACCCATTCCGCCTTGTAATCTTCGAGGTCTTCCTTGGATAGGAATGCATTGTATTTTTTTGAAAAAGCATCGATTTTTTCAGCAATTTCCCCGCGGTAAAAGCTATCGCCATCTGTTTCGCCAATGGCTCTTAAAGTGGCTGCATGCCCTTCAGAGCGCCAGATCTCTCCAATTTCAGGAGCCCTTCCATCTGGAGCAAAGGTTTCAAACCAATGCTGGAATTGGTCATCCGTCAGAATCTGTTTAAACCTATTATAAGCATACTGCCAGTACTTGCCGAGTATCGGTGTTAACGGAT
Source organism: Cytobacillus pseudoceanisediminis (assembly GCF_023516215.1). Taxonomy (NCBI): domain Bacteria; kingdom Bacillati; phylum Bacillota; class Bacilli; order Caryophanales; family Bacillaceae; genus Cytobacillus; species Cytobacillus pseudoceanisediminis. The sequence goes on along the minus strand of NZ_CP097349.1, from coordinate 4,658,463 downwards.
AGCCTTTTTCAGCATAATCAATTGCGGGCTGGAGGACATCTTTTAACGGAAGCCTGCCGAAACGCCTGGAAAGCTCAGCCCACGCGGATGGAGCACCAGGCACCGTAACCGGCATCCAGCCGTGCGTCGGCATTCTTTCGATGCCTCTTTCCTTTAATGCTTCTATGGAAATGGACTTTGGAGCAGGGCCGCTTGCATTTAATCCATGCAGTTTCCCTTTTATCCAGACTAGTGCAAATGCATCGCCGCCGATTCCGTTTGATGTCGGTTCAACCACGGTAAGAGCAGCCGCTGTTGCAATTGCTGCATCTATGGCATTTCCGCCTTTTTTCATCATATCTAATCCAGCCTGTGCAGCAAGCGGCTGGGAAGTAGCCACCATGCCGTTATTCGCCATGACGGTCGTTCGCTGTGATGTGTATGGGTGGCTGTAGAAATCAAAGTTCATGGAGTTCACCTCTGTATTAAAGTGTTAAAATAATTAATTCTGATTATATCAAATTATATAAATATTATGTTAGTATTTATTTCGGAAAACTAAATTAATGATGAAATATTGACAAAGTCCGGGGTATACAATATGATTTAGCTATAAATTGAATAGTTTCTCCTAAAGGGGAGTAGCTTTTACAGCAGAGTCGTCATTACGGAGCAAATGCTCTCGGCTTTGTTGGCAATCTAAACAATTGTTAGCAAGACCTTTACCAAATTCGGTAGAGGTCTTTATTTATGGGCCTTTACCACCGCGGTAAAGGCCCTTTTTATATACAGGCCCGCACCGCCACACGTTTTACTTTATAAAATGGAGGAATAGGTAGAAGGAAAATTTCTTGAAACTTTATCATGAGTAGCACGTAAAGAAGGAAACAGCAAAACTGTGGTGTGAGCGAGCAGCTCCCCCTAAAAAATTAGAGGAGAGATCTTTGTTGATTTTACGAAAATACATGTCAATGCTTGGAATAGGCTCTGCAAAAATTGATCTGCAGCTGCCAAAGCTTCAATATACGCCAGGGGAAAATGTGAGCGGAATCTTCCTGATTGAAGGAGGAACCATTGATCAGCAGATTAAGCGGATTGAGTGTGACCTGGTCATGGCGTCGCCTGAAGAAGAGAAGGAGGAAGTGATCGGGACATCGACCATTCTATCCACCAAGGTCATTGAATCAGAAGAAACCAACAAAATGGACTTTAACTTCCAGCTTCCTGAAGACATTCCCTGCTCTGCACCAGACCGGATTTTTCAATTTAAAACAAGACTGATTTTTAACGAAGGCGTCAAAAGCGCCGACTTGGATAAAATCACGATTATTCGATAACCAATCCTAAGGAGGAAGAAACGAGTGTAACATATCCCCTCTTAACCAATAGAAATTTATAAAAAGAGGAGATTCATACCTAATTGAACACTTTGCAAAAGTGGCTAATTTTATTTACGTTTTGAAGCATACTTGAAACAAGCTATCTATCAGCTGCCACACTTGAGGTGAAAAACCCGCCGCGCATTCAGGTGTCAGTTCCCATTCAGCGAATGAACTAGAAAAAGGTGAACTAAATGAAGTTTCTCAAACGCATCAAATTTGTATTAAAATTTTGGAAGTTCCTGCCCTTCTTAAAGGATTACTTTCTATCACCGGAAGTAACGGCCGGTAAAAAGCTTTTCCCTGTTGCGGCCGGACTTCTTTATATCCTTCTGCCGCTCGATCTTGTACCCGACTTCCTGTCGATCTTCGGCTTTACGGACGATATTGTGATTACATCGTTTGTTCTTCAGCAAATGGTGAAAATGGCACCGGAATCATTGAAGCGAAAATATAAGGTCCTGGAGGAATGATGTTGAAGCCTGTGAATGCAGGCTTTTTTATTTTGCCATTTTTTCGAGTCAGGGTCTGACTTCAGACTTAAGACCTCCGCCTTTCTGCCGATAATAGGTAAGGCGAAATACAACAACATGGAGGTCTACCTTGAAAAAACTACTACCTATTCTGCTTCTATTCAGTCTACTTCTGGCAGCCTGCTCTGCCTCTGAACAAAGCACAAACCAAAATAAAGAATATAAAATTGGCATTCTCCTATCTGATACAGGCCTGGGGGATGAGTCTTTCAACGACTCTGCCTTCCGGGGACTTGAGAAAGCGCGTGATGAGCTGGGCATTCTTTTTGATTATAAAGAAGCCCCCGACGGAAATTTTGAAAAGCCTCTTGAAGAGCTTGTCAAAGAAAATAATGACCTTGTCATCGGGCTGGGCTTTTCCGCACAGGAAGCACTCGAAAAGACGGCAAAGAAATATCCCCAGCAGCAGTTTTTGCTGATTGATGCCGTTTCCGAGCTTGATAATGTGGTCTCACTTACGTTTAAGGAGCATGAAGGCAGCTTCCTTGTCGGGATGCTCGCTGCCATGACAAGCAAAACAGACAAGCTGGGATTTATCGGCGGTGTTGATGTACCTGTCATCCATCATTTTGAAAATGGATTCATTCAAGGCGCCAAGCACTTCAATCCGAAAATAGAAATTTTATCAGAATATACCGGAACCTTTGGGGATGCGGCTCTCGGTGAAAAAGTCGCCGAGAAGCAAATTGCGGCAGGTGCTGATTTTATCTACCCTGCTGCCGGATTCACCGGTTTTGGCGCACTGAAAAAGCCGAAGAAAAAGGCGTGCTTGCCGGCGGGGTCGATTCCGACCAGTATTTTGTTGCGGAAAAAGCCGTTGCCGCATCAATGGTCAAAAACATCGATATTGCTGTTTTTAACTTGACGAAAGAATTGACGGAAAACGGAAAAATCGAAGCTTCATCCTATGTATGGGGACTGGCAGAAAACGGTGTCGGTCTATCTGAAATCCGCGTCATTTCCTTAACAGAGGAGCAGAAAGCGGCATTGAAAAAAGCAACTGAAGACATAATCAATGGAAAAATCACAGTAACAGCTGAATAAAGGAGCATCCAAGATGACATTACGAAACCGCCTTATTATTGTCACGCTGATCCCACTTGTGCTATCAGTCAGCATGATAGGCTTTATCATATACCAAACGTTACACATTCAAAGCTCCGCTAAAGATGATGTGGACCTTTTACTGAAAGTGAAGGACCTGGAGCAAAGCCTGGTTGTGACAAGCCAGTCACTTGCCAATTATACCTATAATTCCAGTGATGCCAACAAAGACGAGGCACTAACCATGATGACAGAAGTCCAGGAAAACCTGGCTGCCCTCTCTTCGGTTGCCTCAGTTCCCGGGCATAAAAAAATTATCGGCAGCATTGAAGGAAAATATGCAGAGCTGTCGGATGTATCCACCGAAGCCTTTGAAAAAGGAAACAAAGCGGAAATCAAGCGCCAGAGTATAAGAATATCCGGTATTTTAAATGATATGCACCTTTTAAAGAAGCGCACAAATGAATGGTATGAAGGCATTCTTCAGGAAACCAGCCAGAAAATCGCCTTTATCACGAATTCCTCCCTAATTGGAAGCGTACTGCTAATCTTGTTATCAGCTATTTTCTCATGGATGGCTGCGAGAAAGATTACAAAACCAATTAATGCGATCGTGGATAAAGCAGAGAAAATTTCAGAGGGAGACTTAACAGCAGACCTATCGCAGCTTACTTTTAAAGAGAACAGCCGATATGAAGTGGATAAACTAACGGAAGCTTTCTCAAAAATGGTGGTGAATCTAAAAGGAACCGTGCAATCCATTGAAGAAGTCAGCCAAAATGTAAAAGGATTTGCCGAAGATGTGGCTTCTTATATGACCAGCTTAAATGAAAGCAGCAGCCAGGTGGCTGTTTCAACGGATGAACTGGCGAGAGGCAGCCAGGCCATCTCTGAAGACGTCCAGGCTACCGCTGAGTTAATGAGCGTAATGGGGGAGCAATTTTCAGCGGTCCATCATTCCAGCGAGCAAAGTGCCACACAAAGCACACAAGCATTGGAATCTGTTGATCAAGGCAGAGTGTCTTTAGAAAAACAAATGAAACTTGCTGAAGAGATCTCCAGTTCTTCGAACCATATTAGAAGTTCAGTCAGTGAATTTGCCCAGTTCACCAAGGAAATTGAAGGGGCAGCCAACACGGTTAAAGATATTGCGGATCAAACCAATCTGCTGGCCTTAAATGCGGCTATTGAAGCAGCCCGTGCCGGTGAAGCCGGAAAAGGATTTGCGGTTGTGGCAGAAGAAGTACGGAAGCTCGCCGATTCTTCTTCAAAAGCAACAGATTTGATCGCCTCGATGGTCAGCAATATCCAAAATGGGATCAGCAATATATACACAGCTACTGAACAGGGACATGCCCTTTCAAAAGAACAATCCCAATCGATGAGCGAGACAGAACAGGTTTTTGAAACCATTTCCGGACATGTTTCCGGCATTCACAGCCATCTGGAGAAATTGGTTGAAGATATGAAAACCTCCAGTGATATGAGCCAGCAGGTCATTAGCGCTGTGGAAAACATTTCGGCGGTAACAGAGGAAACAGCTGCTGGGACTGAGGAAATCTCAGCTTCTACGGAGGAACAGCTTCGCGCGTTTGAGCAGGTTATGGTGAAGGTGGAGCAGCTGAAGGAAATGACTGGGGTTATGGAGAGAGAATTGGAGAAGTTTACGGTTTAGGGGGATTTTTGGAAGTGTCGTTTTACTGAAATTGTGAACGATGCAATTAGGTCGGGAAAACCTGCAAATAGAAGTATAATTCTTGCAAATAACTTCGGCATTTCTGCAAATAAAACGGCGAATTTGCAAATAGCAGACCAATTCCTGCAAATAGCCCAATAGTAAACCCAAACAAACGAAAACCCCGCCTCAGCAGCGGGGTTTTCACGTTTTATTATTGCGCTTCAATCAGACCATAACGGCCATCTTTACGCTTGTACACTACATTGGTTAAGTTAGATTCTGCATTCGTGAACACGTAGAAGCTGTGGCCCAGCATGTTCATCTGCAGGATCGCCTCTTCGCTGTCCATTGGCTTCAGGTCGAAGCTCTTTTGGCGGACAACTTCAAGGTCGTTATCCTCCTCTTCCGCTTCTGGCGCCTCTATCTCATTTTCCAACGCTGCAAAAACAGCAGTCAGATTGCCTTTTTCGCGGAATTTGCGGTTCACTTTTGTTTTATGTTTGCGGATTTGGCGCTCCAATTTATCGGTAATCAGATCAATCGCTGCATACATATCATCATGATCTTCCTCTGCACGAAGTACCAGATTCGGCATCGGAATCGTTACTTCCACTTTAGAACGGTTATTATTATACGTTTTTAAATTTACATGTACATTTGCATCAGGAGTTTCAGTAAAATACCTTTCTAACTTAGCAATTTTCTTCTCTACGTACTCTCTAATTGCTGGAGTTACCTCAATGTTTTCACCACGAATGTTGTAATTCATACGTGAACTCCTCCTTCTCATTATACAATGACAGCCTTTTCATTAGCGTTTACTGTGAAAATCACCAGTAATGTCTGAAAAGGAAATGCCTAGTCTTAAAAGTATATTAAGACTATGTATTTATATTTCTATTTTACCCCTAAAAACTCCTGCTGAAACTGGTAAAAAGATTGAGAATATTTGTCGAATTGGTGACGTATATAAAAAAACGAGCAGCTCCTTTGGCTGCTCATCCTTTTATATCAATATTGCCGCCCAAGTGGGGCTGGGCTGCGTGCTGGAGGGCCTGTATCTGAGACCCGCTCATCATCTTATGAATAAATTCTGCATTTCCCTCCGCTTGATCCATGGCTTTCTTCATGATTGAGATGTATGCCTGCTGCTGGACCTGGCCTTGGGATAAGACCATGGACATTAATGGGATATCCAAGGGAACACCTCCTGGCTATTTAAGCCTGATCCTATTTAGGATTGTATATATGGATTTAATTCCTGCTGAATATTTTTATGCCACTCTGCAAATGCGGGATAGAGCTTTTTCGAAATGATCTCCCGCCTAACAGGAAGATCGTCAAAGTTCTGAATAAGCAGTTCAGCCTGATCGGCTACTGCACTAATATCAGCAATAGCCTTTAGCATCGTCTGATTGCCTTGAACAAGATGGCTAAGCTGTTCATGAGCTGAAGCGACTTGAGGGAACGCCTGAAAAACATCACTAAGAAGGCGATCTCCCTCTGTTTTACTGAAATCACTAAAGCTTTTTACTATATAATCAAACGCTTCATCAATGGTATATAAAAGATCGCTGTAATCCTTCATAAAAAGGTACTGCTTTTCGGTCAGGGTCATCAACATTAGTCACCTATTTTCTTTTATCGTAAAACATACCGTCTGTTGCCATAGATTGATAGGGATTAGCATATTTTCCGGTTGATTCCTTTTTAACGCTTAAGTCTTTGATGTCTTTTTGAATAAACAGCTTTTCCCTTGTCATTAGCTGGGTGACTTTTGCATTGAGGCTGATCAGCCTGGCTCCCAGATCCTTTTCGGCGTCTGAATATGGAGGAGCCATGCCAGTCATTTCTTGCTGGCGTTTTTCAAGCAGTATTTCGACGGCATTCATTTTCGCATCACGGTCAAGCTTAGTATGTTCCAGGGTTTTGATTAGCTCAAGTGTTAAATCATAAAACCTTTGAACCGAACTCACTACACTGTGCCGCCTTGGGAGAATTGCTTCTGGCGATTGACCTGGATGACTTCCTTCCATGTGTCTCGGAATTCGGTTACAAGGCCCTCGACTTCATCAAGAATACCTGTATCATTCTTGATATTCGCCTCCATCAGTCTCCGGTTCATATAATCATATAATGACATCATGTTTTGAGATACCTCTACATCCATATTCAACGTCACCATCAGCTCTTGAATAATATTTTGCGCCTTCTGGATATTGGTGTTTTTTGCCTCAATGTTATTGTCCATGATGGCTTTTTTCGCCTGATGGATGAACTTCAGGCAGCCGTTATATAGCATTAGTGTCAGCTCTCCCGGAGATGCTGTATTCACTGAGTTTTGCTGATAAGATTGGTATGGATTGCTTACTGCCATTTGTAACACTCCTTTTTTTACATGCCGCCAAATTGGTTCATGAGGAACATGGACTGCTCATTGGAACGCTGAATCGCTTTTTCCATGGCGGTGAATTGGCGCCAATAGCGGTCTTCCACCTGCTTTAATTTATCTTCAAAGCTATCAATTCGCTTGCCTACATCATTCAATTCCCTGCCGATAGTGAACTGCTGGTTGGTTGAAAAGCTGTTTCCGGCTTTCGTCTTCAATTTGTCCATTGCAGCGTTCACGGTATCATAAAGCCTGTGGGCGATCCCTCTTTGCCCGTCTGTCTGTCCTTCTCCTCTAAAAAGATTCTCAACAGACACAGGATCATCTTCGATTGCCTTTTTCAGGGCGGCTTCATCAATTTCAAGCTTACCGCCTTCTAAATAATTGCTGGTCGTTTTAATGCCGATACTGGCCAGCTGATTATAAAGCGGAGAAACCAGATCATTCGTTACGGGCTGGTAAAAGTTCATCCGCATCCCAGATAAGACAGACTGAAGCGTAGAATCCTTGCGCAAAAGACCGCTTTTCGCTCTCTCTTCCCATTGCTCCTGCTGCTTGTCCGATAGCTGCTCACGCTGTTCATCGGTTAATGGGGTATAGCTTCTATAGCGTTCTTCACCCGTTTTTTCTGGATCTTATCAATCATTTCATTGTATTTATCCACAAATGCCTTAATATTATCAAAAACCTTTGTGGAATCATTGCTGACATTAATGCTGACCGGCTGATCTTCAAACGTCTGCTTAAGAGTAAAGGTAACACCGTTCACTTCAAATGTGTTTGAGCTCCGATTGGTAGCCAACCCATTAATCACAAATTCAGCATTTTTTCCTTCTTCTTTGACTGCAGCCCCTTTAAAGCGCAGAACATCATTCAGAAAGCTTCCGCTTGTCGTGATCTCAGCCCCGCCTTTATTAAAATCACCCGTCTCAGTACGGGTCATCGTCATTTGGCCAGTAGCACTGTCAAAGAACATATTCACACCAGCGCTTGAAGCATTGACTTTACTGATGACATTATTGAGAGACTCACTGCCTGAAATAAGGAAGGAATCATGACGTTCCCCTTTAGAGGTTGACGTATCGACAGAAAACGCAGTGTATTTGTGATCATACGCAATCTCCAGAGTCATCGTTGTGTCTGATCCCTCTGCCGGCTTTTGCATATCAGCATTAAACGTGATTTTACCTGTTTCATAGTTAAGGGTGCCCACCACTTTATTGGCATCATCGAGTATTTCTCTTTCTCCATTTACGATATTGCCCATTGAAAAAGTTTTCTCAGTGGTCGTTCCGGACGCTGTTTCCTTTATCTTAATGCTTTTCACTTCATTCAGGGCACCTTGGGCCAATTGAATAGAGGAAGTGCTGCTTGAAATAACGTGTGAACCCGTCCGTTCAGTAGCCACATAATCAATCTTAATGACACTTCCCTTTGCAGGTTCCTTGCCGAATTGCAGTGTTCCATCTTCTTTTACCAGCACTTCATTCTCTTTTAAAGGACGGTTCGCTGCACTCAGTTCTGCCTCACTGAGCGCATTAAACCCTACCCCATTAACCTTTACACTCCAGGAGCTAAGTTCACTTAGATCCACCTTGGACATATCCCCGAAACTAATGGCAGCTGGATCGGTCACATCAATATTTTTACTTAAAACAGCACCATTTTTCCAAGCACTAGCGACAGAATTTCCATTTGAATCTGTATGATTGCCTTTATACATAAAACTGCTTTCCTGTGCATATAGGCTTTTGCTTGGGTCTATAGACTTTCCATCCGCAGAGATGTTTCCGCCATTCACACGAGTCTCCGCACTAGCCAGCTGTGTTACTTTCGAAATCGAGTAAGAAGACTGGCTTGCTGCACCGCTAGCTGTGGCAGTAACCATTGCTTCATTTGAAGACGTTGTCAGACGTGAGCGATAACGTGTAGTCAGCTTCATCTGCGTCAATTCACTTCTAAAGTCCAGGAGCAGCGTATTCATCGCCCGATAATCATCCCGCTGCCATTCTAAAATTTGTTTCTTCTGCTTTAATTTATCAAGAGGCATCCGTTCTGCCTTCATTAGATCTGATACAAGCTGGTCAATATCCATCCCGCTCGCCAGACCTCCGATTCTAACCAATGAGAACTCCTCCTTTAAATCTTCTTATCTACCATTAGTCCAACAAAATCTGTCATTGCTGCATACATATCCAGCATTTTTTTTGAGGGGATTTCCTTTACTACTTCCTGGGTAAGGTCATCAACTAATGTTACGTAATATTCATTTAACTCTTCGTGAAGAACAAACTTTAATGAAGTGTGAGAAGCTTGTAAGAACTCGTTCATGCTCTCGACTACTTCTGACACTTTCTCTTCCTTAATCTTTTCATTCTGTTTCAGATGAATGTGCTCTTCATTTGATCCTTCTTTTCTGTGAAACTCGCTTGAATCTTTATAAGTATGTACTGTTCTAGTTGTATGAGAAATATTTTGAGACGATACATGATCTATCATTATAATCCCCTACCTATAATAAATAGCTGCTTAGTTTTTATATCGGTATCACTTTAGAATTTTTAATGAGGAGTTTGGTGTGAGAAAATTTCTTAAGGTTAAGAACTTTGAAGAGTTTAGCTAAAAAAATTAATCGGCTTTAAATCTATTTATACGAAAAAGAGCCCTCTTTCCACATTGGATACTTTTATAGTTATGTCTCACGCTTCAGAACTTAAAAATCTGATTTTATGTATATAGCCGTTTCTTAATATAGTATAGGACAGGGAACCTGCCCTATATTCCTTTGTTCCGTTTATTGATTCAAAATAATGTCTAACTTTGTAGCATTTTCACACTTTTCCTTTGCTTCTTCTATTGTTTTCCCCGCACCATCAATTTTAATAGAACTTACAGCATAATAAGGAAATGCTTTCCCTTCATCATACTTAACCACTATACTAACAAGTCTACCTGCAATTTCTTTTTCGTATTCTTCAACTATATTCATTTATGAAACTCCTTAATGTATGAAAAGAGACTCTAGAAAAACTAGAGCCTCTATCAATTAATCTAAAATTAACGAAGAAGTTGTAGAACTCCTTGTGGTTGTTGGTTAGCTTGAGCCAACATCGCTTGTGCTGCTTGAGAAAGAATTGAATTCTTTGTTTGGTTCATCATTTCTTTCGCCATATCTACGTCACGGATACGAGATTCTGCAGCAGTAAGGTTTTCAGAAGATGTTCCTAAGTTATTTACCGTATGCTCTAAACGGTTAGAATAGGCACCCAACTTAGAGCGCTCAGCCGAAACTGTATCAATAGCAGTTTGTATAGTTGTGATTGCTGCTGTTGCTGTTGCTGCATCTGTAGAAATATCTATCCCAGCAGTTACAGTAGCTGCTCCTGAAGTTCCAGCAGTCTCTGCATTACTACCAGTACCATCATCAACTCCTAACGACTTTGCATCCATAGCACCAATTGCCAAAGTAATTGTTTGGTCCTGGTTAGCCCCGATTTGGAATGTTAAATCTGCACCAATTGTAGTGTTAGTTGCATCTCTTGACCCATCTAGTAACTTCATATTATTAAACTCTGTTGTGTTAGAGATACGTGTAATTTCCTTAGCTAATTCATCAACTTCTTCTTGTAAACGAGTGCGGTCAGTATCTGTATTTGTATCACTCGCAGATTGAACCGCTAATTCACGCATACGTTGAAGAATAGAATGTGTTTCATTCAAAGCACCTTCAGCTGTTTGAATTAAGGAGTTTGCATCTTGAGCGTTTTTTGATGCCATATCCAACCCACGAATTTGTCCACGCATTTTTTCAGAGATTGCAAGACCAGCAGCGTCATCTCCAGCTTTGTTAATACGAAGACCAGAAGATAATTTCTCCATAGATTTAGATTGGTTAGTTGATGCAGTATTCAACTGACGATAAGTATTCAACGCCGCAATATTATGATTAATTCTCATTATTAATTTCCTCCTTGAGTATATATCCCACATCCATGTGGTTGCTTTACTAACCAGCAGAAAAGTCGGCCGCCTTTTTGCTGTTCAGCTTTACACTGGTTATATCGACTTATTTTGACAGGTGTTTAATAGTTTGGAAAAAATTTTTATTTCTTTTTAAAAAAGCTGCTTAGGCTTTCGATTGCACTTGCTTCAGTTTGAGTTGCGCTGCTGTTTTCCTGCTGTATAGACAAGTATATTTCTTTCCTATGAATATCAACATTTTTCGGCGCGCTGATGCCCAGCTTTACCTGGTCACCTTCAATAGAGAGGATTGAGATTTCAATATCGTCACCAATCATGATCGATTCTTTAAGTCTCCTTGTAAGTACAAGCATTATCTCTCCCCCTGTTCTTGAGGTGTAATGATTTTATGCTTGATCTTATAAGGTGTTTGATTAAGTATAATTTGTTTGCCTATTTTTTTTGTTTGGTTAATGACCAAAGGGGCCTGCAGGTTAGCGGTTGTTTCCTCAAATGGATCCATTACTGTCAAAATCGCAAAGGTAGCCACATCTTTATCCGATTGAATTTCTAATTTTTCCAATGCCTCTTTTGGCAAATCAAACTCATACTGCGGAAAAAGAACAAACGGATCTGTCACGATAAAAGCTACCTCAGGTGTTTTTACTGACTGAAGTACAAATAAGTCTGTCCCTTCAAGAGGTAATATATAAAACTCCTTTTCCTCTAAAAAACCCGGAATCCCAGATGGAAAATGAATAATATCCTCCTTATTTATCTCCTGCACACCATGAAACTTTGTTTGGATATTCATCTTTTCACCTCATTGCTATATGGTTAGATTGATAAAATCAATATTTAGGCTGTTTTTCTCAAGAATTTCTGTGCTTACTTTTCCAGGCGTATAAGTATGAACCGGCTTTATGATTTCAACTTCAATCTTCGGCTTTTGCGGCTGAGCCTCAATGTTTACTTTTGCAGGTTCGTATTGGATTTTCACACTGTTGTGAGATGGTACCCAGCCAATATTAAACTGCTTGGGAGGGCCTTCGCTGTTTTCTTTGGCCTGATAGGCAATGGGATTGCCGCCGTTTTCAATTTTCATGAGCTCTGTTCCCTGTGCAGCCCTTCTCTCCATTCCTTTTAGCCAATCCTGGTACCCATTTTGGGCAAACTCCTCTATTCTTCTGCCGACACTTTTCAGGTCGACATCCTCGCGTGCTTTCGTCTGGTCGATCGTCAGCTTTCCAGGGATTGTTTCGATTTCCAGGATGGCTTTAGGCTGCTGGATGGATTGGATCGCAGGGGGCTGTTCAATTTCCTGCACCGGTTTTTCTATTTTTAATCCCATCTTGATAAAGTTGGATTCCAGCCTGATCTGCGGCACATTCATATTAGACACCTCTTTTATGAAAAAAAGCTATCTCCTATGGATAGCTTTTCATTGATTATCTTAAAAAGTCGGTTAAGCTCGGCTGAATGATTCTTGCCCCAACACTTAGTGCTGCACGATGGATGCTTTCCTGAGTTGTAAGCTCGATGATGGCTTTCTCCATATCGATGTCTTCATTATCAGAGAGGATCCTTGTTGAGAAGACTTCCTGCTGGGAAAGACGGTCCTCCATCAGCTCGACCCGATTCTGTTTGGCGCCAATTAGTGCACGAGCAGACAAGAAATTATCTATGTTTTTATCAACATTTTCAAGCATTTCCCCAACGGCAGGATCATTCGTTTCAAGAGCTGTAATTAGCTTTTGAATATCTCCTTCGTCACTGAGCATGTCTCCAAACAAAGCTTTCCCTTCCGTGTTGACAGGAATTTTGATGCCTGAAAAAACCTCAAGCTCGATGGTTCCGCTTTGAAAGCCTGATTCAGATGGCCGTACATTTGTCTGATTGCCATTGAAAATATACTTACCGCCAACTTGTGTATCCCCGATATTCTGTAAGTGCTCTTTAAGCTGTTTGACCTCTTCAGCAACCGCTTTGCGCTGATCTTCTTCCAGTGTGCCATTGCTTGCCTGGAGAGTCAGCTCCCTAATTCGCTGCAGAGCCAAAACACCCTTATCCAGGGCATCATCCGTACTATCAACCCAATTTCTCACTTCCCCGATGTTGCGGGTAAATTGCTGAATTCGGTTTAAGTCCGTACGATAGTTCATCCCCATCATTGCAGCAACCGGATCATCAGATGGTTTGGTAAATTTCTTCTGGGTAGAAATTTGATCCTGCAGCTTGTCCAGCCGGCTGTAGCTGTTGCTTAGGTTTCGAAGCATGTTATTTGATAGCATTGATTGTGTTACGCGCACTTTATTTCACCCTTTATCTGCCTACAACGCCCATGCCGTTGATGATTTTATCGAGCATTTCATCAACCACAGTTATGTTTCTTGCTGAAGCGTTATATGCATGTTGGAATTTAATCATATTGGTCATTTCTTCGTCTAATGACACGGCACTCACGGATTGCCTGTTCCGGTCTACTGAATCTGCCAGCACAAGAGAGTTTTTCAGGTCCTTTTTGGCACTCTGAGAGTCTACTCCTAACCGTCCGATAATTCCTGAATAATAGGAATCAAGGCTACCGTTCAGCTTTGATTTTTCATCATCAGACAAGGAGGTGTAATCACTAAAGCTTTTCTTCCTTAAATCAGCCAATAGCTGAGCATTATGGTTATCTCCAGAAGCACCGCCTTTTTCAGCTGCTGCAGCGATTTTAGATGAGTCATCCAGCAGTTCTTGATTTACTTTAATGCTTTGTGCAGGATTATCCTCATCAAACTGAAAAAGTCGAGACCAGATATCGTATCTGCCCCTAGAGCATATCCATTCTTATGAATTTCATTAAATTCCTTGGCAAAAGCAGCTGTCATTCTATTCAGCTTCTCCAGCATTTCAGGATAAGCACCCTTAGCATTACCGCCTGCTTCATAACCATAGCTGTTAATTAAACCGGTAAGTTCACCGGATAAAGTTTCAAATTGCGTAAAGGAAATGGATCCGATCTTTAGTCCTGTTACAAGTCCGCTCTCTTCGCTTTTTTCAAGCTCCACCTTGTTTGTGCCAACAATACCGCTCTCTTTTGTAGCAGATATGAGGTTAATTGGCGGATTATAGGATTTTCCATCCTTTTGGACAATCTCGATATTATAAAGGCCCGATGCCATCGGTTTGGCATCTCCATATGTATTAGGAACCACACTGGTCACTTTCACGTTAACCAATTGTGAAAGGCTATCTACCAATAAATCCCGCTCGTCATAAAGGTCATTTGGGAGGTATCCGTGCGGCTCAACAGAGGCGATCTGCTTATTCAGATGGTCAATCTGCGCGACGATTGCGTTAATTTCATCAACCTTCACATCAACCTGATTGCCGATATCCTCTTGAACCCGCGACAGGGAATTATGATAATAATTCAGTGTATCTGCAACCATCTGACCAGTAGCAGCCACTACATCCCGCGCACCGGTATTTTCGGTGTGGCTTGATAAATCCTGCAGGGCGTTCCAGAACTTTTCCAGGGTACTATGCAATCCATTCTCAGACGGCTCATTCATGATTTCTTCCATCTTAGTCAGAGACTCGCTCATGGCTCCATAGTAGCCCATTTTTGTGTTTTCGGTTCTATATTGCAGGTCTAAAAATGATTCTCTTATTCTCTGGACTGTCCCCGCTTCGACACCTGTTCCCATTTGTCCGGGTATTTGGGGACGATTCATACCAACGCCTGGATAAGGCTCGGTTTGCGCGAAATTAATCCGCTGCCTGGTGTATCCTGGCGTATTCGCATTTGAAATATTATGTCCGGTTGTATATAAAGCACTTTGCTGGGTGAACATGCCGCGGCGGGCCGTTTCAAGTCCCATGAAAGTTGAACGCATGTTTGTTCCTCCGTTCTGCTACACTTTCGAGTTGAAAATTCCTGGATTCATCTTTTCCGATTTCTTATTGGCTGGCGGGCCGTAATTCATCGATTCAGGCTGCGGCCGTAAAAGATTCATAGATACATTAATAAACTGAAGGGAATGATGAACAAGCTGCTGGTTTAGGAAATTCTGCTCTTTCAGTTCATATACCAGCTCAGCAAGCTCCTTCGTGATGGCCTCCAGCTTGAGGCGATCAGGCTGCGTGAGGATATTCAAACAATCTGATACTGTAGGGCTTTCCAGCATGGGTACGATCGAATTTGCTGCCTTTTCCCGCTCGTTTTCCAATCTGCTGATAGCCGCAATATGAGCCTGCTCATCCTTCAGCATCTGATTCAGGCCGTCCATGTCGCCGGTCTTAATAATGTCTGTCTTTTTAACTGCGAGTTCATATAGACTTTTATGAAGCTTTAGCAGTTTTTCCATCGTTGCAGTAAGTGCTTCGGCTGACATGCCAATCCCTCCTCATTATTTTTTTGTATAAAAATCAGCGATGCTTTTCGCCACTTCTTTTGGATTAATTTTATAAGTACCGTTCTCTACCTGAATTTTAAGCTCTTCTACTTTTGCTTTACGGTTTTCGCTTAGCTGGGATACCTGCTGCATTTCCTTTGCAGTAGAGCTGATTTCAATTTTATCTGATGCCGTTCTGGCTGGTTTTCCTGCATGTTCAAGCTTATTCATTTGGCGTTTGTATGGGTTCACGCCTGAAGGACCAAAGTTATTGATTTTCATGTGTACCCCTCACTTTCTTTCCGGTCGATTTAACCTAAGTCTATTATCGGCTAATGTGGCGGTATGTTTAAATGTTAATTTAAGTTTGGCAAAAAATACATCTATAAGCCTATAGAAAAAGCTATGCGAATAAGTCACATAGCTTAGAAACGACTATTAATTTTTTCATTGACGGCAAAATAAGTACCGTGTTTTTCTCTTTGGACTGCTTCTTTTCTTCGTTCTTCCTCAGCGGTAAACTGCTGAAGATCTTTCCTCAGATCACCCGCACAGCTGCCGCATAGCTTGCCTTCCCGGATGCTTGTCCCGCATTTCTCGCAAGGGTACCCTAAATTTGGAAATTGCGCTAGCTTCAAACGGCCGGTCTTAATGAACTTTATGATGAGTTCTTCTTCGACTTCGGTCGCCTCGACAACCTCCATCATCTTCGCTGTCCTGTTTTCCCTCTTCCGGATGAACTGGTAAACCGTCTCATAGGCCTTTTCTTCTTCCTTCCAGCAATCCTGGCAGACATCGCGGAACTGGTTTTTGACAAAAATGGCATCACATTTCGGGCAGTTGGATAACTCAGCCATATGATTCTTCCTCTCTCAGTTTGTGATGAAATTATTATAGCTCGAAGAATAGGATTATTATAGGAAAAAATTATTCGAAATACAGCAGACTGCTGGCTGTTTCTATGAATCGGGATTCGGGAACAGAGCGGTTCTGCTCGAGCTGACTTTGCAGAATATCAAGCATCGCCGCCAATTCAGCTCTCGGTCCCTCTTCGATAATAAATTGAAATCCATAATTAGTCAGAGCATCTGATATTTCATCTTTTCGGACAATCGTCCCAGTAAAGGAAAGAACCTCTCCTAAAAGCTTGGTTTCAATTAATAGAATGATATCTTTCCTCACAGGGAGTTTCATCTTCGAAACAAATTTAACTCCGCCTGCACTCATATCTTCAATCAGGATTTTCGTGCTGCCCATTTTGACAGGCTTGCCGTTAAGCTCTAAGATGGTCATCTCTGCCTCCAGCGGATAGGGAAACTCGACCCGGACATACTTGCGCAAACCTTTGAACACATTGTCTTCCTTGATATTCTGCGGCTTCAGGGTGCCAATTAAGAGTTTCTGCTCGAAAGCGGAAGGCGGAAGCGGCTTACTGAAAAGATATCCCTGTATTTGATCACACTCATTCTTCCTTAAAGAATAGAATTGTTCAAAAGTCTCTACGCCTTCTGCTACCACCTTCATATTCAGCCCATGGGCAAGCTGAATCAGATTGGCCGTAATGATTGCATCTTCCGCGTTTTTATCCATTGCTTGGATAAACGTTTTATCAATCTTTAAAACATCAAATTTATAATTTTTCAGCTGTGTGATGGAGGAATACCCGGTCCCAAAGTCATCCAGTGCAATCTTCACTCCCATTGAACCCAATTCTTTAAGCACTGAAATGACGTTCTCTGAGTAATTGATTAGGGAAGATTCCGTCAATTCAATTTCAATTAGTGACGCATCGAGGTGACTCTCATCCAATGCTTTTTTTATAGTGGAAACAAGACAACTTTTCAAGAAGCTCAGCGGAGAGATATTTACGGATATCGGAACAATCGATAACCCTTTTTCCTTCCAGGAATAAATCTGGCTGCATACTTTCCTTAGCACATATTCACCTATATTTATGATTAAACCGGTTTCCTCTGCCACTGTTATAAACTCCAGCGGCGAAACTCTGCCCCATTCCGGATGATTCCACCTTAGTAAAGCTTCGGCACTTACTATTTTGCCGGTCTTCGTATCAACTCTTGGCTGGTATTCAAGAAAAAATTCATCATTTTGAATGGCTTTTCTCATATCCTGTTCAAGGGTAAAAAGCTTATAAGATTCAATATCCATGGAAGGATGGTAAACCTGGAATCTATTATTCCCTTTCTGCTTGGCATGGTACAGGGAAGATTCCGTATTTCTGACTAATTCATCAGCTGTTCTTCCATTATCCGGATATAAACTAATGCCTATAGAAGGGGTAATATTAAGCTCAAAGCTGTCGATGTGGAATGGTTCAGAGAAAATTTGATTAATGGAATCTGCTAATTGCGCAGGATCCTCCTTTTCCTGGATATATTCCATTATAACTGCAAATTGATCACCGGAAATTCTTGCTGAAAAACAGACTGAATTTAGCTTCTCCTTAATTCTATGTGAAACAAGCCTAAGAAGTTCATCTCCTGAGGAATGTCCAAAGGTATCATTAATCTGCTTTAACCGTTCCAGATCAAAGAACAAGACAGCGAAATTCTGTTGTTCATCGTCTTCAATAAGGCTCTGCAGCTTCTGATCAAAGTACCGGCGGTTCGGCAGATCGGTCAAATGATCATAAAATGCCATACGCCTCATTCTCTTTTCAAGCCATTTTTGTTCTGTTATATCTGTTACAAAGCCATCAACCCGGATAAGTTCGCCCCTTTCATCTAAATAGGGGATACTATGATCATTCACCCATCTAAGCTCACCGGATTTATGGAAGATACGATATTGGCAGCGAACGCTCTTCCCATGAATAAGATTTACCCGATTGGCTTCCAGACTTTGCAGGTCGTCTGGATGGATCACTTCGTCCCATAAATCGAAATTGTCAATCAGCTCACTGGCTGTGTACCCGAAAATGCCTTCCACTCCCCTTGAGAAATGAAATACCTTTCTTTCTATTAAATCGGCGGAATAAATGCCAACATCAAGATTTTCATAGATTTGTCCTATTTTCCGCTCGTTTTCATAGAGCTTCTCTTCCATGCGCCTTTTTTCAGTTATATCCTGAATCGTTGCAACGATTTTCGGTGATCCGCTTTCTCCTGCAAAATAGTCCGCACGATGATGAATATACCGTTCCTCTCCATCCTGCCTAATGATCCGGCATATCAGATCCACACTGTCCTTTTCCTCTAACAGTCGAGTAAACTGATTTTCAAAAGCCGGCCGGTCGTCTGGATGCAGATAACTCAAATACATTTTGTAGTCCGGAAAAAACCTTTTTGAGGCTTTAGCCCAAATATCCGGAACAGCTGATCTGACCAAAACCCTCTATCGTTTTCAATATCGTACTCCAGGCTCCCAATATTTGCGATCTTCTGAGCCTGGTTCAGGTTATTTTTTATTTTCGTCAATTCCAATTGCTGACTGTTATATTCAGCAGTATCTTTAGTGGTGTTTTCACCATCCTGTGAGTTTATTTCGTCCACTTCAAAACATCCTTTCCAATAAAAAAGGCAAACGAAAATAGTTCTTCTTCTGTGCAGCCCGGCTGCCATGGCAGAAACCTGCTTTAGGCCCGCAGCTTTGCGTCTTTTACTTTCGTAAAATTTGCCCTGGATTAGAATATTTTAACATAGGATTATTTTCCTAATAACTATCCAGATCAAAAACATCAACTTGTAATTAATTCCATCCATTATCCTCTTGCTAATGTAACCGAGCAGACTGAAGCAGCACCCCCTGCTTTAAGAACTTTCGCTGCATGATATAGAGTTGAGCCGGTAGTATAGATATCGTCAATTAGGATAATTTTTTTATTCTTGATATTGAGATTTTGCAGCTGGAAGACCTGGTGCGAATGAATTCGGTCCATTCGCGATTTCTTAGATTGCTTTTCTGAGTGAATTCGCTGCAGCGGTTCCGTCACGGTAAAGCCTGCCTCATGGATGAGTGCTGCAGACTGATTGAAGCCTCGTTCATAAATCCTTTGGGGACTTAGAGGGATTGGGACGAGATAGTCGAATTCCACGCTACTCAGCTTTTCCCTAATGATAGGAGAAAAAGCTCTCGACAAAATATAGTCGCCCCGGAACTTATAGCGGGCTATAGTTTCTTTCAGAAAGTCATCGTATATAAAAAGGGAATTGTTTTTCAGAAGCTGCCCTGACCATTCTGGATCCCCGTTCCACCTTAGACAATCTGCGCAAAGGTTCCCTTTTCGAAATTGAGGATCTAAGTTACTGAAGGGCCGGCTGCATTTACTGCAAGTATCGCCATTGATAAATGGGAGTTTATCGGTGCAGCATTGGCATAAATGATTTTCTTTTGGCCGCGACCAGAGAGTTGTCCAGCTGACAGCTGAAAGGATTTCTTCATGGCATATTAAGCAGTTAATGGTCGATCAGTCCTTTCTTTTTGGCTTCAGTGTTCATTTTGAGTATTTGTTTTTGCGCATTGACCATGCTTTCGGTTTTGCCGTAGTGAAAAAGGTGATTTCTCCTTTCGGGTATTCAGAGCTTCTTCCAACACGGCCGGCAATTTGAACAAGAGCGCTTTCGGTAAAAATACGGTCTTCTGCTCCAAATACTGCTACATCAATATTAGGGAAGGTAACCCCTCTTTCCAGGATGGTCGTTGTGAGTAACATGGGGATCTCTTTATTGCGCATCATTTGGACTTTGTCTTTTCGATCGGGGTCTTCCGCGTGGACAGCTTGGATTTTAGGATAGGTTTTACGAAGGATGGTGAGGACTTTTTCCATTTTATCGATTTTTGGAAGGAAGAGCAGGAACTGCTTCCGGTTGTCGTGCCTCTTCTTGATCCATTGGGTAACTGCAGACGGGAGTTTGTCTTTTTTTAGTGATTTCTCCCAATTTCCGCACCATTTGAAAGCCGGTATAGGCAATGGATGACGATGATATCTAGCCGGGATAGTGACAAAGTTTCTTTTTCCGCTGCGGCATTCATTTTGCCATTTTTGACTGGGGGTGGCAGTTAAATAGATCATAGAGGAGGTTTCTTTCCGGGATTGGCGGACGGCATACTGCAGGGTTTCGTCTGCCGTATAAGGAAAGGCATCCACTTCATCAAGGATTACGGTGTCAAAAGCTTTATAATAGCGGAGGAGCTGATGGGTGGTGGCGATGGTCAAAGGAGCTTGAAGGTGGCGGCCTTCACTGCCGCCGTAAAGGACAGCCACCTGAATACCGGGGAAAACTGCTTTTAGCCGCGGACCAAGCTCAAGTACAACATCTGTTCTCGGAGTAGCAATGCAGATTCTTTTTCCAGAGGCAAGGGCAGCATTGATTCCTTCAAATAGAACTTCTGTTTTTCCTGCTCCGCAGACAGCCCAGACGAGGAATTCCTTGCTTTCGATTACAGCCTGCTTTACCTGGTCAGAGGCAATTTGTTGCCCGGGTGAAAGGTTGCCTGCCCATATCAGGGGATGTTCAGCTAGCTCCCGAACGTGCTCAGGTCCGCACCATCCAATCAGAGGAGTGCACTCACTGACCCGTCCCATCATGATACATTTCCGGCAGTAGGTACATTCTTTCTCACCGCATCGGGCACAGGGAAAACTTGCAAACAGTGAACGATCTTTATTGCCGCACCTGGCACAAACTATCTTGCTTTTGGTCTTAATTATCCCTTTTCGGTAAGAAATATAGCCATTTTCAAAGTGCTGATGGATTTCTTCAATTGAATGCGGTAAGTTTTCGAATAGAAGCTGTTTTCCGCAGAGGATTTGCTGGAGTTCTTTGTTATATGAATAGTTTTCGTTGAGTGGCTGCTTCGGAATGGTGTCAATGGAGGATATCGTGAGGCTTTCTGGAGGAAAATCGTTTATATAGGGGGTCATATTAGGGGTAAATCTCAATTAGGTCACCTCTTGATTAATTAGTTTGTATCTCTATTTGCAAGTTTGCGGTTCTATTTGCAAGTTCTCCGATCTATTTGCAGATTTAGGCTGCTATTTGCAAAATTAAACATTCTATTTGCAGGAATCCTGGATCTATTTGCAAAACCCTTACATCCACATCACCCCTCCCAAAAAAATCTGCGCCACCCTTAAGAATGGCGCACTCAAACAAAACCTACTTCTTCACCCAGCCAAACCCCATAGCACCTTCACCTAGATGGGTTCCAATGACCGGACCAAAATAGCTGATCATAAACTCAACATTAGGATATTCCGCTTCAAGCTCTGCCTTCCACTCGCGGGCTTCTGCTTCGCGATTGGCATGAATAATAACAGCCTGGTATGGCTCCCCGCTTTTTACGTCTTCCCAGAAAAGATCAACCATCCGCTTCATCGCTTTTTTGCGCGTGCGAATCTTTTCAAACGGAACAATTTTCTTATCCTCAAAATGAAGCAGCGGCTTCACCTGGAGTAGGCTGCCGATCAATGCCTGTGCACTGGACAAGCGGCCTCCTCGCTGAAGATGTGATAAGTCATCCACCATGAAATAGGCACGAATGCTTTTCTTCATCTCCTCAAGACGTTCAACGATCTCCTGTGGACCCTTACCGGCAGCAGCAAGCTCTGCAGCTTCAATCACATAAAACCCCTGCACCATACAGCTGATTTCCGAATCAAATGGAAAAACCTGAATCCCATCAACCATGCTCCCGGCAGTAACTGCCCCCTGGAACGTACCGCTGATGCCGCTTGACAGATGAATCGAAATCACCGCATCATACTCTTTCGCTAATTTCTCAAACAGCTCGGCAAACTCACCCACAGGAGGCTGCGAAGTAGTCGGAAGATCTTTATGCTTCACTTCTTCATAAAAGTCTGCAGCCGTAATTTCCACTTCTTCCCGGTACGTCTCACTGCCAAAAATAACACTAAGCGGAATCATATGTATATTTAACTTTTCTCTTAAATCCTTAGGAATGTATGCTGTACTATCCGTTACAACAGCCGTTTTCATAAATAGAGTTACCATCCTTATCTTTTTTCTCTACTGTATGTTCATGTTCCATTTTATATGATAGCGGGGAAATTGCATTAAGTTATAGAGCAGGAGATTAAATAATGCTGTGCTCCATTATACCTACTTTTAAGACCTGGTATATTTTTACCTTCAAATCTTTGCCAGGCATATGATAAAATGCTTTTTGTGTCTTTATTTTGTAAAGGAGCTGTAACACATTGATTAAAAACACTTCTTCCACAAATAGCCCCACTTCCAATAGATACAGCACAGATACTCTTCATCAAATGCTTAATAATGAATTAAGTAAATTTAAGCACATTAAAGTTCCAAATATTGACCATTCAATCAGCGGACCTGAACTTGCTTCCTGGCTCATAGACAGTTTGCCTCCAAAGGAAATCGAGAAGCTTGTTTATTTAGTGAATCAAGCAAAAAAGAGATCTTCCAATACAAAACCTATCTTTCAAACAGCTGCAGCCGCACTTATAAAATAATCACGCAGAGGTGGTAACTTCCTGCGTGATTATTTTTGGTTAATATTTCAAAAAAAGTGTATAAATACCTTTAATTTACCTGCTATTTCCGCTATCATAAAATAGAGGAAAAACTTTCTTTTTAGACAAAAAAAGATAGAGGATAACCTTATATTATAGAGAATAGGTAAAAATAAAAAAGAAAAAGCCCTATTAAAAGGACTTTTTCTCTCAATAATATTATCGCACCTCTACCCAGCCGTTTTTGATCGCTACGACAACTGCCTGAGTACGATCGTTCACATTCATTTTTTGCAGGATATTGCTTACGTGGTTCTTAACGGTTTTTTCACTTATGTATAATGCTTCCCCAATTCCGCGGTTGCTTTTGCCATCAGCAAGGAGCTGAAGCACTTCACATTCACGGCGTGTCAGCAAGTGAAGCGGACGGCGGATTTCCACCTGTGAATAAGATGTGGTCCCTGTACCTTCTGCTGCAAGTCTGCGGTATTCATTTACCAGGTTGTGTGTCACCTTCGGATGTAAGTAAGATCCTCCATCAGCGACAACCTTTACAGCTTCGACTAATGCATCTGCATCCATTTCTTTTAAAAGGTATCCGCTTGCTCCTGTTTTAAGTGCGTGCGTTACATAATTCTCATCGTCATGGATGGAAAGAATGATTACCTTGGATTCTGGATATTTATTAATCAGCTGACGGGTCGCTTCCACACCGTTTGTGTTCGGCATATTGATGTCCATGATGATTACATCTGGATCATACTCTTCTACGAGGCCCATGGCTTCACTGCCATCATCACCTTCTGCCACTACATTAAAGCTCTTTTCGAAATCTAAAATGCGTTTTACCCCTTCTCTGAATAATTGATGGTCATCAATTATGACGATCTTTGTATTCAAATGCTTCGCCTCCCAAATCTCCAGTTAGTTTTCTATCTCTATTCTTAAGGTGTTTCTTATTTCAATGGCACCTGGATAATAACAATGGTTCCTTTGCCTGGTTTAGAATCTATGGACATCTGGCCATCCAATAGTTCAAGCCTTTCACCCATTCCCATAATTCCAAAAGATCCAGGACGCTTCTCGCGAATATTGAAGCCCTTCCCATCGTCTTTGACGACTACGGCTACCCTGGTACAGTTTATTTCTATTTTCACTTGGATTTCTTTAGCATCCGCATGTTTTAGAGCATTTGTCACAGACTCCTGAATCAGACGGAACAGTGCGACTTCATATTGTGGCGGGAGCCTCTTCTCTTCGCCAACATTCGCGAAATATATCTTGGTGCTCCTGTGATACTCTTCGATCGTTGTTAAGTATTTTTTGAGGGTAGGTATTAAACCCAAATCATCAAGAGCCATTGGGCGCAAGTCATAAATAATCCTGCGGACTTCATATAAAGCATTGCGGACCATTTTTTTCAGGTCTTTTATTTCAGTAATGGCTTCATCAGCACCGCGCTCTTTGTATACCCGTTCAATTAAATCGGACCTCATCATGACATTCGCCATCATCTGGGCCGGTCCGTCATGGATTTCGCGTGACACTCTTTTCCGCTCTTCTTCCTGTGCTTCGATGATCTTCAGGCCAAAATCCTGTTTGAGCTTCGCATCTTCAATGATTTCTCCCATTTGCTTTAAGTCACTGGTCAGATAGTTCATCACGACCGTAATTTGAGAAATGAGGACTTCCGCTCTATCAATGGTGTCATTAACACCAATAAGCCTTCTTTCAATATCATCACGGCGATCCCTCAGCTGTTTTTCAAGCTGACGGTTCATGGATAAATCCATCTGAAGCTGATGGGCCTTCTCATATGCTTCACGCACTTCAGACTCTGAATAATCCTTAAAATGCATGCTTACTTCAGAAAGGCGCTTTCTTGCAAACCGGGTTTGCACTTCCAGCTTATCCCCTTCTTCGATTACCTTAAGAACCATTTGTTTAACTTCCATAAGTTCTTCGGTTAAAGTCTTATGATCTTTACGGCATTGTTCACCTATACGGAAAATTTCATCTTTACTGGTGCCTACTGTTTGAACCATTTTTTCAAGAATAAGATCCAGAGTCTTGGAATCGAATTTCTTAATACTCATTTACACTCCTCCAAGGGCGCAGCCCTTCCGCTATGTACCTTTATTTTAGCGCTAAATGAGTTAAGATACTATCTTTCCAGTCTGAAAATTATACCAAGTTACCTAAAATTCGGTAAAAAGGCTTAGACTTGTGATTTCACCCCATGTCTTATATCCTATATAAAAGCAGGGTAAACATGACTACCAAGCAAAATAATATGTATATTTATACCACTTAAAGATTAAAAACGGCACATTTTTTATTATAGCAGCATAAACATCAGAATTGTTTTCATTATAACATGGGAAAAAATGTTCTATATTAAAGTTTTATTACATTCTGTTAAAAAATTGATGTTGGGAAACTTGTCGAATTATAATGAATTTAGCTGAATTTTTTTGTGCAAAGAGTTTAGAAAGGAGCGGTTCTGTGCTGCCCTCTTATTATACAGTTAAGGAATACGGAGAAAATGAAATCGAAATAGAAAGATCCAGGTTTATTGCTCATGTTGCCAGAGCAGAAACAGCAGATGAAGCCCTGGATTTTATTCAGAAGATTAAGAAGAAACATTCAAACGCCACCCATAATTGTTCTGCCTACTTAATTGGTGAAAACGACCAGATCCAAAAAGCAAATGATGATGGTGAGCCAAGCGGTACGGCTGGTGTGCCTATCCTGGAAGTGCTGAAGAAAAAAGCTGAAAGATACTGTGGTTGTCATAACCAGGTATTTCGGCGGAATAAAATTAGGAGCAGGCGGATTAATCAGGGCATATGGAAGGGCAACCTCTGAAGGATTGCAAGCGACGGGAATTGTTGAACGAAAGCTAATGACAGTGATGAAGACAAAGATTGATTATACCTTGCTAGGAAAGGTAGAAAATGAGCTGAGATCTTCAATATACACATTAAAGGAAATCCAATATCTTGATACAGTAACAGTTGAAACGTTTGTTGAAGAAAATCAAACCGGGGCATTTACTGACTGGATGACCGAATTAACAAATGGTGCTGGTGAAATTACTTTAGGTGACAGTCTTTATCTGGAAGCAGAGGCAAAAGCTTAGTATACCCAAAATTTTGTTTTACTAAACCCCCTAAAAATTATAAAATAACAAATGGCACTCTTTACTTTTAAATAAAGGAGCATACAGATGTCTCATGATAGACGTTCAATAGTAATTGAAAAAAGAAAATCCAAAAGGAAAAGAAGAATCTTTTTATTTATTTTCCTTCCTATTATCTTACTGACACTTAGCGCCACGGCTTATGGAACATTTTTATATAATAAAGCACAATCAGTTATGGAAGATTCATATAACCCTATAGATCGCACTACAAAGAGAGCATCTGCAGCTCAGCCGGATATAGATAATATTTCAGTTCTGTTCATCGGTGTGGATGACAGCAGCAAAAGGTCTTTCAGCACATCCTCCAGATCGGATGCGCTTATGCTTGCTACTTTTAATAAGGATTCCAAATCAGTTAAATTGCTTAGCATTCCAAGAGACTCTTATGTTTACATTCCAAAGTTGGGATACCAGGATAAAATCACTCATGCCCATGCGAATGGCGGCCCTGCAACCACCATTGAAACCGTGGAAGAGATGCTTGATATTCCAGTCGACTTTTATGTGAAAGTAAACTTCAATGCGTTCATTGATATAGTGGAAGCTTTGGATGGCATTAAAGTGGATGTCCCTTATGCTTTTTCAGAGCAGGACTCAAATGATACTCCTAATGCCATCAGTCTAGAGCCTGGCTACCAATTATTAAATGGTGAAGAAGCACTGGCATTGGCCAGAACAAGAAAAAGGATAGTGATATCCAGCGCGGCGAAAGACAGCAGGAAATCCTGAAAGCCATTGTAAACAGAGCTGCTTCAGTTGGTTCTATTTCAAAGTATGCCAATGTCATTGAAGCGGTTGGAAAGAATATGGAGACTGATTTAACATTTGATCAGATGAAAGCATTCCTGAATTATGCAACAGAAGGATCATCGATAAATATTGAATCATTAAATATCGCTGGACAGGATATGTACCTTCCGAACAGCAACGGAAACCGCGTTTATTATTATGAATTGGATCAGACCAGCCTGGCAGAAATCCAAACCGAATTAAAAGGCCATTTAGATCTGAGCGATACAGAATTCGGACAAAATACAACGGATGATGCTGAAAATCAAGTACAGAGTGATAGTCAGACAGACTATCAGACTGAAGCCGAAAGTGAATATTAAAATGCAGAAACCTCCCAGCTCCAGCAAGAGTTGAGAGGTTTTTTTTGTGGTTTACTTATAGACAAAAAAATACAGCCTATAAATGCTGTATCAGTTTTAATTGATGATATTTTGATTTTTTGAAAAGACTGGAATTATAAGGTGATGTAGAGGCCGAGCATAGGATCGTGTTATAAGTCAAAAACCAAAACTGATGCCACATAATCTTCATTTTCTTGACCATGTTATCACTCCTTAAGTTCCTTTATATAAAAAATAACATGGATTTGTTAAGCAAATATTATGTAAATGTTAAGAAAATTTTCAGAAATTGTTACATAAGTCCATTTGCACAAGCATAAAAATAAGCAACCTAATAAGGCTGCTTAAAAAGCTTTATCTATTTTTGACAGAGGAAGCAACTCTGCTCTTCAATCTTTTTAATAGCGGCTGATAATCCTTCCCCACTAATCCAATCACTTCCGCAAATAATTCAATTAAAAGCAAGATGACCGTGATGAATAATATGGCCCCCCACACTTTTGCCTGAGAAAAGATGATAGCTGCAAGGCCGAAGAAAACTGAAATTGCATAAATCATCAATACCGTTTGCCTGTGGGTAAATCCTAAATTCAATAAACAGTGATGCAGGTGGGATTTATCTGGTGCTGATAAAGGCTTTTTATTCACAATCCGCCTGATGATCGCAAAAATGTATCTGATAGCGGCACGCCCAAAATCAGAATCGGGATGATAAACGAAATCACTGTGACATTTTTGAAACCCAATAGGGACAGCACACCAATGATATATCCTAAAAAGAGAGCTCCGGTATCACCCATGAATATCTTCGCCGGGTGAAAGTTGTAGATGAGAAAGCCCAGTGTACTAACCAATACAAGGGTTGAAACAGCGATAACATAGGTATTCCCCATAATGATCGCCATACTTGATATGGTGATCAGAGCAATCGATGATACCCCAGCCGCCAAACCATCTAAACCATCAATCAGGTTGATTGCGTTCGTCACACCGACAATCCACAGAACTGTGATTGGGATGGCAAAATAACCAAATTTAATTTCCCCGCCAAAAGGGGTATTGATGGAATCAACATCCACTCCGCCCCATAAAACAACGATTAAGGCAGCTGCAATCTGGACAATTAGCTTTATTCTCGCAGAAAGCTCATATTTATCATCCAATACACCGAGAATGACAATCAGCAAACTCCCCGCCAGAATTGGAATATGGTACTCCTTGTCAGGCTGAAAAATGAACATTCCAAGCAAAAAACTAATATATATCGCCAGCCCGCCTAATCGGGGCATTACTTTTTGATGAACTTTTCTATGGTTAGGCTGATCAGTAGCTCCTATTTTCAACGCCAATTTTTTTACAAAAGGGGTCATAATAACAGAGCATAAAAAACATAATACTAAGGTCAAGTAAAACATAAAGACCCTCCTTATGAGTATAATGCCCCTATTTCACTTTCGGAATCAGGCATATTTTTCCTAACAAATGTATGTATATACCGAGCCTAATTATATCATACATCTGCATCAAAAAGTTTTTTTATTTTGCCCTTGCTTCCAAGTATATTACAATTTTTTTAAAATTCCCTTCATCCTGATTCCTTATTTCGACATGAACTAAGCATTCCTTTAATAAGACGTTCAAGGCGCCATAATAGTTACATGATTTATCGTTTTTTCAGTGACCCCTCACCAATTTTATTCCCCCTCACCTCCTTTTCAAAAAAATGAATAGCTTTTTGAGCCGTATTACCCGCTTCCCGCTGAAGGTGCCCGATTGTTTCCTTTAGATGCGCGGATTCTTCACCTTTGTTTTGCAAAGCGGCTCTTATCGCTTGTGAAAGCGTTGATCCATCCCAGCCTTCCTCCATCACATGACCTGCTACAGGCTGTCCGGCAATATCGGCGAAAGCTTCAATTTTCGGATCATAGGATACAGCAATAAAAGGCGTATAGGTGATCGAAGAAAAAATCAGGGCATGCAGCCTCATTCCAACCAGCAGATCGGACTTTCCGATGATGGCTATTTTTTCTTCAATGGAAGCATCATAAGGAGCAATATAGCTTTTCTCCTTCATTTTTTCAGCCGTTTCTTTAGATGCCTTTTCATCGTGTTTGCCGTGCATAGGGACAAAAACAATCTGCTTTCCTTCCTGCGCTAAGGAATCAAAGGCCTCGGCCATCTTTTGTTTATAATCAACGGAAGAAGGCCAATCTCTGACAGATACTGTAACAGCAGAACCCGTAAAGGCCTGCTTTTCCCACCAGGTGCTGTTCTGCTCTGCAAGCTTAAGCCCTAACACTGGATCTGGCACAATTTCGATTGGATTTTGGACTCCTATCCTTTCGAGCAGCTTTTTGGATGCCTGGTCACGTACCGTGATCTCCGGTTTTCTTAAAACCCTCTTCACAACAGCCCTGCTGAAAGGATGATGCAGCGGACCGATTCCTTGTGCATAGATAAATACCGGTTTTCTGATGAGATTAGCAAAATGAATCACGCCTGAGTAATAGGGAATCGACCTAAGTTTCGTCTCATCCTGCAGCAGACTGCCCCCTCCGCTTATCAAGCCGTCAGAAGCAATTAATGCTTTACATACTTCTATCACGCTCCAGCGGTCCACTGCCTTTACATTGTAAGTTTTCTCTGTAAGTGGAGGGTTATTCGATAGTACAGTTATATCAATTCCTGGTTCCTTATCCCGTAAAGCCTGGATGATCGAATAAAGAATCGCCTCATCCCCTACATTATCGAAACCGTAATAACCTGAAAGAACTACCTTCATTTATTAACACCTCAGTTTCCATTTCTTCTCGTAAATGGATCGTCCTTGTTTAAATAAAAATATAAATAACAGGCCGATCACTAATCCTAATGCAAGGCTGTAAAAAGTCCTCAGAAGTGAAATATAGAGAGGTATATGCAAATGGGTAAAGGTGTTAACAATAGATAAATACCCGATCACACCCGGTATAAGCAAATACAAGCCAATTTTTTGATGAAGCGGATAGATGTACAGCGCAAGCACAAAGAAAGGGAAGCCAATCAGAAATTCCTTCGTTCTCGGCCTTACATACATGACCTCTTCCAGCCATTGGCGAAAAGCCAGTTCAATGGAAGATACGCTCCCCGCATTTCCAGTCCGGCTTATATAGTACAAGCCGATAACGGCTATTAAACCAATAACAGCTAAATGCCAATACTGAACCTTCATGTTCAATATGCCCTTGAGGTCCCGCCAAAGCGCATAAATCATGACAAATAGGATCGGAACGATGTAGGTCAGCTTAACCCCGCGGAATGCTTCAATCTTCACCAAATATTCATTTCCATTCAAAAGTGAAGTAATAATGATAATACCTGCAAAGCTGATTAGAGCCGCCCGGCCATATGGCAGGAATATCCCTTTCCTATTTTTAATTGGGATGACAGCAAAAATCGGTGTAATAACGGCAACGAGTAAACCAAGTCCCTGCACCAGGACTTGGGCCTTCAGCAAAAAGGCTGCTGCCGCAATCAAAAATGTGCCTGCAAGCGCTGCATAGAATAAAGCCCGCCTGGAAAAAATCGCTTGTACAGCAATAGAGATGAAAAGGACAGCAGCCATCAAAGCCGGCAATTGACTCCAGAAAGGTACAGATATTGGATCAAATGCCCGGGCTTTACCAGCTTTATAATGGACTGGCATTTGGCTATTTATTGCCTGAATAAACTCTTCCGTATTCAAAAGTGCTTCTTCAGGCTCTGCCACGTTCTCCACTCTAATGAATAGCGAACGGATATTCCTTTCCTTTACGGCCCGAACAGCCCTATCCACGCCTTCCTCGATGCTTGGGACTTGATTCAAGTCAATGCTGTGCAGCCGGATCATATCAAAATCTATCGCTCTGGCCATTGTACCGATTCCAAGCTGATCGGCAAATTCAATGGCATAAACGGCTATATTCTCATCCTTCAGCTCTTGTGCAAATCTTTTGATCTTCTCTGCATCCGGATAGCCGATGACTTCATCACCGGAAATCAAAAGACGATTTGATTTCTCATCTGCAAGATCAAGCAGCTGATTGAATACAAATGGATCTTTTTCATCCAAGGAATTAGGCATTCTAAAAACGACTGAAAGATTTGCCTTCTTAATTTCATCTATAAATTCTTCCGTATAGCCAATTGGTGTTTCATTGAATTGGGCACTGTTCAGTGCAGGAAAATGAATAAATTCCTTGTTCGCAATTCTGACTGTTTCTTCTGCCTGAAAAACATCCGTGAGCCGGCCTGTCAGCTCGTTTTCATTTTGGATATGTATATAAGCTCCTTCATTAGAAACCTGGTCGGCTACACCTTCCAAGTCGCTATTCAGGATAGACATTTCCTGGATCCTTCCGCCGGTCAGGACGTTAATATCCCCTATGTCCTCCAGGCTATTTAAGGTTTCAGGCTGAATACTGACAGCATGCAGCCCGGCATCTTTCAAATCCCGCAATACATCTCCCAATTGCAGACTGGGATCCTTAGATACCAGTGATTGAATATCCTGAAACGGAATAATCGTTTCATAATTCCGATTATTCCATTCAGCCTGATGCCTTTGCATAAGGCCAGGCAGCGTTAAAAGAAGAGATAGAATCAATAAACCCAGAACAGCTTTTTTCAATCTCGACATCCTTTCAAAGAAAGCACCGAATACTAATTGGTTCCTTTTGACTTCCCTTTGTTCAATAAAGGCAAGGAGGCGATTTCTGTTTTATCAATACCCCTTGTAATAAATAAAAGGATAAAGTAGATGAGGGCACCCGCTATAACGGCAGCTCCGGAAAATAGCAAAGCTTTCAATCTGCTCCAATGTTCAATATCTGCATAAAGAATCGAAAGACTAATGAGGCCGCCCATAATGATGGAAGAAATCACGACAGCGGAATCCTTCCATTTCCACACAGTGAAAGGAACTGCCTTCTTAATAAAAATCGTATTGGCAATAAAAATGACCACATATACAGCCAGTGTCGAGTAGGCTGCCCCAATTAGGCCAAACTGGCCGACAAAGGTGATGTTAGCTGCTGCTTTAAGAACCACACCGCAGACAATGATATAGGCAGCCTGCTTGGCCAGATTGATCCCCTGCAAAATCCCTGTACCCAGTACAGATAGCGAAGTAAATACAGAACTAAAGCCGATGACCGCCAGCACAGCGCTTCCTTCCAAGTCTTTAAATAAAGCCATATTTAAAGGAAGACTTAATGCCAGCAGTCCGAATGCTGCGGGCCATGACACAAGATGCGTCAGACGGTGAGTTCTTTCCAGGATCCCCCTTGCCTTTTCATGGTTCTTTTCCGCCAGCGTCTCTGTTAATAGAGGGATAAGCGGAAGCACGATCGAGCTTGAGAACACAGTAGCGATTTGAACAAGCGACAGTCCCCGCCCGTAAATTCCATACATATAGGTAATATTTTGGTCAATATCTGCTTTCTTTAGACTATATGGAATGGTAACAGAATCCACGAAGTTCAAAAGCGCCATCGTGATGGCCCCAATACAAATCGGAAGGGAAATATAGAGAATCGTTTTTCCTGTTTTAAAAAAATCACTGTATGAATAGCGATATCCTTCTGATTTGGGCTTTAAAGTAGAACGGGCAAACAAAATCCGCAAGTAAACAGCGGAAGCGGCAGCCCCTAAAATGGAGCCAGCCATAATGCCGGCTGACACCGCCTCATCGGAATAATCTCTTTCAACAAGCACATAAGCAATTATCAGGATAAATGCCACACGGACTAATTGCTCCAGCACCTGCGAAACAGCTGTTGGCCTAATATCCTGAAAGCCTTGAAAGTAGCCCCTGTACACAGCCATATAAGGTGCAACCAGAAGAGTGGCCGAAACAACAATTAAGGCTAACCGGGTGCTTGCGCCTCCCAGTACCGCCGCTATCGGTGCAGAAAAGCTATAGATAAGCGTAAAACTGGTCAGCCCAAACAAAAAGGCCAAAATCACTGCAGTGACATATATTTTATAGATCTTCTCGTGATCTCCATGCACATTTGCTTCAGAAATCAATTTGGAAATAGCAATCGGAATTCCTGCTACTGAAAGAATCAGCGCCACCATGTAGACAGGATAAACTAAGCTAAAAATACCCAGCACTTCATCTCCGGCAATATTCTGAAGCGGTATGCGAAAAATGCTTCCAAGTATCTTTGATGCCAAAGTGGCAATGGATAAGATTAAGGTGCTTTTAATAAACGCTTGCTTCATGCTAGCTTCTTGCTTTCTGCGCTAAAATCTTGAAAGCGAATCTCGGCAGTGCCATCATCCGTCCAAAACGGCTTGGCTGCTTTAACAGCCTGTAAAACCATTCCAGATTCATCCTTTGCCAGATTTCCGGCGCTCTTTTCACGGTCCCGGCAATGACATCAAAGCTGCCCCCGACACCAACAAACACACCTTTGTCAAATTGATGAATATTTTCAGCAATCCAATTTTCCTGCCTTGGCACGCCTAATGCCACAAAAATGAGATCCGGCCGCTTTTCAGCAATTTCCTGCTGAATATGTCTGCTTTTCCAGTCAAAAAACCCATTATGCGAACCGACTATTTTTAGCTGAGGAAATTGTTTTCCAATATTCCTTTCAGCCTTTTCCAGCGTTTCCTGCCTGGCCCCCAGCAGATACACACGGTGCTGGTGCCGGTCAGCTAATTGAAGCAAGTCCATCATCACATCATAGCCTGCTACCCTCTCAGGCAGCGGTTTATTTAACAGCTTTGCTGCCTTTACTACACCAATCCCATCTGCCGTTACATAGGTCGCCTGTTCCACCACCTTCATATACGACGGTTCTTCATTGGCCTTCATTACAATTTCAGGATTTGCCGTTATCACAAAAGCTTTTTGTTCTGCATTTATATGATGCTGCAATTGATCAACAAATTGAGAGCGGGTTGCATGAACAAAAGGAACACCCAAAATGTCCACATGTTCTAAATTCATAAGAAAACTCCTTGTCATCTTAAATTTTCTCCATTAATATACCACAAAATATTAGCAGCCAATAATCGCCGCTTAATCATTCGAGGACAAGGATAAAGCAGGGCTTAAGTTGGAGTCAGCAGTATATCTGGATGTTTTTTCACCTCTCTGCAATGTATTCATGAATATTTCTTATAGAATAAGTGATTCGTATTTTGAAGTAAATGAATGCAGAGAATATTTACAATTTTTCACTTAAGTGCAATATTATTATTCAAAGCTTTACAAAATTAAATTAAAAGAAAAAGGGACAGCATTCGCCATCCCTTTTACCTTAATACATTAGTTATATATCTTTTTTCAGAAAAACCTCTTCAACAACCCGCCTTGAAGACTCTCCACTCTCTAAATAGCAAAATTTGCTGTAAAACTCCTCATATTGCTCATTCAAATAAGAATCCGGGGTTATATTCTTAATATAATGAATGACCTCCTCTGTGGTCCTGGCTAATGGACCAGGTGCCTTCTCTTCAAAATCAAAATAGAAGCCACGAAGTTTATCTCTATAATTATCGATATCATAAACATAGAAGATCATCGGACGCCTCAGATTTCCGTAATCAAAGAAAACAGAAGAATAATCAGTCACTAGCATATCAGATATTAAATATAACTCACGTATATCCTCATGATGGGAGAAGTCATAGGCAAACCCTTCATATGGTGTTAAGTCAAAGTTTTCAGCGACTAAATAATGCATTCTTAAAATAATTATATATTCATGCCCCAGTTTTTCCCTTAAGCGATCAAGGTTTAATTGAAGTTCAAATTTATATTGGCCCTTCCCGTAAAACTGGTCATCTCTCCAGGTTGGGGCATAGAGCAGAATCTTTTTATCCAGCGGCAAATGATAGTCCTTTTTCAACTTTTCAATAGTTTCTACATTATTGTTATTGTAAAGAAAATCATTGCGTGGATAGCCGGATTCAATCATTTCTTTTCGGAATCCAAATGCCCTTCTGAATATATCCGTGGAATATCTATTAGGGGAAATCAAATAATCCCACTTACTTGATTCCTTCAGGAAATTCACTTTGTAGCTTTCTGTATCAGTACCGGGCATGTGCACTTCATCCATATCAGCTGCAAGCCTTTTTAGAGGCGTTCCATGCCATGTTTGAAGATAAGTGGTATGAGAAGGCTTCGGGATCCACAATGGCAGTCGGCTGTTGCTTACCCAATAACGGGCTCTGGCCATGAGAAAAAGCCATTTTAGAGAAAATCTTTCTGCATATAATATATCTTTATCAGTAAAGTTTTCCAGATGCCTTTTATCTGCACTCCAATACATAGTATATTCAGGGTGATTTTCTCTCAGGTATTCATAAATGGCTCTAGGATTGCAGCTATATTGCTTTCCTAAAAAGCTTTCAAAGATGATAAGGTCTTCCTTCACAGGAAGATAACCGGCCAGCTTAAAAACAATTTGATATATTCTCTGTATTTTATTACTTCTTTTTACCCTTAACAAAAAATTTTTTAATGGCATGTCTCATTCACCTTGTATATAGAATTGACTATTTTTTCAACATTTTTCGGCATATGAAGACATTATAAAGCTATTCATGGCGATTATCAAATGAATCTGGTTTTAACGAATCATTATCAAGGTATAAAAAATGAATAAATGGCTAACAGGATATGGCAGCATCCCCACGCGAAGTAAACTTGTAAAATACCAAGAAAAAGAATAAAATAGTATAAGTATGTTTGCGTTATTACTGAACGTGTACAAATTGTTAGTTCACTGTAATGGCTTTGTAAACATAAAGATTTACAATGAAAATTGTCGATGTAAATAAGTCTTTGGACACAGACTCCACCATTATACTTTTAATGATAGATGGATAATGTTGAGTCAGTATTAAATAATTGTAAAAATATATCCGAAATCGAATACAGCAAGTTTTTAGGAGGAGTAATCGATGAAAAAAGTCATCACATACGGTACGTTTGATTTGCTGCATTGGGGTCATATAAATATTCTAAAAAGAGCAAAGGAGCTTGGGGATCATCTGACAGTTGCCATCTCCTCAGATGAGTTTAATGCTCTTAAAAATAAAGAAGCATACCATAGCTACGAGAATAGAAAAATGATCCTGGAGTCCATTAGATATGTTGATAAAGTCATTCCTGAAAACAATTGGGAACAAAAAATCAGCGATGTTATTGAAAATGATATTGATATTTTTGTCATGGGCGATGATTGGAAAGGGAAATTTGATTTCCTTAAAGAATATTGCGAAGTAATCTACCTTCCAAGAACAGTTGGAATTTCAACTACAAAGATTAAGAAAGATTTGTTCAAAGTTCACAATGGCTAGAGAGATCTTAGTATCAATATACTTGATGTTATTTTCTTTCATATTTAATATATGCAAGCTGTTCCCCCAAAAGAAAGAAAAAACTGTCTTCGTTGTTACATTTATTGAAAATAGCGCAAGTATATATGAAGAACTTAGGCGACAAGATCCTTCTTGTCGTACTATTTTTTTAGCAAGCAAGAATGTGTATAACTTTTTTCTAAATATGATGAGAGCACGATATTGCTATTTGAGCCTAAAAAGCTGAAGGATTTTATAATTTCCATTTATCATTTAGCCACTTCCAAGCTGGTGATCGTGGATAATTATTATGGATTTCTCTCATCAATCCGGTTCAAAAAAATGTTACTTGCCTCCAAGTATGGCATGCTTCCGGTGCCATTAAACAATTTGGCCTTAAAGACCCCTCGATTGCAAACAGGAAGAGCAGGGCCATTACAAGGTTTAAAAAAGTATATAAGCAGTTCCATAATATAATAGTCGGCTCGGAAGAAATGGCCAGGATATTTGGGGAAGCGTTTGGAATTGAGGAAAAAAACATTCTTAGAACCGGAATGCCGAGAACAGATGTTTTTTTTAACGAAAAGCGGATTGCTCTTATTAAAAAATATATGTATCAAAAATTCCCTTATCTGGAAGAAAAAAGGTCATTCTATATGCACCGACCTTCCGGGATAATGAATTGGACCACTTTCAGCTTCATTTGGACCTGGAGGAAATGCAGCACCATTTAAATGGAGATTATATTGTTCTGCTAAGGCTGCATCCTGCTGTCAAAAACAATCTGGATATAAGCAAATACGATGGATTTGTTTATGATTATTCTAAATATGCCAAGCTTAATGATATTTTATTTATTACTGATATATTAATTACTGATTATTCATCTATTCCATTTGATTTTTCAATTCTAGGGAAGCCAATGATCTTCTTTCCTTATGATCTTGAGCACTATCAAAAAGAACGCGGGTTCTGGGGCGAGTATTCAGACGTTGTCCCTGGCCCAATTGCCATGTCAACAAGCGAAATTATCACTATTTTACAGTCAGGTGATTTTCAGCTTGAAGAAATATCGGAATACGAGAATAAATGGAATGAATATTCCAAAGGAGCTTCCAGCCAAAATATCGCTTCTTGGATCTTATATACCTTAAAGTCGCAAGAAACAAAAAAGAGCTCCCTTTACGAGACGTAAAGGGAGTATTTTTTTGTGTCGCATTTTGTCTGCGTTTGCGGAACTGGATTAAAACTGGTCGAAAATTCTCTTTCCTGCACTGAAAATCTATTATACTATTAATAATTGTGAGTAACACGAACTAAATAAGAAAGGGGAAAAGAATGATTAAGAAACTATTGGCTTCTTCACTTATCTTATCGCTATTGATTCCAGTCATACATCATCCGGCATATGCAGAGGCCGAAAACCAGGAAACCGTTTCTGAGAAAATTGTTCCTTCAGAGGAAAATCTTCAAGAAACTCTGCTTGACCAGCCAAAAGAAAAAGAAAAGGAAATAACTTCAGAACAAATGACAGAGGATGATACAATTGCTGAAGAGTCATTTAAAAGTGATGTTACGGATCCGATGCAAGAAGAAAAAGAGCCATCCCAGCAAATTACAGAACCCGCCGAATCATCTAAAGATACGTTAACTGATGAGTCATCAAACGATACGCTAACTGATGTATCAGAAAGCCTCGAGTCCAACAAAACATTAACGGAAAAGGCTGTTCAAAAATCAAAAGCCGTCAGCAGTTCTCAGGCTCTGCAAAATGAGAATACGATTATAGAGGGCAATACTAAATATTTCTTAAATTCAAACGGATACCTGACCCATGCAGAAGTTTACTCAAATAATAAACTCGTTACAATAAAGGAGTTTTATCCCAATACTTCGCACGAAAATGCGAATGAGCATGTAAAGTTTATTTTCTCTTTAAATCAGGATGGTTATATTATAAATGCTCAAAAACTTAAAGAGGACTCCCAGCAGCCAGAAATCCATTATGAATATTACCCTCAAACCCGATATGGGGCGCATGGGAAAAGGATTAAATACATATTTGAAATGACTGCATCAGGATATATTGCAAGTGCATTCCAGAGGGAAATAGACACACAGCGCACCTTGGCCATATATCAGTATTATCCTCAAACCTCATATGGTGCACATGGAAGCAAGATTAAATTTTCCTTTGAACTTAATTCATCCGGCTATTTGAATAAAGCTATTCAGAGAGAAAAGGATACCCGACGGATCACATCAGCTTATCATTATTATCCTGGAACTTTTTACGGAAAGCATAGCACAAACATTGAATATATTTTCGATATAAACAGCTCAGGTAATGTGGCCCTGGCAAGCAAACGAGAAAAAGGATCCCAGCGAATTCTTTCGCTATATGAATATTATTCTAATGCCGTTTATGGAAATCACGGTGATAAAATCAGTCTTATATTTGATATGAACAAGTCGGGTCATATATCAAAAACCTCTAAAAGAGAAAAAGGGACCCAGCGTACACTTTCATGGTTTGAGTACTATCCTCAAACCTACTATGGCAGCCACAGCAATAGAATCAAATACATATTCGATCTTGATTCCGCAGGCTATATTAAAAAATCATCCTTGAGAGAATCAGGAACCCAGCGCATCCTTTCAGTCTATTTTTATGCACCAAAAACATCCTATGGATACCATGGCTCTAAAATTAGCGGGCTGCAATTAAATGTTCCGCTTGTATCACAGCTGCCAGAGCTGCCAACCGGCTGTGAAATCACTGCTGTAACCATGATGCTTCAATATAAAGGAGCATCCGCTAATAAAGTAAAATTAGCCAATGAAATGCCAAAGCATCCTTACAGCCCTTATTTAGGGTATGTAGGTGATCCATTTACAAAGTTCGGCTGGACTATTTATCCAACTGCATTAATGGGCATCGTAAAAAAATATGCAGGAAGTTCAGTAAACTTATCAGGTAAAAGCAATGCAGCAATAGAAGCTCACTTATCTTATCGAAAGCCAGTGGTTGTCTGGGTCTCCCCTATGCACGGCTTTACTGTACATGCCATCACTTTAGTAGGCTATGACAGCAGCAATTATTATTTCAACGACCCATGGACAGGGCAAAAAAATGTCAAGATCAGTAAAAGCGAGTTCAATAAACTTTGGAGCAATCAGGAAAAAAGAGCCATTTCCTATTAAATCAGCAGAGAAAGCCCGGAACAGTTATAGTTCCGGGCTTTTTCTCACTTTACTTCAGTATTTTTTTGATTTTGGCAAGAGCTTTTCCGAACAATACATTTTTCGCTTTAATCTCTATACTCATATTGCCTAAATTTGTCCGATAAAGAGATATTACAGGCTCTTTGATTCCATCGGAAGTGTTAACCCCTGGAGAAACTCTAATTCTGGCCGGCAGATACTCGGGATAATCAACCAGGCGGAAATATAAGTCCAAGGTGGATCCCCGAACCACATTTTTAAAGGCCTTGGCTTGAATCCATGCTTTATATATCTGATTTTCAAAGAGATAAGGGTGAGGTTCCTCCACAGGCTCACTTTCTACATTAGCGAGTATGATCTTTTCCTTTGAGCCTCTTACAGTCGCATAGATTTCACCAACGGCTTGCTTGCTGGCTTTCGGAATAGTCAATGCTCCTGAAATTTCGAACCCTAAATCATCCGATACGATTTTACTTATTATTACTGTGGGCTTAAAATCTTTGGTAACATCATGAGTCTTTTCTTCACCTTTTAGAAGGAACCTGCTGCTTTCCTGAAAGACAATTGGAGTTGTTTCTGTGTTTGTATAAATTACAGAAAATAATTTCAACTCATTATAATTTTTATTGAAAAATATATCATAGAGCTTCTTTTCTTTAGCGGGAAGCTTTAACGCAGTATCTGCCGGGATTTCATTTATAAATGAGGTGACCGCATCTTCCCACCGTTCTCTATCTGCATCATCGATTAAGGCATATTTAATGACATGTAGCCTCAAGAGATCCAATAAGCTTTTTAAATCATGCTCCTGAATGATTTTCACAGGTATTTGGTTAGCTTTCAGCCACTGTCTGTTTGAAGATAAGGCACTAATTCGATCCAGAGTGTTCTGCAGTTTCATTTGCTGCTGTGTGATGGAAGGCTTATCTTCTCCTTCCCTAACCCGCCATTCATATACAAAACTATTAACAATGGCTATCTTGCCTGCAAGTACGGCTCCTTTCATTGTAAAAGCAAGATCTTCATAATACTTTCCTTCTGTAAAATGAAGATTGTTTCTTTTCACAAAATCCTTCTTCCATAGCTTATTGCAGGCAATACTATCCTGGAGCAATTCTGGTTGATCCAAAAGTGCAGTGATCTCATTCTTTTTGTATAAATTAAATTCCAGATGCCTGATGGGGATATATTTTCTCTCTTCATTAAAACGAATAACTTTCCCGGCTGCATAATCGGCGTCACCCTTTACAGCTGCTTTCACTAAGGATTGGATGGCATGAGCCGGTATGCGGTCATCAGAATCCAAAAAGAAAATGTATGTTCCATTGCTTAATGAAATACCTTTATTCCTGGTATAGCCTAACCCGTGGTTCTGCTGGTTGATTAATGTTATTCGGCTATCCTGATTAACATACCGATTAATGATCTCTTCGCTTTGGTCAGTCGAACCATCATTAATAATAATGACTTCTAAAGCCTGATAGCTTTGATCTATGACAGATTTCAAACATTCGTCAAGATAAGGAGCAGCATTATATACTGGAATTACAATGGATACAAGTGCAGACACATTTCTCACCTCTACATTTACAAATGCCAAAATAATAAAAAGAGCTGCAAAAAGCAACTCTTTTTATTTAGTTAATGAAAAACCCTGTTTACAACTCTTTTAGAAGCATTGCCATCTTCTATACTGCCAAATTCAGCAACAAAACGGTCCAGTAATTGCTCATACTCGTTTAATCGGGCAGGATGATTCAAGAAGGAATTGACTTCATCTATCTTTCTGCATATCGGACCAGGAGCCTTTTCAACCAGATCAAAGTAGGTTCCCCGGCGGGCCAAATATTCTTCCAAGTCATAGCAGTATAAAATAATCGGCCTCTTTAATAATGCAAAGTCAAACATGACAGATGAATAATCACTTATCAATACATCCGACACCAAATATAATTCCTGTATATCCTGATAGCCTGATGCATTTATGACATTCTCAGGCATTCTCATATGAGAGATCTTTGCAGATAACAAGTAATGCAGCCGGAGCAGGATAATAGTGTTTTGGTCAACACTTTTGCTAAGCTGCTGGATATCTGCGAGTGTTTTTTGGAATGAGTTGGGATCCCAATCCCGGAATGTAGGAGCAAAAAGAATGACCTTTTTGCCTTCAGAAATCCCTGTTTCATTCCGAACCTTTTCCGCAATCTCCCTTGGCTTGTTAATCAGAATATCATTTCTTGGGTAACCTGTCTCAAGAATCTCTCCCCCATACCGGAACCCGCGCGTAAATATTTTGGAGCTGTAGGAGTTTGGAGAAATGAAGAAATCCCAAGCATCTGTCTGAACCCGAAGTCGTGACAGCTCCGTTTCACTAGGAAGCTTTTTTTGGTCATAGCCCATTCTCTTAAGAGGTGTTCCATGCCAGGTTTGCAGATACACCTGATCTTTCTTCTTAGGGACTAAATGTGCAATTCCCTGGTTATCTACCCAATACTTGGATCGGTTAAGATAATAATAATATTTGAGGCTATTTTTTTTAACTTTAACAGGATTTCCAGGCACCTCGACAGCTTCCGGATCTTCAAAGGACCAGATATATTTATATTTGTTATTTCCCTTCAGCAGTTCTTCATAAATATACTTAGGACTGTCACTGTACTGTTTTCCCATATGGGCTTCGAAGACCACCCAGTTCGATTTAACAGGGAGCTTTTTAATTCGGCCCTTGATAAAATTAGTAAGGGCGTTTTGAAGAACTCCCGGTTTCTTATGCTGTTTTGGTTTTCTCCTTTTGGAAAACATCCATTTAACCTGGTCCATTCTTCTTAATGGAAGCACTTGTATGGCAAAGGAATTTTTGTGATTAATAAAGAATGCTTTTGATAATCCATTGTTCTTAACCAGTTTATTACTGAAGTCATGAATATCCGTCTTCTTAACTAGACGCTTATGAAGGTTGCC
The DNA here is from genome assembly GCF_023516215.1 of Cytobacillus pseudoceanisediminis. Classification (NCBI taxonomy): domain Bacteria; kingdom Bacillati; phylum Bacillota; class Bacilli; order Caryophanales; family Bacillaceae; genus Cytobacillus; species Cytobacillus pseudoceanisediminis. The sequence goes on along the minus strand of NZ_CP097349.1, from coordinate 4,615,794 downwards.
CTGATGACTAATAACTAAGGATAAATAATAGTTTCCAGGCTCCATATTCTTCAGATCAATACTATACCTGTTTCCACCCTCGCTATCAGAAACAAGCATTTCTTTTGTCAGGTTATTTCGAAGCACCCAATACAAATCAATTTCTTCATCATTAATTGATTCTGAATTGATATTTGCCTGAAAAACGAGCTTATCATGATTTAATTTCATATCATGTAGATTGAAATCTACTCTTAAACTGCTGATCCGAAGGAACTTTTCATTATATTTTTGAATAGAAGGACGGAAATAATATTGATCAGCAACAGCGTAAATTCTATTTGCCTTCGTAGGCAGTCCATTAATATAGGCAATATAATCCTGAAATGCCTCTTTGTCACCTAAATAGAGCAAGTAGTATAGAATACGGTCTTTTTCGGCAAGATTCGTAAATGCATATTCGTCCATAACCTCGTGCATATATTCATAAATCAGGGCATGGAATTTTTCTTTATATTCTTCGTCAAATTCCAGGTAATCATTTATATATAATTTTAAATCATGGCGCAGAAAACGGTTATTCTTATGTTCCTGGTAGAGGAGATCTCTGTTTTCTCTCAAGAACTTATCATAATATCGATGGGATATAATTCGGTTCTCAAAGTTTTCAAATTCAAATCTTCTGTTGGATATGGATTTTACTGCAGCATTTTCGACTACCCGCCAATAGTAAATCGGTTCCGGAATAATACTTACACTTTCTGCAAGGAAATATGCTTTACCTGTAAAAACAACATCTTCATAATGAATGCCTTCAGGAAAACGTAAATGATGTTTGTCCAAAAAAGAACGCTTATAGATCTTATTTGTAGAAACGCTGTCAAAAAGAAGCACTTTAAAATCCCGGATATTTATATTAGTCCGTTCAATGTTATAAATTTGGTTATGATACCAGATGTGATAATTATTTGTGCGAATTGCTTGTCCTGCCACAAAGTCTGAGCCTGTCCTTTCAATGGCAGCGACCATTTTCTCGCACGCATCCACCGTATACCAATCGTCACCATCCAGGAACATGATATACTCTCCAGTTGTGTTTTCAATCCCTGTATTCCGGGGTGTGCTGCAGCCTCCACTGTTTTCCTGAAGATGAATGGATTTAAAATTTGGTTTATCTTTAATAAAGTCATCGATGATTTCTCCGGTTTTGTCTTTAGAATAATCATTTACGACAACTACTTCGAAATCCTTATATGTTTGTTCATGGAGGGACTCCAAACATTCTTCAATATATAATTCGTTATTGAAAGCAATGACAACGACAGATAGCTTAGGCGGCTTATGCTGAGTATTTAATTTAGTTAACACCATGCCCACCTCCCAATTCATCAAATAAGTCATACCATTGCTGTTTGATTACAGATTTTTCGAATTTCTCACTTTTACTAAAAGACTTCTCGCTAAATTCAGCAAATAAATCCTCATTTTGCGCAAGGCGCCTAATATGCCGCGACAGTACAGGCACATCTCCAACCGGTGCTAAATACCCATTTTCATATTCATCAATGATCTCCCGTATACCAGGGGCACAGTCCGTGGAGATGCACGGAAGGCCACAGGATTGTGCTTCTATTAAAGACATGGGCAGCCCTTCAGCTTTGGAAGACAGTACAAAGAAGCTGGCACTTTCTAATACTTCCTGAACATTTCCTGTTTGACCCTTTAAATGAATCCGATCATTCATGTCAAGAACATTAATCAGGCTTTGGAGTGACTTTTTCGCAGGCCCTTCACCGTAAATTTCAAGCTTCCATCCTGGTATATCTTCCGCCACCCTGGAAAAGGATTCAATCAGCACATCAAACCCTTTGTCCTCAATAAGTCTTCCTGTCGAAACAATCGTTTTGTTTGAATATAACTTCAAAGCTTCGTTGGCAGATCTGAACGGCGATGGATTATACATGACCCCGGCATTTGTAAAACCCAGATTTGCAAAGTATTCGGAGTCTTTTTGGGTCAATAATAAAAACTTCGATACTTGACGATAATATCGGAGAAGCCTTTTATAGCGATGGGAATTTTTCGCAGCCGCAACGCTTTCATGGCTTTGTCCGATGATCTTCACATTTTTCCTATACAGAACAGGCTGAATCCATTGCATTCCCCAAACTTGGATGATAATGACATACACATCTTCATCACCATATTTGTCAAAGAATCTTTGCACTTCTTTCCTTCTTTTAACGAGCTCGATCCTCCTCTTGACTTCCGATGCAACCTTATTGAATCGCAAAGCCTTCAGGTTTGAAGAGATTTCCTTGGCAATCGGTGCGCGGTATCCATTCTTGTGTACTATATGAACAGGTATGTCAGCAGAAAAATAGCTTGGCTCATTTTCCTGCTCATTTATACTTAAAACGGCAACGTTATGTCCATCTTTGAGGAAATCATCCGCCAGAATGGAAGCAACCCTCTGTGCGCCGCCATGGCCATTATATTCATTTAAAACAAACACAATATTCTTCGATTTCATTTTATAACTCCTCATATTCCCTAATATAAAAAACCTCTTTCCCAGGTCCGTACTTCTTCAAGAATAAGTATAATCTGCCCAAGTTTTAGAGCTTTTATGATAGGCTGCCCTTTACCTCGATTAAGAGATATTTGGAACCAGTTTGTACGTCTATCTCTTTGTTTTCTATTTTATAAGGAACAGATGGATATTGGTCATGTTTAGATGCCCATGCCAGGACCAGCATTTTATGATGCGGCGGATTTTTCATTTCGTATCTTAATTTGCACTCGTATCTGCCGACAGGAATATTTGCAATATCCAAATCCACATGAAATTGTGAATAATTATACTTTTTCCCTTGAGGATTGAAGGAGACATTCTCTGTTATTTCCTCCGTTTCGCTCACTTCAGCTGGATAAACTCTTTCTTCAAACGTTTCCATGTTAATTAAATGGAATTCCATTCTTACATCATCTTCCGAATCAGTTTCATACCCTCTGACAAAAGCAACCCCTTCTATTTTCAAGGAATTTTCATCAAACCAGATCTTGTTGATCTGTTCCTGAACCTTTTCGTGGTTATCAACGGTCATAAAAAGTTTATTGCTTTCTTGTTTTAAATGATATTTATACGGACCTTGGACCGAATTATCTTCCATAACCTCTGCCTGTCCTGCCCATAAAGGGAATTCTGTCCACTCTTCCTTTTCGCCCTTATACCTGATGCCAACATCATATTTTCCGGGCTTCACGAAGGCAGCTAGTTGAGCTTCAGAAAATTGCACTGAAAATCCAGCCTGATCCTTTTGACTTGCCGGAACCATGGAATGATTCTTTAGTGCTTTCCTTATTATTGGCTTGGATAGATATTCCCCTGTTCGGGAGTCCCGCAGAACTGCTTCAAAATCTTTTGCAGCCGTTTCATTGTCACTGTATAAATAACCTTCCAAATCCAAGGAAATCCCCTCTGAAGTCGTGTTATATACCACTTTTTCGATAGAATGATGAAATTGTATTTCTGACTTAATCGCTTCAAGCGTTTTCCTGCCGCTCATAAAATCATTATAAATAGAGCCAACAAATTTGGAGTCTCCATAACTGATCAGATTCCCCTGGTGAATCCAGGCTGCCTTGGAGCAAAAGGATTCGACAGCATGCTTGTCATGGCTGACGAATATAATGGTTTTACCCTTCTCCTTGAATTCATTCATCTTATTCATACATTTTTCTCTGAATAGAGAGTCTCCAACCGCCAAGGCTTCATCGACAATAAGGATGTCAGGATCCACATTCACCGATATCGCAAAACCCAGCTTAGACCTCATACCAGAAGAATAATTTTTCACAGGCTGATGGATGAACTCTCCCAGTTCCGAAAACTCGATGATATCCTCAACCTTTTCCATCATTTCCTCTTTTGAATAGCCCAGCAGAATTCCTTTCATAAAGATATTCTCATATCCGCTTAATTCAGCATCAATACCGGAGCTGACATCCAAAAATACAAGAGACCCATCCACCCGTACATCTCCGGCGGTAGGATCCGCAATGCCTGTAATAATTTTGAGCAGAGTTGATTTTCCTGAACCATTTTTACCTAAAACGCCAATAGACTCCCCTTTAGGGAAGTCTATTGAAACATCATTAAGGGCCAGGAACTCTTTGTGGAGCTTTTTATGGGTAAGAACCTCTTTAATAGGTCCCCATTTGTCATCATATAGCTTATATTTTTTTGTCAGATTCTTCACACTGACTGCAATCTCCATAATGATCCGCCTTTCACAAGTGAAAGTTACAATATATCAAGAAAAATAGGTTTCATACGTTTATATAAGTAATTTCCTAAAACAAATAATAAGAATACCAATGCCCAGAAATATAGCGTATACAGTGGATACTCCCAAAAACCCGTATCAAACAGGAAGGAATCACGATAGCCTTGGACAATATAATGAAATGGGTTTAGTTTAATCACCGTTTCCAAGGCACCAAGACCCAAATTATCGATAGACCAGAAAATAGGCGTCATCCAAAACAGGAATACAAGAGTGGTGTCCAAGAAACGACCGAAATCTTTACTGATGGCTACCAGCGGAGCCGTAACCGAACCGAGACCCAATAGAAGCATTAAGGCGGCAAAATCATAATATAGAAGCTGGAACCAGTAGAATGAAATGCTCTTAATAGATATGCCAATAACCACCAGCATAACGGCCAATAATATCAAATGAGTATAGTAGGAAAACAAAATCTGTACCGCCGGCAATATGGCGATCGGGAAAGGAGTATTTTTTATGATACCCCTTTTGCTCCGAAAGGATTTCTGCGCCAGTTTAAATCCGTCATTGATTAAAAACCACGCCACCATTCCGATTGCGAGCCACGCCATAAAAGGAGCACCATTCACCGGCCCTCCCGCCCGGGCACCGACACTGAAAACGAACCAAAAAACAGCTATCCTCATTAGCGGATTTATAAGTCCCCAAATAAACCAAATAAAGTACCCGCATATTCTCTTTTTATCTCATTTAAGGACAATGCATGAACCATTCTGCGGCGTTCCCACATTTCCTTGTATATATCAAACATAAAATTACTCCTTTGATTCCTGACTCTTAAGATTCGTAACCTTATTCTTCAAATCCGTTTGGATTAGTTGATTGCCACTTCCAGGAATCCTGGCACATCTCTTGAAGCCCCTTTTCAGCACGCCACCCCAATAATTTGGCTGCTTTTTCAGGGTTTGCATAGCAAACGCCGATATCTCCCTGACGGCGTTCCGTGAACTCATATGGGATTTCCTTCGAACTGACAGAGCTCAAGGCATTGACCAAATCAAGTACACTGTATCCTGTTCCCGTTCCCAGGTTAAACGTTTCTACTCCCTGATTTCCATCCAAATATTCAAGGGCTTTTAAATGGCCTTTCACCAAATCGACTACATGGATAAAATCACGTACACCTGTGCCATCATGTGTATCATAATCATTGCCGAATACTGATAGTTTTTCTCGTTTGCCAATAGCAACTTGAGTGATATATGGCATCAGGTTATTTGGAATACCATTAGGATTTTCTCCGATTCGTCCGCTTTCATGTGCACCGATTGGATTAAAGTATCTTAACAGCGCAATTCTCCAAGATGAATCCGAAACGTATAAGTCTCTTAAGATTTCCTCAATCATTAATTTTGTGCGGCCATAAGGGTTAGTGGCTGATAGAGGGAATGATTCATCAATCGGCACACGATCCGGGTTGCCGTATACGGTGGCAGAAGAGCTGAAAACCAGCTTCTTCACATCATATTTGGCCATGACCTCACAAAGGTTCAACGTTCCGGTAATATTATTATGATAATACGTTAATGGAATTTCCACAGATTCACCTACTGCTTTTAAACCTGCAAAATGCATAACAGAATCAAATTGATAGTTGCTAAAGAGCTGGTCCAGCGCTTCCTTTTCTAATAAGTCATATGAATAAAAAGGAAACTCCTTGCCTGTTAACTCTTTCACACGCCTGATTGATTCCATTTGGCTGTTTGATAAATTATCAAGAACTACAATTTCATATCCATTATTAAGCAACTCTACGGCAGCATGGCTTCCAATATATCCAGCGCCCCCTGTGACTAAAACTGTCATATTAAATCCCTCTTTCAAAAAGAATTTATAGAAAAGATACCAAAATGTTTGCGGTATTCTCAAGCCTCATCCACAAATAGCACATGAAACTTTTTGTCAAGTCATACAGATTTTTGTCGATTGATTAAAAACACTTTCATAATTATACCTGATTTGCAGTTAGAAATATAGTTTTTTCATTTCCATTCATCTGGCAGGCAAGATCGCAGAAAAAAGCTGGCCCAATTACTTGGACCAGCTTTCTCTTTCTAATTATATTTTGGCACATCATAGTATAGGGTATAGTTATCAAGCAATTGATATAAGTTATAGATGCTGCCAACCTGCTTGTATGCCCAGCCAATATCTGTAGCATATTGATGTGAAGGCTGCACAGGATTCCATCTCATCTTGTACAACGTATCCTGCTGGAACGTTGTGTTATAAATATAGCCGCTGCTGATAAGTCTTGCACCGCCAATGATAGCCTGTTCAGGTGTGAACCAGCCATTTTCATAGGCAGTTTTAGCGCCACATTCAAGCGGGCAGGAATCATATGCCCCATAACCATACATATTATAAACTGTTTTGCCATTATACGTTACACCGTTAGCAAGCTTCGAACTTCCGTTTCCTGTCTCTAATAGAGCGTGAGAAATCAGATATAGCTCATTAATGCTGTACATTTGTGCAGCGGATATGAAGGCTTGTGCCTTGCCCGTCAGAATACCTTTATTATTAAGGATTTTGCTGTTTACCTCCGCTGCATCAATATATGCCGGCTTGGACAATTTGAGAAATTGGAAATAATACTTGCTGTCCATGCTAAAGTTATTAGGATTTAAATATTCACTTACATCTGCTGACTTAGCATCCTGCCAAGTCATACGAACTTCGATCCAATCCCCTGTTTTGCGAATCACTAGCACTTGAGTTCCAGAATTCACTTTCTGAGTAATTGTCCCAGTCAAAGACGGCGCTGTTCGTACATTAACGTTATCACCGGTTACAATACCTTTACTTGTATCCACATAATCAGCATGGATGAACCTTGGCTCATTCCGATACTTATCGGTCTGTGGGCTTCTAGTCATTTGGATATCCAGCATTTGGTTAAGAGAAAGGCCATAATTCGTATACATCAACTGCGGTCCATTTTTAACCTTGACAGCATAAGAAGTCCATCCATACAAAGTCTTCAGCTTCCCAATAACGTCTGCCGCTGTGTCATAGCCAGTAAACTCCTGGGTTACAATCTGATAATGCGGCACACCGATTACAGTATGGGTAGCTGACCAATTATTGGATTTAAAGAAATCCAGCCCCTTATTGAGTAAAACCGTGCCGGCTATCGGAGCAGATTTAATATAAAACTTATCATATCCTCTTTCGCCAGTAGACTGATTGAATGCCTTTAAATTTCTGCTTGTAAAGAAATTAAGAGCTTTGTTGATATTACTTGTTCCTATAAGGGGTTCTGAAACAATCTGGTATCGATTCGTTTCCTGCACTGTTCCAACAGGCTGATAGTCTGCGGACCAATTATTCCGTTTAAAGAATGCAAGAACATCATTAAGCTTTGATCCTAATACAGAATCAAGAACTATATCAAATTTCGTATATCCCTTTTCTCCTGTTGGCAGAGTTTCTACCTTCCAGTTTCTTCCTGCGAAGAATGCCTGCCCTGTTTTAAGCTTTGAAACCTCCAGAATAGGCTCTGAAACGAACTGGAACTTGGTAAATCCAGTCTCTCCCGTAGCCTGATGATTCGCTTTAAGGTTCTTCTGCTTAAAGTATGAAAGAACCGCATTTAACTTGGAATCACCCAATACAGGCTCAGAAACCAGTTCAAACTTGGTATACCCTGTTTTGCCGTTCGATTGATACTCAGCTTTCAGCTTCTTTTGTCCAAAGAACGCAAGAGCTTCATTTACTTTGCCTATTCCCAGCACAGGTTCAGTTACTAGTTGAAACTTGTTATAGCCTGTTTCCCCTGTTGCCTGATACTCCGCTTTTAGGCTTTTTTGGTTAAAGAAATTTAAAGCCTTATTCAGATTTGCATCACCCAAAACCGGCTGGGAAATAATCTGGAATTTTGTATAGCCCTTTTCACCTGTTGCCTGATATTGGGCACTCAAATTCTTTTTCTTGAAAAATTCCAGTCCGCGATTAACCGTCTCCATTCCAAGTACAGGAACTGATTTAAGCTGGTATCTCCCGCTTCCGATAGACTCGTATCCTGCATTGATTCCAGTGGCAGACTTAAACTGCTGCACCACACTCTTGACTGTCGCTTCTCCATTATAGTAGCCGCTTGTAAGCTGGTAATAGCTCTCTGCTTCTCCCCAGCCTTCATAACTTGCTTTAATTCCTGTAGAAGAAGTTAATTGCTGTATGACATTCCGGGCAGAAGATTCGCTGCTGTAATAGGCACTTTTTAGCACATAATATTTTTCGGGATTGCCCCAGCCTTTATATGTACCATTTATCCCAGTAGCAGATTTAAGCTGGTTTAGAATATTAGTAACGGCTGCTTCACCATTATAATAGCCGCTTGTAAGCTGATAATAGTTTTCCGGGTTCCCCCAGCCTCTATAGCTTCCTTTTACACCCGTAGCTGTTTCCATTTGGCTGAGGGCATTCTTAACGGATGACTCTCCATTATAATAGCCGCTTGTAATTTGATAGAACTTCTCCGGATTGCCCCAGCCTTCATAGCTCCCTTTCATGCCTGTTGAAGCTTCGAATTTTTGAATGACATCCTTTACAGCCGCTTCACCATTATAGTAGCCGCTAACAAGCTTATAATAATCCTGAGGTTCACCTGAGCCTTGGTATTTACCGGTTACACCGGTTTGTTCTTCAAGCTTTTTTAGAATCCCCTTTACAGTCGACTCTCCATTATAATATCCGCTAGTAACTTTGTATTTACTAAGCGGATCAAGCCATTGCTCGTATCTGCCTTGAAAACCCGTAGAGCTTTCAAACTGCCGTAATACATCCTGAGCTGCAGATTCACTGCTATAATAACCGCTGATGACCTCCTGATATTCCTGTGGTTCTCCCCAGCCTTCATATGTACCTGTTATGCCTGTCGAGGATTCCATTTGCTTAAGGACTTCTTTTACTTTAGATTCACCTGGAAAATAGCCACTTGTAATTTGATAATTACTAGTCTGCTGATATACTCCGTTCCATCCTGTGTCCTTTCTAAGCTGTTCTAAGGCTGCATTTGCCTCGCTTTCACTTCCAAATTTCCCTGTTTCCACTTTATAAATTGATAAATCTGTAAATGCTTCAGATTTACCAGGAAAAATTGAAACTGACAAGATCAACACCAAAACAGAAACCAGAATCATCCACTTTCTAGCATTCAACTAATTATCCCCCATCTCTCTTATTCATTACATAATTTGACACCATTACTTATTTTATCTATAAATCTTACAATTCACAATGCGAAAATTGCAGAAAAATATACTAATAGAAATATATTTTTAATTTTTGTCAAAACGATGTTAAGAGAATTTAAAACTCAGTCCAAAAACGAATGGGAATGTATAATTCTGGATACCCTTTAATTGAATGAGAAAACTGAACTTGGTGGTGTTGATAATGGAGGAAATGGAGCTTCACAAAATCGAAGTGCATAAAGATGGAATTTGGGAGGAAACAGGATATCACACTATTCAAATAGGTGACAGATTTCGCATGTTTCATCCGGACGGAACCCCTTTTATAGACTCCGATGATCAGCATGTCCTTCATGCCACATCCGAGCCGTTTTTTGACGAGGAATTGGGAGTCTGGCTCGTCTATATAAAATAAGAATTATTACAAAAGAGACCAAGTAAAATGCTCAGAGTACCTTCTTCTTAACAAGGTTTTCCGTATTTTTTGATTATTGTCACAAAAAACGAACCACAAATGACAGGAGGGTTTACAAGTCTCCTTCTATAAGAAATAACCATTGCTTCAGTATTAATGAATTGAATGTAGAGGTTCAGAAGAAGATAGATTAATTTTATACCTTTACGCGGAAAAGAATTAGACAATTGCTCCATAAAAAAAGGCGTCCCAGAGAAGGAACAACCTCTAATATCCATTTTATTTCTATTACTTAAGGAAATACTGATTAAGGCCATCATAAATTCCCATTGCAGCTTTTCGCTGATAATCAGCTGTTGCTACATGTTTTTCCTCATTGGGATTGGAAAGGAAACCTAATTCAAGCAATACAGATGGCTGCTTGTTTGTCCTTAACACATGGTAATTCCCATATTTCACACCTAGATTTCTCATGCCTGTCTGAACCAGTAAGCCATTATGAATGGATTGAGCAAGGCGTCCATCTTTGGAGTTATTATAGTAAAAGGTCATTATTCCGGAACTGGTGCTTGAATAGGCATTGTAATGGATACTGATAAAAGCATCTGCTTTCTGTACATGGCTAATATTCACCCGCTGATTGAGACTTAAATATTGTTGATCATTAGAACGAGTCATAACCACTTTAGCACCTGACTTTTGGAGCAGCGTTTTTAACTCCTGGGCTGTCTTTAGGTTGAGAGTTTTTTCTTTGTGGATTTTTCCGCTCGTTCCATTATCAAAACCACCATGCCCCGCATCAATGGCAATAACCTTTCCTTTCAGACCTGAATTGGGAGATGTCACTAGCCAGCCGGCAATCCAGCCTTCTTTGCCTTTACTTGTTTTTACTTTGATCCAGCCCTTGCTCTCTCCTGTTTTGACAAGAGAAGTGCCGGCCTTTTCCAAAGCGATAACCCCAAAGTTTGTGCCCGGGCCTTTTCGGATATTGCTGTTCTCCTTTAGGATAATTCTTGTTTCTTTAATTGTGACAGCTTCCTCTTCATCTACCGGCCTTTTTTTATCAATATAAGAAGAAGAAACCCATCCCTTTAACCCTTTAGCTGCTGTTATTGAAGACCAATTTCCTTTCTGGCTATGTACTTCAACTGCTGCTCCTTTTGAAACCTTACCCACAACTTTAGAAGAAGCTGCTGCGCTGGCACGGACATTTAATATATCAGCAGTAACATAAAATGCACCTAAGGTTTTAGGAGGAACAGCCGGCTTCTTTTTTGACACATAGGAAGCTGATACCCATCCCCCACTCTTTTGGCTTGGGATATACACTTTGAGCCAGCTTCCATCCTTCCCCTCTACCGTTACTGCAGTATTTATAGGTACTTTTGTTACGATGGAACCATTTGCATTAGGGAGCTTTCTGACGTTTAAGCTGGTGGCTGTTACGTAACCGGTCCAAGTAACAGGCGAGAGATAAGCTGAAGAAACCCAACCAGTCGTTTTGCCAGTTGTAATTTTGGACCAACCTTTTTGCTGTGCACTTATCGTAACGACCTGGCCTTTTTTCAGCTTTCCTATAACAGTGGAAGAAACTGTGGCCTTAGCACGGACATTCAGAATGGTGGCAGTTGCCTTTCCCTCAAAAGAATATGCAGCATGAACTGACTGAGTAAACTGAGGAACAAAATGAAACAATAAGACCAAAACACAGAAGACTTTTACCAATGATGACTTCACTCATTACCCACCTTTTTTGTCGAATATTTACCAAAAACTCATCTATTAAACTATAATACATGAAAAAGGAAATAATCAGGGTCTTTTTTACTAATTATTTATTTTATGATCGGATTTTTATTACATTAGGCCTACCACACACATTCCTTTCTGGCAAATAATAGGGCAATCATTCTAAATTTCTATATCCATTTTGCATGAATTTTGATATTCTATAAGATAGGATTACAAAACTTGTAAAAACGTGGAGGATTTAATAGATGAGAGCCGAAAAAAGAAAGAAAAAGCCGAAATGGCTGAAAGTGATCGGAATATTATTTTTGGTTTTACTGATTGGCGGAGGCGGTTATGCCTTTATGGTATATAAATCTCTGACAGATGCTGTGGAAACCATGCACCAGCCGATTGACCGGGAGAAATCAGATAAACGGACTGAAAAAATTACACTGGCTAAAAAGGAGCCATTTTCTGTTTTGATGCTGGGTGTGGATGAGCGCTCAGGTGACAAAGGCCGTTCTGATACTATGATTGTCCTCACCGTTAATCCGAATGATAAGTCCATTAAGATGCTCAGCATTCCCCGTGATACGAGAACGGAGATTGTAGGAAAAGGATTCGAGGATAAAATTAACCATGCCTATGCATTTGGAAATGAAGAAATGTCCATGGCAACTGTCGAGAATTTCCTGGATATCCCTCTTGATTACTATATTAAAGTGAATATGGAAGGGTTTAAGGATATAGTAGATGCAGTAGGTGGTATTACGGTTAATAGCTCCCTTTCATTTAATCAAGGCGCCTATCAGTTTACTGAAGGAAGCAATAATCTTGATGGTGATGCTGCTTTAGCGTATGTCCAGATGAGAAAACAGGATCCTAAAGGAGACTTTGGGCGACAGGACCGTCAGCGCCAAATTATCCAAGGTGTTATTAAAAAGGGAATAAGTGTTAACTCCCTGACAAACTTTGACGATATTTTTGGAGCACTCGGGAAGAATGTGCGTACAAATATGACTTTTGCTGAGATGAAGGATATTCAGAAAAATTATAGAGATGCTGCGGGAAATATTGAACAGATGACCATGTCCGGTAATGGGCAGACATTAAATAAGATTTGGTATCTGATTATTTCAAGCGATGAGCAGCAACGAGTTCAAAATGAATTGAAGGCACATCTTAATCTGAAATAAAAAAGGAAAGATTGTCTAGACCTAGCCTAAATAAATGAGACACTATAAAACACCCCCGAATTTACTCTATGTGTTGATTCGGAGGTGTTTTTGCGTAGGCAAAAATATATATTCAAGTAAAAAGAAGTGACCAGTTGTTAAAGATATAATGACGGACAGTTACGAGTTGTTTAAGCCGATGCTAAAATCCCCCTTATAGCCTTAATAAAATTCCCCATCTAAAATAAAACCATAGTGATTGAGAGGAGCTATGGTTTTATTTTAGATGGGTATTTTTTAACATTAAGGACATGTAAAAAAAGGTATAAGAATTTCAGTATCGCAAGAGAGCTGAAAATGGACCGGAAGACAGTAAAAAAATACATAAGTTCAGACACGGTACACACCGGAAAGAAAAGAAAAAGAAATGGTAAACTTGATTTTTTTAAAGATTACATTGAAAGGAGAATGATGGAGAACCAGGTAATTAAACTCGGAAAAGCTCCTTGCAGAAATTGCATTAGGTTATCAAAGGGGCAAACTCATATTAAAAGACTAAATGCAGCCTTTTAGGAAACCGGCCAAAAAGAAATATAGAGTTCATGATATCTTGCTATCCAATAAAAATCCTCCTGTCCTATATCAACCTACCATATTAGCAAATAATTCATGAATATAGAACTTTCAACTGCTTCCACTTAACCACTTCTCCACAAGAAGGTAAGATTACATTTGAATTGTTTTTCTATCTCTTTTGTATTACGAACGAATAAGATTTTTCTCAGTCTTCTGTACTCTAGATCTTTCTCTATTAGTTTCGCTCTCTCTTTTTCTTCATGTTGTTTCTTAAGGTTTTCCAACTGTCTTCGTATCTCGAGAGATTTTAAATAAACTTTCTTAACCTTGGTAAAGAAGTTTCTAGTCTCTTAATTTTTTTCTTAATTTCATTTTTTGCCTATGCCGCTTTTTTTCTAAAGTCTTTCCTTAATTCCTTTTTCTCCTTTTAATATCTAGCTTTGTGTTTTCTTATAATTATTTAACAAATTTTTATATCCCTTAAATAAGAGATTAGATTAATCCCAATTTTTGTATAAACATTAATTAATTTATATTATATTTAAAGTTCTTATAATTAAAAGCCGACCTTAAACTTATTTATAGCCGGCTCTCATTGTCTGAGTTTTATTGGTTATTTGTTATAATACTGGACATACCATTCCGCAAACTTCTGCAACCCTTCCTCAATCGGTGTTTCAGGCTTAAAGCCTACAGCTTCCTGCAATTGATTAGTAGATGCATAAGTAGCAGGTACATCACCTGGCTTGATTGGTTCGAAATCTTTCTCAAATACTACTTCTTTCCCTAAAGCATTACTTAATGCTTTTTCGAGGGATCTTATAAATACCATTAACTTCTCAGGACTGTTATTCCCAATGTTAAACACCTTATGAGGAACAGAATCATCCCCTTCTGGAGGATTACTTAAAAGGCGCTCAATCCCTTCCACAATATCATCTATATACGTGAAATCCCTATAAAGGTCATTTTCAAAGTCGCCATTGTTAAAGATTTTGATTGGCTCACCAGAAAAGTATTTGTTGGTAAATCCAAAGTACGCCATGTCTGGCCTTCCCATTGGGCCATAAACGGTAAAGAAACGCAATCCAGTTGTCGGAATTTTATATAAGTGGCTGTAGGTATGAGCCATTAGTTCATTTGATTTTTTAGTTGAGGCATATAACGAAACAGGATTATCTACAAAGTCTGTTTCTTCAAATGGAACCTTTTTATTCGCCCCATAGACAGAACTAGATGAAGCGTATACAAGGTGGTCAACTGGATTGTATCTGCAGGCTTCAAGGATGTTATAAAAACCAATTATGTTGGTTTGAATATAAACATCTGGATTTTCTATTGAATACCGTACACCAGCTTGAGCAGCTAGGTTCACCACAACATTCGGCTTATACTCTTCAAAGATATGAGTAATTAATAATTTATCTGAAATATCAGCTTGGATAAAGGTAAAATTTTGATAGGGTTCAAGCAGTTTTAAACGGGAATGTTTAAGATTTACATCGTAGTAGTCATTGAGATTATCAATCCCTACCACTCTACATCCCTGTCCAAGTAGTTTTCTAGATAGGTTATATCCAATAAAACCGGCTGCCCCAGTAATTAAGTATACTTTATTAGTATCTAGTGATTTTAAGTTCAAGTCTCTTCGACTCCTTTTTACTATCTCTTTTTGTTGATGTTCTGCCAATAGAGTGATACTCAACCCCAGCTTCTTGCATCTCTTCAATATTGTATATATTCCTACCATCATATACTAAAGGAGTTCTCATTAAAGCCTTATAACTTTCAGGTGTTACTGCTTTTACTTCTCCCCATTCAGTAAAAATAAAACAAACATTTGCATCTTTTAGAGCATACTCTATATTTGATACATATGTGATACTACCTTTTCCACTTTTACCTTCAGGAAGAACCTTGGCAAAATTCTCCGCTCCCACAGGGTCATATGCATAAATATCTGCACCTTGCTCTAACAACAAAGGTACATTCTCAAGGGAGGCAGCTTCTCTTAAATCATCCGTACCTGGTTTGAAAGTTAATCCGAGCACAGCTACCTTAAGACCATTAAATGTAATAAGTCTTTTGCTTGCTTTTTTATATAACTTTGTCTTTTGCTCTTTATTCACATCAATGGCTGCCTTAACAGTCTTAAGCTCATAACCATTCTGTTTAGCTATATACTCTAAAGCTTTGGTATCTTTCGGAAAACAAGACCCTCCGAAACCAATACCAGCATTTAAGAACTTGCTGCCGATTCTCTCATCAAAGCTCATTCCCTTTGCAACATCCTGAATATCCGCACCAACCAACTCACAAAGGTTAGCAATGTCATTCATATAGGATATTTTTAGGGCTAGGAAGTCATTTGATGCATACTTAATCATCTCTGCAGATCTTCTATTTACTGATACAATAGGCAAGTTAAATGGCTCATAAATATTCATAAGTCTTTCTTCAGCCCATTTACTTTCTGTGCCAATAATAATTCTTTCTGCATGCAACGTATCATGCACTGCAGAACCCTGTGCCAGGAATTCGGGGTTGGAAGCTACTTCTACCTTTACATCATTGACTAAAAAGTCATATATAAATTGCTCCACTTTATCATTTGTACCAACTGGGACCGTAGATTTTACGACTACAAGGCAATCTTTTTCAATTGTCTCAGCAATTTGCCTTACAACTGTTGCGATATAGGAAAGATTAGCAGAACCATCTGGCTGCTCTGGTGTACCAACACCTATAAAAATTGCATCCGCATCTTTATAAGCTGATTTATAATCGGTGGTATAATTAATTCTTCCTGCTGCATAATTTTTCTGCATTAACTCTTCCAATCCTGTCTCATAGATTGGAGAAACGCCAGACTTCATTAAATCAACTTTTTTCATCAATATCAACACAGGTTACTTGATGGCCAACTTCGGCAAAACAAACGCCCGCTACTAAGCCAACATAGCCTGTTCCTGCTACTGCTATTTTGTACATGTCATTTATCCTCCTAATTTTAATTTGATATAAAAACTCAGCTAAAATAAATTCTTCCTTTAATAAATCAGATTACCTTTTTAACCTTTTTAGGCAATAATCTCTTGGTTAGTAAGCTTATTTCTTTTCGTAAACGGGGAAATAGGAATAAAACCCCAAAATAGAACAAGACACAAATAAATATTGAAATAAAAACCCAAGTAGTTCCTCCGTTATATTTTTGCAAAATATATCCTAAAAGCCCCATTGCAACAGCTGCGATCGCTGTCGGATAGACATTTTTTAATGTTTTAAAAATTGGTATTCCAATAGCTATTTTCATAAAAATTAAATGCACAAGAACAAATTCCATTCGTATCCATGAACGAGTATAGACTAAAGCCCAAAAACCAAACTTTGAACTAATTATGCAAGCTGGAATTAAAACTATCAAATGTAGCAATTGAGCAAAAAAAGATAATTTAGGTCTTCCTTTTGCTCGATATACTTCACTAGAAAAATGACCAAATACTATCATTATTGAACTTGTTAACGCCCAAATGCCAATTACCTGACTGGCTTCACTCCACTGATCACCTAATAGTATTTGCGTTGCCATATCACTATAGAGATACACACCTATACCTATTGGAAAAATAAGAATTGATACAATCCTTTGCATATTAAAATAAGTGCGATTAAATTGTTCACTGTCATTTTGTAATCGCGAAAGAGCTGAGAACAATACAGGAACTGTCGAAGCAGTAATTAAGGCCATTAGTGAATTAACCATAGTAGTAGAAGTTTTATATATTCCTAAAAATACTCACTTAGAATACTTCCGATAATAAAGGCGTCAACCCACGTTGTTAACCAGATAGAGACCGCTTCAATTAACGACCATAAGCTAAAAGATAGCATTTCTTTTAGTGTTGCTATACTAAAAAATAATTTTGGTTTCCACTTTGATTTCATAGTAAGCAATATGGCATTTGAAAACTGCATAAAGAGGGTACCAATAATCAATGACCAATAACTTAATCCCAATAGAGCAAGTGGTATAGTTACCACTACTGGAATGAAAATCGAAATCATTCTAATCCAAAAAAGTGTTTTAAAATCAAAATCACGTCTATAAAGAGCCATTTGTATACTCGAAAAAGCTGTCAGTGGTAATTGAATACAAGCAATCGCTACAACACTTCCTAAACCTGGGTTCCCCACTAATACTGCAATTTGCTCGCTAAATAGAGTAATAATTCCCCATAAAAAAATAGATATTACAAAGTTTGTTATAAATGCTACATTAGCATTTTTAAACTTTTCCTCTTCATTTTTAAACTCGTGTTGTACTAAATATTTTTGAAATCCGGCATCCGTAAACATATCCGCGAAACTCGTAATCATAGTTACAGTCGCAACGACCCCAAAGGCTTCCGGAGCAATAATTCTAGCTAAAACCATATTAGTGAGTGGACTTACTATTTTTGCTGCTACTTCTGCAAGAGATGACCATTTTGTTGCATTGAAAATTTTATTCCTTAGTTCATTTTCTTTCAAATTATTTACTCCTTAAATAATGAAGAATGGCTATTATTCAATTATAACTTAAGGTAGTTGTATCCAATTTCCCATCTCTTCTTCAAATTCTAAAGGCTTAACTTTTCCCATGCCACTTTGATGAAAAAATGTAATTTCACCAAATATTATTTCTTGTTTTATATAATAAAAGTCAATTCTAGCATGAGGAAAACTTGAAGAAAGCATTTTACTAAACTTAATCATTTCATCCAATTTATCAGGTTTATTAACTTTAAGTGTAAGTTCTCTAGGATAGGATATTTCTTGTTCCATTAAGTTCCACTCTAAATCATACAAGTTTCTTCTTGTGTTCTTTTTATTATTTATACTAAAATCAACCGTTATAAATTTAGGTTCACCATTAAAACAAAAAAAGCGATAGTCCCTAAGTTCTTCACCATCATCCTGTTCAATATATTTTTCGCATATTACTTTAGGTACTATATCCTTGTAAACCCATTCTCTGTTTTCCCAATAATAATTTTTCCTCATCCATCTTCTCATTTTTTTAAACTCTTTATTCCAATCCATGGTTGTTTTATCTTTACAAACAATATTATATCCCGATCCGTGAGTGCCTTTTAATACAAATGAATTAGGTAATTTATCTATATCTATATCATCGATGGAATGATATACGTCATATAATTCATTTAAGTACTTCTCTCCAATTCTTTCTTTTACAAACTCTCTCACTTCATATTTATCGGCGCATTTAGTCGCATCTCTATCAATCCAATTTAGTTTTAACCATTGGAGCTTGTCGTTATATTTGGTAGGACTTTCCAGATTAACTTCTCTATTTAATTTTTTTATTCTCTTTTTTATAAATGTTTCATCTGATAAACTTCTATAATAATATTGCTTTAGGGTATCGTATACACTAACTATAAATTGATTTTCCCTTAAAACGCTCCTAATAGATTTCTTCAATTGTATTCTCCTTACCTTATACAAATGGAATTTATTTACATCAAGACATTTTTAATATATATTTTAAATAATATTTAATTTTAATATAATATTCACTAATAATATAATCATAAAAACCTTTATTTACTCGATAATTCCTTTTTGTTGTAATCGTGAATAATACATAATATCTACAATGATACAAATTTGGTGTTTCTTTTTAGCAAAGATAAAAGTAGGCAAAAACCAACTATAAATGAGAAATTCCCCTGGATAACATGAACTGTATCCCCATAAATTATTATCATAATGGCAAATTCTACAGCAACATATGAAAATACAAATGATTTTACACCCTTATTTAGAATACAATTAATCATTCTTTGGAGTACCGCAAGCAATAATCCAAATAATATACCTATGACTAGTGATCCAATAAAGCCTCCTTGCAGCCAACTAAACGACAACAGATCAAGAGGTACGCTACCTGTTACACCACTTTCTCCTTTTCTTGCCCCCATAAAGAGAAGTGTGTTGAAGGAAGAAGCTGTATCAAATCCCATATTGATCCAAATGGAAGATGGTAAAAAATATAAAGGAGTGAGAATAACATGTTTAAATAAGAACATACCCGGATAGTCTAATACCATATTAAATGATGCAAAAGGAAATGAGAGTTCCTGAATAAAGAAATCATATATTGAAAGACTGCCACTTCCTCTTGCAAAAATATTTGTAACATAGTAGAGCCCAAGAATAGCTCCAAGAACTATTCCTCCTACCTTAAATGCCAAATTTAAAGTGATTTTACCGTGATATTTATAGAAAATAATTCCGATCATCAATGCTGCAAAAAAGTTAACAAGTGAAGCACGTCCACCAAGAGAATACAAGTAATATATGGAAAAGCTAATTGACGCAATTAACCATATTAAGTCTTTTTTTGAATGGTTTTTGTCTAAAATTAAACCACTAAGCAATAATGTTGAAAATAATGAAAAACCACCAAATTTCTCAAGAAAGGAAAAAGGATTATTTACCGTCATTAACCCGCTCCTAATTGCCGTAGTATAATCCAATAACCCTAAATAACCTCCATATGCCCTACTATATAAATAGTAAGAAACCATAGCTAAAATTAATGAAAAAATTGAAATCCTCTTTATTGAAATATAATTTAAATTATTTACTCTGGATATATCCTTAGTAGTAATATTATTATACGAACCTTTTTTTACTAGTAACCATCCAAAAGTTGTACTAATAAGCAATATTAAATTCTGAGAATAATATAAAAAAACACCGGAAATTGTATAATCTTCTATTATAGTTAATGATTTACTAAAGGCGTTATTTAGAGCATTATTAATTAAAAAAACAGGAAGTATACCATTAAAGATAATTAACATAAAAATAAAAATATTTATCAAACTTATTTTCTTTGTCCTCTTATATAACAAGAGATTTATAAAAATACATAAACCGCTAAATAAAAAGCCTAATATAATAGCTATGATTTGAACCATTTTATTCTCCTTAAAATATCATTGCAAATATATGATTCTGCCCTAAGGCCGATAGACATTACTATTTTATTTGCTTGTCTTTGTAGAGATATCCTAGTTATTGATTTAATTTTTCGAGTATAAAAAATTAGGCTTTTTTTATTAAAGATATATTTAGAAAATCACCCATTTTATAATCATACTCTATTGGTTCAAACGGTTCACTGCCCGAGAAATGGAAGAACGTACATTCTCCAAATATTACTTTGTTACTTTCTATATAAAAATCTACTCTCATATGTGGAAACCCTCCCGATAGAATTCTTGAATACTCAAGTATATCGTCTAACTCTTTTGGACGAGGCAATATATTTCCACTATTCGGATAATGGTTTTTCACAGGTATATGATTCCAATCTAAATCATAAAAATCAAATTTAGTGGTATGTTCTCCTCTATCTGTAGCGACAAACAGGCATTTTGGCTCTCCATTAAAACAAAAAACTTTATAATCCTTTGGTGGTTTTCCATCATCAGTTTTTATTAACTTCTCAACAACTATTCTTGGTTTAATATCTTTATAGACCCACTCAAGCGAGTCAAAGTAGTGGCTGGTCTTGAGCCAACTTTTAAACTTTTTCTTTTCTAAATTCCAGTTTATTCGTGATTTATCAGTACAAATCAGGTTTTGTCCACAACCGTGAGTTACCTTCATTACAAATTCATCAGGTAACTGATCTAAATCAATATCCTCAACGTTATCATATACGCCATACAATTCATTAAGTATGTGATCTAATCCTTTGTCTTTGACATATTCCCTAACGGAATATTTATCAGCGCATATGGTAGCCTTTGGATCAAACCAATTTAATTTTAACCACTGTAACTTTTCATTGAAGGTTTGGGGATTCTTAAGATTTAGTTTATATCCTGCATGACGTTTAAACTCCATTTTAAGAGTAGATTCAGGCCATATTTTAAAAGCTGAATATCTGATTATATTAAATGCTGCTTGTATCAATTTTGGGCGCTTCATTTAAATACTCCTTATAGATTTTATTAACACTTGACATTTATTATAATGATTCTAAAAACTTCAATAAATTGCTTGCACTTACATTTGAAGTATATCTAGTTGCTATTGTCACTCTCGCTCTTTTTCCCATTTCGATGGCATTATCAATGTTTCCAATCATTTTTTTCATCGACTGTATAAGGGCATCCTCATCTTGGATTGGAATCAAATACCCATTCATACCATTTTCAATTAAATCAGCAGGGCCTGTCGGACAATCAGTAGATATACAAGGTAACCCTATGGCCATTGCTTCCATTAATGAATTTGGCATACCTTCTGCATCAGAGGAAAGAATATACATATCCGATTCTTGCAGAATTTGATTAATATTTCTTGTTCGGCCACATAAAATGATCCTATCATTCAGCTTAAGCTTATTTATATAATCGTATAAATCGTTATATAAAGAGCCTTCTCCATATATTCTCAATATAATTTGGTTGTTTTCTTGTGCAATTTTTGAAAATGCGCGAATTAACATAGGATAGTTTTTCTGCTTCTCTAATCTTCCAACTGCAACGATGTTTCTAATTTCCTTGTTCGTAAAAACCTTTTTATTTTGAATAAATTCGTTTGCTATAGGATTTGGGAAGACAACAATATGCTTTTGTAACCATAATGGAAAATACTTTTTTTGTTTTTCATTTTGGACTATACACCTTTTTGAAAAAAAGACTGATACATTTCTAAGAATTCGTAGCACTTTTTTTGTGGGCTATATCTAGGATCAATACGAATAGTTTCAATTATTTTCAGAGGCAGTGATAAACTGGCAATTGTAGCCATTATTCCAACATGAGATATGAAAGGTAAAACAAAGTCTGGGTTAATTTCTTTAAACTTTCTTCTCAGGTTAAATAATTTTTGTACTTGGGACATCGCAACATACTCAGACTTACCCTCTGAAATTGTATGAAAATTCACTTTTCGTTCGACTGGGTATTCATTATCCACTCTATAAAATACAAGCAAGTGAACATCGCTACCTAATTTCGCCAACTCACTGGACCATATGGAAACGACTCTTTCTGCACCGCCACTAGATAAAAAAGGAATCACAAATAATATTCTTTTCATCTTAAACATCCTCTAATTTTATTGCTGTTCGATTACGTTTTCCCATTTATTAATAACAATTTTACTATCAAACATCTTTGCTGTCGTCTTCGCTTCATTACCGAGTTGGGATGAAAAATCTTTATTAGTTATTAGTTTATTAATGGTATCAGTAAGTCTTTCTGTGTCCCCAATAGGAATTAATAGACCATTCACTTCATCTTTTATAATTTCATTTGATCCAGCACAATTAGTTGATATGCATGGTAGCCCCATCATCATCGCCTCGAGTAAAGCATTAGATAAACCTTCATAATTAGATGAAAGTACAAAAATCTCAGCATCTGAAATCACTTCATGAATATTTGTGACGGTTCCAGGTAAGAAAACTTTATCGTTTAGATGTAATTCATTTATTTGCTGACTTAATAAATCTCTTAAGTGGCCCTCCCCATATATAAACAATTGATACTCAGGATGTTCTTCATTGACTTTTGCAAAAGCATCTATTAACATTGCCTGATTTTTTTGTTCTGATAACCGTCCTACTGAAACAAGCTTTTTCTTTTTATTTTTTGAAGCTCCAGTAGCAACATTAATAGGGTTCGGTATAATGATACCTTTTTTTGAATTTTTTTGGAAAACAGGATTGAGCCCATTTGGTTTGAAATACAATTGCTTTGCTATAAGAATAAAGTACATAGGTAGATAATCTTACAAACACCGACCTACCATCAGCTGCTGGATCATTCCTCTCTGATATTAGAATTCTTTGATTCAATCCTAGACACGCTAGTAATGTTATTAGGTTAATTCTTGCTACGAATGAAACTATTCTATTTGGTTTATAGTTTTTTACATACTTCCTAATACTTGATAGCCAATTAGGCAACTGTGAAAACCTGGATTTTCCTTTTTTAATTATTGGTATTAAATTAATGCTATTACTTAAAGAATAATCACATTTATCGTCTAATAACATTAAAATATCGACTTCCCAACCTTTGCTAGCATATCTATTCGCTAGAATAGATATTACTCTTTCTGCCCCACCTTTTCCCATACTACCAATAATGAATGCTATTCGATTAGAACTATTTGTTACCTGCATTAGTAGATCCCTCATTGTATATTTCCGCCATTATTTTCATGACATTCTCTTTTCCATATTGCTTAACTCTATTTTTATTGAATTCACCAAATTGATTTCTCAAGAAAGAATCTTCCTTTAAAATGTTGATTCTACTAGTAAACCCCTCAATATCACTAGCTTTAACTAAATATCCCCCTTTTTCTTCTTCAATTAAATCATAATTACCTCTAATATCAGAACACACTACAGGCAAACCTGATGCCATTGCTTCCATTAGAGATACTGAAAGACCTTCTCTATATGAAGGAAAAGCAAAAATATCTGCAGCTTTGCATATCTCAATTATGTCTTTCCGAAATCCTAATAATTTCACTTGTTCTTTTACACCTAGCTCCTTTGCTAGTTCTTTTAAATGTTTATTTAAAGGTCCCTGACCACAAATTACATAGTAAATTTTTTTATTATTTAAATTTGCTAATGCTTTTATAATCACTTCATGGTTTTTGTTCTTATTCAACTCTCCTACCGAAACAACAATTAAACTATCCTGGGGTATCCCTATAAGACTAGGTTTATCTTTTTTATTGACAGATATTTCACTATACTTCATAGTATCTATACCAACACCAGGCACATATTCAATTTTCTTTGCTTTAAACTTTTTAGCTCTATTATAATCTTCCTTATTAATGGTTATAAGTACGTCAGTATATCCCGCTAATAATCTTTCAACAGGGTAGTATAACAACCAATTTATAAAAGGTGCACCTTTATAAAAATGAAAACCATGAGCTGTATAAATGACAGTTGTCCCATTTTTTCTTGCATCCCGGGCAGCTAGTCTCGATAAAGCCCCACCTATTGGAGTATGGCAATGAATTATATCAAATTCATTATTCTCTATTAATTCTTTTAATTGTTTGTATGCCTTGATGTTTTTTAATTTTAAAGGAGCCCTCTCAAATGGGATATCATAGTAATTATCACAATAGGGTATTTCACATTTTTCATTATCTTCATAATCATTTTTTGCACAAACATATGTCTCAAATCCATTTTCTTTAAACCACTTTAAATACGGAATATGAAATACCATAATATGTGCTTTTACTACTGTAGCGACAAATAATACTTTTTTCATATTTATTTCTCCGTTAATTTTATTGAAGTTTCAAAGTCACATACTGTATATCTATGTTTATACTCGGACATAGACTTATCATAAACTAAGTCACCAAATACCTTATTGACTGTATCATGCCTCACTAACCTTAAAAAAGAATTAAAAACTTTTGTCATTTGGACATGAGTCCCGTTTATCCTAGCGATCAACTTCACCATTTCAGATGTACAAACATACTCATCATTTTGCGGGAAAAATAATCCTTCACAATAATCCTCAATTAATAATCTTACAAATTCACACAAGTTATCTATATAAATCATACTTCGTTTATTCTTTATATCTGGAAAAACGGGGATTTTTAAAGCAAGCTTAGCTAATCTAGAATAATTTCCTTTACATCCTTTACCATAAATCATTGGGGGACGTATGATCGAAACTCTAAATACCTCATCACTTAAAGACTCTATTAATTTCTCAGCTTGAAGTTTAGAATTCCCATAATTACTTTTAGGTTTAAGGGGAGAATTTTTATCTATTACACCACTTTCAATTCCATAAACACTCATTGAACTTAGAAATATAAACTGTTTAACACCTTCACCTTTTGCCATTTGGGCAACTTCATAAGCTAAATCCCGGTTTACCTTGTAATAACTCTCAGCATTGTCTTTTGTTTCTTTAATGTGAGCTATTCCAGCTACATGAAGGACAACATCATACTTCGAGAAATCTTTTTCCTTCCATGAATCATTTCTTAAACTAATTGAATCTATTAGATATTTCTCAGGATAATTCCTCAACCACTTATCTATACTTATACCTACGTAGCTGTTTTCTCCTGTTATTAGTATTCTTTTCATAATGAATTGCGCTCCTTAGCACTTGCAACTTCTTTCTTAGAACCAGTTCCACCTTCTACAACCCCTTCACTCTTAACAACACTCACGATTGTTAAGAAAAAACACTTAACATCCATCAAAAAACCTATTTTTTCTACATACTCTCCATCCAATTTGGCTTTCACTTCAATAGGTAGTTCATCTCTTCCATTAATCTGCGCCCAACCTGTAAGTCCAGGAGGTACATTATTAGCATTGTACTTATCACGTTCTAAAATTAAATCATACTGATTCCAAAGAGCTGGCCTCGGCCCTATAATGCTCATCTGTCCAACAAATATATTCCAAATTTGAGGTAGTTCATCTAAACTTGTTTTTCTCAAAAATTTTCCGACATTAGTAATATATTGTTCTGGATTTTTCAATAAGTGAGTTGGTGTATCCTGAGGAGTATCAATTCTCATGGTCCGGAATTTCAAAATATTAAAATGAGTCTTATTGATCCCTACACGTTTCTGTTTAAAAAGTATTGGCCCCTGTGATTCTAGTTTTATTACTACAATTAGTAAGATAAAAATTGGCGATAAAACAATTAGTCCAACTAAAGATAGAACGATATCAATCAACCTTTTTATTTTCAAATACATCTTGGTCCACTCCTTGAGAGTTTAATTTAGTATCTTAGGACTTGACTGGATTATTTCAGTGCATCATTCAATAATCCAACCAACTACTAACCTACTAATTTCATTCATTAAAAATATCGTTATTTAACCCATACAAAAGAGAGCCCCGCCCACAATTTAAATTTATGAACAGGGTCCAAAATTTCACTTTTTTACTTAACCGTTCTTGTATCTATAACCTCTTCAAGGTAATTAAGCAAATCAGATCTCAAGCTATCATTTTGCAATGCCATTTCAATGGTAGTCTTAATAAAACCAAACTTCTCTCCAACATCATACCGGACACCTTCAAAGTCATAAGCAAACACACGCTGTATTTGGTTAAGCTTTTGAATAGCATCAGTAAGTTGAATTTCCCCACCTGCACCTAATTCCTGCTGTTCTAGAAACATGAATATTTCGGGGTTTAAAATATAGCGTCCCATGATAGCTAAGTTTGATGGTGCTGTTCCTAGCTTTGGCTTTTCAACAAAATTATTTACTTGGTAACGACGCCCTAACTGACCTGCAGGATCAATAATTCCATAGCGATGTGTTTCATCATTAGGTACAGTTTGCACCCCAATTACGGACGAAAGGGTGGACTCATATTCATCCATTAACTGACGCAAGCATGGTTTTTCGGATTGAACAATATCATCTCCGAGCAGTACCGCAAACGGCTCATCTCCTATAAACTTCCGTGCACACCATACCGCATGCCCAAGTCCTTTAGGCTCTTTTTGCCTGATATAATGAATGTCAACTTTCGAAGGTTCTTTTACCTTTTCAAGAAGATCAAACTTTTGTTTTTGAATTAGGTTATCTTCTAGCTCAAAAGAATTATCAAAATGATCCTCAATCGCACGTTTCCCTTTACCAGTAACAATAATAATATCTTCAATCCCTGATGCCACTGCTTCTTCAACAATATATTGAATAGTGGGTTTATCAACTATTGGTAACATTTCTTTTGGCATTGCCTTTGTTGCTGGCAGAAATCTTGTACCTAATCCCGCTGCAGGAATAATGGCTTTCCGTACTTTTTTCATTTAATTCTCCCCCTTATTCAGCCATCAATAGAATGTTGTTTTTTCTCTTATTGGCCAAATTCAATACATATTCACTAATCTCACCAGCTGACATGCGATCGAACTGTTCAACTAAAAAATGAACCTCATCTTCCTGTTCAAGCACAGCTTTCCCAATAAAAATCTTCGGAAAAACCGTTTCCTTATGAACTTCTTTTTCATTAAGAAGCTCCTCATACATCTTCTCCCCAGGACGAACGCCAGAGAATCTAATTCCAATTTCTTCTTCTTTATAACCAGAAAGAGTGATTAGGTTACGAGCCAAATCCACAATCTTAACCGGCTCACCCATATCAAGCACAAAGATCTCACCACCGCGAGCCAACGCACCCGCTTGCATCACAAGCCTAGAAGCCTCAGGTATCGTCATAAAATACCTCGTCATATCCGCATGTGTAACCGTCACCGGTCCGCCAGCCTGAATCTGCTTCTTAAACAGCGGAATAACACTGCCACGGCTACCAAGCACATTCCCAAATCGAACAGCCACAAACTTGGTAGTACTATGCTTATCCAGCTCCTGAATCACCATCTCCGCAATCCGCTTTGTTGACCCCATCACATTCGTAGGATTAACAGCCTTATCCGAAGACACCAAAACAAATGTCCCAACACCAAAGGTATCTGCAGCTTCAGCAACATTCTTCGTTCCAATCACATTATTTTTTACAGCTTCCTTGGGATTGTACTCCATCAAAGGCACATGCTTATGAGCAGCCGCATGATATACAACATCCGGTTTATGCATTTCCATTACTTCAAATATCCGATCCCTGTCCTGAATGTCCGCAATAACCGGCACAATTTCCATTTCGCCTTTATACTTATTCCTTAACTCCATATCAATCAGGTAAATGGAGTTCTCTCCATGTCCCAAAAGTAGAATCTTCTCTGGTTTAAATTTGCATACCTGGCGGCAGATTTCCGATCCTATTGACCCGCCTGCACCTGTTACTAAAACGGTCTTTCCAGTCAACTTTTCAGAGATACTGTCAATATCCAGCTTGACTGGCTCTCGTCCCAGCAGATCTTCTACCTGCACATCCCTGAATTGATTAACAGACACCTTCCCAAGCATTACATCTTCAATCATTGGCATGATGACTGTCTTGGCTTTTGTTCCGGCACACTCTTCAAATATTCTTTGCATCTCTTTTTTATTAAGAGAAGGGATGGCAATGACAATTTTATCAATATTCAGAGTTTCCACTGTCTTCGAGATATGTTTGGAACCTCCAACCACAGGTAAACCATGTATGTGTAATCTATACTTTTTTGGGTCATCATCGATAAATGCAACCGGTTTAATTTCAGTGTCTTGATTTTTGAGGAGCTGCCTTGCAAGCATTGTTCCGGCAGCACCGGCTCCTACTATTAAAGCACGCTTTTGTTCTATAGTTGATTTAATATATCGATCCCGGTAGACACGCCAGGAGAAACGTGAACCTCCTATTAATAGAACGTGCATCATCCAGGCAAGCATTAAAGCCCGGAAATAAACATCCCCTATTAACAGCTGCTGCATTACTCCTGTCGTCATGATAGATAGTGATACTGCCTTTACAATCGCCACGAGTTCTCCAACACTCGCGTATTCCCATGCCTTGTTATAAAGCCTGTAAGCAGATGCAAAGAAATGATGGCTAAGCAGCAGCGTAATAGAGCTAACAAGCAATGTTTCGGATTTAATCCATGCCAGCGTTGGGTGAAGCGTCAAAACACTCACATATATAGCTGATAAAACAATTAATGAGTCCAATAAAACCAACAGTGTCAGCCGCTTTTGGTACGTCAAATAAATAGCCTCCTTCTTAAATATAGTTCATATTACCTATTTCAAATCCATTATTGTCCGTTTTAAGGCAAAAATAAATATCTAATGGGAACACAGGAATGGTCCTGTACTTTCATTAGATATCTAGGACATTATCTAACAATATAATGTAAGCGGATTCGTATATGGTTATTTTAAATATTTAGATTGGGGCATTTAACCCCTCCTCACACCATGCTACTGACAACTGTGTGTCTAAGGTGATTTTACTCACCCACAGCATGGCCGAGTGCCTCCATTGATAAAGGCCAGGAGGCATCGCCTAGTTATATACAACATGGAATGGTTAAAAAATGCCAAGAAACTTTTTGCGTTTAATTCTCTCAGGCAGTTCTTTCATTATATTGCTGTTCTCAACTAGGAGCTCTGCATTCTCTTTAAAAAGATAAACCATATCAGGTCCGTATTTAGAATCGACTAAATCCATTGCTTCAGCCATTTTAAACGTGCGGTTCTTCACATTATGAGCATCTGAGGCGATAAAATGGGTTAAGTTAAACCCT
Organism: Cytobacillus pseudoceanisediminis; assembly: GCF_023516215.1. Lineage (NCBI taxonomy): Bacteria > Bacillati > Bacillota > Bacilli > Caryophanales > Bacillaceae > Cytobacillus > Cytobacillus pseudoceanisediminis. The sequence goes on along the minus strand of NZ_CP097349.1, from coordinate 4,586,112 downwards.
ATCAATTGCTCAGAGAACTTTTTTATATTCTTTCCGAAATACCCGCAAAGACTGGATGCCGTCACCTGGGTTAACGCGCCTTTTTCAACAAATTGATATAACAAATCCGGCTGTTCCATTAACTGCTTATTCCGCTCGGGATGAACAATAATTGGAATCAATCCCTGCAGCTGAATATCAAACAGGAGTTTTTCAGCATATCTCGGTACATGGTTAGAAGGAAATTCAATAAACATATACTGTGATTGACTAAGAGAAAGAATCTCTCCATTACTTAAACCTTCTACTATTTCCCCATAAATCCGAACTTCCTGGCCAGGAAGGATTTCCAGTGGGATTGATGCCTCTTTCAAACTATTATTTAAATCAATTACAGCATCAATGATTTCATCTTTTGTATTTCGATAGGATTGATTATGATGAGGAGTGGCAATGATGGAGGAGATCCCCTCTCTAACCGCTTCTTTCGCCATGTCCAAACTGTCTTCTATTGTTTGGGCACCATCATCTATCCCCGGCAAGATATGACAATGTATGTCAATCATCCCTTCCACTCCTTTCAATATATGACAAAAAGTCCTTCTTCTGTCATGTTAACATTTTAACTTCAATACGGTAAAGGGTGTAATTTGTCGAATTTTGTTAATTCGTACCGTAATAATAGTAATGCTGTGATTCTTTCATTTTCTTGTTGTTTAATACAACTCCTAATAGCTTCCCTTGCGCTGCTACTAACAGCTCCTTCGTTTTCACCAATTGGTCTTTTTCCGCTTTCCCGCTGCCCGCTACAAGAATGGTACCCTGACATTTATTCGAAAGAATTTGGGCATCTGTTACCGCTAATACTGGCGGAGTATCAAATAAGATAATGTCGAATTCCTCCAGGGCTGCCTTCATAAAGTAATCCATTGCCTTTGATCCCAGCAATTCAGATGGATTAGGAGGAATCGGACCGCTTGGAAGGATGAATAGGTTTTTCATATCAATAGCCTTAACAGATTCCATAAGCGTCATCTGGTTTGTGAGCACACTCGTTAATCCGCTCGTATTCATAAGGTTAAACGTATAATGCACTGTCGGTTTCCGCAGATCAGCATCTACCAGGAGCACCCTTTTGCCTTGCTGGGCAAAGACTACTGCGAGATTGGCAGTTGTAGTTGACTTTCCTTCTCCCGGACCTGATGAAGTAACCATAATAGTGCGAATCTCTTCATCCACTGATGAAAATTGAATATTTGTCCGGATGGTCCGGTACTGCTCAGAAATTGGAGACTTTGGATCGTTCTTTGTAACAAGCTTTCGCTTGTGCTCCATCACTTTCTTCTTTTCTCCCTTTTTAAGAACCAACAGTCTCACCTCTTAACCTAGTTTTGCGGTCGGAACGGCTCCCGTTTTCAGCAGTGTCATCCATTTGAGCAATCACACCGAGGACTGGAAGCCCAATCGTTTTTTCAATATCTTCTTCGTTCTTAATTGTATTATCAAAATATTCAAGCAGGAACGCCAATCCTACACCAGCCATTAAGCCAACAACTAAAGCAATGGCGATATTTAAAAGAGGCTGCGGTTTAACTGGAGCCTGATTTTCTCCTACTTCCGCCTTCGCTAGAATGGTTACATTATTTACGTTCATAATTTCCACGATTTCTTTCTGAAACACTTCTGCTGTGGTATTGGCGATATCAGCTGCTCTTTTTCGATCTTCATCCTGAACAGAAATAGTTACCACCTGAGAGTTTTGTTCACTCTGAACGGTAATTTTCTGATTCAACTCACCTGTTGTCATATCAAGCTTGAGCTCTTCCTTTACTAATTCAAGAATGGCAGCACTCTTAATAATGACATTATATGTATTGATCAGCTGCAGGTTGGTTTGAACTTCACCCGCACTATATACACTTTGTTCATCTTTTGCCTGATTCACCAGAATCTGCGTAGAAGATTGATATATTGGTGTTAGAAAAAAGTAACTGACTATTCCGCTGATCATGACTGCCAGAATCGTAATGGACAGGATAAGAGTCACTCTTTTTTTCAGCGTATGGAATAGTTCTTTTAGACTAATCGTTTCTTCCATGATATCCTCCTAAGGAAAAATAAATAACAAAACTCAAAATATTATATCATATCAAGTTGCCATTTTTGTTATTTTTTGTCATAATTTTAATGAAAATGTAACCATTTTGTTATTACTATTCCTATTTAACTATAAAATGACATTTTTTGATAGGCGAAATTTTAAATTGGGAAATTTTACATTTATAAAATTAAATCCTTTGTTGGAGGTAATTATGAAGAAGTTTTATATTCTATTGCTGGCCATCTCCTGTGGGGTGGTCCTATACTGGGGCAATTCCCATTGGAAGGAAAGAACTGTCCTTTCTACAGATGCAACTAGTCAAGAGACAAAGAAAACTGCGGAACCCGCCGAAGTTGCGGAAGAGATTGACAAAAGAATAGATATTGAGGAATTTCAAAAGATATCAGTTAACTGGCCTGCCGAAGCCAAAAGAAGATTTGAACAAACACTCTTAGAAGGCATCCCTTATAAAATCCTTCTTGCAGGATCTACAGCTTTAGGCAGTAATGAAGATGGATGGGCGTCCTCAGCAAAGAAAAAGCTTGAAGAGACCTTCGGGGAGGGCTCCATCGAGGTAGACATTCAAGTCTTTGACGGCACTTCAATGGAGTTCAGCGATCAGGATAAAGTTTCCGATATGATTGATGCAGAAGCAGATCTTATCGTTTTAGAGCCGTTCACTTTGCAGGATAACAGTTTCGTTCGGATTGAAGACTCCCATGCTCATATTACTAATTGGATTTCAGCAGTAAAAGAAAAAAATCCTGACACCGTGTTCATTCTTCAGCCTCCAAATCCAATTTATGATGCAAACTATTACCTTGTCCAGATTGAAGAATTAGAGAAATTCGCTGAAACAAACGATATTCCTTATCTTAACCACTGGTCTGCATGGCCCTCTACAGATTCAGAGGAAATCATACCGTATCTGAACAAAGAGAATGAAGCTCCTAGTGAGAAGGGTCATGAACTGTGGAGTAAATATGTAACTGACTTTTTTATTAGCAAATAAAAAAATGCAAACCAGCCCAGCCGGTTTGCATTTTTTCTGATTTCCTTACTTCTCCCCTTTATAACTTACCTTCACACCGGCGCTTTCCTTCATACCTTCACTTTGTACCGTTATATAAACACTGCCTGCTTTTTTGCCAAGCTGGCTGATGCTGATACCAGCAGATGTTTTAGTCACTTTTCCTGACTTAGCCAAAAGTTTGCCGCCTTTGGAAGCATTATAAACTTTGACAACATCCCCTTTTTTAAGCTTGCTTACGGTAATGACATCTTTTTTTGATTTATTGTTTGTAATTTCACCTGGCTTGATTTCACTGGATTCGCCTGCTCACCAGTGAAAGATACAGCTGTCCTTTTACTTTCCGTCATACTTGGCGAGGTAACAGTGACGTAGATCTTCCCTGCTTTTTCACCAATCTGATTCACACTGATGGTATCAGCGGATCCTGTGCTCGTTTTTTGGGCAATCAGCTTTCCTTTTGCTGAAGCATTGTATACCTTGATCACATCCCCCTTTTTAATGCCGGAGATGCGAATGGAATCTTTCTTTCCTTTATTATTGGTTACTGTTACTTTACTTGAAGCGAGTCCTGGGGCTTGCATATAAAGCTTAAAGGAATAAGGGATATCAATACTGCCATAATAATTCTTGATCTGCAGATAATAAGTTCCTTTTTCAGGGAAACCTGCAGTGCTGCATTGCCCTTAACAGCTTCACTTCCATTTGTGTATAGGTCTTTATAACCTTGCCGGAGCTGTTCTGGATATGTGCATATAACTCCATTCCAGCCTTCTGAGGAATCTGCAGATTTACCAGACCATCCTTTGGTACTGAAAACTTATAGAAGTCGATATCGTTATAATCTTGAAGATTCCCTTTGTAGGTTTGGTTTAAGTTAACCGCTGTTGCGTTTGTTAAATTATTATTAAATTCCTGTTCATAATAATTACTTGATGTATATTTCACCTGAAACTCGTAAGGTTTATCTATTCCATATGAATAATTACTTATTAAAACATAGTAAGTTCCTTTTGGTAATCCAACTTCCCTTGCCACATTACCTTCGATCATTTCACTGTCACCTGTGTAAATTTTTGTGTATATGTTCCCCTTAGTATCCTGTATATGGGCATACCATATGGTTCCCGGACTTTGCTTTATAGATAATGCGACATTTCCTGGCTTTGTAAGGGTAAATTTAAAGAAATCCTTATCATCCGAATTCTGCAGGTTTCCCTTATAGATTTTATTGAGGGTTAATCCGTTTGCAGTTGTAATGGAATTATTAAACTCCTTTTCATAATAATCTGTTGCTGTATATTGAACTTTCATTTGGTAAGCTGTTTCAAAACCATCCGAATAATTTTCAATCTTTACGTAATAGGTGCCTGCCGGAAGCCCTACCTCTGCAGCTGAATACCCTGTAACCATCTCACTATCGTCTGTATACATATAATCATAGACATTTCCTTTTGTATCCTGTGACATCAGGCTGATTCCCAATCAAAAGCTTAATGTTTCCTGGCTTTGTTAGAGTAAATGTAAAAATCTTTATCATCATATCTTCTAAGCATTCCAGCATAAACCTTATTTAACTCTATCGCATTTGCTGCTGTAAGAGAATCATTGAACTCTTTTTCATAATAATTGGATTGTGTATATTGAACCTTAAATTCATAATTCACTCCTATTGCACCGGAGTAGTTTTCAATTTTTATGTAGTAGGTGCCCGCCGGCAGGCCAACAGCTCTTGATGCATCTCCGCTCACCATTTCACTGTCATCCGTTATGAACGACTCAAACACCTGGCCTGAACTGTTCATAATCTCTCCATCCCAAGTAGAATTGTGTTTTTGTTTTATTGCCAGTGATATTCCCTGGTGCCGAAATGGTAAATTTATAGAAATCCTTCTGGTCATAATCTTTAAGTACACCTTTATAGGTCTGATTAAGATTAATAGCCTTCGCATCTGAAATGGATGCAGCCGCCTTTTCTGTCCCCCACATTAAAAATGCACAACATGCAAGAAGTGCAAAGAGGAAACTTTTCATCGTTTTAGTTGCTATCAAGTGTATCTCTCCTTTAATAAAATTAAGAATATTTTATCCCAAATTACTTATTTTGGATATATTTTATTTCCATTTAACCAGAACTTTTTTACTATATTGTGAGAAACAAAAAAAGAGAAAAGGCATTTGCCTCTTCTCTTTTTATTCAATTATGGGCTAGGCGAGTTATATAAACTAAGACTCAATAATAAAGATGCAAATTTCCATCTTTAAATTCATACTTCATATCAAAACCCTTTAGGATTTCCATAAGTGGAAGGCCTGTTATTTCTCTTTTTTCAAAAAAGGCAGCTTTGTCTATCTTCAAAGTCTCCTGCTTTACTTTTAGGCTTTTTCCTTTGTTGGCTACTTCATATGTTTGTTTACTTTTTTCTTTTACATTCATGTCCAGATAATCCCGTACAAACTGAAAATCAACGTATAATTGTCCACCATAATAAAAGAAGAAATCTCTGTACGAATAAGTCTCATTCTTAGCTGGACTCTCCTCTACTTTTGATAAATAACGATTTGTTTTTATATTGTTTGAGTATGCATTGAGAATGCTTTTTTCTCTGTAATGGCGTAATTATTGATTTTCCTTCCTTCCGGCGCATTAACAAGATTATTCACATCAAAGTAGTAAATAAATTTAACACGCGGATATAGTTCAGGAAGGTATTTATACATCCGGGTTATCTTTTCAACAGCGAAGTCGTCATGATGCTTCCCATCTGTCACGGTGTAATTGGTTGCCCCGAATTCACCAATGACAATAGGTTTTTTATGGCTGTAAGTGTTATATACATAGTCCAATAAACGCAGCGGATCTTCAAAATCCGATTTTGCTTCGATATTATCATTATGATAGAAAACGTTATAAATATTGACGCCAACATAGTCGACATATTCATCACCGGGATAGAATTCATCAATCGTTGATTCCGGCATCGTAAAGACATTCCAGAGCATCATGACGTTAGGGGCTTCTTCCTCCATCACTTCATGCACCAATTTCCATTTCTCGATGTATTGCTCGGAATGACCCGAATAAAAGGTCCAGGTTCCGTTCATTTCACTTGCGTAGCGTAAAAGGATCGGGACCTTTAATTCACCAGCATCCTTTGCGAATTGCCTCAAATACTCATCATCCTTCACTTCATCCAGTCCATTATTCGGCTCCCATGCTACCTGCGGGAAGCCGCCTGCCGCGATGACTTCTTCAGCCCACTCCTTCGGAAATGGCTTTCCATACCCGACGTATCTGAAATAGGAGGCATGTGTTTTTCCAGTAAGCTTGTTGAATGTGTTCATGCTCGTATTTATATATTCATCCTGCAAAACATAACCACCCAGGTATATGCCGCTTCTCGGTTCATATTTTTCACCCGGAACATTTTCCTTATGTACAAAAATCGTAGAGCCTAGTTCCTGATCATAAGGCTTTTTGGTCTGCTCCTCAGGACTTTTAATAGAGACAGTGTTCGTTTGCTTATCATAAAAGAAGTCCATTTGAAACCCCAAGTATTTTTCAACAGACTGATCGGGGACATAGATAATACCGTCTATTATTTCATATCCGCACATTTCATCCTTAGCCAAATTGCAATTTTGAATTAATCCATTGTTATAAGTAACACTTCTATCTTTATAACTAATCGTTAGCTTATCTTCATTTTCCTCTGTTTCCACTAACGTGATGGCTTTTAAATCAGGCAGGGATATATAGAGCGAACCATTCTTTTCACCAATAGGATGAAGTAATTTATAATGATTTCCGTCATAAACAACATTGTCAGAATACCCAACAACATTCATTTTTTCACTGTTATGTTTAATTCTATTCCAGATTTCAGCAGGCTCTATAATGATGATTCCAAATAGGCAGATAAGGAAAAACGCAGTCACAACAGAGAGTACTAGCTTTTGTTTCGACATCATATTAAATCCTTTCTTTACAAGTAATTGTCCATAAGACTGTTTTGGGGCATATATTTTTATTCTAACAATGTGCCTGATGGACAGCTGTAAAGATTCTGTTAATTTATAGCAAATGTTTGTAAATAGGATGTTTCATTGCTGTTATCATTATTCACAAAGAGTCGTACCGGAAACCTCTTTCAGGGATTTCCCTATCAATGTGTCATAAAAAAAGAGAAAAGGCCGCAGCCTTTCCCCTTCAATTTATTAACGCTTCTTCACAGTTATTTTTGCCGACTTCCCGGTATTGCCTGCCTTATCTTTGGCATAAACATAAAGGATTTTTCCTGTTTTCTGTTTGGCTATCTTTACTGAAAAACTGCCTGATTTGGCGGCTTTAGCAGACCCAATTACCTTAGTGCCAGCTTTTACATATACCGTGGAATAAGCTTCAGCTTTTCCGGTTACTTTTGTTGATGAGGATGTCACCTTGTTAACGGAAGGCGTTTTAGGCGGCGTTTTGTCCTTCACCGTGATTTTTGCTGCCTTGCTTGTATTGCCTGACTTATCCTTTGCCGTTACATATAAAACGGTGCCAGCATTTTGAGCTGATTTGATTGTGACAGTGAACTTTCCATCTTTAGCTGCTGTAGCTGTACCGAGTATTGTGCTTCCTCTTTTCACAGTAACTCTGGACCCGGCTTCTGCTGTTCCTGTAATTTTTTTATCAGTGTCTTTCATCGAATTTACTTTTGGTGCGGCCGGAGCTGTTTTATCTATTACTGTTACTTTAGCCATTTTGCTTACATTGCCGGCTTTATCTGCCGCTGTCAAACTCAGTACAGTGCCGGCTTTTTGTGCAGATTTCAAGCTTATAGTGAACTTCCCATACTTATCAGCAGTAGCCGAACCGAGTGTACTGCTTCCTTTCTTGACTGTCACTTGTGACCCCGCTTCTGCCTGCCCCGTTACCTTTTTATCATAATCTTTTACAGGGTCAGCCTTTGGCGATGCAGGAGCAGTTTTGTCTATTACCGTAACATTAGTTACTTTACTTACATTCCCAGCCTTATCAGTGGCGGTAATCGTTAAGACCGTTCCTGCTTTTTCAGCAGCCTTTAATGCTACACTAAACTTTCCGTCTGTTCCTGCTGCAGCCGTGCCAAGAACAGACGAGCCTTTTTTCACTGTCACTGTAGAGCCCGCTTCTGCCTGGCCTGTTACCTTTTTATCATAGTCTCTTACAGGATCTGCTTTAGGTGCTGCAGGAGCAGTTTTATCTAGTACCGTAACCTCGGTCTCAGGACTTTTATTTCCGGAGCTATCTTCCGCCGTCACCGATAAAACTGTTCCTGCCTTTTGCTTTGCTATTGCAGCACTGAAATTCCCGCTGCTGTCAGCAGTTGCAGTACTCAGCAGAGTATTTCCAGCTTTCACTGTTATTTTACTGCCTTCTTCTGCTTTTCCTGTTACAGTGCTATCCTGGTCACTGACCGGATTAACTGTTGGAGCAGCAGGGGAGTTGCATCCTCTTCCTCACCAACAAAGGTATATGTAATATCCGCCCCTTTGTCCACTGGAATCTCATTTGATGCCTGGGTAACAATGGCACCTCCGCCCCTTAAATTGGTGGATGCTCCTGTATATAGTCTCGGCTGCAGAGCATTAAAAGCCTGCTCACCTTTAAATCCATATTGCCCGTCGTGCTGCTTCAACAAAAGTGCTCCACGGAAATTTGTCATCGTCTTCCCAAATGTAAGTGACGGATCCACATACTTCTTCATGACATTTTCTACTGCCCTATAGTCATTATTGGAATCCTTCAGGATTTCTTTAAAAATAGCATTGCCTTTGTTCGCCTGAAGCTTCACATATTGCCCGAATAAATAGGATAAAGAGTAATTGGCAAGTGTATCTCCATTATTGTCCCAATAAAGAAGTGAGTGTCCTCTGGCAATTGAATTGGAATAATTGTAATAATCGATTCTGTCAGTCAACGGCTGCCCTGTGTACACTTGTTCTGCCGCCATGGCCAAGGCTTCATCAAGCCAGATATCCATGCCGTCTTCATCACCTTCAATAAAGACATTCTGGTTGAAGTTGACCATATGCTGAAATTCGTGAGCCAGCGTTTCATAGGATGCTGAAGGATCTTTTGCTGCACCGGTCCCCATTAGCGGATAGGTATCCACATAGAAGATCTCTGATTGGTTTGAATACTGAATATTATACAGGTCCCCCGGATAGAAATACCCGGCTATATAACCTCCGCTCCCATTAAATCCATCCTGGATATCATAAGCAAGAATATTAACTTTTCCGTCACCATCCACATCCGATTCATTAGCGAAATGGTTTGTAATAATCGGATGAATGCCTGCATCAAACTCTTTGCCAAGATCTTCAGCCTGCTTCTGTGTCAGCTGGCTGTTATTTACCCACACATTCGCTTTTGACCCGGAATAAAGCAGGGTTGCATTTATCTGATAATCCGCATTGGAGTAAAAATCGTACACCCAGAAATACTTTGATTGTCCCAGCTGATAAGCAGATCTTTTGCTTTTATAGCTTCCCAGCTGCTTCCCTTTATTCTTCCTTACATCAAAGGGCTTCTTAACATCTAGTCTGTACGCATCCTGCTTCAGCTTTTTATTGGAAGCATATTTCTCATTATTGATTGAGAACTGCCCAGTGGTTTGAAAGGAATCCCCTAAAACGGATTCATTGCTGATGAGGGTATATTTGTTCGATGGTCCTTCCTCTTCACCTTTATAAAAAGGATTTTTCACTTTTAACAAGAAGGCATCTGAATAATATTCTGAATAAATACTTTTTGAAACACCCAGACGCATATAAATGTATGGCTGTTCTGCAAAATAGGATTTATCAATATATGACTCCAAATAAGCGCTCTGGATACCGTACAAATCATAGTCCACAGACCCCAGGAACGCAAAGCTGTCATTTTCCTCTTCATAAAATTCAAGGGAGACAATGGAATCTTTTGAATAATACGCAGATGATTGATAATAGAATTCAAGCATCATTCTGGAATCGGTATATTCCAAAACATCTTCAAACCATATATGATGATATGAATTCCAGCTATCCAGTAATGTACCAGCAAAATCACCAGGTTCCATTAAAGGAAAGTCATCTTTAGTTACAGTCCTAATATCTTTTGTGGCCTCTTTAACCTTTTTGGGAGCCCCTCCTTATGGATGGTTTCCTTCAGACGGCTGGCTTTGGCCGTATTCTCTTTCTCCACTCCCAAAACTGTGATGGGCTGGACTGCAAGAAGCAATACCAGAAACAAGCATATTACCCTTTTGAACTGACTCATCTCTTTTCCTCCGCTATTCAAATTCCTATCACTCTACTCACTTTTGAAATTAGTAGAATATGTATATTATATAGGGATATTTATCTAATGGTTGTCGAAAATAGGAATACAAAAATTTTTTTCTATAAAAAAAAGTCCCCCTTATTAAGGAGACTCTGTTAATCTCTTTACTTTTTGGATATGAGATGGGCAACCAGAATGTATCTTTGTGGTGCATCACCAATAAAATCAAATGGGTAGCAGGTTGTAACCGTCAGCATAGCACGCGGTTTAGGGACAATTACCGTCCTGTCGTCCGCATCCACAATCCGCACTTTATTGACACGGTACTCAAAGGTTCCGGCCTTTGTCGTTACTTCCAGAATATCTCCTTCGCCTACTTCACCCAGCCTTCTGAAGACCGTATCTCTATGACCGGAAAGGACAGAGTTATCTTTTTCCCCCGGCATTACACTGCCGGCATAATGCCCTACGCCTTTTTCAAGCTCATCTTCATCTGTTCCATGGATAATCGGCAGCACGGATTTGATTTTCGGGATGTACAGCTCACCGATTTCCTCGCCTACTTCCGGCTTATCCGGGTATAAAACTTCCTTTTCTTCTTCCTCTTCCACTTTTCCTGCTGCAGAGACTTCTTTCTTTAGCTCCATTTCTCTTTCAGGCGCATTCATCTTATAAGAGATATACCCTTTTCCAACTTTATAGACGCTTGTCGTAGTAAACCAAAGCCCCAGCACAATTAAGCTTAAACTAAAGAAAAGAAGAAGCAGCCGCTTTCTGTGGCTGACTTCTCTATTCCTTCGGCTTTTCTCTTGCCTCATATTATCTTTCCCTTACTCTGCGGAATAATGTCATGCCGACCATAATCCCGAGCAGTCCAAGAACCCCATATATAAGATTGTTGGAAGCTGTATTTGGGAGCTTTCCGCCTTTTACTGTTTTATTTTCAGAGGAAGGCTTTTTCACCTTTTCCACTTTTTCCGCTGCATTTGTAATATCCTTGCCTGTTTCTTTAATTAAATCTGAATCAAACATTTCACCTGTGATGATGATATCTGCCAGGAAATCGCCTGCCAGATTATAAATACTGATTTTCAGCTTGGCATTGATCAATTCCTTCATATTTACTAATTCAAGAAGAGTCAGGTTCTTTTCAGTACCTTTAGTGATAAGAGTATACTCTGCTTTTACCTGATAAATGGAAAGCAGTTCATCAAAAATTGACAGCAATTCCTCTACTTGTTCTGAACTCAGTTCCCCTGTCTCATCGAACTCTCCAATAGCCATCATCCGATAAGATAATTCCTCCATCCGGGCCATGGTTTCAGGGCTCAAAAGGTCATCCTCTATCGAAATGAGATGATTCTTCAATCTCTCAATCTCTTCATCTGTTAAATCAAATTCAGCTTTAAACACCTCTAATAGTTCCAGAATCATATCTTCATCGACAATCTCATCTTTAGTATAAAAAAATACGCTCTCCTCAAGATCACCGACAAAAATGTAATCCTCCAGTTCTTCACCAAATTCTGCAAGCAAGCTTCTTAAAGACTCCTCATTCAACTCATAATCATCATAGATATATTGAATGTTGCTTAAATCAGCTTTAATTACTTCACCAAGGGACTCACTAAGCTCTTGTACAGAATCATAATCTTCAATAGTTTCATCATACATGGAAAGAACCATTTCAATGTCTTCCTTCGTAACTTCAAAACCCCTGATTGCGCTAATGTCACTTAAATACTGCTTAAATTCTTCCTCAAATTCCGGACTCTGAGCTGAAGCGGCAGGGCTGAACAAACTGAAAATTAAGACTAAAACTGATAGAACAACGCCTAATTTCCTCATAATCTTCCTCATTTCACCATTTTTTCAATACTTCTATATTATATTTCCTGTTCCTATTTTTTACAATAAACAATTTAAGAGATTTAAATTATCATTGATCTGTTATAGAAGATGAATTATATTTATTACATATTTAGGAAAATAGGAGGAGTTATTTTGAGAAAATTGCTTTCAGCCATCATTACCCTATGCCTTTTAGCCTCATTGTCTTTTAGCCCGGCAGCTTCCGCAAAAACTGCCAAAATCAAAACATATAAAAACTGCACAGAGCTTAATAAAGACTATAAAGGAGGAGTAGCACGATCAGCCGGCATTAAGAATAAAGGCGGAAAAACCAAATATAAACCATATGTATCCGCTAAACTCTATGATGCGAACAAGTCAAAAGACAGGGACAAGGACAAAATTGCCTGTGAAAGATAACTGAATCAAAAAAGGGAAGCAGCCATCTGCCTCCCTTTTCTATTTAAAATCGATCTTTATTTTTTTCAAATACCTTCTTTACCTTTTCCACAACAACCTTTGAACCGCCTTTATCTTCAACGCCTTCTATCATCATTGCAATCAGCAGTTTAGGTGCCCCTGGATTATAGGCAACAAACAGGCCGTTTTCCTGTCCTTTTTCCTCTGCACTTCTTTTCAGCTCGGCTGTGCCTGTTTTTCCGGCAAGCGGGTAATCCTTCATATTCGCAGAGTGAGCTGTTCCGGAAGGCTCCTGAACCACTTTGGTGATGGCCGTTTCTACAGTATTGGCTGTTTCCTCACTGATAATATTTTCTTTCCACACCTGATTCTTTTCTTCCTCTCCCATTAATACCGGCTTTATGAGAGAGCCTTTATTGACAATAGGCGTATAGGATGCTGCCAGATGAAGGATGCTCATCTCCACTTCTCCCTGTCCATAGCCTGAATCTGCCAGTTTGATTTCACTGTCCAGACCGCCAATCTGGGATTGTTCGATCGGGAATGGGAAAGGAACCTCTTCTTCAAAGCCAAACTTCTTTAAGCCCGCAGAGAATTTCTCTTTTCCAAGATCAAGTGCCTCTTTAGCGAAATAGATGTTATCTGAGTACATCATGGCTTTTTCAAAATCAACAGGCCCGTTCGGATCCTTAACACGTGTTACCTGATAGCTGCCCCATGATTTGCTCTTTTGCCATTTAAGTCCTTTCACTTGAATGGTTTCATCAAGTGTCAGTGTCCCTTCGGATAGTCCAACAGCTCCTGTGATTGGCTTCATCACAGAACCTGGAGCATAGGTTTGCTTGAATCGGTTCATGAGTGGCATATCCTTGTTCTCTTCAAGCTGCTTCCACTCCTCAGCGGTAAAGCCCAGCGAAGCCTCATTCGGGTCGAAACTTGGACTGCTGACTAAAGCAAGCGTATCACCTGTAACCGGATCAATTGCAGCAGAAGTTCCCGGACTTCCCTTCAGTTCTTCATATAGATGCTTCTGGAGAGTGATGTCGATTGTCAGCTCAATTGTTTCGCCATTTTCCACAGGTTTTTCTGATAACACAACCTCAGAACCATCTTTCTTTGTGATGCCAATTTTGACACCGTTTGTTCCCTTCAGCCGTTCTTCAAGTACTTGTTCCAGTCCTCTTTTTCCAATGATATCAGTGGAGGAATATCCTTTCCCTTCATTCTTCTTTAGTTCATCAGCTGTAATGGGGCCTACATAGCCAACCAAATGAGCTGATGCCTCACCGAAAGGATAGATTCTTCCTTTTATATCCTGTTTCACAACACCTTTCAGAGCAAACGCTTTATCTAGTGTTGCCTTGTCATCCGGGGAGACTTTTTTAATTGGAACAAAGTATCCTGGCTGTACCCAGTCTGCATTCAGGCTCTTGTTGATTTGCTCTTCTGAGATGCCCAAGGCGGATGAGAGACCTTTAATTGTCTGCTCCTTTTGGCCTTCCATCTGCTCAGGAACAACACCAATTTCATATAAAGTTCCGTTTAAAGCCAGCGGGTCACCTGTGCGGTCTACTATATCCCCCGCTGTGCCGGAACGGTGCTGTAGCTGATTTTATCCTCAGGTCCAAGCTCCGGGAAAATATAAGTTGTATCCCAAGCAACAAACCAGCTCTTCTCATCCTCTTTTTCTTCCTTCACCAGGCTGGCGTCATGAGTGAATTCAATTTTTCCTGCTGCGCTATCCATGGAAGCTGAAAATGGAAGAGCAGCCTTTTCTTCCTTCTTATATTCTTTTTCCATATCTGGTTTATATGTAACTTTCAACTTGCTAATCTCTAAATCTTTATATACCTTCTCATAGCGGTTTACAAAGTCCTTCTTGCTGATAGACTCTTTAGCGCTTTTTGACAGAAACTCATACATTTTATCGAACTCTTGCTTATTCCAATGCTCAACATACTGGGCAAAACGGTCTTGAGGCTTAACATCTTTATTGCAGCCGCTCAGCAATGCCAGGAATAGAATAGAAATAAGTAAAACCAACCATCTTTTCATGGAAATCCCTCCTTCCTACATTTTACCATTTATATTGGGAGCGATTCCATTAGAATCCCTTAAATTTTCAGGTTGCAAGCAATTTATTTAATCAAAATATTTATGGCTGGATAAGAAGCTTTTCGAGATTTGGGGTAAACATTTATGAGGCACTAGTTTTTATATAATAAGAATTGTTCTGAACCGCCACATAATCTTGGCAGACTATCATTTCATTGAGGAAAGTGTAAAATCGCGGCGAAACAGAACAGAATAGAAATTTTTTAAGGAATCCTTTATGTGCTTATTAAATTACCGAGTTTTTATATGATTAATGTAGTGCTGATGATGCTTTATTGGAAACTTTATAGAGGTTTTCGAGGCATTCTTTTTTGATGCGATCATGGCAAGTAAAGTCATTGCGGATTTCTGCTTCCAGTTGTGAAACGATTATTGAAAGGTGCTCATCTTTCCTTCTTATAATTTGCTTACAAGATATATAATTTTCAATCTTTTGTTCATAATATTCAATAGTTCCAAATAATGGGCTCAAACAAGTTTCCTCTTTTATTTTATTTCCCGCTTATTAAGCCATTTCCCCCTACTGCATAATCAAACTATAATTTTCAGAATTTTTCATCTGAAAGGGTTTATCAGGCATACGATTCTAAGATAGTCGTATAAATGCATAAGAGATTATTCTGAACAGCAAAGCCACCTGATTATCCCACACTGTTCACTGCCAAATAAAAAAGAGCCTAATAGGCTCCCGAATTTTCTCAAAGGTATTGTATTAATTTTGTATGGTGATATTTTGATTTTCTATAGAGGTTAATAAAAAGGGTTGAAGATGAAGTTGCGCCTAAGATCGTGTTATAAGCAAGGAACCAAAACTTATGCCATTTAATCTTTAATTTCTTGACCATTTTCATCACTCCTTATTAACTTTCCTCCAGCTTAACAAAGGATTATTAAGTCTTCATTAAGTGAATGTAAATTATGGGGTATATATATATATATTTTGATCCATAGTAAAGGGTGCATAGAGTAACATCAATTCCTTTTATCCAACGATTTCAAAATTCTAGGCCCCTATAAAAAAAAGCAAATTAGTCTCAAAGGACTTTTAGTAAAAATAATGTCTGTCCTCAATTTCTTCTTTGTAATCATACTCTTCATATTCGTCTTCTTGGTTCTCTGTCATATTTGGTGAAGTAACATTTATTATATTTCTTATCATCATTTATCACCTCAGTAATATAATTACTCCTGATATCATTGTATAAACTCTTGTTTGTGTAAAATTAGAGAACCTTTTGAACATCTTATGCTTCTTATACGCAATCCGAAAATAAAAAGGAGATAGCGCAGATGCCTACCTCCCTTATATCGCACATCGGTGGTTCAAGTATTCATTTATTAACTTAAACTACTCTTCGAATTTCTTTTCAATTTCAAGAGTGGCATTTTGATAGCTTTCCTCAAAAAGTATTTGATTGCGCTATTTTTATATTTATAGTAGATACATAATGCATATAGTAAAATAGTTTTAGGAAATATTAAACGTTAGCCATTTTATGCTTGTAATAGTTATCAGCATCTATCTTGCCTTTCCCAGCATAATATAATACTAGTGTCTGTGTCTAAAAAGTTAACTAAAGGGTGACAAAAATGGAAGCAAATGCTCTCATCCAGCCCACTTTTGCCGAGCGATTTACCGGTCTTCCTCCCCATACAACAAGGGAGTATGAACTTAAGCTCACAAAGGTGGCTGAAACATTGAGTGAAACCGAATACAATGAATGGACTTTATATCTTGAAAACAGCATGAACTCGGAGCAGAATCCCTCCATACTTTTTTCCATATTTGTCGTTTTATCTACATATGCACGAAGAATGAAAAACATAAGCCACTTTAAGGAAATCGTCGACAGGTTTGGCGAAAGATTTATTGAGTATCCTTTATACCCGCATATTCTTTCCCTTTTATATAAGGAAATCGGAACCGCTGAAGCGATCGAACAGGCTGTGACTTTTGCCAAAGAAGCCTCACAAAAGTTGCCGAATCAGGTAGGCGTCCTTCATAATTATGCTGAGGCCATTATTCATGCGAGAGAGAACGGAATGATGATTACCGAGGAAGAATTACAGGATGCAGGACAAATCATCAATCGTGTTATTCATTTAACGCCACGATATGCCAAGTTCTATTGTACAAGAGGAAGAATACTTGCTGCGATGGGAAGGTTCAGCGAAGCAAAGGAAGCGATCCGAAGAGCCATAGATATGGAGGAATCCGAAAAAAGATTATGCCATTCGGATTAATGACTACCTATTCCATCTAAATAAGGTTCAGACAAACGAATTCTCTCAGGTCTTCTCTGACAAAATTGCCATCACTGAAAAGAGTTTTGATGTAGCTAAGCAGGAAATCGATCAATCCATTTCTAAGTTAAAATCGGAAAACCTGCAAATGCTTGGCTTTTTCACTGCCATCATCAGCTTTACCATCGGCTCTTTAAATATTCTTGGCAATCGGGACTTCCTCGAGAGCGCCTTGCTTATATTAATTCTTTCAGGTTCACTCGTTTTAGCTTTCGTTGGATTCGGATTGCTTTTTCAAACGAAAATACAGCACCCCTGGAGAACGGTGTCTATAAGCTTAACATCAGCATTGGTTATTATCGGTTCTCTTATCGCTTATTACTTTATAAAATAGGTGGTTTTCATATGCAAATCAAGACGGTTTTCACAATAGGAGATAGAGATATTAACGAAGACGCAATTGTTGTTGATCCTCAACAGAACATTTTTGCGGTAATTGACGGGGCAACCGGCCTTGGCGGTCTGCCAGGCTCACTGGCATCCGGGCTGATAAAAAAGCTTTGGAAAAAGAAGCATTCTCACCGCTAAGGGATAAGATCATTGAAGGCAATACAGATCTGAGGGAGACAACGGAGAGCTCAAATAAAGAGCAGCATCTCCTAGAGCAAATCCCTAAGCACGAAAGAAGCTCTTGCGGTCTGGCTGCCATTCAGATTCATAAAAATGAAGATGGAACAGCCGCTTCAATGGATTGGGCATCAGCTGGCGATTGCATGCTTTTCCTGCAGTTTAAGGATCAATCCATCCGGCAGGTCACCTTCGACCATATCGACCGGCTCGACAATGAAGCGATCATGCTCATGCAAAAAGAATGGGACAATTATTTAAATGGTATTTCCACAATAGAGGATGTTTCAATAGAGGAGCTGAAGAGGAAGCACCAACTTTTTAGGAAGAATGTTCAGGAATTGCTCCAGGCGAACCGGAATAAGCTGAACACCCCTGAGGGCTATGGGATTATTGACGGTTCCCATGAAGCTGCAGATTTTCTGGAATATGGGCATATTCCGCTTATAGCTGTAAATAAGATCCTTTTGCTGTCTGATGGTTTAAAGCTGCATTCCCGCCGAGGTTCGGACCAGGAGGAAACCTGGCTTACAACAGCAAAGATGGCCTTTGAAAAAGGGCTGGATGAATTGGAGAAGTATATTCTGCAGCTGGAAGAATCCGATCCTGCCTGCTTATTTTATCCAAGGTTAAAACAGCACGATGATAAATCAGGCATATTGATAGAGTTGTAAACAAAGCCGTCCGATTGATTGGGCGGCTCTTTTTCCAGGATTAACAGAACCACTACTTCGAAACTTCATGGCACTTCCTCATATAGGATTTTCGTGTCTATTACTTAAGATAGGACCGCGAACACTTACTTTCTCAATATCTATTTAATATAGGGTATCTGGCAATCCTTTAGCCAAAATAAAAAAACGGGAAAATTCCCGTTTTTAATAGAAGACTGATATATTAATGCTCTGATGGAATCCCGTATGTTGAAAATGCCGGACTGTGTTCTGAAGGAATACCAGCTAGTTCGAAAGTTTTGCCAACACTATGTTCTGATGGAATGCCGGCTAACTCTACCGGTTTGACAACACTATGCTCTGATGGAATGCCTGCCTCCTGGTTCCCCGCGAAGGAAGCTCCAACCCCAATTACACCTAATGCCAATGCTCCTGCTAAAATTAATTTTTTCACGACATTGACTCCTCTCTTTTTCATAATTTATTGAATTATTTATATATTAACATCTATTGAGTAATTTTTCCATTTCCGATTCAACAATTTGGATGAATTTATCATTTTTCTGCAGCTGCAGGATATAAATAGCTTTTTGAAGAAACTCAATTCCCTTTTCTTTATTGCCAAGTTTTATATGATTCTCTCCGCTTTGATAGTGCAGGTTGGCAAACAAATATTGGATTTCTTCATGTATGCAAATATCAATTCCCTTTTGGCAATACACCAGCGATTCCTGGAATTCACGGACCTCTGTCAAGGCCTGGGATAAGCCGAATAGAATCCTGACTTTCCCTCTGCTCTCAAGGATATGCGGCAGCTTTTCCAAATCATTAAGTGCCTTTTTGAACAACGATATGGCTTCCTTATAATGATTCATATCTTTATATAAAATAGCGATGCTTGCTAGTATTTCGACTTCTCTTTCCGTTAAGTTGACCCTTTTTTCATTTGTAAGATCTAAAGCGCCATGCAATATTTGGATCGCTTTATCAAAATCATTTTCAAGATAAAAAACACAGATCCCCTGATGCCAGACTAGGAATTGCTTCAGCATGACAGGCTGAAAAATGGGATTATCCAGTTCCTTTTGCACAATTTCATAGATGGCCTGATAATTCCAATTCCGCTTGTGCTTATTAATAATTTGCATAACAGCTGTAGAATAATTTATGGTAGACTTCGAGGCAATATTAAAGAAGTACGTAAGATCAATATTCATTTTATTTGCTAATTGATTCAGCGTTTCCAGACTTGGATACGCTTTCTCTCTCTCAAAAGAAATAAGTTCTTCCTCTGAACATATTCCCTCTGCAAGCTCCTTAACACTTAACCCTTTATACTGACGAAAAGATTGTAAGCTGTCGCCAATTAAATACTCACTTAAATTCATCAGCTTTCCCTCACTTAGTATGATTAATAGTATTATTTTACCACAAAAGGTATAATATCGTTTAATATAGATTCAGGTGTGTTCAGAAACTGCATCAGTCTATATGCTGTTTGTGGAGTGCATGCTTTAAAGATGAACTGATATGGAGAAAAACTCTTCGCAGCTTATTTAAAATTAGCCCCACTATAATATTATTCGATATTCCCTGCAAATATCCTTTCATTAATTAAAAATTTTATAAATGACTGCCTTCAAAGTGATGGAAGCTTTATTCACTTTTTAATACAAAATAAAAACCCTTCTATAAAGAGGGTTAAGTATGCATCCATATTCTATGTCCCAGTTGATATCGTTAATTCCCCACTATTTTTCTCAGGTCATTTTCAATCTCTGAAAGAAGCTGGTTTACGCTCATTTCCTTTTCCCCAACTCCGATTTCATATACTTTTGTAAGCATCTCGAAAAAAGCTCATTTATCGTTTTGTGATCCTCATTATTTTCCAGCACCTTTTTGCTCCTCCTATTTTCCTAGCAATCTATGACAACATTCTATTTCTTTTTTGGTTATTTGACAATATTTTTCCAATTAAAAACATAAAAAGAACCGCTTCCTCTTGTGGAACCGGCTAAAATTGGAGATTTAAAAGGATGTTCCTTCAGTTGCAGTTAGGATTTCCTCCTAAAAGCAATTCACATTTTTATTAAAACATTAATATGCAATTCATGTATCATTGATAATTACTCATTTTTTATGGGTTTCAGGGAGATACCTCTTGTTTATATGGATTTTCAATAGTAAATATAACTATAAGAATATTTTTAGGAGGGTATTGTTTGGACTTTTCTGCGATTGGAAAAAAATCAAAGAGTTAAGAAAAGCAGCAGGGCTTTCCCAAAAGACCTGGCAAAGGATATATGTACACAGGCGCAAATCAGCAAAATTGAAAAAGGCGATGTCCTTCCTTTGGCATCCACTTTATATTTCATTTCACAGAGGCTGGGTGTAGATATCAATTATTTCTTTGAGCACGGAACGACCCCTAGGCTTGATTATGTTCAGGAGGTTAATAACCAGCTTAGAATAGCCAGGCGCAACCTTGATTACCCCCTCATAAAAGGGATTGTGGAATCAGAAGAAAGGAATCCCCTCTTTACATCCAACAAGAGAAATTTCCAGATTCTTCTCTGGCATAAAGGGATTTACAAATACCATGTCGATCACCAGTTAGAAGAAGCACTTCTATTCATCGATAGAGCCATCGATTTGACATTCGAGAAAGTGTGGAGTGAAAGGGAAATCGAGATTCTCAATAGCAAAGGAATATTTTTATATGAAGCAGGGAGATACACAGAGGCCCTTTCTATCTATCTTCAAGCAATGTATCATTTAGAAGGAATCCTATATTTAAATGATGAAACCGTCCGAAGCAGGCTTCTTTATAATACGGCCAAAACCTATACAGACTTAAAGGATTTTGATCGCTCTACCAAGCTTTGCAATGAGGCTATTGAAAGCTGCTTAGAGAAGGATCAGCTATTTCTATTAGGGCATCTTCATTATCATATTGGATTTAATTATGAACTCCAAGAACAGCTTGTTTTGGCAAAAAAATATATGGAGCAGGCTCTTGATATCTTTCGCCTTCAAAGAGATGAACGATATAATGACTTTATACTTGGAAAAGTGGCAATTTTCGACAGAAATATTCAGTAGGAAGCACGACATAAGTCGACAGTCCTTTATTATTGTAAAATAATAGTTAGTTTTTTGTATAATCATGTAAAAATATGATCTTTTTGGACGATATATGTGATAAAATGGTACCAAAATATGTCCAAGGAGTGATTCGGAAAAGTGAAAAAACAGATGGTTTCAATTGCTGCTGCAGCAATGCTTTCTTCTGCCTTTGCCTCTCAGGCTTCCGCCGATACATACACAGTTAAAAAAGGAGATACCCTGTATCATCTGGCTATTAAATACAAAACGACTGTTACGGATATTAAAAAAGCCAATAACTTAAGTTCTGATTTTCTATCAATCAATCAAAAACTCGAAATACCAGGGGCAGCAGAGAAGCCTGAATCCAATCAGCCATCAGGCGGAAACACAGCACCTGCACCAGCTAATACAGCCAAAAGCTATACCGTTAAAAGCGGGGATACTCTATCTAAAATTGCCTTAAATCATAATATTAGTCTAAAAGATTTAATGAGCTGGAATGGCCTTAGCACACACTTAATCTACCCAGGACAAGTCTTTAAGGTTTCAAAGTCTGCTGGTAACACTTCAGGAGATTCCCAAGGGCAGACAGGTTCAGCACCTGCACCGTCAAGCCCTGCAAATGGCGGCAGTTCTGAGGTATATGTAGTTAAAAAAGGGGATACTCTAGGCGGCATTGCTGCTAGGTATAAAACTACTGTTCAACAGATTAAAGCGTGGAATAAACTAAGTTCTGATTTAATTCTGATCGGACAAAAGCTAAACTTAAGTGCAGACAAGGATTCAAATGAATCTGTTTCCAGCGGGAAGCCAGGAAATAATGAGCAGACAAGCGGAGCAGCAGCATCGGTTCTTGCCGAAGCCCAAAAGCATGTAGGTGTTCCATACCAATGGGGCGGCCAAACACCTTCAGGCTTTGACTGCAGCGGATTCATCTATTATGTCCTAAAACAGACAGGCTCCAAAATGGGACGCTACTCTTCAGAAGGCTACTACAGCCGCTCTTTTTATGTGAATACGCCTCAGCCTGGCGATTTAGTATTTTTCGAGAATACATATAAGAAAGGCATTTCTCACTTAGGTTTCTATGTAGGAAATAATAAATTTATCCACGCTGGCTCATCAGGCGTTGAAGTTTCCAGTCTGGATAATTCGTATTGGAAGAGCCATTTTGATGGATTTAAACGTTTTTACTAGGACACCTTTTTACAGGTGTCTTTTTTCATATTTTGGAAGGAGTATACATATATTTTGAAGAATGATATAGATAGCGGGGTCTAAAGGAGGAGATCAGATGAACATCGTAGGCATTATTACATTTTGGTCCTTATCTTTATTATTAACGAGTCTTCTTTTAATTTATTCCAAGCTTCAGCATCAGACGCCAATAAAGCTGGCTGCCATTATTGTTTTTTTCCTTTTGAATGCAGTACCCCTTGTGTATATCGTCTATACTGAGCAAAGCATGAACTATGCGAGTAACTCTTTTTCACTTGGCTCAGCCTTTATGATTGTATGGCTGATTACAGCCGTGATTATGTTTATCGGCATCCTGTTCAGATCCCGATCTGGTAACGAAGATCCTTATTATTAGGCATAAAAGAACCAGCAGCATATATGGCTGCTGGTTTTCTCTATCTGGAAAGAAGTCCTCTGGCTGCATATTTCAGCATATCTTTCTTTCTTAAATCCTTTAAGTCTTTCTTTTTAAGCTTTGCCACTTCTAATGGTGTGATAAATGGAAAGCCCGTTTTGAGAAATGGCGGCCGTTCGAGAAGCACGAGTTCCCCCGTCTCCACCCCTTCCTTCACTTCCTGGGTCTTTCCGATTTTCAGCCCTGTTTCAATTGTCTTTCGTTCAAGCCTGCCGTTTTGCTGGATTGCATATGTATACGAGCCCTTTTTCACCTTCTTCACCGCTTCAGCAGGAACAGTCAGGGTATCTTCCACTTCATTCGTAACAATACGCAAATCGACATGCTCTCCATGGAAACTTTCAAACTCAGGTGCTTCGTTCATAGCAATCGTAAATTCAAAGCGGCTTTCTGTTTCCGCGTGTGGTTCTGATGTTGGATACTTTAAGACTTTTTCAAGGGTTCCGTCTATTTTTTTGTTGCTGCCTTTTGGAATGATGAATACCTTCATTCCTTCTGCCGCTTTATGAATTTCCTGCTCTGTAAAAACCCCTCGACCTTTTGCTCATTCGAAATGATGGTTACAACTGGATTGGTAAGGTCATTCTTAATGCTTTTGACCGTTCCCTCTACTTCACTTTCCACAGTCAGATTAGACAGGCTTTCGTCCGCAGCATCCATCAAATCCTCGTACTTTTGGATTTCACTTTCAAGCCTGCTGACCTGCAGCTCCTTTTCAGCAATATCCCGTTCAACCGTTTGAATCATATATGCATTTGGATTTGGTTCATCTTCTTCTGCAGGTGTGAGGGCAAGTGTTCTCTGCATGCTTTCCAAATCTCTGATATGACTTTCTATGCTGGTTTGTTCACGTTCCAGTTTTTCTTTTTCTATTTGGAAATTCTCCTTCGTCAGGGCTATATCATCCGGTGAGTATTCGAATAAGCCTGTACCCGGCTGAACTTCATCCCCTTTTTCTACAAGGAAGCCCTTGAATGTGCCGGTTGTATTCTCATAGTATAGGTGATGCTCTTCCTTTGGAGCCAGGACACCCTTTGCCGGCATGGTCTCAAGGAGGTCCTGTTTTTTCACAGCCGTCCATTCATCAATATAGTAGGTTCTGCTGATCTTATCGCTTTTTAAGAAAATCAGGGCAATATTGCAAGCCAGGAGCAGCGTCACACCGATAAGCAGCAATCTCAATTTCCACGTCATAGAAGAATCCCTCACTTAAATTAGCTTTTCCAATTGAATGGATGAGAGTAAAGCCGAGACAATCACAAAAAACAGATGCGTTCCGATCAGCATGAATATCAGGAAGCGAGGGCTTCTTTCGGAAACGACTTTTAAGTACTTATATTGCAGGACAAATGTCCATATTTTAAAGAGCGTAATCACGGAAAAGGTATAGATTAAAAGCTCCGGAAATGAGGCCGCCTGAGCGATGATGCCGAGTGAAAATAGCGATGATTCACTGTTTAACCCCAGAATAAGAAAAAGTGGAATGTTTATTGCTTTTTCCATTAAGAGAATCAGCATCACCATCAGCTGAATGCTGATCAGCTTTCGGTATTCAACATCAACTAGCGTCCAAAAAAGCAGCGAGGGCACGAAAATGATCATGGCAGCATAAATAACGCCAAAAACGATTTGTCCGCCGCCAAAGAACAGCTTGTACAGCTCATACTCGCTTCTGGACATATCCGTCAAGCTTCTTGATGTCTGCTCGCTCCCAATGCCGAAGTAGGCACTTAGCCCGTACACTAGCGCGCTCAGCAACATGACCAGCAGAACCTGCTTCCATAAACCTGACAGTCTCTCCTCTTTCCTCAGCTGATGTGAAATCAAATAAGGTTCCTTTAACCCTCTAAGCAGCGGTACCCGATAGCCCATAAAGTATCCCCCAAAAAATTATCTATTATTCTTTCATTTTAACTTAAAATCAAAATATTGGGAAATAGGTAGAATTGTGGAGAAATAGGTCCAAGAAAGGCTCAAATTATAGCAAAAGACCTTCAAGAGCACATTTTTCCTGATGGTTAGTCCTTATTATACAAAAACAAGTGTCGGAATTTGCAAAAACTTTTGTTGTTTCAGATTAATAGAATGGCGGTATAGATAAGTAAGAATTTTACAACCATGTCCTTGTCACTAGAGAATGAAAAATCGAGGAGGGCTTACTAATGAAAATAAAAGCTGGAAACTGGAGAATGCTGAGTGAGCAGGAGAAGTTATTTATTTTGGAAGCTGTCAGCTTTTTTCAATCTAGAACGAAGAAGAAGTCATAAGTCTTATGGGTTTCAGTCATTTATTAATAAATAGCAGTTAAAAAGGCACCTTTGTATGGAATACGAAAGGTGCCTGCTTATGTCCGGCTCCGCACGCCACGCCCCTGTTAAAACCAATTCAGTATATAAACATACAAAAAGGCCATCCCTGTAACAGAGATAAAGTATACACCATTCCATCTGAATGCAACGGTCAGCCCGTTTTTTTGAACACATTGGCTGATGATGATATTCAGGGCGTTAAGTGGTGAAATGGAAGAAGAAAGCATCCAGGTGAAAATGCACATAAATGCCACACTGACTACCGTAATACCAGGCATTTCGGCAAAGTTCAGCGAGGTTAGGATCAGCGGAATGACGATAATTTGATGGACTCCAATAAAGGCCATTAACGTAACAAACAGGATGATGAACGAGAACAAAGTTCCGATAGACTGCTGTGCTGACCATTGCATGGACTTCTCCAGCAGCTGTTTTACAGGTGTGTGTGAAACAGCGTTGCCAAAAAGACCCGCGCTTAGAAAAAGGCAAATTTCCATCCTCTGTGCCAGTATCTTGCTCTTATAGAGGGAAACTTCTTCCTTTACGGCCTTTTTTGCTTCCGCAGGACCATCCAGCCTGCCGGCACAATGAAGCAGACCATGCTTACCAGCAATAGCATTGATTTGTGGGAAACATGCTCCATGACAATCAAGAGGAGCACCAGGCCAAGTACAAAGCCGGCCAGCGTGTACAAATCCTTTTTTCTGCCTTTATCAGCTGCCGCGTCTCCAGTTTCCTCCTCAAGTGCAGCTGCCGTCTCCACAGCTCCAGCCGGTCGGAACAGAATCATTCCTGCTGCCATCTGCAATATGGCAAAAACCACACCAAACGCTACATAAGAAAGATACGTGATCTCTAAATAAAACAAAACAATTCCTACTGAAGCAAAGAATGGCGACCAAATAACAGCCGGTGTAAACCCTACATAGTACGACCTTGATAATAACTTGGATGGAATTTTGATGTTTTCCACAAAGCCGTGTACAATCCTTAAGGCCCCCATGTTCAAAATGGGAGCCAGAGTCAGCATAAATGAGCTTATGCCATAAAAAGTATGGGCAGGGCTGTTTTTCAGTTCATTTAAATACGTTATAACTGTGTCAATAATTCCTTCCCTTCTTAAGGGAATGGACAGAAGCGGAGCCAGAATGAGAATGGCCAGCAGGGCCATATTCTGAGTGATGCCCTCAATCAGCAGCAGGCCCCTATCCCCGACTGCATAATGAATGAAAATCCCCGCAGAGAATAGGCCCAGTGTAAATATCCTGCCCTTCCTATCCAATAACGGCACCATGGTGAAAAAGACCGCTGCAGCCGCCATATTAAAAATAAAGCTAATGTACATATTCGGCACAAATGCCTCAAGAATATAAAGAAAACACATGCTTAATACGAGAGAAAACCGTATCATAGGAACCCTTCTCTCTATTATTTAACTCCACTGGAAGGACTTTTAACCTTAGCCGGAGCATAACTGCTTAAAAGCTCCATAAACTCATTGCCAAGCTGATCCGTTGAAGCTTTTCCGCCCAGATCCGGAGTTAGTGAACTCTTATGCTGAAGCAGGTCTTTCATCGTTTTCAGGATGGCGCTTCCCCAGGCCGGTTCTCCAAAATGATCCATCATCTGGCTGACGGACCAGATGGCAGCCAGCGGGTTGGCAAGACCTTTCCCGGCAATGTCCGGTGCGGATCCGTGAATAGGCTCGAACATGGATGGAAACTCCCTTTCAGGATTGATATTCGCTCCCGCAGCCAGCCCGAGTCCCCCTGTAATCGCAGCCCCCAGATCGGTTAGAATGTCCCCGAATAAATTGGAGGTAACGACAATCTCAAATCTTTCCGGCTGCAGAACAAAGTAGAGACTTGCAGCATCCACCAAATAGGAGTAAGTTTTGACATCCGGATATTCTTTCCCCACTTCATCAAATACCTCATCCCAGAACACCATGGAGTAATTCAGTGCATTTGCTTTACTGATGCTTGTTAATGTCTTTTTCTGTTTGCGGGCTTCTTCATATGCATAGCGAATAATGCGTTCTGTTCCTTTCCTTGAAAACACACCGGTCTGCAGGACTACCTCCTCAGGCTTTCCTTTGAAGAGCCAATCCCCTGCTCCAGCATACTCACCTTCACTATTCTCCCTGATAACCAAAAAGTCGATCTCTTTTTCCCCTTTGTTTTTTAGCGGTGTCAGCTCCGGATGCAGAAGTTTAATTGGGCGAATGTTTACATACTGATCAAATTCCTTCCGGATCTTCAGGAGCAGGTCCCACAGTGAAATATGGTCAGGCACACCAGGATAGCCTACTGCCCCCAAATAGATGGCATCGAATTCCTTTAATTGTTCGATTCCATCATCAGCCATCATCTTTCCTTTATCCAAATAATATTGGCAGCCCCATGGGAACTCTGTAAAAGAAAAGGATAAACCGAGATCAAGTTCCTCTATTTTTTTTAATACTTTTACTCCTTCTGCCACCACCTCCGGGCCTATTCCATCTCCAGGGATCAGTGCAATATTCCAATGCTTCATATCATAACCTCCTATGCTTTTGGGCCTCCGGCAACATATAAGACCTGACCGCTAATAAATGAGGATGCGGGACTGGCAAAAAAGCTTGCCGCCTGTGCGATATCCTCTGGAGTGCCTGCTCTATTTACCGGAATTTGCTTTACTTTGGATTCAATTAATTCCTGAAAGGAAATGCCAAGCCGTTCTGCGACTGCTTTTGTCATTTCTGTCTTAATAAACCCAGGTGCAATGGCATTAACGGTAATATTGTATTTTCCCAGTTCAATAGCCAGTGTTTTCGTAAATCCCTGGATCCCTGCTTTTGCCGCTGCGTAATTGGCCTGCCCCTGCTTCCCAGAGCTGATACGGAAGATAGATTGATGATTCTTCCATATTTGTTCTGAACCATTAATTTCTGGGCATATTTACTGCAGAGGAAAGTTCCCTTCAAGTGAACATTCATGACACTGTCCCAATCATCGGCATTCATCTTAAATAACAGGTTATCCCGGATGATCCCGGCATTATTGACTAAAATGTCCGCCCTTCCATGCCTTTCCTCTATATAGGAAAAAACCTTTCCACTTCCTGTTCATTGGTGATATCAGCCTTGAGCATTTCTGCAGCAAAGCCTTTTTCCAGCAGTTCATGTCGGGTATCAGCTAAGGCTTCTTCATTAATGTCGACTAAATAGACATATGCACCTTCCGAGGCCAGTCTTCTGGATATTTCCTTTCCTATCCCCTGCTTGCGCCAGTAACAACAGCCACCTGGTTTTCTTGATTAAACAATGACTTCGCTCCTATCTATTCAAATTCCTGTACAAACATTCAAGCTGCTGTTCGTATTCCTGCACAATATCCTTGATAATCTCTTCTGTCTTTTTTATTTCATCTATTAATCCGATGGTCTGCCCTAATGAGATGACACCGGAATGTTCATTGCCATTTTTAATTAATTCCATATAGGATTCACCGCTTATAAATGGAAAGATCTCCTCTAAAACTGCTCCGTCTTCTTCCTTTTTCAGCAGCTCCAGCGCACGGTCTGTTTTCATCACTCTCATGGCTTTCCCGATTGATTTTTTCACAAGCACGGTATCTGTTTCCTGAAGCTTTATCAATTTGTCTTTGATCGACTCATGGAGTGCTGTTTCCCTGGAAGCCAAAAACCTTGTTCCCATCTGCACACCTTGTGCCCCTAAAGCAAAAGCAGCAAGAGCAGATTTTCCTGTTGAAAACCCTCCTGCTGCAATGACAGGTATCGAAAGCTCCTTTACAGCCTTTTGAATCAAGGTAAGGCTGGTTACATCCTCTTTGCCCGGATGGCCCCCGCACTCATATCCAACCACGACCACTGCGTCGCAGCCAATCGATTCTGCTTTTTTGGCAAATCTTACTGAAGGCACGACATGAACGACTTTTATTCCGTTTGCTTTAAGGCTCTCCATATACTTCTCGGGGTTATTTCCTGAGGTGAAAACAACGGGAACACGGGCTTCGATTGCCCCTTCCACATATTCATCCATTGGCTTGCGGATTCCAAGAGCGATATTTACACCAAATGGTTTGGAGGTGAGCTTTCTTGCCGACTCAATATCCTCCAGCATTTCTTCCTTGGACGAAAAGCTTCCAGCTGTTATCAGGCCGAGTCCGCCTGCATTCGATACGGCGGACACAAGCGGGGATGTTCCAAGTCCTTGAAGCCCTCCCTGGATAATGGGATAGCGGATGTTAAACATCTCTGTAATAGCTGTGTGCATCATCCCTTTTCACCTTTTGATAGCTTAAAGGTTCCGGTGCAATGTCCAATCAGTTCACCGTCTTCATTCTTTAGCCTGCCTTCAATCAATACCGTGCTGCGATTTTGATGAACAATCTCTGCCTCGGAGTAAACCGTACCGTCCATCACAGACTTAAGATATTGAATGTTTAGATGGAGTGTCGCAACCTCATCATATCCCAGAGACCTGCCTGCCATGCCCATTGCTGTATCCAGTATGGATGCATAGATGCCGCCGTGGACAGAATTTCTTACATTTATGAACTCCTTCTGGAGGGGAAGGGCTAATAGAACATGCCCTTCTCTTAATTCCCTTAATTCCAATCCGATAAAGTTCCAGAATGGGCTGCTTTCAAAATCTGTTATGACTTTCTTCAAATGTTCTGGTGTCATGAAAATAACCCCTTCCCTGCTTCGGTCAGTTCAGCTCGATTGACTATTACAGAAAGGTTTTGACCTTGAATGGCACGAATTAAGTTCTCTGCAATCAGCATGGAGGTTTTCCTTGCCGCCTCAAGACTGATTCCGCCAATGTGCGGACTCACGGTTACTTGTTTAAGCTGAAAAAACGGGTGATCAGAAGGCGGCGGCTCATCTGCAAAAACATCGATCCCTGCACCCAGAATTCGATTCTGTTTCAATGCTTCTGCCAAATCTTCCTCGTTGATCACGCCGCCCCTGGCAGTGTTTATCAGTACAGCCGTTTCTTTCATAAGCGACAGTAATTGATAATCTACTAGTTTGTCTGTTTCTATGGTTAATGGAATATGTAAGCTTACAACATCACTTTTAGTAAAAACATTTTCTATAGACGTAGTTAGTTCCACTCCTATTCGGTCAGCCGCTTGCTGTTTTTCTGCATTGACTGTTCTGACATACGCCACAGCTTTCATGCCGAAGCCATGGACTAAAATCCTGGCCGCTTTTTGCGCTATACTCCCAAAGCCAACAAGCCCCAGCTGCTTTCCTTCCAATTCAAGTGTAAAATCCCCATCCCTTGACTGAAAGTTCCCACTCCTGGTTTCCCTGTTAAAATAAGCCGTTTTTTTCATCACCGCTAAAAGCAGGCTCACTGCATGTTCTGCCGTGGCGGTACTGTTGAGCTTTGGTGCATGCAAAACGGGTATTCCCTTTTTCGTCGCATATCCGACATCAATATTATCAAGTCCGACTCCCGCACCCGAAATGGCTTTTACCTGCCGGCAGCAGTCCAGAATGGCAGGTGTGATCCTTGCCGGAGCCCGAAGGATGATTCCGTCGACATGATGAATCTGGAGGTAATCACATATCTCCTGTTCGTTAAATTCGGTAAACTTCTTCACATCAGCATGTTTGTTCAGCAGATTCTCCCCATCCGCATGATACATGGGGAGAATCTGAACAATATGTGGCCTGTTCATCACAACACTTCCTTCATGAATATTCTTAAACTTGAAGGTTTTCGATTATGGTGGTAATTCCCTGTCCGCCGCCAATACATAGAGTGACCAGTCCATATTTTTCGCCTCTTCGTTCCATCTCGTGCAGCAGCTTTGTCATCAAAATCGCTCCTGTAGCCCCTATCGGATGGCCTAAAGCAATGGCACCGCCATTAACATTCACCTTATTCATATCCATTCCGGATTCACGAATGACCGAAAGTGCCTGAGCTGCAAATGCTTCATTCAGCTCAATCAATCCAATGTCATCCATCGATAAACCACATTGCTTTAGCGCTTTAAATGTCGAGGTGACAGGACCAATCCCCATAATCTCAGGAGATACTCCGCTCACAGCCTGGGCAATGACTTTCGCCTTTGGTTTTAAGCCATATTCATTGACCTTTGTTTCATTCATCATCAAAATGACGGAAGCACCGTCATTGCGGCCGCTGGCATTGCCTGCTGTCACGGTTCCATTTTCCTTAAATACCGCCTTAAGCTTCGAGAGCTTCTCAATATTTGTACTGCGCGGATGCTCATCCACACTAAAAAGCTTTGTTTCTCTTTTTTGCTTATATTCAACCGGGATGATTTCCTTTTCGAAACGGCCAGATTCAATGGCAGCATGCGCAAGCTCCTGGCTGCGAAGCGCAAATTCATCCTGTTCTTCCCTTGAAATAGTATATTTCTCAGCCAGGTTTTCAGCGGTTAATCCCATTGTCAGATTCCCATATTTTTTGATTGGCTGGGAACAAGGCTGGCTTTCGGTATTCGGATCCAGAATTTGTGCATTTCCGGCCTGGAAGCCATAACGGGCGTTCCGGATATAGTATGGCGCTGTGCTCATGCTTTCAGCTCCTCCGGCCACGACTACATCAGAATAGCCGAGCCTGATTTGCATATCCGCATTATTGATGGCCTGAAGACCGGATCCGCATTGGCGGTGAACTGTATAGCCTGTAACCTCAATAGGCAGCTCCGCTCTTAAGGCGGCCAGACGTGCAAGATTGGATGTATCCGCACTTTGCTTGGCCTGACCAAGAATCACCTCATCCACAAGTACATCAGTATGAGAGCGGTTTAATACTTCCCGAATGACCTTCTCTGCAAGATGGTCGACTGGGACGTCTTTTATCGTTCCGCCCATTCTGCCAATAGCCGTCCGGACAGATTCGACAATATATGCTTGATTCATTCCTTACACCCCCACATAGGAAGATTCCCGCTTAAGCTCATTCGCAATGATATTGCGCTGAATCTCAGAGGTTCCTTCGTAGATTTTTGTAATTCTTGCATCCCTGTAGTAGCGTTCAATCGGATAGTCTCTCATATAGCCGATTCCGCCATGGATCTGCACGGCTAAGTCTGCCACTTTGTTATAAACCTCTGAAGCAAATAGCTTCGCAATGGCAGCCTCTTTCACAACCCTCATTTTTTGATCGGTCATCCAGGCAACTCTGAAAGTCATGGATCTAAGCACTTCGATTTGCATGCTGATTTCCGCCAGCATATGCTGAACAGCCTGGACTTCAATGATCGGCTTGCCGAATTGCTCCCGTTCCTGGGTATATTGCAGGCAATGCTCCAGAAGCTTTTCACAGGAGCCAAGGTTTCTGGCAGCCAGGCCAGCTCGGCCATTGGCGAGGATTTTCAGTGCATTGATATATCCCTGTCCTTCTGTACCAAGAACGTTCTCGGCGGGAACCTCCATGTTTTCAAAGAAAAGCTCTGCCGAATGGGAGCCTCTTAACCCCATTTTTTGTTCAACACTCCCAAGGACAAAGCCGGGGAAATCTTTTTCAACTATAAAGGAAGTAATTCCTTTCGCTCCTTTTGCCCGATCCGTTACTGCCATTACGGTAAAGACATGGCCGTCAACTGCATTAGTAATATAATGCTTGGATCCATTTAAAATATATTTGTCCCCTTTTCTGACAGCAGTCGTTTTCAGTGCCGCAGCGTTCGAGCCGGCGCTCGGTTCCGTTAAGGCAAAAGCGCCAATCCATTCCCCCGTGGCCATTTTCGGCAAATATTTTTGCTTTTGCTCTTCTGTACCA
This sequence comes from Cytobacillus pseudoceanisediminis, assembly GCF_023516215.1. Classification (NCBI taxonomy): domain Bacteria; kingdom Bacillati; phylum Bacillota; class Bacilli; order Caryophanales; family Bacillaceae; genus Cytobacillus; species Cytobacillus pseudoceanisediminis. Next base: position 4,552,929 of record NZ_CP097349.1, on the reverse strand, counting down.
AGCTCCACTATTCCGACAGAGCCGATTCCCGTATGCGCCCCTATTAAAGTGGTATAGCCATTATGTGTTTTGCCAAGCTCTTCATAAATGGCGCACTTTCCGACCATGTCAAGCCCGAGCCCGCCATATTCTTCCGGAATGCTTAATCCGAATAAACCCATTTCCTTGGACATCTCCACCAGCTTTTCCGGTATCATATCCTTCTCTTCAATTTCCATCGCCAATGGCTCTGCTTCTTCTTTTACAAATTTACGCACATTTTCTCTTAAAAAATTTATATCTTCAGAAAAATTAAAGTCCATTTCTGTCTCTCCCTTATTGGTTAGTAAACTCCGCCGTTCTTTTTTCCAGGAATGCTGCTGTACCCTCTCTTTTATCCTCTGTTCCAAAAACTACTGCCTGTGAAAGCTTCTCAATCAGCATGGCTGTCTCCAGATCAACATCAAAGCCTTTATGTACGGCAAGCTTTGCCAGCTTGATTGCAACCGGGCCTTTTTTAAGAATCTGAGAGGCAACCTCCTCTGCTTTCCTTTCCAGTTCATCATCTGCTGTAAGGTAAGTTGCAAGCCCGATTCTTTCGGCTTCTTCTCCATCAACGATTTTGCCGGTTAGGATCATATCAAGTGCCCTTCCCTTGCCAACCACCCTGGACAGGCGCTGTGTCCCGCCTGCACCAGGAATGATGCCCAGGTTAAGCTCTGGCAAGCCGAATTTTGCTTTTTTCGCTGCGATTCGAATATCGCAGGCAAGGGCCAGCTCGCAACCTCCACCCAGTGCATACCCCTTTACCGCCGCAATCGTTACTTTGCTGGACTGTTCAATTTTCTTGTAGAGCCCCTGCATGCCCGGAATCAATGCCTCAAGCATTTTTCTTTCATGAAGCTGCTTTATGTCCGCTCCCGCTGCAAAGGACTTTTCCCCTGCTCCCTGGATGATGATGCATCTCACCTCATCATTTGCTTCTGCCCAGCTAAAGGCATCTCCGAGCTCCTGGAGCGTCTCCTGATTTAATGCATTACGCTGTTCAGGACGGTTAATGGTCAGCCACATAACCCCCTGTTCGATTTGAACAAGCAGATTTTCGTATTGATGCACGTTCTCACCCCTTAAGAATATTGATAGAATCCGCTGCCGCTCTTTTTCCCCAGCCGTCCGGCTTTTACATATTTGATAAGCAGCGGACAAGGGCGGTACTTTTCTCCAAGTGTCTGGTATAAATACTCCATATTGCGCAGCCGGGTATCCAAGCCTACTAAATCCGCCAGAGCAAGAGGGCCCATCGGGTGATTAAGCCCCAGCTTCAGGGCTTTATCGATATCTTCAGCAGAGGCTACTCCTTCCATCAGCATGTTCATGGCTTCATTGCCGATCAGGCAATTCATCCGGGAAGTCACAAATCCCGGAAATTCATTCACTTCAACGGTTTCCTTCTTAAGCTTTTCACCGACTTCTTTCACCATGCGGACCGTATCATCAGATGTTTCCAGTCCACGGATAATTTCAATCAGCTTCATCTTGTGGACCGGATTAAAGAAGTGCATGGCCACCACCTTATCGGGCCGTGATGTTTGTGCCCCAATTTCCGTTGGACTCATTGTTGAAGTATTGGTGGCCAGAATGGTTTCCGGAGAACAGATGCTGTCCAGCTTTTTAAAAATATCAATCTTCAATTCTATCTTTTCCAGGACTGCTTCAATAACAAGGTCTGCATTTTCCGCAGCAGCCTCTAAATCTGTTTCAAAATGAAGCCGGTCTTTTGCCTTCCCATATTGGTCTTCTGAAATAAACCCTTTTTGAAGGCTGCCTTCCAATAAGCTATAAATATCGTTTTTGGCTTTATCTATTATTTCCAGATTAATGTCATTCAAGTAAACTTCAAATCCCGAAATGGCACAGGTATAAGCAATCCCTTTTCCCATAACACCTGAACCTACTACTGTGATGGTGTTCATTCTGTTCCCCCTTAGTTTGATAATGTATTGGCCACTGTATTTCTAGGTACAAACTTTTGATATAAAAACATTGCCGCCAGGATGGCAAAGCCGATGATGTCTGATAAAAATCCCGGGTTGACCATCAGAAGAGCCCCGATAAAAAGAACGGCTCTTTCATACCAATATGAATGGCGGAACAGCCATCCTTCTGCAGCCCAGGCAATCCCAATAATTCCAATGATGGAGGTTGCAACAGATAGAATAATATCCGGAACGTCTCCAACAAGAAGCAAGGTTTCCCCGTATACAAACATATAAGGGACAATAAATGCCGCGAGGCCAAGCTTTACTGCAGTTAAGCCTGTTTTCATCGGCTCGGAACCGGCAAGCCCCGCCGCCGCAAATGCAGCCAGTGCTACTGGCGGTGTTATGGCAGATAGTGCTGCAAAATAGAAAACAAACATATGGGCTGCAAGCGGGGATACACCCAGCTCGATTAATGCAGGGATGGTAAGCGGAACCTGTACGATGTATGCCGCAACAGTCGGGAGCCCCATTCCAAGAATGATGCTCGTGATCATCGTGAATACAAGCGTAATGATTAAAATGCCGCCGGATAATTCAATGATCAAACTGCTGAATTTAAGGCCAATCCCGGTAAGCCCAATAATTCCGATGATAAAACCGGATGCCGCACAGGCAATAGCTGTCTCAATGGCAGCTCTGGCTCCTAAGTCCAATGCCTTGAAAATCTTTGAAAAAGATAATCTTGTTGCCCCTTTTAAAGCTGCAACCAATATCGTCACGCCGATAGAGTAAAGACCAGCCTTCATTGGTGAAGAGCCGGATGCAAGCATGACCACAATCACTACTAAGGGGATAAAGAACATGAATCCGGTTTTCAAAACACTCGAAACCTTGGGAAGTTCTTCTTTCTTTAAACCAACAAGCCCCAAACGCCTTGCCCTCATATCGACCTGGAAATACAGGCAGCAGTAATAAAGGACTGCAGGAATTAACGCAGCTACGGCTATGTCCATATAAGGCACACCTAAATAGGAAGCAATGATGAAAGCCGAAGCCCCCATGATCGGCGGCATGATCTGGCCTCCAGTAGAGGAAACCGCTTCAACCGCAGCTGCAAAGTGGCTCTTATAGCCGGTTTTCTTCATTAATGGAATCGTAAAGGCACCAGTTGTAACCGTATTTGCAACAGCGCTCCCTGAAATGGTTCCCAAAATGGAGCTGGCCACGATAGCCGTTTTGGCAGGACCTCCACGATATTTCCCCATACCAGCCACTGATAAATCAATAAAAAATTGACCTGCTCCCGAAACCTCTAAAAACTTTCCGAAGAGGATAAAAAGGAAAATAAAGGTTGCGGATACCCCAAGAGGAGTACTGAAAATACCAGTCACCGTATAAAAGAGGTGATCAATAATCCACATCATTGTAAATTCACGGTGGGAAAGAGACCCAGTAATCAGATGACCCCAAACTCCGTAAACGATGCAAATGAAGATAATAATCACTAGCGTATTTCCAATCACGCGGCGTGTTGCTTCAATCAGCAGCAAACCGGATATGATTCCTATTGCAATTTCCAATGCTGTCAGCGGCTCTATATAACTCATCCGCGATGAAATGACCTGGGAATTCATCACATAATAGGAATAACAAGCAATGGACAAAACCATAAACAGCCAATCATACCAGGGGATGCTTTCATTTTTTGCCGCTTTCTTGGAAGGCTTATAAATGGCAAATGTTAAAGCCAGAGCAAATGCAAGGTGTGCCGACCGCTGCAGGATCGATTCGAATACCCCAAAGAAAGCTGTATACAAATGAAAAAGAGACATTAAGACGGCAATAATTGAAATGATTTTGCCAGCGGCGCCCTTTAATAGGCGCAGCTTGCTGTTCAGATTACCATCTTCATCATATTCCGCTATCATTTTTGAAGCTTCCGCTTCCGTTACGTCGTGTTTAGACATCATTTCACCTTCTTTTTAAAAGGATTATTTTGGTTTTATTTAAGTGCCCCGACTTCCTTGTAATATTTCTCTGCTCCCGGGTGAAGCTTGCCCACATTGTTTTGCACTGAATACTCTGCATTAAAGTCTTTCATAATCGGGGATAATGTTGTCCATGTATCTTTTTCTTCTACCATCATTTTTGTAAGCTTATAAACTGACTCTTCGTCCATTAGATCATCATTAACCAGCAGAACCGTATAGCCGGCAACCGTTTTAACATCTTCTTTCACATTAGAATAAGTTCCGCCTTCAATGTCATATTCCAAATATCCTTCATTTAACTCATGCAGGCCTTTAACTGTTTCATCATCCAAAGGAATCAGGCGAATTCCGAGGGTCGTGTCCAGCTCCTGGAAAGTGGAAACCGGCGCAGAAACCATTCCTACAATCGCATCGATATGTCCATCACGCAGAAGGTCGGCTCCATCTGCCGTTCCGATATATTCAATGCCGCCAAGATCGTCGTAGCTCATGTCATTCAGTTTTAAAATATCCAGGAATGCCAGCTCTCCGCTGTATCCTTTAATTCCCGGGCTAACCTTCTTGCCCTTTAAGTCCTTTACGGATTTAATATCAGAGTCTGCCCGAACAACGATATGGAATACATTTGGATACAGGGTTGCAACGGTGCTGACATTATCGACTTTTTCTTTAAATGCATTGATTCCATTCAATGCCTCAGGTACCGTTTGTCCATTACTGAATCCAAGAGCAAATGTGCCCTGGGCTAAGCCCAAAAGATTGGAAACAGAGCCGCCCTCCACTACCGTAACGGAGGATTCCGGGTAAACTTCCTTCATTTTCTCTCCCATCGCCCCTGACAATGTGTACCAGAAACCGCCAACTGTTGCAGATCCGAAGGCCATATCCCGCGGGGCTCCCTCTACTCCTCCGCCTCCGCTTGCTTCACCGCTGCTTCCCGCCTCATCCGAAGAACAGGCTGCCAATACGACTAACATAAAAGCCATCAACACTGCCAATAATTTTTTCACCTTATTTTCCCCCTTAGTTTGTTTCCATTTTGGTTTTTTCCAGCACATGAAATTCAGCATCTGTCATCTCCCGCAACGCTTCGATCGAAACATCGGAGAGCCTTTCTATGAGGTACATTTTTCCTTCAAGAAACTTAAATACAGCATGTTCGGTGACAATCATATCTGCTTTTCTTGTACCGCTGCTTGGAAAGGATAATTTTTTCACAATTTTCGGACTACCGTCTTTAGACAAGTGCATGGAAGCAATAATCATCCGCCTGGCTCCCGCAACTAAATCCATGGCCCCTCCCACTCCAAGAATGGTTTTTCCGGGCACTGCCCAATTGGCGACTTCTCCTGTTTCATCGACCTGCAAAGCCCCCAGTACAGCTGTATCGATATGTCCTCCGCGAATCATCAGGAAAGAATCCGAACTATCAAAGAGGGATGCCCCTGCGTCCATGGAAACAGGCTTCTTGCTGGCGCTGATCAAATCCATATCAATATCGTCATCAGACGGGGTAGGACCCATCCCGAGAAGACCGTTCTCTGATTGAAGGTAAACCCTTTTGTCATCAAGGTAATCCGGAATAATGGTTGGAATGCCTACTCCCAGATTGACAATTTCTCCTTCATTCAACTCCTGTGCTACCCTTTTGGCGATTTTAATTCTGTCAGATAGACTCAACGTATCTCCCTCCTTTTTTTACATATTGATTGATGACGACATAATCTACGTATAAGTGAGGCGTTACCACTTCTTCCGGTGCAAATGATCCAGCTTCCACAATCTCATCCACTTCAGCTATGACCACCTTCGCAGCCGTTGCCATAACCGGATTGAAGTTCCTCGCTGTTTTGTCATAAATCAGATTTCCCAGTGTATCAGCCTTAAGTGCTTTAATAATGGCTACATCCCCTTTGATTGCTTTTTCAAAAATGTAGGATTCGCCATCGATCACTTTCTCTTCCTTCCCTTCAGCAAGCTTGGTCCCGGCACCTGTCTTCGTATAGAAGCCGCCTATTCCTGCCCCGCCGCACCGGATGGCTTCTGCCAATGTGCCCTGAGGAATTAATTCAATCTCCAGTTCACCTTTTGACCAAGCCTTAACGGCATCTCGATTAGTGGTAAAATAAGAACCTTTCGCTTTTTTCAGCTTCCCTGCCACCAGCAGTTTTCCGAGCCCCTTCCCTTCCTCACCTAAATTGTTGCTGATGACTGTAAGGTTTTCTTTATCGGATTTCACCAGCTCATCAATTAAAGTAAGCGGTGTTCCCGATAGGCCGAATCCTCCTACAAGCAATGTGTCGCCGCTTTTAATGAACTGCAGTGCATCAGCAGGATTTAATTGTTTTTTCATTATGTTCCTCCTCTTGTCTCTGGGTTTCCGAGTAATTTATATAAGCAGACAATGATTTGATGGCTGTATTTTCATGAAAGAAGTAAGGTTTCTTTGTTTCCTTTAATATGTCAATGGCCAGCTCCCCCTGGTATCCCTGCGACATGAAAATCGGAATAAAAATACTATCTCCTTCCTCCATCAGCTTTTTCATTTGTTCCGAAAGAATTTCATTTTGATAGTCTACCTGGAAAGGGAAAGGAACAATGATATTATCAAAGTCACCCGATTTATGAAGCACCTCCAGACAGGTTGTCAATTTTGACAGATCATCGTATACAATGGTGGTCAAATCTATAGGATTCATGAATGACTTCTCTATACCTGTAATCGTTTTCATTTTCTGCTGAAGTTCTGATGACAGGGGCTGAAGCGGAATCCCGTACTTATCGCATAAATCCGCCAGATAAATGGAAGTAGCCCCTGCCCAGGAAAAGATAGCCGTACGCTTTCCTGCTGCCTTTTGGTATGTATCAAACAGCCATGAAAGAGCAACCACTTCATCAATGCTTTCGGCTTTTACCAGTCCTGGGTGATTGACCATATCCCAGGGAATGGAGTAATCATTGTTTCTTCCAAGGTGATATTTAACGGCAATTCTTGAAATCTCCGAATGGCCGATTGGCAGCAGGATCACCGGCTTCTGTTTGATATAGGCCTGGTGCAGCAGCCGGAAAAAACGCTCCTCCTCAGAAATAGATTCAATGATTAATAGAATGGTTTCTGTTGATGGGTCACTAATTAAAAATTCAAAGCAGTCATTAATCGTGATATCCATCTCATTTCCAGGTGACAGCCAATAGGAAAAACCGAGGCCTTTTTCATTGGCATCAAGTACAGCCCGGCCTAAACTTCCTCCATGACTGATCAATCCAACAGATCCCTTATGAAAATTCTTAGGTTCAAAACGGGGTGAAAAAGAGATTCCCCAGTTTCCTATAAAATGATAAAATCCGGGTGAGTTTGGCCCATAAACCGCCGTTTCTGTACCTTTAACAATTTCCTTCAGCTCTTCTTCCCTGTAAATTCCATCCGGCCCGCTTTCAGAAAAGCCGGAGCTGATGATGATGACACTCTTCACTTGTTTTTTTACACATTCTCTTAGGATGTCAGGGGTATGTTTGAAAGGAACAATTACACATGCCAAATCGACTTCTTCACTGATCTCCAGCACACTCGGATAGCAGTGAATTCCTGAAATGGTGTCATGGTTTGGGTTTACAAGATAAATCTCCCCGGAAAACTTTGATTTTTGAAGATTGACCATGACACGTCCCGCATTTTGATGGAACCTTTCCGAAGCTCCTATTATGGCAATGCTTTTAGGGGAAACAAGCGTCTGCAATGATCTCATGATTTTAATAATCCCCCTTCTAATTTTTTTACCTTTCGAACAATGGTAGAAGGATTCACTTCCAGCACACGGGCAATGCCCCGATAGGATTTCTCTGACTGTGACGCCTTATAGATCAGCTCTCTTTCAAGCAGATCTACAGCTTCTTTTAGCGGTAATAACTGATTTACGACAATGGCTTGATCCTGACTCATTCCTTGGTTATCGCCTTTGCTAAATAAAGAAAGAACCTCCTGCTCCCCCACTTCGGGATTCGAAGCTGTTACGTATATTCTTTCAATCATATTGACGAGTTCCCTTACATTCCCTGGCCACTGATAATTAGTCAGAACCTGTATGGCTTTCTTGGTGAATTTGAGATGTTTGTGGTATTTTGCTGCAAACATCCTTGCATACGCATCAATTAGGATTGGAATATCTTCGACCCTTCTTCTTAATGGCGGAATTGCTATGGGGATAACATTCAGCCTGTAAAATAAGTCCTCCCGAAAACTTCCTTCCACAACCAATTCTTTAAGATCCCTGTTGGTAGCTGCTATTACCCGCACATCAATCTTTGTCGTTTTGGATGATCCTACCCTGTTAATCTCCATTTCCTGCAATACCCGCAGCAGCTTGACCTGCAGGTGGTTTGGGATTTCCCCAATCTCGTCCAGAAAGATGGTTCCATTATCTGCTTGTTCAAATAAACCGGCTTTTCCCTTTTTTAAGGCACCTGTAAAGGCACCGCCTTCGTATCCAAAAAGCTCAGACTCCATCAGTGATTCAGGAATAGCCCCACAATTCACCTTAATAAATGGCCCTTCCGACCTCGGACTCGACTGCTGGATCAGCTTGGCGATTTCCTCTTTCCCCACTCCCGATTCACCTGATAATAGAACCGTTACATCCACCTTTGCCACCTGCTGAACGGTCTCAAGCAGCCTTTCCATTTCAGGTGATTTGGCTATGAACGTCTCTGATCTCTCGGAAAGATGCATATGCTCCAATATTGACTTTGTTTTTGCCAGCTCACTTCTGAGCGCATCGAATTCAGTCATGTCCTTCACATTGATAACAACTCTATCAATTTGATTGCTGCTGTTCTTAATGGGATTTGCCGTTATAATTAATGAATTTTTATTGTCTTTGCTTGTTTCCATGATGTTATGCGATCTGCCCTTAGCTTCTACCTGCCGGGCGATATCTTTTATGTAGTCAGGACTCTCATTTCTTACATCAAAAAGCTGCCTGAAGCTCTGGTTGCATTTAATAATGGCTCCTTCCCCATCGGTAATGCAGATTCCGTCTGTAGAGTTATCCAGTATCGTTTCCTGTTCTTTCAAGAGCTGCTTGACGGATTCAAGCTCACTCGAGACAAATTCGATTTCTGAAATATCCTGAAAGACACCAACCGCTCCCACAAGAGTTTTGCCATCATAGAGCGGTGTTCGATGGGTTAAATATTTTCTTTTTCCTACCCGGTATTTTTCTGTATGTCCCTTACCTGTACGGATAACATTCAATAACCCGCTTGGAGTGACAACATCTGTCAAAAACTTACCAAGGGCTTTCTCCTTAGTTGTCATAGCCATCTTTTCTGCCGGAGGATTCATTGAGGTAATCCTTCCTTCCAAATCGATGGATAGAATCCCATTATGTGCCGAATTAAAAATAGCATCCATGCGGCTGAGCTCCACCTGAGAAGTTCTGGCATAGGCCGCCAGATACTGTTCTTTTGTCAGGAAGCCTGTGATCTGCCTGCTTTTATTAAGGATTGGCCAGATTTCCTGATCATTGAGCTTTATATTGTTTAATTCATCCATTTCGTTAAGGAAACAAAAGTCAGTCTGGTAAATTTCTGATAGTACCTTATGTTGATTTAACAAACCTTCTAATAGATTATGCTCTGTAAAACATCCCGCTAACTCATCTCTAACGTTATAGACCAGCCCGCCTTTCATATGGGATTCAAGTAAGGTTTTTGCAGCTCTATCGATGTAATCGTTTTCAAAAAATTTAATAGAAGTACGAGTCATCGCGTCTTTTACTAACAATTTTCCCGCTCCCTCTGAGTGATTCACTCATAAATTATTAATGCAAGAAGTATGCCAACATTAGAAAATTAATAAAATGCTGATATTTCTCACATTTTGTAATATTTAAACTATATAGCCAGTAAAAAAATGTTGCAATACCGCAACAGGTGTTGCGGAAACGCATTAAAGGTTGAATAAAACAAGTTTGCAAAAGGGAACAGCACCTATTCATCCTGTTTATCCTTTTAATTTCGTTGCGTTTTTGCAACATAATATGATAGATATAAACAAAATAAGACACCTTTTAATAAAGGTGCCTCTTATGACTAGACTGTTTCACTTACGAATTCCAGTTCAGTCTTTATTAAAGCCATCGGCAATACTTTTTTATAAATTTGACGAATATCTTCTTTATCTGCTTTCCGAGGATTATTTGGAATCGTGCCTAAATCATTCATTGCATCTTTAGTTAAGCGATCTACCATTTCATCAGTAAAATCTAGCTTTAGATAACTAAAATCCTCTGGAATATCCAGAGCTTTATTAAACTCTTTAAGTAATGGAGCAAGTTGCCTTGCAGCATTTCTATCATTCTCGAATGTCAGCGACGGTTCAAAAATCCTTGCAATATTGGCATACTTTTCATAGTTGGCTATTAAGTTATGTTCTATAATGTGCGGCAGCAATATGGCATTCGCAAGTCCATGAGGTACCTGATATAAAGCCGACATAGGGTGCGAGCAAGAATGGACTAGTGCTACGCCCGCTATTCCAAAGGATATACCTGCCATTGTGCTGGCCAGGTGTATTTGTGCCCTGGCTTCAAGATTATCCGGGTGCGCATAGCTTGCCGGCAAATTTTCCTTAATCATTTTGATTGCTTCAAAGGCTAATCCATCTGTAATCGGGTTTGATTTCAGTGATGTATAAGACTCAATGGCATGCACTAAAGCATCCACTCCAGTAGCAGAAACGACATGCCGCGGAAGAGAAGTGGTTAAACTTGGATCGATAAAGGCCGCCTTTGGTGCAAGCATAGGGGAAGCGATTACATATTTTCTGCCCGCCTCATTATCAGTGATCACCGAGACCGGAGTCACCTCCGAACCGGTTCCAACCGTAGTAGGAATAGCAATGAGTAAAGGAATAGCTTGGTGAAGGGGCTTTTGACCCCGGCGATAATCCAGTATGTGTCCTTCATGAGCAACTATCACACTAACAGCTTTTGCGAAGTCCATGGGGCTTCCTCCCCTATGGCAAGGATCATTTCGCAGGATTCCTGTTTATATATCTGTGCTCCCTTCATAACAGTCTGAGCATGGGGATTCGGCTCGACTTCAGCAAACACTACTGTATCAATGCCGTTCTTATTTAATAATGAGGTAGTTGCATCTATTATTCCTGTATTAAGAAGTCCTGGGTCAGTGGCAACAAAGACCTTTGCTTTTTGAAGGCTCCGTATTGTATCTGGAAGCTTATGTTTAACACTATTAATGCCATAGATAATTTCTGTTGGTATGGAAAAATCAAAATTTTGCTGACTCAAATACATCTAATTCTCCTCTCTTTCTCCAAATCTAGTTTAGTCCGAAAAAAAAGCTGTTTCATTACATAATCTCATTGGTGAGTTTACCCAAACCGGTAATTTCAAGTTCCACTATGTCCCCAGGCTGAAGCCAATTTTGAATATCCGTTCCTAATTCCAGGATACAGCCCGTACTAACAGTACCTGAACCAATGATATCTCCAGGATATAGGGTAGCCTCCGAGGACGCCCGCTCAATCATTCGTCCAAATGAATGATGAATATGTTTGAAGTTTCCCTTAGACAGCTGCTTTCCATTAACTCTAGCTGTCATTTCCAGGTTTAATCTATCTCCATCGCGGAATTCTTCCAATTCATCCTTTGTCACAATATACGGTCCAATCGATGTAGCAAAGTCCTTGCCTTTGGCTGGTCCTAATCCCGCCTTCATTTCCCTCATTTGCAGATCACGTGCAGACCAGTCATTCAAAATGGTGTACCCTGCTATATAATCATCAGCTTGTTCAGCTCTTATATTTCTGCCTTCTCTGCCTATGATACAAGCAATTTCCAATTCATAATCCAGTTCACTGCATTGGGCCGGGCGCTGAATTTTCTGATTCGGCCCTGTAATGGCATGGTGATTCGTAAAGTAAAACACCGGAATCTCATACCATTCTGGCACAACATTTTCCCCTTTTTTGGCTGCTATAGTCGCGATATGGCCTTCAAATGCCATAAAATCCCGCACACTTCTAGGGTTCGGCAAAGGCGCTAAAAGTTTAATATCGTCCAGTTTGTACGTACCCAAATGATCAAGGTCAGCAATATGGCTAGCGAGTTTATAGTTTTCTTCAAACCGTTCCAGAAAACCAAGTATTGAGCCAGGCAGTTTACCCCCGCTTGCCTTTTCCATATCAAAAACTTGTTCTTTCTCTATCCACCCTGATTTAATTGTCCCGTCCTTGTCTTTAAAGGTTATTAGTTTCAAGAAATTCACCCTTTCATTTAATATGATTTATATAGTATTGAGAGGCATTTAGCTGATGAAGGAGCTTCCTATTAAACTGTTTTTTAATTTCCGCTTCTTCATCTTTTCGATATTTAAAAAAACCTTCGCCGGATTTTAACCCCAGCTTTCCTACAGATGTTTTCTCTCTTAGCAGAGGACTGGAGAATTGCCTATTCTCCATATCTTTCAGCAAATTATCACCTACCGTGCACCATATATCCAATCCGCCCATATCAGCAATCATTAATTGCCCTGTTGTGGCGTATCGAAATGCGGGCCAAACATTAAAGCTTTTTCAATATCCTCGGGAGATGCAGCTTGCTGCTCCATCAGTGAAAATACCTCTCTTGCCACACTCTGCTGAATCCGATTTGCCACCAGACCAGGAATATTTTTTAATACTTCTATACATTGTTTGCCGATGGACATATGCAAACTTTTCACATCTTCATACACATCTTTATGGATATTTCCAAAATTTGAAATTTCCACAAGAGGCATAATATGCGCAGGGTTATACCAATGAGTTATCAGGATTCTTTTTTCTCATTTCACTTACCTTTACCATCATGCTCTCCAAATCCAAGCTTGAAGTGTTGCTTGCTAAAATGGTCTTTGGAGGGCAATAGTCATCTAATTTTTTTAAAAGATCTTGTTTTAATTCCAGATTCTCAGGGACGGCTTCCACCACAAATTCTCTATCTGCTACTGTTTCTTTTAAGCTGGTATAGAAATGGATACTCTTGAGCGTATTGATTTTATTTTGGATATCTATATTTCCTACTTCCTGCAATAAGTCCAGCTGCCTTTGAATCTCATCTTTAGCCTTTTCAACACTTTTCCAATCCGGGTCATATATATTTACATTAAGGCCATAGATCGCAAAGTTAAGGGCAATACTGTGGCCCATTGTTCCTGCTCCAATAACAGCTATTTTTTTAATCATCGGCAAGTCTCCTTTTTCAGATATGATAACTGCCTTCAATTTGCACCTTTTTTACTTGCGAATGTGCAATAGGAAAAACAGCGCTCCAGGAAAAAGCGCTGTTTTCTCTATAGTTCCAAAATGGCTGTTATATGGATGACTGGACTTTTGCCATTTCAGTTAGGATTTCAGCTACACGCGCACCAACTTCTGAAGTGGAAGCAGATCCGCCGAGATCTGGAGTAAGAACCCTTTTCTCTTCCAAAGTTTTTTCGATGCAGCTGAGCAGATTTTCTCCTATATCGTTAAAGCCGAGAAAATCAAAAAGCTGGCTGGCTGACCAAATTGCAGCCAGCGGGTTGGCTATCTCTTTCCCTGCGATATCCGATGCTGAACCATGAATTGGCTCAAACATTGACGGGAATATTTTTTCAGGATTAATATTGGCTCCGGCCGCCAGCCCCATGCCTCCTCCTAGCGCTGCACCCAAATCTGTTAATATATCTCCAAATAAATTGGAGGTTACAACAACCTCGAACCTTGCGGGATCTTTAATCATGTACATAGCTGCTGCATCAACAAGATAGGAATAGGTCTGAACTTGGGGATATTCCTTGCTCACCTGCTCAAACACTTGATCCCAAAATACCATGGAATAATTAAGTGCATTTCCCTTACTAATGCTGGTCAGTGTTTTCCCTGCTTTGGATGCTGTTTCAAAAGCATAACGGATGATGCGCTCAGTACCTTTCCGTGAAAAGACCCCTGTCTGTAAAACGACTTCTTCGGGTTTGCCTTTAAAAAGCCAATCCCCGGCCCCTGCATACTCACCTTCACTATTCTCACGAATGAATAGCATATCGATGTTTTCTTTATTTCCGCCATTAATGGGACAGGGTGCCCCATTTAATAGTGTGATGGGTCGAATATTTACATACTGGTCAAATTCCTTCCTGATTTTCAAGAGCAGATCCCAAAGGGAGATATGGTCTGGCACCCCTGGATAACCGACGGCTCCCAAGTAGATTGCATCAAAAGACTTTAACTGTTCAATCCCGTCTTCATCCATCATCTTTCCATTCTTTAAATAAAATTCACATCCCCAAGGAAAATACGTAAATTCGAACTGCAAATGACCATCCAGCTCTGCTGCCTTTTTCATAATCTTGACGCCTTCATCTATTACTTCCGGTCCAATGCCGTCACCTGGGATAACGGCTATCTTAAATGTCTCCACTCTTATCAGCTCTTTCTATTTTTATATGAACCTATTTATCATTCTTCAAGATTTACAACGACCGTCACAGTTTCTACGAGTTCTTGTATGGCATAAGCCGGACCTTCCTTGCCATTTCCGCTTTCTTTCACGCCTCCATAAGGCATTTGATCAGTCCTGAAGCAGCATGTATCATTAATAACAACACCGCCTACTTCAAGCATGTAAGGAATTTTATAAGATAAACTCAGATCTGAAGTATATATTCCGGCCTGCAGGCCATACTTCGAGTCATTCACAAGCTCAATTGCTTCTTCGATTGTTTCGTAATCTGAGACGGTAACGACAGGAGCGAACACCTCTTCATCCGAAACTTTCATCCCTTTTCTCACATTTGTAATTACGGTTGGGTAAAAAATACTGCCTTCTCGTTTTCCCCCGGTTAAAATGACTGCTCCATCCTCTTCAGCTTCCTTGACCCATTGCTCAATGCGTTCAGCTTCCTTCACATTGATCATTGGGCCAACATTCGTATTCGGGTCCAAAGGATCTCCCACCTTAAGATAGGAAACCTCCTGCAAAAACTTTTCTAGGAACCTCTCTTTAACAGATTTCTGAACAAAAATTCTCTGAACTGAGATGCATATTTGCCCGGCATGTGCAAATGACATTTTTGCAAGCTTGGCAGCAGCTTTATGAATATCCGCATCACTATGAACGATAGTGGCAGAGTTGGAGCCCAGCTCTAAGGTGGCTTTTCTTAATCCAATTGTTTTCTGAATATGTTTGCCTACTCCAGGTGAACCTGTGAATGTATAATGCGCAATCCTTTCATCATTCAGGAGCTGTTCACCGACTGTACCCCCGCTTCCTACTACACATTGCAGGTATCCTCTCGGAACTCCCGCTTTCTCGAGCAGTTCACATAGTTTTATAGCAATCGTTGCTGTATCAGATGCCGGCTTAAGAATAACTGGATTTCCCGCTGCCAAGGCCGGAGCAACTTTATGTGCAACAAGATTTAGAGGGAAGTTAAACGGGGTAATTGCTGCTACAACTCCCACAGGCTTTTTTATTGTATAAAGGAATCTTCCCTGCACGTTATAATTTGGGATAATTTCTCCTACGAGCTTTTTTGTTTCATCAGCAGCAATTTGGAATGTCGATGCTGAGCGATTCACTTCTGCTCTTGCATCAGTGATAGGCTTCCCGCCTTCCTTGGCAATAATTTGAGCGAATTCTTCGGCATGACTCAGCAGCAGCTCTGCTGCACGCATTAAAACCCTATAGCGGTAATCCGGGATAAATGTTGTATTTTTATGTGCGTATTCAGCAGCTGCAATTGCTTGATCCACCAGCTTTTCATCAGCAATGCCAATCTCTGAAAAGAGCTCTCCGGTGTATTTGTTATATACTTTGTGTGTATTTTCCGATTGAATCCATTTTCCATCAATAAATAGCTTTTCATTTAAAATACTTGTCTGCATATTTACCTCTCCAATCCTATGGTTAAATTAAAGAATTTTTCTTCGTCAATGCCTCTTTGACTCTTTTGACAATATGGCCAGATGAAATTTCGTACTTTTCCAGCAAGTCATCATTTTTAGCTGACTCTGAATTTAGATCTTTTACACCTACACGAAGCATAGGAACTGGCTTCTCTTCTACTAAAACTTCTGCCACTGCACTTCCAAGACCGCCGTAAATGCTATGCTCCTCTGCTGTAACAATAACTCCTGTATTTTCTGCAGCTTGAACAATTGCTTCTTTATCAAGCGGCTTAATGGTAGGCATATGAATCACTGCAGCAGAGATTCCATCAGCTTCTAATTGTTCTGCCGCGGCTAAAGACCTGCTGGTTTGTGTTCCTGTAGAAATGATGGTAATATCCGTTCCTTCTTTTAAATGCACCGCTTTGCCGAATTCAAAGTGGTAATCTTCATTAAAAATGATTGGATAAGGGTCACGGGCAAGGCGCATATATAATGGCCCTTCGTATTTATGTGCAAACTCCATCATTTTTTCCACTTCTGTACTGTCTGCAGGTGCGAGAACAACCATATTGGCAAGTGACCTGAAAATTGCGATATCCTCCAGCGATTGATGCGTTTTTCCCGTTACCCCTGTCAGCAAACCGCTATAGGCTCCAATCATTTTCACGTCTAATTTCGGCTGAGCAATTTGTACTTGAATTTGATCAATGGCACGTTTAGACAGAAATGCAGCAAAGGTAGCCGCCCAGGGCTGCAAGCCAGTTGCAGCCAGTCCTGCAGCCACACTCATCATATTCTGTTCAGCGATGCCCATTTGCAGAAATCTAGCAGGATTCCCTTTTGCAACAGCATCTATTTTGGTTGAGTTAGCCAAATCTCCATCAATCGCATATACCTTATCGGACTCCAGAGATAATTTGAGCAGTGTTTCTCCAAAAACGTCCCTCATTGAAACTTGATCTTTAGAAAGTAAGCTTTTCATTTTTGAACCCCCATTTCCAGTTCTTCTGATGCGCTGCTTAACTCTTCATCTGTCGGAATTCTTGAATGCCATAAATAATCTCCTTCCATAAATGAAACACCCTTGCCTTTAACCGTGTTTGCGATAATCATAACCGGTTTTCCTGTTACCTCTCTGGCATGACTTAAAGCTTCACTAATCTCCTGATGGTTATGGCCATCTATCTCAATGACATGCCAGCCAAAAGCTTCCCAGCGCTGTTTTGGCTTATTTATCGGAGTTGCTCTTGAAGCTCCTTCACCTTGCCATCCAAACTGCTGAAGCTTGTTAAAGTCGAGAATAACCACCAGATTATCCAATTTATATTTAGAAGCAATATCTGCAGCCTCCCAAACCTGGCCTTCCTGTGACTCACCATCACCAATCATGCAATATGTGCGGAATTTTTTATTCTGAAGCTTTGCACCCAGGGCCATTCCGACAGCTGCAGAAATCCCTTGGCCAAGCGAGCCTGTTGACATGTCCAGACCTGGAAGGGTATTCATATCCGGATGAGCCTGCAAACGGGAATTTAATGAATCAAACGTTTGCAATTCCTCTGTCGGAAAATATCCTCTAAGTGCTAAAACTGCATAGAGCCCAATTGCTGAATGCCCCTTTGATAGTACAAATCGATCTCTCTGTACATCTGTAGGGTTATCTGGATTTACATTCATTTCATTAAAATACAAATTTACGAGGACATCAGAAGCAGACATTGGACCTCCTATATGTCCTGCTCCTGCATGATGAACCGTCTGAATAATTAGTTGTCTTGCTTTAGATGACTTCTCAATTAAATAACTTAATTTTTCTTCGTTTAATGGGATACTCATTTAAATCCTCCTTAGGCTTTGTTCTATTAATCTAGTTAAGCGCTTTACCAAATGTTGAAAAAGGAACAAGATAAGGAAACTTATCTTGTTATAAAGAACTTAGAATTTTGCTCGTAGCTCGTATTTTCCTATTTTAATAACGAAGGCAGCCAGGTAGAAAGCGGCGGAAAAAATGAAATAACGAGCACATCGATAATCAAGATGAAAATTAATGGGATTACCGCTTTTCCAATTCTTACAATTGAAAGTTTTGTAAGCTGGGATACAACAAACAAATCAATCCCTACAGGCGGAGTTACCAATCCAATCGCTAAATTACAAACCATGATTACTCCAAAATGAACGGGATCTATTCCCAAATTGACTGCAGTACCCAATAACAGAGGAACAAAAATAAGGATTGCAGCTCCCCTTCTAAGAACATGCCTGCTACAAACAAAATGATGTTTACAATAATAAGGAAAATATATTTATTTGTAACTACATCTGATATTGAGCTGTATATCATTCCTGGAACACCGTTCATCTCGATGAAAAAGCCAAACAAGCCGGCAGTTCCAATTACTATCATGATGATTGAGCTGCTAATGGCTGATTTCTTTAAGGTATCAGCAAGCTGCTGAATAGTAATATCCCGATAAATAAAGAAACCGACAACAAAAGAGTAAACAACTGCAATAACTGATGCTTCTGTCGGAGTAAATACACCTGAATAGATGCCTCCCAGCACAATAATAGGCATTAGAAGTGCAAGGAACGATTTCTTAAACGACACGAGGACATCAGGGAAGCTCTTCTTCTCCTCCCCAACATAGCCTCGGCGGTTTGCGATGATATATGCACTGATCAAAAGCGAAAAAGTAATTAATAAGCCCGGGAGGATGCCCGCAATAAAAAGGTCCCCTATAGAAACTTCCGCCGCGACACCATATAATATCATGGCAATACTTGGCGGAATGATAATCCCTAAAGCACCTGCCACCGCCTGATTGGCCGCAGCATACTCAATTTTGTAACCTCTTGCCACCATAGCCGGGATGAGAATAGAACCAATCGCCGCTGTTGTGGCGGCACCTGATCCTGAAATAGCTGCAAAAAACATTGATGTAACGATCGCTACCATAGCTAATCCGCCAGTAAAGTGACCCACCAGAGCACTTGCGAAATTAACCAGTCTCTTCGACATGCTTCCAGCGCCCATCAAATTTCCGGCAAGAATAAAAACGGGATAGCCATTAATGGAAACGAGTTCATGGAAACAAATATTCTCTGCGGAATTATTTCCAATGGCAAAGTATCATGCATCCAAACCCCTAATGCCGTAGATAACCCCAAAGAGAAAGCGATCGGCACACTTAGAAAGATAAAGATGAATAGAGATATAAAGAAAACAGGCAGCATCATTTCACTCCTTTCTTTCTATGAACTCTTCCAAAATACATGTAATGGAGTTCATTAGAAGCAATACGCCTCCCAGAGGCAAAGAAAGGTAGATAAAGAACATTGATATTCCTGTACCAGGAGCAATTTGATTGCCAAAGCTTTGTGCTACCTTCCATCCAAACATGATAATTATCGTATAAAAAAAGATGGAAATGAGATGGACTATAACTGTCAGCCATTTCTTCACTCGTCCCCTTAACATTTCCGGTACGACTTCAACGGATATAAGCTGGTTTTCCCTAAGCGCAAGCGAGGCGCCAATCATTATCATAAATATCATTAAGAATCTTGAAAGCTCCTCTGACCAGGCCAAAGAAGAGCCGACTACGTAGCGTGCGATAACCTGCCAAAAGATAATAATAGTCATAAATGCCATGATAAAAGCCAAAGCATATCCAAAAAACTTGTTCAGCATATCGATGGTTCGAATATACAATCCGGGTATGCTCTTCATCTAATCAACTCCTTAAATGAAGAGGGCAACAAATCATTCAATTCATCATTGCCCTCTCAGTAGCCTAATAATCCAGATTTTTTACTTTTTCAATGATTTCTTCCCCAATTTTTGGTGCCCACTTTTCATAGACAGCATCGGTTTTCGCTTTAAAGGATTCTTTATCCGGCTCTGTCAGCTCCAATCCCTGATCTTTAAGGAATTTGGCTGCTTCATTTATTTTATCTTCATTTGCCTGTCTTCCAATTGGTTCTGCATGTTCAGCAGCTTTTATAACCGCATCCTGCTGATCTGGAGTAAGACCATCAAAAGTAGCCTTGCTTATAGAAATTGGGCCAGGCGCATATCTGTCCTCCAACAGGGCAACATGACTTTGCACTTCAAAAATCTTGGATGTTTGGATGGTTGCTAATGAGTTGGAATGACCGTCAATAACTCCTTGCTGTAATCCAGTAAATACTTCAGTCCAGGCCATTGGTGTTGCATCTGCACCATAAGCCTTCCATGCATCAATTTGCAGCTCATTTTCCTGAACACGCACCTTCAGCCCTTTTACATCTTCCACACTGTTAATGGCGTTATTTGAAGATGTTGCTACAAAACCATTTTCCACCCAGCCAAGCACCTTAACATTTGTCTGCTCTTCAAATTTTTGAGCCAGTTCATCTCCAATTTCTCCATCTAGTACTGCATGTGCATGCTCTCGATTATCGAATAGGAACGGCAGATCAAACATATTAAATTCCGGAACCCAATTTCCCATAGGACCTGCAGATTGAATAGCCATATCCAGAGAACCCATTCCCATTAATTCAAATACTTCTCTTTCTCCGCCAAGTGCATTATTATAATGTATTTTTACTGTCATTTGATCATCTGTTAAGTTCTCCAGTTCCTCTTTAAATGCCTTTGCTGCTACATCAAATTTTGCTCCCTCAGGCTCAGGAATACTTAATTCCAGTACAGTTTGCTTTCCTTCTGCTGCATCTGCACTAGCCGATTTCTTTTCTGATGATCCCCTCCGCACCCTGCTAAAGTCAAAGTTAAGATCGTTGCCAGTGAAGCCGCTTTCAATGCTTTTTTCATTTTAAATCCCCCTTTTTATTTTTAGAGCCTTTTGAAGATAAACTCCTCAAAAATAACTCCAAATTCTAAAATCCTCTTCTATTAATCTTGTAAATGATTGGGATATACCATGACTTTTAAACTTCCGCTTCGGTTTGTATGAGCCTGGTTCATTGCTTCCTGGATATCTTCCAGCGGATATTTATCTGTGATGATGGGTTCTATCTTGCTGCCGATAGTATCTAGCAGGCTGATGGCCAAAGGGTAGGTATTCGTATAACGATAGACAGAAAAAAGATCTATTTCTTTTTGAAGCATTAATGTGATGTTGAGAGGCACTTCTTCAATTGCCGGAAATCCGATAACAACAACGGCGCCGCCTCTTTTCGCGGATTCAATTGATGATTGTAATACTTTAGCGTTTCCGGAGGTTTCTATAATCATATCAACGCCTAAGCCCGAGGTTATCTCTTCAATGAATGCATTCAGATCTTCATTTGCAGCGTTAACTATCTTTGTAGCGCCAAATTTTCTGGCTGTTTCCAGCCTTAATGGCTCGATATCACTGACAATGATCTCCTTTGCACCAAATGCTTTTGCCGCTATGACGGTCATCAAACCTACAGGTCCCATACCTGTAATGGCTACGGTGGAACCAGGAGTTAAGCCTCCGCGTTTTACGGCATGGATCGATACGGATAATGGCTCTGCAAGAGTTGCATTTTCGTAAGATAAAGAATCGGGAATTGGAAATAGAAAATCCTCCCGGTGTCTTAAATATTGAACGAAAGCCCCTTTTACCGGCGGTGTAGATAAAAACTGCACGTCGGGACATAGGTTATACCTTCCCTCTTTACACCATTCACAGTTCATGCAAGCAACACCCGGTTCTACAGCTACACGATCTCCAACCTTAAATTTTGTTACTTCTTCACCTATAGACACAACGATTCCTGCACACTCGTGTCCTTGTACATGCGGATACTGGACATATCTTTTGCCAATGCGCCCATGAGCAAAATAATGAATATCCGAACCGCATACCCCAACGGCCATTAACTTGACCAGTACTTCTTTACCAGTCACATTAGGGACTCTTTCTTCTTCAACACTAACTTCCAAAGGTCTTTGCAAATAGGCAGACTTCATTGTCTCCGGAATAAGAACATCTTCTTTTTCACTAGCTGCCAATTTTGTCTTTGACATCTGGCTTCCTCCCTTCGGAATATATCAATTGCATTTAAATGAACTTTATGAGGAATGGCTTAAAAGCACCTTCCCGCATTGCTTTTGTTCACATAGATCAAACGCTTCTTTCCATTGTGTCAGCGGAAGCTTATGGGTAATGATTGGCTGAAGGTTTACTTTCTTTTGATCTAATATCTGTATGACTCGATTCCATGTTTTCATGGAATGTGCAAGAGAACCAAATAGCTGTATTTGTTTGTACAAAATGATATCAAAATCCATTGTGATTTCTTTGCCTGCTATGCCAACTTGAATATGCTTGCCCCGTTTTTTTAAAGCTTTAAGGCAGCTATTGATTGATGGGGCAGCACCTGCACATTCTACCGTTACATCAGCACCCATACCATTCGTTTCATTCATCACAATGGATTGCAAGTCATCAACTGTTACATCAACGACAACATCTGCTCCGAGTTTTTTGGCAATTTCCAACCTCATTTTATCTGCAGATGTTCCTGCTACAATGACTTTACAGCCTTTTACAGCCAGCAAGGACAAACAGATGAGGCCAATAGGACCTGGCCCGGATAATAAAACGGTATCGCCAACTTGAATATTTGTCAGCTCTTCAATGGCCTGAACCGCACAAGCGAGAGGTTCGGATAATGCCGCCTCCTCAAGACTTACATTGTCAGGAATCTTATAAACCATATCTTCTCGAACTACAGCATATTGCGTAAAACTGCCATCCACTCCATGCCCCATTCCCCGGCGTTCTGAACAAAACATGTAATATCCTGTTTCGCAGTAATGGCAGGTGCCGCATGTAATGGCAGTTGACCCAAGCACTGCTACCCGATCTCCCGATTTCACCTTTGAAATATTTTCTCCTGTATCAGCTACAACCCCCGAGAATTCATGACCTATAATGACAGGCGGATAACTTTTAAAGGTCTCATGGTAAATATGTAAATCCGTGCCGCAAATCCCCGTAAACTTCACTTCGATTTTCACTTCATTTGGACCCATAGTGGGTTCATCAATGTCTAAAAGGTCAATATTTCCAATCCCTGGCTCTGTTTTTAGAAGTGCCTTCATTGCATTCTCCTCCTTCAGTACAGTAAGCGCTTACCTTTTTCTATAAAAATAAAATCAAGTGGAAAAGTTTCAATTTAATCATTGGTTAGGAGCCTTTTGTTAAAGCGCTTACTTTTTGAAAAAAATAATTTTTCACAAAATGGAAGGCCTTTTAAAAACAAAAAGTTCTTTTAAAGGCCTTTTAAACCCTCTGCCGATCTAGACCAATGCTTTTAATTACCCTTCTAATTTAAAGAGGGTTTTCACACATTTAGTTAAGCGCTTTATCAAAGGTGTTGATATTATTTTATTCATAATATTATAAAAAATCAATAACTTTTATAAATTTTCTAATTTTTCTTTCAGGTCTTTATTCCTGTTTTTTGCTGTGGAATTTCGGGTGATTAGAGAAGGCAGTAATGTCAAACGCATTTTTTCTTTTTTCTCCTTTAATCATCGAAATGATCAAATCCAGCACTTCTCTTCCCATATGCTGAATTGGCTGGGCAACCGTAGTTAATGGAGGCTCTACAATTGTAGCAATAAGAGTATTATCGAAACCCACAACTGAAATATCCTCAGGCACACGCATACCCTGTTCTTTAACAGCCTGGATTGCTCCGATTGCCAATAAATCGTTGCATGCAAAAATAGCTGTTGGCGGCTTATTGCCTTTAAGATATTTAGCTGTCATAAATTTTCCAGGTTCAACATGACTAATCCCATTGATATATTCAAATTCCTGGGTAAACTCTAAATTACTCTCTTCTAATGCCTGCTTGAATCCCCGCAGCCTCTCCCTGTTGCTCCAGACATCCCTGGCAATCACACCTATGTTTTGATGGCCAAGTTCCATTAAATGGGACGCAGCCAAGTAACCGCCCATGAAATCATCTAATGCAACCGTATTTATTGAAAACATTGGAAGATCACGTGCTACTATCGCTACAGGAACATCTTCCTTTACCAATTCTTCCACTTTATTTAAATCTTCAAATCCAGATGCTAAAATGAAGCCATCCACACTTTTTCTTTTAAAAGAGCAAGATATTTGTTTTCCTTTTCTGTTTGGTAATCAGTACTGCAAATAACAAGGCTGTATCCAAATTCATGTGCACGATCCTCTATGCTGCGTGCAAGCTCTGAGAAAAATGGATTAGCAAGATCCGGAATCAGAAGGCCGATTGTCTTTGTCTGTTTTCCCATTAATGCAGAAGCCATCATATTGGGCTGATAATCCAGCTGTTTCATGACCTCCAGTACTTTCCTTTTTGTTTTTTCTCCAATTCTTCCGGTATTATTAATAACTTTAGAGACGGTAGCAATTGAGACATTTGCTTCTTTTGCAACATCATATATGGTTACTTTCATGTCCTCTCTCCTTGTTCCATCTTAGCTGATTTCATCTGTGTCTCAGATAATAGTTTTTAGCCTACTATTAATCATCAAAACACATTTTAGTTAAGCGCTTTCTTTATCATTTATTATTATTAATCAATTTTCCAAATATATCAATAGGTTATGATTATATTTTTGAATTTTCGAAAAATGATGCACCTTGTCCAATGAATTCAATCGGCAAATTAAAATGCAAAAAAGGATTCCACCCGAAAGCGAAATCCCTTTTGATAAAGCATATTATGAAAACAGTTTAATCAAAAAGCTCAATAAAATCCCCACAACCCCAAAGTCCGAATCTCCAAAAGTAGTTCCTTCAAACCCTAGTGATCCCAGTACCGGCAGCAATAAGGCCGGAAGGAATGAGATTAATAGACCGTTGGCAAATGCTCCGATCATGGCTCCTCGTCTGCCTCCAGTGGCATTTCCGAAAACCCCTGCCGCTGCACCTGTGAAGAAGTGCGGAATCAGGCCTGGCACAATTATTTTCAGGCCGAATAATGGAAGAAGGAACATGGAAAGCAAACCAGCTACGAAGCTGAATAGGAATCCGATAATAACTGCATTTGGAGCAAAAGGGAACACTGCCGGGCAATCAAGGGCAGGCTTCGCATCTTTAACCACTTTATCAGCGATTCCTTTAAAAGCTGGAACGATTTCTGCAATCAGCATCCGCACACCGGCAAGGACTACATATACACCAGCTGCAAACGTAATGGCCTGCATGAGCGAGAATACAAGGAAGTTAACTCCGCCGCTCAATTCAGATTCTACATAGCCTTTTCCGGCGATCGGCGCCACAACCAGGAAGAGAATCGTCATTGTGAGAGACATCGCAACAGATGTATCGCGCAGGAATCCAAGTGATTTTGGCACTTTGATATCCTCCGTCGATTTGGATTTATCCCCTACACGCTTTCCAATAAAGCCGGAAACAAAGTAGCCGAAAGATCCAAAGTGGCCGACAGCTATGCTGTCATTGCCAGTGATTTCGCGTACATATGGCTGGACAAGCGCAGGCATGAATACCATTAATAATCCTAGAATAATAGACCCGATAATGATCAATGGAAGCCCTGTTACTCCGCCAGTTGCAAATACAGCTGAGATAAGGCAAGCCATGAATAAAGTATGATGGCCGGTAAGGAAAATATATTTAAACGGTGTAAAACGGGCAATTATTATGTTCATGACCATCCCGAAAAGCATGATCATCGCAGTTTCTTTCCCAAATGTCTGCTGGGCAATCGCTACGATGGCTTCGTTGTTCGGAATAACGCCCTGGATATGAAAAGCCTTTTCAAACATTTTTCCGAAAATATCAAGTGAGCCTATTAAGATGCTTGCTCCTCCATTCAGGATGAGAAAGCCCATAATCGTTTTAAGCGTACCTGATATGACATCGGCAATGCCCTTCTTCTGCAGAAGCAAGCCAAACAAGGCGAATAAACCAACCAGGATGGCGGGCGTGCCCAGTATATCATTCATGATAAAATCAAACATGTTTACCCCTCCTTTTAAATCCTCTGTATCTATCTTTCATCTAACAGTTTTTCAGGTTATACTGTATTTGTTCTTTTTATTTTTCAGCGGGCGAGTCTATCGCCTGCCCTTTCTTTCTCTATTATGATAAATGGGATTCCAATGCAGCTTTTAGCTCGTTTTGGTCAAGGATGTTTGTCAAACCAATGATCGTTCTTGTTCCGTCATCCAAAGTGGAAATCAGGTCTTTAGATCCCAGGTAGATATCTGCTTTTTCAGATTTAGCCGTAGTTAAATCAGTATGTGAAACATCTGCTTCCACTCCCAGTTGGCTTAAAACTGTTTTCACATTCATTTCTACGATAAAGCTGCTTCCAAGTCCGTTTCCGCATACTACTAGAATTTTTTTCATTTTTTTCCTCCTTAGTCTTGTGAATATTGATTAATGATTTCTAATACGTCAGCTTGAGTATCAGCATTCTGCAGTTTTTCAAGGTTATCGCTGTCAGACAGCATTTTAGACAGCTGGGATAATGCTTTTAAATGGGTTTCATTATCGATGGCTGCCAGCACAAAGAATAATCTTACCTGATGCTCCGGCTTTTCCGAAAAAGCACAGCTTTCCTTTAATTGCAGGAAGCTCATTCCCAGCTTGTTCACGCCAGCTTCAGGGCGGGCATGAGGAAGGGCTATTCCCGGCGCGATGACAATATATGGTCCCATTTCATTCACGTTTTCAATCATGGCATCAATATAATGCTGGCTGATGGATTGATCGGCCAATAGCGGCTGTGATGCCATTTGCAGTGCTTCCTGCCAGCTTGCAGCCGAATCTGCAAATTGAATTTTATCGGCGGTTAGAACTTCATTTAACATTGGCTTTTGATCCACCTCACTTTTTGCTTCTTTATTTGATTGATAGTAAACCTTCAATTCCTGGATCAGCATGCTTTCGTCATTTATATCTGCATGCTTCCGGATAATGTCCATCAATGCGTCTATGTTTTCTGATTTCGGCCTTTTTTCTGATGCCTGAACCTGCTTAAGCAGAGATTCCTTCTCAGACGGGTTAAGAATCGGATTTACAATAAACACCGGTACATGTTTCCGGGATACTGGCGTTGTCGAAATGACAAAGTCCAAATCTGCCAGGGACGCTTTCTCATATTCACGGACGGTGTATACATTCGCCACATCGACAAACGGCATGAGATCTTCAATTTGTTTCTGAAGGATTCGTGACGTGCCGATTCCGCTGGCACACACCACAGCCGCTTTTTTGCGGGCTTCCACCCTGACGCCTTCTTTATCAATCCAGCCTCCAAAGTGCATCGCAATATAGGCCGCTTCATCATCAGATACTTTTTTGCCCAGCACGTATTCAAAATGATGAACCACTTTTTTGGTTAGAATAAACAGATCCTGATAAGACTCCTGTACAGATTTGGATAATGGATTCTCCAGTTCGATCCCATATTTGATTCGGAAGTAAGCGGGCTTTAAATGAATCAATAAATTCCGTTCAAGCTCCTTCCGATTTTGGAAAAATACGCACGCATATTTTTGAAAATCATCGACCATTCTTACTGCCATTGATTTAAGGATCTCAAGGTCCTGGTTTTCCAGCTCATGTGTATCATAGTCGCTTATTTTCGCACCCAACAGGTAGGTTGCAAGATAACAGGCTTCATCATCAGGAACTTCAAGCTGGAAACCGCTTTCAATTTTCCGGCAAATAAATCGAGCAGCGGTGTACTCTTTTGTTTCTTTAATGACCTGTTTTTCAACAGGATCCATCTTGATGTATTTTTCCTGGTTAAACCTTTTGATCAGCATAAATATATGGGCACTCAGCGTCTCCATTACTTCATCTGTGTAATGAACACCGGAAAATGATTCACTTTCATTCAGAATCTCATAGATCGTTTCTAAATCAGTACGCTGAAACATTTCAGGTGACAGTCCAGGCGTGTCCTGGATGGTTAACTGAACTTCGGATAATAGATCATTCCAGCCGCGATTGGTTAAAACCTGTGATAGGCAGTAAATCAGCATTTTCCGCTTATCCTGCTCCTCACCGGCAATAAAGTAGCCTGAAGATTTATGGAAATTCAACTGAACCTGGTACTGGTTAAGCTGCTTTTTTAATTCCTTGATATCTGCCAGAAGCGTACTTCTGCTGACACCCAGCTTATCCATCAGATCCTGCAGATAAATGGTTTTCTCGCGGGTCAGGATGAGTATGGCAGTCCAGGCCATTCTTTCTTTTCGTGAAAACTCATAACCGGCAGCTTTATCAAACGAGTGCAGCCGCTGTTTAACCTGCTGCTTTTCTTCTTCATCAAGAAAAATCCAGCAGCACGGATATACTTCAGCTCATCTAAACCCTGGTCTTTGAGCCAGCTATTAATTTTGTCAACATCATAATAAACGGTCCGCTTGGAAATCTGTAATTCTTCCATAAGCTCCTGCGGAGAAACATGTGTAGGCGCATGGACCATTTTCGTCAAAATCGTCATGCAGCGCTGGTCAAGAATCATCGGGAGCGCTCCCTCCTTTACCTGATTCTATAATAGTAAGTTTGCAAAAAGTCAGACTCTAAATTCATCGAATTGTCTGCTTACTACGTATTATACTCCTGTATTACACAAATTGAAGTCCGAATTCTGTAAGGTGGTTTTTGCAAGGATTGGACTCATGGATAATCAGCGGAAATAAAAAAACTTCCTGATTGAATAGGAAGTGGAGGATATGCTTATTCATTTCCCTTAACAATGTGTCCATCTGCATCATAAACTGTAACCTCAACCGGCAATTTAATTTCATCTTTCTCGAAAACAGCATACCAAACCCACAAGTTATCCCGAACAAGAAAGCGGGTTGGCTGGATATTTCCTTCACTGTTAATTATGATGGTTTTGGCATCATCCTCAGCAAATCCATATAGGATGGCAAAATCCTTCTCAGACTTATTATCTGCCCGCCAGTCGATGGCTCCCCTATCTCCTTTTTCTTCGCTGAATTCCTGGAAATCCATCATCGGATATATGAACTTCTTAAATTCTGTAAATTCCTGATTGGTCAGAACAGGGATAATTCCCGAATTGGTCTCTGCAAAAACTAATCGTGAATGGGGGTCAAACAATAGAACCCGCTGGCAGTCTTCGCCAAATTGTTCTGAAACTCTTTCACAGATATCCTTTTCCAGGGAAACAGCAGGGATAACTGGCTTTGCAGGTTCTGCGGTGTATGAAGCCAAAAAATAAATTACACCGGATATTAATCCTAAGCTGAGTACTGCGAGTAAACTTTTTTTCATCTCACTCACCCCCTCTAATTCTTATCATATTATATTTTTCAAGAAATAAAAGATAAAAAGAAAAAGCGAATCCCGCATATGCTCCAGCGAAATTCGCTTTTCAAATTAAAATGTAAAGTTAATCAAATTCTCCCGCTTCTCCTTAAGCCCTCTCACAATCCCCTCATAGCTCAACAGATCCCCTGTGAGGGTTTCATTCCGATCCTTGATCATTCTCGAGACCTCATCCGGATTCGGTCCTCCCTGAAGGCTGCGGATCTGCACAAAGTATTCAGGAGAAATGATTTTCTTCCACTCTTCCTCTGAAAGGGAAACGGGAACATATCCCTGAATGACTTCATTCACGTCCTCCACTTTCCAGTCGCACAGTTCTTTCTGATCCTTCACGGTTTGTTTTGAAATATAGCTGGCAATGGAGTGGGCCTTCCGGAAAGGTATGCTGTAGTCTCTTGCCAGAGTGTCCGCCAGTTCGGTGATCGTGATGCACGACTTTTTGGCCATTTCTTTTGCATGGTCTTTATTGACTTTTAAAGTGGCAATCACTGCGTACATCAGCTTTAATACCCGATTGGCATTCGTAAAAGCACGATACAAATGAGGCTGCAGATCATCTTCTGTATCAACGATATCCCCAAATGGCGTATTATGAACCATGTTCATGGCTGCATATGCTTCACCGTAGGCGCTGCTGGCAATGGATCTGGAGTGCTCAATGGAAACGGGGTTCCTTTTTTGAGGCATAATGCTGCTTACCTGCACGTAAGGATCCGCCACCTGGAAGGTGCCAAACTCTCTTGTTACATGCTGAAGGAAGTCCTGGATCCACCGGCCGGTATTCACCATGCAGGTCATCAGGGCTGATGAGGTTTCCAGCAGGTAATCTGCTCCCGCAATCGAGTCATATGAGTTTTCAATAATTCCTTCAAATCCCAATAGGTCACGGGTGCGGTCCCTGCAAATCGGAAAACCGGTCGTCGTAAGAGCCGCTGCACCGAGCGAGGATTTGTTAACGGTTTTATAAGCAGCCCAAAGCCGTTTAATATCCCTTTGGAGAACATCATAAACGGCCAGGAGATAATGCCCCAAAGTGGTCGGCTGGGCCGGCTGTGTATGGGTATAGCCGGTCATATAGGTCTCTTTATGCTCTTCAGCCTGCTCCAGCAATGCCTCACTAAGCTGATAAGCACTTCCAAGGAGCTGCAGCAAATGTTCTCTTAGCACCAGCCTGTACATCGCGATCCCCATATCATTCCGGCTCCGGGCAATGTGGATTTTTCCGGCCAATTCATCGCCAATCTCTTCTCCTATTTTCGCTTCCATCATAAAAAAGAGATCTTCAAATTGAGGCTGGTAGGATAATGAGCTGGTGTCTGACATTGCCACTTTATTAATTCCTTCCAGCATGGTTCTTGCTTCTTCTTCAGGAATGATCCCCTTTTCTGCCAGCATGATCACATGTGCCCGATGAATATCGAACATGACATGGAACAGATAGTCCCGCTGGTCATTAAAAACGGGCATCAGCAGTTCTTCTGCATATGTTTTGCCGGGAAAGACAAGGCCTTCATTTTTAATAAACTCTTCTAATTTGCTCATTTTTTCAACTCCGTTTTAAGACAATGATTTTTCAGCCTTAACTCCAAAAAACTTGTTTGATATGAACAGAACCAGTGCGATTAAAGTAATCTGGATCATACCGTAAGCTGCCGCCTGGCCCATATTGAACATTCTCAGCTGATTCATAATCTCGATGGAAATAGGGCGGTTTGAAAGGGTATACAGCAATACCGAAGTCGGAAATTCACCGACTGACTCCACGAATGCCAGTAATGTCCCTGATAAAACCCCTGGCATAATAATCGGAAGGATTACTTTTCTGAACGTATAGAACCACTTTGCCCCAAGGCTTCTTGAGGCTTCTTCTATGGAATCATCCAATTGCTCCAGTACAGCATTGGTGGATCTGACGACCAATGGAATATGGCGGATAAAATAGGCCAGAGGCAAAATCCAGAATGTGCCGACGAGAATGTTGCCAAATGAGAAGATGGTTGGCTCATTAAAAGCAAAAATCAGATTCATCCCGATAACGGTAGCCGGCAAAGCCCATGGAATCATAACTAAAATATCCACAAAGCTTTTTCCAACAAATTTCCGTTTAACGAGCACATAGGATGCCAATACCCCAAAGACCAGATTCCCTGCTGTAGCAATAACCGACAGGATCAAGCTATTTTTCAATGGCTTGAATATGTTCGGATCCTGGAACAACAAACGATAATTTTCAAAATTAAATACCGATGGATAGGTCTGCCACGTCCAAGTTCCGTCCGGTACGAGCGATAGAAGGAGAATCGTGAAATGCGGAAGCAGCAGAATGATGACTCCCACGATTCCTGTAAAGACCAGTATCCACTTCAAAACAGGATTATTGACTTCACTGCGATGGGCGCCAATTCCTTTAGATGCCATCCGGTAATCCTTGCGGTTTTGGTACCAGCGCATAAACAGCAGGAAGCTGATCGATACAACCGATAATATAACCGATTGTGTGGCGGCCACTTCCATATCGCCATTAATCTTCGAAAAATAAATCTGCAGGCTCAGCACCCTGAATCCTCCTGCCAGGAGAAACGGCGCACTGAAGGATGCCATTGAGATCATAAACACCAATAAAGATGCGGCTACAATAGCCGGTGTCAATAATGGAAAGGTTACTTTCCAAAACACTTTAAAACGATTGGCCCCCAGATTGTACGCAGCTTCTTCAAGAGATGGATCAATTTTATTAATGGCTGATGAAACAGTCATATAGAAATACACATACATAGTATATGCATGGACTATCAAAATGCCTGATATACCGCCTATTTTGAAAGGCACTTCATCCAGCCCGAATAGGTCTTTAATGGCATTGGGAATCAATCCGGTTTCCCCATACAGGAACATGAACGCCATTACCCCTACCAATGACGGCAGGACGATCGGCATAATGGCAGCCGATGCAAAGAAGCCTCTGCCCGGAAAATCATACCGGTTAAAAATGAATGCCAGCGGGATGCCGATCAGTGCACTGGCCAGGACACTTAATACCGAAATATATACAGAATTCCACAGGGCTTCCAGATTGGTCTTGGATTCCTGGGTAAAGAAGTCACTGTAATTCCCGAACGTCATGCTGCCTTCTTTTTGAAGGCTCTCCATTATGGTGCGTAAAGAGGGGTATAGAACATAAGCTATGAGAACCAGCAGGACCGGAATAAGGAGGAGCAGAGTCAGCCTTGTATCCCGATTCTTAATCATGATGCATCACCAGTCACCACAGGAATGATCCGCATCTGCTCTTCAGGCAATTCCACCCAAACCTCTGCACCCGCCTGCAGGTTTCTGGATAAGCCGCTATTCAGGGCATTCACCTGGAGCTTAAGGCCTGCAGCCCTGACCACAACATTGATGAGGGAGCCAAAGAAATGAACTTCCTCAACCATTCCTTTGAAGATATTTTTCCCTTCCGTCTCTTTTTCCAGTATTTTAATAGATTCAGGACGAATGGATAACGCCAGGTTCCCTTTGTTTTCCTGATTATAATTAAATGGGGCATTCCGGACGGAAAGCTCACTGGCACTTTCACCGTTCTGCACTTGTACAAGAATGTTTTCATCTTCTATCCTGCTGATCTTCACAGGAAGCAGATTGATTTCCCCGATAAACCCCGCTACGAAATCATTGGCTGGTTCATTATAGATTTCCGAGGGTGTTCCCACCTGGTGGCAGACCCCAAAGTTAAATACCGCAATCCGATCGCTCATGGATAGAGCTTCTGCCTGATCATGAGTAACATAGATTGTGGTGATATTATAATCTTTTTGCAATCTCAGTATTTCGCTTCTCATTTCATCGCGCAGCTTGGCATCCAGGTTACTGAGTGGCTCATCCAGGAGCAAAATCTCCGGTTCAATCACCAA
This sequence comes from Cytobacillus pseudoceanisediminis, assembly GCF_023516215.1. Lineage (NCBI taxonomy): Bacteria > Bacillati > Bacillota > Bacilli > Caryophanales > Bacillaceae > Cytobacillus > Cytobacillus pseudoceanisediminis. Next base: position 4,519,815 of record NZ_CP097349.1, on the reverse strand, counting down.
TGCCCTTGCCAGCGCGACACGCTGCTGCTGACCTCCGCTTAACTGGCTCACCTGACGATCGGCGTACTGCTCAAGCCTCACCTTTTGCAATACAGCCTTGACTTTTATATTGAGCTCCTTGGAGCCAAGTTTTCTAACCCTTAATCCAAAAGCGACATTCTCAAACACCGTCATGTGAGGAAAAAGGGCATAGTTTTGGAAAACCATGCCCGTATTTCTCTTTTCAGGAGGTACACGCGTCATATCCTTATCGCCGAAACGGACAACACCTTTAGTAGGATAATAGAATCCAGCAATCATCCGAAGTGTGGTGGTCTTGCCGCATCCACTTGGTCCAAGGAAGGTAAAGAATTCCCCATCCTTTATATCCAGATTTAAATGATCGACTGCAATAACCTTTCCAAAGGCTTTTTGGACATTATCTATGTTTATGGACGCCATACCTATTACACTTCCTATTCTTTAATTTCTTTTTCTCCGCTCTTAATGTTTTCATCCCAATACTTCATCCAGCTGTCGCTGTTCTCCTGGAATACCTTCCAGTCGATATCCATGCTCTTAATCTCTGTTTCTGTAATCCACTCAGGCAGTCCCTCTACGTCATCCCTTGTTGGAATGCGGTAGAATTCCTCTGCAAGAATTTTGGCTGCTTCAGGCGTGTTGACAAACTCATAGAATGCTTCAGCCGCCTTCGGATGCGGAGCATCATTCACAACGGCAATCCCTTCTGTCAGGACGGGTGTTCCGCTTTCCGGAATGATGAATTCAAATGGATAATTTTTATTTTCTTTTAACATGACAACGTCAGGCATTGCCCAGACAGATAGCTTTCCTTCCCCTTTGGCCACCTTGTTGTACATCATTTCAGGATTTGCTGCGTATTCTTTCGTGTTGGCATCCAATTTCTCAAGCCATTCGTAACCGGCCGCTGTATCCTTGGAGTCCTTAAAGTCACGGTAAATCATCGCTGAAAAAATCGTTCTCATTGTTCCGGATGCCAGCGGGTAGCGGATGATGATTTCATCCTTCCACTTCGGATCGAGAAGCTCATCCCAGTCTTTTGGCGCTTCATCTTCTGATAATTCTTTGCTGTTATACATAATGACTTCCGGTGTTTGGCTTGTTCCGGACCAGTGCCACTCAGGATCATGGAAGCCTTCTGCCAGACTTCCTGCATATGAAGGCTCATATGGCTTTAATAATCCTTCATCCTTTGCCTGATCGAAGTTTACAGATGGCGCTCCCCACCAGACATCAGCCTGTGGATTGTTTTTCTCGGAGCGGATCCGGTCCAGGATTTCCTGTGATCCCATATCAAGCCATTCCACATCAATCTGATATTTTTCCTCGAATTGCTGTTCAAACTTTGATAGAATATCCTTTCCATGCGGTGAATAGATAACTACCTTTTCTTCCATCTTATTCTCTTTCTCTCCCTGCTCATTCTCAGAGCTTGAGCTGGATCCCTGTTCAGAACTGCAAGCTGAAAGCATTAGTGCAGCCGAAATGGATAAAGTGGTTAAAATCGATGCCCTTTTCTTATTTTTCATTGAAAAATCCCCCTCGTTTAAGAAAATTTGATAATACTATCATGCTCCCGCAAAAAGAGTGAAACAGCACCCAGGACTCCCGCATTATCACCTAATCTTGAAATCTTTAATTCTACTGAACTTGGAAGATAGTGATTCACGATCCTGTCCAATTTAGGCAAAATGTAATCAGATGATTTTAGAACACCACCTCCTAAAATAATGACTTCAGGATTCAATAAGCTCGCGGCATTAATGATTCCATAGGCCAGATGTTCAATTGCTTCTTCAATGACCGTAATGGCTAATTTGTCGCCTTTTTCGCAAGCGCAAAGGCCATTTCCCCCGGCAGTTCTCCCTTTATTGCCTGAGAGTAGGCAGGGTGGTCCGGATCCTGATGAATGACTTCCGTCAGTTTTTTTCCGATTGATTTTCCGCCGGCGACGCTTTCCAAATAACCGTAGCGGTGAAAGATTGGCTTAAAGTCTTTTTTCATGTCTGTTTTATCCGTCACCATATAGCCCATCTCGCCAGCAGCATTTGTATACCCGCGGTACAGCTGATTATTGATAATAATTCCGCTTCCAACGCCTGTTCCGACCGCCATAAACAGAACATTCTGTTTATTTTTCGCATTTCCGAGCCATTGCTCCCCAAGTGCTCCAACATTCACATCATTGTCCACATGAACCGGGAAAGAGAAGTATTTGTTGGCTTCCGCTAAGAACGGGTATCGAATCCAGTTGAGGCTTGGTGCTTCCAAGACGACTCCGCTGGATGTTTGTGTAATCCCCGGAACCCCTGCTCCCATTCCAAGCACCTGATCCAGGGGATTTGGCATTCCTCCAGCATGGACTGCACTTCTTTGGCGATTTGTTTTAAAAGTCCAGATTCTAAAAATTGACAGGTTGAAAAACTGCTGGAATGGACGATGTTGCCTCCGAGATCGCTAATGACTGTCTTTACTTTCGTGCCGCCGATATCTGTTCCGATTACATAAGCCGCTTTTTCATTGAAATAAAGATGTATCGGTCTCCTTCCGCCTTGTGAAGACGATTCGCCTATCCCTTTTTCATACACCCACTTTTCCCCTATCAATTCATCTACCAGTAAAGAAACAGTCGGCTTGCTTATGGAAATCTTCGCAGCAATCTCGGCCCTTGAAGTCGGTGAATTTTCCTGAATCCATTGAAGTACTCTCTTTTTATTGATTGATTTCATTTGCATCGGTGTCCCATTAAAATTCATCACATCACGGCCTTAATTGATTTGGTTAGTAAATATTACTAATTAACTTCAATATAACCTACCTGGTAATCGTTTACAACCCATCATTTTTAATTTTATGATAATTGCGATTATTTATATGACTAAAGGAGGATTTTAATTAAATTAATTTTTAGAATATTGAATTATTAGCAGATTTACCCTATTATGAAATTTATTAGGCGGGTAGTTGCAGGTAGTTAGTTAGGATGTTTAACTAACCTGCTTTAGACCCATGATGAAAGGAGTGTAAGAGTAGCGCTGTTAAACCATTTTGAAAGGGGTTACACAAATTGAAAAAAATCTTTATTTATTTTTTGTCCTTAGCGTTAATTATCTCCCTTCTGCCTCTCAGCGGAAGTGCCCAGTCAGAAGAGCATGACCCCGACCTATGGAGTGCAGTGAAGCCGCTGGACACAACAGTCAGCTTTTTGAATACAGGAGCACATCCTGACGATGAGCGCAGTGACTTTCTTGCTTACTTATCAAGAGGACTTGGTGTTAAAACCTCAAGCCTGATTGCCAACCGCGGCGAGGGCGGCCAGAATGAAATCGGGCAGGAGCTTGGGAACGGCCTTGGAATTATCCGCTCCCGGGAAATGATTGAAGCAGCAAAGATCACCGGAGTTAAAGCCTACCATTTGAGTGAAACAACCTCTGATACCATCTATGATTTCGGCTTTTCCAAAACAAAGGATGAAACCTTAAGCCACTGGGGCAAGGACCTTACTTATGAAAGATTAATCCGTTTTATTCGTACTTACCAGCCAGATATCGTCATGCCATCCTTCAGAGACTCGGATACCCAGCACGGACACCACCGCACAATGACCATTCTCAGCCAGGAAGCCTTCAAAGATGCCGCAGATCCTAACATTTTTCCTGAACAATTAAAAGAGGGATTATCCGTCTGGCAGACAAAGAAGTTCTATTTGCCGGCAGACAGTAAAGATACAGCAGATACATCGATTGAAATAGGCATGCTTGATCCTATCTACGGCATGTCCTATCCGCAAATCGGCGAGGAATCACGCTATATGCACAAAAGCCAGGGAATGGGCAATGACATCCCTGTCGCGCCAAGACAAACGCATCTGGAGTTAGTAGATAGTGCGGTTGAAACAAATGGCAGCAATGATCTTTTTGCCGGTATCCCATATGATTTTAACGAATGGGCAAAAACGTTTCCTAAGAAAGAAAAAGCATTGCAGGTGCATTTTACAAAATTCCAAAAAGCCTGGATGGAATTATCTCCAGCTACCCTAGCCGCCAGGTATTCAGTAAGACGCAGCAAGCATTAAAAGAAGCAGACCGTTTAGTAAAGAAAACGGAGAAATCCAAGCTTGATTCCCAGCTGAAGTCTGATCTTCTTCATAAGCTGGAAGTGAAAAAAGAACAGCTGCTGAATGTGAGCCTGGTATCCTCCGACCTTGAGATTAATGCACAGGCGGAGACCAATATCCTGACAAAAGGGCAGAAAACGGCTGTTACTGTTACCTTAACGAATAATGGCAGTCAGAAGCTGAAGAAAGCTGATGTTGAACTGATCACTCCTGAGGGCTGGAAGGTTTCTAATAAGTCCAAGGCTGCTGACCTTGCACCCGGTAAAACGGCTGAAGTTACTTTTAAGGTCCAAGTTCCAGCTGATGCAGCGTATTATCACGCATACGAAACCCCTGCCATACAGGCAAAGGTCAGCTATGAATCAGCCGGTGCAAAGACAGTGACTGTCTCTGAACTGGATGGCACCATTGCCGTACTGCCGGACGTTGGCCTTACCCTTTCTCCTGAAGATCTGGTTATAAATACCGCTGACGTTCAGGAAGAAGTGCCTGTAAATGTAAAAGTGAAAAATTACCGTGAAGGAGCTGCACAGGCTTCCGTATCCTTAAATGTTCCGGAAGGATGGTCAGTAAGCCCCGAAAAGGCTGAAGTTTACTTCGAAGCCTCATTGGAGGAAAAAGAGGTTACCTTTACACTGAACCCGCCTGCGGATATTCAGGAAGGTGACTTTAAACTATCCGCCGAGGCAGCCGTAAATGGAAAGAGCTTTGATTCAACAGTTCAAGAAATTCAATATGACCATATCGGAACATTTTATTACCTCTATCCAGCCCAGGTCAATGGGGTCGCCTTTGAATTGCTGGCACCAGAAGGCCTAAAGGTCGGCTACATTGAAAGCGGTTTTGATAAAGTGGCAGATTACTTGTCCAATGCAGGACTTGATGTGACGAAGCTTACTGAGACAGATCTTGCTTCAGGGGACTTAAGCCAATACGATACAATCGTTGTTGGTATCCGTGCCTACCTGTCACGTGAAGACTTAACAGCAAATAATGAGCGTTTAAAGGAATACGTCGCAAATGGCGGGCATATGGTGGTCCAATACCATAAGCCGAACGATGGCTGGGTGACGGAAGACACTGCCCCATACCCGCTGACTATCGGAAACCCATCCATCAGATGGAGGGTAACCGATGAAAATGCACCTGTTACCGTTCTGCAGCCTGAATCGCCGCTCTTCAACTATCCAAATAACATTACTGAAGACGACTGGGCCAACTGGATACAGGAAAGAGGATTATACTATCCAATGCAGTGGGATGACCGCTTTGAAACCTTCGTTCGCATGGGGGATCCGAATGAGGAGCCATTTGATGGCGGCATTCTCATGGCCGATTACGGAGAAGGCACCTACCTTTATACCAACCTGGTATTCTATCGCCAGATTCAAGGCCAGGTCCCGGGAGGCTACCGCATTTTTACAAACTTGATCAGCTACGGCCAAAATGAATAATTTATTATGGGCAGCTGCGTATGCGGCTGTTCTATTTTAATGCCCATGTGATTCAACTCACATCATCAATTTTCCATGTATTGTAAGATATAACTGAAGAGAGATGCCATCATGGAAAAGAACTGGTCTGCTTCCCTGGAGCATGGTGAGTATGTAAATAACCTAGGGCTGCTGCTCAATAATGCTATGGCAGCTGTCAGCCAGACAGCAAAGCGATACTATGTCAATATTGTCACACCGGGTAAGCTGGAAAATCCAGATGACTACTTAACAGATGGCACTTCGGAAATAAAGTGGATGTGGAGGGTATGGGGTGGGACATGTGGACTTTGCAAATTAAGTGGGAAAGCTGCAAATAGCAAGGGTCGTTTTGCAAATAGCAGCCTACTTTCTGCTAATAAAATATTCGGGAAACAGCCATTGTCTAATACTTGCATATAGAGTTAGATAATTTGCAAATAGAGCACAAAAACCTGCAAATAAACTCCTATATAAAAAAATAAATTAAGATTACTATCGAAAATAACTTATTATCATAGAAAGGAGAGACATACTTGATTATTAAAAGCCTGAAAATCCCCGAAATTAACCTACAGCTTGAAGCGTTGTTAAGAAGAACGCCCGAACAGCATCCTGCGCGAGAAAAAATGACCTCAGATTATAAAATGAGAAGCGCTGGCTTTAAGGGAGAAGAAAGATTATTTTATTACTTAAGCTTTCTAGATCCTAAAAAATATTGGATTTTTCATAACCTGCGGCTATCAAGCGGAACACACTTCTTCCAGATCGATGCATTGCTGATAACTACGAACTACGCTCTCATTTTAGAAGTTAAAAATTGGACAGGAACTTTGATTTTCGACCCTCATTTTCAGCAGCTCCTCCGCATTCACAATGACAAAGAGGAAGGGTTTCACGACCCCATTTCACAAGCCCGACATCAGACGAATCAGTTTAGAACGTGGCTCAATTTTAATGGATTTCCCGGGATTCCTGTAGAATTCTTAGTTGTGATCAGCCATCCTTCCACCATTATTAAAACCGATAAAGATCCACTGAGTATATCTAACAAAGTTCTACACTCCCATCATCTTTTATACAGAATTAATGAGATTGAAAATAAGTACCCTCAAGAAAAAACTGACCCTAAAGAGATACGGAAGCTGTGCCGAACTTTGTTAAAAAAACATAATCCTTCACCATCCGAGATTCTCGAGCACTTCAATGTCTCAGCTGAGGAAGTTCTCACTGGTGTTAGCTGTCCTAAATGCACTTCCCTTCCGATGATTTTCCATTGGGGGAAATGGCACTGCCCAATGTGTATGTTTTCCTCCCCTCTGGCACATGAAGCGGCTATCCAAGACTACTTCCGGCTTATTAAGCCGTCAATTACCAACTGGGAATTCCGCTCATTTACCCATATACCCTCCCCCTATACGGCTTCAAGATTACTCTCCAGAATGAACCTTTCTTTTAAAAGAAATAAAAGACACCGAATTTATCAAAAATCCCCTGAATAGTGATTAACTGCACAAATATTTCTAATCAATTATTTTATAATCAGGCTGAATTGAGGTGCTAATATGGAACAGAACTGGTCTATTTCACTTGAGCATGGTAATTACGCTAGTGATTTGGAGCTTCTGATCAACGATGCGATGGCGGCAGTAAGCCAGACAGCTAAAGGATATTATGTCAATATAGTCACACCAGCTGAGTTAGGTAATCCCGATAACTATCTAACTGAAGCGCTGCTCATATACTTCGGAAATAAAGCAGACACTCAATTTATCGATCAATGCGGATGCGGGGGTATGTTTTGAGGGTATGGAAAAACAAGTGAGGGACCTGACGATTTTGTGCGATTATAAGAACAGGCATGTCATTTTGAATTATTATTATGAAGAGGGGCTTATTGATCGGGATGGTATCAGCTTTAATGAGATTTACGTCCACGAGGGGACGATATATTTTATCAAAAACAGAAAGCGGATCGTAACCATCAACTCGAAGAAGTATCGTAATATATTGATAGGCGAGGATTTTCAAAATTACTATATTATGCGGAGAGATAAAAATCGTCTTGATATCTATTTTCCTTAAACGGAGCTGCGAAAGCGCTGGATACGCTTTTGCAGCTTTTTTTAATTTGGGAGGAATATATCTATTTGCAAGAAGCCTGAATCTATTTGCGAGCTCCCAGTTCTTTTTCCAAAATCTAAGATTCTATTTGCAATTTGATCATCCTAGACTGACCCCCGATCTATTGCTGCTCGTCTATTTGCTTGTAGCAGCCTGGTATTTGTACTTTTCCCGTTCTATTTGCAGAATTTATCCTGCTATTTGCAGCATACTCCGGTTTATTTGCAGAATCCCCGGTTCTATTTGCAAATCAACTAAGCGAGCCGTTTCCCGTTCTTATGCAGTTCATCTATTTGCAGTATCCAGCTAACTATTTGTAAATTACCTATTCTATTTGCAGAATTTCCAGTTCTATTTGCAGGGTTAAGCATCTATTTGTATGTTTCCGTGCTCTTTTTGCAGGGTTCACATTCTGAACCTGCCGCCACATAAAAACAGACCCGCCAAACCGGCGGGTCCTTTAATTTAATTCACTTTAAACTTCTTAATAGAATCCAGCAGCTCCTCCGCCATCCCCGAAAGCGAAGCAGCAGATGCCGCAATTTCTTCCATGGACGCCAGCTGCTCTTCTGTAGCAGCGGATACGTCCTGGCTTTCAGCTGTGGTGACAGCAGCAATTTCTTCGATTGCGCTTACGAGTTCCACCACCTGGTCGGCACCTTCGGCCATGTCCTTGATGGATGAGGAAACTTCCGCGATCTGGCCCGAAACGGTGTCGGCAAATTGCTGGATGTGGCTGAAGGCATCTCCTGCATTGTTAACCAGGTCAATTCCTTTTTCCACTTCCGCTGTTCCCTTTTCCATTGAAGTGATGGCCTTGCTTGTGTCCGTTTGAATCGTTGAGATCAGTTCGCGGATGCTTTCCGTCGATTTGGATGATTGTTCCGCCAGCTTGCGGACTTCATCAGCTACAACGGCGAAGCCTCTCCCGTGCTCACCTGCCCTTGCTGCTTCAATCGCTGCGTTCAGTGCGAGCAGATTCGTCTGATCGGCAATTTCAGAAATGACATTGACAATCTGGCCAATTTCCTCTGATCGCTTCCCTAATGTATGAACAATTGAACCTAGTTCAGAGACTGTTAGGTTAATATTTTTCATCTGGTTTGTTGAAAGGTCGATCGCTTCATTTCCTTTTACAACCACTTCATTTGTTTCATTAGCTGTTTGGGCAACGACATTTGTGTTGAGCATGATTCTCTGAATGCGGCCGGACATCTCTTTTACGACAGAAGTGCTTTCTTTCACCTTTTCCGTCTGCTGCTCAGTAGCTGTTGCTACTTCCTGGATGGAGTTGGCCACCTGCTCTGTTGCCATGTTATTCTGTTCGGAGCTTGCCGTCAGCTGCTCCGATGATGAAGCAAGGTGAACCGCTTTTTCACCTACCTGGTTGATTAATTGCTGAAGGGAGGCGACCATCTTATTGAAGCTGATGCCCAGTTTGCTGATTTCATCGTTATTTTTAACCTCAAATTTCTGAGTCAGGTCTCCCTCGCTGACTTTATCAGTTGCTGCGATCAGCTGATTGAGCGGGCGTGTGATCGACCGGACAATAAAATAGGAAATAAGTGCACCTATAAGTACGAAAATGGCTATGAATATAATCGTCGACACTAAGATAGGCTGTACGGCTGATGTTACTTCTTCCAGATTCATTGTGCCAAGCACCTTCATGCCTGTCAGGCCATTGGTGGTAAAGTGCATTTCTTTCTTTTCGCCATCAAGAGTGTATTCTACCTGCCCTTTTTCCTTTTCCAGTACTTCCGGCAGCCAGCTTCCCTCTGCCTCTGTGCCTGGCTTCTCCTGAGGGTGCACTAAAAAGCTTCCCTCCGCACTTAAGATAGCGGGATAGCCTTCTTTCCCAATCTTAATGTTATTGGATAGTTCACTTAGAGCAGAGAGACTTAAGTCAATCCCGATAACACCGGAGCTGTCGCCGAGCTTTTGGGCTACTGTGATTAGGATATTTCCGCTTACAGCATCAACATATGGCTCTGTGATAAAGGCTTTTCCCTTTGCCTCCATGGCTCCCTGATACCAGGGGCGTGTGGTTGCATCAAAGTCAGCCGGCAAATCTGCACGCGGATAAATGACTAAATCTCCATTTTCAGAGCCTGCATAAATGGCAACTGCCTCCGGATTCAGCTCTTTATATTGACTAAAGGCTTTATTCGTCTCCTCTAATTCCTCCGCAGTGTAAAAATCCTTCTGTATCCGCTTTGAAAAATAATTCGTATCTTCCATTTTTGTTTTAATAAAGTCCATGATAAATTGGTCAAGGATTTTTACATTGTCATCCGCACTCATTTCAATCTGGCCTGTTATTTCTTCTTGAGCCTTTTGATAGGAAATGTATCCAATTGAAGTCGATGGAATTAATAGAATAATAATAAATGAGAGCAATAATTTCTTTCTAATAGTAAATGAAAACAGCGACCCTTTTTCTTTCTGTTTTTTCTTTTTCATAATTGACCCCTTTTGAAAACTTAGTAATTTACCGCCTTAACCTGCGAGATGGCACCTTCGAGCTTCTCGTCAACGACCCTTGCATCGTCAATATGCCTCTGGATCAGCTCGTTCACTTGATCAAAAACTGACTTCGTCTCCGAAATCTCAGCGGCCACCTCCTGGGAATATCCCTTCTGAGCGTTTATCATTTCAATTACTTCACTGACTTCTGTTTCAACCGTATGGATAAGGCTTGTGATTGAATCAATTTTGCTGGTTGTTTGACCGCTGAGGGACATGCCATCTTTAATTAATTCGGTGCTTGCGACTGTGGAGTTCAGTGTTGCTTCAATATCGTCCTGAATATTTTTCGTCAGGGAACTGATATTAGCCGTACTCGTCGCTGTGCTTTCAGCCAGTTTCCGGACCTCATCCGCAACGACAGCAAATCCTTTGCCCTGCTCGCCTGCGCGTGCCGCTTCGATGGATGCATTCAAAGCCAGGAGATTTGTTTGTTCCGCGATATCTTTTATGACCTGAACAATCATCTCAATTTCTTTTGACCTTTTGCTCAGCGCCTCCATCTTCTGTGAATTCACTTCTAATTGCTCACCCAGCTGCTTAATAAGCTGTTCAGACTTGCTCACGGATCCACGGCCTTCCTCCGAGCTTTTTACCATCTCTTTTGCAGACTGGATCAGATTTTCCCCCTTATCAGATAAAGTGAGGCTGTTTGTAAAAGTAGCTTCACTATGTCTTTTTACGTTTTCAAAACCGTCTTTAATTTTCAAAACCAAATCTCCCAGCATGTAATGCTGTCCATTAACAATCTCATGCTGGCTTACCGTATTCGTCAAATCTTCATTAAAAGAATGAATCAGTGTCTGATAATACTTTTCCCTGCGCTGAAATTCTTCTTCAGCAGCCTGAATGCTTGATTCCAATTCCCTCTTTTCTTCCTCCAGCCGCTTCAACTTTCCTTTTCCGAACATCATTGATCTCCCCATCTCATTTATACTCCTTTATTATATCGACAGAAAACGTGAAATTTTGTGACCTTTTGCACTCTTTTTTTAAAATATATGGGTCTATGTGATTAACAAAAAGAGGCACCTGCATTTCATTGCAGGTGCCTCATCTCTCTTATTTTTACCAGCGTGCAGTCAGCATCTTTCTCCTCGTATAGAATTCCACACCATCTGTTCCGTTGGCGTGAAGGTCTCCATAGAACGAATTCTTCCAGCCGGAGAATGGGAAGAAGGCCATTGGAGCCGGTACGCCGATGTTGACGCCGAGCATGCCTACTTCAATGTTTTCTCTGAAGTAGCGGACGCTGCTTCCATTTTGAGTAAACAGGCAGGCGCCATTACCAAAGTCGGATTTGTTGGTGAGCTCGATTGCTTCTTCCAGGCTCTTCACACGTACGATGGATAAAACTGGTGCGAAAATTTCTTCTTTCCAGATTTTCATGGATGGGTTTACATTGTCAAAGATCGTTGGTCCAATGAAATAGCCATTTTCGTGATATGCTTCGTCTTTGCGGCCATCTCGCACAAGAGAAGCTCCTTCTTTTTCGCCAATTTCAATATAATTGCTTGTGCGCTCCTTGTTTTCCTGGCGGATAACTGGTCCTAAGAAGACATCCTCATCCAATCCGTTTCCAATAGTCAGCTGGCTTGCCTGCTCATTCAATTTCTCAACAAGCTCGTCGGCAACAGAATCCACAGCTACTACTACAGAGCAGGCCATGCACCTTTCACCTGCTGACCCGTAAGCAGCAGCAATTATTTCTTTAACAGCTCCATCAAGGTCTGCATCAGGCATAACTATAGAGTGATTTTTCGCACCAGCAAGCGCCTGTACGCGTTTGCCGTTCGCTGTAGCTGACTTGTATATATACTCGGCAACAGGCTGGGAGCCAACGAAAGAAATAGCCGGTACATCCTTATGGTCGATCAGGCTGTTCACCACATCATGCGCACCATGGACGATATTGAATACCCCTGCCGGCAGACCTGCTTCTGTGAACAGCTCTGCCAGGCGGTTAGCCAGGATTGGCGTTCTTTCAGACGGCTTTAAGACGAATGTGTTTCCGCACGCAATCGCAAGCGGGAACATCCAGCAAGGTACCATCATCGGGAAGTTGAAAGGCGTGATGCCGCCGATGACCCCAACCGGGTAGCGGTACATGCCCGATTCTATATTCGTTGCAATGTCAGGAAGCTGCTTACCCATCATAAGAGATGGCGCGCCTGCAGCAAATTCCACACATTCAATTCCGCGCTGAACCTCACCGTATGCTTCTTTATAGTTCTTGCCGTTTTCCTGTGTAATCAGCTTTGCCAGCTCGTCCCAGTTATCTACTAAAAGCTGCTGATATTTAAATAGAATTCTAGCTCTTTTTGGCACCGGCGTTTTGCTCCAGGTTTTAAACGCTTCTTTGGCAGCCTGAACAGCTTTATCGACATCTTCGCGGGTTGAGATCGGAGTGCGTGCAAGCTCCTCGCCCGTTGCAGGGTTTGGCACCAATTCGAATTTATCCGTGTTTGCATCCACCCATTCGCCATTGATAAAGTTCTTTAATACCTTTGTTGTTGTCGCTGTCATGAGTAAAATCCCCTTTCAAAATTAGAAGTCTATTGTTTTAAAAAATTGAATATAAGATCACAGCCAGGAATAACACAGCCGTTGGCATTGCTGCACTCAGGATAAAAATTGGCCAGTAGGAACGCTTATGGGTTTCCCCGCATATTGCCCGGATCGTCGTAACGACATAGCCATTATGCGGAAGTGAATCCAGACCGCCCGAAGCAAGTGCTGAAATCCTGTGCATCGCCCCAGGATCGAGGCCTTGGGCCATATACATAGGCGCCAGAATCGGAAGGGCAATCCCCAAACCGCCTGAAGCCGAGCCTGTAATCCCGCAAATCAACGTAACGGCTATCGCCAGTCCCATTAAGGGAGGTCCAGGAATATTGACCAGAGCATCGACGAATGTATCAAAGGCAGCAACCTGGGCGGCAACACTTCCGAAGCCCACAACCGCACACGTATTAGCCGCAGCGACTAAAGCATCCTGGGCACCTTTTGCCAAAGCCTCCCAAAATCCAACCAGATATTTAATCATCAATACACATGCCAAAATGATCCCGCTCGTCAGGGAAATTAAAGCGGCCGCCGTTGACGAAGTAAAGTTGGCTGCTGTGTTTAATATGGCAATAACGGAAGCCAGCGGCAATATCGCCATCAATACATGCGGGAAGTCCTTCCCTGCAGGTGCAGCATCAGGCCTTTGCATGGACAGCTCCGTTTCCAGAGCAGCCGCCGACTCATTTGCAGCACCGGACTGCTGATTCGGCAAAGAAAATACCTCTCCATTTTGAACCGCTTTTTTCACCATTCGGCTTAGTAAAATACCGCCTGTTATCATTATGATTAATGCCATTAACACTCCAATGATTCCACCTGCAGTCGGCTTTGTTCCGAAAAACTCAGTTGGAATCAGGTTTTGGATTTCCGGCGAGCCCGGTGCTGTCATCGTAAACGAAATCGAACCGAAAACCAAAGCGGCCGGGATAAAGCGATGCGGCAGATTGGCCACTTTAAATAAGGAAACAGCGATTGGATACACTGCGAAGCCGACTACAAACAAGCTGACGCCGCCATATGTCATAATCGCCGCTGCGGCCACGACAGCAAATACAGCTCTCGATGGGCCCAGTGTATCCTTAACCCAATTCGCAATACTGTCAGCCGCCTTAGTTACCTGCATAATTTTTCCGAAAACTGCCCCAAGCAGGAAGATTAGAAACCATGAGTAAAAATAATTTGTAAAGCCCGTCATATAATGCTCTGTCAGGGCAGTCTCAAGGTTAAGTCCTCCTGAAACAGCAACCACAACGGCGCTGATGATGGCGGCAATAATTATATTTACGCCTTTCATTGTTAGATACATTAATAGAATCAGTGAAGCGATTAACCCCAGCATTCCAAGCATCTGATTGTCCCCCTGTTACACTTTTTCTGTTTCAGAGGAAAACTGATATTCATAGCAAACATGGTATAGCTCTTCCAGCTCGCTCTGAGTCGGGACTCTTGGATTGTTGCCAGGGCTGCCGCTGTCAATCGCATCAGTTGCCATTTTACTTATCGCAGCCTTAAACGCTTCTTCGTCAATTCCCCATCCTCTTAAGTTAGGAATATTTAATTTCAAACACAAATCCTTAACAGATTGAACAGCGATTTCAGCTGCTTCTTCTCTGGTAAGGCTTTCATTATCAGGCTGAAAAATTCGTCCGATATCTGCTAAGCGATCAATACATGCTTCCTGGCTGAATTCCAATACGGCCGGCAAGAGCATGGCATTCGAGATTCCATGCGGTACATGGAATAAAGCTCCAATGGGACGGCTCATTCCGTGCACAAGGCATACGGATGCGTTTGAGAACGCCATTCCAGCCTGGAGAGAACCAAGGCTCATCGCCTCACGGGCATCGACGTTTTCCCCTCATTGTAAGCGGTTAAAATATTTTCCACGATCAGTTTCATAGCTGATACCGCCATCGTATCGGTCATTGGATGTGCTTTTTTAGACAGATATGCTTCAATGGCATGGCTTAATGCATCCACCCCTGTTGCAGATGTAACATTCTTCGGAGAGGATATCGTGAGCAAAGGATCCACAATTGCTACACTCGGCATGAAGGCAGGCTGCTTAATCATCATTTTTACATCATTGAATGAGTTCGTAATGACTGTTACATCTGTTGCCTCTGAGCCTGTCCCGGCTGTCGTTGGAATGGCAATGTGAGGTACAGGCGCATTCTGTGCCAGTTTCCTTCCTCCCATATAATCGCCGATATAGCCGCCATTCGTTGCGAGAACGGCGATGGCTTTCGCCGTATCAATACAGCTGCCGCCTCCTACTGAGATGACCATGTCGCATTGCTCTTTTTGAAAAAGCGTCAATGCTTCTACTACATACTCATCAGTTGGTTCAGATGCTACCCCAAGGTATACCTCGCTTTTTACTCCGGCTTCCTGAAGAAGAGTTCTGCATTCGCTTACATAACCGAGCTGATCCATTATTTTGTCACTGATTATTAATGCTTTTTCCCTCTAAGCGCCGCTTCAGCACCAACTTTTTCGGAAGATCCCCTTCCATATAAGATCGCTTCCGGCACACGGAAAACTGCTGGTTTCTCCATTGAACATTCCACCCCTTTTGCTTCGTTACTACTATACTTGCAAGGAGTGTGCCAACTATGAAACCCAGTAAAGTCAGTGTTCTATTTCTGCCAAAGTGTAGCTGCTACACTACAACTGTAGATATCTTGTAGCGAAACCACTACACTACATTCACGTTATTCCATGCTTCTTCAGCTTTTGGTAGAGGGTCGTCCGATGTATCCCCAGTAAATCAGCAGCCTTCGATTTATTCCCGCCCGCCTTTCTTAAAGCATCAAGAATTAATTCCGATTCTCTTTGATTTCCCAGAAACCTGGCTTCCTCTATGGATCCGACAGCTAATGACGGTTCTTTCCCATCTTTAGTAATAGGTTCAGACCTTTTCAACATCTCAGGCAAATGGTGATAGTCAATGACCTTCCCATCCACCAGGGTAACCAGCTGCTCCACCGTATTGACCATCTCGCGAATATTTCCCCTCCATGGATGCCGTACAAATGCATTCACCGCTTCAGAGGTGAATATTTTTCCCGGTACCTGATACCTCTCACAAATTTCTCTCAGATAATGGATCAGCAGGACGGGGATATCCTTTTTCCGTTCACGCAGCGGCGGGATGTGAAGCTGGATAATGTTCAGCCTGTAGTATAGATCCTCCCGGAACTCCCCTGTTTCAATCATTTGCATTAGGTCACGGTTTGTCGCTGCGATTACTCTGACATTGATTCGATACTTCTTCACACCGCCGACACGTTCGGCTTCTTTTTCCTGCAGAACCCGCAGCAGTTTGGTCTGCATGACAAGCGGCATCTCCCCGATTTCATCGAGAAAAATAGTACCGTTGTCTGCCAGTTCGAATTTTCCGGGCTTGCCGCCCTTTTTCGCTCCGGTAAATGCACCTTCTTCATAGCCGAAGAGTTCGGATTCGAATAAGTGCTCTGGAATGGCCCCGCAGTTCACACTGATGAACGGCCCGGTCGAAAAGGGGCTGAGATGGTGGATGCTTTTTGCGAACATCTCTTTACCTGTCCCGCTCTCACCCGTTATCAGAACAGTTGCCGCAGTCCTTGCCGCCTTCCGTGCCAGCCGCTTTACATCTGAGATGCCTTCGCTTTTCCCAATGATCTGATCAATCGTAATCCGGCTATCGCTTTCCTTTTTCTTTGTGAAAAGATCCGGCTTAGCCGTTTGATTTTCCTGCAGCCTTTCATAGATTTTATAAACCTCCGAGACCCCTTCAAAAATCAGCATTCCTATCGCCCCGACAATCTTGCCTTCCTTCTTGAGCGGAATCCGGTGCACCACCATGTCATGCCCCTGGATGTTCTGGAGAACCCCGCGTTCGGCTATTCCGGTCTTTACCGTCTCATGAAGATGGGTGTTATCGATTACTTCTGTCACATGCCTGCCAATCGCATCCTCCCGGTTAACTCCGGTAAAACGGCTGTATGCTTCATTGAATTCCTGCAGGATGCCGTTTTGATCAACAACGGCTATCCCCTCATAGGCACTTTCCAAAATTGCGCCAAGAGCACCATCTGAATTTTGCTTTTGCCTCAGGTTATGCAGGTATTTGGAAAGCCCGTCAAGCATATCCCTGGTTGTCAGGATGCCAAGCAATTTGCCATTTTCACCTATGACAGGAAGCTGATCATATGGAAGCGACAAAATATCAAGGATCGAATCATCTGGCCGGACAGCTGCCAGATTCGATTTGGGGATACTGCCAATCAAAGTGTCCCCTGAGTTTCCCTGGGAAAAGTAGTTAAGCAGCTTTCTTGATGTAATCATACCGACTAACCCATTCTGCTCATCCAATACTGGCAGGCTTTCCAGATGAAGATCCACCATCATTTTTGCAGCTTCACCCAGTGTTTGCCCCGGCTGAATACAAAAAGGGCTGGGTGTCATCCAGTTTTTCACATAGAGAAGCTCATCAATATGTAATTGCGGCACAAAGGATTCCTCCTTCTATTATAATTTTCTAAATTATAGCACTCTTAAAACAAATAGAGAGGATAGGTCAATTGCGAACTGCGCAGGAGCGTAGCTTTCTGTGTTGCCGATTGTGAACTTTGCAAATAAAAGCGGGTAACCTGCAAATAAAGATGTTAATTTGCAAATAAACTGTTAGAACCTGCAAATAAATGGCCAATGCTGCAAATAAAGGTGGGATTTTTGCAAATAAACCACTGCACACAGCGGCTTTTTATAAAAAGAAAGACAGAGAGACTAAACCCCTCTGTCTTTCCGCTAAAGCCATTTAGAAAATCGAAAATAAAATGACCGCTAAAATCACACCAAGTATCGGAACAATTACTGTCAATGCACCAAATGCCGGATAGGCATCCTTATGCGATTCACCGCAGATGGCACGGATGGTTGTCACAACGTAGCCGCCATGCGGCAAGGAATCAATCGATCCGGATGATATCGCCACAACACGATGGAGTTCACTTGCATTGACACCCATATCCAGATAATGCGGGGCAAGCAGCGGCAATGCGATGGATTGGCCACCTGAAGCAGATCCGGTCAGACCTGCAATGACAGCAACAGCCAGAGCTCCGCCGATTAATGGGCTTCCCGGAATGCTTGTCATGGCATCAACTGCACTTGCAAAGGCAGGTGTTGCTTTAGCCACACCGCCAAAGCCTACAACCGCAGATGTATTGGCAATGGCAATCAATGCGCCAATCGTTCCTTCAGACACGGCTCCCCATACATTTGTAAAATACTTGCGGTTAAGAAAATAGGTTGCAAAGCAGCCGCTCAATAACGCGATAATAAGGGCTGACTGTGCCAATGAATCATGGAAGATAAATGAAATCACAAGGACGACCAAGAGCGGAATCATACTTAACATCGGGCTTGGCAGGTTTTCGCGGATCAACGCAGAATCCGTTTCTCTTGCCTCAAATTTTTCTCCATTGCGGATCGCTTTGTTAATCATTTTCTTCAGCCACCAGTATCCAAATGCCATCATAAAGACAGCAACAATAAAGCTGACTTCCCAGGCGGCATATGGGGAAGTTCCCAGGAATTCAATCGGAATCCAGTTCTGGATTTCCGGTGAACCCGCTGACGTCATGGTAAATGTAGTCGAACCGAAGGCAAGAGCTGCCGGTATGAACCTTCTTGGCAGGTTGGCTTCCTTAAATAGGCTCAAGGCCATTGGATAGACGGAAAATGCAACAACAAACAGACTTACACCGCCATATGTTAAGACCGCACAGGCAATGACAACAGCCAACGCTGCCCGTTTCATGCCAATCTTGTCGATAATCCATTTGGAAACACTATCTGCTGCTCCGCTATCCTCCATTAGTTTTCCAAAAATGGCACCGAATAAGAACATCAAATACCAGGATGTAATAAACCCGGCAAACCCGTTCATATAGTTGGTTAGAAAATTGACTTCACCCTCGCCTGCCAGCTGAGGAAAAATCGGTAATCCACTGAATATTGCAACAATAAATGCGGCAAGAGGGGCAGCAAGCAGCAGGTTCATCCCTCTCATCGTTAAATAGATGAGAAGCCCAATCCCCCCAAGCAATCCAATCATACTTAGCATAAGATCCTCCTATCAGAAAAGCGCAAGGCGCCCGCTTTCGGCGACAAGCATAAGACAAGCCGGCTGAAAGGTTGTTCTTTAACCTTTTGGACGGATTGGCTTATGACCTCGAGCCGATGGCGCCTGGAGCTAGACACTTATCGAACTTCAAAGATGTAAAATTGGTTTTACTAAAACCCCTGCCTTCTCTCCATCACCTTCTGTCCGCTACCGATCCTCTTTCCACCAAATGCCCTTCTATTCTTTGAATTTCAGGGGTGTCCATATCCCCGTTAATGTGCTCTAAAAGAAGGTTAATCGAATAATCGACCATTTCATCGACCGGCTGATGCCAGGTGGTTAATTCATAGGATGACCAATCCGACATAGCCACATTGTCAAAGCCTATGACCGAAATATCCTCAGGGATTCTGATACCCTGTTTCTTCAGATAATCCATTGCGCCAAAAGCGGATATATCATTTGCACAGAAGATGGCATCTATCTTTTTATCCTGCTCCAGCAGCTTTTCCGCTGCTGCAACTCCTCCTTCATACGAATAAAGGCCATTTTCGGTTAAAAAGGAAGAAATGCCGTGTTCCTTCAAAGCTTCCTGGAACCCATTTTTCCGATCCACTGTTGTTGATGTATTCATCGGTCCGGAGATAAAGGCGAGATTTTCATGTCCTTTTTCTATCAAGTAGTGCCCTATCCTTTTACCGGCAGCAAAGTTATCGCACACAACAGCACTGCTTAAGGAATCGTTCACATATCGGTTAAACAGGACGACCGAGATGCCATTGCGGGTAAACTTCTGCACAGTCGAAGAGGTCAAAAGCGCATCTGTGATGATGGCTCCCTCCACGCTGTACTCAATTAAATGGCTCACTTCATCCTCTTGGATTTCGTTATTCTGGGAGTTGATAAACATTACCTTGTACCCTTTTTCAGCCAGCCTGCTGTAGAACTTATCGAGGATTTCCGGATAAAAAGGGTTCTGGATATTCCGCATGACAATCCCTATGATGCGGGACTGATTCGTGATCAGGCCGCGGGCAATGGCATTCGGCTGATAGCCCAGCTGTTCAGCAGCCTCCAGAATAAGCTTTTTCTTTTTTGATGAGATACTTGAATTTTCACTAAAAGCCCTGGACACGCTCGATTGCGAAACGCCTGCCAGCCGAGCGACATCCATGGCTGTCACTTTTTTATTTTTCAACGCATGTTCCTCCTGCCTGAATCTAGACAGAGAAATTATAACAGATTTTGCTTACTTCACGAGGCTGCCATAGCGCTTCACACGAAGGTCAGCCTGTGCCTGATGTCCTTTAAAGCCTTCAAGGTCGCATAGACGGGATGCATATTCACCGATTTTTGCACTTGCTTCAGGCGTTGTTCTCTGGTATGTGCATGTTTTCAGGAACTTGCCAACCCATAGGCCGCCAGTGTAGCGTGCTGCCTTTTTGGTAGGAAGCGTGTGGTTTGTGCCAATGACTTTATCCCCGTAAGCAACATTCGTTTCCGGCCCAAGGAAAAGCGCTCCATAGTTGGTCATGTTTTCAAGGAAGTAGTTTGGATCCTCAGTTAATACCTCCACGTGCTCATAAGCCAATTTATCCGCTTCCACTACGGCTTCTTCCAGGCTGTCTACAAGAATGATAGAACCGTAATCTTTCCATGCCGCGCCTGCAACATCTGCTGTTGGAAGAGTCTCAAGCTGGCGTTCAATTTCTGCCACTGTTTCGTTTGCCAATTTCTCTGAAGTTGTAATGAGGCATGCCGGAGAGTTAGGTCCATGCTCAGCCTGTCCTAATAAATCCGTTGCAATTATTTCAGCATCGGATGTTTCATCTGCAATGACAAGAACCTCAGTTGGTCCTGCAAACAGGTCGATTCCCACTCTGCCATATAATTGACGCTTCGCTTCTGCAACAAATGCATTACCAGGGCCAACCAGCATATCAACCGGCTCGATTGTTTCCGTTCCGATTGCCATTGCACCCATCGCCTGGATTCCGCCAAGAAGGTAAATCTCGTCAGCGCCTGCAAGATGCATCGCGGCTACGGTTGCGGAAGGAATTTCTCCTTTAATCGGAGGTGTACATGCAATTACGCGCTTAACGCCTGCCACTTTCGCTGTCAAAACACTCATGTGGGAGGAAGCAACCATCGGGTAGCGTCCGCCGGGAATATAGCATCCTACACTGTTTACCGGAATGTTTTTATGGCCAAGGAACACGCCAGGCAATGTTTCTACTTCAATATCCTGTAATGCTGCTTTCTGGTGCTCGGCAAAATTGCGGATTTGCTCCTGAGCAAATTTGATGTCATTGATCGTTTGTTCAGGTACAGATGCCACAATCTCCTGAATTTGCTCATCACTTAATCTGAATTGTTCCGGTGACCATTTATCAAACTGCTCAGAAAGCTTGCGGACCTCTGAATCGCCGTTCTCTTCAATATTTTTAAGAACCGCGCTTACCGCTTCCCTTACTTTTACGTCTGCTTCCTGTACTTCTTGAACATTTTTCCCCTGTTTTAAGAAAGTTGCCATTTGATATCACTCCAAGTTATTTATTTTTGAATACGTATGCAAATATCTGTAAAAAATTAAATGGCTGTCCATCCGCCATCTACTTTTATCGTATCACCCGTAATAAACTTTGATAGATTGGAAGAAAGGAATAGTGTGGCTGCCGAAACATCACCTGCATCCGCAAGCTTTCCAAGCGGAATCCTGCTGTAGACTTCCTTTTCGAATTCCTTGTCTTCGAACATTTTTGAAGTCAGCTCCGTTTCAATAAAGGTCGGAGCCACTGCGTTCACATTAATCCCATGGGAGGCCCATTCCACCGCAAGTGCTTTCGTCAGCTGTACCATGCCGCCTTTGCTGGCACAATAAGCCGCCCGCTTGTAATAGCCGACAAAGGCCATCTGGGAAGCAATGTTGACAATTTTGCCGGATTGATTTGGGATCATATATTCGGCTGCTTTCTGGCTGCAGAAGAAAGCCGCTTTCAAATTGGTATCAAGCGTCAGATCCCAATCCTCTTCCGTCACTTCCATGGCAGGCTTGGCCCGGTTAATTCCCGCGTTATTGACCAGCACATCAAGAGAGCCCATATAATCTGCGGCCGCTTCTGTCATTCTTTGAATCTCTGAAACATTGTTTAAATCAGCGGAAACATAGAAGCTGCTGCGATTGAATTTTCTCAGTTCTTCGGTTGTCTGCTGCAGAGCCTCTTCATCTCTCCCCACGATCACAACCTTCGCTCCGTTTTTGGCAAAGGAAAGGGCAATATCCCTTCCGATTCCTTTGCTTCCGCCTGTGACAAGCACCGATTTATTCTCCAGATCGGGAAAGTTCTTCATACCATTCCTCCATCAGATTAATTGGATTCCCAGATCCTTTTTCAAAAAGCGGATCAGCTCTTCTTCCCTCTTCTGGTTGTATTGTTTGGAAAAATCCTCATCCCACTTGTAGTAGCCTTCACCCGATTTATCGCCGAGCTTCTGTTCTTCTACAAGCTTCTTTAAAATCGGCAGGGATTCCTCAGCACTGGATAAATGCTGGAACAGATAATCAGAGATGGCCGAGAAGACATCCAGTCCGCCCATATCGGCCGTCATCAGCGGGCCAGAAACCGGCAGCCTGCGTCCAATTCCGTAAGTAACTGCATCATCAATATCTTCTTTGCTCGCGATGCCTTCCTCCAGAAGATACTGGGCTTCGCGGAAGAGTGCATATTGAAGGCGATTGCCGACAAAACCGGGAATTTCCTTTTTCACTTCAATCGGCTTTTTCTTCATTTGCTTTAAAATCTGAAAAGATCTTTCCACAGCTTCATCGCCAGTCTTCTCACCCCGTACGACCTCTACGAGAGGAATCAGATGAGCCGGGTTCCAGAAGTGCGTCACCACTGTCCGTTCCGGATATACTGTCTCGGAGGCAATCTCCGTTGGACTGAGGCCGGAAGTATTGCTGGCCAGAATGACATCTGGAGCACAAAGAGCGTCAAGACGCTTAAATAAGTCAATCTTTAATTGAATGTTTTCCGGTACAGCTTCAATTACAAAAGTAGCATCTGTGACCGCTTCTTCAACAGATACGGTCATTTTAATATTTTCCTGAATTTGGGCAGCTTCCGAATCGGATAAAATACCGTTATTGAGCATAACCTCAAGCTTCTTCAGCATATTGGTCCAGCCCTGTTCCAGGTCGGCGTCACTAATGCCCTGCATTTTCACACTCAGTCCGGCCCAGGCCGCATTAAGCGCAATGGAATGGCCCATCGTGCCGCACCCAAGTACAGCTATTCTCTCCATTCGCTCACCAACTTTCTGAAATTTCTACTTTTTGAATACGTATTCAATATACTATGTAAGCGCTATAATTTCAAGTTAAAATACTAAATTATGAAATTGTTTTGTGCTTCTCTCATCCGGGAATGCAGTGTTTGCAGGGGTTTCCCCGGTCCAATCAAACGTTTGATTGATTTTAACAAAATGACTGAGAGATCAATCCCTGCCAGGCCGCTGCTTGGGGGACAGGTTGACTGTCCCCTTTCCCGTGAATGTGAACATTACTAATAGAAACGGGAAACCCGCAAATAGAATAGCTCATTTTGCAAATAGATTGCTTGAATCTGCATATAGAATGACCAAACCTGCATATAGAGGGGAGAATTCCGCAAATAGGCCGTTTCGCACGACTGCTTTTATAAAAAAGACAGAGAGCTTGATCCCCCTGTCTTCTCTTATATGATTATGTATCTAAAAACGTCTTTCCCTTCAGCTGATCCAATGTCACAACAAAGTCGTGCAGCAGTTTGTAGGAGTTCTCCATATCATCCAAGTCGACTACTTCTATAGGAGTATGAGTATAACGGGATGGGATTGATATAACACCCGTTGTGACGCCTTTATTGGTCATATGTATGGCTCCGGCATCAGTTCCAATTCCCATGAAGACTTCATGCTGATATGGAATATTCCCTTCTATCGCCACTTTTTCGAGGTGCTGCGTGACAAGCGGATGGGCAATCAGTGATTTATCAGCGATTTTGATGCAAGGGCCGCTGCCAAGGCTTCTCGTGCCTGTCATTAGGACATCAAATGTGTCGCTGGTTGGGGTTGTATCAAGTGCCAGCGCAAAGTCAGGATCTACGGCAGCAGATACAACGGAAGCCCCTCTCAATCCTACTTCCTCCTGAACCGTAAATGCCCCGTAGATGTCGCCATGCTGTGTCCCATTTCTTCCGATGTTTTGAAGTAAGCGGATCAGTAGTGCGCAGCCTGCCCGGTCGTCCAAGGCTTTGCCAATAACACGGTTATTTCCTATTTTTTGAACTCTGTGCCATAGCTGATGGGCTGTCCAACCTTTATTCCCATTTCCGCGGCTTCTTCTGCTGTGCGGGCTCCAATATCAATATAAAGATCACGGTGGCTGGAAATGCGTTTTGGATCATCCCATTTCACATAGTGGGCTGAAATGGTTCCGATCACTCCATCCACAGTGCCATTTTCAGAACGGATCTTAATTGGCAATGATAAAAGGATCCGGTCATCGAATCCGCCTAGTTTTTCAAATCGGATTAACCCATTGTCTTCAATCTTTTTTACAATAAATCCAATTTCATCGGTGTGAGCTGCAATGACTAAAGAAGGGAAATCCGCGCTGTTCCCTTTCTTTTTCACAATCAGGTTTCCTACCGGATCGACGTGGTATTCATCTACATAATCCTTCACTTCATTTAAGATAAATCTTTGAACATCCTGTTCAAAACCGCTGGAACCCACAATATCACACAGGCCTTTCAATAATTCATACACAGTGAAACCCTCCCATTAATTTGAAAAGAAATCCCCCGCGTTTGCAGGGGCTTCTTGCTGTTAATTCGTCAGGTAAACCTTCGTAAAATCATCATCCTCCATTGGGTGTGCAGTGAATCCCTGGACATAGCCTGCCATTGCGATTGGCGGTGTTGTATGTGCAAGAGTCACCCATGGGGCATCCTTGTGGAAAATTTCCTGAGCCTGCTCGTAAAGCTTTGCACGTTCGTCCTGATCAAATGTTACACGGGCATCCTGCAAAAGCTTCGTGAATTCTTCGTTTTCATAGAACGCACGGTTGCTGGCAGGTTTAGCAGTATTCGTTGCACTCAGGTTCGGGAAAAGGAAGTTATCCGGATCGGCCATAACGCCTGTCCAGCCGTATAATCCCATTGGGTGTTCCCCGTTTCCTGACTTTTGAAGGTACGTTGCCCATTCATAGGTAACGATTTCTGTTTCAATGCCGATTTTCTTCAGGTCTGCCTGAATAGCTTCTGCCACCTTCATTGGCTGCGGCATATATGGTCTTGGATTGCTCATTGCCCAAAGCTGGGTTTTGAATCCATCTGGATATCCTGCTTCTGCCAATAGTTTTTTCGCTTCTTCCACATTGAATTTGTAGTCTTCAATGCTGTCATTATAGCCCCACAGCACAGATGGGAATGGATTTTTTGCTACCTCTGCATAACCATTATAGAAAGCATCCACAATGGCTTGTTTATCAATTGCCATATTGACCGCCTGACGTACTTTTACATCATCGAAAGGTGCCATTTGCGTATTGAGAACCATGTAGCCAATGTTAAAGCTTGGGCGCTTTACAAGACTAAGCTGTGAATCGGCTTCTATAGTTGTTGCATCATCGGGGTTTAAGCCATCGATGATATCTACTTCACCAGCTTGAAGTGCAGTCAGGCGTGAAGAATTCTCAGGGATAACCCTGAAGATCAGCTCATCAAGATATGGCCCTTCACCTGCATAATTTTCATTTTTCTTCAGCACTATTTTGTCATTGTGCTTCCAGCTATCAAATACGAAAGGACCTGTTCCTACTGGATTTTCTGAGAACTTGTCACCGTGCTTTTCAATCGCGGCCGGACTGGCAATTCCAAACATAGGAATAGCTAAGTAGCTGATAAACGGAGCTGTCTTTTCAGTTAATTTAAACTCAACTGTGGATTCATCCACTGCTTTTACATACTCGATTTTATGGTTTGGATCGCCTTTAAAGCCCCCATATAAGAACGGATAGTATGGAAAATCCCCTTTATGGTAGGGGTTTTCGGGATCCATCCATCGGTCGAAATTAAACACGACTGCATCTGCATTAAAATCTGTTCCATCCTGGAACTTAATGCCCTTTTTAAGGGTAATGGTCCAGGTCATTCCATCATCAGAGACTTTGTAAGACTCCGCTAATCCTGGCTGGACTTCAAGATTTTCGTCATATACAAACAAGGTTTCAAAGATATTGCTTGTTACACGGATGGACTCTCCATCTGTTACATTGATTGGGTCCAGCCCAATAGCGTCAGCACCCCGGGCATAAATTAATGAACCTCCCTCTTTTGGTTCACTGCTGTTGCCTGATGCTTCTTCACCGCCTCCGGAACATGCTGAAAGCAGCAATGAAAGAATCAGTAAAATGCTTAATGCTAGTGAAGATTTGCCTTTCATCGTTATTTTCCCCCTTGTGTTTTTTATGTAAGCGGAGCTGAAAAATCAGATGCCGCTATTTCCAATAGCAAAAGATGACTGACTAAATTTTATATATTTTGATTTTTCATATTTTTAATAAAAATTAGTATATCTTAGATTAACGAAATATTCTACTATATTTTCAGAGTCGAAATATATAGTATCGGGATTTATCCTTTGTTACTCTATTTGTAAACGTTTACATTCAATTCCTGTGTTTTATAATAATTTTTTTTACATTTAATAGTAAAAGAAAACTATTAATATAAAAATATATTCATTTCCCTCACAACATAAAAAGACTGACCCAGTCAGCCTGAGCCAGTCTTCTAGCTATCATTTATGAAAGTTTACTTTCTCTTTTATCTCCCCAAACATCACAGATGTCTCGCTTGGTTTCGTTTCAGCAATTACTTTTCCATTTCTTATGGAATACTTGACAGCCGCCTGACGCCTGATCGCTTCATACTCATTTTCCTCATCAAGAATGATCAGGTTGGCCGGTTTCCCCTCTTCAATTCCATATTTCTCTTCAATATTTAATGTTTTGGCACTATTATTTGTAATCAGGTCGAAGGAGTTAACAATTTGTTCGTAGCCCATCAGCTGTGACACATGGATGCCCATGTGGAGCACCTGCAGCATATTGCCGGTGCCAAGCGGATACCATGGATCAAAGATGTCGTCATGGCCGAAGCTTACGTTAAGCCCTGCTTCAAGCAGTTCTTTTACTCTTGTAATCCCTCTGCGCTTCGGATACGTATCAAAGCGCCCCTGAAGATGGATGTTTACGAGCGGGTTGGCGACAAAATTAATGTTTGATAGCTTTAACAGTCTGAACAGCTTGTAGGTATAAGCATCATTATACGAGCCCATTGCCGTTGTATGGCTGGCTGTTACCCGGCTGCCCAATCCGCGTTCATAGGCTTCCGCAGCCACTACTTCCACAAAACGCGACTGCTCATCATCGATTTCATCGCAATGGATGTCGACAAGGCGGTCATATTTTTCAGCAAGGTCAAAGGCAGTTTTCATAGAAGCAACGCCGTATTCTCTTGTGAATTCGAAATGAGGAATGCCTCCTACCACATCTGCGCCCATTTTCAGTGCTTCCTCCATGAGCTCCGCACCGCTTGGATAAGAATTGATCCCCTCCTGCGGGAAGGCTACAAGCTGGAGGTCCACATAGTCAGACATTTCTTCTTTAACTTCTAAAAGGGCTTTTAAAGCAGTCAGAGTGGGATCTGTTACATCCACATGGGTGCGGACATGCTGAATCCCCTGGGCGATCTGCCATTTCAATGCTGTTTTTGCCCTTGTTTTTACATCTTCATGTGTGAGGGTTTCTTTTCTTTGTGCCCATCTTTGAATGCCTTCAAATAACGTTCCGCTCTGGTTCCATTCGGGCTCTCCGGCTGTCAGGGTTGTATCCAGATGAATATGGGGCTCGATGAAGGGTGCCGAAGCCAGGGATCCTGCAGCATCAAGGATTTCCTGGCCCGCTTCCGCTTCCCCTTGTGATAAGCTATGAATCTTTCCATCTTTAATCGTTATATTCCAAAAGCCTTCACGGCCTCTTAGTTTCGCATTTTTAATAATCACTTCTTAATTCCCCTTCCCTGACTGTCTTCTTACCTTGTAAAGCAGCAGCCAATTTTGATACTAGGACAAATGTTACGGCTGATCCTAACAGCGAGTTGATTGGCGGGATTCCCGGCACAAAATTTGCAATGGCCACGCCGGCTGCCCATGCTAGGATGGCGATCCAGTTAACAGCCTTAAACTTCATATCTGCAAACTTCTTATACTCTCCGCGATTCACGATAAAGTAATCTGCTAAGATGATAGCCCCGATGGATGGCAGCGTCGATCCCAGAATTGTCAAGAACCCGACAAAGTTGTTGTACAGCCACATGGCCGCAATCGTTCCGATAATCCCGTTGAAGATGACAACCTTTCCTTTTCGGATCTTCAAAATGCTCGCAAACCCTAAGCCTGATGCATATAAAGCGTTATCGTTCGTTGTCCAGATATTTAAACCAAGGACCAGTATCGCCGGGAAAATCAGCTTTTGAATGAACATGACTTCTGAAATATCAGATTGCCCTGTTGCGATTGCACCAATTGCACCGAAGAGGAACATGATAGAGTTTCCGATGAAGAAGGCGATGACTGTTGATACTACTGCTGAACGTTTTGTATTTGAGAATCGCGCGAAGTCCGGAGTCAGCGTACCTGCACTGATAAACGAACCTACGCAAATCGTTAAAGCTGCTGCCAGACTAATGGCCTCTGTTGGCTGATATTGCATAAGCCCCTCCAGGCCGCCTGCTGTTTCTGTCGCTTTAAAAACCGAGAAGCTTCCTAGAATAGTGATTAAAGGGACAGCTACGAAGCTCAGGATTGCCAGTGCCTTCATGCCGAAGAAGGCTGTGCCTGTCATCAGCAGACCTGCTGCTGCAATCAGGAGATACGCATCAATTCCCGTTACTTTCTGAACCGGCAGCGCAAACATCGCTACCCCAACGCCAAACCACCCAACCTGAGTCGCAGCCAGCAAAAAGGATGATAGGTAAGATCCTTTTTCACCGAAGGCATAGCGGGTAAGCAGGTGCGTTGATAAGCCTGTCTTTGCGGCAATATAAGCAAGGGCTCCTGTATATGCACCTAAAATCAAGTTGCCTGCCAGAACGATTCCTATAAATTGAATGAACGTTAATCCTGTTCCAAGCGTTCCGCCTGACCACATGCTGGCTGAGAAGAAGGTCAGACCGAGCATCACCACAAGCATTTTCCAAAAACCGTTGCGATGCCCCTGGGGTACCGCCTCTAACGAAAAATCCAAATCTATTTTTTTCATACCAATTCCTCCATTCATTTTTTTGGACTGGTACCGAAGGATTTTCGATAGTAGTGGATGGAAAAAGAAAAAGGCTTCTCGCCGTTTTCCGACAAGAAGCCTTTTTCCTGCATGAAGAACCCATGGGCAGGCTGCACCTCACCCATTGGCATCATACTTCCGCTGTCCTTGTCAGCCTCACGGGACTGATTTAAAGGTACCAGTATTTAATTGTTTATAATTATTTCAGAAATATAGGAACCTGTCAACTCTGTGCTTAAGGAGTTTTCTTCTCCAGAGGGCTTTTTCTACACACAATTTTGGTCTGCGCCTTCTATATCGGTCACTCCGCGGGGAATCAACTTCATACTGCAAGCATAGTAAAAAACTAAGGATTTTAAAAAAAGAAACTAACCTTTAAGATTTTATACCATCTATATTCGACAATTTCACCACTAATTTCCCAGGAAAAGATTTATTTCTACACTGGCAAAAAGCAGGTTTCGACTGCTGGAAATATACAGAGCTGCTCCCCATGAGGAAGCAGCTCCGACTCTTTATGTCGTCTGTTCAATAGCAATTTGCGGACGTCTTTTCCCATAACCTGTAGCCTGTTCGAAGGCACGGCCGATTCTTAGGACCTCAAAGTCAGCTCTGTGTGGTCCCACGATTTGCAGGCCAATTGGAATGCCTTCTGCTGAAAATCCGCTTGGGACGGAGACAGATGGATTTCCTGCAGCGGAAATATAATAGCAGGACCGCATCCAGTCGATGTAATTTTCCATTTTCACTCCGTCAATTTCTGTTGGATATTCAATATTTACGTCAAATGCTGTAACCTGGCTAACTGGAAGGATAAGAGCATCATATTGATTAAAGAATTCACTCATACGGTTATATAAAAGCGCCCGGAGCCGCTCGGCGCGTCCCACATCCGGACCGCTCAGGCTTCTGCCCTTTTCAATGTTCCAGATGACACTCGGTTTAATCATTTCCCGGAATCGGTCAAAGATTTCGGAATAAGAAAGCTCGAACTCCCATGCTCGGAGCACTTGGAAAACTTCGTCTGCTTCCTTTAAATCCGGGCATCCTTCATCCACTATGCAACCTAGTCTCTCAAAGACTTTAACCTGTTCTTCAAGGTTGCTTCTTACCTCCGGATCGATTGGAAGAAGGCCTCCAAAATCAGCAGAATAAGCAATGCGCAGGCCCTTTATATCAGACTGAGCTTCCTCAAGAAACCTGAAACCTGGCTCCTCAATGGCAAGGGGGACTGGCCATCAGGTCCGGCAATTACGGAGAGCATAAAAAAGGCGTCATCTACATTGCGTGTTATCGGGCCCTGCACAGCCAGAGGCGAGTAGAGCGCCGTTCTGGAAAATGGAATACGCCCTGGGGAAGGCCTCAGCCCAACCACATTGTTAAAGCAGGCAGGATTTCTTAAGGATCCTCCCATATCACTTCCATCCGCAAAAGGAATCATTCCGCTTGCCACTGCAGCCGCTGCTCCTCCACTGCTGCCGCCTGCTGTTTTGCTTAGATCATAAGGGTTTCTGGTAGAGCCAAACAGCTCATTGAAGGTGTGAGAGCCTGCTGCAAATTCAGGAACGTTTGTTTTTCCGACCACAATGGCTCCTGCCTTCCGCAGCCTTTCAACGATCAGATCATCCGCACTTGGATAATGGTCCCGGAAAATCAAGGATCCGCTTGTTGCCGGAAAACCAACAGCATTGTGAGTATCCTTTATAGCGATCGGAAGTCCATGGAAAGGTCCGGATAGCTTACCTGCATCAAGCATTTTATCCGCCTTGTCTGCTTCCTTTAACGCCAATTCCTCATTAAGTGACACAATTGCATTTACCTTTGGATTTACCCGCTGAATTTGTGCCAGGTGTGCTTCCATCACTTCCCGGACGGATAAATCCCGTTCTTGAATCATCCTGGCAAGATTACGCGCAGAATTAAAACAAAGTTCTCTCTCCATATCAATAACCGCTCCCCTATATTCATATTTGACTCAGGAAATCCCCCTCCAATCTTAATTCGAAGGGGGTTACAGCTGTGAAAGCTTACTCCGGCGCACCGCTTTTTGATTTTTCAATAAAGAGAACGACAGCAATAGTAATGGCCACACAAAGAACGATTTTGATTAAGCTGAAAATCGGCGCAAACAGTACAGCCATACCGATTACGAAAGCAACCAATCCATACAGAGGCTTTTTAAGGGCAAATTGCCCTAAAACCCCTCCGTAAATTGCAGGCAAAATGAATTGAAGGGCATTTTGGACGGATTGCGGAATGATAGTCAGGATAAACGAACCGCTTAACACAACCGCGATGATAATGACAATGTTTGTTAAGGAAGCGACAGCAATCCCCAGCGTACCAGCAACCTCCGCTTTTTTTGTACCGGGCTCTGCTCCAATTGACTCCTGAGCGGCTGCTGAACACGGAAGACACATGTTGGCGATATTACCGGTCAAAAACGCAATATAGGTTCCGGATTTCCCAAGCACCGGATAATAAGTTATGGGCTCAAGAAACCACATGATCCCGATAAAGGCTGCATATCCGATCAATCCCCCTGCAATGGCTCCCCAGCCTGGATGGTAGCCCAGTATGAATGAAAAATAGATCGGCGGCACAAAAGACATTACAATCAGCATCCAAAGAGTGGTTTGCCCCCAAAAATCGGACTTGCCATGGAATCCCTGCATGCTCATGGTTGTTTGTCTTACTTCAATCTTTGCTTCCGTCACTCCAGCTTTCGTCGGTACTGACATAATACATCCCCTTTCTTAAATAAGTGTTGTCAGATAGCTGATAGTCAATGCGATGACAAGTGAAATGCCCAGCGCCCATTCCTGCAGCCAGCGGATTTCCCGTTTTTTTGCAAATGTAAGAATAACCATCATCGATACGCCTGCTGCTATGGCAGCAACCGTCTCACTATACCCCTTCACCATTTGCTGACTGGCAAGGTAAGCAAATGCTCCAAGCATTGCAGCTGTCGACACGATGGTCATCATTTTGGCATTTTTGCTGACAATTTTCTTTTCCACTTTCCCCAGTGATTTTGTCGCGAGAGCAGTAAAAATCAGCCAGCCCGTTCCCCCAAGGCACATGGTCCAAACAACAGTCGTAAATGCCTTCAAACCAAAATCAGGGGAATTCAGCTCTACACCATATGCATTAGCCCCAATACCAGCTGCGGTCAATTCAGTTGCAGCTGAGCCTATGATTCCTATCCTCATCAATGTGAACGGTCCACCAAGGACGGCAATAAGGGAGATAATGACCACTGCAATTCCGAAAGAAGGTCCTAAACTGCTGATAAAGCCTGTTCTCAAGGCCCTTTTTGTTTCATCCTTTGTCATACCGATGTTTGGGGCTGTCTGGGAAGCGATCCGGATGAAAATCAGAGCCTGAAAAATGACGATAGCTACAACTATGCTGGCAAAAATCCATACCGGAGTGCTATTGGCAAACCTTAAAACCTCATCCATATCTATGACCTCCTATTTTTTTAATTAGACTGAACTTCAGCAGGCTTGCGTTCAGCAGCGCCTTCATCAGACAGATAATCGAACACTGCGGAAATAAGCACTTTCCCAATATCAATCATGGAACGTTCATCCACATCAAAGCGCGGATGGTGATGGGGAAATTCCTCAATCTCTTCTGAATTTCCTCCAACAAAGAAGAAGGTTCCGGGAACCTTTTGCAGATAATACGCAAAATCCTCCATGCCCATTTGCGCCGGCATGTGAATGACATTTTCTTCGCCCACAATCTTTCCGGCCAGCCTTTCAACCCTTTTTGTTTCATCGGGATGATTTTTTACAGCCGGATAGCCTCTGACATATTCATACTTGGCGGTTGCCCCTAAAGCCTTACAGGTCGAGTGGGCAATTTCCCCTATCAAGCTTTCAATCATGCTGCGGACATCTTCATCAAACGTCCGGACTGTTCCGGTAATCCTGGCTTTGTCTGGAATGACATTAAATCCGTTACCGCTGTTAAAAGCTGCTACAGACACGACTGCTGTTTTCACAGGATCCACCTTCCTTGCCACAACCTGCTGAAGATTTGAAATGAGCTGGCATCCTGCTGCAATTGGATCAACGGTCAAATGCGGCGTCGCAGCATGTCCGCCCTTTCCAAATATATTAATCTCAAAGGTATCTCCCGCTGCCATGGCATCGCCTTCCCTTACGCCGATCGTGCCTGTCCGATTGGTGGACCAGACATGGGCACCATAGATGACGTCTGCGCCATCAAGACATCCATCTTCAATCATTGACTTCGCCCCGCCTGGAATCACTTCTTCAGCAAATTGATGAATAAACAGGACATTTCCTTTCAGCTGATCTTTCACTTCGGATAATGTTTTGGCCACGCCCAGGAGAGCTGCGGTATGAATATCATGTCCGCAAGCATGCATAACTCCCGGGATTCGGGATTTGTATTCCACTTCATTTTCTTCCTGAATCGGAAGAGCATCAAAATCCGCACGCAATGCAACCGTCTTCCCAGGCTTACCGCCCTTCAATAATCCTGTTACCCCTCTTCCGCCAACGTTCCTTTTCACTTCCAATCCCAAATTTTCAAGAAAGCATGCCACTTTCTCAGGCGTATTCACCTCATGATGGGAAAGCTCCGGATACATGTGAAGATCCCTTCTAAAACTCACCATCTCCGGATAAATCTCTTGTAATCTTTCAAATAGCTTTTCTGTCATTTTCTTCATCTCCTATAAAATATTTAATATTAAAAATTATCTGTAAAATGAAAAATGTAAAAAGAGAGAAAAGCAGGTATTTTAGATCTTCTGCTTTTCCGTTTTTTTGCATGCCAGCTTTCTCACGACATTCAGCAATAAATCACAGCCTGCCTTAAGGTCTATTTCACTTGTATACTCCTCAGGGCAATGGCTTTTTCCTCCCTTGCTCGGAATAAAAATCATACCTATATCAGTCAATCCGCTTAACATTGCTGTATCATGTACAGCACCGCTATTCAGCTTTAAATAATCAAATCTCTTCTCGATTGCCGTTTCCTCAATCTTTTCAATAAGCCGGGATGAAAGCTTAACTGTTCTGGATTCGCCAACCAGCTCGATTGTGCATTTTAACGAGTGCTCATCAGATACCTCTTTAACCTTTTGAGCAAGCTTCCCGGAAACAATTTCTACTCCTTTAGCTTCAACATCTCTGATGTCCACATAGAATTCGACTTCCTGAGGAATCACGTTTGGAATATTTGGCCTGCACTCTATTTTCCCGACTGTTGCCACTGTTGACTGTAATACATCATTTTTAGCAGTTTTTCGAATTTGGGAGATGATTTCAGCTGCACCAGCCATTGGATCTGATCTTAAATCCATTGGAGTGGTCCCTGCATGATTCGAATCTCCCTCAATTGTCACCTTATACGTTCTCATACCGGCAATAGCCTGGACAATTCCAATTGATTTTTGCTGGCTTTCAAGTATCTGTCCCTGTTCGATATGCAGCTCAATCATGGCGTCTATTTCTCCTCTTTGGAGAATATCTCTTTCTGCTTGATCAATTTCAAGCCCAAAATCTTTAGCTGTTTCGTAAACAGACTTTCCCTTTGCATTCTTAATTGTCTTTAATTCTTCCAAACTATATTTTCCGGCAAACACTTTACTGCCAAGCATGGTTATGCCAAAATTGGAGCCTTCTTCTTCTGCGAAGCTTACCAATTCAATTGGCTGCTGCAATTCTGCCTTCTCTTCTTTTAATACTCTTATAATTTCCAGTGCAGCTAATACACCCGTTAACCCGTCGTATTTCCCTCCATTTTTCACAGTATCGTGATGAGAACCAATCATAATGGAAGGCCTATTCAGTTCTTTTCCGTATGTAGCCCTAATATTTCCGATGGCATCAACCTTTACGTCCATCCCCAGCTCCTCCATCCGGGCAAAAAGATATTCTCTGACTCTCTGATCCTCTTTACTGTACGAGAATCTCGTACAGCCATTGCCCGGCGTACTGGTAAAACCTACTATGTTTTCAAAATCGTTCATCAGCCGGCTGAGATTGATCTCCAACCAAACTCCCCCTTTCTATTAAAATGTTTTTTACCCCTGGCATTGCTCATGTTGTCAATGGTATAATTTTTAGAAAATTAAAAATGGTTATTTAAATCTAGGTTGCAAGAAGCATGCCAACTTTAATCCATTGATTTTCACTGTATTTATTGGTCTGTCCTTTTGTTGGTGATGAAAAATATCATCAAAATCTGATGAATTTAATCATCAAGCGAATAAGTGGGGGTTTTTATGGAGAATAATCAGCTGGAAACATATAAGCAAGCCTTTGAGGATTTAAACTTCATTTTGGATACAACCCATAGCGCAATCACCATTACAAACGGTGAAGGGGTATTTACCAGAATCAGCAAATCCTGTGAGAAAATTTTCGGTGTACCAGAATCTGAACTGGTTGGAAAAAATGCCTTTATACTTGAAGAACAAGGTTTTTTCAGCATTTCAGTCACCTGCGAAGTGATCCGCAAGAAAAGAAGGGTCACCATTATACAGAAAACAGCTGCCAATAAAACGGTCCTGGTAACCGGCACTCCCATTTTTAATAGGGAAAAAAGATTGAGAAAATTATTAACATCTCAAAGGATATTACCGAAACGGATAAGCTGGCCTCTGACCTTAAAAGACTTCAGGCAGAGCATGAGTGGATGAAACAGGAATTAATGAAAAGAACTCAGCTGGAAAGGGGCAAAGTGGCCTCTGAAAGTCCGGATATGAAAAAAATCATTGAATTGGTTCATCATATCGCCAATATGGAAGCAACCGTTTTATTATTGGGAGAAACCGGTGTCGGAAAAGGGTATATGGCCGATATGATTCATTCTGTCAGCAATCGCAAGGACCGGCCCTTTATTTCCATCAATTGCGGGGCCATACCTGAAAACCTGCTCGAATCAGAGCTTTTCGGTTATGAAAAGGGGGCGTTCACAGGTGCACTAAAGGATGGAAAAAAGGGCTGTTTGAAACTGCCGGCAGCGGCACCATTTTCCTGGATGAAATCGGAGACATGCCTGTGAGCCTGCAGGTGAAGCTTCTGCATGTTCTGGATGATCGTACTGTAAGAAGAATCGGGGGAACGGCATCTTTTAAAGTAGACTGCAGAATCATTGCAGCCACCAATAAGGATATTAAGGAGCTGGTGAGGGCCGGCCAATTCCGCGAGGACCTCTTTTACAGGCTGAACGTTGTGCCCATTACGATCCCTTCACTAAGAGAGCGTAAGGAAGACCTGCTTTTCCTCGCCAAAATGTTTCTTGACAGCATGAATAATAAATATAAGATGAAAAAGACCTTCTCCGAAGAAGCCATCAGGGCGCTATATGATTACAACTACCCCGGAAATATAAGAGAACTGCAAAATATGATTGAAAGACTGGTCATTAACACAATAGGGGATACGATCGAAGCCGAAAAAATCCTCGAAATGACCGAAGCCTCAAGTCCCAACACCCAAAGCGAAGAATTCACCCCCTGAAAGAAGCGGTGGATCAATTAGAAAGGAACATGCTATTAACCGCTTTCCAAAAGTATAAAACCACCAGAAGAGTGGCCGAAGCCTTAAAGATTGACCAATCGACGGTTGTAAAAAAGGCCAAGAAACTGAAGGTGCATGAACGATAGAGTCTCGTGCACTAATTGTCTTTGGATGCACACAAAAGGCCGGCTCACTGGAAACCGGCCCTTTTAACATTTCCTTATTCCATTTCCGGATTGCAAAGGGAATCCATCAAATGTATGGATAACCTCTCACTCCTTAATCCAAGTCCAGGCTTCCTCAAGCTGATGGCCTTCAAAGTATTCAACTTTAATGCCAGGCAGGTAGTTTGTAAGCTTGGGAAACAGTTCCTATCCAGTCTTTGTCACTGACAACAGCGAATTTATTAAACTGTTTCCATCTTTTTATATCAAATTCTATTCCTTCCGCTGCTCCTTGGAAGGTTGTTCCGTCTACATCCGTCATGATGGCTAGAATATTGAATTTCTGGTCACCTTTAAAATTTTCTCTCACGTATTGATCCAGTTTTTCAGCATCTTCCTTGGTCGCATTCCCATTGAAAGCGAGGGCAATTGTAGAGGGAGAGCGGGATTCTATGAATTGCAGCATAATGATTACCTCCAGGTTGTTTTATTGAGGTAATTTCCCGATTCATAGGAATGCAAAACTATCGGTGAGGAGCTTTTTATTGGAAATAGGGTACTATTTGCAGGTTTTTGCTCTCTATTTGCAAGACTGTTATTCTATTTGCAGAATTGAATACTTTATTTGCAAGACTTTCCTTCTATTTGCAGATTGGAAAACTCAATTTGTAGCGTTCACAATTCGGTTCTTTTCAAACAAAAAAAGAACCAGCCCCGCCGGTTCTACAAATTATTTCTTGCTGTAAAACCGATCCCTCACCCTTTTTAAGCGAGCATGATAGTTTAGGATATCAAGTCTTGCTTTCTCTGCTTCAGGTGCAATCGGCCTCAGCTTTTCAATTTCCCAATACTCTATAATGACATCCAGGACCTGATCAAAATATTCAAGCGGGCCATAATTGGCCTCTTTTGCGATGATAGCCATCCGATCTTCAAAGTCCGGCATGACAGCACCTGGCATTTTAAAGTTCATGATGACGTTCCCCAGATAGTAGCAATAATTAGGTTCCAATTGCAGGTGATATTTAATAACGTCCCTGTAAAAAGCATAATGAAGGGTCTCATCTTTAGCCAATCGCCTCAGCAAGCTGGATAAATCCTTATCATGAGGCCCTGCCACCTTCGCCACATTATAGTAAAACACCATGGTGGCCAGCTCCTGCATGGAGGTATAAACCATCGTTTCAAATGGCGTATGGAAATCAGGATTCCATCCATTTTCCACTGTTTGCTTATGTAGCTGGTGAAGCCTGCCCGGATGGACATTACGAGTGATTAACAAATAGGTTTCTAGCAGATTGGAGTGCTGATCCTCTTCCGCTGTCCATGTATGCACAAATTCCTTAATGACACTCAATGAACCTCTAAATGTCTGGTCCAAATAAGAGGTGAACCATGGGAGATTCACTTCTGTTAATAGTGCTGTCTCCACAGCGGTAATGACGGACTCCGGGAGTGTCACCTGACTCTCATCCCAGGGAACACGGCGGAAATCCTGCGCTTTATCCCATGGGAGAAACTCGTGATATCCCCAGTCTATTTTTTCAGCACGTTTCTTATGCTCTTCATACAATTCCCTTACCTTAGGCTCCAGACGAAAATCGAGATGATTTGTTAACAAGTTTAGACCTCCATTACAAATGGTTTGCCATTCCAGAATTTATAACTAACTATTATGACCTAGTAATAAGTTAACTATATCACATAAGCCCTTTAACTTACTAATTAAAAGTCGAATTTTCAGGAAATTAGGACTTTAAACACGACACGTTTCCATTTTCTTATATATAACGGCAATCCAATTCCAATTTATAGCTCTGCCGTTATTGACTTTACAAAAAAAGAAGAAAGCCTAAGCCTCCTCCTTAAAACAAACCCTTTTATCCATTTTATAGCTTCAACTCATAAACCTTCCGCGGCCGCCCGCGCTGCCCAGGCTGTTCTTCACCCGTCACTTTGGCAAGCCCCAGCCGTTCGAGCTCCGCCATAATCCTCCTCGAATTGCGTTCTGTGTTTTTCAGCCATCTTGAGACTTCCTGCGCAGTGACAATATTTTTTTGATAGTGCCTTGATAGGTATTCGATTTTGGATACGATTGCCGGATTGATTTTGGCGCCCTTAAAGCGTTCTTCCCATTCCTCTCCCCAAATGCGGTGCTGGTAGGAGACCGCCTCTTCGCCGCATTCAGAAAGGTGTTCCTTAATTTGTTTGGTTTCATCGACACTAACCACAGGCGAAGCTTTCTGATCCCGGGCATATTGGAGGGCGAGCCGGACATTTTGCTCTGCATCATATGCTGTCAGCCCGTAGCCGACACCGATTCTCACCTTCAGCTTGCTGTGGATTTTCGCTTCTTCTATTAGAGAGTACATGGAGGCTTCCTGAAAATGCATTTCCATTTCGCCCCGGGTTGTATAAATAAAGAATAGACCATCCCCGATCTGCACAAAGGAGCCTTGGACTTTTTCCGCATAATCAAGCATGACCTGCTTGATTTCCAGCTCATGCCGCTTCATTTCATAGGTGAAATGCTGCTCTTCCAGTGAGCTTGCAGAGTGAACGACTTCCATTCCCATAATCGCTATCTGGGAGCGCTTATACCAATTGGACTGGCCTCTTTCCCTTAGGTAGCGGAGTACAAGTTTAATGGCGACAGGGGAAGGGACCACCCGGTAGCATGGGATTCCCTGTTCCCTCAGCCGGTCATGTACCTCCTGGACACAAGTCAATGCGACCTCCGTCTTCCCTTCCTCAAAAAGCTTCTTATGAAAACGGATTATTTCCTCTGCCGGCTCGTATTCATTGTAGGAAAAAGTATGGATGTTTAAGTCCCCTAAAAAGTATGTATTCTTTAGTATATCAAGCTCCGATTCCTGAATGGTGTCCAGGCTTGCCTGCTGAAATCCGCCTTCCCTGATATGCGCTTCAAGGAGTGTTCCCAGAAGGCTGGAGCCATATAGTGGGGGATAATGCGCGTTTTCTTCTCCGATCAGCCCTTTTGAACGCGCGTAATAATAAGGAGCCTGTCCGGAGAAAAACCATAAATCGATTTCCGTTTTATGTTCCCTGATAATTTTTTCCGTTTCTTTTGTTTCCTTATAAATGTATGGAATCATCTCAAGCTCGCTGTATTCACGCGATAAGGCAAGAATGTGTCCAACGGAGTCTCCCGGCCCCACTACCCCAACGCGAATCTTCATTCTTTTCCACCTGCTTCTTCTTTATATGCTTGTTTCATTTTTTAAATATTGAGCGATAATCTCTGTTCCCATTCTCAGATCTTCAATAGAGGCAAACTCCTCAGGATGGTGGCTGAGCCCATTTTTGCAGGGAATGAATAAAAGCCCTGAAGGCCATTTGGCCGCCATATTCATGACATCATGGCCAGCACCGCTTTCAAGCACCAAGGCTTTGTATCCTAAAGTTTCACCTGATTGCTGTAATTTCCGCATCACTGCCTCATCCAGCTGAACGGATGGATTATGAACAAGCGTTTTTACTTCTATTTTAACACCAAAAGATTCAGAAAGCTGAAGACATTTTTCTCGGATGAGCTCCTCCATTTCTTTTTTCAGCGAATCTTCCACACTGCGGATATCGACTCCAAGCTCAACCGTTCCGGGAATCACATTCATGGCGTTCGGCTTTAGTTCAAAGGTGCTTGCTGTCGCTACAATCGGCACCGCATTGGAAGCCGATAAAGAAAGAGCTGTCTCTGATATGAATGAAACGAGAGGTGCAGCCGCTACAAAGGCATCCTTTCGTTTGCCCATCGGCGTCGTTCCTGTGTGCCCCATCTGTCCATTGATGATTACCTTTAAACGGATTGGGCAGGCAACTGCCGTCACTGCTCCAAAGTCTGCACCGGCATCTTCAATTCTGGTCCCCTGCTCTATGTGAAGCTCAATAAAACTTTTTAGAGCTGACTCCGGCCGTTCAGCCTTTTCAATAGCTTCCCACGACAAACCCATGCCCTCGACTGCCTGACGGATGGTGATGCCATCCTCATCCGTTACATCTTCCACTTCGCTCTTATTAAGCAGGCCGCTCATAGCCTTGCTGCCAATGGTTGATACGCCAAAACGGGATGATTCCTCCGATGCAAAACAAATGACTTCAATGGGTGAAGCAGGTTCGAATCCTTCTTCTTTCAATTTCTTTACGGCAGCCAGACCGCAGAGGACACCGGCCACACCATCATAGCCACCTCCGCCTTTGACCGTATCCACATGAGAACCTGTGGCAACAGCAGGTGAGGAATCTTCAGCTTCCCAGCGGGCAATAGCATTCCCCGCTTCATCTCTTCGAACCTTCAACCCCATATCCTCTGCAATGGAAACAAATACATCAATGGCCCGCCATTCTTCTTCCGTGTAGCCTAACCGGCAGAACCCTTTAGCCTGGTTCATGCTGTCTGTTAAATTTAACGCTTTCAGATACTTATCCAACCATTCATTCATTTTCAGCACTCCTCCCTGATCTCATGAAGAAAATGAGGCAGATTGCTCTGCCTCATCCATTTATTAGTTTAATTTTTTTATAGATTCAAACAGCAGCCGGACGGCATTTAGCATTGTGCCCTCATTAATATCAAACTTTTCGTTATGATGGCCTGCAGCCAGTTCTGTACCGAAAATGCAGTATGTGGCCTGACCTCCATTTTGCTGAACACGCTCCATGAAGAAGGTTGCATCCTCTGAGCCCGCAGGTGAATCATCTTCAAGAATACTTTCCTTTATATAGGAAGCTTCTTGTGCACAGGCATGCAAGACGGATGCCAGCTCTTTTGAACCTTGAGCACTAATGGCCTCGCCCACAGTACGAATCTCGTATTCTACGCCATACATTTGGGCTGATCCTGCGATAACAGCTTCGGCCTGGGCTTTGACATATTCGTTAATTTTTGTCGTTTCCCCGCGTGTTTCTATCTTCAGCACAGCTTTATCTGCGATGATATTTCGGCCTGAGCCTGCATGCATTTCACCCACGTTGATGCGGGTTGCCCCTTCTGAATGACGCGGAATAGCGTAAATATTCAGGGCAGCAGAAGCGGCGGCGAGCAAAGCGTTTTTACCCTCTTCCGGATTTCCGCCTGCATGGGAAGATACTCCTTTAAACGTTACATCAAGTTTTGACGTAGCCAGGAATCCGTTTTTTGATGCCACAAAATGTCCATCTGGAACTCCTGTACCGACATGTGAGGCAATTAAATAATCCACATCATCGACAACTCCTGCTTCGGACATCGAACGAGCCCCGCGGGTGCCTTCCTCGGCAGGCTGAAAAATCAATTTGATTTTCCCCTTAAGGCTGTCTTTATTTTCAGCAATTAAGTTTGCCAGGCCAAGCCCGATGGTTGTATGTGCATCGTGTCCGCAGGCATGCATGGTGTTTGGAACTGCAGACCTGAATCCTTCTTTTTGCGGAAAATGGCTGTCTGCCTCTGATTCATGGATCGGCAATGCATCCATATCAACACGGAATGCAATCACCGGGCCATCCTTTTTAGTATCCATTGTTGCGACAATGCCTGTATAGCCGTCTGTAAAAGCTTCGATATATTCTTTTTTCGCACCGTTTTCGAGAGCCCATCGATAATGTGCGGCTGTTTCCTCTTGATTCGGCTTCCCCATAAAATAATCAGCTGCCATTACCTTCCTGCCCATTTCCAGCTGGAATCCAAGGTCATCCAGGATCGATGCGACAATGGAGGCTGTCCGCATTTCCAGGAATCCTCCCTCTGGATAGCGGTGAAAATCACGCCGCCACTCTTTTAATTGATTTTCAAGATTACTCACTTTTTAACCACATCCTATTCTTATAGATAAGGACCGATTCCCGGACCAAACGGGATTCCAAAGAAGACGAACACTAAAAGCATAATGATCCACGTGATCAGGAACGTAACCGAGTACGGAAGCATTAATGAAATGAATGTTCCAATTCCCGCTTTTTTATCATACTTCTGCATAAACGACAGGGCGATAACCATATATGGCATCATCGGTGTCACGATATTCGTAGATGAATCTGCTACACGGTATGCCACTTGCGTGAATGCAGGGTGATAGCCAAGCTGCATAAACATTGGCACAAACACAGGTGCTTCAAGCGCCCACTTTGCTGAACCCGAAGTGATCAGGAAGTTCAAGGAAGCTGTAAAAATGATGTAGCCAATAATCAATCCGATTCCGGTGAACTCCACGTCCTTCAGGAATTCTGCCCCATTTACCGCTACCCATGTAGCGATATTGGACCAGCTGAAGTATGCGATGAATTGGGCGATTGCGAAGATTAAGACAATATAGGACGCCATATCCTTCATCGATTCAGCCATAAAGTTGGCAACATCTTTACTGCTCTTAATGTTTCCAACCGTAATACCATATACAGTACCAATAATGATGAAGAAGAACAGAATAATTGGAATAATGCCATCCAGGAATGGAGATGGAACAAGTCCGCCATCTTCATTGGTTAACGGGCTGTTTGGTATAAGGATCGTTCCCACAATAAGGGCAATATAGGCAAACCCGGCAATGGCTGCATTCCGCAAAGCCTTGCCGGCATTAGGCGGATCTTCAGCAATAGCTTCCTTTACCTCATCGCCTTTATATTCTCCAAGACGCGGTTCAATGAATTTCGTCGTAACAAGTCCGCCGACAATGGTTAAAACAAATACAGAAACAATATTAAAATACCAGTTATCAATTGGCGTAACGACAATATTCTCGTCTATAATCTTGGCAGCTTCTGTTGAAATCCCTGCCAAAAGTGCGTCCGTTCCCGCAATCAGCAGGTTTGCGGTAAACCCGGCACCCGCTGATGCATATCCTGCAGCCAATCCGGCAATCGGGTTACGGCCGATTTTATAGAAAACCATTGCAGCAAGCGGCGGCACCAGAACCATCGCAGCATCTGAAGCGATATTCCCCATAATACCGACAAACACAACTGTATACGTGATTAATGCAGGCGGTGATTTTAAAATCGTTTTCTTAATGGCATAATCCAGCATGCCGACTTTCTCAGCAAGACCGATCCCGAGCATCATGGACAGAACCAGGCCAAGCGGAGCGAACCCGGTGAAGTTATCAAGCATGGATGTCAGGATGAAATTCAGGCCTTCTGCAGATGCCAGGTTCTTAACTTCCAGCTCCTCTCCAGATCCGGGATGGACAACAGTAGCCCCAAAGGCGCTAAAGATTGCTGAAACAATAATCACAAGCACTGCGAGCCCGGCAAATAATATAAATGGATCCGGGAGCTTGTTGCCGACCTTCTCAACTCCATTGAGGAATCTCTGGGCAATCCCTGTTTTTTTATTTTCTGTTACCACTTTCTGTCCTTGTTTTTCTGTTTTCATATACTCCCCTCGCTTTTCTGTTTTTT
The DNA here is from genome assembly GCF_023516215.1 of Cytobacillus pseudoceanisediminis. Lineage (NCBI taxonomy): Bacteria > Bacillati > Bacillota > Bacilli > Caryophanales > Bacillaceae > Cytobacillus > Cytobacillus pseudoceanisediminis. The sequence continues at coordinate 4,475,421 of NZ_CP097349.1, read as the reverse complement.
TTGTATTTTCTTAAGTTTGAGTGTAGACGATGCTTTCCGCTGCGGCGGCCAGGTTCGGACTTGCTGTTCCCGATTTCTGCTTCTATTGTCCGAAGCGGCGCCTGGTTCGGACTCACTCTCCCTATTTTCCGCTTCTTCTGTCCGAAGTGACGCTAAGTTCGGACTCTCTCTCCCTGTTTTCTGCTTCTTCTGTCCGAAGTGGCGCTAAGTTCGGACTCTCTCTCCCTGTTTTCTGCTTCTTCTGTCCGAAGTAGCGCTAAGTTCGGACTCACTCTCCCTGTTTTCTGCTTCTATTGTCCGAAGTGGTGCCTGGTTCGGACTCTCTCTCCCTGTTTTCTGCTTCTTCTGTCCGAATGAGCGCTAAGTTCGGACTCTCTCTCCCTGTTTTCCGCTTCTTCTGTCCGAATGAGCGCCTGGTTCAGACTGCTTCTCCCGCTTTTCTGCTTTCCCTGTCCGAATGGAAAGTTACTTTAATGTAGAAGGCTTAACCTCTTCAGGAATTGGACATGTGTAAGGATTAGCTTGTTTGAATTCATTGAACTCCTGTTTGACAGCTTCTAATTCTTCCTGGTCTGTCAGCAGTTTGACAGCTGTTAAAGCCATGGCTTCTGCTGCCCGGAGCATGCCTTTGTGGGCATAGCTGCTGATGCCTTGGGTGGTCATCTGCCATGTATGCAGCGGTGTGCCCAGTGCTGATGTTGAGGCTGTCAGCTGTGCGGTTGGAACGACCCAGCTTACATCTGAGACATCTGTAGAGCCGGCAAGAACTTCTTTGGAAGGTTCATAGGCTGAAATCGTTTCTGCCAGGTACTTTCCTTCAAATTCACTGCCGTCCCCTACATATCCAAATCCTCTTAAAATATCTAAATAGCTTTCTTTTTCACCTTCTGATAGGGTTGTCCAAAGCTTTTCGGCAAAGGCCTTTTCTTCTTCGTCCGGTTTTTCGATGCCGGCTTCCTGAAGGCTTTGATGGAGAATTTTTTCAAGGCTGCGGTTTGGAATATAATTGGAGCATGCCTTGTCAAACTCAATGGTAAGCTCTGTTTCTGTCATCAGAGCCGCGCCCTCCGCGATTTTGCAAACCCGCTTGTAGATTTCCTCCACCTGCTGAACCTTTGGTGCGCGGATCAGATACAGCACTTCAGCGTCTGCTTGTACGACATTTGGCGAGATGCCCCCTGTGTTGGTGATGGCGTAATGCATCCTGGCTTCCGGCACGACATGCTCGCGAAGGTAATTCACACCCACGTTCATCAGCTCAACCGCATCCAGGGCACTTCGTCCAAGATGAGGTGAGTTCGCCGCATGTGACGATAAGCCTTTAAATCGAAAATAAACCTGATAGTTTGCGAGACTCGATAAGCTCATGATGCTGTTGGCAGGAGATGGATGCCATGTTAAGGCTGCGTCCACCCCATCAAATACTCCTTCACGGACCATGAAGGTTTTTCCGGAACCGCCTTCTTCACCCGGACAGCCAAAAAACTTTACAGTCCCAGGCAGATTGTTTTCTTCTAAATACTTTTTTGCTGCACAGGCTGCCGCAAAAGCGCCGGTCCCAAGCAGATTATGCCCGCAGCCGTGACCGACTTTCAGCTCGGTTGGCTCGTACGAAGTCTTGTTGGGCACCTGCCCCAATCCGGACAGAGCATCAAACTCCCCGAGAAAGCCAATAACAGGGGCTCCGCTTCCATAGGAAGCTACAAACGCGGTTTCAATGTTTCCGGATTTGCGTTCCACCTGAAAGCCTGCTTTTTCGCACTCAGAAGCTAAAAATTCTGCTGATGCATACTCTTCAAATCTAGTTTCCGGATGATGATAGATATACTCACTGATTTTTTCAAACGTCTCTTTGTTCTCTGTTAAAAATGTTTTTGCAAAGTTGTTCGACATGATTTCCTCCTTTAATTTAAATGGCCGATCCGCCATTTAAGATATGAATATAAGCATCAACCGCAACCAATAAAGCTTCTTCCTCGAAATCAAATTGAGGATGGTGGTGAGGATAATCAAGCTTCGTTCCAAACAGCATAAACGTAGCTTTGCCGCCATGCTTCTGGACCCTATTCATCATAAAGCTGACATCTTCCGATCCGGAGACAGGGACTGAAGGAAGCACTTCTTTCACAAGCTCGCTTGATGCACACCATTCGGTGATTTTAGGTATCAGCTCTTTATCACAGACAACCACTTCCGTAACTCCGACTGCTTCGATTGTGCAGGACACATCATGCATATCTGCTGCCGCCTTAATAATCCGGGTCGCTTTTTCAGCCATATATTGAGCAATCTCCGGTGTCTCACCCCGCACTTCTATTTCCATATAACTGTCTCCCGGGATGATGTTCCGGCCGCTGCCTGCAGCAAGCTTCCCAACATTCACCCTGGTGACGCCATCATGATGGCGCGGAATGCCATAGAGGTTGTTAGCAGCCGTTGTCGCCGCCAATAAAGCATTTTTCCCGAGCTCCGGATTAATGCCGGCATGTGAGGAAACACCTTTAAAATAAGCATTGTATTTAGTTGAAGCCAGGAATCCCGGCGTTGTGGCTGCAATTGTTCCAACGGGCAGGGACTTAATGCCGATGTGGCCTGAATAAAAATAATCGACATCATCAAGCCAGCCCTTGTCTGTCATTGCCCGAGCCCCTCTTCCACCTTCTTCAGCCGGCTGAAACAAAAGGGTAAAGCGGCCCTTTAGTTGATCCCCATGGGAAGAAATATACTGGGCTACCCCAAGTCCGATGGCAGTATGTCCGTCATGTCCGCACGAGTGCATCACATTCTCTTCTTTCGAGCCAAATTCGTATTTGGCTGGACGATGTGCAGGATCTGTCGATTCGTTTATTGGCAATGCGTCAATATCAAAGCGGAAACCAACATGGTCTCCGTTTCTGTTAGTATCCCAGACTGCCACAAGCCCGGTATTCCCGCCGCGCATTTGATCGAGCCAGGACTCTTCAACACCCCAATCCCTCGCCTTCTTCTCTTGAGCTTCAAGATCAGCTTGTGCAGGAAGCCCCATACGGGAATTCTCGTCAAGCGCGTCTTTCCCTAAATAAAGCTTGAAACCCATCTTCTCCAGTTCTTTTCCGATTCTGTATGTAGTGATGTACTCCATGAACCCCAATTCAGGCAGAGCATGCAAAGTGCGCCGCCATTTGATCAGCTGGGGAGTTATTTCCTTTAAAAAGCTGCTGTCCATCATGATCCCCCTTGTTGAATATTATTTCGGACATTTTCCGTTTCATTACCTTAAATGTATTATACACATGTTATTAGAAAATTCAAAGTAAACTTTTAACTATTAAAATGTGATTCGTTGAATTTTTATACAGCAAGAACCGAATTTAGCAAATCTTTAGTATAATACTCCCTATTCACCCCTGACTTTATCCCTATTTTTACCTAAAAAGTGTAATTTTCCACGTTTAAACTGTAAAAATATAACTCTATCCGCTAAAATAAGGGATATACTTTGAATGGCACATTCCTTTAGGGAGGACATTTAACTAATGCACAAGAAAACGAAAATTTTACTCTGCAGTGTCGGCATATCATTAATGCTTGGAGGATGTTCTGGTATGAATAGCGCAAATAACAATCAGGAAAGTGAAAAATCAAAAGAAACACAGGCTGCCCCTTCTGAAGAATCACTGATCAGTGTTCAGGATTATACCGGTGAAGGCTATGCACTTCCATATGGAAAAGAAACCGATAAAATTGCTGATGAAAGTCTTGATGAAATAGAGGAAGCTGCAATTGAGTTTTTTAAGGAGAAATATAAGACCGATGTAACGGTGCATAACGTGGTGGGTGCTAAGGATGGGGCTACTGTGTTTGTAGAATCCAAAGGTGAGCCGCATTTCTACACTTATGCTGTAGTACCAATTGATGAACTAGAAAAGAAAGTGATGACAGAAAAGATATGGGCGGACCAATTCCAGGTGGAAAATGCCATTAAAGGCGGATTGTATCACATGATCTTTAATGAAGAGTTCCAACAGCTCGACGACTATCTTGAGACTATTGCAGCAGAAGGTCAGGTAACCGGAAAAACAAAGGATGCCCTCCAAAATGTGGGCGGACACGGATATATGACTCCATATTATTTTATTGCATTAACAAGTAAAGAAGAGGCTATTAAACCAGTTTATGACCTTTATATAAGCAATCCTGATGAAAGTACGGAAAATTTGAGGAATGCCTATGAAGAGGGCTCGTTTAATCCTGAAAACTTCAAAATCAATATACAATTATTTATGGCTGATAAGCAGGCAGAACCAAGTGAAGAAATATTTAATCAAATCACGAAAGAGCTGGAAGAAATGGACTCAATACCTAAGGGCACATACAGCTTCTCTCTTAATGATAACTTCATTGATAAACAAAGTTCGGAAGGTGCTAAAGATAATTCTTTAAAACGCGGATTCCCGGATTACATTATTAAGGAATAAAGCAGGTGAATATATGGGTACTCTTAAGGGTTCACCAAATATTAATACAGGTATAGCAGCAAACAATGATAAAGATTTAGTTGAACTGGCAGGCCTTCATGCATATACCTATCCGCTATTTGAATCGGTTCTGCAGGTAAATAATACAGACTATACAGTTATCGATACTCGTTATGAAGACCCTACTGGCCTTGATGCTATGACAGTCGTAAATATGGAGACAGAGGAAATATCCATCATTTATGTAGGCACAGATGCAAGCGGAAAATATGGCAACAAAGATATTCTGACTGATGCACAGCTTTTAAGTGACCTAACTCCCGCCCAGCTGGCTGCAGCAAGAAGCTATTATACTGAAATGAATCAAAAATTTAACCAGGTTGGCGGCGTTAAATCGATCGCGGGAAATTCACTTGGCGGGGGTCTGGTTGGTGCAGTAGCAGTTGAAAACCCAGAAGTAAATGCAGTTACTTTAAACCCTGCCCTGCTTCCTGAGGGGATGGTGGATCCTAATCAAACTTATGATAATATTACAAATTACTTCAGCAGCTACGATGTGCTGACTCAAACTTTGATTGCATTGGATCTGCATGGCCGGATTCCAGGCAAACAGTATGAAATCTTCAATGGGATTCCTGAATTCTCTAAGCTTGCTACAAACCATACAGGCTATTTGCGGAACGAAGATGGCTCCCAGTTCTATGTGATAGGAGAAGTCGGAAAGCCGGGATATGGCAGGATTTATATTGATGCAGACGCTCATATCGTGTCAAGCATCTGGACAGGAATCCCGCTCTATGGAGGACACTCAGAACGCATTGAAATCAATAAAGAGAATCTGGATATACTTGCTTCTTCTCTGCAAAGCCATGTTACGGAAAGACTGAACCTTGCTCACGAGTACCTGGGCAATTCGGTTGCCATTGTAGAGGATGAAGGAAATCGGTTTTACGAGCGACTTAACCGGCTGCAAAATACGTTCGAGGATTTGTTTGAAAACATAATCAGTGAGCCGCTGTTTCTTGGCATCACAGCTATAAGCAACCGATTGACGGCGGAAATCGACCATTTGATTTCATTATTAAATATTGCGGAAAGCCACAGCAAATCATTGAATTATATACTAAACTCTCCTCCGGCAGAGCTTCTTGAGCATATTTTCCGGACGAATGTCAGTGTAGAAAGCTTGTTTGCAGAACTTCGCAATCAGCTGTATGAATTGAGGTCTAATATTCAGAACATCTCAAGAGGCATTATTAACATTGTCTCAGACAAAATTCCTGAACTATTTAGAGGCGGAAAGGATGCCTGGTATGATGCAATAGTAGGTGAATTAAACGCCCATTACGGTATTGTCAACGGTAACAGAGATAAGCTTCTCTCTCATATCAGCGAATTCCAAAAGCAAGTACAGGATGTTGCAGCCAACTTTCAAATGCGGGATCAATCTCTTGGGCAATCCATTAAGAGCAAGTCTACTCATTCCGATTCGATCTCGGTACAGGGAACCAATACTTACAAACTAGAAGACTCCCCTTATATGGAATTGAGAATGAAAATAAAGGAATTTCAGATGGATACTGCCTACACTGCATTTACTGCATCGACTCAGGCACTGCTCTTCCCTCTTCTGGAGAAGGGACAGCTTCTAACTTTCGCCGTCGAAAGCACACTGGAGATCCTTTCTAGCAGTATCAAAGGGGCAGCCAATTTTGCTTTAAGCTATACCATCCCTGGAAAGCTTATCAGCTTATTTTCAGATTTTGATGATAAAATTAGAAACAGCATCGCAAACGCTCTGGAGCCATTGGATGAATTGGCAGCTACCATTGAAGGTGTACGTAAGGGGCTAGGGCGTTTAATTGTGGAATATCCAACTCTATTAAATAATTTCAGACCTTATGTGGAAACCGCCATTTTTGACAACAGCGGATACTTTAACGTCCACCTCTATAACCTGGCATCCATCGCCATTTTAAGAGAGATGGAAATGCTATTTGATGATGTGGTTTATCAATTAGGAAACCATAAAGCTGAAGCGATTGATGCTTTGTGCGAGGTATCCAAAAAGGTGAAGAGTAATATGGGAATTCTCTATGAACAAGTAGATCGCGGGACGATTAATTAACAGGGACATTGGGATAGGCACCTTGTCCCATTGCCAAAAAGAACAAAGCCGAGCTAAGCCGCCAGCTCGGTTTTGTTCTTTCTTCTTATTAAATCTTCTGTTACCTCTCCATATATCCCTTTAACAGCTCTTTAAAAAACTGATTCAATTCCTTATTTTTCTGCCCCTTCAGCCATTCCACCTGGTTAATCGGCAGGTTTAATTTAAGTGTGATTTTTTCATTCGGCATTTCCACTCTTCGGATTTCTTCTAACGTCATGCCCTCCTCAATATCCGGAAAGTCCAGATGTTCCTCATTTATTCTTAAAACACCTTCGTATGACTCCTCCGGATCAAGTTCGCAAAATAAGCTTAACCTTGGCAGCTTGCCCGGTACAGATTTTAGAAACATAAATGAACTTAGTGATCGCCCATCTTCCAATTCAATTTCCGTGATCAGGCTTTCCCTGTCTTGATATTTTCTTAGAGTAACCTCGCTCACAATCAGATCCACTTCCAGCGTACTTCCTTCAGACGATTCAAAAATATAGATGGCACTGTTAAACACATAGATTTCTTCCCCATCGAGGTTTATTGATTTTATACCAGCCATACCTGCTCCTCCAAAATTATTACCATTTAATATATTAAATCCATCATATCAAAAAGAGCAGCAAAAGGGAGGAAGCATTTGAGCCATTAAAGAAAGCTGCACACTATCTACGGTGTGCAGTTTCATCTTCGATACTAATTTTCTATTACTTACGATAACTAATCTTTTTAACGTTTTCTGCCCCTCTAAGCTCTACTAAATCGCTTTTCTCAACAATGACTTCTTTCACTTCTGCACCGCTAAAGTCTACGATGATCGGCTCTTTCTTTGGTGTTACACGGACACTCACGTTCTTAAGTCCTTTGCCCTGCAATACAGCAGAGTTTTTGAGCCAGATGCCGTTTTTGATTTCTGCGGATTCTTCTACATTAATAAAAGAAACCTTGTTCACTACTAGCTTCTTCTTTTTATCATCAGTAAAATTATATTTCTTTTCAAAATCCAGCTCTGTTACTGGCGGCAGACTGTCAACATCTACAATTCTGCCCTCCACTGCTGGTGTGATAGTACCCAGGCTGGATAGGTGTTCGGCAAAGTTTTCCCAATCGGAAAGTCCAAGATCTGTTACCCGTCCCTCCTGGTATGCTTTTGCGAAAACTGTATAACCATCTCCGCCTTTGGCTGTGAAAGCATTGGTAGCGATTGTGTATGTTTGCTTATCCTGGATTTCTGTGTATGTGCCCTGATCATTTTTATAAGCGATCGAAACGATTCGCTCACCGGCAGGCTTTGTGGAGTCAAATTCTACTTTTGCACCGGACACATGCAGGAAGCCGCCGTTTTCTGCCGGATACTGACCCATACTGATTTCAAAAGCCTCCTTCAGTTCAGCTCCCGTCAGCTCCATAGTTGCTAATGTGTTGCCAAATGGGAGAACAGTTATCACTTCTCCAACAGTGATTGGTCCTGCGTCAATCCCTGCACGAATACCGCCTCCATTTTGAAGAGCCATGGTGACATTGCTGTTATACTGCTTGGCTTTTGCAAGCATGCCGTCTGTAATTAGGTTGCCTAGCGCTGTTTCATTTTTCCGTACACTTGGCCCTGTGCTGTCTCCGCTTGTCCGCGGATTCTCGAGTGCAGTCACGGTTTCTGCGCCAATTTCAGTGTTCTTTAATTCCTGTATTTGTGAGGAGTATTTTTCAAGAAGCACTGCAGCTTCAGGATCGTCTGCTTTATCCGATATTTTAACAAGCTCTCCAGCTTGCCCAACTACTGTTCCGGCCTCATCAAATTGTACATCCAGTGTTCCGAGATAATTATTGTACTGGCCGGCTTGAACAATGACAGTAGGGTCCTTTGCTGCTCCTGTTTCATCAGCTGCCACAACCACTGGCTCATTTAATTGCGTATGGCTGTGTCCTCCCACAATCACATCAATCCCATCTACCTGTGCAGCCAAAGTTAAATCATTATCCACATTCGGATTATCATCATAACCAATATGAGTTACAGCCACAATTTTATTGATTCCCATACCCTCAAATGCTTTTACTGCTTTTTCTGCTTCTTCGATATAGTCCTTGAATGTAACATCACCAGGACTGGAAATACTCGCCGTCTCAGCTGTAGTCAAACCAAAAAACCCTACTTTTTCTCCATTAACTTCTTTGATGATGCCATTATATATTTTTCCATTAGCAGGTTCGCTTGATATCACATCACTGAATAATCCCTGCAGGTTTGCATCCTTAGAAAAATCTACGTTCGAACTGACAAATGGGAATTGTGCACCTTTTACAAAGTCCGCCAGTGCTTTGTGCCCTTCTGCGCTTGAACCCAAGTCGAACTCATGATTTCCGAAAGTCATAATATCATAGCCCATCAGATTCATGAATTCCAGGTCAGCTTGTCCAAGGAATTTATTAAAATACAATGTTCCGGAAAAAACATCTCCTGCATCAACAAGCAAGGCGTCCGGATTTGCTTCTCTTGCTTCCTTTACAGCCGTCACTTTTTTAGCGGCGCTGTCCATATTGGCGTGTGAATCATTGGTATGCATTAAGGAAAGTGTAAAATCTGCAGCTGGTGATTCATTTGCTGAAACCAAACCTGCCGGAACGGCTGTAGAGATGGCTAATGCTGCTGATAAGGCTACTGTTGATAATACTTTAATAGGCAATTTCATGAATTGCTGCTCCTTTCAGATGCTAATTTTTAAAAAGAGGATTGAAAGCCGAAGTAATTACACTCCGGCTTTAAATGCTATGCTGCTTCCTCTTCCTCATATGGGGAATCTATTTCTTCCCCCTCCGAATCTTTGATAATAATATGAGACGGATCCGCTTTTTCCCAAGTGTCCATTTTTGGACATTTTCGGCACCGCGGATTTCCACAACTTTGCTGCTTTCGACCATGACTTCCTTTATATCTGATCCTGTTAAATCGACAATTGCTCCTTTGTTGGCAGAGCTGATAACCACTTTTGTATTTTTCAGGCCATCGCCTTTAACCGCGGCTGATTTCTTCAGCCACAATCCTTGAGAGAGGCTGGATGTTCCATCCATAATCACCAAGGCATTATGTGGTCCAACAACGAATTTCTTCGCGTGGTAGTTTACTAGATTAAAAACATGATCATATTTAGGCTCTTCCGGTTTAACTGCCGGCTTTAAGCTTGTCTGAATCATGACAGGGTCATGGTCACTTGCACGGCCGTGTTCTTCCATGAAGCCAGAGTTAATATGAAGAATATCAACCTCTGTTTTCTTGGCAAGGTTGTTGGATACTAAAATATGATCCAGCACCTGTGCATTTCCCTGGTAGTTGTACGTATAGCGCTCTTCTGCCCGAACCTTTTCAATCATGTTGGTTAATTCATCACCCTTTAATGCCTTTAAAGGATTGGAGAATTCAAAATCATTAAAGTCGCCAAGCAGGACGATATTGGCATTAGGGTTTTCTGCTTTTACTTCCTTTACGAAACCGTTAACCACGTTAGCGATTTTCATGCGCTGAATTTCACTGTTTAAGACGGGAGGCTGCACTTTGCCGAATAACGGAAAATCCCCGCCTTTCGAGTTAAAATGGTTAGCTACAACAATAACGCTTTCGCCCTGGAATTCGAACTGGGCCGCCAATGCTTTGCGGCTATCTTCAAATGCTTCATTGGAGGGATCAATGCGTCCTGGGTTTAGCGTTAATTTGCCGTCTTCAAAATCAACCGCATCCGTTGCTGACCCTTTTTCGCCTTCCGATAATGTTACCCTTTCAGCGTTATAAAGGAAGCCGACACGGATGTTTCCTCCCGGCTGGCCGCCATCCTGTTTATCTTCTGGAGCGATATCTGTGTATGTGTAAGCTGGACCGCCCAGTTCTTTTATTTTTTCAATTAATAATGCTGCACTTAGATCGGCTTCTGTTGTGCCGCTATCTATTGGTCCGTCATTATCCTGAACCTCTGTCAGACCAATGATATCCGGGTGCTTCATATTTTTAACGATTGCTTCTGCTAATCTCGTAACCTTTTCCGCATCCGTTTTTGTTGAGAAGTTTTCAACATTATAAGACGCGATGGTTAATTGATCTTCTTCAGGGATAAGACTTGTTTCTTCTCTTGCCGCAGGGCCTTCCTCAAATTCCGGCAATGAATCTGCATCACTTAATACTTTATAGTTGCTGAATCCGTAGCTGACGACACCCTGGACGCTGCCTTTAAAGCTGTCGCCCATTTTGGCAACAAAATCTTCATCGTTAATATCCAATGTGATTCTCTCAGGATTATAATCATTTTCTGAAATGCGCAGTCCGCCTGCCGCTGTGTTTGTTTCAACATCTCCTGGAACAACCACAAGCTCACCGTATTTTTGAGGCGCAACTACTTTAGGGTTGTCCACCTGAACAAGCATGCCTTCCAGGCTTTCATAAAAATCGATTCCATCCTGCTCCGGATCAAACTCACCAAAGCTGTCATTATCGATCACTTCAGTTGGCAGGTTTTCTTTACTGAGAATGACTGGAGCCGGAAGCTCCTGGCCTGACGCTATTTTATTAATTGCTGAAGCATTAATTTCGGTTACAGGCAAATCTGTCTCCAGTTTTTCAGCATAGCCGTCAAGTACCCATTCTTTAATCTGTCCTGTTACTGTAACCACATCGCCCGCTTGTGCTCCGTGATTTTTCTTGTAAACGAGAATTCCTTCAGAAGTATTAGGATCCTGGTCAGGCTGCAGGTCCTGCATATAGAAATTGTTTGCATCTGCCACTTTTGTGACGATGCCTTCCACATCCGCAGCATATTGGTTGGCATATTCGGAATAATGCCCTGCACCTTGAATATCATGAATGCGAAGTCCGCCTAATGCAGGCGTATAAGTAAATTCAGCTACTCTGCTGTCTGTTAAGCCTTCTTTAACAGCAAAGGCTTTAATGGTTGTTCTTTCATTAATGACAATCGGATCAGTATATGTATCACTTTTAGAAGTTGGCTCTGATCCATCCACCGTGTAATGAATGACTGCTCCTTCCGTTTCTGTCGATAAAACAATACCTGTTCCCTGCTTAACTGGACCTGCTTCAGGGGAAGCAGTTACAGCTGAAACCTTTGTTGGGTCTGTTTCTTCCACCCAAGAATAAGCCGATGAGTTCTTTAATCCTGGAACTGTAAAGTAGGCTTCCAGTGAACCGGTAATTTGAACTTTCTTTCCAAGGTTATCAGGGTTGTCCACCAGGTTTAATCCTGATCTCACATACCCGCTCGGAAGCTGAACCGGCAGTATTTTACCGGGATCTCTTTCATCGGGTGAGTCTGCCATGGCAATATTGGTTGCCATTGTAAACGGACCGCTATGGCTATAGCTTGAAGTACTCTTTGTAACTCCAACAATATAACCTTCGACTGTGGCAACTCCGTTATTATCCGCAATAGCTTCTGCCACAGACTTCACTTCTTCTGCACTTGCCGTGGCAAAAGGACTAAAAAGACTAAGAATCAAAGCAAAGACACTAATAAAGCTAAGCAACTTTTTCCGCTGCTTTCCAATCATGTAATCCACTCCTATTTCCTTATTTTAAACGTTTACATGACACTACCATTCTAGTAAATCACTCTTCTTTTTGGTATACAATCTGATATTTGTAAAAATTGAGTAAATAAGTAAAAATGAGAAAATATCCCCGTTTCATAAATAGGTCTAAAAACCCAGATGCGCACCGGAGATATTTTTTCCCAAACAAAAAGAGAATCCCCGCCAGGAAGATTCTCTTCATTTCTATTATTTATAAACTTTAATAGTAACCGTTTTGCTGCCCCATTGCAGGGCTTTCTGTTTGTTTGGAATGAAGACGTCAATTTTATTGCCTCTTACTGCAGAGCCTTTGTCGCCTGCAATTGCCTCTCCATACCCAGGTACATAAACTTTTGATCCCAGTGGAATAACCTTCGGATCCACCGAAATCACCTTGGCGTTCGGGTTCTTTTTCAGGTTGATTCCTGTATAAGTAATGCCGCTGCACCCTTTGCAGCTGGCAGTGTAGGCAGTCGCTTTCACTTTAATTTCTTTATAGGCTTTCGTTGATGCAGCCTTTACAGCTGTCTTATTAGGTGCTGCAGCTTTTGCCGATGAAGCAGTAACTTTTAGCACTTGTTTTGGTTTGATTGTATTTGATTTTAATTTATTCCAGGATTTAATTTGGTTAACGGTAACATTATGTTTTTTAGAGATCGCCCAAAGCGTGTCCCCTTTTTTTACTGTATACGTATTTCCTGCGGCTGAAGTGACATTGGAAAATCCAAACGATAGAAAAACAGCTGTGATTAGATAGATTACTAATTTCTTCATGATATCTCCTTTATGTCCCTTGATAGGAACATATTAACACCATAAGATAACAGAGAGATTTCAGTAAAACTCTTTTTATGTTACAGATTAAAGCGATTTTAATATTTTTGTAATATAAATTACCAGATTTTCTTTTATTATAAGAAGAACTAAATAAGGCACCTTCCCCGCTTGAACAGGAAAGGTGCCTCAATTTAGTAGGCAAAATTGTGACTGCCGATTTGTTTAATGACTGTTCTAGTAAATATCCATTGATCTGTAGCTGTATAAGGATTGTAATAATAGACTGCACCGCCAGTTGGATCCCATCCATCAAAAGCATCTCTTACTGCCTGATAAGCTTCAGCATCGGGCTGCAGCCAGTACTGACCGTCATTCACAGCTGTAATGGCATTCTTTTGAAAAATAACATTTGAGAGAGTATCCGGGAATTCATTGGACTCCATACGATTAAGAACGACAGCCGCAACTGCCACTTGGCCTTCATAGCTTTCCCCGCGCGCTTCCCCATAAACCACATGAGCCAGCATGTCCACATTTCTAAGCATTTCTGCTGTGTTAACTCCTACAATGCCATCAGCTGCTAAACCGAAATCATATTGAAAGTTTCTTACTGCATTCTCTGTTACCGTTCCATAATATCCTGTATTGTCTGTATAAAAATAACCAAGCTTTTGCAATGCTGATTGAATATATGTAACTTCCGGGCCTGCTGAGCCATTCTTTAGAACAGCAGCATCTGCCTTGGGCTGGCTGAAGCTCAGCACAAATACCATTGCGGCTGCTGCCGCGATCCACTTTATGTAATTCATTTGAACACTCCTCTTTATGTAGATATGTTGAGCTGGGCTGCCCCCTTTTGATAAGGTAATAAGTTCACCTTCGCTTGTTTCCCTAGATGGTCCGTGAGAAAACTCAGTCAAATGGTTTATTTTTTCAAACGGGACAAAGGGGACATTTTTGGTGTCACTTCTAGAACTTCTCTTTCGAATTTCATTCACTTTTAGTAACAAAATAAAAAACCGCTCTCTATAGAGAACGGCTTCCATCTTATAATCTAAACTTCTCCACCGACTGTTCCAGCTGTTTAGAAAGCATACTCAGCTGAACGGTCAGCTCTGAAATCTTTTCTACCGCATCCTCCTGCTGGTCTGTTGAGGCTGCGACTTCGCGGGAAATTTGTGCTGTGTCTTTAGACAGACCCGCAAATTCATCAATGGATGCAGAAATCTCTTCTGATCCGGCAGAGAGCTCTTCTGTTACAGCAGAAACCTCCTGAATTTCCCCAGTAACACCTTCAACAGCATGCAGAATCTGATTGAATTTCTCTCCGGCACTATTGACCAGAACTGTGCCTTCTTCCACTTTACCTGAGCTCGCATGCATATTTCCGACTGCCTGTTCAATGGACGATCTAAAGTGATTTAGCTTTTCGGCAATTTGTGCAGCAGATGCTTTTGAGCCTTCTGCCAGCTTTTTAACCTCCTGGGATACAACCGCGAAGCCTTTGCCATGTTCGCCTGCTCTGGCTGCTTCAATGGCTGCATTTAATGCAAGCAGATTGGTTTGCTCTGCTATGCCTGAAATCAGGTTCACAATATCCTCAATTTCAATAGCCTGCGTACCCAGCTCTTCTATAAATAAGGATGAATCATTTACAGTCTTTTTAATCTCATTGATCTGCCGGATGATGGATTGAATTTCATCAAATCCTTCCTTTACCTGCTGTGTAACTGTATTGGATTGTTCGCTCACATCTGTCGAAGCTTCCGCAATACGCTGTATGCCTATGGCCATTTCTTCTATTGCTTTTGCAGATTCCTCACTTCTGATCAGCTGTGTATCAGTAGCCCCTGCCACTTCCTGAATCCCTCTGACAATCAGGCTGCTGGCCTGGCTGATATCTTCCATCTTGTTTTCTATTTTACCCGAGGAGACCAAGAGTGCTTCTGAAGATGCTTTTATATCTTCAACCATCACTTTTGTATGGTGCGTCATTTTTTTGAATGACTCTGTAACAAAACCAATTTCGTCATCCCCTTTTACCTTAATGGAATTAGCCTTCTCTTCTGCACCCCGAAGATCTCCATCAGCCATCAATTGGGCTGCTGAACTGATATTCTGCAGAGGGTGCAGTCTTTTTGACGAACCAGGACAGTATGGCAACAACTGCAAGGATTAACAGTATATTTATCACCAGGTTCATAGGGAGCTCTTTTTGCAGTACTTGATCTGAAATACTATTAACATTCTCTGCATTGATGTCGACACCCAATATCCCGATTACTTTTCCATCGGCTTTAATTGGTACAAACGCTGAAAGATAATCCCCATATTCCGGATCATGAACGATCGGTGAGCTTGATGCTTTTCCATCTAATACAGGAGAAATATCTTCATACGCTGTAGCAGTTGTCGGTGTTTTAATTTCCGCAGCCATATCCGAGTTCTTCGGCAGGCCATCAACCATTATAAAGAGCTCTTTCTTCTCGGAATCGGCCATTAAAGTATAAACGTAAAACGCACCCGTTTTCTCCCGAAAATCATTCAGCTGTTCCCGAAGATCCCAATAGGCCTCAGACTGTTCGGGATTCTTCAAAAATCCTCATACTTATCTGTTTGCATCTTTGAAGCTATATTGTCTGCAATGCTTATACTAAAATTTTCAATAGAAGACTCTACTGAATTTTTCGTGCTTAAGTAGAGCATAGCAATATTGCCGAGTAAAACAATTGCCATTCCAAGAGCCATAACCATTGCAATTCTAGTGCTGAGTTTTTTCATATATTTCACTCCATTAGTAAATATTTCATATAAGGATTATAACTTTTAACCCGGTATAATAGCACTAGTAAAATCAGGAAAACTGGATAAAGGGACAGGTACCTTATCCCTCCAAACTTTTTACTGTGTTTTGATGCCGGTTAATGATCTGGTTCTTATTCACAAATAATTATAATAATTGATGTAAGTGTCTTTTTAAGGTATGTACAAATTTTTCTTCCACATGTGAAGGTTGAAAGTTTGTTTAGTTGCCTAATATAACGAAGGATCATGTAACAGAAGTCTAATTCATTAAAGAGGACCTTCAAAACGGAAAATTGTGGAGGGGCACTAAAGAAGGTATTCCTATCTTTCTTTTGATTCTGAGCCAGTTGCTTTATTATTTTCAATATATGAAATACTCCATCTGAACTTTATGGACTGAACTTGCTGCTTCTAATCCGCAGAGAGTAATAACTAATCGTCACTCAGAGCTTAAGCAGCGTTCACAGTTCGAATTTGGACATTCTAAGAAAGGGTATATGGAAGGGGCCGCTGACTCAATAGAATTCTAAAATAAGCTTTTTAAACAAATTGAAGAATAGATGATAAACTTAATAAAATAAGCCCCATTCAACTGAACGAAGGGGCTTTTTCAATTAAAAATTTCACTCTTAATCTCTTGTAGTCGGGTCTGAGATACTGTTTGAAGCTTCCGGGATAGCGTCATACACAGCAGGATCTACTTCATCGATCGATCCATCTGCAAGTGCGTTGAATAAATCGTAAAGAGGAGCCTTGACCGTCTCTTTCAGCATACCAGCCTGTTTTTGGCCTAAAGTCTGGCTTTGACCTTTAATCTCCATTAGCATAATCGCTGCATCATTTAAGGCAAATGCACCAAGTGCAGTACCTGGAAGATTTACATCAGGATATTTCTGAACTGCACCATAGTGGGAAAATCCTCTCTGTAATGTTTGAGAAGCAAGAGCATTTACCTGTTTGCCTAGTTTAAGAACATCTTCATCAACTTCGTACTGTTGTCCTGTGAATGGATCTATATATGGATCTGCCACTACAGCAGCCAGCTGCATTGGAACAGAGCGATTGTCTTCGTCAGAGACGGTATTGAATCCGCGGTGATGTACATCAACATACACATCAGGCTGTAAATCCTGGAAGACACTTGTTACTGTTCTGGATTCAGCTGTTACAAAGAATCCGCCGTAGTTACTATTATTTGTTGCTCTGCTATTTAGAAAATCTGCAACTTCTGCTTTATCCTGGTCTTCCACTCTAAAATTCAAATTCGGATTGTAGTCACGATTTTGATCGTATCCCGGAATTCCGTAAACTACACGCCCATTGTTATTTTGAGCTCTTTCGCTTCCATCGCTGTTATAATACCATGGAGCAGCAGTTCCTTCTGGAAGGTCAATGTTTTCCGGCAGCCACGTTTGGTGAGTATACCTTGTTGGGTACCATTTTCCTTCATACAGATTGTCTGCTCCTTCAGGATTGATACGAGGCATAATCCAGATAGACACTTTGTCCAGCATTTCATTTACATCTTTCGCACCTGAAGATAATTTTTGAATAATATCGATAGCAGCCTCTGTGCCGATTTGCTCGTTCCCATGAATTTGTGTCGTAATTAGCACCCGTTTTTTATTGGAGTCAGCATCACCAAACTTTACAACATATAGCGGCTCGCCTTTATCTTCTTCAGTTTGGTAGCCATCAGGAGACTGGTTGGAGTAACCGGCAATTTCAAGCTTCATTTTGCCTTTAGATTGAGATTCCAGGTTTTGAAGCTTCTTAAACAGCTCTTCATTTGACATATAGCTGGATAAAGAAATGTTTTGCTCATTCTCGATGTAAGGGCCATTCGGGTTTGATTGCGGGTCTGCAAAAGCTGTTGTAGATGCAACCATTGATAATGCAAGTGCAGCAGGTATTACGGCTTTTGAAATCTTTTTCATTTTCATCCTCCTAAGATAAATATTATTATGTAGAACGAAACTTTCGTGTTACTTAAGAAATAGTTTAATAGACAAAAGCCATAAAGTTAATTGAAAATATTTTATTTTTAGATAAATGAACCAAAAGACATAAATACAGATTGCTTTTTAAGGAAAAAGAAATAGAGAAAATAAGTGATTTGAACCATATAGCTCATAAGAACTGGGCAAGGTGCCAGCCTAATTAGACAAAGAGTTTTGGGAGTTCAACTAGCCACGCATAAGACCATATAGCAGAGCCGGTAGCACCTCCTCCTAAAAGCCACCCCTTTTCGCCGTACGGAGTAATTTCTATCGAGTAATACTTATGGAGCTGGACAGTTATCAAAGTCTAAAGTTACATTCTAATCTTGAACACGAAAAAGGCTTCCAATCATCTGGACGCCTTCCTCTTATAAAACACTCTATTTATTTCAAATTAACTTTAAGTCTCCCTCTATCAAGAGTATTCAATCTGTTCTAAAAGATTGTCCTGTTCGAATTAGGTAAGCTATTTTTTTAATAAGACATTTAGGAGAAGACCTTTTTCGCTATCTCCATGATCATCTGATAAAACAGTTCTTCCACTATTTTGTCTAATCCTCTATAATCTGAATTTATAACCCCAAGGCTTCCACCTCTCTCAATCTACAACCATCTTCAAAAAACTCTCGCCTTCCTCAGTCGCAGGCAATCTAAAAAACTCGCTAAATGTCGCCCCAACGTCAGCCATCGAATTACGCTTCCCTATGTTCACCGGTTTTACCCGCTTCCCGGCAGCAAGTATTGGAACGTATTCCCTCGTATGGTTGGAATGGCCGATAGTCGGGTCGTTGCCATGGTCGGCCATAATAATGATCAGATCCTCCTCTGCCATCTTGGGCAGGAATTCTGCGAGCCACTGGTCGGTTGTATTCAGCAGTCTGGCATACCATTCGGCATCCTCAGCATGTCCGGCCAGGTCTGTCTCCTGTACATTAACCAGAAACGCCGCGTCCTCTTTTTCTCCCAAATAAGATTTCTCTAAAGATCGCAAAACCTTCTCGGTATCCACAATCGGATCTGCAGGTCCTTCTCCATGCAAAACATCGGCCGTTTTGCCAATCCGATGTACTTTAAGGCCATGTCTGGCAGCTATCATCGGAAATTGTCCGTCTATGTTTACACCGTAGCCCATGTGATAGACTTCATAGCCTTTGCCGTACACCTTGGCCTTCGGGGCATCCACTCCCCACTGGCCGGAATTTCTTTCATGAACAACTGACAGGATATGTTCGATGGTTGTATAGGGTCCTCCAAAAGCAATCACACGGCTGGTGTCTACGTTCTGGCGGACAATCTTTCCGACTTTCTTTAACTCCTGGAAAGGCATTTTATTAAAATCAGCGGTTAAATTGATGATATTTCCTAATGAAGATTCAAGATTATCCCCAATGACACAGGCACCGTTTACCAGCAGCACCGGCCTGTCTTCCCATGGGTATTCAACCTGGCAGCCTGCTTCTATTAATGCTTGTGCCAAATCCGGATGAATATCCTTCATCAGCCTTTTATTTGAGCGCTTCGGGCAACTTCCGGCAATTTCCTGATGCCCGAGGTACGTATCTGCCCCGTGATGGGCCAGTGCCGAGCATCCGTAAGCATTGGCAGGGGCTGCCTTGCCATCGACAAGCGTTCCCAGCCCAAGCTGATATAGAGTTGGTATGTTTAAAAAATCAACCGATTCCCGGATATGCTTATAGGTATTGGCCCTGCAGTCACCAGGGCTGTACTCTCCACAATCCTCCATTGCCCCGATGCCAAAGCTGTCAATCACCAGCAGAATTGCTTTTGCCATCCTTACCACTTCCTCTCAAAGTGAACCAATTCCGGCTTTCCGCTCTGAATTCCTTTTACCAGGGCTATATGGGCCCTCGTGACAAACACCTGGGTACGGAAAGAGAAAACAGCTGTATCACCTTCAGAAATCTTAAAACCGTTCGGTTTCTCAATCGCGCCATAGTAATCAATCGCTTCAGGAGCCGGTTCGATTGCTTTTACATACTGCCTCAATATGTCTTTTTCATTGTTTCCGACCAGACACCCGGTTAAATGGGAGCGTCCGTAATAGCCGCCGCCAATGACGTAATAATGCTCCTGATCCTTGTGGGACACTTCCGTTACATATACAATGGCAGGTTTCTCAGGGAGATTCCGGTAAGCATGCAGCGGGGTCGTTCCGGTGAGGGCATGTCCCGGTTCTCCATGTGTTACACCCTGTTCTGCCAGGAACGGTATGGTTTCACAGCTGGTCGCACTTGGACCGTTTACCTGCTTTACAATAATGCCCTTTTTCTCCAGAACCTCTTTTGCTTTTAGGAGGGTTTTAAAGTTAGGAGTCGGCTCCATGCTTCTCCTGTCCTGAGATATCTGAAGGTTCGGGAAGGTCGTGACGCCTGCTATGTTAATCCCTGGAAGCCCGGCCAGTTCGAGAAGCTCTTCATCCAGCTTTTCCAATCGAAAGCCGCCCTGCTGTCCGGGATAAATCATATCGCCTTCTGCATACACCCTGAGAAGTACATCCTGCACCATGCCTGATTGAACAGCTGCATCAGAAAGCTGTCTGGCACGCGCAAAGGAAAATAGGGTAATGACTTCCGGATTCCACGACAGCACTTCCGGCCACTGATTTTTCCCCGGCTGAACCAGGTGGCCGACATTTCCTAGTTTAACGCCGCCTTCTGCCAATGTTTTGGCTTCGTCGAATTCAACAGCAACCGCTCTTTCGATTCCGTGCTCTGCTATAAACTGGCCTATAAACGGAAGCCTTCCAAGCTGCTTGCTCATAAAATAAAGCGTAAAGTCATGATTTTTTGCCGTTTCTGCCAGAGCTTCTACATTCTCTCCGAGTATATCGAGGTCAATCACGTACGTATTCGGGGGTATTTGCCCGCTTTGGTGCAAAGTGACACCTGATTGAATAAGCTTAGGATTTCTGCGCCTTGTTACATCTAAAAACATTGAAGTTTCCCCCTTTATTTACGGGTATCAACGATGCTGCACTTCTTTTGCAAGAGGTATCACTTTTTCCAGAATGCCGATGATCGTGCCCGCTCCTGATTTCATCGGATTAATGCGCAGTCCATATTCCTTCAGCTCGGGCTGTGCTTCCAAAAAGCTGCCGGAAACTCGGTAAATCATCGGGATAATTTCATATTTTGATTCCGCCCCAACCGGATGAGTGGCCGCCCCATGCTCATCACTGATGCTGATCACTCTTTGGGCAATCGGATCTTCGAGTTCTACAATGACATTTTTGGATTGGGCATTCGTCATGTAGGCGGCGCGAATCCCGTTCACAGCCCCTTCATTCAGACGGCGGCAGAGCTCTTCCACCTGCTCGTTTTGAATAGCCAGCGATACAGGTGCAAATGTCATCATTCTTAAAAGCTCCATGGCTTCGTAGCCCTGAACCTGGCCGCCGCCCGAGTAGTTATAGTGATGCACCCGTTCGATGGCCTCTTTTTTGCCGGCAATGACCGCAATTCCTTCCGGCCCGAGAAGCTTAAATCCGGAAAAGGTTGAGTAATCCGCTCCTAATTCCACGCCAATTCCCTTTGTCTTCAACGCGCAATAATTGTCATCCACGACGATTGGAAGATCCGGGCGTTCTTCCTTCACGGCTTTGATGACTTCGGCTAATTGATAATGATCTGTCGGCTGCTGGCGTGCATGCTGAATGTAGAAAACTTTAGGATTTTGATTACTTCTGATGGCCATTCTGACCTCCTCAAGATGGTTGTAATCTGCCTGGACGGTTTTAATGCCCAATATCCTTAACGTTTCCTTTGTCGTCGTATAAACAGGTGCAGTGTGAATGAACATTTCATCTCCAGGAGACAAAAGCATGCTTAGAATATTGCGGATCGCGCCTGTTCCGGCTCCCCTGACAAGGGCGCAGTCTTCTGCTTCAAAGAAATCCGCCAGAACTCTTTCCACAAGATACGTCTGTTCCGGACGCTTATAAGCTGGAGAAACACCAAGGTCCCCCATTGAAAGAAATTGCCTGCCTTTGAAATAGCGGCTCATTCTGTCTACCAATTTGAATTGTTTTTCCTGTGCTTCCTGTATCGATAGGCTTGGCAAAACTGATTTTGCGTACTTTAATTCAGCTCGGTTATATGTGGACACTATGATCGCTCCCTTATTGAAAAAGCTCTGGATGGATTAACGGTCAGAAACTGATGAAGAATGCTTTCCGGAATTCCTGATTCTTTCAATCTTGGAATAAAGGTCTCCAGCACAAGACCGTATCCCGGTCCTCCGTGCTTCTTCCAATGCGACTTGCGGGTTAAGTCTGCTGAAAGAAGAATTTGCTTTTCAAGCCCGAGGTTTATGAAATCAAGGAGGAAAGCGGCTCTTTCTTCATCGGGACGGTAATTATTTTTTCCGATCGTATCAAAAGCGATATAGGCTCCTGTTTCCAAAACAGCCAGAACCTCGTCTTTATTCGGGTTAAGGTCCTGATGGCCGATGATGATCTGATCAGCCGGAAGGCCATGCTTTGTCAGCAGCTGCACCTGCTCAAGCCCGAGTGTTCCGAGCGTTGTATGAGTGGTCACCGGAAGGCCGGTTTCGGCTCCGGCCATAGCGGCACCAATTAAGAGCTCACGTTCAATCGGCTTCATTTCATTTTTGCTAGTGCCCACTTCCCCGATGACACCCGGGAGAATGCCCGTTTCGGCAATCCCTTCCTTGGCTTCTTTTATAAAATGCTGTGCAAACTGCTCCGCATACCAGCCGTCTGCAAAATGGGGGATATAAGGATCTTTATAGAAGCCTGTGCATGTAATAAGGTGAACCCCTGTTGCCTCGCTCAGCCTTTTTAGCACATGAGCATCCCGGCCCATGCCGTCATTCGTCACTTCCACCATTGACCTTCCGCCGAGACGATAGAAGTCCTCCAGTTCCTCACGCATGCCCTGTTCATCATCCAGTATGGTATCCGGATCTTTTTTCACTCGCGAAAGGTCAATGGAGAGATGCTCGTGAGCCGAGCAAATCCCCAATTCTTCCGGAGCAATTTTTCCAAGTACGGTTTGTATCATGGCTGTCCACTCCGTTCTCTTTATTTGGTTCCTTTACTGAGGTATGTTCATGATTCCAAGTGCAACCAAAATATTGGCAATGATTCCGACTGCAATGGCACCCACAGGGCCGACCGCAATGCGGACAATCGGACGTCCTGCCGCTTCATTCAGCAAATAGAATCCGGCGATGAAGAAGAATCCGAACCCCGGCGCAATCGCATTAGCGGCATTTGCTCCGCCGATTAATAGGGCTACTTCCAGAAGCTTGGTCATCGCACTGCGGATATTTTCTCCGGAATTACGCACACCGGGATATTTATCAAGGAATCTCGCAATTGAACTTAATAGCATAACTTCAATGAAAATAATAATGACCCCGCCGATTAAAGCCACCCAAACATTCGGGGAGAAAAATCCGACGACGAAAATGAGCGTAAATCCGACCGGGCTGTATACGCCTGTTGCAATTGCTGTACTGGCTACAAGCGGAATAAAACCTAGTGCACGGGCAGCCGCTGCAATTCCGGCATCTGTTGCTTTGCCTTCCGCTAATAGATTTAGAGAAATCGGATCTCCTGCCATGATCCATAGATTCGTAGCAGCAGCAATAAGACCGCCAATAATCATAAAGAACACGACATTTTTTCTGATTTTCGCCACTTTGTCACTGAATACTGCGGCAAGGTCGATGGAAGAGCCTTCTTCTGCCTTTTCCTTCATGGCAAATACAAGAAGGAAGATCATTCCTGTAATAAGGGCCATTCCTTCCTGGTTCAGTGTTACTGTAGTTCCTGAAATCGTAAGGACTCCGCTTTCATTCAGCCAGACAGCGAGCTGACGGATTAATGCTGAAACGATAAACGTTATGACCCCTTTTTTCACGCTGAACTGCAAAGCAACCGCAAGCGCCGGGAATGCCATAAATGTTACGACAACCGGTGTTCCAACGGCTCCCATCGCTTCAAGGAAATTAAGCGGCAGATAATCAAACAGCTTCACAAAGCCTTCGAGCCCGATTAACAGCCCTGCTCCATAAGCACCGCCAATCACAGCCGCAAGCGGTGTTCCCCATTTATTTTTCGGTGTCAGCAAACCGATAATATCTGTTCCCAGCAGGATGCTGTGAACGAGGATGATACTGGCCGAGAGTGTAAAAGGTATTCCAAATCCGATTACAAGGCCGAAACTCATCGCAAAGGCAGTGAAGGCAAGATCCCGTCTCGTCATCCTTCCCTCGACGTGTTCGGAGACAATTGGACGAAGCCCATCATTGAAAACCGCAATATTCATATTGGCCAAAACAGCAGCAACGGCACCAATCAGGATAATTAACGTCATTTCCATTTCTATTTCCCCCTCAGATAAAATGGATTAGCTTTTATTCTTTAAAGCTTTGATAATCATAGGCACTGCGGTCTCTTTGTGGTCAGCTGTAAATCCAAACGCTTTCTTCCCTTCATTGACAGCGATTACAATTTTCTCCTCAACAGGCTTTTTCCTGGCATGGAGACGGTCTCGCAATTTGGCTTGCCGAGTAGTGCAATCGCCATGGCCAAAGCTCCGCCGCCGCCTGTGTGGCAGGCTCCCACATAATAATCTGCCTGTCCCGTCTTAACAGCCATCGCAGCCTCCAGATCCGACTTAACCATCGTTGTTATGCTGCTATCAATCTCTTTTATCAAGCTCTCAATCTCTTTTTTATCAACCTGTCCGCCAACTACAATTTTCATCTTAATTTCCTCCTTTGTTGATTTGCAGTACATTTGTGTAATGTATGACCAGAAAATCGATTTCTTCTTGGGGGAGCTGATTCTTCCATAGCTGCTGTACGTAATCGATTTCTTTTATTGCCACTGATGCTTCTAGTGACTGTTTAACTTCATCCAGCAAGGCAGGATGGGGAGCCTCAACCTGTTCACCCTTTTCAATTCTCGTCAGAGCTGTCGGCAAATGGGTGAACAGCATTTCAGCTCCATCTATGGCATCTTTTTTCAAGTGTGACTGTAAATGCATAAACGCTAACGTGCTTATATCAGCTGCTTTGGTACTGACAACAGATGAAGCTAAAAGAATGTCCATTCTTTCTTTCAATTGATTTAAATCCATGTTTAAATCCCTCCAGAATACAGTATTTAGTATATTAGTGCTGATAAGAAACTAGAACTTCAGTTTCTTAATAGTGAGGATACTTGTTTCCTTCCTCCACCAGCCTTTGGGTCTCTTCCACTTTATTAAACTGGAGGAGCTGGATTTGTTCCCTGATATTTGTTCTTTCACTTTCTATGACAATGGCTGCTGTGGTTGCTTTTATGGCCAGTTCCTTTGCCTTTTTTGATTTAAAGTCAGAGGAGGCAAACGTTTTTAGCGCCCTCGCTTCATCTGCATTCCAGACCGCTGCATCAATACTGCCGTTTTTCAGCATATTGAAAAGCTGCATATAGTCCACCTTTATCAGTTCAACCTTGTGCTTTTCACATTCAAGGAGGGTAATATTTGCCTGGTCGGCAGATGAATAGTCAATTCCTATTTTCATGCCATCGGTAATCTCGCTGTTTTTGCTATCTGAAAAAAGACTCTATGGGACGTTACATAGGTCTCGGGCCCAAGTGTATGGAGAATTTCCAGGCCCTCAAACTCCTGCACTGCCTCTTCTGCCGCCAGCTGAGACATGATCGCAAAATCGTAGCGCCGGGTTTTTAATGATTCGATCCGCCTTCTCGCTCCTCTCATATATGCAAGGCCAGACTTCTTGTTGATTTCCTCAAACCCTTCGACAATGCCAGTCGCCAATCCCTCATACTTGCGGGAATAAGGCAGCGGCATTACGCCCATCACTGGTCCGATGCCGGCAATCTCATACAGCAGGTTGATGTCCCTCTTCTTCAGAAAGGTCCCAAGATGTCCTCTGGATTCAAGAGCTATGGCATGCAAATCTTCCAGCACTCTTAATGCCCCCTGAACAGTTCCCCTGCCCAAGGATAGCTTTTCCGTAAAATCACTTACGCGGGGGATTCTCTCTCCCTCTGAAAACTGAATAAGCTCCTTTGCAATAAACTTTGCAGCCAGCCCATTCTTTGAATATAAACTTTCCCAAATACGGCTCATAATGTAATACCTCTTTACCTTTAATCAATATACGAAAAACTGTATATTATAAGTGTAGCGGTTATTTTTTATTAATTCAAGAGTTTTCTAACTTTTCCGCAATTTAATATTGCTAATTTCCTTTATTCTTCTTAGATAGGGGTTTCGCTTGTAAATGAGTCTGTTGATTTCCACCGCGGACAATTAGTTTGCCATGTCCAGACTCCATCTCTCGGGTTTCTGCTTCTCCTGTCCGAAGGGGCTAAATGTTCGGACTCACTCGCCCGAATTTCTGCTTCTTCTGTCCGAAGGGGCGCTTCAGGTTCGGACTCAGCCGCTCAGGTTTATCCTTTTTCTGTCCAAATGTGAACCCCCCATTCAGTTATCTCCTCATAATTGGGGGTTGGTACGTTAGCAGCAATCCCAATTATAAAGAACATCTGTAAAATTCCTCTTCCGCAAATCCTCTTCCTTAATAAAGAAGTTGGCAACACCGCTGTCCCCAAACATCAGCTCAATATCATCGTCCGTATCCGCCTGGAATAGCAAAATCTTATAATCACCTGTTGGGTCCCCTTTTTCTCTAGGATCCTGCTGGGTGAAGTAGGGATAGCCGCCAACTTTATGGCCCTCTGCACCTAATTCCTCGGAGTAAAGCTCATATAAATCCTCATAATCCGGATGATCGATGGATTCAAATAAGTCAATTTTGACCATGTCCTCAAATCGGAAATCCTCAGCAGGTACAGGAGCGAACTTAAGGTTAAAAATCATCTTTGCTTCCTGGACTATCGGATCATATTCATCACCTAAATCAGGCATATACGAAAAATCTGTCACAAGGTCTGACTCATCTTTCACGCCATTTGGATGATAAACAACCCGAAAATTTTTTTGATCAGCCGGGTTATCAAAATCAAGTCCGTACATATCATCAGCCGGCGAGAGATAGAATTGAAGAATTCCGCTCTCAGGCATAGGCTCAATGTGAGGAACTTCTTCGAAATTGATTTGCGCAAATAGATTCATATAATTTCCCTGCTCATCCTTTGGATGTTCGCTCGTTTTTGGAAGGTAGGGCTTTCCTCCGAACTTGCTTTCATAAAGTGTGGTCTCCCCTCTTTCTGCATGTATGCAGACAAACGATTTAACTGTTTTTTCTAATTCGCTCCGATGTTTTTCAAATTCCTTAGGCAGCTTTAAAGATTGATTTCCCATACTTTTTCCTCCTGTTTCTCTTAATTGGTAAGTTCATCCCAAAATTCAGCTATCCATTGTTCTAACTCCGTTGTTATTTCTTGTGAAGATTCATCCAGAAGCTCCCCAAACAACTTGCTTCCAGGGATTTTTTTCGATACCGGCATTCCAAGAAAAAAGTATTCGCATTCCCAAATTTTAATGATTTTTACATCTATGAGATCCCCTCTTTTATCAGAAATCCCCAGTGAAATGGAGGAACTGTATCCAGGCTGGAAAACATCTCTGCCCTCCTGATTAAATTCAGCCTCGAGTTTCAGGCCTTTCTTTGAAAAAGCCGCTTTATTCTCTCTTAGAAGCTTTTCAATTTGTTCTTTTAGTTCCTTTTCAATTCTATGAATCTTCCCCTTTAACTCTGAAGTGAATGTCCTGTGGAAATATTTCATAAAAACATCTTCTCTCATCAAAAATAAACAGAATATATGTAAATTCGCCAGCCTCATCCATTCTTCCTATCTGCAGAAAAAAGAGCTGCTATAAAGCAGCCCACATTTTCCTATAAAATACTCTTAAAACCCTTCGCCTGTTCATCCAGCTTTCTTGCAGCTTCCCCGATATCTTTAAAAGCAGATACAGCATGTTCATTATGAACCTGGTTTTCACTTATGCCTGACTGTGATTGCAGAGTTGCGTCACTAATTTTGTTGATTTCATCTGATATTCCTTTGATGTGGGCACTGACTTCCTGGATGGAGTCCTGCACCCGGTTTGCGAGCTTTCGCACTTCTCCGGCAACGACGTTGAAGCCTCTGCCATGTTCGCCGGCACGTGCTGCTTCAATAGCTGCATTTAATGCCAGGAGGTTCGTTTGGGCCGCGATTTCACGGATTGTTTTTACGATGCTGCCGATGGATTGTGTCTGTGATTTGAGAGAATGGAGAATTTCCAGGTTCCCTTTGGACTCATAAACGAGCTTGGCTATTGCCTGAGCTGCCTCTTTGCTTCTTTCAATTCCAGCTTTTGCTTTTTCACTAAGGGCTTCTGACATTGCCTGAAGCTGGAATGCTACCTGCGCTGTATTCGTTTCCCTTTCTGTAATATCCGTAGCAACCTTTACAACACTTTCTACACTGCCATCATTCCCAAATACCGGTGTGTAAGTCGCTTCGAGCCAGATAAGATCTCCTTGCTTGTTCACACGCTGAATTTTTTCCTGAAAGCTTTTGCCATTGCGCAGATTTCTCCAAAGCTCCTGATATTCCCTGCTGGCGGCAAATTCAGGGGTGCAAAATTGCTTATGCATCATATTTGGCATTTCTTCTGCACGATATTTGACAGTGCGGGCAAAATTCTCATTTGCCCACAGCACTTTCCCGTTACTATCAAATTCAATCATAGCCAGAGAATTTTCAATTGCAGCCAAAACAGCTTCTTTTTCAAGAACCTGTGTGCTTTTAAAATGACTAGGCTTATAAGTTGTAAGCATGCTCTTCCTCTTTTCAAAAAAGGTTGTCAGAACATATCCCTACAAGGGGACTGGTCCCATGTAAGTGCTGGCCGGTTGCGCTACTAGCTCGAATTCATTAAAGCGCCCATATCTACTTGAATTCCCATTGCTTCCAACTTGTCCCGCATGTAAGGCTATAGTACTAGCATCGGTCAGTCATCACAATTCTCAATGCTCTGCTTTCATTTATACTGAAAATTCAAATAATTAATTACTAAGACCCATGATTCCCATAATTAGTAAAAGTAGAATAGAACTGTAAGAGATTATGCAGAAGGGATTGATTTATCTGAAAAATAAGCTAATTGCGTTATCACTGGCATCTGCTTTAAGCTTTTCACTTTTTCCGGAAAGAAGTTTTGCCGAGCAAACTGCTGCGGAAAACCAGGCCATAATACCTGGTGCGCATACAGTAACGGAACAATACTTTGATGGTGTGAACAACAACTGGCTGACCACCAAGAATCCCCTCCAATATCAGCAGGCGACCCTTTACGGAAACATCGGTCTTGCTCCTTATCTCTGGGGAAATGCCGAGGAAGGAACCGGATGGCATCAAATGTATAAGCCTTCTTCTGTAACGGGAACACAGGTAAATGGTATTTTTGAAGATGCCCAGTTTGTCATAAGGGTTCCGGATCACTGGAATGGCCGGCTGGTTGTTTCGGGAATCCCGGCTACAAGAAATGAAACATCAACCGACCTGCTTTTCAGCGACTATGTCCTGGAAAAAGGATATGCTTTTGCAGCGATTGATAAAGGCACCCAGGGTGACGCTGATTCAGCTGATCCATTTGCAAAAGTAAAGAATGCCTTAGCCGCTGAGGATGATAGCGTAGCAGAATGGCACCAGCGGTTCCGGCAGGTTACGAAAGCCGCACAGCGATACTTAGTCAGCCATTATTCCGATGGTCTGATCGATCCGGCAGATTCTACTGACCCGGCGAGCGATTTAGTATCGGCAGTGCATAAAATTCCTACATATGCGATGGGAATTTCCAATGGCGGATACGTCGTGCGCTATGCCCTTGAAAATGACCATCCAGAGAAGACTGGCGAACCGCGTCTTTTTGATGGAGGAGTTGATTGGGAAGGCGTGTTATGGACGGAAGAAAAGCCAAATTTAATCAGTTCTCTGACCACCGTAGTGAATCATGCGGAGGAAGCTTTGTTTGGAAGCGGCAAAATAAAGCAGAAAGCGATTAAAGAGCTATACAAAGCTGGATTGCCCAAAGGATCGGAAAAACTATGGGCCTATCATGATCAGGTATACTGGTTTGTCTCGCTGAATATCTATCGGGACCATTTCGATCCGGAAGCCCCAGGCCGTACCCATTGGAGCAATTACCTGAACTTTGTTAATGGCGTGAGAGACCGATCCTTTGATTCTGTCTTTGAAGATTATAAATATGTGAC
The DNA here is from genome assembly GCF_023516215.1 of Cytobacillus pseudoceanisediminis. NCBI lineage: Bacteria > Bacillati > Bacillota > Bacilli > Caryophanales > Bacillaceae > Cytobacillus > Cytobacillus pseudoceanisediminis. The sequence continues at coordinate 4,445,428 of NZ_CP097349.1, read as the reverse complement.
CCGTCCAAAAGAAGTGAAAGAAAATATTAAGGAAGTGGCCAATACTGGAGATATAGATGTGCCGCTCATCTCTTTCACTGGTTCCCTTGATTCGCTGATATTCCCGGATATTCATGCAAAGGGATATCAAAAGCTGGTCAAGAAAGCCGGAAAGCAGGATCTGCACCGAATGTATACTATTGAGAATGGGAACCATGTTGACAGCCTTGTCTGGAACAGCTCCGCCGATCCGGATAAAGAACTTCAGCCTTTGTTGCCTTACGCTCACCAGTCATTCGACTTGCTTATCGACTGGGTGGAAAACGGGAAAGCTGCTCCTGAGAGCAAAACGGTCAATGCTCCAGAGAACCCGGTTAAGGTTATTGATTTAAAAACGGGGCAGGAACGGGATCCCCGTTAGGTTGAGGCAGGAGTGTTGGTCTGCAGTCTTAAAAATGGCTAACCGCACGAAAAAATTTCTATCCGCACGTAAATTGTGGTTATAAGCACAGAAAAAATTTTATCCGCAAGTAAGTTGAGTCTATCCGCACATAAACTGATTTTAATGATACATGAAGGCATCTCAGTGCGGTTTTTATGGAAGAAATATGCCCCAATCGTTTTGGATTGGGGCTTTTAAGCTTCGTATTAAATGTTTTTAGTAAATGAACGGTTCATTTTCGATAAATCCGCCTTGTGACGAACTTCAATAAGGAAATTTCTGCTCTGCTGGCCCGAAGCTGACAAAAGTACGGACTCCAACTGGATTATTCCTACTGTCAGACTCTGACACGGTTCGGACTCTAACTGACTAATTTCTGCTTAGCATGTCCGAAGGCGACACGGGTTCGGACTCCGATTAAATTGCCGCTCAGTCTGTCCGAAGCCCCTCTATCATATCAGCGATGAACCTTCCTGCTGCCTGCCATCAGCCACACCACAACCGGAAGCAGACCAAAGGAAACCACCGTAATCCCCGTCCAGCCCCCAGTCTGCCATACCAGGCCGGCAAGCGTCCCTCCGGTTGCCACTCCAAGGTAATAGCTTACGAGATAGATGCTCGAGGCACCGGCTTTGTGATGGGCAGCGCGCTCATTTACAATGGCCGCCATCAGTGAATGCGCCACAAAGAATCCAAGACAGGTCAGGCATAGACCTATTACAATTACTGATAAAGAGTGCACATTGGTAAGCAAGGTCCCTCCTATTAAAATGACAGTTCCGACCGAGACCAGTGTAGCTTGCCTAAAATGAGCAGATAGCCTTCCGCCCAGAATGGAGCCAACTATACCGAAGCTGTATGCCAGGTAAGTAAACGAAATATTTTTTACAGAAAGATTAAAAGGATCCTGTTCGAGGTAAAAAGGCAGGTACGTCCATACTCCTGTAAACGAGAATTGGAGGAGGATTCCCATCGCGAACGCAGGGAAAAGTTTCGTGTTTTTCAGATGTGAGCCCATGCCTGATAAGTCTTTTTGAACTGATATTTTACTGGGCTTAAAATAATGAGATTTTGGCAGAGTCATAAAATAAATGATGAATAACAGAATGGAGAATCCAAATAGGAAGTAAACAGAAGTCTGCCAGCTGGCCATATCAGCAATGTACCCGACGAAGATGCGGCCGGCCATTCCGCCAATGGCATTGGCTGCAATATACATGGTGATGCCGAGACTGACGCTTCTAGAATCAAGTTCCTCCCCTAGATACGCGATGGCAGCTGCAGGCAGGCCCGCTATACAAATGCCCTGCAGGAAACGCAGCACCAGAAACGTTTCGAAATTAGGCGAAACGGGCAAAAGCACTAACGGAATAATAGTGCAAACAAGCGTAATATTCATTATGGAAACCCGCCCAATTCGATCAGATAGAAACCCGAAAAATAACAATCCGAAAATCATAGAAACCACAGCAGCAGACAGTGATAAACCGGCTGCTGCAGATGTGATGTCAAATGATTTCACGAGCAGCGGCATAATCGGCTGCACAAAGTATAAATTAGCGAATACTAAAATGGATGCACTCGTCATCGCAATCATAATTTTTTTGAAGCCGGCATCATGCAGCGAATATTTATCAGCTTCCTGTTGTCTAGCATTTACAGCAGTCATTTTCCCACCCAGTTCCTATAAAGCATTAAATCCATCATACCATTTTATTTGAAATGGATCGAAAATTCCGATATTTTTTTCCCGCACAATTCCCATTAAGAACTTCCCTCAGCTATTTTTGAAACAGCGCACACCTTCATTCCAACTGCCCTAAATGTTATAATATAGGAATGTACTTTGGAACATGGGGACTGGCTGATTGTCCCCTACGGGTAGATGGGACAAGGAATCTGTCCCTTTGTCCCACACCAACAAGGGGGTTGTGAAATGATTCCGGAGCGGTTTTTGGAGCCTTTAGAGTTTGCAGCGAATGAGCTGAAGGGGTTACTGCGGGCAGAGAATGAGGAAGATGCGCGCCTGGTGCAGAAGGGGCTGATGCTTTTTCGGCAGGGGCTTGTGTATCAGCTTCGCTTCGAAGATGATAAGGTTTTGGCGACGGTCCAGGATGTGACTCCCGCAAAGGTTGAACTTAATCTTGAGTTCATTCATTTGAGCGAGTGTTCCTGTCCGGCTGAAGGTTTTTGCCGCCATCAGACTGCGGTATTTCTGCAGCTTCTTTCCAAAGCCAAAAGTGTGTCCATGTGGATTGAAGAGTGGAGGAAGCCGATAAAGGAAAAGCAGACAGCCAAGAATTGGGGGCTTCAAAGAGCGAAGGATCTTTTGAAATCCTCCGGTCAGATGAAGACAGGTTACGACGGCTGGGTTGCCGGATTCGAGGAAAGCTTTACCGAGCTGCTGGAAAAACAGGGAGAGCCTCGTCCCTATGTACTCCCTGAGCTTTTCCATGTTTATCTGCGGCGCATGAAAGCGGGAGCACCGGTTGAACAGGAATGGAAGCTGCTGTATCTGCTTGTCGGCTATGTCTTTTCTTTTAAAAAGCTAATGGCGCTGAGCAGGAAGTACGGCCATGGCGAAGAATTGATTGACCGTTATTACCGCCATCTCTATCAGTCCCTGATGGAAGATTCGGTTGAGATAATGAACAAACTGTCGGTGCACTCCCTTCCCTTCGCTTTCGATCAATATATTGAAAAACTGAAAGATGATTCCGCCGGGCTGATCACCGGTTCTTTTGGGTTGGATTATGAGCGGGCCCATTTATATCGGCTGTTATGGACACATTTTTTAAAAAGAAAGAATGGCGTGAAGCGGAGATCCAGAAGCTGGAATCCTCCATCAAAGAGGAATCGCCCAGCCTTCCGTCTGTGACAGGCTATGTGCATCTTCATATCCTTGAACGTAATGATGAACAGGCACTCAGTGTTTTAAATGTGCCAAATCATTTAATGACTCCTTACATGCTTTACTGGATCGATTATTTTTCAGCCAATAAGGACTGGAATCGGATGGGTCCTTATGCAGAAGCATTTATCCATAAATTACGGGATTACTTGAAACAATCTGATGACTATTATGCCTGCATGGATTTTACCAGGATGGCCATCAAGGCTATTTCTCCGTATTGCCTGGAAAGCAGCAAAATGGATTTATACGAGAAAGCCTTGATGGAAACGCTGCCGTACAGCTACAGCGACTATGAATACCTCCTTTTTGAAAAAGGCGAATTCATAAAGTGGGCCGATCTGCAGGCGTTTATTGGCTTTGATATTGATTCTTTAGGCAAGGACCGGATCAGGGAAATCAGCAAAAAGGAACCCTCCATACTCCTGCCGCTCTATCACCAGGCCATCACTGCCCATATCAATATGAAAAACAGGGATCATTACCGTGAGGCTGTCCGGAAAATGAAAAAGCTTCGCACGCTGTACAATAAGCTGAAACGCCAGGAAGACTGGCAGCTTTTTCTTGAATTGCTGCTTGAAAAAACGAAACGTCTCCGCGCCTTTCAGGAAGAATGCAAAAGGGGTAAGCTAATCGATGCTTAAAACGAGATTTCTCCATGTGAAAGTGAAACCAATAAACAATGACCGCTACCTGATTTTTGCCGTCAATGAAGAAGGCCGCCTCCTGTCCCCAAAAGAATGGAAGCCGCTTCTTTTTAACCATCACAGAGAAAGTTTCTTTGGAACAATGCTTGATGCTGTTGATGCGGACGGAATCAAAGGGATCTCTGTAAGCGGCTGGCAGCTCGTTACCCTGTTTGCGGCTGAGCAGTTCAACCGTTTGATTGATTGGAGCTGGGATGAAACTGCCGAAATCCTGCTGGCTTCCTCTCATGCTCTTTACGATTCGATCGTGGAAAAAGAATGGATGCCGGATTTCGCCGCCTGGGAACAGGATCAATTCCGCTGGGCACTGCCGGAAAGTGTGGTTACCGAATTCGGCACAAACTTTTGGGACCAGGCTGTAGAAGGCTCACCTGTCAGGGAGTTTATCGGAGATTTATTTCACCGCTCCCTTGATGGCTATATGAATCAGAATCAGGAAGCGAAAGCACAGTTCGGTGAAAAGCTTGAAGCATTGCGGAGTGAGCACCTCTCACCAAAGGATCTTGCTGCTTATTTTGATGAAGAAAGCTGGCAGGAATGGATCGGGGTTAAATCAAATGAAGCTCCTTTTTCGATTGGACTTAAGCTGGAAGAGCCCGGGGAAATTGATTCCAGCTGGGATCTGGCGATATTCCTCCGCGGAAAAAATAATTCTGATGTCTTTGTCGACTTCAAGGACTATTCGAACTATCCCCACGACTGGCATGATTTTGAAGATTCTATTGACAAAGAGATCGAGCGCTGGCTTGAGCTATTCCCATGGCTTGAAGGCAAGCCTGGAATGATCTCCACTTCACTGACTGAAGATGAAGCCTGGACCTTTCTCACTGAAGCGAGCGAAACCCTGCTGGCACTTGGCGTGGAAATCCTGCTTCCTTCGTGGTGGCAGGCTATGAAAAATGCAAGCCTAAAGGTCAAAGCAAAAGTGAAAGGAACCGGGAGCCACCGTCCTTCGTTTGTCGGGCTTCAGTCCATGCTTGATTATGATTGGCGCTTCAGCATGAATGGCGTTGATTTAACAGAGGATGAATTCCGGGGTATGGTTGAGGAAAAAAGAAGGCTTGTCTACATTCGCGGCCGCTGGATCAAGCTGGATCCCCATTTTGTCCGCCATATTCAGGATTTAATGAAGAAAGCGGAAAAAGAAGGATTGCATGTCCGTGACTTGATAGAACAGGAGCTTATGGCTGACGAGAGCACGCAGGAAGACGAGCTGGATAATCCTAAGGCTTTTGCCCGCATTCAGATCGAGCTTAACCGCCAATGGAAACAGATGGTGAAGCAGCTTCGCGATATCAAAAGTCTTCCGCTTGAAGAGGTCCCTGCAAGCTTCAAGGGTGATCTTCGCCCTTATCAGAAGCTCGGCATGAGCTGGCTGCTGTTTCTGCGCCGATATGGTTTTGGCGCCATTCTGGCAGATGATATGGGGCTTGGAAAAACGATTCAGCTGATCTCTTATCTGTTAAAGGTAAAGAAAGAGGAAGACAGCGGCCCATCGCTTATCGTCTGCCCTACATCTGTCCTCGGCAACTGGCAGAAGGAAATCGAGCGCTTTGCACCTGGCATGAATGTTTATCTCCATTACGGTTCAAATCGTCTGAAGGGTGAAAGCTTTTCTGAAAAAGTAATGGAGTCTGATATTGTGCTGACCTCCTATGGACTAACCCATATGGATCTGGAGGATTTTGAAACCATCGAGTGGAGCTCAATTTCAATTGATGAAGCTCAAAATATTAAAAATGCCCAGACAAAGCAATCGCGGGCTGTCCGAAAGTTAAAAGGCAAGCACCATATTGCCCTCACCGGCACGCCCATGGAAAACCGGCTGACCGAGCTCTGGTCCATTTTTGACTTTACGAACCATGGCTATCTCGGCAGCCTCGGGCAGTTTCAGAAGCGCTATGTACTGCCGATTGAAAAGGATGATGACAAGGATAAAGTCAGGCAGCTGCAGGCATATATCCGTCCCTTCCTCCTCCGCCGCACGAAGAAGGATGAGGATGTGGCCTTGAACCTGCCTGATAAGCTTGAGCAGAAGGAATATTGTCCTCTTACTGCTGAGCAGGCCTCGCTATACGAGCAGCTTGTCCAGGATACATTCGCACAGATCGAAAAGCTGTCCGGGTTTGAGCGTAAAGGTCTGATCCTGCAGTTATTAAGCCGCTTAAAGCAGCTGTGCAACCACCCGGCCCTTTATTTAAAAGAGGAGAAGCCTAAGCATGTCCTTGAACGTTCTGTAAAGCTTGAAAAGTTAAGCGAGCTTGTCAGTGCTGTACATGAGCAGGGAGAAAGCTGCCTGATTTTTACCCAGTATATTGAAATGGGGAACATGATCGCCCGCTTGCTGAAAAAACAATTCGGATTCGACGTTCCATTTTTAAACGGCAGCGTGCCAAAGCAGGAACGGGACAATATGATCAGCCGTTTTCAAGATCATGAATTCCCGGTTTTCCTGCTGTCGCTTAAAGCTGGCGGAACCGGTTTGAATCTGACGGCAGCAAACCATGTCATCCATTATGACCGCTGGTGGAATCCCGCCGTCGAAAACCAGGCAACCGACCGCGCATACCGAATTGGGCAAAAACGCTTTGTTCATGTCCATAAAATGATTGCCACCGGGACGCTCGAAGAGAAGATTGATGCCATGCTCGAAAAAAACAGTCCCTTAATGATCAAATTATTACGAGCGAGAATTGGATTACCGAGCTTTCAACAGATGAGCTGAGAGATCTGGTTCACCTGACATAAATTTTGTTCAGTCTTCAAGTCCTTGATATGCATAAAGGCTTGAAGGCTGTTTTTTTATTATCGCATATTCAGGCTTGTTAGGCTTTTGAGTCAGAAAAGTTACTTTGCTGCCTTCTTTAATAATGAAACAGGATAGCAGCTGGTATGTAGGATTCTTGTTCCCGGCGTTTATTGCCACCTGGCCGAATAAGAAGTTGAATTTGTAGTGAAGAAAACTTTCCTTATCGTTAAATGTGAGTGAAGTATGGCTTCTAAGAGGAATTCTATGATAGGATTTATTACTCTGCAGCTGAATAAGCTGAAGTGCATCAAAGAAGCTTGGCTGATGATTGGTGTTTAATCTTTTATTTGCTGTTTGAAAATACAGGTATCCGGTTTTATCTCCTTTATCCACTAAATTGCACCTCCTCTTTATTATTTTCAAAAAGTATATTCGACACATTCTGTGAAAATCCTCCCTGGTTCTTAATGGCCATATGTAATATTTGTTTTCACAAACAGAGTTAGAAATAACCCGGCACAGGAGTACCGGGTTTCAAATTTAGGGGAAGTGCTGGGGATAGGATTGATTCTCTATAGGGAAGGAAAATATGTGGACAGCTGGTTGGGGAAGCCGTCAGTTCATGAAGGTTAATCTTCCGGATTTCTCCCGGGGACCGTTTTGCATAGCGGTTTCACGAATGAAGGATTCAAGCTGGAGAACCCGTATATTCAAGTCATCGACTCTTTGGTTCGATTTACCGAGCATCTTTATGAGGCTTTCGAGCATATATTCCAATGCCTTTTCTCTTTCAGACACTTCTTTCAAAATGGCAGTTCCTCCTTGGTCACGGTCACCGGGAATTCTTCTGTCTTCTTCCGGTCAAGAAAGCGGACCGATTCCGCTACCACCTCTGTTACATAAATGCGTTTCTTTTCCTGATTATCATAATGCCTCGTCTGAATTCTCCCGGTTATCCCAATCAAGGTGCCCTTCCGGCAATACTGGGATGTATTTTCCGCCGTTTTCTTCCATAAGGTGCATTGTACAAAATCCGCATCGATTTCACCCTTCTGATTGCGGTATTGGCGGTTTACTGCCAGCGTCACATTTGTCACCGGAATGCCTTCCTGTGTCCGTTTCAGCTCGGGATCCCTTGTCAGTCTTCCAACCAGGGTCACTTGATTAATCATAGGTTTTCATCTCCTCTCTTTGATAGCCTTATCATATCCGGAATTCATTCACTGTGTAAAAAAGACAAAAAGAGTTTTTTGCAGTGTTTTTTCGGCAAAAACACCATAAAAATTCATTTTTCAGCCTCTTTTCCGCAAAAAACAGCACCTAAAATCTTATTTTCAACATACAAAATAAGAAAATTCGACAAACCCTCAAATTCGCTTTCAGTTTGGCCTGTGTTATAATTTTTTATAAAACAACTTATTTTAGAGATGGAGGTAAGCCATGAAAACATTTAAACTTGTTTCTCTGCAATTAGTGGAAGAAAATGGCCTGATTGATATTCAACTGGATGATGGGTTGATTATCAATAAAGAAGACGAGAAGAGCACCTGGCTCCTGGAGGCATTTATTGATAAATCCTATCTTGAGTACTTCAAAAAGCGCGCTGATGACAAGGACGAGCTGACCATCCAAGTTGTTATTACGAAAAAGAAAACGATCCAGCCGCATTCCAAACTAAAATTACCTCTATCAGTGAACTGGAAAACCATATCAGCATCCTTTTTGAAGGATCACTCAAAAGAACAAAAAATGATTATGCCGAACTGCTGCTTCAGGACCTCCTGGAAAAGGGCTTTATTGGAGACAGCCTGCTTGATGAATTCAAGGGTAAGATGCAAAGCAAGCCGCGCCTGGCTGCTGCCAAAAAGGAAAATAAAGAAACTCCCGCTCAATCATGACGGGAGTTTTTCTTTAGAAAAGGACAGGTTCACCCCTGTCCTTGCCTTTTTACTTATCTTTATTATCTTTATCCTGCATATCTTTGTTATCTTCGATTGCATCTTCGCCCGGCTCGTTGTTATCTTCCATCATGTCGCCGTCATCATCTGTGTTGATATCGTTGTCATCCGTATTTTCGTTCAGATCATTAGTCATATCGCCGTTGTCACCGTTCATACCGCCTTCATCTACGTTTCCATTATCCTCCGTAATTGTATCATCTTCCGGCGGCGGATCCTGGTTATCTGTGGCACAGCCTGCTAGAAGCATGGCAGAAAGAACAGATCCTCCGATAAGTGTTAAAAGCTTTTTATTCATCGTAAAAGCTCCTTTCATAGGGTTTTATTGTTGACCTGCTGCATTGGTCTTCCTTTATATTTCCCAAAAACCGAAACAACTTGCATATTTTTTTACAGAAAAAATCCCGTACGCTTCGTACGGGATTTGTTTTATCATTACCTTTCAATTGCAAACATAATTTCAGCTTCCATCGCCACTTCGCCCTCTACAGTCGCAACGGCTTTTCCTTTTCCGATTCCCCTGCGGACGGAGAGCAGTTCGACTTCCATGATGAGTGTATCGCCCGGCCGCACCTGGCGTTTCCAGCGGCATTTCTCCACACCGGCAAAAAAGGCAAGCTTTCCTTTATATTCATCCAATGACAGCAGGGCAACAGCACCTGTCTGTGCACAGGCTTCAAGTGTCAGGCATCCTGGAAATACATTGTAATTCGGGAAATGCCCATTGAACACTTCCTCGTTGGCACTTACATTCTTTTTGCCGACAGCTCTTTTTCCAGGCTCAAGCTCTTCAATGGAATCCACAAACAGAAATGGGTATCGGTGAGGGATTATTTCTTTAATTTCTTCAACATTCAACTTCATATGTATCGCTCCCCTGCAGTATTTAGTACCAGATACTAATAATAGCTTATATTTATTTTACTAAAAAAATGGGCGAACGCAAAGTGGAAACAAAAAAGAAGGGCATCATCGCCCTCCTCTTCATTTTCTATTCTTTTTCAACTAACTCCACAATATGCATCCATGTGGACTTTGTAAAAATATCCTTTACTTCCCCGCCGCCGATGACTCCATACCCGACCGCAGCTCCAGCCGTAACGCTCAGGAAAATTAAAAGCACGACAATAATAATCCGAAGCCAGATCGGAATGAGGCGAATGCGAACACGCCCTTCACGCGGTGATTCTTCTTTGCTGTGTTCTTTTTTCAGTTGTTCACGCGTCTTGACTGCTTCTTGATTACTGTTGTTTACTGACATTTTATTTCCCCTTTTACCTAACGTATTCCGTTGATCAGCCCCATCATTTGATCAGCCATGGAGACAGATCTTGACTGAAACTGATATGCCCGCTGCAGGTTGATCAAATCTGTCATTTCCTTGGACATATCCACATTGGATTGTTCAAGGGAACCCTGGGCCATTCCTATCTGGCCGCGGAGCGCACCATTCAGCTCTGTATAGATCCCCTCGCCGTCAACTCCATCAGGAAGGCCAAGAAGATTATCCCCTTTTTGCTCCAGGAATTGAGGCTTGTTAATCAGAACCACTCCAAGATTGAATTCCTGGATGGAACCATTGGCTGCTTCTGCCAAAAAGCTCCCTGTTTCGGTCACTTTAAAATTTTTAGCTTGTCCATTTATTATAATCGAATTATTATTTTCATCAAGAACAGGAAGTCCGTCACCTGTTACAAGCATGGTCTCATTATCTGAAACCGGTGTTAAATAAAAGGCGCCTGATCTGGTAAAACGCACAGCTGCTCCCTCTTCGGTCTGCTCGAGCACACGAAAATACTGCCCTTCTTTTGTGAAGGCTAGATCAAGCGGCCGTTCGGTTGCCTTTAAGGCACCCTGCTTCATGACAATTTGGGATTGCGCGAGCTTTGCCCCTACACCTTGCCTGATGCCTGCAGGTGTTAGTCTTGCGGTCTCCGCATTCGGATTCCGCTGATTATTGAACTGTTGAAAAAGCAAATCGGTAAAATTGGCTTCTCTTCTTTTATAGCCCGCTGTATCAATGTTGGCCACATTATGACTGACAATATCCATCTGCTTCTGCAGCTGTGCCAGAGTATTCGTTGCTGTGATCATGGTTCTATTCATTGTTCTTCCCCCTTAGCGGGTCTGCCGCAGGACATTACCCGATCCGCCCGATTTCATTTGCGGCTTTCTCCATACTGCGGTCATAAGCCTGCAGGACCTTTTGGTTTGCTTCAAAAGAGCGATAGGCGGTCATCATATCTGTCATCGTCCGGGAAGCATCTACATTGGAACGCTCCAAATAGCCCTGCTGCAGCTTGAATTGGACATTCTGTGCATTATAGGCATTCTCAAGGACGCTTTCTTCTGTCACTGCAAACAGTCCGTCACCCTCTTTACGCAGGCTTTCAGGGTTTTGTGCATACATAATGCCCAGTCTCGCTGTTTCACCCGCTTCACCTGTTATCACACCATCTTCACTCACTTTAAAGCGGTCACTGGAGAGCTGAATCCGTTCACCCGCATCATCCAGAATATATAATCCGCCCGCTGTCGTTAAATAACCTTCTCCATCAAGGGTAAAATTTCCATTCCTTGTATAGCGCTGCTCGCCATCAATACCTGCTGCTGTATAAAAGACAGATCCACTTAAGCCAGTATCCGGATTAACGGGAAGATTAAGATCAAGCAAGGCCAGGTCCGTATTCAGGCCTGTTTCCTTCATATCTCCCTGCATGAAGGATGGCAGTGTCTCCTGCATATAGACCCCTGAATTCAGGCTGCCCACTTCCTGATTAACAGGAAGATTAAGGCCTTTCTCGGTCGGAACTGTCTTCTGGCCAATTCGCTGCAAAAGCATCTCAGGAAAAGCCCTTAAGCTTGTCTGATCTGCTTTAAAACCTGGTGTATTGGCATTCGCCATATTATTCGTCAGCACTTCTGTCCTCCGCTGCTGCGCAAGCATCCCGGAAGCAGCCGTGTAGAAACCTCTAAACATCTTTAATCACCTCTAAATTGCAATTCCGAACATCTATTTACCTCTATTATAAGAAACTTTCCGACAATAAACATTAAAAATTTTGAAGAATTGAGTCAGATTTTGAAAAAAGCTGTACCTTTTTTTAATCGGCTGGAATAGGAGAAAGTTTACTAAAGATATTCACTTATTGATATCGGTCAGATTTCATTTTTACCGGTCACATTTTTTATTTATCGGCCAATTTAGAATTTTACCGGTGGATTTCTAAATTTATTGGTCACTTCGTGCAAAAACAGCACTTGAGCTGTTCCCAAAAGAAAAACCCGCCAAAAAGACGGGTCCACAATTATACAAGCTTCTTCTTTGGAAGCTTATCAATATTATCAAGCATGATACCTGTTCCAACGGCTACGCAATCCATCGGGTTTTCTGCAATTAAAACAGGGACTTTCAGCTCTTCAGCCAGAAGCTGGTCGATTCCGTGAAGAAGGGCCCCCCGCCTGTTAAAATAACCCCGCGGTCGATGATATCTGCAGACAGTTCAGGCGGTGTGCGTTCAAGCACGCTTTTGGCAGCCTGTACGATGACATCAACAGATTCTGCCAGAGCACCCTGAACTTCTTCAGAGCGTACGGTAATCGTTCTCGGCAGACCTGAAACCATGTCACGGCCCCGGATTTCCATTTCCTCGCTTTTGCCGCCAGGAAATACGGTCCCGATTGTTACTTTAATATTTTCGGCAGTTCTTTCGCCGATTAGAAGCTTGTATTCTTTTTTGATATATTGAAGAATTTCGTTGTCAAATTTATCTCCGGCCATCTTAATAGAAGAAGACGTAACAATGTCTCCCATTGATAAAACCGCTACATCTGTTGTACCGCCGCCGATATCGACAACCATGTTTCCGCTCGGCTGGAAGATATCCATGCCTGCTCCGATTGCCGCAACTTTTGGTTCTTCTTCAAGATATATCTTTTTGCCGCCGCTTTTTTCAGCAGCTTCCCTAATCGCCTTCTGCTCAACACCTGTAACATTTGTCGGGCAGCAGATTAAAATGCGCGGCTTTGATAAGAAGCCTTTAACATTCAGTTTATTGATAAAGTGCTTCAGCATCGCTTCTGTCACATCAAAGTCGGCAATAACACCGTCTTTTAGCGGGCGGATTGCCACAATGTTCCCTGGTGTGCGTCCGACCATGCGGCGCGCCTCTTCCCCGACGGCCAGTACTTTGTTTGTATTTTTATCAATTGCCACTACAGATGGTTCATTCAGCACAATTCCGCGTCCTTTAACGTGGATTAGCACGTTGGCAGTTCCTAAATCAATCCCAATATCCCTAGCAAACATTTCTCTTTTTCCTCCTTGCAAAATGGCCAGCTTCTGTCCGCACCTTTGAAGGCTCTCTCTATTTAGGCATTCTTAAAGCGAACTTCGCTTATAAATTTTTAGTTAGATGTTCAAGTCATTATTCGCAACTGCAGTTTAAGCCACGCAAAAAAATCAGTTCTTTTTAAAAAGAAATGATTTTGCCCGGCGTTCTCATTAGGAGTCCTAGTCTTTACGAACCAAGTTCTATCCTAATTTTATATTTTAACACATTCCTTGTGAAAGCAGTAACATTTTGACAGATTTTGTGAGACTTTTTGAGGGTTTTTGTCGAAATGGGGAAATAGATGCAGGCGACTTAGGAAGGGGCTTAAATCCATATAGCAAAGCCTTGGTTCAGGCCATGGAAACAGCTTATGATCTTTTAGCCCCCGGAGCCGCATGAAGGTTCATCATGTACAGCAAAACAAAAATTGCCATGATACTGCTAAAAACAGCAGTCTTTAGCCTTTGACGCCTTTATCAGCGCCTTTTGAATCTTTTCATTTAACTGGCTCTTCTTCCATTTCCTCTTTTTTGTATTTCATTTTTGTGGCTTCGCCGCCGCGCAGATGGCGGATCGATTTATGATAATCCAGGATTTCCTTTACTTCGTTTGCCAGTTCAGGATTGATTTCAGGTAGTCTTTCCGTCAAGTCTTTATGGACTGTACTTTTGGATACGCCAAACTCCTTCGCGATTACGCGAACCGTTTTTTCGTCTCCACGATATACTTTCCAATCTTGATAGTTCTCTCTTTGATGTAATCGTGCACACCACTCGCCCTCCCCGATTTGGATGTGAGAAGTGTGAAATGAGACTCGCTTTCTGTCTGGTTTTTAACTGTATTCCGCATGGATTCATGATTAAATGAGCTTAATCGTGCATGCGCCTGAAAGGCTTGCTTTCAGCTTGCGATAATTAAACATGTCCTCAACATATTCATTAGTTTTAGTAAAACGATCCCTCACCTCATACATTCTCTTTGTAAGGTTTGTAACAGTTTATTAGCTTGGTTGAGGTAATATGCACGAAAAACTCAATAGGGACAAGGTTTTGTGTAAATTTTTTGAAAATAGGACATCTGGAGGCCAAAAATCAGAAATGTTTTCAAAAATCCTTTGGGGTATTTGAAAAATAAGCAGCCTAAAGACCAGTGAAGACTTTCCTAATTTTAATTGCTTCATTAATAAAATCCAGTACTTTTCCCGCATATCCATCAAAACCCTTCATTGCCGGATCATTCATTTCTATAGACATAAACAATTTCTTTAGAATCAGATAAATGCATAAATCTAGGAATTGCAGAGTGGATTGAACTATATACATCATCGGAAACAAGGGTAAAGAGCCAGGAACTCCTCCCTATTGTGAACCGGATATTTTTACCGTACTATTTTTCTCGGAAAACAATTCATTTAATTGGTTATAAAACCATTATATTCCAACGGATAGGATGAACATAGTATGCAAACACGCAAGGAAAGAATTCTAAACGATAAAAGAAAGAAGATAAAAGCAAGAGGAATGGCGGCAGCCAGCACTGTGTTCGCTGCAGTAATCGCATCAGCCGGTTTCAGCGTTTCATCAAAAGAAGCTCAGGCATTGACAGGCACCTACAAAGTGAAGCATGGAGATACATTATATAAAATCTCCAGGGAACATGATATGACTGTTAAAGAATTGAAGGCGGTTAACCATCTGAAGTCTGACACAATTCATCCAGGGCAATCACTGGAGGTTCGGACTGAGCGTCATACAGAAGAACCGTTCAATAATGAGACAGCTGTTTATACCGTGGTGCCGGGCGATACACTATGGGGAATCGCAAAGCGCTACCGCATGAATGTCAATGAACTGAAAAGATTAAACAAGTTAAAAAGTGATATGGTACTCATTAATCAGAAATTGACCATTAAAGGGGATATTTCCAAAATAAAAGCAGTCATCACTGGTGCGGCAGACAATTTTACGGTGGAATTTAAAAATGGGGATGATTATTTCACACTGAAGGTACCTTATGGAACAGCACAAACCTATCAAAAAATGTCAGGAAAAGAAGTCCTGGTGGTTTATAAGGACGGTTCACTGATCGATATACAGTAAAGGCATGGAAAGCCGCATTCTGCCGGCTTTCCACTGGTTTAACCGCATCACTCATCCACTCACCAACATTCCAACCACTGTCATTAAAATAGGGATCTCATTTGACTGTCGGTTGCTTTAATCAATTCCCCCAGGTTTTTTGGCCCCTCTGCTGAAACTGAAAGAGCAATTCAACATATAGGTATGCGGTAGTTAAAGCATCCCCTACTGCACTATGGCGGTCATATATGCGGGTGCCGAATGCCATGGCATATCTCTCAAGGTCGCGCATATCATAGGACGGGGCGATAAAGCCAATTAAATCCAGCGTGTCAATAGTAAGGAAATTTTTCAAAGCAAGCTTTTCGCGCTTAAATTCACTTTTGATAGCAAGTGCATCAAAGCCTACATAATGGCCAACCAGGCATACAGCTTCCCTTGATTCAACATAATCAAAAAGCTTAGAATGGCTTCCAATGCCTGCGGGGCATCTTTAACCAGCTCATCGGAAATAGAGGTTAATTCTCTTATTTCCCGAGAAATTTGTCGTTTTGGGTTAACATATGTCTGAAAAAGGTCCTTTTCCTGCACTTGAAATCCTTTTACCGGGACGGCACCAATCTCAATGATCCGGTCTGCTGCAGATACTTGAAATCCTGTTGTTTCAGTATCAAATACAATAAAACTCAGATCTTCAAGCGGCGTGGATAACGGAATATTCTCATACGTTAAGGAACATGTCACATTCTTTCTGAGAAAAAACATACCAGCCTCCTTCAGATCTATAGAGAGAATCTTGCGATTGCCTGGCTCTGCAGCTCCCTTAATGTCTTTAAGCTTAGAATCAATTCTTCTTTTTCGCGGGTAGACATTCTTGTAAATGATATAACGGAAGAGAAAGAGGCACCTGCTTTCTCCTGCTGCCATCGCTGGGTGACATACAATGTCATAATTGTGCTTACCGCTTCCTTCAAATCGGATGCAAACTCCTTTGAGAACACCTGCTTCTCCTGCAGGAAATCTATTTTTTCCATTGGTGTGCCTGATAGTTTTCCATGTATAAGTGACAGGATCTGCAGACTATGATGATAGGGAAATAGAATATCTTTTTTCATATCGATGTTCTTTCGATGCAGCTTGAATAGGGATCGGATCGGCTGATCCAGGGCGGGTATGGCATGTTCCTTTTCCAGCTGTGCCAGCCGGTATAAAAAAATTCTGGACCGCTTAACCTGTTCAGCGGCCAGCGCTTCAAATTCCGCATGCAGCCCTTCACTCCCCGCAATTAGCCGATAGGAGAAGAAGTTTTGCGCTAATAATAAATGGTCATTTGTTGAATGGAGCATCCATGTTCGCAGCCTCTCTTTCCATACTGTCAATGAGCCGCGCCATTTCTGTTCACTGCACATCATGAGCCCTTTGCAGCGTGCATAGCCAGCTGCTTCCATATTAGAGGTGATTCTTTTTCCCAGCTCTTCAAAAAATGCCGTGGCTTCTTCTGATTGACTCTCATAAACGAGGAAATGATCCTGGTCTGTGAGCATGAACTGTTCTCCACGGCCGCTTGAGCCCATTTGATAGAAAACAAATTTGCATGGCTGCTGTAAACCTTTTTCTCTCAGTTCAGAAATAGATAGAGCTATAATCCTTGCTGCCAGACGATCGTATAGCTTTGTAATGATTTCAAGCATTTTTAATATGGGAACACGATCACTTATTAAAGAATCAATAATGTCATATATGCACGTTTTGATTTGCGGAAGATTGTCCCGGTCGGCTTTTTCAATTTGTCGAACAGTCTTCATCACATTCTCGTTTTTCTTTCTCAGCAAATCTGATAGCGTCACAATCCCTACCACCTTAGAATCTTCCTTGACAGGCAGGTGTTTGACGCCCTTAAACAGAATCAGTGAAAGGGCCTCATAATAATACGCAAACCTTGATATCGTGACTGGATTTTCTGTCATAATGGTTCTTGCCTGAGCAGATAAATCAGCACCTGCAGCAGCTACCCGTTCCACTATGTCTCTTTCCGTAATAATCCCTAACAAGCAGTCATTCTCTGCAACGAGGATCGAACTTATTTTACTATTATGCATTAATTTAGCGGCCTCCTGAATGGATGCGCCCGGACTGACTGCAGCCGCCTCAGTACTCATGACATCCTGAACCCGGATTATGAATGGGTCATTTTCTCCATGATCTGTCGCAAGTTTTACCTGTTCTGCAAGAGAAGCGTAAACATCTTTCAATCTGATGACTACCTGTGTCAGCAAGTAATCATGAACAGCAGGGTCATCCCATCTTTTTCTCACCACTTCAAACGGAATGAACATCGCCCTTACCTCGCTGGAGGCTTTGACTTCGACCATTGACTCTGTATCGATCTTTTTGGAAACCCCCAGGAAATCGGCGAGGCTGGAAAAACCAATCATTTCCCCTGCCTGGACTACTTCAAGCACTTCTTCCCGTCCATTATGTTCATTTTTTACCAATACCTCTGAAAGACCTTCTAAGAGGAGCAGAAGGCCTTCACGCGGTTTATCTTTTTTCAGGATAATTTCATTTTTCCCATAGCGGCGGACTTCACACAAAGATAGAAGTGAAAGGGCTGTGTCAAATTCCACCCCTTGAAAAAAGGGGTGAAACCGCACAGCCTCCAAATGGTATAGGTTATACAGATTTTGATCCATCATCGTTCATCCATACTTCACCATCTTTGTAGACCATTTGCTCCGGATAGCGAAGATCCATAACCTCCTCCTGAATTTTTTGCGAAGGGGCAGCTGTCATGAGAGAAACAATGATATTAGCTGCAAATGCTGCAGCGGCACCAAACACACCAGCACCTGTATCAATAATACCCAGGATGGTGAAGCCGCCATATTTAGCTGCAAAGATGTAAGCCAAAGTTACACCTAATCCGACCAGCAAGCCGGCAATAACCCCTGTGAGTTTGAACGCTTCCACCAGACCCCCAGAACGAGCGCAGGGAAGAATGTTCCGGTCGCGAGTGCGAATGCCCAGGCAACAATTTGCGTAATCGCTCCTGGAGGGTTAAGTGCGATTACACCTGCTAAAAGAGTGGCGATTACAATGGACCAGCGAGCAACAGAAAGACGTGTCTTTTCAGTTGAATTCGGTTTTAGCACCCGGTAAAAAATATCGTGGGCAAAGGCAGAAGATATCGCAATCATCAAACCGCCGGCTGTTGATAATGCAGCAGCCATTGCCCCAGCCGCCACAAGACCGATGACAAACATGCCAAGATTGGCAATTTCAGGTGTCGCCATAACGACTATATCGTTCGAGATAATGAGTTCATTCCATTGCAGTACCCCATCGCCATTACCATCAGCTACTTGCAGCTTGCCTGTATCAACCCATGTCTTCGTCCAGGCAGGCAGTTCTGTAATTTTGCTGCCGGCAACCTGTGTCATTAAAATGAAACGGGAGAATGCAGAGTATGCAGGTGCAGATAGATAAAGCAAGCCGATGAACAGCAATGCCCATGCCCCAGACCAGCGGGCGGCCTTCATCGTTGATACCGTATAGAAACGGACAATTACGTGCGGAAGACCGGCTGTACCAGCCATCAGTGTAAACATAAGAGCCAGGAACTGCCACTTTGTTCCATTTGTAAATGGTGCAAAATATTCAGAGATTCCAAGCTCCCGGTCAAGTTCACCCATTTTACCGACAAGCTCCCCATAAGAAAGCCATGGGGCCGGGTTTCCTGTAATTTGAAGGGACATGAAAACGACTGGAATGATATATGCGATAATCAAAATGACATACTGAGCAACCTGCGTCCAAGTAATCCCCTTCATACCGCCGAATGCAGCATAAAAGGCAATAAGAACGACACCGATCATGGTTCCAAGCTTCGCATCAATTTCAAACAGGCGGCCAATAACCACTCCTGAACCGGAAAGCTGGCCAATCGAATAAGTGAAGCTGATAATGATCGTACAAAGGGCTGCAATCACACGGGCTGTGTGGCTGTCAAACCGGTCACCGATGAATTCAGGAACCGTGTAGCGGCCGTATTTCCTCAGCTGTGGTGCCAAAAGGAAGGTTAAGAGCAGATATCCGCCCGTCCAGCCCATAATATAGGCAAGACCGTCATAGCCCAGGAGCATGATCGTTCCCGCCATCCCGATAAAGGAAGCGGCACTCATCCAGTCGGCGCCTATCGCCATTCCATTAAAGACTGGCGGCACCCCGCGGCCGGCAACATAGAACTCCGATGTTTCTTTTGCCTTATTATAAATGGCTATTCCAATATATAAAGCAAATGTAGCTAAAATAATGGATAATGAGACCAAAAATTGTGTATCCAAAGACATCCCCCTTTATTCCGTAAAAAATTTATATGACGCCCCTTTTTTCTCTATTTATAGCGGCGGCTTGAACAGCCGCTCATTTTTCATTAATTAATGATCAAGAACTTTCCCTGAGCTAATCTGTTCATTTTTGTTTTCATCAATTCCATATTTCCGGTCAATGGCATCCCCCATTTTGGCATTAACGAACAGCAGAATGATAAAGGTCAGGACCGCGCCCTGTGCGCCCATGAAGTAATGGAATGGAAATCCGTTAATCGAAATATCGCTTAATGGTTCTGCAAAAAAGACCACGCCAAAAGAGGCAAGAAATCCAATAGCAAAATAAATGATCATGTTCCGAGTCTTTTCGCGGAAATAACTGTCTGCTACTTTTTTATCAATTTTTTCAAAACTCCACCCCCGGTAAAAATGATAAATTCGCACTCTTGATTCTGATTAACAGACTTTATTGTCAGGAATCACTCCTTTATCGGTTATCTGCAGCTGAATCGCCGCTATTTCACCGGATCCGTTATCCGGACCCGGACAAAACCATTACCTTAAACTGAAAATAAATTTGACTGTATCCATGAAAGGTGCGGGAACAAGAATGATTTGAACGAGGAAGTAAGCAAAGATTGATAGAAATGGAACTGCCAGGAAGATTGGTCTTTTCTTTCTTAAAGCTAGAAAAAGGCAGATACCTGTAATAATCATCATAGACATTAACGTAAGCAATTTGGTTCCCTCCTTTTTAGAAAGCGCTGTCATTTTTTGCCGCTTTCTGCTTTAAGTTTTAAAATAGTCATCCGAGTTATTTTCTGACTTCATTTAATTTTAAGAAAATTCATACTTCATTATGTACAAAAATCATTTCCAGGTCAAGTACATGCTGGAAATATATTAAATTTTTTAAAAGAACCAACTGCTCCCATTGATACTTAAGGGTTTTTGTCCGCAAGTATGGATGGCGGAGGCTTTAGGGCATTAGAGGAAAACACTATAGTGATAATAAAAACTTCGAAAAAAAGAGCCTGTCCGGCTCTTTAATCCAATTCTTTGATGATAAGAGTAATTGCCTCCAGCAAATCTGAATCAGACCAGCTTGCCATGCCTTTTTTGCTGGCAGCTGCCAGCTCGTGGGAAGCAGGAATATGCACAAAACCCGCCGGTACTTCAGTGTTTGCGGATTTTAGCAGATGAAGCACAGAGTACATAACGTTATTGCATAAATAAGTCCCCGCTGAGTTCGAGATGGCAGAAGGATATCCCGCTTCTTTAAGCCTATTAACCATCCGGCGGATTGGAAGCGTTGAAAAATAGCCATCGGGACCATTTTCCTCTATCAGTTTGTCTTCAGGGGCGACTCCGCTATTATCCGGCTCCCCGTCCTGGCAATTGATCGCGATTCTTTCAGGTGTGATGGCTGTACGGCCAGCTGCCAGTCCAAGAGAAATCACTGCATCCGGTTTTTTCGCCATTACTTCCTCTGCTATTTCCTTAGGGGCGAGATTAAAATCCACCGGCAAAAGGTGCCCCATAATTTCATAGTCTCCAACAGCTTTGCCATCCAATGCATTTACAATCTTTTCCGTCGGATTGATTGGAAAATCAAGAAAAGGTTCAAATCCGGTTAATAGAAGTTTCTTCATATTTCTCCCCCTGTATAACTCTTCGCTTTCCGAAATATTATACAGGATAATGGCAGAATTGTCTAAAAAATGTTGATTCGACAAAAATCGGGTGGTACCTGTCAAAAGAAAAGCGGAAGCGCCTTGCCCACCCCTACAAATCGAGGGGGCAGGCTGCTTGCACTAGACAGTTATCAAACTTCAGGATTCATACATTCTGTCAAAAAAAGAGCCCGCCATTTCGGCAGACTCCCTATCATTATGCGTCAGTTGATTCAGTTGCAGTGTCTTCCTCAACTTGGTCGTCAGTTTGACCTTCGTCTTCAGAAGTTCCAGCTGGATCTTCTTCTGTATCAGCAGACTCGTCTTCTTCCGTATTTCCGGCATTTTCATCCGCAGGTTCTTCAGCAGAACCTTCGTCTTCCGTTTTGCCAGACTCTTCAGCTGACTTGTCCTCAGAAGGAGCAGCTTCGTCGTTTCCTTCAGTTGCACCGCTGTTTTCTTCAGCATTAGCTTTGTCAGTTGTGTCTAACTCCTGTAAAGAGCTAAGCGGCTTATTGAAGTAATCAAGCGGATTGACCGGCATTCCGTCTTTACGGATTTCAAAGTGTACATGTACGCCTGCTTCTTCATTAAACAAGCTTTCGCCTGCCTTCGCAAGGGCATCACCTTGTTCTACCTGGTCGCCAACCTTAACATTCATCTCTGTAACAGATTGATATTGTGTTACAATTCCTTTGTCATGCTCCACTTCAATGACATTGCCCAAAAGTGAATCTTCTTCTACCTTAGTTACTTTTCCGCTTAATGCAGCAAGGACATCAAAAGTTTCTCCATCCTTTGTAGCAATATCAATACCTGTGTTCGGATGGTATGTGTTATTGTAAAATACTAGAGCAGCTTCCTGTTCTTCAGCCTTGCCGTCATAGTCATAGAATTGTTTTTGAATGACAGCTGAGTCTGGATCTTTGACAGGCATTACGAAGTTTTCCATTGCGCGGTTAACTTCCAATGCTGGCTCGTCGTACTTTTTGCCGGTAATATCAGTGGCTTCGTAATCGTAGCTGTCAGTGTCTGTAGCGTTGTCGCTTGTTTGATACCAAAGAACACCGGTTAGAATGATTGCTGCACTTGCAATGTAGATAGCTGGGAATGCCCACCGCTTCTTCATAAAGCGTTTAAAGCTGGAATCTTGAGAAGATCGTTTCTTTTCTTCCTCTCTCATTTATCATCACCTCAGCAATCAGTCTGAACAGATTGAGAGGATTATATACATTTCTCAAAAAAATTTTTTGGGCTTATTTTTCGACAAAGGTTTTCGGATTATGCATGATTTGGGAAAAAATTTATAAGGAGTTACTTATAGATGGTTAAGTGGATAATACGGGTGCTGCCTTTCCTTTATATGGCGCTTATTTGGGTCCTGTCCAGCATGCCGGCAGATGCAGTGGTGGAGCTGCCGGATCTGGCGGTGGACCGTTTTTTAAAAGAATCTATGCATCTGATTGAGTTTGGTATTTTGTATGTTCTTCTGGTTTTAGCTGCTTTAACAGTATTTAAGCTAACCCCGGGAGTAAATATTTTATTGGCCGTATTGGCTTGCTTTTACGGGATTCTCGATGAAATTCATCAATCGTTTGTACCTTATCGGTCTGCTACTGTGATTGACGCTGTCAAGGATATTACCGGTGTGCTGGTGTGCTGGTATTTGATCAGCCGGGCTCTTTTTTATGGGAAGTTTAAAAAGCTTGCTAATTTTCTTGGTTTTTTTAATAAAGCAAATTGAAAGAGCTGATTCAATGAATCAGCTCTTTTCCTTATTTCTTAGCCGTGACTTTCGTCAGCAGCTGGTCAGAAGCGGCAATTTCCACCCCTTTATAATAATGGGCAACGATTTCTTTGTAGCTCTTTCCTTCAACTGCCATGCCGTTTGCGCCGTATTGGCTCATGCCGACTCCATGGCCGTAGCCCTGGGTATTGATGATGATATTGTCTCCTTTGCGTTCCCAGGTAAAGTCTGTTGATTTCAGGCCAAGCTTCTCCCGGATGTCTTTACCGCTGACGACTTTTCCGTTAATATCCACTTTTGCGACCCGCTGGCCGGCTGTGCGTTCAGTTACGGTGCCAATCGTGCTATCATTAGGAAGCTGTACACCCAATTTCCTTTCAAAATCCTGGACTGTGAATACCTCTCTGCCGTTAAACTTCGGAGAATGCAGGTCCCATTTGCTTTCTACACTTTTTAAGTAAGGAACAGAATTTGGCCAGATAGCTTCGGAATTTTCCGTAAAGCCATTGCTTGTTGAAAAGAAGGAGGCTGTAATCGGTGAGCCGTCGAAAGTAAGAATCTGGCCTTGCGTTTCGGTAACGGCTTCTCTTACCTTTTCGATTTTCCACTTATAATCTTGTTTCCATTGCTGTCTCAATTCCTCATCACTTTTATAAACCTGATGGGTTACTGTATCGTAAACTAATGCCCCCTTAGGAAGTTCAACGCTATCTTTATTCATTAACTGCTTCACAATGAATGTCCTGGCTGCCAATGCCTGAGCCTTCAAAGCCTCCTCTTCAAACTCAGCCGGCATTTCCGATGCTACTACTCCGACGATATACTCTTCAAGCGGAACCGTCTCCAGCTTTTTCTGTGCAAGGCGGTAGACCCCTACCTCTATGGCTGGCCCTTGAGGAATTTCTGCCGCTGTCTCTTTTTTCGTCTCAGTCTTAAGCTCCTCGCCAAGTTTCCCGCTGACTTTTCCTTCTGTAAAGGGAATCACAAGCAGGGCGGGAACGATAAGCGTGACGGCAAACAACAGTGCGGCTAGTACGATGAAAGGTTTGAATTTTGTCATGTTTTAAGCCTCCATAGCAAATAAATAATTCGAACTCATTTCATGTTTATGGCTATGGACAAGCTATTATGACAACTTAATGAACCGGACTGCCATTTAACCAATTTATGCTTTACTGCCGCGGATAAATTCAATAAAAGCATTTGAGACGGAGAGATTCAGTGAACTTTCATTAAATACAAGCCATGTTTTCCGGTAAAGCGTTTCACCCTTTAAGTTCAATTCCCATGTGTTTAGATCTGTGCAGCCTTTAAGGCAAATTTCCGGCAGGATTCCATAACCCAGCCCATTCAGAACCATTTCACGGCATGTATCGATAATATCTACTTCCATTGTAATAGTAGGAGGATGGTTAAAGTTTTCCTTCCACCAAAGATCGATAATATTTTTTAAGGATGGATCGGTGTTATAATCTATTCTCGGCAGATATGGAAGCTGTTCTAAATCGATTTTATCGTTTGAAGCAAGGAAGATTCTCTCTTCATCTATTAAAATTTTTGGCCCCTTCCAATCATAAGGATCACGGACGATGCCAATATTCGCTTCTTCTTTATGAACCATTTGGATTACTTCATAGCTGAAGCCGGTTTTTAACTTCAGGTCTACCTGTGGATATTGAATTAGAAATGCAGCCAGTATTTCAGGCAATTTATATCTGGCATACGTTTGTGAGACTCCAAGCCTTAATGCTCCTCTTACCTCACCCTCCATGCTGCTGAGAAAATCCTTCGTTTCCCTTAGCTGATGAATCATCCTATTGGCATATTCCACTAAATATTCCCCTTCAGATGTAAAATCCACTCCTCTCTTTCTTCGTGATAGGATTTTTACAGCAAATTCTTTTTCCAGCTGCTGAATCCTGTACGTCAATGAAGGCTGCGAGATATACAACTGTTCCGCAGCTTTCGTAATATTCCGTTCTTTATGGATTGTCTGCAGGATGAGCCAATCTTTTTCGTCCATTTCTGCCTCCATTGAAATAGAAATTTTTTATCGTTAACAATAAAATATCAATATTTCATTTATTTTACCATTCCCCCTACAATAAAGTTATAAATAGTAAAAATTCGTCGGGAGGTACTTAAAATGGCTAAATATGATGTAGTAGTGGTAGGAGCCGGCAATGCGGCACTATGTGCGGCGATTTCGGCAAAGGAGAATGGGGCAAGCGTCCTGATCCTTGAAAAAGGTCCTGAACATAAGCGCGGAGGCAATTCTTATTTTACAGATGGGGCCATCCGTTTTGCTTATAACGATTTAAGCGATATTAGAAGAATCATGCCCTCATTGACAGATGAAGAAGCCGGTAAAATTGTGATGCCGGAGTACAGTGATTCTGACTATTATAATGATTTAATGAGGGTGACTGAAGGCCAGAGCCATCCGGAGCTGGCAAATCAGCTTGTTTCTAAGTCTTACGAAACAATCGTTTGGATGAAAGAGCAGGGTGTCGAATTTGAACTGAATTATGATAATCAATCATTTAAAAAGGATGACAAAATTCACTTCTGGGGCGGCCTTCCTGTTAAAACTAAGGAAAAAGGAATTGGCTTAATGAAAGCACTTTTCCAGCGTGCTAAGGAAGCAGGGATTGACATATGGTATGAGGCCCAGGCAACAAAGTTATTAACCGAAGATAGCAGAATAACCGGCGCAGTCGTTCAGCAAAAAGAGAAAGAACTTATCGTAGAGGCAAACAGCGTCGTGCTTGCCTGCGGAAGCTTTGAAGCCAATAAAGAAATGCGCTCCAGGAATTTAGGACCTGAGTGGAAGCAGCTGCTGTCCGGGGCACAGAATTCAATACAGGTGACGGAATCAATATGGCGATTGAGGCTGGAGCCGAAACATTTGGTGAATGGTCAGGATGCCACTCCATTGGTACAGACTATAATGTTCCAAAGGTCGGTGATTTCACAAAGCCAGGCGATATCTTCAAGAAGCATTCATACCCGCTTGGAATCATGCTAAATAAAGAGGGGTACCGCTTTGTGGATGAAGGCGCCGACTTCAGGAACTATACCTATGCAAAATATGGACGCGAAATTTTAAAACAGCCTGGACATGTTGCTTACCAGATCTTTGATAGCCAAGTGAGACCTCTTCTGCGCAAAGAATATAATCTGGAAGAAGCAACTGTTTATCAGGCAGACACGCTCCAGGAATTAGCGGAGCAGCTCCCTGTAGAAAAAGAACAGTTTTTAAAAACCATTCAAGAATATAATGATGCTGTTCAAGATGGTGATTATAATCCGTCTGTCAAAGATGGAAAATCAACATCAGGCATCACTCCTGAAAAAACGAACTGGGCACTGCGGGCTGAGAAAGGACCCTTCTATGCCTTCCCGGTTACATGCGGAATTACCTTTGCCTTTGGCGGACTACATGTTAACACCGATGGAGAAGTACTAAATAAAGAACAGACCCCAATTCCAGGGCTTTTTGCAGCAGGAGAGATGGTCGGCGGAATCTTTTATAAAAACTATCCAGGCGGATCAGGCTTAATGTCCGGTGCCGTTTATGGCAAAGTCGCCGGAACTCAGGCCGCCTCATTCGCTGTGAATCAATCCAAGGCTTCAATTAAATAACTATAATGGCGTGCTCAGTTTAGTGAGCACGCCATTTTTTCTTCAAAATTGAAGAAGAGACAGCCGTAAGTCGCCTCATCCCTGCCAATAAAATGCGAACGCTCCTAAAATAACCCCGATCCAAATCAAAAAGGAAACAGCACCCGCTTTAAGCAAATCTCTCTCACTAAAATGGCCATATGAATAACTGATTAAATGGACAGGCGATTGGGTGATAAAGAAGAAGCCTGGAATACCTGCCAAAAGCACGGCCTTCACCAGGTTCAGAGCTGGGAAGCCGCTTAATACATCCCCCAGTGAAATAACTAAAGGGAGCATGATGGCCAGGAAACCTAAGACATTCACAAACATGATTCTCATCAATGAAGTTAATAGAATTAAAATCAAAACAGTCATAAACGGAGTCTTCAGGGCAAGGATTGGGGTGAGATACTTAACCAGCAAATCGATGGTGCCTGTACTTAACAGCATCCCTGAGACCATGAGCGTGGAAGCAAAAAACAGAACGATATCCCAATTAATCGATTTTCTTGCCCGCTCCCATTCCCAGATTCCGATTCCCGGGAATATGGTCAGACAGGCGCCCAAAAGTCCAATGAGGGGAATTGAGTATCCATGTATGGTCTGCGTGATCCAAAGAGTAAGTGTAACGCCCATAATCACAAGCATTTTCTTTTCTCTTGCACTGATGTTTCCCAATTCACTGATTTTGGATTCAATCAGACACAGCAAATGCTCTTTGTTCATTTTCTCCGGCGGAAACATGATGATGAATGCCAGACCGAGCAGCACGGCAAAAATAGCGATTGGCACTCCAAAAGTAAGAGTCCATTGCAGATAATCAATATGATGGCCACTATCGGACAAAAGACTGTAAGCATAGATCGTTGAACTTGCTCCTGTAGCAACAAAAGCACCAGTAATCGGGATCAGATAGGTGATGCCGATGAACAAGGATTTCGCCAGATTGCTTGATTCGTCCATTGACTTTAAGCTTCTGATCAGACTATCAAATACGGAGGAAATAAGACTTGCTTTCCCGACATTGGACGGTACAAGGACCGATAAAATAAAGACAAGGAAAAATGAGATGAAGACAAGCACCTTGCCTGCACCGCGCGACCATTTCAAAATCACCAGGGAAAGCCTGGCGGCTAATCCAGTATCGATAAAGGCTCTTGAGATGATAAATGTAGAAACCAGCAGCCAGACAACATCAGAACTAATATATGCCAGCACCTCTTCATAAGTAAAAAAATGAAAGGAAAACATCAGCATGACTAGTAGTGAGCTGTAGGCCAGGGGAAATACGTTTCCCACCCATAATAGCTGGATGATCACAAGCGCGACGAGCGACTGTACTTTTATATTCCATTGCATCGGGAGGATAAAAAAGAAAAGATACAGCGCGATTGCTATAATCATTAGAAGTTTCTTTTTCATAATGTTTCTCCTTCTGCGTAAACAGGAAAATCCACCATTATTCTGGTGGACTTTCCTGGATCCATATTAAGCAGAGATAGCATCTTTATCATCATTTCTGCTTTTCTTCTTGAACTTATTGATCACAATTGGATAGAACAAAGAAAGTACAGTCAGCACAATCAGTGTAATCGATATTCCGGAAGAAAAGAATATACTTAAGCTGCCGTTAGATGAAGTCAGGGCCATCCGGAAATTCTGCTCCATATCCCCGCCCACAATAATTGCCAGCACCAGAGGGGCAATTGGGAAGTCCATTATTTTCATAAAAAGCCCAATTACGCCAAAAAGAAGCAGCAGGAAATAATCAACGGTGCTATAGCTGAGTGTGTATGTGCCTATAAACGCCAGCATGATGATAAGCGGATATAGAACCTTAGCTGGTGTATCCAGGATTTTCACCAATAAGCCGACAAGGAGAATATTGATGATGACTAATGCGATATTTCCAATAAACATGCTGTTGATCAGGGCCCATACCATTCCAGGATCATTTTCAAAAAGCAAGGGGCCAGGTCTCACTCCCAGCATAATAAGAGCTCCCAGCATGACCGCTGTCGTGCCTGAACCTGGAATTCCCATGGTCAAAAGCGGAATCATTGCCCCAACAGAAGCAGCATTATTGGATGATTCCGGAGCTGCAAGTCCCTCAACAGCACCTTCACCGAACTCCTCAGGCTTCTTTGATAGCTGCTTCTCAGAAGAATAACTCATCATGGAAGCAATCGATCCTCCCGCCCCAGGGAGGACACCAACGATAAATCCTAATGGAGCACTGCGAAGTATCGGCCACTTCGACCTTTTCCATTGTTCCTTGGTAAACCAGATTCTGCCAACCTTTTTCTTTTCTTTTTTTACTTTATCAATAGTTAAAAAGTTATAAAAAACTTCTCCTACTGCATAAACACCGATAATAACAATGAGGAATTCAATACCTTCACTTAAATGGGGAATATCCATTGTAAAACGGTGCACCCCCGTCTGGGGGTCAATTCCAATGGTACTGATCAGAAGACCCAGCGCCATCGCGATGAAGCCTTTCACCATTTTACCGATAGAAAGTGATACAATGGCCGATAATGTTAAAAGCATTAATAGGAAATATTCTGATGGGCCAAATTTTAAAGCGAAGTTTGCCAGCGGCTTTGCCAAAAAGATAAAACCAAAGACCGCCAATACACCGCCGATAAAGGAAGCCACTGCGGAAATGGCCATTGCCTCTCCTGCCTGTCCCTTTTGAGCCATCGGATATCCGTCAAAGGTGGCCGCGATGGCAGATCCATCCCCCGGTGTATTGAGGAGAATCGAACTTCTTGAGCCGCCATACATGGCACCATAATAAATGGCAGCCATTAAAATGATCGCACTTGTCGGGTCCATCCCAAAGGTAATGGGTATTAACACCGCAACAGCTGTAGCTGGCCCCAGGCCTGGGAGCATGCCGACAATCGTGCCTAAAAACCCGCCAATTACAACCCAAAAGATATTCATTGGCTGTAAAACGATCTGGAACCCTTGCAAGAAAGCATCCATGCTAACTTCTCACCTCCATATTTATGGTAAACTCACACCCAATAATTCACTAAAGCCGTACCAGGTTATGAACGAAAATGAAACCGTGACAATGATATTAGCCTTCCACTTCTTCCATCCATTCACATAGAAGAGCAGACATCCCAGGAAAATAATGGTAGAAGCCAGAAATCCAAAAGGTTCGAAAATAAAAGCGTAAATCACTCCCAGGGCGATGGTCACTGCTATTAATTTCAATGTTCTCCCCTCAAAAAGCCCCTGGATTTTCCCATTATGTTCATGCAGGGTTTTTAATTCGTTAAAGAGATAGATGACGCTAAGCACCAGCATGAAAATACTTAATCCTATCGGAAAGTATAAAGGCCCGTTTGGGTTTCCGAGATTTGCCTTTGGAATGGCGAATGAGCTGATTAAAAAGAAACCGGCAATGATGATCATTAACAAAGGCATTCCTATTTTTACGGCTTTCATCCCATCGCTCCCTTACTTAACCAATCCAGAATCATTGATCAGATCTTTGTATAACTTCTCCTGTTCATCAAAAAACGCTTTGGTTTCTTCACTATTTTGATAGAAGTCATCCCAGTCATTATTCTCAAGCAGCTTCTTCCATTCATCCGTTTTAACCATTTCCGTTAACTTCTCATCCCAATATTTGATTTCTTCTTCAGTCATGTCAGGCGGGCCCATAATACCTCTCCAGTGAGGAAAGACCATATCTATTCCTTCTTCCTGAAGTGTAGGCACATCTTCGAGCTCTTCCAATGTCTTATCAGAGGATACAGTCAAGATTCTAAGCTTTCCAGCCAAGTGCTGATCCTTAACCTCTGATAACGATGTGGTTACAGCATCCACATGGTTCCCCATCAAAGCGGTAACCACATCTCCCCCGCCACCATCATAAACAAGGAAATTCAAATCTGCTGGTGTGATCCCTTTCATGTCTGCAACCTGTACAAATGCCAGATGGTCATCATTTCCTAATCCAGGGCCAACTCCGATTTTAATGGACTTTGGATCCTTCTTGATCTGGTCCATTAAGTCATTGATGGATTTATATGGAGAATCAACCGATACGGCAATTGCCTGCCATTCAGTGGCCAGAGTTGCTAACGGAGTAAATTCTTTGTGCGTCAGCTTACTTTGTCCCAGTAAATTATTCGTCAGGAGCAAACTCGAATTTACTGCAAGGTTATGAGAGTCTTTGCTGTGCAGATAGTTCCAGCCCACCTCACCGCCGCCTCCCGGCTTATTAATGACATTTACATTACTCTTGACTAGTTTGTTATCTTTTAAGATTTTCTGTACGGATCGGGCAGTCAAATCCCATCCTCCACCCGGAGATGCAGGGGCTACAATTTCAATGTTCTTAGAAGGGTAATCTGCACTGTTAGATGCTTTACCTGATGAACATGCCGAAAGCAATACTACAGATAATATTAATATTCCAAGTTTTTTCATGGTATCCACTCCTTATAAGTTATTTATTCTGAATTTATAATAAATTCTAAACACCATAGTGTAAACGTTTTCAAAAAAATGTCCATATAAACCTTTATATGCATTTTGTTCATTATGTTCATATGTTCATTGGTTCACATTTTTATAAAAAAAGAAAAAGCCCTGATCACTCGGACCTTTCCTCATCCTTCTTTTATGTAATAATTTCGTTCCGGCCGTCCTACAATCCCATACTCCTGCTCCACATACGCTTTATTGGCACTTACCAAATATTCAAGATACCTTCTGGCCGTAGTCCTGGATGCGCCCATTTTTTCGCCAACCTTGTCAGCGGACATGCCTTTCGTCTCTTTCTTTAGTATTTGGCTTACTTTGTTTAAGGTAAGGTAGTCAATTCCTGCTGGCAAATCAAGTTTATCCTCTTTCACCTTGCGGCTTCCAAATAACCGGTCAATGGCATCCTGATTCACTTCCGCTATTGAGTCCAGGATCTGCTTATCTTTCCTATATTTCTCAACTGTTCCGACAAAGGTCTCCATTGTTACCGGCTTAATCAAATAGTTATGGACGCCAAATTTCAAGGCTTTTTGCAAATATTCTTTTTCTCTGGCGGCTGATATCAAAATAACATCCAGTGTGGGGAACTTTTCACGGATTTCCAGCAGCAGGTCTGTTCCCAATCTATCCGGCATATATATGTCCAGCAGCAGCAAATCCACTTGATGGACGTTCAATAAATTCATGGTTTCCCTAGCATTTAAGGCCTTCCCGACTAACTTCATGCCCTTAACCCTTGATAAAAATTCTTCATGGATTTGCGCAATTCGGAAATCATCCTCAGCAATTACAACATTGATTACCCCACTCAAATTCCCCTTTATAAGAGATAATCATTTTGGCAAGTAGACAGTGAACACCGTACCATTTTCTTCATTACTGTCAAATTCAATCATTCCGCCTAATGATCGTGCTTCATCGTTTACATTCCCAAGTCCATATCCTCTATGTTTTCCCTTAGAAGAAAAACCGGTTTGAAAAATAAACGGCTTATCCTCATCCTTAATTCCCTTGCCATTGTCATTGATTTCAAAAATTACGTCATTTCCGATATCTGTCACAAAGAAATGAACCATCTTTTCTTCTTTTTCTGCAACGGCATCAAATGCATTATTAATGAGATTTCCCAAAATAATGATCAGGGAAGATAGCTTGAATTTTTCCGGTAGGGATTCCAGCGAGCTTTCTGGGTCAATAACAAAATTTATCTTCTTTTCCGATGCCTGCGCCATTTTCCCTAATAGGATAGCCTGGACTTTTTCATCCTGTATTTTCGATAGTAATAAATCTTCCTCTATTGAATGGATATGTGCCTCATTTTTAATAAACTCAATCGCTTCCCTTTTCTTATTCAGCTGAAGAAGGCCGAGAATGGCATACAGCTTATTGGTGAATTCATGAGCTTGAGCTCTCAGGTCATCGGAATACTGCCTAACCTCGGATAGGGCATCAATCATATGCTTAATCTCTGTCCGATCACGAAAGCTTCCGACCATCCCTTTCTTTTGTTCTTCTTCAATAATTGGCTCAGTGCTGACGATCATAATTTTATCTTTGTATTGTATTTCAACATTCATTTGTTTTTCATTGTTTGAAAGGATCTTTAACATTTCTGAGGAGCCAATTACTTCAGTTAAGGGCCGACCTTCTGCCTGTGCCTCAATATCCAGCATATGCTGTGCAGACGAGTTCATCATGGTGATAACTCCTTGTGCATCCACAGCAATGATTCCCTCTCGCACCGATTGCAGGATTGCATTTCTTTCTCTGAACAAAGCGGCAATTTCATATGGTTCCAGATTGAGAGTATCTTTGCGAATGCTGTTGGCCAATAGGAAGCTTCCAAAAATCCCAATGATTAAGATCAATACGGAGGCCTTTAGAATCTTTGCGATGTCATCCCAAATAGAAATATATATCGCATCCATTTCATATAAAACAACGACTGTACCCTCCACTTTTTTATATGGCCCATAATCCACCATAACTGGGGCAATCGCTTTAAGCACCTTTCTGCCGTTTTCCGTTGTTTGGAGTACGTAATAGCTCCCATAAGTAAGCGCTTTATCTGCATTGTCATTATTCAGCATTTTATATAAACCCTGTTCATCTGTTGAAGCAATCATCCTCCCATCACGGCCCTGAAAAAATACAGTCATGGGCTTGGATTGATATTTAATCTGGTCCATCAATATATTGATATTTTCATATTCGCCGCCATGCCGAAAAAATCTTGCAGGGCAGGCATATAAGACAGGGTCTTGGCCGTTTCCAAGGAAATTTCCCTCGCCTTTACCACATCATCAGCCTGCTTCATATAAATAAATAGACCTGATAAAGAAGTGATGATAAATATAATCAGCATGAGGACCAATCCCAGAATTTTCACCTTCAATGAAACCTTTAGGAATTTTTTCATGATATCTTCATTAGCTGTTCACTATATCCCATCTTTTTCTATTATATTAGTATAAATATTCAAAATTATCCATGAATACTTCTTACTAGTCGGCCAATAAGAAAAGCGCAAGCGCCTTCGGAACAAGCCGCTTGTTCCGTGCGAAGAACACCCAAGGAAGCTTCCCTTAGGTGCTCACCCCCGACAAGCACAAGTCGAGCCTCTCGGAGAGGGCTGGAGCAGTAATCAACGTTCAAATGTTATTAATATCAGAAATTAAAAACCGCAGAATCGATTTGTCAGTCCTCTGACAGCTCGATTCTGCGGTTTCAGTTTGGAATGCGCGCAAGGCGACTATTTTGACGACTTGCAGGTGGCCGCCTTGATTGGCATTACTTACGCGTTCATGTCAGAAACAATGCTGTTATTAACAGGTGTTTCTTCCACTTCTGTCACACGTTCGATATCTGCACCGAGTGCAGCAAGCTTTTCGTGGAAATTCACGTATCCGCGGTCAAGATGCTTCAGCTCTGTTACGCGTGTTACGCCATCTGCCACCAATCCAGTCAGGATCAACGCAGCGGCTGCACGAAGATCTGTAGCAGCTACTTCTGCACCCTGCAGATTGCTTGGTCCGTTCATAATGACAGAACGGCCTTCAATTTTAATATCAGCGTTCATGCGGCGGAATTCCTCCACATGCATGAATCGGTTTTCGAATACAGTTTCCGTGATCACACTTGTACCCTGAGCATGAAGCAATAGGGCCATCATCTGTGATTGCATGTCTGTCGGGAAGCCAGGGTGAGGCATTGTTTTAATATCAGCTGCCTTTAATTTATCTGGACCCAGTACACGAATTCCTTCAGCTTCTTCGATGAAGGTAACACCCATTTCTTCCATCTTGGCGATCAAAGAAGCGGAATGCTCAGGAACAGCACCCTTTACAAGAACGTCTCCGCCTGTTATGGCAGCTGCTACCATGAATGTACCTGCTTCAATGCGGTCAGGAATGATGTTGTGCTCTGCACCAAACAGTACGTCCACGCCTTCAATGCGGATCGTGCCAGTTCCTGCCCCTTTAACCTTGGCACCCATTTTATTCAGGAAGTTAGCTAAGTCAACAATTTCCGGTTCCTTTGCTACGTTTTCCAAAATCGTTGTGCCTTTGGCTAATGTTGCAGCCATCATAATGTTTTCCGTAGCACCAACACTAGGGAAATCGAGATATATTTTTGCTCCATGCAAGCGGCCTTCTGGTGCTTCCGCTTCAATAAAGCCATTACCAACCTTTACTTTCGCACCCATCGCTTCAAAGCCTTTTAAATGCTGATCGATCGGGCGGGAACCAATTGCGCAGCCCCCTGGCAATGCCACACGGGCACGGCCATTTCTTGCTAATAAAGATCCCATGACTAAAACTGAAGCACGCATTTTGCGTACATATTCAAAAGGTGCTTCTACCTTCAACTCTCGAGATGCATTTACTGTTACTGTATTATTTTCAAACTCCACTTCGGCGTTTAAATAGCGTAATACTTCATTAATAGTATATACATCGGAGAGTGTTGGGACATCACGAATTACGCTTTTGCCATCACTTGCTAACAGTGTTGCGGCGATAACCGGTAAGACAGCGTTTTTTGCTCCTTCTACTTTGACAGTACCGCTTAACCTATTTCCGCCGCGGACGATGATTTTATCCAAAGTGTATTCCCCTCCGCGTCCAATTTCTCTATATTAATATTCAATCGTAATGATGGGTGTGCCAATAACTATGTTTGTCTTGGCGCCCATTCCTTGTGTCCGTAATCCAAGCTGCATGTTCATTTTATTGCCATTTGTCTCAATGGATTCACCAAAGAGCGGTGAATTTGCTGATGCTGAAATAAATTGGTCTTCTTTTAGTGCTTCTATTTCTGTTGCATTAAAAGCTGCCAGCAATTGAGCTGCAGTATCAGGCAAAGACTTATTCATCTTATCATTGAATTCACCCTGGATACAAGAGAAAATTGTGGCATTTCCTCGAAAAATGTCAGAAATCTTACTTTTCAGTTCTGCAGCCAGTTCGCTTTGTTCTTTCTTCCACCCCTGACCTTTGGCCTCATAAATCACATACGTCTGAACTTGACCTTTTGTGGGGGTCGATAAAACTTTTACTGCTTCTGACTGAGTATCTGTTTTCATAATAATAGCTTCTGCTTCCCAAGCCTTTTCTGATCTTTGAAAGCTCCATTCCCAATCAGGATATTTCGACTGCAATTCATCGGTGAATGCTTTCACTTCCTGAAGGGTTTGAAGGTTTTCCATTTTTTCTCTCGCATGCAAAGTCCAATTCTTGATTAAAATATTCTCGCCCTGTAAAACCGAGGCCATCGTTAACAGGTCAAGCTCCCCTTTGGCTACAGTCGTCTTATTCCCAATGTTTATCATCATGAAACCAATAATGGCAATAATGGATAATGTCATGAATAATTTTTTCATCTCTAAACTCCTCCCCTTAGTACCATTGTTACCAAGGATAGAGAGAGCATACTTGGGAATTGTCGTCACTTTTTGACAAACTGAAAAGGCAGCAAAATCACTGTTAACTCCGATGCTATTCCTGCCCTTTTTTGCATACTTTGAAAACCATTTCACAAACTAGTATGTATGCAGGAAAACAAGCAACAAAAAGATTTTACTCAATAATTATCAAAATGAAAACATGTATGAAGACCTATATTTATAAAAAATATGGCCATCAAATGCATCTCCTAAAGAAAGGTGATGTTCTGCAGAATAAGCGGCAGCTGCTGGGACCATAGAAGATAATCGAGAAAGAAATTGCTTACGGCTGATCCAATCACAATGGAAAGCAGAACATACAGTACCCTTGCCTGAAAAACATGATTCGCCCGCAATAGCGTTTCGAACCGCAGTGCCTGAAGTGCCCACCAGGCCAGCGCAATAAACACCAGATGAGACATAATGCTGATAAGTGCCTGTTGCCCAAATCCTGATACCATCTTCTTCCCTCCCTTAACAATTTGCCACGTCGCTTACCTGCTTTGTGCGCTACAATACCATTTGACGTTTATCTTACCAGGTAAGTTTCACGAATGGATATTTTTTGAAAATTAAGTTTCTTTCTTTTTCGCAGTTTATATGTCCATTATATCGAATTGTCGAAAAAACACGAAGTGTAAACAGGGGCAAACAAAAAGAAGGGAAAAATCCCCCTCTCTTATTAATACCCCTTTTGTCCCCTTTTTGTAAAAGCTTTTTTATAATCCCCATCCTATAAAGCGATTTTAACCTTACTGAAAGAAATCAGTGAACTGATTGAAATTGCCCTGCAGGAAGTCAAATGCGATATTCGGTGCAACTCCAAATAGGATTGTTGCTGCCAGGCTAATTCCGATAACAGCTGTTAATGCAGCTGGGATCTTAACCTTCCCTGTATCACCTGCTGGCCTGAAGAACATTTGCACCATTACGCCGAAGTAATAGAAGTATGAAACAACTGTTGTCGCAATCATAATCGATACTAATACATAATGTCCTTCACTCGGCACTAATGCACCCATAAAGATATTCAGTTTGCCAATAAAACCGGCTGTTCCGGGAATTCCTGCAAGCGAGAGCAGGAAGATGGCCATGGCAATGGCCAGGAACGGCGCGCGGCGGTATAGGCCGGCAAATTGGCTGATATCTTCAGAGCCCGATTTATGTGTTACATGCTGGATGATCGCAAAAGCACCCAAGTTCATGAATAAGTAGGCTCCCAGATAAAACCAGAGTGTATCAAACATGAACAATGACATGCTCGCAATGACGACCAGCAGATAACCAGCCTGTGCGATACTGGAATAGGCAAACAAACGCTTGATATTCCGCTGTCTTAACGCAATCAGGTTCCCAATGATCATCGTGGCGCCGGCCAGGAAGGCTATGTAATCCTGGAGAGCAAGAATCATCGGCAGCCCCTGAGCCTCACCGGATGGTGCATTTGAAAAGATTGAGAACAGGATGCGGATTATAATGATGAACCCGGCTGTTTTAGAAACTACACTTAAAAAAGCTGTTACAGGTGTTGGTGCGCCCTGGTACACATCAGGCGCCCACATATGGAACGGTGCTGCTGCCAACTTGAAGGATAGCCCCACCACAATCATAAAGAACGCAAGGCCAAGCAGGTAAATATGCTGCTCGTTATAGACGGATGTCAAAAATCCTGCCATTTCCTTTAAGTTCGTAGTTCCAGTTAAACCGTATACATAACTCATTCCAAACAAAGTGATTGCTGTGGCGATACTGCCATTTATCACATATTTCATGGCAGATTCATTTGAATGCAGATTTCTTTTTCTCATGCCTGCCAGAATATAAGACGAGATGGAAAGAAGCTCAAGTCCCACAAACAGGGTGATTAAGTCTCCGCTTGAAGACATGATCATCGCTCCAAGCAATGCAGCCATGAATAAATAGAAAAATTCCCCCTGAACTCTTCCAATCCTTCATTTGGCTCATAGCCAATGGCAATCAGCAGTACCATTGCCGATCCGATCAAAAGCAGCAGCTTAAAAGCTTTTGCAAATGAATCAAGCCTGAATGTATCAAGCAAAATGGATTCCGGGCCGTGTCCGATAAGGCCAAGTAAAGAAACAAGTGCTGCCAGAATTCCGGCAAAGCCGACCCAGCCGAGAATTTTACGGCTTTGTGATTTCGGCATAAACAAATCCATTAGTGAAAGAGCGGTCGCAACACCAAGGATGATGAACTCCGGCGTCATAATGCCCCATTCATATGATAATAATGTTTCGAGATCCATCCTTCATCACCCTCCTATCCCCAGCATGATCGTTTCAAGTGTTGATGTCAGCGGTTCGCTCAGTACACTCGGATAAACACCAATCAGGACAATTAAGCCGACTAAGACCAGGACAGGCACAAACTCAAACTTCTTCATATCCGTTACGCCGGCAAAATCTCTAAGCGCTTTGCCGTATGTGATGCCCAGTACCGCTCGAAGCAGGTAAACAGCTGTCATAATGATTCCGATCGCACCGACTGCGGCAAGAATCGGCATTTCTTTAAACAGGCCAAGGAAGGCCATAAATTCACTTACAAACCCTGACATGCCAGGCAGGCCAAGTGAGGCCATAGCCCCTGCAAGCAGGAAGCCTGCTGTAATCGGCATCCCTTTTGCCAAACCGCCGAGATTTTGAATATTGGATGTTTGAACGCGTTCATAAAAAACACCGACAAGGAAGAATAAAAGTGCTGCGATTAAACCGTGGGAAACAACCTGGAAAATCGCCCCCTGGATTCCTGCCTCATTTAATGCGCCTAACCCGATTAAAACGATTCCCATGTGGGAAATAGAGGAGTAGGCAAGCACCATTTTAAAATCGGTCTGAACAAATGCCAGAAATGCTCCATACAGTAAATTCACGACTCCGAGTACAGCCAGCCATACAGCAATACTTTGGAATTGCTCAGGAAATATTCCCATACCAAAGCGGATTAAACCGAAGGCACCAATTTTCAAAAGCACTCCGGCATGCAGCATGACGATTGATGGCGGAGCTTGTACGTGCACCCTTACCATCCAGCTGTGCAGCGGGAATATAGGAAGCTTCACTCCAAACGCAATTAAAAGCGCAATCAGCATGCCCATTTTCATATTTTCAGAGATTGGCGCAACTAGCTGCGGATTATCCGCGTTCATTGCGGCCATCAAAGCATCAATATTAGCTGTGCCAGTACGGGCAAACAGCACCATAATGACAATCAGCAGCACAGCAGATCCGAGACCGTTATAGATCAGGAAGCTGTAAGCGGCATTTTCCTTTTCAAAGTAACCCCATTTCCCGATCAGGAAGAAGGTCGGAATCAAGGTGATTTCAAAGAAAATAAAGAAAAGAATCAGGTTTTCAGCCGCAAATACACCAAGCATGCCGACTTCAAGCAGCAGGAACAGCATGAAGTAGCCCTTCCATTCTTTTTTAATATGAATAGAAGCAATAGCTGCCAGTGTAGAAAGCACAGCAGTGAGCACAACCATGATTAATGAAAATCCATCCAGCCCCAGTTCATAATCAATGGAAAAAAGGTTGCCCAGCTGGCCGGAATCTCCAAACTGAATCCAGCTGACTTTTTCATTCAGCTGTTCCAGACTTGCACCTGCCCGGTATTGAAAATAGGCTATCAGCGCCAATATCAGTGCCGGAATGGTAGCCAAAACTCCTACGGTCTTGATCAATGTTTCCTGTGTTTTCGGCAGGAATGATAATACTAAAATACCAAGGAGCGGGGAGAAAACTAAAATGGATAGAAAATACGCTAAGTTCATTTTAAGTACCCCCGTAAACGCATAGATGACAACTAAAATAGCAAGCCCGACAAACGCTGCTGTTCCGTATGTCTGAATCTGGCCATTTTGAAATTTAGAACCCAGTCTTCCGAGTGCAGACGTGATTCCAGTAACGCTCTTCACGAGTCCCTCAACCAGGAACACTTCCAGGAATCGCAGAAATGAGCTAATGAATTTCGCACCATTCACCACTGTCAGCGAATAGAGTTCATCAATATAGTATTTATTGTACAGAACGTTGTATGAAAGCGGCATTCTGCTTGTAAGCCAGTCACGGGCAAGCGAACGTTT
The DNA here is from genome assembly GCF_023516215.1 of Cytobacillus pseudoceanisediminis. Taxonomy (NCBI): domain Bacteria; kingdom Bacillati; phylum Bacillota; class Bacilli; order Caryophanales; family Bacillaceae; genus Cytobacillus; species Cytobacillus pseudoceanisediminis. The sequence continues at coordinate 4,405,297 of NZ_CP097349.1, read as the reverse complement.
GCCGTACATTAGCCAGGCAAGGAAAATTCCAAGCAGGGATACAGCAGTGGCGACAATCATTATCCATGCAGGTCCCTCAATATGGCCATGGCCCAGAGCATGGTTATCTTCCACGAGCCAATCACCAAGAAACGTACCAAACCATGGCGTATTCACATATCCAGCCACTACAGCCAGCACTCCTAGGACCACCATTGGCAGCGTCATTACACTAGGCGACTCGTGAACATTTTTCATATCGATTCTTGCTTCACCAGCGAAAACCATAAAAAACAGACGGAACATATAAAATGCCGTAAAGAACGCAGCAATCACCGCTAGCCAGAACAGTACTGTATTCCCATGCGCCCAGGCAGCAATTAAAATCTCATCTTTACTGAAGAACCCTGAAAATAATGGAACCCCGCTGATCGCCAGTGTCCCAATCAGGAATAGAGGGCCAGTCACGCGCAGCTTTTTCCATAATCCGCCCATATGTTCAATATTCTGTGTATGAACCGCGTGGATGACACTTCCGGCTGCAAGAAACAGCAAGGCCTTGAAAAAGGCATGTGTCATTAAATGGAATACACCGGCTACATATCCGGCAGAACCGAGCGCCAGCATCATATAGCCAAGCTGGCTGACGGTTGAATAAGCGAGCACCCGCTTTATATCCTTTTGGACCAGGCCGATGCTTGCCGCAAAAATGGCTGTGAATGCCCCAATTACAGCAACAGTCATCAGTGCTGTTTCACTTGCTGTAAACAGCGGGAACAGCGCTGCCACTAAATACACACCTGCCGCTACCATTGTCGCAGCATGGATTAATGCGGAGACCGGCGTCGGTCCTTCCATTGCGTCCGGAAGCCAGGTATGCAGCGGGAATTGGCCCGATTTACCGACAGCCCCTACAAAGATAAGAATGGCTGTTAACGTAATCATTGTGCCAGAAATGGCACCAGCTTCAACAGCTGCAAAAATTTCATCATACTCAAAGCTGCCAGCCTGCCAGAATAATAGAATCATTCCGATCAAAAGGCCGACGTCCCCAATACGGGTCATGATAAATGCTTTTTTAGCCGCAGCCTTTGCTTCCTCTTTGTAAAAATAGAATCCGATCAGCAGGAAGGAACCAAGTCCGACAAGTTCCCAGAAGAAGTACGTCTGAAGCAGATTAGGCGAGATGACAAGGCCCAGCATGGCAAATGTAAATAACCCTAAATAAGCATAGAAAACAGGGAAGCGGTCATCACCCTGCATATACCCTTTCGAATACGTATGTACCAGGAAACTGACAAGTGATACAATTACCAGCATCAATGCATTTAACTGATTAACTTCAAAACCCGCTGTTAACTGAACATCCCCTATAGTCAGCCAAACGCCTTCTGCTTTAAAAGTTGGTGCCGAAAACCGGTCAAATAGCACCAATATTGAATAGACAAGCGATGCCAGGGTAAACAGAATTCCTATATAAGCACTCGCTTCTTTTAGCCGTTTGCCGAATAAAATAAGGAACAAAAACGATAAAAGCGGGAAAAGCGGTATGATCCATGCATTCTCCATCATTATCACAATCCCCTTTTTGAACACACCCTAATGCTTGGCGTGTCAGATTGGGACCTTTTTTCAGGTCCATAAAGGCGGCGCCATATATGGCAGCCTTCACTACTCTCTATTCTCAGCCAGTCCGGCTGCATTTCCACAGTCTCTTTAGTGCTTCATAGCATCCATTTCATCAATATTAACACTCTTTTTATTACGGTACAGAGCAATTAATATCGCCAGGCCAACTGCTGCTTCTGCTGCTGCAACAGTGATTGTAAACAAAGCAAATATCTGGCCTGTTATGGATGGCATAATGCCGTATTTGCTGAATGCCACCAGATTGATATTGACCGCATTCAGCATCAGTTCGATTGAAATCAGGACAATCACGGTATTGCGCTTTGTCAAGGCACCATACAGCCCGATGCAGAAAAGAATTAAAGCCAATGCCAGGTAGGCTTGAACGGGAACTGTACTCATTCCTTTTCCGCCTCCTTTTCATCATCTCTCTTAGCCAAAACAATTGAACCAATTAAAGCGACCAATAATAGGACAGATGTTACTTCAAATGGAATTATGAATTTTGAGTAAAGCTCAATTCCGATTTGCTCTGTATTATTGACATGAAGGTCATTCGGTGCTGACGGCAAATCGAGGTTATAAATCCCGATGTACACCGCGAAAGCAAAGCCAAGCACACCCAGGAATAATAACAGCTTTCGAAAGCGTCCTGTTTTCGGCTCGCTTGTATCGTTATGGCGTGTCAGCATGATTCCGAACAGCATGATGATGGTAATGGCACCGGAGTAAATTAAGATCTGAACGGCAGCCAGGAATTCAGCTGAAAGCAGCACATAAATTCCGGCAATGCTTACAAATGTAAATACCAGAGCGACAACCATATGCACGACTTTGGTAAGGTTTAATAAAAGCACGCCGCCGATGACCGCAACTAAAGCTAGAGACATAAACGCTAAAAACTCACCTGAAAACGTCATGCTTTATTCACCTTCCGTATATTTTCATCATTTTCATCAAGCCATTCAAGATTTTTAAACAGCTCATCCCGGCTATATTCCGCCAGTTCAAAATTATTGGTCATGATAATCGCTTCGGTTGGGCAGACTTCTGTGCACAAGTCGCAAAGGATGCAAATTTCGAAATTGATGTCATAGGTATCAATGATTTTTCCCTTTTTGGCAGGGTCCGGATGCTTTTTGCCTGTCAGCTGGATACAATCGGTTGGACAAATATTTGCACACTGATTGCACACGATGCACTTTTCAGGATAAAACTTTTGAATTCCCCTGAACCTGTCCGGAAGCGGAAGCGGTTCATTCGGATAGTCATAGGTTACCTTTTTGCGTGTCAGGTTTTTTAGGGTATACGATAATCCTTTCGCTAAACCAAGCATGTTTTTTCACCCCTTGTTAAGAAATGCATAAGGCGCCCGCTTATCGGCGACAAGCATAAGACGAGCCGGCTAAAAGGTTGTTTTTTTACCTTTTGGACGGATTGGCTTAGACCCGAGAGCCGATGGCGCCTGGAGCTGGACAATTTTAGAAATGCGGAAGCGCCTTGCCCACCCCCGACAAGCACAAGACGAGCCCTTTCAGAAGGTGTTCTTTCCTTCTGAAAGGGATTGGCTAGTCTTTCGTCCCTAGGAGCCGCAACTAGACAAGCTTGTGACCTCGAGGGGGTAGGCGCTCCTAAAAGCTAACGCTTTTTAGTCCTGCGATGAAGATGCTGTCGAATCGTTCCTTGTGGAGCTAGACAGTTCACGAAACTTTATGAGGCCGGTCTTCAATTAAAATATATTCAGCCATTCTTTCAGCAAAGCTGTTAAGAAGATATTCGCAAGCGCTACGGGCAGCAGAACCTTCCAGCCAAATTCCATGAGCTGGTCTGCACGAAGGCGCGGGAATGTGACACGAAACCAAACCAAGATAAAGATTACAGCCGTGAATTTAAGTGCAAACCAAACGGCACCCGGAATGAATTCCAGGAATGGAAGCGGCAGCCACCCGCCAAGGAATAATACGGTTGTCAACGAAGCCATTGCAAAGAAATATACATATTCCGCAAGCATGAAGAACGCCCAGCGGAAGCCGGAATATTCAACATGGAAACCTGCGACCAGCTCTGATTCAGCTTCAGGCAAGTCAAATGGAACACGGTTCAGCTCAGCTGTCGAAGCAATCAGGAATACGATGAAAGCAATTGGCTGCCAAATGATGAACCAGCCATTCTTTTGCGCTTCCACGATCTCATTGAGGTTTAAGCTGCCTGTTAAAAGGATAATGCCTAATACAGACATAACGAGCGGGATCTCATAAGAAATCATCTGGGCCGCAGCACGCATCCCCCAAGCAGGGCATATTTATTATTGGAAGCCCAAGCTCCGGTGACAATACCGACTGTTGTCAGTCCGGAAATGGCTATGTAATACAGCAGTCCAACTCCAATATCAGCAAACTGAAGTTTATCTGTAAAAGGAATCGTTGCCAGCACCATAAATGCCGGTGCAAACGCAATGACCGGTGCAAGAATGAACAGCGGCCTGTCTGCAAGTTTAGGAATGGTGTCTTCTTTTAATAAAAGCTTTAATACATCAGAAACGGTCTGAAGAAGCCCCCAGCGTCCTCCGACCTGATTCGGGCCATGGCGCAGCTGCATAAACCCCATGACTTTACGTTCTGCCAGGATGGCATAAGTAACAAACCCCAAAACGACTAATAGCAAAACGGTGGCAAGCAAGAAGAAAATACCGAAATTCAGCAGACCTGCTTCGGAATAAAGAAGTTCTTCTACCATTAACCGTCCACCTCCCCAAGGACAATATCAATTGCCCCTAAAATAGCAATCAAGTTCGCAATGTTTTCGCCTTCAAGCAGTTTAGGGAGAATTTGAAGATTATAGAATGATGGCCTTCGGAATTTTAAGCGATATGGCTCCTTCTTTCCATCACTCGCGATATAGCAGCCGATTTCCCCCGCGGAGATTCGATTCTTACAAACGCTTCCCCTTTTGGCGCTTTGATGATTTTCGGAACTTTTGCCAGTATTTCGCCTTCTGAAGGGAATTGTTCCACTGCCTGTTCAAGGATTTTTAATGATTCTTCAATTTCCTTCATGCGCACATGATACCTGGCCCACGCATCCCCGCCGTCCTGAACGGCAACATCGAAATCGAAGCGGTCATAGATTGAATACGGCTCATCTTTCCTGAGATCCCATTTCACGCCTGTGCAGCGAAGATTTGCACCGCTCAGGGAGTAGTTTAAAGCATCCTCTTTCGTATACTTTCCTACCCCTTTGACACGGTTCATGAAAATTTCATTTCCTGTTACAAGCTGATGATAGCCTTTCAGCTGTTCACGCATATAGGGAACAAACTCTCTTACTTTTTCAATCCAGCCTTCAGGAGCATCCCATTTTACACCGCCGACACGCATATAGTTAAACGTTAAGCGGCCCCCGGATATTTCATTCAGCATATTGATGATCATTTCACGTTCTCTGAATGCATACAGGAATGGGCTTGTCGCTCCAATATCCAGCAAATAGGTACCCCACCATACGAGATGGCTGGCAATCCGGCCAAGTTCCATGGTAATTATCCGAAGATATTCGGCCCGATCCGGAATTTTAAGATCCATCATCGTTTCAACGGCATGCACAAGGATATAGTTATTCGTCATGGCGGCAAGATAATCCATTCTGTCTGTATAAGGAATAATTTGCGTATACTGCAGGTTTTCAGCCAATTTCTCCGTTCCGCGGTGCAGATAGCCGATGACCGGTTTCGCCTCTTTGATGATCTCACCGTCAATTTTCAGAACAAGGCGGAAAACACCGTGCGTACTTGGATGCTGAGGTCCAACATTCAAAAGCATTTCTTCGGTTCGCAGCATTGGTTACACCTCCACATCGTACGGTTCATAGTCTTTGCGCAGCGGATGCCCAATCCAGTCTTCCCCAAGCATAATCCGATATAAATTAGGGTGGCCCTTGAACTGAATGCCCAGCAAATCATACGTTTCACATTCCGGCCAATCCGCTCCAGCCCATAACGGCTGCAGAGAATCAATTTCCGGCTTATCGCGGTCAATTTTAACCTTAAGGGCTACAGATTGGCGCTTTTTGTATGAGTATAAATGAGCATACACTTCCATATGCGTCTCAAAATCAGTGCCATGAAGCTCTGATAGGTAATCAAAACCAAGTTGTTCATTATATTTCAGGAATTCTGCCAATTTAAAATATGATTCAGCCTTGGCCACTAAAGTAGGCACATCCTTGGAAAGATCATTAATATAGTACTCTTCAAGAACGTCAGCACCAAGATTCTCTTCAATTACCTTTACATATTTATCAAGATAAGGCTGATTAACGGATGGCGCTTTTTCTGCAGCCGGTTCAGTGTCTGCCTTGCTTCCGGCAGCTTTTGCCTTTGCGGCAGCTGCGGCGGCGGCCTTTGCCTTTGCGGCTGCGATTGCCTTGGCCTTTTCATCATCAGCTGATCCGCCAGCTTTGCCTGCCGCAGCTAATTTTGCTTTTGCTGCAGCGGCGGCTTTCGCCTTTGCGGCTGCAATAGCCTTTGCTTTCTCGTCATCCCCGCCAGCTTGTTTTGCTTGAGCAGCGGCTTTCGCCTTAGCTGCTGCGGCGGCCTTTGCTTTTGCGGCGGCGGCGGCTTTTTGCTTGGCAATGTCCATATCTTCTGCTGGGGATTCTTCCTTCGCTTCACCCTGCTCTTTCGCCTTCACTTTAGCCAGTGCTGCAGCCTTCGCCTTCGCAGCGGCAGCGGCTTTTTGCTTGGCCAGATCCATGTCTTCTGCTGGGGATTCTTCCTTCGCTTCGCCCTGCTCTTTCGCCTTCATTTTAGCCAGTGCTGCAGCCTTTGCCTTCGCAGCTGCGGCGGCTTTTTGCTTGGCCAGATCCATGTCTTCTGTTGGGGTTTCTTCTTTCGCTTCCCCTGCTCTTTCGCCTTCATTTTAGCCAGTGCTTCGGCCTTTGCCTTCGCAGCGGCAGCAGCTTTTTGCTTGGCCAGATCCATGTCTTCTGCTGGGGATTCTTCTTTCGCTTCCCCCTGTTCTTTCGCTTTCATCTTTGCTAGGGCAGCAGCCTTTGCCTTCGCAGCTGCGGCGGCTTTTTGCTTAGCCAGATCCATGTCTTCTGCAGGTGTTTCTTCCTTCGCTTCACCCTGCTCTTTCGCCTTCATTTTAGCCAGAGCTGCAGCCTTCGCTTTAGCTGCTGCTTCTTTTTCAGCTGTTCAAGATCCTTTTCTCCGCTCATAGGTTAGATCACCTTCTTCCCAGTCTTAGCCTCATAACGGATTTTTTCCTTTAGCTTATTAATTCCATAAATCAATGCTGCCGGGTTCGGCGGGCATCCTGGTATGTATACATCAACAGGGACAATCTGGTCGACCCCTTTTACAACTGAATAAGATTTAACATATGGCCCTCCCGCTGTTGCACAGGAGCCCATTGCAATCACCCATTTTGGTTCAGGCATTTGATCGTAAAGACGGCGGACGATTGGCGCCATTTTCTTTGTTACTGTACCTGAAACAATCATGACATCAGACTGGCGGGGAGATGTACGGAAAAAAGATCCGAAACGGTCCAAATCGTAATGCGATGAACCAACACCCATCATTTCAATGGCACAACAAGCAAGCCCGAAGGTCATTGGCCACAATGAATTACTCCGCGCCCACGCTTTAATCTGTTCCAAAGTTGCCATAAACACATTTCGCTGCAGTTCTTCCATTTCTTCTGGTGAAATATTATCCAACTTTAAATCCATTTCAGCACCTTCTTTTTCCATGCATAAACAAGTCCAATTACTAGCATAAATACAAAAATCAGCATCTCAATCAATGCAAAAATACCAAGTTTCTCATAGGCCACAGCCCAAGGATACAAAAATACCGTCTCTACATCAAAAATGACAAACATCAGGGCAAAAATATAATAGCGGACATTGAACTGCACCCTCGAATCATGGAATGGCTCAATCCCGCTCTCATATGTGGTATACTTCGTATCATATGGCTTATAGGGCCGCAAAAGCTTTCCCAAAAACAAAGCCACCACAGGCAGTAAAACTCCCAGGCACAAAAACACAAAAACTATCAAATAGTTATTCTGATATAAATTCCAAAGCTCCATGCCTATCCCCTCCAATGCTGAAAATTTTCACAACATTTAAACATGTAACCGTAACCATTATACACCCTACTCCCCCATGTGTCGACACAACCTCAGACTATTATTGGAAATTCTATCTAGGCCTCAAATCGGATCGCCGGAAGAGAATTTCCATACGCACTTCCCAGCTGGTTTAACACCTTCTCCAGATTATATGAGCTTGCCCCCAGTCAATATCCATTAAAATCTTCATTTATATTTATCTACCATTAAAAATTAAACCCCCTGCTTTGTCAGTGAGATATTTAACACCTTAAAAGAGTTTTTTATTTTAAGCCTGAGTTTTTTGCATTCATTGCTCCTTAAGTTTATCGGCCACTTTTCCAATTTATCGGTCAGTTTCTGTTCTATCAATATACAGCACCGACATATCGGAAAATAAATCACATACAAAAGTTTCTATTTAAACCATCTTAAGGATTAAATGTATCAAATATGACCATTTCTGATGCTTTTTGTTCATCTATTATGAACATTATTATGTTTTGCCGTTTCTTCGTTAATTTCTTGAAATGTGCGTAATTAAATTATAACTCCCCTGTTCTTTTTCTCTGAATTTTCTGTGCTAGCATAGAAATTGTCAACCAAGCTATTAGGAGGCTTTAATATGAAAAAATATTTTTATTATCTGCTCACAGCTTTAACCATCTGGAGTACAGCAGGTGCGAGCGCATATGCAGAAGAAGTAACTGTAAACAAAGGGGATACCCTTTGGTCCATAGCACAAAAACATGAAGTGACCGTTCAGGATATTAAAAACTGGAATGGTCTAGCCGGGGATTTGATTCATCCAAATGATAAACTCGATGTTTCACCTGAAGAAATATACATAGTAAAATCCGGTGATACACTATGGAATATTGCCAAAACATACGGTATTACAGTACATAACCTCAAAAAATGGAATCAGCTAAACTCAGACGTTATTAAACCCGGTTTAGAGCTTATCATCTATAAAAATGGCTCTGCGAAGGAAATAAAATCTAAAACAGTTGTAAAAGCCGCTAACACAGGACAGCCTGTAGCTGAAGCAGGCAAAAACCTGACTGTCACGGCAACTGCCTATACAGCCAGCTGTGAAGGATGCATCGGCATTACTAAAACAGGAGTAAATCTTATTGATAACCCGGATGCAAAAGTTATTGCGGTGGATCCGGACGTAATTCCTTTGGGTTCTAAAGTATTTGTAGAAGGATACGGGTATGCTACTGCCGAGGATATTGGCGGAGGAATTAAGGGAAATGAAATTGATGTGTTTATTCCTGCCACACCAGATGCCATGCAATGGGGAAGAAAAGAGGTAAAAGTTACGATTCTGAATTAATTGCAATTAACGAAGAGGTCTCTCACACAGGGACCTCTTAATTGTGCTATTCATAATAATGGCTACTTTTTAACCAGGTATGTTTCAGACACCCGGCAAAAGGCTTTTAATAGATTTTGCATACATTTTATCCGAATCGCTTCGTCAAATAAAAATACATTGAAAATCTCCGCTTCAAGCATGATGAATATTTTCATGGTTGCATCACCCTTATTGCTTATATGATTATTTGTAAAGTAGCTGATTAATTCTCTTTCATAGTATTCTATCGTTCCAAATAATACAGTCGACAAGGATCTCACCCCTGGTTTTCTTAAGCCTTGTCATTCTAAGCCATGTTGATAATATATGACTCTATTCCCCGGGTTTCAACAGAATCTGACACATTTAACAAAATAGTTAAATTAGTTAAAAAGGCCATTTGTTTTTAATATAAATGTCACACGGCTGTTTCCCATGAAATTATATTTTGTGATAAAGTTATCTCAAGAGCTTAAATTAGGAGAAATTCATATGACTAAAAACAACTGCCCAGTTATTCAAAAATTCGATGAGCTCGTTAAAAAAAGCAATGAGCTAAAAAAGAACTAGACGTCACTCCTTTTGAAGATAAACAAAAGTTCATGAGCCTTCTCAAAAAGCTTATGACCGTGCATAAAAACCTGGATCAGTTAACCCTATATGACCAGACAAAGTATTAAAATAATACAAGGACAGGCCTATGCCTGTCCTTTCTTATGTATAAAACCCGGATTGCGGCTATTAGCCACTCACCCACCAACATATCAACCATCAATTCCATTCGATTAAGTTCACCTAAAAACAGGCTGCCCTCTAAAAGGCAGCCTGTTTTTTATTAATAGCGTCTTCTTCGGTTTCTAAGGAACGCCGGGGTATCAAGTGACTCTTCTTGCGGGTCAGCCTGCACCCGGTAATCTTCCTGAATCGGTTCCCTTTGTTCTCTAACCGGCCGGCGATTGCTTGGTTCTTCTGCATACTGATATGTATGAGCATAGTCTCTTTCTGCTGATGGTTTTGAACTAGGTTTGGCACGTAATTCCTCTTGCTCGTTAAAGCCAGTCGCAATAACCGTAACAAGTATTTCTTCCTTTAGGGAATCATTGATGACCGAGCCAAAAATCATATTCACTTCCTCGTCTGAAGCGGAGGCGACGATATCTGCAGCCTCTTGCACTTCATATAAGCTGATATTAGCACCGCCTGTAATATTCATGATGACGCCGCGGGCTCCATTAATGGACGTTTCTAATAAAGGACTTGATATTGCTTTACGGGCTGCTTCAGCCGCACGGTCTTCCCCTGTGGCAATTCCAATCCCCATCAAGGCTGTTCCTTTATGGGACATAACTGTTTTAACATCGGCAAAATCGAGATTGATTAAACCAGGAACGGCAATCAAATCAGAAATACCCTGGACTCCCTGGCGGAGGACATTATCCGCTTCCATAAACGCTTCAAGCATAGGTGTTTTCTTATCAATAATCTCTAATAAGCGATCATTTGGAATAATAATTAGCGTATCGACTGCTTTTTTCATTGCCTCAATGCCTGCATCTGCATTGGCTGCACGCTTGCGGCCCTCGAACTTGAAGGGGCGGGTTACCACACCAATTGTCAGAGCGCCTACTTCACGGGCAATGCGTGCAATGGCAGGAGCAGCACCAGTTCCAGTTCCGCCGCCCATTCCGGCAGTAACGAATACCATGTCAGCACCCTTCAATACTTCACGAAGCTGGCTTTCACTTTCTTCAGCCGCCTTCCTGCCTACATCAGGATTTGCCCCTGCTCCCAGGCCCCTCGTTAAGGTAGCGCCGATTTGCATGGTTACTTCTGCCTTTGATTGATTTAGAGCTTGTCCATCTGTATTAACAGCAATAAACTCTACTCCCTCAACTCCATGTTCAATCATCCTGTTTACAGCGTTGTTTCCCCCGCCTCCGACACCGATGACTTTGATCGTAGCATATTGGTCTATATTTGTATCAAACTCCAGCATTGCGGCTCCTCCTTTAATTCAAATAGACTTGCATGATTGCTTTAAAAAAGAGAGTAACCCTTTAAAGGTCTACTCTCTTCTATTGTAAAGGCCTATATGAAAGAATTCGAGTGATTTATCTATTTTTTGGGGCAATTTTCTTAAAATTCCGGTGGTAAATATTACTATAAAAAACACCCCCAGCAAAGCCAGGGGTGCTGATGTTTTTATTAGAACTTTCTTTCCGAAACTTCGATCCGATTAATTGCACGCTGAAGTGCAAGCTCTGCACGGCGAAAATCAATGTTTTCACGCTTCTGCTCATTCAGGCGCTGTTCAGCACGCTGTTTCGCACGAACGGCACGCTCTACATCAATTTCTTCTGCCTGCTCAGCAGATTGCGCTAATATCGTTACCTGCTCCGGACGAACTTCCAGGAATCCGCCGCTGACTGCGACGAAATCAGTTTTTCCGCCGTTTTTTAAACGAACGGCTCCAATTTGTAACGGTGCAACCATTGGAATGTGTCCAGGTAAAATTCCAAGCTCACCGCTTTGAGCTTTTGTGCTTACCATTTCCACATCTGATTCATACACCGGGCCATCGGGAGTAACAACACTGACTTTAATCGTCTTCATTTTTTACCCTCCTGGTCCAGAATTAGACCTCTACGCCCATTTTCTTAGCACTCTCGATAACTTCTTCGATTCGGCCGACAAGTCGGAATGCATCTTCTGGCAGGTGGTCATACTTTCCTTCAAGAATATCTTTGAAACCTTTAACAGTTTCTTTAACCGGTACGTATGAACCTGGCTGGCCAGTAAACTGCTCAGCGACGTGGAAGTTTTGTGATAAGAAGAACTGGATACGGCGTGCACGTGCTACGACTAGCTTATCTTCATCAGAAAGCTCGTCCATACCAAGAATCGCGATGATATCCTGAAGTTCTCTGTAACGCTGTAATGTCTGCTGCACCTGGCGTGCAACTGAGTAGTGCTCTTCGCCAACGATTTCCGGTGACAATGCACGGGAAGTGGAAGCGAGCGGATCCACCGCTGGGTAGATACCCATCTCAGAAAGCTTACGCTCAAGGTTAGTTGTTGCATCTAAGTGGGCGAAAGTTGTAGCCGGAGCCGGATCCGTATAGTCATCGGCTGGTACGTAAATCGCCTGGATGGAAGTAACAGAACCTACGTTAGTAGATGTGATACGTTCCTGTAATTTACCCATTTCAGTTGCAAGTGTCGGCTGGTAACCAACGGCAGATGGCATACGGCCTAATAGGGCTGATACCTCTGAACCTGCCTGTGTGAAACGGAAGATGTTATCCATGAAGAAAAGAACGTCCTGTCCCTGGTCATCACGGAAGAATTCTGCCATTGTCAAACCTGTCAGGGCAACACGCATACGCGCTCCTGGCGGCTCGTTCATCTGACCGAATACCATCGCTGTTTTCTTGATAACGCCTGAATCTGTCATTTCATGATAAAGGTCATTACCTTCACGAGTACGCTCACCTACACCGGCAAATACGGAAATACCGCCGTGCTCCTGAGCGATGTTATTGATCAATTCCTGGATTAATACGGTTTTACCTACACCGGCACCACCGAACAGACCGATCTTACCACCTTTAATGTATGGAGCAAGAAGGTCTACTACCTTAATTCCAGTTTCAAGAATTTCTACTTCAGTAGAAAGCTGCTCAAACTTAGGAGCCTCTCTGTGGATAGAATCACGACGGGCATCTGCAGGGATTGCAGGATCTAAGTCGATTGATTCACCAAGTACGTTGAATACACGTCCAAGTGTTACATCACCTACTGGTACAGAGATTGAAGCACCCGTGTCAACAACTTCACTTCCGCGCTGTAAGCCGTCAGTAGAAGACATTGCAATGGTACGGACTGTATCATCACCTAAATGAAGGGCAACTTCAAGGGTTAAGTTGATGTCAACTTCAGATTCGTTACGCGCAGGATTTGTAACAGTCAATGCATTATAGATCTCAGGAAGCTGGCCGCTTTCGAACTTTACGTCAACAACCGGACCCATAACTTGAAGAACGCGTCCTTTGTTCATCTTTTTCCCTCCGTTCGTTTTACATAATGGAGAGCAGGCAACACTCACCTGCTAACTCCGCTTTTCGTTTGTCTAGCTCCGGCGCCTAGCCCCTCGAGTCATAAGCCATTTCCTTCCGGAAGGATAGAACACCTTCCTGCAGGGCTCGTCTTATGCTTTTAGGGGCTGATCGAGGCGCTTCTGCTTTTCTTTATTATTCTAACGCGGCTGCTCCGCCGACGATTTCGGTAATTTCCTGCGTGATGGCTGCCTGACGTGCACGGTTGTAGCTTAAGCTTAATGAGTTAATAAGATCTTTAGCATTATCCGTTGCATTCTGCATCGCTGTCATCCTTGCAGCATGCTCACTTGCCTTACTGTCTAATAGCGCACCGTAGATTAAGCTTTCAGCGTATTGAGGCAGCAATACTTTTAAAATTTCTTCAGCGGAAGGTTCAAACTCATATGATGTAAGCTTTTTCGAGCTGGAGATATCCGTAAGCGGAAGAAGCTTCTTCTCTGTTACATCCTGTTGAATCGCGCTGACATAATGGCTGTAGTACATATATAATTCATCAAATGTCTCATCAGCAAACATGCCAACTGTTTTGCTGGCAATATCTTTGATTTCAGCAAATGCTGGCTGGTCTGCAACGGCAACGATATCCAGAATGACGTTCATATTGCGCTTTTTGAAAAAGTCGCGGCCAACACGTCCGATCGCAATGATTGCATACTCATCAGGTGATTTATGGCGCTTTTGAATCGTCTGGTAGACATTTCGCAATACGTTACTGTTATAAGCTCCCGCAAGTCCGCGGTCAGACGTGATTACCAGGTAACCAGTTTTCTTGACAGGGCGGCTGGTCAGCATTGGATGTGATACATCTTTGCTTCCCAAAGCGATGGATGCCGTAACTTCCTGGATTTTCTCCATGTAAGGCACGAATGACTTTGCATTCATTTCTGCCTTATTCATTTTCGCAGCTGATACCATCTGCATTGCTTTTGTAATTTGACTCGTTTTCTTCGTAGAAGTAATACGATTTTTTATATCGCGTAATGATGCCACAGGTTCTCACCACCCTTATACAAGTTTGTCAGAACCGAATTGAGGTGCCTTAGATGGGGAGCACTTCCCCATCCGGGCAATCTCGATTATTCGGATACTGCGAAAGTTTTCTTAAAGTCGTTAATCGCAGATGCCATATCGTCATCAGAAGGAAGTTCTTTAGTAGCCACGATATGGTCTAACAAATCTTTGCGGTTATGGTCTAACCATGAAAGGAATTCAGATTCGAAACGACGAATATCCTGTACAGGAATGTCATCTAAGAAGCCGCGAGTTAGAGCGTAAAGGATTGCAACCTGCTTCTCAACTTTTAACGGCTTGTTAAGATCCTGCTTTAGAACCTCTACTGTACGGGCACCACGGTTAAGTTTAGCCTGTGTTGCTTTATCAAGGTCAGAACCGAACTGGGCAAAAGATTCAAGTTCACGGTATGAAGCAAGGTCAAGACGCAGTGTACCTGCAACCTTTTTCATTGCTTTGATCTGTGCAGATCCACCTACCCGTGATACAGAAAGACCTGCGTTGATCGCCGGACGTACACCGGAGAAGAATAGGTCTGACTGAAGGAAAATTTGTCCGTCAGTGATTGAGATAACGTTTGTTGGAATATAAGCAGATACGTCCCCTGCTTGTGTTTCGATAAATGGAAGCGCAGTGATTGAACCTGCACCTTTCGCATCGCTTAGCTTCGCAGCGCGCTCAAGCAAGCGGCTGTGCAAGTAGAATACGTCCCCTGGATATGCTTCACGGCCTGGAGGACGGCGCAATAGCAATGAAAGCTCACGGTAAGCAGAAGCTTGCTTTGTTAAGTCATCATACACAACAAGAACGTGCTTCCCGTTGTACATGAACTCTTCACCCATTGTTACACCAGCGTAAGGAGCTAAGTATAGCAATGGAGCAGGCTGTGATGCAGATGCTGTTACAACAATTGTGTAATCTAAGGCACCCTGCTTACGAAGTGTTTCTACTGCATTACGAACAGTAGATTCTTTTTGTCCGATTGCTACATAGATACATACCATATCCTGATCTTTTTGGTTCAGGATTGTATCAATTGCAACGGATGTTTTACCTGTTTGACGGTCACCGATGATTAACTCACGCTGTCCGCGGCCGATTGGCACAAGAGCGTCAATCGCCTTGATGCCTGTCTGAAGCGGCTCGTGTACAGATTTACGATCCATAACACCTGGTGCCGGGCTTTCAATTGGACGTGATTTTGTTGTGTTGATTGGTCCCATGCCATCTACTGGCTGTCCAAGAGGGTTTACTACGCGGCCGATTAGTTCTTCACCAACCGGTACCTCCATGATGCGGCCCGTACGGCGTACTTCATCGCCTTCACGGATTTCTGTAAATGGTCCTAAAATGATAATACCGACGTTATTTTCTTCAAGGTTTTGTGCCATACCCATAACGCCGTTTGAAAATTCAACAAGTTCTCCAGCCATGACATTGTCGAGGCCATGAGCACGAGCGATACCGTCACCAACAGAGATAACCGTACCTACATCACTCACTTGAATTTCCGACTGATAGTTTTCGATTTGCTTTTTTATCAGCGCACTGATTTCTTCAGCATTGATGCTCATGAGTTTCACCCCTATCTACGAATCTTAGCCTAATAATTGACGTTCAAGACGCTCAAGCTTCCCGCGCAAGCTGCCGTCGAAAATCCGGTTTCCGATTCGAAGCTTGATGCCGCCGAGCAAGTTAGTATCAACTATATTGTCAATACGAAGTGATTTTTTCCAACCTTAGCTGCAAATGACACAGATAATGCTTCCTTCTCTGCTTCAGTCAGCGGACGAACAGTGTAAACTTTCGCATCCGCAATCCCTTTTTTGTCATTCGCAAGGCTTATAAAATGATCTGCCACATCAGAGATATGATCTTCTCGGTGGCGTTCAATTAGTATCATTAACGTATTTAATACAAACGTGTTCACAGATGCAAATGCGTCTTTTAAAATCTCTTTTTCTTCTCAATTGAAAGCTTTGGAGATTTCAATACAGACTTTAAATCTGAGTTATTAGTTACTACTTCTTTCACTGCACGAAGCTCTTCTTCCATTTGGTCAAGAAGCTGGTGTTCATTCGCAAGCTGGAAAAGAGCCAACGCGTAGCGCTTTGCTACTGTGGAGCCCGTCATCGCTTTTCTCCTGCCTCTTGAATGTATTCATTGATCAGCTTTTCTTGATCAGCTGCGCTTAATTCCTTCTCAATAACCTTGGAAGCAATTAGGACAGACAATGAAGCGACCTGCTCGCGGATAGCGGCAACCGCCTGTTCTTTCTGCTGCTCGATTTCAAGCTTAGCAGATTCCTTAATGCGTTCAGACTCAGTGCGGGCAGCCGCAATGATTTCCTCACGCTGCACGTCGCCTTGTTTCTTCGCATTTTCGATAAGGCCCTGTGCTTCTGTACGTGCTTCTTTTAAAAGATTTCTTTGCTCTTCTAAAAGTTTTTTTGCTTCTGTACGGCTTTCTTCTGCCGCTTGGATTTCACTGGCAATGTGCTCTTCACGCTGCTGCATAATGCCCATTAAAGGACCCCACGCGAATTTTTTCAGCAATGCCAACAAGATGATGAACATGATCAGCTGGTACAAAATGTCCCCGCCGTTAAAACCGCCGCCTGCAGCGCCTAATACTAGACTGTTTGTTAACACCCTCGATTCACTCCCTTCAAGAGTTGTTCCACTTATGAAACGGAGTCATATGCATGATTCCGAATTAGTTTTAAGGTAAAAAAACATAAAGGAATGGCGAAGGTTCATAGAATGATCTTCGCCATTTAGAACGATTGGTACAGTATTAATTAACCGCCGATAACCATGAACGCGATAACTACGCCGATGATCGGAACAGCCTCTACTAACGCAACCCCGATGAACATTGTAGTTTGAAGCATACCGCGAGCTTCTGGCTGGCGAGCCATACCTTCAACTGTTTTTGATACGATAAGACCGTTACCGATACCGGCACCTAGTGCTGCTAAACCGATTGCAATTGCTGCTGCTAAAAGACCCATTATTGAGTTCCTCCTTAAATTGTATGAAAATTTATTTGTTTAAAATGTTTTGTCCATGAAATGAACAGGTATATATTAATGGTCATGGCTCACTTTGTGTGCCATATAAACCATTGTTAACATACAGAAAATGAATGCCTGGATAGATCCGACAAAGATTGAGAATCCTTGCCATACAAGTGTCGGCAGGATTGCTGCAAGCATTCCGCCTACACCGGCGTGAGCCAGTCCTCCGACAAGCAATGTCAGCAGGATTTCACCTGCATAGATATTACCGTAAAGACGAAGTCCCAACGTCAGAGTGTTTGCAAACTCTTCAATGATTTTCAATGGGAACAAGAAAGGCATTGGCCTGATAAAATCCCGGCCGTATTCTCCTACTCCTTTAAGCTTTACGCCATAGTAATGCGAAAGCCCAACAACCATTGCCGCTAATGTTAATGTGATAACAGGATCGGCTGTCGGCGATTTCCACCATAAAGTGTGATCATAAGTGATTGCGAACGGAAGTCCGAGCATGTTTGAAACAAAGATATACATGATCAGGGTTAATCCAAGGATGTGGAATCTTCCGCCTGTCTTCCAGTCCATCGTGCTGTTAATGATATTCTTAACAAAATCCATAATCCATTCGAAGAAATTTTGCATCCCCGTTGGTTTCATGGCCAATCGACGGGTTGAAAGCAAAGCAATAATGAAAACAATAGCACTTGCCACTGTAATCATCAGTACGTTTGATAAGTTAAAATTCAATCCTAAAAAGTCCACTATAGGAGCTTCATGATGCAATAGTGTTCACCTCTCTTCCCGCTATTTACGTAATTGAAAAGATTGAAGAAAATAATCTATCATAATGACAATATAGGATGTCATTAATCCAAATACCACACTGATCAGATGCAGCTTATCCGGATATTCCAGAGCGATCATCACAGCAAATACTGCTGTAGCCATTCTGGATACCGTTCCAAGTGAACGCACCTTCTCGCCTCTCTCGACTGCCTCTCCAAACTGCAGCGCCTTTCGTGAAATCAGCCACAAATTGAACAGGCTTAAGCTTGTACCAAATATCAAGCCCAGAAAAATAGATTGATAAGGTGTAAACCCCCAGCCGAGAACGTATACAGACAACAAAAGGAATATGTATTTTCGCTGTCTTTGAAAAGTTACTTTGATTTCCGGCATGATGTTCATTCTCCTGTGAAGAAATGTTGGATTAAGCGAAGCATGGCGTAAATCCCGGCGCCCAGTCCAATGAACAAACCGACCAATAGGAATAACGGCTCTGTTCCTGCCTTGCTGTCAAGCCACCTTCCGGCGAAAATGCCAATGAGCGTGGAACCTACTAACTGAGAAAGAATGGCGGACATTAAGGCCATCGCCTTAAATGGGTTGCGGTCTTTTTGACGCATAAAAACGCATCCTCCCTTAAGAGAATGGTAAGTGGGTTTTGAGGCCATAATTAATCATATTAACATCATGCAGAAGTGGGAAATATGTCTGCACAAATATTTTGAAAACCCTATCATCTTTTACCCTTTGTAAGCATACAATAGGGCTTTGTCAATGTCAATGCGTTTGGAGTGAAAAAGTTCACAAACAAAAAGGTAAAAATATGGTATGTTCACATATTTATCACATTTAATTTTTGGATATCTATTGAAAAAGGAGCGAGTTTCTGCATCGCTCCTGAAAACGCTTTAAATTAACATTATCACTTACTTTGAGTGGTCCGCTTGTTTACCGAAGGTTCCGGGTCCCCGAGCTGCCCATCCGGCCTCACAAATAGGTAGGTTTCAATCCAATCTTCCTTGCCGGCTTTTTTGGCAAACACCTTTGCAAGGTACAGCCCAGGCCCGGGAAGCTTATCTGCCGGAATTTCCTGCAGCAGCTGTCCTTTGCCTGCATTTCTTTTCCAGTCAAGATATCCCATGAAGCGGAGGCTTTCCGAATCAAACATGGCAATTCCGAACTCTTCTGCCCCGCCAGGAAGATACACTTCATAGCGATACGTGCCCGGCTTATCTCCTTTGCCCAGTCCGAATCCCATCACCCTTGGATAATCCGGCTCTTCAAGCACATAAAGATAGGGAATTCTGATGCTTTCGGCACCTGCCTTCATAAGCAGGTACCCATCATAGATCTTTTTCTTTAAAAGAGTCGGGTCTGCCGACATTTTGATTTCCACCTTTTTCTTATCACCTGGGTTTAATTGAAATGTCATAGGCATTTCCCAATTGATGCCCTGTGCCTTATAAGGTACAGAAAAGGAGTAGGTCTGCGTTTTCTCACTAATATTTTCAACCGCTATAAAACTGCTGTGTTCATGCAGCCTGTCCGCGATCTGAAATTTCCCAAACTGCAGAGAGGCCGGGAGGACAAGCGTTTCTGCTCTCAGCGCTTGATCAAGCTGGATTCTGCCTGCTCCCTGCTCATAAGTTCTATATGTTTTTCCTTCTGTATTCATAAGAAGCTTAGCCGTATTCATAAGTACTGCCTTAATCCGTTCCGGCCCCCATTCGGGATGAGACTGTTTCAGGATGGCACAGGCCCCTGCGACGTGCGGAGCGGCCATGCTAGTCCCCTGCAGCGGCAGGTAACCGCCAGGAATGGTGCTATTTATGGCGACTCCAGGTGCCACAACATCCGGCTTGATTTCCCATGTTGATGTAACGGGTCCGCGGGAACTGAAGTCAGCCAGGATATCCCTTTCTTCTATTATATTAGTCCGGGCAAGGAGTCTTCCTTCATTAATGTTCTTCTTGAGCTCCTCTCCTTCTTCCTTTGATAACGCCGCTACTGGAATTGGAACACCACTGTCCAGATTGCCAAAGAACCTGCCTTTTGTATTATTAAAAATAATGATTCCCTCTGCTCCTGCTTCCATTGCATGGACTGCCTTATCAGTAAACGTTAGTTCCCCTCGTTCCACTAATACCATTTTCCCTTTGGCATTCTTCAATTCTTCAGGATGACCGAGTCCTCCATCGACCAATTCAAAGGATCGGTCAAATTCCCAATCCTTTGAACCCTGCAGCAAATCAAGACGAATTTCCCGCCCGCCTATGCTCAAAAATGGCACCTTCATTGTTGGTGTTGAGGCTCCTACAGAAATGGCCTTCGAGGCTGTTCCCGGTGATCCGACCGTCCAAATATTCGGACCCGAATTGCCCGATGAAGTGACAGCCGTTATTCCCTTTTCAACTGCTTTATTAAGGGCCATGCTTATCGGAAGGTCAGGTCCGTTCACGTTATTTCCCAAGGAAAGGTTTAACACATCAACTTTATCCTTTATTGCCTGTTCGATGGCCGCTATCACTTGTTCTGTTGTTCCGCTGCCGCCTGGTCCGAGAGCCCGGTAGGCGATAATGGTTGCTTCTGGTGCAACCCCTTGAATTCTGCCATTTGCCGCAATGATTCCCGCGACGTGAGTGCCGTGCAGTGTGCCTTGTCCCCCTGCAGCTTTTGTTTCCATCGGATCCTTATCATTATCCACCAGATCATGTCCACCGCCATAGCTCCTTCGCAAGTCTGGATGATTATAATCGATGCCGGTGTCGATTACGCCTACTTTCACACCCTTGCCTGTGAGGCGCTGATTATCTCTGTCATAATAGCCTCTGGCATTAATGCCGCCAATCAGCTTGATATTGTCATCGGAATGTACATGATAGGTATTAACCGGTGAAACAGAAGATACTGACTCTATCTTTTGCAGGCTTTGCAATGCAGATTGCTTTCCTATAACTGAAAAGCCGTTCAACGCCTGATTGAATGTATGCCTAATTTGCAGATCAGGATTTTGATCTATCATTTTCTTAATCCCCTGTTCGTTCTTCGCATCTTTCAGAACGACGATAGCCACTTTTTCTATATCAGGTGGCTCCTCCGGAATAGGAGGGTGTGAAAATGTCCGGGCCAAAACAGTACTTTGACTCCAAAAGAAGGATATGAATGTTAAGATCAGCAAGAATTTTTTCATAAGATAACCCACCCTCTTTTTGTTTTAGGGTGGGCTGAATAGGTGCCATGTATGCGTAAATTGATATAAAATAAACGGCTAGTTCAAGGATTCATAAACAATATTAGCTACTTCTTTTGAAAGTGCTCCTGTGCTGCGGTATGATCCGCTTGGTAAAGGATCATTGTTTTGTTTGTTCGTCAGCAGGATAATCTGGAGGTTTTCCTTTGGATCTACAATAACCTGGGTTCCAGTAAAACCAGTATGGCCAAAGGCTATGTCAGAATAGTGATCTCCCATATACCAGCTTTTATCCAGCTCCCAGCCATATCCCTGGCCAAAGCGCTGAGGAGAGGTAAAGATATCAATCACTTCTTTATCATACATTTTGGTTTTTCCATATGTTCCGCCATTTAACATGGTCTGGCCCAATACGGCAAGGTCCCTTGCTGTCGAAAATAAACCAGCATGGCCAGCAATACCTTTATTGCCATAGAAGCTATTCCCATCATTAACTTCTCCAATTAGTGTGTAATTTCTCCAGTATTTAAACATATCCGGACTTTCTTCAACATAGTACCCAAAATTAGGGTCATCAATCATTTTATATTCATAAGGATTCCCCCAGGAAGTAGCTGCAATTTTATGTTTGAAATGTTCAGGAGGAGTAAACATCGTATCATGCATTTTTAAGGGATTATATATATTTTCCTCTAAGTATTTATCCAATTTTTGTCCACTTATCTCTTCAATTAAAAAACCCAACATCATAAAGCTAAAATCGCTATATCTTCTGTCCGTTCCAGTCGGGTATTCAAGGGGCAGCTGGTTTATATAACTCAGAACCTCTTCCGAATTGTCAGCATATAGGTATGTCGGTTTCCAAGGAGTCAATCCTGAGGTGTGTGTCAGCAAGTCGGCTATTGTAATATCTTCTTTTCCACGCTGAGCAAACTCAGGTATATATTCAGATACCTTGTCATTGACTGAAAGTTCACCGTCACTTACCAGTTTCATAATGCCCTGAGTTGTTCCCATCACCTTCGTAACTGAAGCAAGATCGAAGATTGTTCTCTTTTTCATTTTTCGGGGATTACTGAGTAATTCCCCCATATCGTATTTTTGTGCATATCCATATGCTTCCACTTTGACGATTTTTCCATCCTTTGCCACAAGAACTACTGCACCGGGTGTAATACCATCCTCAATAGCCTCCGTAATTGCTCTATCAATACCCTTTAATTTGACAGGATCAAAGCCAGCCTTTTTCGGATCAGCATGACTTAATTTTTGCCCGGACCGTTCTGTGGCATTCACCATATTTCCAGAAAATACTGCAGAACTTAAGGCTAATGCCAATACTATTAACAATGTCTTTAACCTTTTCAAATTTTCATCTCCTTTATAACCAATATACAATATTTTGTATAATTAATATTATCTATCTTTCAATCGATTATCAATATAGTTTTTAGTATTTTCAGAAAATAGTACTTTTAGATTATCACGAAAAAAATAAGCCATCAAATAAATGATGGCTTACTCCCTTTATGTATTAAAACAGCTGATTCGGTTCAAGTTTCCCCTTTTGAATTAACCGGTCACGCTTCTTATCTCTCCACATATCCGTTAGCGTCGCGGCTATTAATAATAATGTAAGCAGAATTCCTTTTCCTTCTGCCAGTTTAAATACCAGGGCGATAAAACCTTCGGACATGAAGGTATTCATTAATGAACCCAGCAGCATGATGATCCAGACAATTAATGCTCCTTCTACTACGGCTAATGCTCTCATTTATTCGACCTCCCGAGTATTTAAAATCATTATGCCAATACCCTGAAGACAGGAGTCTAAACGTACATCTTGCAATTTGGGATTGCCTTTACTTTCCAAAAATCTTCTGCCAGATGCTTTTGCTTTTTTCAGCTTCCAATGCACCGGCTACTTCTTCTACAGACTTTTGTGTCGCCATCAGTTTTTCATAGAGGGAAGTGACTTTTTCGCTCTCTTTTTCATAGCCTTGTGCATGGGCATTTCTTAAATCTTCAATTGTGAGTTTGAGCTCATGCACCTCATGTATCAGCTGTTTGTTTTGTTCTCTGATTTTATTTTGGGTTAGACGGGATTGTTCATTTTGCTGAACGAGAAAGCTGACCAGCTTTTTCATATCTGTCAGTTCTGAATTCACATTCACCAGTGAAGTGGTGCTGCTTTCTTCGTCATCTTCCACTGTAATAATCACTGGGATGCCTGCATCCTCAAGCTTTGCTGTGACTTCCTCTTTCTTTAACCCATCTGAATACAATTTCCGGATGAATTTAAGCTTTTCGATTTCGGAAGCCTGGATTTTATAGCGATTGTGTTCTTTCCGATAATTTATGTATTCTGCATGCTCCTGCAAATAACGCTTTAAGCTATTCTCAGGTATGTCCGGAAGTGCTTCTTTGAGCTCCTTCATTGTCAAATACTGATTTGCCAACGTCCTCAGCACCTTTCTTGGTATCTTACCGATTCACCCAGCCGCCTCTGGGCATTACCTATGACTAACCACCTAACCGCCAACAAAACCACCATCAATATTTTTGCGGTGAATTCCCCATCAACGAAGCCATTTCAGCCGCCATTTCTTCAACCATGACCAGGCCAATTAATCACTCCAAAAAACTTATAAACACTTATATATCAACATTTTGCAAATATCCATCCAACCATCAACATGTTAACCGCTTACTATTTCAACATGAATTTTACTTCCATTTCTCCTATACTCTATCATAACTTTTCCAGCTTTGCGGGGAAAGAGACTTTTAACATAATTATTGATTAATACTATAAAAATCCATCTACTCATGATCACCCACCCAACCACCAACATATCAACCATGTAATTTTGCAGTAGTTTGACACTCATCTCCCCTCCCCTTTATAGAAAAGAACAGAAAAATGCACCTCCTTTTAAGAGAGGTGCATTTTTTTAGTTTTACGGTTTATATTCTTCCGGACGATCATTAGTCTGTTGAAAATGGTAGCGGATTGCTTCGCAAATTCTACTGGAGGCATTTCCGTCACCATATGGATTTACGGCCTTTGCCATTTTTTCATAAGCTGCCCGGTCAGTCAGAAGTTCAGTTGCCAGTTCGTAAATAGGCTGTTCCTCAATGCCGGCAAGCTTAAGGGTGCCGGCTTCAATTCCTTCTGGCCTTTCCGTTGTATCACGGAGGACAAGTACAGGCACACCAAGGGAAGGCGCTTCTTCCTGGACTCCGCCCGAATCTGTCAAAATCAGATGAGCTCTTGATGCAAAGTTATGGAAATCAATGACGTCAAGAGGTTCAATAAGATGAATGCGGCTATCGCTGCCGAGGATTTCTGATGCGATTTCCCGTACAGCCGGGTTCAAGTGAACTGGATATACGACTTGTATATCTTTCTGTTCTTCCACCAGCCTTTTAATAGCCTTGAACATGTTCCGCATTGGCTCGCCCAGGTTTTCACGGCGGTGTGCAGTCAGAAGCACAAGGCGGTCATCGCCAATTTTCTCAAGGACTTCATGATGATACGCGTCCTTAACAGTCGTTTTAAGTGCATCGATTGCCGTGTTTCCAGTGATATAAATACTATCCTTCTTTTTATTTTCATTTAAAAGGTTTTCCGCTGACTTCGATGTTGGCGAGAAATGCAGATCAGCCATGACACCTGTAAGCTGGCGGTTCATTTCCTCAGGGAACGGGGAGTATTTATTCCATGTGCGCAGTCCCGCTTCCACATGGCCGACTACGATCTGATTATAGAAAGCGGCAAGGCTTGCAATAAACGTTGTAGTGGTATCTCCATGTACAAGCACGATATCCGGCTTTACTTCCTTCATGATCTTATCAAGACCCTCAAGTCCGCGTGTTGTCACATCCACCAGTGTCTGGCGATCTTTCATGATATTCAGATCATAATCTGGTGTGACCTTAAAAATATTTAATACTTGATCCAGCATTTCACGATGCTGTGCCGTAACGGTGACAATCGATTCAAACTGATCAGGGCGTTTTTCCAATTCAAGAACAAGGGGTGCCATTTTAATGGCTTCCGGCCTTGTCCCGAAAATCGTCATCACTTTAATTGGACGAATCATTCGGAGCACCTTCTTTTTTAAAAGATATTTTCAATCTTTTTGTCCATCAATGAGCTGAGATTATTTCGTTCCGAATAAACGGTCGCCTGCATCACCGAGACCAGGAACAATATAGCCTTTTTCGTTCAATTTTTCGTCTAATGCTGCGATATAGATGTCAACGTCAGGGTGAGCTTCCTGTACAGCCTCTACCCCTTCAGGAGCAGCAATCAGGCACATGAATTTAATGTTTTTGCCTCCGCGCTTTTTAAGAGAGTGGATGGCTTCAATTGCGGAACCTCCAGTTGCAAGCATTGGGTCAACCACGATGAAATCTCTTTCTTCCACATCACTTGGAAGCTTTGCATAGTATTCAACCGGCTGCAGTGTTTCCGGGTCGCGGTATAAACCGATATGACCCACTTTTGCAGCTGGAATTAGCTTCAAGATGCCGTCAACCATTCCAATTCCTGCACGCAGAATAGGGATAATTCCTATCTTCTTACCTGCTAGTACGCTGGACTTCATCGTGCTTACTGGAGTTTCTATTGTAATTTCTTCTAAAGGCATATCACGGGTGATTTCGAATGCCATAAGTGTTGCCACTTCATCGACAAGCTCACGAAATTCCTTTGTTCCCGTACTTTTTTCACGAATGTATGTAAGCTTATGCTGAATTAATGGATGGTCAAAAACGTAAACCTTTGCCATGATTATCTCTCCTTTTCAATATGCAGATTAGTCGAACCACACTTCGTCTAATTTTACAGAAAAACAGTTCCATCGGCAACTATGATTCGCTTTTGTTAAAGAAAAGTCATTTTTAAAAGAAAAGCGTAAGCGCCTCGTTCACCTAAGGAACGCAGGCTAAGAGCGTCACGTCCTGTGGCAGAGTCTGCATGACCCGCATCCTCCCAAAAGCTGCCGCTTTTGTTCGTGCGAGGATTATGCTGACGAAGCCTTCCTTGACCTGCGGGCCTCAAGCATAAGACGGTTCCTGTAAGAAGCCATTTTTCCCTTTGAAAGGAAACGGGCTTAGACCTAGAGTCCCTGGAGCCCCAGCTAGACAAGCTTGTAACCTCGAGGGGGCAGGCTGCTTGCGCCAGACAGTTCTCGAAGTTCGAAATTTCCTTATATAACCATACAAAAGCCGGCCTCTTGCTGTGGCCGGCTGATTGATTAATATTCAGGGTATAAAGTGAAGCTGCCTGTTAAGGCTTCGACGCGCTGAGCCGCTTCTTGAAGCTTCCCTTCATCTTCATGATTCTTTAGTGTGAAGGCAATAATGGATGCAATTTCTTGCATTTCTTTTTCGCCAAATCCGCGGGACGTAACAGCCGCTGTTCCGATGCGGAAGCCGCTTGTCACGAATGGGCTTTCCGGATCGAAAGGAATCGTGTTTTTGTTGACTGTAATGCCGACCTCATCAAGTACTTTCTCAGCAACTTTCCCTGTTAAACCAAGGGAGCGGAGATCAACTAAGAGCAGATGGTTGTCTGTACCCTGTGATACAAGGTCAATTCCTTCAGCCTGCAATGCTTCCGCCAGCTTTTTGGCATTAGAAATAATATTGCCTGCATATGTTTTGAAGTCTTCCTGAAGCGCTTCGCCGAAGGCAACCGCTTTTGCCGCAATAACATGCATTAAAGGACCGCCCTGGATTCCAGGGAAAATGGATTTATCAATTTTCTTCGCATATTCTTCTTTGCAGAGAATCATGCCGCCGCGCGGTCCACGTAATGTCTTGTGCGTGGTAGTTGTAACAAAGTCCGCGAACGGAACCGGATTCTGATGAAGCCCAGCAGCTACAAGACCTGCAATATGAGCCATATCAACCATCAGCATGGCACCGACTTCATCGGCAATTTCACGGAAACGCTTGAAGTCAATTTCACGCGGATAGGCACTTGCACCCGCTACAATTAGTTTCGGTTTATGCTGACGGGCCTTTTCAAGCACATCATCATAATTGATGCGATGTGTTTCTTTATCCACCCCATATTCGACGAAATTGTACTGCACGCCGCTGAAGTTAACAGGGCTGCCATGAGTTAAATGACCACCATGGGATAGATTCATGCCAAGAACAGTGTCTCCCTGTTCAAGGACAGTGAAGTATACAGCCATATTTGCCTGTGCACCTGAGTGCGGCTGCACGTTCACATGCTCTGCTCCGAAAATTTCCTTCGCACGGTCACGTGCTAAATCTTCGACTACATCCACATGTTCACAACCGCCATAATAGCGTCGGCCTGGGTAGCCTTCAGCATACTTGTTTGTTAAAACAGAACCCTGTGCTTCCATTACCGCTTCACTGACAAAGTTTTCAGAAGCGATTAATTCAATCTTTGATCTCTGGCGTCCCAATTCTTCCTGAATCGACTTGAAAACCTGCTCATCCTGCTGTGCTAAATGCTTCATAAGAATCCTCCCTTTTCTCCAACACACTTTTAATAAAGGAAAGCTTTGTTAAGGCTCTCCATTTTTATGTATCGATCTTTTTGTGAAAATTCTTTTTCATTTTAGCATGTTTTCCGAAAAAGTGACAGGCACCTATACCAGTTTGATGAAGTGGTATAGGTGCCTGTCACCATCCTTTTATTCCCAGTTCCAATAATCCACTTCGCCAAGGTATGGCGCACGGATTTGCTTTTCTTCTTTTAGCTTTAATAGCTCTTTTACCGGGCCGGTAACGACTGCTCCATAGACAGTGAAGCCGTTTTTTTGCAGATATTGATGACGTTCTTTCAGATGATCCAGTCCTAAAAAGTTTTCATAATAGCTTTGAGATTCATTTTTTAACAGGTTTTCCATCTGTTTCAGCATCAACTTTTTATTTTCTTCCATAAATTCCTCATTAAGAGCCAATTTCGACTCTGACATATAATCTTCTCCTGCTTCCCTTCCTCCAGTCAGACCATAAATGGATGTTAATTCGATTGAGTTGCCTCCGCTTCCATACCCCGTCTGAAATTCCTTCAGTTCCCCTGTATAGAGCGGCATCCAAAGGACTTCCAGGTCATAGGGCTCTAACAAGGTCAGAAGATCTTCAGGTTCCATGAATGACTGTGTGGAAAATGCCATTTCCGCCACAGTCCCGTCGTGTATTTTGTCAAGAGATGCCCAAACACCTGGTTTCCCTTCAGCTGATAGCCTTTTTCCGCTTTTCGGATTTTCAGGCAGAGAGAAACGGTAAATGTTTTCGTTTTGCGGCTTATATTTCTGGATTTTTAAGGTTGAATACGAATTTAGCAGCCTTTTCTCAATGTGAACCTCCCCGATTGTTTGAGATTCGCGGCCAATCTGGCTGGAAATCGGATAAGATATTTTCTGTGTCAGAAAGGGTGTTAGTTCTTTATTAACAAAACCACCAAAATCCTCATATAGATTCGGATGCTTCCAATCAAGAGCTACCTTGCTGTAAAATACATGCTTCTTTTCACTATTGGCGGCATCGGATAATATATTCACGGCCATCATATAAACCCAGAACAAAAGCAGACAGGCAGCGATGACCCTCATTACTCTGAATGTTAAGGTAAAACGGTATTTGGCCATGATTTTCTTTTCGCGGTCTTTGTTCCAGTCAGTCATGTTTTTCCCTCCAATGTTCATCGGCGAGCTGTGTCAGCTTTTTCCGGGCCCGATGCAGTGTCACCTTTACTTGATTTTCCGATAGATCCAGCGCCTCCTGGATTTCACTATAGCTAAAAGACTCAAATTCTCTTAAATATAAAATGGACCGATACTGTTCCGGCAGGCAGCTCATAAGGTCTGCTACTTTTTCTTCGATTCTTTATTTAATGCTTCATCCTCCGGCAGCCCATAGGGACTTGTCATTTCATCTCTGGAAAATAAATAGCCGGCAAAAGGAACCTTCTTTCTCCTCTGCCGTTTCCTCCATTCATCCAAATAGGCGTTCCTTGCTACTTTGAATAGCCATGCCCTTACATCTTCCTGTTTATAGAAAGAGAGAGAAATCGTTGCCTTAATGAATGTTTCCTGAGTTAAATCCTCCGCTGTTTCCTTGGAGCCTGACATTTTATATAAATAGTAATAAAGCGGTCTGGCATAATGCCGATATAAATCATCCAGCCTATCCCGCCTGTTTTCTTTCAACGGTTTCTCCCCTTTCTCAAGAAAAGCTGCACTTTATACACGTTCTTCCTTCCTGAATGTTACACGTTCCATAAAAAAGTGACAGGCACCTATACCAGTTTGATGAAGTGGTATAGGTGCCTGTCACCCATAGAGTTTAACTGCATGATTCATTTTCTGGTTTACGTTCATAGATCGCCCGTGCCCCGCCGATCAGTTTCGGCCTGGTTTTGGCCATGGTGACGTGGGCCTCGCCCACTGATTTTTGTGAGGTCCTGATCGGAACGGCTACATGCTTCAGATGCATGCCGATCAGGGTGTCGCCGATATCAATTCCCGCATCTGCCTTGACAAACTCTACCATGACGGGATCTTTGAAGTGTTCATAGGCATATGCTGCCATCGCGCCGCCGGCCGTGCGGTGAGGGATGACGGTTACTTCATCCAGGCTTTTTGCTTCAGCAACAGCCCTCTCAACTACGAGTGCCCTGTTCAAATGTTCACAGCATTGAAAGGCGAGAGCTGCCCCCGTATCCTTGTGGAGCTTGTCCAGACGTTCAAAAATCATTTCAGCCACTTGTTCCGTTCCGGCTGTGCCGATACTTTTCCCGGCCACTTCACTTGTGCTGCAGCCAACTACTATAATATGCTTTTCTCTTAGAAGTACTTGTTCGCTAAATTCACGAATGATTATATCCAGTTCTTTTTTCCATTGTTCAATCAAAATGCTCACCCTTTCGGAAGATTCACTTCGTTTCGTAAGCTGTAATCTTTCCTACACGGTTTTCATGGCGGCCGCCTTCAAATTCCGTTGAAAGCCACACTTTTGCAATTTCACGAGCCAGGCCTGGGCCAATCACTCGTTCACCCATAGCGAGGATGTTGCTGTCATTATGTTCACGGGTTGCTTTGGCACTGAATACATCATGCACAAGCGCACAGCGAATTCCCTTCACTTTGTTAGCGGAGATGCTCATGCCAATCCCCGTCCCGCAGATCAGAATGCCTTTATCGAATTCCCCTCCTGCTACCTTTTCAGCAACAGGCAATGCATAATCCGGATAATCTACTGAAGTTTCGCATTCACAGCCGAAATCCTCATACTCAATGTTCATTTCATCCATTAGGCTTTTGATTTCCTCGCGGAGATTAAGTCCGCCATGGTCTGATGCAATTGCAATTTTCATTATGAAACCCTCCTGTTTGAAGCCCGCTTAATTTTGACATTATGCTTTTATTTTGACACAAAACATTGAAAATATAAAGAAAGGGAGCTGCATTTTGGGCTCCCTTAAAGTTTAAACTTAGTAATTGTGCTATTTAATTTTTCCGCTTGTTCTTTAAGCTCGATGGCCAGTCTTTCTACATTTCCAATCACAGCAGTCTGATGCTGAGTGGCTGCTGAAACCTCCTGTGCGCCTGCTGATGTTTCTTCAGCAATCGCCGCAACTTCCTGGGATTGTGTGGATGTAAGCTGTATTCCCTCCATCTGGTTATCAACCAAGCCTGAAATAGCAGACACAGATGCAGCCATTTCATTGACCACTTTCGCCATTTCTTCAATCACTTCGTTTGTTTTCGTCCCCTTTTTCACTTCATTATTAGCAGTCTCCACTTGATAAGAGATTTGCGTAACAACATTGCGGACCTCTTCCTGAATGTTTTTTATCAATTCTGAGATGCCCTGCACTGCCTGTGCACTTTCATCTGCAAGTTTACGCACTTCCTCAGCGACTACGGCGAACCCTTTGCCATGGTCCCCCTCACGGGCTGCTTCAATGGAAGCATTTAAAGCAAGAAGGTTAGTCTGCGCTGCAATATCACCGACAAGCTGAATAATCTGCTCCACTTTCACGGCATTTTGTTCAAGGCGCTTCACTGTCTGCAATGATTCCTCATT
This sequence comes from Cytobacillus pseudoceanisediminis, assembly GCF_023516215.1. Lineage (NCBI taxonomy): Bacteria > Bacillati > Bacillota > Bacilli > Caryophanales > Bacillaceae > Cytobacillus > Cytobacillus pseudoceanisediminis. Next base: position 4,374,001 of record NZ_CP097349.1, on the reverse strand, counting down.
ATCGCGGGCCAATTTTTCTATACCTGAAATAAGTGAATGGATCACTTTCTTTGATTCCATCAAGTCCTGAACCATTTCGCCGGAAACATTTTGTGATGCTTTTGCTGTATCCTGGACCTCCTGAGCAATTCTCAGGACATCTTCCATTGATTCAGCTGTTGATTGAATGGAAACCGCAGAACTATCTGCTCCCTGGGAAATTTCGCTAATGGTTCTAGCAATCGAATCTGCCTGCTCTGCAGCTGCTGAAGACTCGGAAGACATCGCAATGACCTTTTCATTCGTTTCTCTAAAATTCTCGTCAATTTTATGGACCATATCCCTTAAATTGAAAAGCATATGATTGAATGCAATGCCCAATGAACGGATTTCATCATCTGACTTGGAAAGCTCTGCGTCCTGGCCGATATCGCCATTGGCAGCCATGAGTGCCGTTTTTTCAAGTTTCTGTAAAGGTTTGATAATGAAACCTGCAGCAAAAAAAGCAAGAACACCTGACCAAAAAATACCCATTCCTAAAGTTATAATAGTAAAAACAGCCTCTCCAAATGGAAGCATTTCTTCAATACCAGGAAATAGAAAGTAAAGAAATATGGCACTTGTGGTGTATGTAATGATGGCCAGCGATGTGATAAAGAATACGAGCTTTTTCCTAAGGCCAAACTTATAGCCCTTTTTCTCCCCCATTATGTTGTCCCCCTGATTAATCTGGTCTCTTTACGCGATCCAACATTTGTTCAATCGCTTCTGTCAGATCTTTAAATGTATTTCTATATATCTCAACCGGTCCCCCATATGGATCGATAATATCTCCCGCGGCTCCGGCAAACTCTTTTAGTGTGAAGGTTTTGTCTCCCGCATCAGGAAACATGGACAGAACGGTATTTTTGTGGCCGGCTGTCATTGTTAAAATATAGGTCGCCCAGTCAATTAACTCTTTACTCATACTGGAAGACTGATGCTGCAGCGGTATCCCATGCTCCTCCAGCACACTTTTTGTATGCGGGGACGCCTCGCTGCCGTCTGCTGCAAAGACTCCAGCCGATTTCACTTCTACACCCGGGAGCGATTTGCTTTTTAAAATGGCTTCTGCCATCGGGCTTCTGCAAGTATTTCCTGTACATACAAATAATATTTTTGTCACAGAGATACTCCCTCCTTATATATCGGTCTATAACCATAAAATTTTATTCAAATATTTCAGTTTGCACTTTTCTTACATTATAAGTCAAAATTCCCATAACACCTATAGCTCCCTTGCAAAAAAAGAAAAAGGGCGACCCGCACCCTTTCCATTTTTCACAAAATATTAACATTTAAACACAGGCTCACTTTTATAAAAATAAGAGTTTTACCCCGAAGGCAAGGAGGATGGCACCACCGAGCGCCTCGCTGTAGGAGCCGATCCAGCTTTGTACCTTCCTGCCAGTGAGGAGGCCAGCCCATGTGAGGATGGTCGCCCCGGCTCCGAAGAACACGAGCACAAGCAAGGTTTTGGCACCGTAGATTCCGAGGCTGAGGCCTACTGAAAAACTATCAAGGCTGACGCTCAAGGCAAAAATCATCAGCCCTATGCCCACAGGGGTGATTAAGCTGTCTTCATCATCCCTGAAGCTTGACCAAATCATCTGCACACCTAATAAAAGGAGCAATCCCCCGCCTGCATAACCGGCAATGGCTCCGAATGTATTTGATAGAAATCGGCCTGCTATCATTCCCAATAAAGGCATCCATACATGGAAAAGTCCAATGGTGATGCCGATTTTTGCTATTTGTCTGAGGCGGAGTTTGTACATCCCCATGCCAAGACCTACCGAAAAGGCATCCATCCCCAATGCGAATGCCATTAGAGCCAGTGTTAAAATTTCCCCGATCATTACAGACATTTTTCCGCCTCCTTGGACTTGCTAATTCAGCATATGCACGTCCAGACGGTTTTAGAATGCCGACCGTTTTCCAAAACAAAAAACCGCCTCATGACGAAACGGTTTCATTATCTATCTCCTAATGACCCTGTGTCCTGCTGCTTTCATCAGGCGGTTCATGATTGCGTGCCCGACACCTTCACCCGGGAACATCTCACAGAAAATAATATCAGCATTTGTTGTGTTGAAGTATCTTAATGCTTCATAGAGCGAGCTGGCCACGGTTTCAAGCTTATCCCGCTGTCCGCAGGCATAGATAAAATCAGCGCGATAAAATTCCAGGTTTTCCGATGTTGTCAGAACCCCCACAGAAAGGCCTTCCTTCTTTTTATCCTCAACAAAATACTGGATGTCTTCTTTTGTTCCTTCTACTAGATAAAGCGGAGCATCCGGCGCATAGTGACGGTATTTCATGCCGGGAGATTTTGGCGCCTGGCTTTCATCCGCTAATGCAGGATCTACGATGATCTCGCCTACAGCCTCTTCAAGCTGTTCTCTCGTAATGCCGCCTGGCCTTAAGATGACAGGCACATCACCTGTACAATCCACTACGGTGGATTCCACGCCAACGCCTGTCGGACCTCCATCCACTAATCCAGCTATTCTTCCATTCAAGTCTTCCCACACATGGTCAGCCGTTGTCGGACTGGGCCTTCCCGAGCGATTCGCACTTGGAGCGGCAATTGGCAATCCTGTTTTATTCAGCAGCGCCAGGGCTACTGGATGATCAGGCATTCTCACAGCAACTGTAGATAAATCTGCCGTTGCATAATGGGAAAGAACACCTTCCTTTAGATTAAAAATGAGCGTAAGCGGTCCCGGCCAAAATCGATCCATGAGCGCCTGCGCATTTTGCGGAATTTCGGTTACAAAAGCATCAAGCTTGCCTTTGTCAGCAATATGAATAATCAGGGGATTATCACTCGGACGTCCCTTCGCCTCAAATATTTTTCTGACCGCTTCATCATTTTCCGCATTCCCGCCTAATCCATATACGGTTTCTGTGGGGAAAGCGACCACTTCATTTTTTTAACAGATCGGCAGCTTGTGAACACTGTGAATAACTATCTTCTTTATCCACACTGTTATCCACCGACCATCTTTTTGTAATCATTGTTATCCACCTTCACAAAAAATGTTTTTTTGCTGTCAAAATTCCTATGTTTTCGACATTTTTTTGAACATTCCTTTGGAAAGTATAGTAGAAGAAGCTGGATAACTCAAGTCTTATCCACAAATTGTGTATAAATAAGAGGGATTTGTGTATAACTTTAGCAAGATACCCACAATTCACATGGATAATTTCAAAAAGAAAGAGTTATCCACAGTCATGATATGCTTAACATGCTCCGACTCGAATAAAACTTCCGGCAAGTGGGCTGTTTCTTCCTGTTTAAAGCCAAGCAGGCTGAAAAATGCCAGCGAGTTTCTTTTATTTGATGCGAGATATAAGGATTCCATGCCCCGATCCCTTGCCAGCAATAATATTTGCTCAAACAAAATAAATAGATCTTTTTCTGATGCTGTGGATGTCATCACAAGTGATCTCAAAAGACCAATCTTTCCATGGGGTTCAATTCCCAGGGTAGCCTTAATATCCCCGGAATCACTCTCCATAATCAAAAAATATTCGATTGCTTCCCTTATCCCATCCGTACTTAAGTTTGCCGATTCCAGAAAAGATGCCAGATTCTCCACATCTGAAGCATCAGCACATCTCACTACACCTGTTTCCATTTCTTCACCCCATTTTCTAATTGTCACTCTATGAATATGAAAAAATAGAAAAAGTAGAACTAGATTTGAAAAATATTTCAGGATGTGAGAGAAAGAAAGATTATTGTAAAACAAAACACGGCAGCTGTTTGAATTCCGCTGCCGTGTTTATATTACTATCATATGCAATTTTTCTGCGGCGGGTTTAGTCGTTCGAGTTGCCGCCTTTTCTGCCGATTTCTTCGTAGAAATCGCGGTCATGGTTTTCACTTGTTGCTTCTCCGCCTTTGCGTCCAATTTCCTGATAGAATTCCTTGTCATGATTTTCCGCTGTCGCTTCTCCGCCTTTTTGGCCAATCTCCTGATAGAATTCACTATCATGATTTTCCGCTGTTGCTTCTCCGCCTTTTTGGCCTATTTCCTGATAGAATTCCTTGTCATGGTTCTGGCTTGTTGCTTCTCCGCCCTTTTGGCCTATTTCCTGATAGAATTCCTTATCATGGTTGCGGCTTGTTGCTTCTCCACCCATGCGTCCCCTTTCCTCACGAGACATTTTATCGTTGTTATTATTGTTGTTTTTAGCCATTATCTTTCATCTCCTTTTTGTTTATGTTTTGTTGTTACACTACTTTAAATATCCGTTTTTAGTAGAATCAAACGCATGAAAAGAAGATGTTAAATGCTTGTCTTAAATGTAATTTGATTTCCAGTTTTTATAATGATTCTAAAAAGGAAGACCTCGCTCTGCAGCAAGGACTAACCGAAGATTTTCTCCCATATTTCAGCTAAAAAGAATTTTACTTCCACAGGTTCTTCATCTTCTTCTGTATAAACAGGTGCTGTTTCTTTTTCGGAATCTGTATCAGCAGCGATTTCTTCTGCTTTTACTTCTCCCTTCTTTTCTCCTTCTTCAAAGCCTTCGCTTACAGCCACACCGTTTGAGAAATCAAGGAAGCAAAGAGGAGGGAAAAGCACACACCACCAGTTGGCTCCTTTTCCTTCGCCAAGAGTGATCAAGATCGCTTCGTATTCGCCAGCCGGATATAAAAACTGTCCGTATAATTTCGTCGGGAAGCTGACTTTTCCAAAGTCGGCATTTACTTTCTGATCAGATCCTTCATCAGCTACAACTTCTTCTGCAATCTTTTGAATCTCAGGCAATCTGGACTGGATCAGTTCACGTGCATCTTCGATTGAAGTTAAATCTGCCACCCACTCAGTGATCTCTGCATTTATTGCGTCCCTTACTTTCCTCTTAATCGCCTGGTCTTCTTCATTATCGCTGTTGGCCAGAATGCGCAGCCTGATTGCCTCACTTGGTATGACCATCGGCTCATCTGCCGTCACTTCTGTTTGCGGTATATATAAACTTAAAATGGTTCCTAAGGATAAAATCAGTACATATAATTTCACAATCGTTTTTGTATTCATCATTTCCGGCACCATCCCTTCACTATCCACAGTGTGGACAGGTTGCCAGAATCTTAAACTATTAAAATTAAATTTTTTTATAGTATTCTGATGCAGTGCCTCTCACCTAATAAAAAACCGCCATGCCGGCGGCTGTGTTACTCTATTTCCGCAAAAACCATCCGGTCTTTGCCGTTAATGTCATAGACTGTTTCCACATTTGCCTGCGGGAATGCCTGCTTCAGGAGTAATGAAACTGCTTCACTTTGGCCGGCACCCACCTCGAAGCCGATGATGGCACGGTCTTTGATGACAGCTGGCAGCTCTTCCATGAAGCGCCTGTATAAGTCCAGTCCGTCTTCACCCGCAAAGAGGGCGCGGTGCGGTTCGTGCTCGGTAACTATATCTGACATCCACTCGATATCCTTTTCCGGTATATATGGAGGATTGGATAGAATGATATCAAATTTCTTCCCTTTTGAAATAAGAGGCTGGAGAAGGTCACCCTGATAAAAATCGATTTCCGAGCCATTCTGTTCTGCATTTTTCTCAGCCAGTTCAAGGGTTGGTCCGTAGATATCTGTGGCCGTGACATTTAATTCCGGTTTTTCAAGCTTCATCGTAACGGCAATCGCCCCGCTGCCTGTACCGATGTCTGCCATTTCAAGTCCATTCACAGAGCCGAACAGCTTATTTATCTTCTGCAGAGCGTTATAAACCAGTTCTTCCGTTTCTGGCCTTGGAATAAGTACATCTTCATTCACCTGGAAGGCGCGCCCATAGAATTCTTCAGAGCCGATGATATACTGAACAGGCTGGCCCGCAGCGTGTGATTGCACTGCCTTCTGGAATTCATCCAGGACTTCCGGATTCAAATCTTCACGTAAATTAGCCAAAAAGCTTGCCCTGGTCATCTTCATAAAATGCTGCAATAACAGCTCACCGGCATTCTCATCGCGGTTTGACTCTTTTAAAAAGAAGAAGCCCAGTTGAGGGCTTCATATACTTTCATAGTTGGATTACTCATTGGATGCACTGTCCAGCTTCGCAGATTGCTCTTCAACGATCAGCGCGTCAATAACCTCATCGAGCTTGCCTTGAAGGATCTGATCAAGCTTTTGGATTGTCAAGCCGATGCGGTGATCCGTTACACGGTTTTGCGGGAAGTTGTACGTCCGGATACGCTCAGAGCGGTCTCCGGTACCAACTGCTGATTTACGCTGCTGGTCATATTCGGCCTGTGCTTCCTGCTGGAATTTATCATAAACACGGGCACGAAGAACTTTCATCGCTTTTTCTTTATTTTTAATCTGTGATTTTTCATCCTGGCAGGATACAACCGTACCTGTCGGCAAGTGAGTCAGACGAACAGCTGACATCGTCGTGTTAACACTCTGTCCGCCCGGTCCGCTTGAAGCAAATGTATCCACACGGATATCTTTTTCATGAATGTCAATTTCCACTTCTTCTGCTTCAGGAAGAACCGCAACTGTTGCAGTTGAAGTGTGGATGCGCCCGCCGGATTCAGTTTCCGGCACACGTTGAACACGGTGTGCGCCATTTTCAAACTTAAGCTTGGAATAAGCGCCATTTCCGTTGATCATAAAGATGATTTCCTTATAGCCTCCAACGCCCGTAGAGCTTGCCTCAATGACATCGATCTTCCAGCCCTGCGTCTCGGCATAGCGGCTGTACATACGGTATAAGTCACCTGCAAATAATGCAGCTTCATCACCGCCGGCTGCACCTCGGATTTCCATAATAACGTTTTTATCATCATTAGGATCTTTAGGAATGAGGAGGATTTTCAGACGTGCTTCCAGATCCTCTTTTCTTTCCTCAAGCTCGGACAATTCTTCTTTTACCATTTCGCGCATTTCGGCATCAAGCTTCTCTTCAAGCATGGCACGCGCATCCTGATACTGCTCTTTCACTTCTTTATATTCGCGGTATGTGTCCACAGTTTCCTGAATACCAGACTGTTCTTTTGAATATTCGCGAAGCTTTTTCGGATCATTGACAATTTCCGGATCGCTCAAAAGCTCATTTAATCTTTCATAACGGTCCTCGACAGATTGAAGACGATCAAACACAGCCATTCACCTCAATTTTTTATCCAATAACCGCCGGATATTGTCCCAGCGGGGTATAGTTTCATTTTATTTAAAGCCGTAACTCCATAACATTCTAATTATAGTATAGGTGATTGTTGCAGTCAAAACCATTCGGGAATAAGGATGACTTCTTCCCTGTTAATAAATTTTCTGAAAAATCATTGCGGATTTTTGTGATATCCGATATATTGGTTTTATGAAAAACAAAAACATTACACCCATCAAACGTTTGTCCCTTAGAGATGAAGTATACGAAACAATTAAGAAAAATATTATCCAGCTTGATTTTGAACCGGGTTCGCGCCTTCATGACAAGGAACTGGCAGAAGACTTTGGGATCAGCCGCACGCCTGTCCGGGAAGCCTTAAAACGGCTTGAGGATGAAGGGCTTGTTGTATCGACGCCCGGTTCATCAACCCGAGTCACCCCTCTAAATGAAGAAGGTGCCAGCCACGCCTTTCCTGTGGCAGCTTCCCTGCATGCTTTAGGTGCCAGGCTTGGCGTTCCCCGCTTAGTGCCAAGTGATTTTAAAAGGCTTGAGGCAGCCAATAAAAATTTGGAGGCCGCTATGAAAAAACAGGATATTCTTGGTGCAGTAAAAGCAGATGAAGCCTTCCACGAGGTTTATCTTTCTGCTGCAGATAATCCCGAAATTATCTCAGCATTAAAGAGAATTATGCCCAAAATTCAGCGTCTGGAAATTGCTCAATTCGGATCTATGAATGGGCTGAAATCTGTTGAACAGCACAAAAAAATTATGGAAGCTAGCAGGCAAGGCCAGGAGCAGCTGGCATCCAGACTGGTGGAGGAAAACTGGCTGAGCCTTGGCGGGCTTTTAACAGGGAAATGAGGTGAACTCGCATGAAGGCTATTCTATTAGGCGTTTGCTCCGCCTTCTTTTTTGCTTTTACATTTGTTTTGAACCGGGCAATGGAAATGGATGGCGGGAGCTGGCTGTGGAGTGCATCGCTCCGCTATTTTTTCATGATTCCCCTCTTGGGTGCCATTGTGGCATTCAGAGGGAATTTACGGCCATTATTTACTGAGATGAAAAAAACTCCCGGGCAATGGCTGTTATGGAGCTTTGTTGGCTTCGGTTTATTTTATGCTCCGTTATGTTTTGCAGCAGCCTATGGTCCCGGCTGGCTGATTGCCGGGACCTGGCAGATTACGATAATCTCCGGCTCCCTGCTTGCACCGCTGTTTTTCGTTGCATATCGAACTGGAAAAGGAACTGTTAAGGCTAGAGGAAAGGTACCATTTCGCGGTCTGATGATGAGCCTGATCATTCTTCTTGGAGTTGCTGTGATGCAAGTCGAGCATGCCTCCTCCATTTCATTTCGGGATACCATGCTTGTAATCATTCCTTTAGTTATCGCATCCTTTGCCTATCCATTAGGCAACCGCAAAATGATGGATGTGTGTGAAAATCGGCTGGATGCCTACCAGCGTGTGCTCGGAATGACAATTGCCAGTCTTCCGTTCTGGGTCATTCTTTCTGCAGCTGCCATGGCAACAAGCGGAGTGCCCAGCTTTGGCCAGGTCACTCAGTCCGGTTTAGTAGCCCTTTTTTCCGGGGTCTTTGCCACGGTGCTTTTCTTTGCAGCCACTGACCTTGTCCGCGGCAATATGCAAAAACTAGGTGCGGTGGAAGCAACCCAGTCTCTCGAGGTCCTTTTTGCTGTTCTCGGCGAAGTGCTGCTGCTGTCAAGCCCCCTGCCATCTGGAATTTCTTTGACAGGGATGGCACTTGTGATCATCGGCATGGTGCTGCACAGTTATGTAACTTCAAATAAAGTAAAATTAAAAAGAAAGGCTGCGTAAAAAAAGGCCCTAGGTAAGCAGGGCCTTTTTTATGTGCGGTCTTCCTGAACCTTTACTTCAATGTGATAAGTCGGAAGAGCTTTAATGAGATCTTTGTGCAATCGAGCCTGTGAATTAATCTTTTCCTGGTGGGTCATATTGCCTTGTCGATATGCAGTCACCCACATATCCTCTCCATTTACCCAAACAGCTCCCGGGCGATACCCCTCGTGAGCAGCAACGACCTTGCGGGCCTGGTCGATATCATCCTGATTATCCAGACGTTTGCCGTCAAAATTGATAAAGTTTGGGTTCTGCTCTCCGCTCATCGTCCTGTCCAATGTATCATTGTCCTCTGTACGGTCCAGATCATTATTTATAAATGAAACTCCATCCTGGGTCTCATGGTCATACTCACTCTCAGTTGCCTGATTGTTGGCACAGCCAGCCATAAAGGCGAGCATCAAAAGGAAAACACTAAGTTTTTTCATTACTGCACCTCCTTTTTATAGCATGTCCGCTATTAGGAGGAATGTGCAGTCCAATATAAGGCAGAGCTGGGGTAGTGAAGGATTTGAGTTAGCGGCTTGAACGTTCATGGCGGCTTTTTCGGCTGCCCTTTCGTTTTTCGGCTTCATGAGGCGGTCATGCCGACCTTTTCGCAGCTTCCTTTTGGTTTTTGGGCTTCATGAAGCCTTCATGGCGACCTTTTTCCGGCTTCCCTTCTGTTTTTCGGCTTCATGGAGCGGTCATGGCGCCCTTTTCCCGGCTTACCTTCTGTTTTTCGGCTTCATGAGGCGGTCATGCCGACCTTTTCTCGCTTCGTTTTCATTTTTATGAGCCGCTCATGACGAAATTTTTAATTTCGCCTTCCGTTTTCCTTTTCCTGCACCATAAAAAACCCCGCAAACAAAAAAACTGCCCGGAACATGCCAGGGCAGAGAGATCGTTTAGTATAAAATTATGATAAAAACTCGGTTGTTTTATGTTTGTCTAGAACATTTGGCGACTTGGGAACTTCATGGTGATGGCGGCAGCGCGGTTCATATGCTTCTGATGCGCCGACCAAAATAACCGGGTCATCATATGAAGCTGGCTTTCCATTGATCAGGCGCTGTGTACGGCTTGCAGGTGAACCGCAAACGGCACAGACGGCTTGAAGCTTTGTAACCAATTCTGCTATCGACATGATGGCAGGCATTTGGCCAAACGGCTCCCCGCGGAAGTCCTGGTCAAGCCCGGCAGCGATGACACGATGTCCGCTGTCAGCCAGGTGCTGAATGACTTTTACAATTTCATCATCAAAAAATTGCACTTCATCAATCGCAATCAAGTCAATGTCAGCTGTAATGTATTTAAAAATATCGGTAGACTGGGAAATGGGTCTAGCTATGACCGAAGTTCCATTATGTGAAACGACAGCTTCATCACTGTATCGGTTATCGATCTGCGGCTTAAATACAGCGATTTGCTGTTTGGCGAACTGAGCTCTGCGCACACGGCGAATCAGTTCTTCTGATTTGCCGGAGAACATGCTGCCGCAAATGACTTCCACCCATCCGTGATGATTCATAACGTACATGAACGGCCTCTCCTTCCTCGTTCTAACTAATAGAATGGCTTGTTATCATTAATTTATGAAGAAAGGGTCGAGCTGTAATTTGTATTATACTCGGCTTTTTTCAAGGCAAAAAAGTCCACTCAAAACAGTTCTTCATATCCAATAAGGCTTATTTCGCAATAAAAAACAGGCAAGATAGTTAACTTGCCTGTTTTTGTTGTTTATTATTTTTGTTCTGACTTAATGCCGTATTTCTTATTGAAACGGTCAACACGTCCGCCAGCTTCAGCGAATTTTTGACGTCCAGTATAGAATGGGTGGCACTCAGAGCAAGTTTCAACGCGGATCTCTTCTTGAACAGAACCGGTTTCGAACTCGTTACCGCAAGCACATTTCACCATTGCTTTTTTATAGTTAGGATGAATTCCTGATTTCATTCTTTTCATCTCCTTCCGCCCTGAATCATTCGAAACAGAGTTATATATTACGGGCAATCATGAATTGCCGTAAACTTCAAAAACACACTGTCATCATTATAACAAGTCCATGTATATTTTGCAATATGCGAATTCCGCATCCTGGAATTTCCAGAATGCTGTTTTTGCTTATTAAAGGCGTCCGCTGATTTCCGCTGCGGGCACTTGCTTTCCGCGGTAAGGAACCGGGGCCTTCGCTCCAACCAACTCAGTAGAATAATTTAGATTACTGCAGAAAACAAACTTAACATAAACAGCGTTTCTAAATAGCTACATGAGCATTCAAGGTTATTAAGAACGCTTAGCCTTCATTTCTTCTGCCAAGTTAGCAAAAAACTCTTCGTTCGATTTTGTCTGTCTTAGCTTGCGAAGCAGTTTTTCAGCAAAATCCGGTGAATCGGACATGGATTTGCGGATTGCCCACAGCTTGTCCAGATGATCTTTCTGTATAAGAAGTTCTTCTTTGCGCGTTCCGGATCGGCGGATGTCGATGGCCGGGAAGATTCTTCTTTCAGCCAAGGAGCGGTCAAGGTGCAGCTCCATATTGCCTGTCCCCTTAAATTCTTCGTAAATAACGTCATCCATGCGTGAACCCGTGTCAACGAGTGCAGTTGCCAAAATCGTCAAGCTTCCGCCCTCTTCAATGTTACGCGCTGCACCGAAGAAACGCTTCGGACGGTGGAATGCAGCCGGGTCAATACCGCCGGAAAGTGTTCTTCCGCTTGGAGGAATAACCAGGTTATACGCTCTTGCCAGTCTTGTAATGCTGTCCATCAAAATAACAACATCACGCTTGTGCTCAACCAGGCGCATAGCGCGTTCAAGAACGAGCTCGGCCACTTTAATATGGTTTTCAGGCACTTCATCAAATGTAGAGCTGACCACATCGCCTGCAACTGAACGCTCGATGTCTGTTACCTCTTCCGGGCGCTCGTCAATTAATAAAACAATCAGTTCCGCTTCCGGGTGGTTGGTTGTAATGCTATTGGCAATTTCTTTTAACAGCATGGTCTTACCTGCTTTTGGCGGCGCGACAATCAGACCGCGCTGCCCGAATCCAACCGGTGCAAGCAGGTCCATAATTCTTGTAGACAGCTGTCTTGTACCTGTTTCCAGTTTCATATGGCGGTTTGGATATAAAGGAGTCAGACCAGGGAAGTGAACACGCTCTTTTGCTGATTCCGGATCATCGCCATTTACGGCTTCAACTTGCAAAAGGCCGAAATAACGCTCATTTTCTTTTGGAGGACGGACTTTTCCTGAAACCTTATCTCCGTTTCTCAAGTCGAAACGGCGAATCTGGGAAGCGGAAATATAAATATCCTCAGAGCTTGGTGAATAATTGATTGGACGAAGGAAGCCGAATCCTTCTGACTGAATGATCTCCAGGACACCTTCCATGAAAAAGTAGCCTTCCTGCTCTGCTCTTGCTTTCAGGATGGCAAAAATCAATTCTTTTTTCGATAACTTGCTGTAATAAGAAACTTTATATTCACGGGCAAGTTCATAAAGCTCTTTCAGCTTCATATTTTCTAAACTTGAAATGTTTAAACCCATTTTTACACCACACTTTTGAAATTTTCAATCATTTCCTCCATATGCAGCTGTACAAATAATGGACTTTATATGAAAGGAAAGGGAAAGATACTTGAGGCACTGAAAATAGCTGAAGAATCTATCATTATGTTCTTAATTAAAGGTTTCGAGGAATGGAACGGTTTATTGTCCGTTTTTTAGTTGATATTGGAGGCATCCTCTTCTCCGAAATGCGTAAGCGCCTTGCCTGACCCTCGGGGGAAGCGCTGGAGCCAATTTAAAAAACAATCTCTATTTTACCCCTTAATATGAAAATTAATCAATAACTAAATTTGAGATGGAAAATATAGCAGGAAGGAAATGAAAATGAGCAGGCTGGCGCAGATGGCCAGCTCTCATTTTCTTATCTATCTTTTATGAAAATTATTTAATAACAAGATTTGGCTTTTTCTTTAGACTATGGCGTCCTTCGACAAAGCGGACCGTACCTGATTTGGCACGCATGACAAGCGAATGGGTCGAACCATACGAACCTTTAAATTGTACGCCTTTCAGAAGCTCTCCGTCTGTTACACCTGTTGCAGCAAAAATGGCATCATCGCCTTTTACCAGGTCTTCCATAAGAAGGACTTTATTAATATCGAGGCCCATCTTCAAGCAGCGCTCAGCCTCTGCGTCATTTTGCGGAAGAAGTTTTCCTTGAATTTCTCCGCCAAGGCACTTAAGGGCAACAGCTGCCAATACGCCTTCAGGTGCTCCACCAGATCCGAAAAGAATATCAACGCCAGTCTCATCAAATGCGGTATTAATGGCTCCAGCCACGTCCCCATCATTGATCAATTTAATTCTGGCACCAGCTTCACGAAGCTGGCTGATGATGTGCTCATGGCGCTCACGGTTAAGCACTGTAGCCACAACATCCTGGATATCTTTGTTTTTTGCTCTTGCGACCGCTTTCAAATTATCCAAAATAGAAGCGTTAATATCAATTTGTCCAACCGCTTCAGGACCGACTGCAATTTTGTCCATGTACATATCCGGAGCATGCAGAAGGTTTCCGTGGTCAGCTACCGCAAGAACAGCTAATGCATTCCAGCCTCCAGATGCTACGATGTTGGTGCCTTCGAGCGGATCGACAGCAACATCTACACGCGGACCATAGCCTGTTCCAAGCTTTTCCCCGATATAAAGCATTGGCGCTTCATCCATTTCGCCCTCTCCGATAACAACTGTTCCCTTCATTGGCACAGTATCGAATACATCTCTCATTGCAGAAGTAGCAGCATCATCCGCTTCATCTTTTAATCCGCGGCCCATCCAGCGTGCTGATGCTAAAGCGGCACCTTCTGTTACGCGAACTAATTCCATTGACAAACTTCTTTCCATCGATTCTTCCTCCCCAGATTCTAAGGCTGGCAGCATGGCGAATGCAGACCGGCTATTACCGCCGGCACCGCAAAAGCCCGCCTTAATTTATATTTGTCTGCTGATGTCACTTAGGCTTTGGCCCAAGTAAATCAGTCAGCTGTCAATATCACAAGATGTTTCTCTATTATGCGTTCTTCATTTGTTCCATTTCGTCTTTGCTCATTTCTTCGCGCCAGATTGTGGCACCGAGTCCATTCAGCTTTTCAACAAGGTGGCTATAGCCTCTGTCGATATGCTCTAAACCAGTGACTTCGGTAACTCCCTCAGCCATCAAGCCGGCAATTACCAGTGCTGCGCCTGCGCGCAAATCACTCGCCTTAACTTTAGCACCCTGAAGCTGAATTGGCCCATTGATGATTGCCGAGCGTCCTTCAACTTTAATGTTGGCATTCATCCTGCGCAGCTCATCAATATGCTTGAAACGGGCACTATAAATGGTATCCGTAACCATGCTTGTCCCTACTGCACCAGTTAACAGAGAAGTCAGCGGCTGCTGAAGGTCTGTTGGGAATCCAGGATAAACAAGCGTTTTAATATCCACTGCTTTCATTTTTTCAGCTGGCCCAACAAATACCTGATCGTCGTTCGTTTCAACCTGAACGCCCATTTCGCGCAGCTTTGCTATTAGGGACTCAAGGTGATGGGGGATGACATTGTCAATCAGCACACCTTCTCCAGCCGCTGCACCAACAATCATATAGGTCCCCGCTTCAATCCGGTCTGGGATAATCGTATGCTGGCAGCCATGCAGCTGGTCTACGCCATCGATGCGGATCACATCTGTGCCGGCACCCTTGATTTTCGCCCCCATATTGGTTAAAAGCGTAGCAACATCAATGATTTCAGGCTCTTTTGCAGCATTTTCAATTATTGTTCTGCCTTTTGCCCTGACAGCAGCAAGCATGATATTGATGGTTGCCCCAACGCTGACAACATCGAGATAAATACGGGCTCCGCGAAGCTCATCGGCACGAAGGTAAATGGCTCCCTGCTCATTGGTCACACGCGCGCCAAGAGCTTCAAAACCTTTGATATGCTGGTCAATCGGCCTTGGTCCGAGATGACATCCGCCAGGAAGTCCAATAACCGCTTTTTTAAATCGGCCGAGCATCGCTCCCATTAAATAATAGGAAGCGCGTAATTTTTTCACTTTTCCGTTCGGCAAAGGCATGGAAATCATGGAAGAGGGATCCACTGTCATATCATTTTCAGAGAATTCGACAGTGCCCCCTATTTCTTCAAGCAAATCTTTTAGAATTTGTACATCCGAAATATCCGGCAAACCTTCAATTGTCACAGGGGATTCCGCTAAAATGGTAGCTGGAATCAATGCTACAGCACTATTCTTCGCTCCGCTGATCCGGACTGTTCCTTTTAATGGATATCCGCCTGCAATCATTAGCTTTTCCATTTGTAACTCCCTTCTAAGCCGTTGTTAAAACACTCATGCTGACATTTGACTTCAATATTATAAAAATTGATAGCCCTTACAGCAAAAGCTACACACTACTTTTCTAACCAATTCCGCCAGAAAATAGCCCCAGATTCTATAAGAAACCAAATAGGCCTGTCTATTTTTAATATCGGAAAAATAGTCTTTGGGAAAATATGCACTTTCATATTATCATGTATCTGCATTTTGCAACATCGCAAGATGAACATGGAACAATTTTCCATTCGTTTTTTACAGATTCCGACATTATCTTTATCCTATAGTTTACACGAAAAATCAAATCTCATGTATTGTATTCAAAAAAAGTTAAAATTAAGAGAGAAGCACTAAAATCCGGGGTACAAATGATGGGGCAGGCTTTGCTCAAGAAAAGCGCAGGCGCCTTGCCCACCCCCGACACCTCGAGGGGTAGGCTGCTTGCGCTAGACAGCTCTCAAAGTATTAAATAAGCAAAGCCAGTATCCTAAAGTTATTTTTTCGCAGATTCCATTATCCTCTTGAGTTCCAGTCTGCCAGGAATGCTTCGATTCCCTTATCTGTCAGAGGATGGTTGAATAATTGCTGGATGACTTTATAAGGAACTGTCGCAATATGAGCTCCTCTTAATGCTGCATCCGTCACGTGCTGAGGATGTCTGATGGAAGCGGCAATGATTTCTGTATCAATGTCATGAATCGCAAAGATTTCTGCGATTGTGGAAATGAGATCCAGACCGTTATGGCCAATATCGTCCAAACGTCCAAGGAATGGAGAAACGTATGTAGCACCTGCTCTTGCAGCAAGCAGCGCCTGGTTTGCACTGAAAATTAACGTTACATTTGTTTTAATGCCTTCTTTCGAGAAAGCACTTACTGCTTTTAGGCCATCGGGTGTCATTGGCACCTTGATTGTGATGTTTGGTGCAATCGCTGCCAGCTCTCTTCCTTCTTTAATCATGCCTTCAGCATCAAGGGCGATGACCTCGGCGCTTACTGAGCCTGGCACCAAATCCGTGATTTCGCGAAGACGGTCAGGGAAGGATACATTCTTTTCCTTTGCCACCAATGATGGATTGGTTGTTACCCCTGCTACTACTCCAAGGGCATATGCTTCTTTAATTTCGTCCATGTTTGCTGTATCGATGAAAAACTTCATAATAATCCCACCTTGTTTAATATTTTGATAATTTTTGTTGCGGATATCTATGTATTATTAAATAAAGTTGTGATTCTGTAAAGCCTTACATTTGGAAGCAGAAATCCCCAGCTGGCACTCAGCGAACCGCCAGATAAAATACAGGGAAACCGCCCCTAAAACTAGAAGCGGTTTCTTATCCAATGATATTTATTATGCTTTGTTTGAAGAACCGAACTCGCGCATTTTGCCGATTACAGTTTCTTTAATCGCTTCGCGTGCTGGTCCTAAGTATTTGCGTGGATCGTATACTTCTGTGTCTGCTGCCAATACTTCGCGAACGCGTTTGCAGAAGCAATTTGGTTTTCAGTGTTTACATTGATTTTTGCAGTTCCTAAAGAGATAGACTTTTGGATATCCTTTGTTGGGATTCCAGTTCCGCCATGAAGAACTAAAGGAACACCAGTAAGGCTTCCGATCTCTTCCATTTCAGCAAAGCCAAGATTTGGCTCACCTTTATATGGGCCATGAACAGAACCTAGTGCAGGAGCAAGGCAGTCGATGCCTGTGCGTTTTACCAGTTCTTCACATTCTTTAGCATCAGCATAAATAACGCCATCAGCAACAACATCGTCTTCCTGTCCGCCGACAGTTCCTAACTCCGCTTCTACTGAAACGCCTTTTGAATGTGCATATTCAACTACTTTTGAAGTAGTCTCAACGTTTTGTTCAAATGGATCATGTGAAGCATCAATCATAACGGATGTGAATCCTGCATCAATTGCTTCTTTACATTTATCAAAACTTGAACCGTGGTCTAAGTGGATAGCCACTGGAACGGAAATTTTGTAATCTTCCAGCAGTCCTTCAACCATCTTTACAACCGTTTTGAAACCGCCCATGTATCGTGCAGCACCTTCGGAAACACCAAGGATAACAGGTGATTTTTCTTCTTCTGCCGCCTGCAGGATAGCTTGAGTAAACTCAAGGTTGTTTAAGTTAAATTGACCTACTGCATAGCCTTCTGATTTTGCTTTATTAAGCATTTCAGTCATAGAAACTAAAGGCATTTTTCTTCCTCCTTATTGATAATCGTTTAAGTTCGTCAGACTAAATACTGTTAAAGTTTTCCCCTTAACACTATCGAATATGTACCCTTAAAATAGTCCGCTAAACGAAGACGATCCTTTGGAATTCATCTGTTATCATACCAAAAAGGACTTAGAAAAGCCATTATTCCAGAGCGTTTTTGTTAATTGTCATAAAGCAAACGCTATCATTTTTATAGCGATGGAATTTCAGGTTAAAAACGGTTAATTTTGGATTATTTCGAGTTAGGCACAGGCAAATATTTCTTTACCGCTGCCCTGATGTCATCAATATCGAATGGCTTCGCAAAATGAGTAAGAGCTCCCAAATCCTTGGCCTCCTGAATCATATCGAGTTCACCATATGCAGTCATGATAATGACACGGATATCTTTATCCACCACTCTCATTCTTTTTAAAATTTCAATCCCGTCCATTCCCGGTATTTTCATGTCGAGAAGAACAAGATCAGGCGAATGCTTGGAAACAATGTCGAGAGCCTGGACTCCATTGGCAGCCTGGTATGTGTCGTACCCTTCTTTCTGTAGTACCTCATTAAGCAAAATACGGATTCCGAACTGATCATCTACAATTAATATTTTCCCTTTCATCAAGCCACCTCTTCCTGTCGTATTAAAAGCACTTAGGTTTAAAACCAATACTGAATTATGACTGCAGGTCACTTAACTATACATTCTCCTACAGCTAAATTCTCTGTGAAACATGATTATTCCTGCTGGTATTTGCAATTTCAAATGTGAATATTTTACCTTTCCCTTCCTTTTCACTATAATAGAACCTCTAAGTGCAGTGACCGAAGGAGTGAAATAATTTGCTAAAGATGTTTTCTACCCAGCTGACAGGCTTGTTTAAAAGACTTCAGGAAAAGGAAGAGTTTTCCATCGAGGACAGTGCACGCTTATTGGCTCAGGCTGCCGCCGGTGATGGGAAAATATATATTTATGGTACAAAAGAAATGGCTGCAATCGGCTATGAAGCCGTTCAAAGCCAGGAACCGCTTAGAGATGCAGCGATTTTGAAAAGTGATGAGGAAGTCTCAGAAACAGACAGAGTAATCATCTTCTCAAGACATTCAGATGATGAAGACGCAGCCGCTCTGGCAAAATCTTTGTCCGAAAAAGGAATTCCCTTTGTGGCAGTGAGCACCATCAAAACCGAAAGCAGTGAAAATCTCGCTGATTTGGCTGATGTCCATATTGATTTAAAGCTTGCTAAAGGGCTTCTGCCTGATGAAGAAGGAAACCGCTTCGGCTATCCGGCTTCCATGGCTGCTTTATTTGTTTATTATGGAATTAAGTTTACGATTGAAGAGATTTTGGCGGAGTATGAATAATAGATGAGCAGAATCAGCACCCACTTCGAGGGCTGATTCTGCTGTCATTTTTGTAGGTTGTTTTTTATTGCCGAGCTAGCTTCTTTTGGGGCTTGATTCCCTGTAATGGCACTTCCAACAATGACTACATCGGCAATACTGTCCTTCAATTCTCCGATTGTTTTTTCTGAAATCCCGCCTGCAATAGCAACCTCTATGTCATTTAACCCTTTTACCAGGCTAAATAAATCGGGATCTGCTATAGCCCCCTCTTTCTGCATATCCTTTCCTATATGGAGACAAAATAAGTCCGCCCCTAAATCATATAGGCTCTTTACTCTTTCTGCGTCCTGAACTCCCAGCAAATCAATCATAATTCTTCTATTGGCGGTATTTGCAATCTCTAATGCCTGTTTTATCGTGCTGTCATGTGAAAAGCCCATCACAGTCATAATGTCCGCCCCTGCTCTAAAGGCCTGTTCTGCTTCATATTTTCCTGCGTCACAAGTTTTCATATCCGCCACAATTGTTTTATCTGGATAAGCAGCCTTCATTTCCCGAATTATCTTCATACCATATTCTTTAATCACGCCCGTTCCGATCTCAATCCAATCTATATTTTCACAAGTTTCATCTGCAATACGGAAACATTCCTGCTCGGTTAAACGGTCAAGTGCAAGCTGAATTTTCACTTCTATTCTCCTTCGTTTAGAATTGTATTTTAAAAAGGAAGAAGCCTGAAACAAAAACCACAGGAATACTTCCTGTGGCCCTATTTTTCATATTAAACTCCTGAGTATGCCATAAATCCGCCGTCAACTGGTACTGTAACACCTGTTACAAAACCCGAGTATTCTTCGTCAGCCAGCCACAGCAGTACACCAAGCAAATCCTTCGGCTGGCCAAACCTTTTCATTGGTGTATGAGCAATAATTTTCTCTGACCTGGCCGTATGGGAACCATCTTGATTCAATAATAAATTGCGGTTCTGAGTTGTTAAGAAAAAGCCCGGTGCAATTGCATTTACCCGCAAACCTGTTTCTGCGAAATGTACAGCCATCCACATTGTAAAATTGTTAATGGCTGATTTGGCTGCACTATAGGCAGGCACTTTTGTCATTGGTGAGTAGGAACTCATTGATGAGATATTAATAATGATAGGCGATTCCTGCTTTAACAGTTCTTTGCCAAAAACCTGGCTGGCTAAAAAAGTTCCGGTAAAGTTGCTGGCAAATACTTGGGAGAAGCCTCTCTCATCCATATCAAAGAAGGACTTTTCAGAAGAAGGCTCCACATTATGGGTTTCTACAGAAGTAATGGCATCCGGGTGATTCCCGCCTGCACCGTTAATTAATATATCCACCCTGCCAAAGTGGCTGATCACTTCTTCCCTTGCCTTTTCCAGGGATTCACGATCTAAGACGTCTGCTGCAACAGCAATCGCTGTCCCCCCTGCTTTCTCAATTTCGGCTGATACTGCAGCTCCCTTTTCTGCCGTACGATTAAGAATGGCCACTTTCACCCCATGTCTTGCGAGCTCCCTGGCCATTTCCGAGCATAGCACGCCGCTTCCGCCCGTAATTACAGCTGTTTTTCCATTTAAATTTCCGTGTATTGGAAACATTAGCATTCTCCTTATTTCTCAGATTGATAGGCATCCCATAATCCGTGAAGATACATGATTCCAAGAGCCCGGTCATATAATCCGTAACCTGGTCTGCATTCTTCACCCCAAAGATGCCTGCCGTGGTCAGGACGCACGTACCCCTCATATTGAATCTCAGATAACTCCTTGACGACCCCTTTAATATTGATGGAACCATCTGCTGTTAAATGAGAAGTTTCAATAAAATCACCGTTCTCGAAAATCTTTACATTTCGGATATGTGCAAATGGTGACCTTTCGGCAAATTTTCTTGCGAGTTCAACCATATCGTTTTGCGGGTTGGCCCCTAGCGATCCCGTGCAAAAAGTAATGCCGTTGGAAGGTGAATCAGAGATAGAAAGGAGCTTCTGCAGACTTTCATCTCCCGTCATGATTCGCGGCAGGCCAAAAATAGACCATGGCGGATCATCCGGGTGGATAGCCATCTTGATGCCTGCTTCTTCTGCCACTGGCAAAATTTCCTGTAAGAAATAGCTCAGGTTTTCCCATAAGTCCTCTGCACTTACATGCTGATACGCTGCAAATAGCTCTTGAATCCGTGACATTTTCTCTGGCTCCCAGCCAGGCAGAGTCAGATCAGAAGCCTCGGAAACCGTTTTGATTAAATCTTGCGGATCCAGTTCTTCCACTTTGTTCTTTTCATAAAATAATGCCGTTGAGCCATCTGGAAGTGAGCGGTATAAGTCAGTTCGTGTCCAATCAAAGACAGGCATGAAGTTATAACAAATAACTTTAACCCCAAATTCACCCAGGTTCCGAATGGTTTTTTTATAATTTTCTATAAATAAATCCCTTTCATTGTTTCCCAACTTAATAGATTCATGTATATTAACACTTTCCACTACATCTGCATGAAACCCAAAGGACTTTATATACTCAACTTCAGATTTGATCTCGTCTGTCTCCCAGACTTCCCCGACAGGTTTTCTGTGAAGGGCCCAAACGATTCCTTTCACATTGGGAATCTGTTTTACTTGCTCAAGGGTTACAGTATCATTATCCCTGCCATACCAGCGAAAGGTCATATTCATTTTTCGGTGCCTCCATTTATAGCTTCGACATATTTTTCACAAAGTGCTTTTACTGATTCTTTACCGCCAGCTTTGTATGCCTTGTTTAAGTCACTTCCAATTCCGGCTGCGACAGCGCCAGCTTCAAGCCACGCACCTACATTATCTAAATTCACCCCGCCAGTGGGCATGATTCGCACCTGGGGCAGGGGACCATTGACTGCACCTATAAATGATGGATCAAAACGATTGGCCGGAAACAGCTTTACAATGTCGCAGCCATATTCGAGTGCTGTCATGATTTCAGTTATGGTCATGCATCCAGGAAGGTATGGAATGCTGTAGCGATTGCAAATCAAGGCTATATTCTTATCAAAATGCGGACTCACAACAAATTCCGCCCCATTTAAAATGGCATGTCGGGCTGTTTCCGAATCCAGAACTGTCCCAGCACCGATTACACCGTCTGAACCTCTTAAAGCCTCAAACACTTTTTCCGCTGCAGGTGTAGTATAAGTCACTTCAATAGCACGAAATCCGCCTTCAATAGCTGCTTCAGAAATACTAATCGCTGCTTCAGGTGTTTTTCCTCGCACAACTGCAACCACTTTTGATTCTACCAGCTGATTAAGTTTCTCTATTTTTAAGTTCATCTAATCTCCCCTTAATCGAAAACAATAACTGCTTTTCGAACCTGGTCAGGATTCTTCTCTACATATCGGAATGCTTCCTGCACTTCACTTATCGGAAAATGGTGGGTAATAAAACCGTTTGATTGAAGTTTTTCTACATTCAGCAGAGATACAACCTTTTCAAATTGGTTTGTCTGGAGCCGCGAACCGACAATAGTTACTTCTTTTTTCGTTATTGGCAATTGCGGAATAGAGGATGGCCGTTCATCAAACCCCAGAACAACTACCGTGCCGGCAGGTGATACAAGATTTACGCCAAGCTCAAAGGTAGAAGGCAGACATACTGCATCAATCACTACATTTGGTCCTTCACCATCTGTCAATTCCAATACCCGATCTTCTACAGACTCTTCCGATGCATTAATGATTTCATCTGCCCCATTTTCCTTGGCAAATGCTAGTCGTTCCTGCTTCAAATCACTGATAATAACCCTTGCACCCTGCAGCTTCGCCATTTTTAAAATGCATATGCCTATCGGGCCGCTTCCCTGGATGAATACAGTATCTCCTTCTCCAACGGCCCCGCGCCATACAGCCTGAGCTCCAATGGTGTAGGGTTCAGCCAATACAATTTCATCCCATTCTAATGATGAATTCACAACATGAAGCTGATTTTCAGGCAGTACAAAGAATTCCCGCAACCCTCCATCTTCATGAACACCAAAAACAGATAAAGACTGACATACATTCGGGCGTCCTTTTCGGCATGCGTAGCACTCTCCGCAATAGCGGATTGGCTCCACTACAACATGGTCACCTGGTTTCATTCCTGAAACATTTGACCCGACTTCAACGACTTCTCCTGCCACTTCATGGCCAACAATTCTTGGGTAGGTTGCAAGTGGATTTGTCCCATGGTAAATATGCATATCAGACCCGCATATTCCAACTCTTTTAACTTTTACTAGAACCTCATCAGGATTGCGGATAACTGGTTTTTCTATATCAATGACTTCCATTTCCATTGCACTTGGAATTTGTACTGCTTTCATTATTACTACCCCCTATTCAAATAAACTTGGAAGAAACAGTGAGATTTGCGGCACAAAAGCCACAAGCATTAAGACAGCCAGACTGACTCCTAAGAATGGCAGTAATTCTTTTGCTGTTTTTCCAATTGAGATCTTGCCGATTTGTGATGCTACAAATAGACAAACACCAACAGGAGGCGTTACTAGGCCAATAACAAGGTTTAATACCATCATGACCCCAAATTGAACCGGATCCATACCAATGGAAGCAGCTACCGGTAATAACACCGGGAACAGAATGACTAGAGCCGCAATCGTCTCCATGAACGTTCCAACAAACAATAACAGCAAGTTAATCAATAAAATAACGACAATTGGGTTTGACGAGATTCCGAGAATTGCATCTGCAACCATTTGTGGAATCTGCTCACTTACCATAATCCAGCCAAAAAGGTTTGCAAAACCTACGAGAAGCATGATAGAAGCCGTACCTGTCATGGAAGAAAGCATAATTTCCGGAATTTTTTTAATGGGAAGCTCTTTATAAACGAAGATTCCAATAACAAAGGCATACAATACTGCAATGACAGACGCTTCAGTCGGTGTGAAGTAGCCTCCGAGAATTCCATACATAATGATAACTGTCATAAATAGTGCCCAGAACGCCCCAGTGAAGCTTTTCCATATTTCCTTTAGTGACTTTCTTTCCCCTTTTGGATAATTTCTTTTAACAGAAATAATATAGGTTGGAATCATTAATCCCAGGCCAAGTAATAACCCTGGCAGGGCACCAGCCAAAAACAGATCGCCAATAGATACTGATGCAAGTGTCCCGACAATAATCATCGGAAGAGACGGAGGAATAATCGGGCCAACTGTTGATGAAGATGCCGTTACAGCTGCAGAAAAACCTGCTCCGTACCCTTCTTTTTTCATAGCAGGAATAAGAATAGCTCCTATACTGGCTGTGTCTGCCAAAGCTGTACCTGAAATACCTGCAAACCCCATCGATGATCCTACATTCGCTAAGCCAAGTCCCCCTCGGATATGGCCGAAGCAATTATTTGCAAACTGAATGATGCGATCTGTAATACCGCCAGCATTCATTAAGTTTCCTGCCAGAATAAACCCGGGGATACAGAGCAAAACAAAGGAGTTTAGCCCTCCAAACATTTTTTGCGGAATGATGCTTAACGGGATATCAGCCAGTATTAAATAAAAAAGTGAAGATAGGCCAAGGCTGAATGCTACTGGCACGCCTAGGAATATCAGGATTATGAACGAGAAAAACAAAATGGCTGCCATCATAGCTCCCCACCACCCATTTGTGAATTAAAATCTTCTTCATTTCGGATTAGCCTAATGATTTTGACAATTGAATACAATAATAAAAATGCACTCATGATAAATATTGCAGCGTGGATTACCGACATTTGAAAAGGCATTGTGGCTGAAGTCTGATTTTCCCCTAGCTGTGTAAAGAACCATCCTTCTTTAACGAGAACCCCGCTTAACAATATAATCAGCAAATAAATTCCAATTTCATAATACCGGCGAAAAGCATGTGACATTTTTGTAAGAATCAGATCTACATTAATAAACTCGCCTCGAAGCAAAGCTAGCGGTGCCCCAAAGCAAATGGAGTATATAAACAAATAGCGCGTAAGCTCTTCCGTCCAAATTGCTGTGTAGGGAAGATAGCGCGACATGATTTGAATGGTAACCACGATAATAACCCCGGAAAAACTTATAACAGTCAAGAAGGCTAATATTCGGTCAAGCCAAATTCGTATTTTCATTTTTTCATTCCTTCCTTTAATTAAAGGCACTGCTGGCAAAATAGTCAGCGGTGCCTTTAACTTGTTCCAATAAGACTATTATTCTACCTCTAGAATTTTTTCATAAAGCTCATACTGTTCTGGCTTAAGGCTATCTTTAATCGCAGGCTGCATTTTTTCACGGAAGGCATCCTGGTCAACTTCAACAAACTCCATTCCTTCACTTTCAAGCTCAGACTCTATCTTGGAAATTTCTTCATCATAAAGTTTTTCTCCAAATGCCTGCGCTTCTGCAGCTGCTTCTGTCACTGCTTTTTTCTGTTCATCATTCAAGGCCTCAAACTGCTTGTTGCCAATTAGGATATAAATCCATGAATATACATGCTCTGTACGATTCACATACTTTTGAACTTCATACAACCCGCCGCTCTGTATTAAATCAACCGGATTTTCCTGTCCTTTAATAACTCCTTGCTGGAGGCCAGTAAATACTTCATTGAAGTCCATAACCTGCGGCTTAGCACCTGCGGCTTCCCAGACTTTCAGGAACAATGGAACATTTGGCACACGCATAGAAAAACCCTTTAAATCAGATGGTGACTCAATTGGCTCACTTGAAGTCAAGTTACGTGGAGCACGTGTATGATAATACAAAGGAGTCAAGCCAACTTTTTCAGTGATTTCCTTCTCAATTTCTTCACCGATTTCCCCTTCTACAACCGTTTTTACATGGTCAAGATCACGGAAGGCATACGGTACTGCCATTAAAGCAGCCTTAGGTGCCCAGTTTTGCATGGTTTCACCAGAAATAACCAAGTCAGCTGTACCCGCCTGAATGGCATTGATTGTATCTGTTTCTCCGCCAAGAGAGTTATTCGGGAATATCTGAATTTCAATTTGCCCTTCTGTTTTTTCATTAACCAGATCTGCAAATTCCTCAGCCGTTTTATGCCAAATGTGATTCTCATCTGCCAAGTGGCCAAACTTCCACTTGATTACTTCTCCCTCTTGCTTCTCGCCGCTTGCCCCATTAGAACCGCCCGAACCGCAGGCACTAAGCATCAATGTCGCTGCTAAAACACCAGATAACCACTTCAATTTCATTATGTTTCTCCCCTTTTTTCTATAGGTTTAGTTTGTTAAAAACTGATGGACCGTTGAAGCAATTGTTATCCCTTTTTCAAGGTTTCTTTCTTCATTCATTTGTTCAATTTCACCTGGCACAAGAACACTTTTAAAACCCGGAGCTGGAGGGGCCTGACGGATTTCCTCCATCATTTGATCCATATTTTCCAGGAATGCTTCTGCATCCGTGAAGAATGCTGGATTAATTGCACAGAAATAATGGCCAAGCTTCCGCTTCTTATCCAGGTCTCCATACATCTTGGCTACATGCGGCCCAAAAGCTGCACCTGCAAGCAAACCCGAGAAGATGTCGACAATCATTGATAGTCCATAGCCCTTAGGCCCGCCAAACGGAGAAAGTGAAACGACTTTGGAAGGATCTGTTACGGTTTCCCCATTCTCGTCTACACCCCATCCTTTTGGAATTTCTTTTCCTTCTTCTTTATATTGAAGGATTTTCCCCAGAGCTACATTCGATGTTGCCATATCCAGGATGAATGGCTTCTGTGTTTTTGCCGGTACACCATAGGCAATCGGATTGGTTCCAAGGAAAGCATCTTTGCCTCCAAATGGCACGACAATTTTATCGGTATGTGTCATCGCAATTCCAATCAGGTTTTCCTCTGCGGCATTTTGAACAAAATAGCTAAGTGCCCCGCAATGGCTGCTGTTAATGGCTGTGACCATTCCCACACCATTTTCCTTTGCCATCTGGATGGCATGATTCATGGCTTCATCTGCAATGACGTGTCCAAATCCGTCATCCCCATCGACTACCCCTGTCACAGGACCAGTTTTATTGAATGAAATCTCGGCAGCGGGATTGATACCTCCCGCATTTAAACGGTTCACATAATGTTCAGTACGAAGTACACCATGTGAATTAACATTTCTTAAATCCGCATGAACCAGGATTTCCGCAACTTTTTCTGCATGTTCATGCAGCAAGCCAGCATCTGTTAATTTCTGAACTACTAGCTTCTTGGCTTCTTCATGATGAATTGTCACAGTAGACATAATGATCCCCCTACTCCAGGTTGGTATGTTTCTTGACCATTTCTTCGTTCGAATTTCTTTCTGATAAACTATCAATGATTGCTGCATCTAAAATAAGATGTGCAGCCTGATCAAACTGATTCCCTAGAGGCTGAATCGTATCTGGTTCTCCTGAAAGGCGGTATTTTGTTGCCGCAGGAATCTGCATTCCCCCGTAAAGCATGGCTGGTGAATAGCCTCTTTGTCAGTTGTGATCAGAAATACTTTCGCCCCCGCCTTGAAGGCGTTTTCAGAAAAACTTATGGTCTGTCCTGTTTTGGCTGAGCCAGATAAAACGATTAGTATATCGTTCTCCTGTATGGCCGGTGTTGTCGTTTCTCCCAAAACATAGACTGTTTTTCCGCTATGCATAAGACGCATGGCAATCGCCTTTGCCACTAGGCCTGAACGGCCTTCCCCAGTAAAGAAGAAACGAGCGTCACTCTTTAAAAGTGCTACGAAAGAGCCGTATTCGTTCTTATCGACATGTGTGCATACTGCTCTCATTTCTTTAAGAATTGTAAGAATCGTATCCATTTGTCCACCCCTTATCTTTCAACAATAAGGTCATTATTAATAAATGCGTTTACTTCACTAAGATAAGGAAGACCTTCATTATCTCCTGAGACGGTTGTAACCAGAGCACCTACGCCATTAGCAAATTGAAGCAGTCTTTCCTTGCTGAAGCCGTTCAGCCAGCCATAAATGTATCCCGCATCGAATCCATCCCCGGCTCCGACAGTATCAACAGGAGTCACACGGAAGCTTTCTGCCCGTGTCCAATCGCCATTCCGGAATAGCTTTGATCCATTAGCGCCATCCTTTAAGACCAAATCCCTAATGCCATATTCTCTGGCAAAAAGTGCAAGTTCATCTTCTTCTTCCATTCCGCTTATTAGCCTGATCTCTTCTAATCCAGTCAGCAGGATATCAACATGCGGAAGAATTTCTTTATATGCTTTTCTCGCTTCTTCAATCGACCAAAGCTTCAGTCTGATATTTGGATCAAAGGAGATTGGAATCTTTTTTTGTTTTGCGACTTCAATCACTTTTGCGGCAGTTTCGATGTTCTTTGAATCAATAGCAAGGAAAACACCTGTAAGATGGACAAGATCTACATTTTCAAACAGTTCTTCCTGAATCATTTCCGGTGTCAAGGTTAAGATAGGCGAGTTATATCGGTAATAGAATGTCTTGCCTGATCCATCCTCATTAATTTCCTTAAAGTTAAGTGATGTCGG
Organism: Cytobacillus pseudoceanisediminis; assembly: GCF_023516215.1. Lineage (NCBI taxonomy): Bacteria > Bacillati > Bacillota > Bacilli > Caryophanales > Bacillaceae > Cytobacillus > Cytobacillus pseudoceanisediminis. The sequence goes on along the minus strand of NZ_CP097349.1, from coordinate 4,345,527 downwards.
GCAGCCGCTTACAAAATCCACACCCGATACATCTACGCCCTCTCCCCGAGCGAAGTTATATATGACTCTGCCAAACTCATCTTCCCCCAGCCGGCTAATCCACTTGCTGTCTAACCCAAGCCTTGCACATCCAATGGCAAAGTTAAGTTCTGCACCGCCCACCTTGCGTTCAAACTGGGTGACATATCTAAGTGGTCCTTTTACAGCTGGGTTCAGTGTTATCATGGCATCTCCGATTGTTAAAACTTTGAATGGTGATGACATTATTTTTCTCTCCTAACACTCTATAAAGATTCCCGCTCAACTAAAGCAGGAGCATATCTTTTAATCTCATATACTTCCTCAAACTGAGGATTTCTAATTAAATCTAATAAAACTGAAGCGGCATCATTGCCAATTTCAAAAGTCGGCTGTTTGATGGCTGTTATTGGTGTTGCCGAGATTTCCAGGAAATCAGAGTCATCTACTGCAATAACGCTTACATCATCAGGAACCTTCAAATTCTTTTTCTTAAAAATTTCAAAAGTTCAATGAGTGAAAGGTCGTTTGTAGCAAAAAATGCCTCTGGCGTTTCTTCTTTCAGCCACATTTTTTCTAGTTCAGGGATAATGTCTTTTCTTTCTGCCGCAATAATCCAATCATCCTTTACAGGCAAATCATTTTGTTTCAGCGTTTTCTTGTATCCATTTATCCGTTCGATCCGGGGTGTCACTTTTTGGCTTAAGGACATGGATACCAGCCCTATTTTCCTATGGCCTTTTTGGACAATTTCCTGAACGGCAATCTCAGCTGCTCTCTCGTTATCCAAAAGCAGTGTTGGATAAATTGTTTTTTCAAGCTTTCTATCTACAAAAACAATAGGGAAATTTGAAAGTTTCAGCCGTTTATATTGATCTTCATTTCCGATGGTCGGAAAGATAATCAGTCCATCAACTTGTTTAGCTAAGAGCATATCAATGTATGCACGTTCTTTTTCCGGATTATCGTCTGCGTTACAGACAAACAAATGAAATTCATTTTTTTCGCAAACATCTTCAATGGCCCTGATAATTTCTGTCGAAAACGTATGAAGTATATTGGCAACAATCACTCCAATGGTTGATGACTTCTTTTGCTTCAAACTTTTAGCTACGAAATTAGGGATATATCCCAGCTCGCGAATGGCATCTTCAATTCGCATTTTAGTAGATTCCGCCATATACTCGTAGCGATTATTGATATACTGTGAAACTGTGCTCTTTGATACATTTGCTTTTTGCGCAACATCTAACATCGTTATTTTTTTCATGTTGTACTATCCTCTCGCTAAACCGATTTAGTAAATCGGTTTAGTAAACCGGTTTAGGGAAAGTATAAATGAAAACCTTTTCAAAATCAATACTAAAATTTCTGAATTTTATTTTTAGCAGGAATCATTCAACAACGGTTTGAACAAAAAAATCCCTCCGCATCCGGAGGGATTTTTCCACATTATAATTTCTCGCTAAATTTCAATGAAGCCCCCACAAATTCACGGAATAATGGCTGAGGGCGAGTTGGTCTTGAGATAAATTCAGGATGGAACTGGGAAGCAACGAACCAAGGGTGATCCTTCACTTCGATGATTTCCACTAAGCGGCCATCCGGGCTTGTACCAGAGAAGACAAAGCCCGCTTTCTCCATATCCTGGCGGTAGTGGTTATTGAACTCATAGCGATGGCGATGACGCTCATATACCACTTCGTCCTGGTATGCCTCAAAGGCTTTTGTCTCTTCATTCAATTTACAAGCTTGCAATCCAAGTCTTAGAGTTCCGCCTAAATCCTCAATATCCTTTTGCTCAGGCAGAAGGTCGATAATTGGATGCGGTGTTTCAGGAGCAATTTCTGCTGAGTGTGCCCCTTCAAGACCCAGTACATTTCTTGCAAATTCAATCGAAGCCAGCTGCATCCCAAGACAGATGCCAAGGAATGGCCTTTTGTTCTCACGGGCATATTGAATCGCAAGGATTTTCCCTTCAATGCCACGGTCGCCAAATCCGCCTGGAACCAGAATTCCGTCAGCATCCTGAAGCAGTTCATTGACATTACTGCTGTCCACTTCTTCCGAGTTGATCCATTTGATTTCAATATCAGAATCAAAAGCATAACCCGCATGTTTTAGGGCTTCGACGACTGAAATGTAAGCATCCTGCAATTCAACATATTTACCGACAAGGGCAATTCTGGTTTTTCTGGAAAGGTTCAGAACCTTGTCGACCAGCTGCTTCCACTCTGTCATGTCCGCTTCTCCGCAATTCAGCTTCAAATGCTTGCAGACAATTTCATCAAGCTTCTGATCTTGAAGAGATAGTGGTATAGAATATAATGTATCCGCATCTGTTGCTTCAATAACTGCTTCTTTATCGATATCACAGAATAGCGCAATTTTATCCTTCATATCCTGGGAAATTGGCATTTCTGTACGAAGAACGATGACGTTTGGCTGAATGCCAAGGCTTCTCAGTTCTTTCACACTGTGCTGTGTAGGCTTTGTTTTCATTTCACCTGCTGCCTTGATATAAGGAACCAATGTACAGTGAATGTACATCACATTATCGCGGCCGATATCGCTCTTAATCTGGCGGATCGCTTCAAGGAATGGAAGTGACTCAATATCCCCTACTGTTCCGCCGATTTCTGTGATGACCACATCAGAATTCGTTTCATGGCCTGCACGGAAAACCTTATCCTTGATTTCATTTGTGATATGCGGAATAACCTGTACCGTTCCGCCGTTATAGTCGCCGCGGCGCTCTTTTCTTAGGACAGTTGAGTAAATTTTACCAGTTGTTACACTGCTGTACTTAGTCAGGTTAATATCAACAAAACGCTCATAGTGACCTAAGTCCAGGTCAGTCTCCGCGCCGTCACCTGTTACAAACACCTCACCATGCTGGTACGGGCTCATTGTTCCCGGATCCACATTTATGTAAGGGTCGAATTTCTGAATCGTAACCGTTAACCCTCTGTTTTTCAATAAGCGGCCAAGTGATGCTGCCGTGATTCCTTTTCCTAGTGACGAAACAACTCCGCCCGTAACAAAAATATACTTAGTCATGAAAAATTCCCCCTTGATATCAGTTTGTGCATAATGATGCCGGTTTAAAGACTTGATGATAAAAATTCTATTGTTCAGCCTCCGATTTTTTCAGCGGAAGCTTATCGCAAAGGGATGGTTTAGCTCTTTTAAAAAGGCACATGGCCTATAAAAAAATAAAAAGCGCCCCTCTTACTTAAGTAAGTAAGGGAGCGCTATTAGCGTCTAAACGAATCGTCCTTTTTTAAGGAGCCCAAAAAGTATTCTACAAGCCCTGAAACGAAATGTCAAGATTATAAATCTTCTTCCTCTTCGTCAGCGTCTAGATCATCTTCCTCAAGCTCTTCGTCCTCATCGCCAAGGTCGTATTCTTCATCTTTTTCGATTATTTCATCATCGTCCTCGAACTCATCATCATCAAGATCATCGTCATCGTCAAGAAGATCGTCATCATCGTCTTCTGTCAGATCATCATCGTCAAATCCGTCGATATCGTCGTAATCGATATCTTCTTCATCAAGCTCATCATAATCTTCAAGATCGAGATCCTCGTCGTCCTTTTTCTTCGCCTTTTTCTTCTTAGGCTTGATTACGGTAACGATTTCTTCTTCATATTGGTCAACCGGATACCATGAACGAAGGCCCCAGCGGTTATCGCCCAATCCGATAAAATGGCCATCTATATTTAAATCTGTATAGAATTGTGCAATTTTTCCCCTGACTTGTTCCTCTGAAAGGTTCATAAGTTTAGCCACTTCATTCATAATGTCATTAAAGGCCATTGGTTCTTTTTTGCTTGTCAGAAGTTCATAAGCCACTTCGATTAATGACATTTCTTGTAATTCTTCTTTTGAGAACTGTTCCAAACTCAATATCAGCACTTCCTTTCCCTATGTAAACGCTCATTCTGCAGCGCAAATCACAAACTATTAAAGCTGAAGTTCCGCAACTGTATGAAAATGCGTGCGGACAGCCTCCAAGAAGGCATATTCTTCATTATAAACAAATTTTTACGGTTTATGCCAGTTATATCTGCTGTTCTGCGTATTTTTATGCGATTTATTCTTGATTTTAAATTATCTGCGGGCACTTGCTTTCCGCGGGGAGGAGCGGGGACTCCCGCAGGACATTGAATAAGCTTCCTCGAATGAACACCGCACGAAGGAAATGCGCCAGCATTTTCGAGGATCAAGTGTCCTCCACTCCAATTAACTCAGCAGAAAAACTCTCATTGTATTAACAAGACAATTAACTTTTTTACATTATCCGTTAAAAAGAAGCTAATTTACCCTCCTCTTTCTCCTCCCCTTTACCGGCCGGTCCCATTTTTTATAGGCGAGCCAGGTGAAGTAGAAGGAGAGCACAAAGAATGCAATGGCTCCCAGCTGTTTTCCATATAAAAAGTAAACTCCTGCAGCAGCTGCAAGTATGGCTGCGTAGAGCAAGATTTTTTTCATTTTTTCACATCCTCAGGGTCCCCGAAGTGCACTGCTATGTATTGATTCCATTATATAGGATATGGATGTATTTTATATTAATTCTATGTTAAATAAAAGTGCAGAAAACAAGGGCCTGCAGCTGCAGGCCCTGTTGATCCATTTGGTTTTACATATTCCGGCGGTACTGTCCACCCACTTCGTATAAAGCACGGGTGATTTGGCCAAGGCTTGCCACTTTGACGGTTTCCATCAGTTCGGCAAAAATGTTGCCGCCGCTGACTGCTGCTTCCTTCAATTGTTTCAGCGCCTCTTCCGATTTGCCTTTGTTGCGGTCCTGGAAGCTGCGCAGATTGCGGATCTGTGTTTCTTTTTCTTCCTTCGTTGCCCGTGCAAGCTCCATGTTATTCATTTCATCCTCTGAAGGAGGATTAGGATTTAAGTACGTGTTAACTCCAATAATTGGAAGCTCACCAGTGTGCTTCTTCATTTCATAATACATGGACTCATCCTGGATTTTGCCGCGCTGGTATTGAGTTTCCATGGCGCCAAGCACGCCGCCGCGGTCATTGATGCGTTCGAACTCTCTCAGCACCTGCTCTTCCACAAGGTCTGTCAATTCATCTACAATAAATGCACCCTGAAGCGGGTTTTCATTTTTCGATAATCCATGCTCTTTAGTAATGATCATCTGGATGGCCATCGCACGGCGGACAGATTCTTCTGTCGGTGTCGTAATGGCTTCATCATAAGCATTAGTATGAAGGGAGTTACAGTTATCCTGAAGCGCCATTAATGCCTGCAGCGTTGTGCGGATATCGTTAAAATCAATTTCCTGTGCATGCAGAGAGCGCCCTGAAGTCTGGATATGGTACTTCAGTTTCTGGCTTCTTTCATTGGCGCCATATTTATCTCTCATAACCGTTGCCCAGATGCGGCGCGCCACACGGCCCAGCACCGTATACTCCGGATCAAGTCCATTGGAGAAGAAGAATGAAAGGTTTGGTGCAAAATCATTGATGTTCATGCCTCTGCTCAAATAGTACTCGACATAGGTGAAGCCATTTGCCAGTGTAAAGGCAAGCTGAGAAATCGGGTTTGCGCCCGCTTCTGCGATATGGTAACCGGAAATAGAAACAGAGTAATAATTTCGGACTTTATGGTCGATAAAGTACTGCTGGATATCCCCCATCATCCTCAAAGCAAACTCAGTCGAGAAGATACAAGTATTCTGTCCCTGATCTTCCTTTAAAATGTCAGCCTGAACCGTCCCGCGGACAGTCTGCAGTGTTTTCGCCCTAACTTCTGTGAATTCTTCAGGTGTCAGCACGCGGCCAAGCTCCTGCTCTTTTACTTCAATCTGCTGTTCGATGGCCGTATTCATGAACATCGCCAAAATAATCGGTGCCGGCCCATTAATCGTCATCGATACAGATGTAGATGGATGGCACAAATCGAATCCTGCATACAATTTCTTCATATCATCCAGCGTACAGATGCTGACTCCGCTTTCCCCGACTTTTCCGTAAATGTCCGGGCGATAGTCAGGATCTTCCCCGTATAGGGTTACAGAATCAAACGCTGTGCTCAGACGCTTCGCGGCATCATCCTTGGACAGATAATGGAAGCGGCGATTTGTCCGTTCAGGTGTACCTTCTCCGGCAAACTGTCTCTTCGGATCTTCACCCTCGCGTTTAAATGGAAAAACACCAGCTGTATAAGGGAATGAACCCGGCACGTTTTCTCTGTATACCCAGCGGATGATTTCTCCGTAATCCTTATACTTAGGCAGTGCCACTTTTGGAATGGATAGGCCGGATAAGCTTTTTGTTTTTAAAACCGTCACGATTTCTTTATCGCGGATTTTTGTCACAAATTGCTCGCCTGAGTATTTTTCCTTTAGATCATCCCAGCCAGAAAGGATTTTCTTTGTTTCAGCAGACAGCTTTTCTTCTGCTGCTGATTTAATGGCGTCAAGAGAAGCAATGACTTGTTCATTTCCTTCTTGTTCTTTCACAGCAAGCAGAGCCCCTTCGAGCTGGAACAGTTTGCGGGCAAGATCGGCCTGCTCCTCCGCTTTCTTGTGGTAGCCGCGGACTGTTTCAGACACTTCGCGCAGATAATAGCGCTGTTCATTCGGGATAATCACATTCTGCTTTTCAACTTTTGCGTTTTTTGTAAAACTTGTCTTCCAGTCTGTACCTGCTTTTTCATTAATTGTTTCCACAAGTGCCGCAAACACCGCATTTGTGCCAGGATCATTAAACTGGCTGGCAATGGTTCCGTAGACAGGCATGTCTTCCAGCTCTTTTTCAAAAAGCATCCGGCTGCGCTGGTACTGCTTTTGCACCTGCCGCATGGCATCTTCAGAACCTTTGCGCTCAAATTTATTAATGACGATCAAGTCTGCATAATCGATCATATCAATTTTCTCAAGCTGGGAAGGCGCGCCGAATTCACTTGTCATGACATACATGGAAGCATCACAAATTTCAGTAATGCCGGCATCTCCCTGCCCGATTCCGCTTGTTTCTACAATAATCAGATCAAAGCCGGCTGCTTTGACAACTGATATGGCATCCTGAATCGCAAGCGACAGCTCGCTGCGGGAATTTCTTGTTGCCAGGCTTCGCATGTAGACTCGCGGATTAAAGATGGCGTTCATGCGGATACGGTCGCCAAGAAGCGCACCGCCTGTTTTTTGCTTTGTCGGATCAACAGAAAGGATCGCAACTTTTTTCTCCGGAATTTCATTAATGAAACGGCGGATCAGTTCGTCAGTCAGCGAGCTTTTTCCAGCACCGCCTGTACCCGTAATTCCCACTACAGGTACCTGCTTTTCCAGTGACTTCACTTTCTCCATGACCGGCTCAAGCGATGCTGCCGCTTCTTTGCCTACGGTTACCTGATGCTCAGCCAGTGTAATCAGCTTGGCAATGGCATTGGTTTCCCCATCCTGAAGCTTTTCAATCTGCTCGGATGCTTCAGCTGTGAAAGTCGGGAAATCACACTCCTTGATCATTTGATCAATCATCCCCTGGAGGCCGTATTGGCGGCCATCTTCCGGAGAGAAAATCCTCGCGATTCCGTAGTCATGCAATTCTTTGATTTCCTTCGGGATAATGACACCGCCCCCTCCGCCATAAATGCGGATGTGGGATGCGCCCCGCTCCTTCAAAAGGTCATACATATATTTGAAGTACTCTACATGTCCTCCCTGATAAGAGGAAATAGCGATTCCCTGCACATCTTCCTGGATTGCAGCATTTACGACTTCCTCCACAGAACGGTTATGCCCGAGGTGGATGACCTCTGCACCGCTTGCCTGAATGATGCGGCGCATAATATTAATGGAAGCATCATGTCCGTCAAATAGGCTGGAAGCCGTAACGAAGCGAATATGATTTTTCGGCTTATAGACTTCTGGATTGCTCATCGTTCTCCCCCTTGTCCGTAAGCGCAGGCAACTGTGCACTGTTGCCTGCACGCTATTATTAAGCTTTTTCCGAAACTCTTCCCGGATCCTTTATTCCTTGAATAAGGAGATTGGTCTGCAGCTGGATATATTCATCGATGCTGTACATTTTCTGCAGTGACCAGCGGCGGAATGCCCACATTTGCCCCTGGACAAAAATGTTATGGGCAATCATTTTGATTTTTTCTCCGGCAGGTCCAGTTCCCCGTTCTCGACACAAAGTGTAATGACATGCTCGAACATGCCGACCATTTCAATTTCTTTTTCAGAACATATGGAAGCGCATCCTTTGTCAGAGCCTTTACTTCCTGGTACATGACGAGCACTTCATCCTGCATTTCATCGACAACCTTGAAATAGTCGGCGATGCCCTGTTTCAGGCTTTCAAGCGTGCCCTGTTTCGTATCAAGACCTTTTTGAAGCCGTTCAGCGACCTGGTCATAAATGCTGTCACAAACCAGATATAGTACGTCTTCCTTCGTACGGATGTATTCATAAAGCGTTCCAATACTAAAACCAGATGCCTTCGCGATTTCTCTAGTTGTTGTACGATGGAACCCTTTTTGGATAAAAAGGGTGACGGCACCTTTAATCATCTGATCACGTCTCTTTTTGACAAGACGCTCATCTTTAACAGAAGCCTGCACTTCCCGTTTTTTCATTGTTTACCTACCGCCTCCCGTGAATCATAATGCCTGTTTATAAATGTGTATTAACTTATGAATTCTGCCCGTTGATTTCCGCTCCAGGATGCTCGCTTTCCGCGGGGCGGGCGGTGAGCCTCCTCGACGCTCTGCGTCTGCGGGGTCTCACCTGTCCCGCTACCCCGCAGGACGTTGAATAAGCTTCCCAGAAAAAACACCGCACGAAGAAAATGCGATAGCATTTTCGAGGATCTCGCACCTTCCGCTGCAATCAACTCATTGCTTAAACTTAGTCAGCAGCTCTAAAGACACAAATTTTACCAAAACGACCCGTTTTAGAACAATTATTTCGTTACCATACGAGAGATTACGAGACGCTGAATTTCCTGTGTGCCTTCGTAGATTTGCGTAATTTTGGCGTCACGCATGAAGCGTTCTACCGGATAATCCTTTGTATATCCGTAGCCGCCAAAGATTTGGACGGCATCTGTTGTTACTTTCATAGCCGTATCACCAGCAAGCAGTTTGGACATGGCAGATTCTTTTCCGTATGGAAGCCCTTCTGACTCCAGCCATGCTGCCTGGTACGTTAATAGTCTTGAAGCTTCAATGCTTGTGGCCATGTCTGCCAGCTTAAATCCGATTCCCTGCTGGGCAGCAATAGGCTTGCCAAACTGCTGGCGTTCTTTTGCATATTCAACTGAAGCATCCAGTGCGCCCTGCGCGATCCCGACTGCCTGGGCAGCTATGCCGTTGCGGCCGCCGTCAAGTGTCATCATGGCAATTTTAAAGCCTTCGCCTACGTTTCCTAGAACGTTCTCAACCGGAACCTTGCACTCTTCAAAAATGATTTCAGTTGTAGGTGAGGAACGTATACCCAGTTTCTTTTCCTTCTTGCCCACTGAGAAGCCTTCAAAGCCGGATTCCACGATAAACGCTGTTGTTCCTTTATGTTTGGAAGCTGGATCTGTCAGGGCAAATACAACATAGATATCTGCGATTCCGCCGTTTGTGATGAAAATTTTGCTGCCGTTTAAGACGTAATGATCACCCTCAAGACGTGCCGTTGTTCTCATTCCGCCGGCATCAGATCCGCTGCCTGGCTCAGTAAGGCCATAAGCGCCAATTTTTTCACCCTGGGCCATAGGCTTCAGGTATTTTTGCTTTTGCTCTTCGCTTCCGAATTTGAAAATCGGCCAGCCTGCCAGAGATGTATGTGCTGAAAGAGTTACACCTGTAGAGGCACATACTCTGGAAAGCTCTTCAACTGCGATGCAGTAAGCAAGGTAATCACTGCCGATTCCGCCATACTCTTCAGGCCACGGAATCCCTGTTAAGCCAAGCTCCGCCATTTTGTCGAAAATCTCTCTGTCAAAGCGCTCTTCTTCGTCGCGTTCAGCAGCAGTCGGCGCCACTTCATTCCTGGCAAAATCGCGCACCATTTTTCTGATCATTTCATGCTCTTCACTCAATTGGAAATTCATTGTCTTTCCCTCGCTTTATATGGATTCGTTGATATATTAGCAGGCCTTATAATTCTGCCCGTTGATTTCAGCACGGGGCACTTGCTTTCCGCGGGGAGGAATGGGAGCCTCCTCCCGCAGGACGTTGAATAAACATCCTTGAATGACTCTGCACGAAGAAAATGCGGCAGCATTTTCGAGGATCAAGTGCCTTCCGCTACAATCAACTCAGCATTTAAAAGTTAGGCGCCATTAAGCACACTTTCAAAAACATATTTCACAACTTTACAGCTGTTTGCTGATGACAATCCGCTGAATTTCGCTTGTGCCTTCATAGATTTCGGTAATTTTGGCATCACGGAAGTAGCGCTCAACCGGGTAGTCTTCCGTGTAGCCGTAGCCGCCGAATACCTGAATGGCTTCTGTTGACACGTCTACTGCTGTTTTGGATGCAAACAGCTTTGCCATTGAGGCTTCCAGTCCGCATTTAATGCCGCGTTGGCGCATGTCTGCTGCGCGATAGATTAATAGTTTTGCAGCTTCGACGCTTGTCGCCATGTCTGCAAGCTTGAATCCGACACCTTGCTGAGCAGCGATCGGCTTGCCGAACTGTACACGTTCCTTCGCATAGCTTGCGGCTGCTTCAAAGGCTGCTTCTGCGATTCCAAGCGCCTGTGAAGCAATACCGATCCGTCCGGCGTCCAGATTGGCCATCGCAATCTTGAAGCCTTCTCCTTCATTGCCGAGAAGATTTTCAGAAGGAACACGCATATCCTCAAATGTCAGCTGAAGCGTTCTTGAGCCGTGCAAGCCCATTTTGTGCTCATCCTTCCCAAATACAAGGCCTGGCGTATCTTTCTCTACAATAAAAGCGGAGATGCCTTTGCTGCCAAGCTCCGGATTTGTGGATGCAAATACAATATATACGTCTGCTTCGCCAGCATTCGTGATGAACACTTTTGAACCATTAATGACATAATGGTCTCCATCTTTTACCGCACGGGATTTCAGGCTTCCCGCATCCGAGCCTGCGCTCGGTTCAGTGAGGCAAAAAGCTCCGAGGTACTCGCCTGAAGCAAGCTTCGGAATATATTTCTGCTTTTGCTCTTCCGTACCGAAGTAAAGGATTGGGTTTGTTCCAACCGATGTGTGGACCGATAAAATAACGCCCACTGTCGCACTCACACGGGACAGTTCATGGATGGCGATAATGTAGGAGGTAAAGTCCATTTCGGATCCGCCGTATTTTTCAGGAATCGGTATCCCCATCAGGCCAAGCTCGCCCATTTTGCGGAGAATCTCCCTTGGAAACTCGCCCTGCTCCATTTTTTCCACAAAAGGGGCGATTTCCGTTTGCGCAAAATCACGCACCATTTTCCTCATCATTTCCTGTTCTTCTGTAAATCTCAGGTTCATTTGTATACCCTCCGATGCCGCCTGGCTCTATTCAGCCGGGCTCCTGTGATTATTTTTCGTAAACGTAGAAGCCTCTGCCTGTCTTCTTGCCAAGCCAGCCAGCTTTTACATATTTTCTTAAAAGCGGGCATGGACGGTATTTATCATCGCCAAAGCCTTCATGCAGGGTTTCCATAATATACAGGCATGTATCCAGGCCAATGAAATCAGCCAAAGTCAGCGGCCCCATTGGATGGTTCATGCCAAGCTTCATCACTTCATCAATGGCCTCTTTTGTCGCAACCCCTTCATAAAGCGTGAAGATTGCTTCATTAATCATCGGCATCAGGATGCGGTTGGATACGAATCCAGGAAAGTCATTCACTTCTACCGGCACTTTTTTAAGCGTCTTTGTGATGTCTTCAATGGTTTGATACACTTCGTCTGCAGTTGCAAGGCCACGGATGATTTCTACTAGCTTCATCACTGGTACCGGGTTCATAAAATGCATGCCGATGACTTTTTCCGGACGTTTTGTGGCAGCCGCGATTTCTGTGATAGGAAGGGATGATGTATTGCTTGCCAGAATCGCATGTTCTGGAGCGATTTCATCCAGCTGGCTGAAGATCTTTGTTTTAATCTCCATATTTTCAACGGCTGCTTCGATGATGAGCTCAACGTTCTTTGCGTCCTGCAGATCAGTTGAAGCGGTTACATTTTTCAGCACTGTTTCCATGTCTTCCGCTGTCATGCGCTCTTTTTCCACCTGGCGGGAAAGATTCTTTTTAATTACGCCAATGCCGCGTTCAACAAAATCCGGCTTTAGGTCGTTTAAGATGACGCTGTAGCCTGCCTGCGCACAAACCTGCGCGATTCCTGAACCCATTTGTCCAGCACCGATTACCATAATGTTTTTTACGTTCATATTTGTATCCTCCGATCTTGGGCTTTGGCCTGTATTACTCTTTTATTTGAATGCTTGTTTGTTTTGATTAACTGTCATTTTTCTCTGTGCTTTCTTCTTTTTGGCGTCATTCCTTCTTGATTAACTACCATTTTCCTCTTCACCGGCGCTTTTTCGGCGTTAATAACCTTGATTAACTACCATTTTCCTCTTCACCGCCGCTTTTTCGGCGTTATTCACCTTGATTAACTACCATTTTCCTTCTCACCGCCGCTTTTTCGGCGTTATTCACCTTGATTAACTACCATTTTCCTTCTCACCGCCGCTTTTTCGGCGTTATTCACCTTGATTAACTACCATTTTCCTTTTCACCGCCGCTTTTTCGGCGTTATTCACCTTGATTAACTACCATTTTCCTTTTCACCGCCGCTTTTTCGGCGTTATTCACCTTGATTAACTACCATTTCCCTTTTTACCGCCGCTTTTTCGGCGTTATTCACCTTGATTAACTACCATTTTCCTTTTCACCGCCGCTTTTTCGGCGTTATTCACCTTGATTAACTACCATTTTCCTTTTCACCGCCGCTTTTTCGGCGTTATTCACCTTGATTAACTACCATTTCCCTCTTCGCTGTTGCTTTTTCGGCGTAATTCACCTTGATTAACTACCATTTTCCTCTTCACCGGTGCTATTCTGGCTGCACCGCCGTCCTAAAACAGATTACTGCTTCGGAACCTCAATCATCACCGCATCTCCCTGGCCTCCGCCGCTGCAGATGGCCGCAATGCCGATTCCGCCTCCGCGGCGCTTCAGTTCATGCATCAGTGTTAGGATGATTCTCGCTCCGCTCGCGCCGATTGGGTGTCCAAGGGCAACGGCACCGCCGTTAACATTCACTTTCTCTTCATCAAGACCGGCAATTTTTCCGCTTGTTAAAGCAACAGCCGCAAATGCTTCGTTAATTTCAAATAGGTCAATCTCTTCCAGGGTTTTTCCTGTCTTTTTCAATAGAGCATTAATGACAAGTCCAGGGGTTTGCGGGAAATCCTTGGCTTCCACTGCAAGCGCTGTATGGCCAAGAATATAAGCTCCCGGCTTTTTGCCTTCGCGTTCTGCCCGCTCTTCGCTCATCAATACTAAGGCTGCTGCTCCGTCGTTAACGCCAGGCGCATTCCCCGCAGTGATCGTACCATCGGAGTTAAAAACCGACCCCAGCTTAGCCAGCTTTTCTAGGGAAGTATCTTTACGCGGCGATTCATCCTGGGAAACAACGATTGGCTCACCTTTTCGCTGCGGCACTTCCACCGGCACGATTTCCTCTGCCAATCTGCCGGATTCCATTGCTGCAATGGCACGTTCATGGCTTCTTAGTGCCCAGTTGTCCTGCGCTTCACGGCTGATTTCAAACTCTTTAGCTGTCGAGTTTCCGTATGTTCCCATATGGACGCCTGTGAAGCTGCAGCTTAATCCGTCATGAACCATTAAGTCCTTAACCGTTGAATCACCCATGCGCAGCCCCCAGCGCGCTTTCGGCAAAATATAAGGAGCATTGCTCATGGATTCCATGCCCCCGGCCACGATGACTTCCTCGTCACCCGCCCGGATAATCTGATCCCCTAATGTTACGCTACGCATGCCGGAAGCACATACTTTATTGATCGTTTCCGTTTTCACTTCCCATGGCAAGCCTGCTTTTCTGGCAGCCTGACGTGAAGGGATCTGGCCCTGGCCGCCCTGAAGAACGGTTCCGATAATCACTTCATCTACGTCCTCTGGATTGACGCCGGCGCGGTTCAGCGCTTCTTTTACTGCAAATCCGCCAAGGTCAGAAGCTGTAAAGCTGCTAAGCGCTCCGGCAAATTTTCCAAAAGGTGTTCTTACTCCGCTAAGAATTACGGTTTTCCCCATTAAGAATCGCTCCCTTGTACTATTAATTTAAAATGTTCTAATAATTAATTTGAAAAAAAATCGGGTCTATGAAGCAGTTCTGGTTGAAGTTAAATATCAGTGAAGGCGCGTTGGCTGACTGAACGCTCGCTCGAAAAAACCGCGAAATCAAAGGATTTTCTCCCTCATCAGCAAACAAGCAAAATTGTAAGCGCTTTATCATGTTCTATTTTACTAGAAAAATAGCAGAAATTGAAACACTTTACACAAAATTCTGGTAAAAACATTTTTCGTCAAAATGCTTTAGCTGAAATTTGCTTCAGTGCTTCAATTTCCACTTTCAATATGTTAGGATGCTAAGTTCTGGCTTTCACCTATAACAGACTTTTCGAGAATTTCGGCAACATCGTACGTATGAACCTGTTCTTCCACTTCTTTTGCTTTCGTGCCATCTGAAAGCATCGTTAAGCAGTATGGGCATCCGGAGCTGATCACGGATGGATTCACTGCGAGTGCCTGCTCTGTGCGTGAGACGTTGATGCGGTGCCCTGTTTCTTCTTCCATCCACATTAAGCCGCCGCCTGCTCCGCAGCACATGCCGGTTTCGCGGTTTCTTTCCATTTCCACAAGCTTAACGCCAGGAATGCTCTTAAGGATTTCACGAGGAGGATCGTACACCTCGTTGTAGCGTCCAAGATAGCAGGAATCATGGAATGTGATCGTTTCTTCCACAGCATATTGCGGCTTCAGCTTGCCTTCTTCTACAAGCTTAGCAAGAACTTCAGTATGGTGATAAACCTCTGCCTCTAATCCAAAATCCGGATACTCATTTTTGAAAATGTTGTAGGCATGAGGATCGATCGTTACGATCTTCTTCACTTCATTTTTCTCAAACTCTTCAATATTCTTTGTGGCAAGCTCCTGGAATAAGAACTCGTTTCCAAGACGTCTTGGTGTGTCACCAGAGTTCTTTTCTTTGTTTCCAAGGATCGCAAATTTAACGCCTGCCTCATTCATTAGTTTCGCAAAGGAAAGAGCGATCTTTTGGCTGCGGTTATCATAAGATCCCATGGAGCCAACCCAGAATAAGTATTCAAACTCTTCTCCTGCCTTTTTCATTTCCTTCACTGTCGGAACATGAACATCTTCGCGTGCTTCTCTCCAGTCTTCGCGCTCCTTGCGGTTCAGTCCCCAAGGATTTCCCTGGCGCTCGATATTGGTCATGGCGCGCTGTGCATCCGCATCCATTTTACCCTCTGTTAAAACAAGGTAGCGGCGCAGATCAATAATCTTATCAACATGTTCATTCATAACCGGGCATTGGTCTTCACAGTTTCGGCAAGTCGTACAAGCCCAGATTTCTTCTTCTGTAATGACTTCGCCAATCAGGCTAGGGCTGTATGCAAGGCCTGCAGCAGCTTCTTCTGCACCCTGGCCTGCAGCAGCAAGGGCAAGCTGATTGCCTTTCGTATTTGAAAACGCAAATGTCGGCACCCAAGGCTGCTTCGAAGTGACAACAGCACCATGATTGGTTAAATGGTCACGCAATTTCAGGATTAAATCCATCGGAGAAAGCATTTTTCCCGTGCCGGTTGCCGGACACATATTGGTACAGCGTCCGCATTCCACACATGCATAGAAATCGATCATCTGATGCTGTGTAAAATCTTCAATCTTTCCGACACCAAAGCTTTCCTGTGACTCATCTTCAAAGTCGATTGCTTTTAATTTTCCCGGATTATCCAGACGGTTGAAATATACGTTGGCCGGTCCGGCGATTAAGTGAGCGTGCTTGGATTGCGGCACGTACACAAGGAAAGCGAGAAGGAATACTAAGTGAATCCACCATGAGATGTAAAACACAACTATTGAAGCCGTTTCACCCATCCATGCGAATGCACCGGCAATCAGAGAAGCAACCGGTTCTGTCCAGGTTCCTTCATGGCCATGCCAAATCATGCCCATTCCATTGCCAAGCAGTACGGAAAGCATGAGCCCTCCGATAAAAATAAGAACGAGACCTGATTTGAATCCGCGTTTTAAACGGACAAGCTTTTCCACATAACGGCGGTGGAAAGCCCAGATTACCGCTACAAGGATCATCAAGGTCACAATTTCCTGGAAAAAGGTGAAGCCAGGATATAATGGTCCAAGCGGCAAATGCGCACCTGGCTTAATTCCCTTGATAATAAAATCGATTGCTCCAAATTGGACAAGAATGAAGCCGTAGAAAAACATCACGTGGATAATTCCGCTTTTCTTATCCTTTAAAAGCTTCTTCTGGCCAAATACGTTGACCCAGATCTTCTCAAGGCGTTCTTTCACCTTGCCGTCAAACTCCACCTTTTTGCCAAGCTTGATATATTCAATCCGCGTCTTCACAACATAGACAAACAGGCTGATGGCGTAAGCGGTTACAAGAAGAAATGCAATTAAGTTGATCCATAATAAACCGTTCATAGGCATGGTGCTCCTTTCTTCATCTTAGAAAATTTTAAAAACAATATAATTTTCTGAATTTACTCTTACTCCCATTATATTATGAATGAGCATTCAGTCAACCATTTTTAGTTAAACTTGTTCGAAAAATTTCATTATTTTCATTTATTAAATTCTTTATAAAGGTGAAAAGTCCTCCCATTTTGGGAGATTCCATGATAGAAAAAGCTCTGCAGGAAATACTAACAGGAAAATCCTGTCGAGAGGAAGATTGCATTGACTGTCTGGAATATCATTATGGCCGTTTTACTCGTCATCTCCTTATGGCTCTATATCGATTTTACATGGGGCCGGAAAAGCCATATGAAAAAGCTTGAGCGGACCGCCTTACCCATCCGGCAGTCTGATATGGAACTATTTGCAGACGGACCTGCTTTGTTTGATGATTTATTCTCCGAGCTAAGAAGAGCGCAAAAGCACATCCATATTTTATTTTATATTGTGAAGGATGATAAAATCAGCAAGGAGTTTTTAACCATTTTAAAGGGTAAAGCAAAAGAAGGAGTGGAAGTCCGCCTTTTGCTGGATTGGGCCGGAAGCTTTCCGGTTAAACGAAAAACCGTTAAGGATCTTAAAAGCAGCGGCATTAAGTTTTCGTTTGCACATGTGCCAAAGCTTCCATTTCTCTTCTATTCTTTCCAGGCCAGGAACCATCGGAAAATCACCGTTATTGACGGAAAGATCGGTTACAGCGGAGGCTTCAATATTGGCAAAGAATACATCAATCTGGATAAAAAGCTGAGTCCCTGGCGTGACTATCATTTGAAATTCCGTGGTGAAGGGGTAGAGGATCTGCAAAGAGAGTTTCTAATCGATTGGTATAAAGCAACAAAGACTGACCTGCTCGCAAACAGAGTCTATTTTCCTGAGCAGCCTGCAGGAGATTACCGCCATCAGTTCGCATCTTATAAAGGAGCATTTTTAGAAGAAAGCTTCTCCTCCTTAATTCGGAATGCGAAAAAGAGCATTACGATTGGGACACCCTATTTTATTCCGGGCAAAAGGCTTTTTCAGGATTTAATCCATGCCCTGGAACGCGGGGTAACTGTCAGGATACTTGTCCCATGCATTACCGATCATATTCTTGTTAAGGAAGCCTCCTATCTTTACTTAAGAACCTTGATTAAACAAGGAGCTTATGTGTATGAATACAAAAATGGCTTTTACCATGCGAAGGCGATCATCATCGATGATGAAATCAGCGATATTGGAACAGCCAATTTTGATAAACGGAGCCTGTTTTTAAATTATGAAATCAATTGCTTTATTTATGACAAAGAGTTCATAAAGCAGATCAGGTCTGTTCTGGACAAAGACATAGACAATGCAAAGAGATTGACGCTAAAAGAATTAAACCGGCTGGACCCTTTACGGACATTCAAGGAAATGCTTGCCCGGTCTGTGGCAAGCTTCCTGTAAGAAAAGCGGAAGCGCCTTGCCCACGAAGGAACGCAGACTAAGAACGCCACGTCCTGTGGCAACGTCTGCATGACCCCCATCCTCCCAAAAGCTGCCACTTTTGGTCGTGCGATGATTATGCTGACGAAGCCTTCCTTGTCCTGGGGGCCCCAAGCACAAGACGAGCGTCCTGGAAAGGCGTTCTTTGCCTTTTTAGGAGGATTGCCCGAAATGTGGAGGTGACTGCCCAGGGATGACAGGCATAAGACAGTTCCTGTAAGAAGGCGTTCTTCCTTCTGAAAGGAACTGTCTTGTGACCTCGTGGGGGTAGGCTGCTTGCGCTAGACAGCTCTCGAAATACAAAGATTTACATTCTGTTAGATTATAGACCAGCATAAAGAAGGTGCTGCAAATTGAAAATAAGACTGGGATATGTTTCTCATGCCATCAGCCTGTGGGAGGCATCTCCTGCGAGAACATTGACTTTTACGCGCTATCAGCAATTGCCTGAGGAAGAAAGGCTGGAAAAGCTGAAGGCCGTCACAGCAGTGAATTTGCAAAATACGTTAAGAATGCTTTATTTTAATATCGCCCATGAAATTCAGCTATATCGGCTTTCAAGCTCCATCGTACCTCTGGCCACACATCCGGAGGTTTTATGGGATTTTGTCACACCCTTTAAGGAAAAATGGCTTGAAATTGGTGAATTGATTAAAAAACACGGGCTACGCGTCAGCTTTCACCCCAATCAATTCACCCTGTTCACTTCTCCGCGCGACGATGTGACAAGAAATGCAGTCAAAGATATGGAATACCATTACCGGATGTTCGAGGCCATGGGGGTTGAAAACGAGAGCTTCATTAATATCCATATTGGCGGGGCTTATGGTGACAAGCTCACGACCATCCACCGTTTCCATGAAAATCTCAAGACACTGCCATCTCTTATTAAAAAGCAAATGACACTCGAGAATGATGACAAAACCTATAACGCGGAGGAAACTCTCCTGGCCTGCCAGAAAGAAAACATTCCCCTTGTGTTCGATTATCACCACCATATGGCGAACCTCGGCACCCGCCCGCTGGATGAGCTTCTCCCTGGGATTTTTCAGACGTGGGAACAAACAGGACTCAAGCCGAAAATCCACATTTCCTCTCCCAAATCAGAAAAAGCCTTCCGGTCCCATGCCGATTATGTTGACATTGATTTCATCAGGCCGCTTCTCGATCTGCTGAAAACCTTTAACCGGGATATCGATTTCATGATTGAAGCTAAAGCAAAGGACAAGGCGGCGCTTAAGCTGACAGAAGATATCAGCAGCATCCGCGGGGTGAAGAGGATTGGCGGGGCGGAGGTAGAATGGAAATAAGAAGAGCGGAGGCGCCTTGCTCACCCCCGACAAGCACAAGATGAGCCTCATGGAAAGGCGTTCTTTGCCTTTTTGGGAGGATTGACTTGTGACCTCGAGGGGGTAGGCGCCGCAGCTAGACAGTTATCTAATTCCGAAGTTTGTCATTCGTAATGGAAGGCGTTCCGCATGCGGAACGCCCCTTTATTTTAACTGAATCTCCTTCACCTTCTGCCTCTGCTCCTCAGGCCACCAGGCCCCACAGTCTTCAGAGACTACACAGGCAGAGCACTTTTGAAGGTCGTACACCTTCATACCAGTAATCGGAGGTGAATAAAGATGCAGTGTGACAAGGTTCTCCCTGCCTGCACTCTTCATTTTGTGCACCCCTTTTTGAGAGCAAAAAAGAAGGAGTCTTTGGACTTTATCTCTGCAAAAAGCTCAATTGGGACGTCTTCCTTCACTTCATAAACAGTATTTTCCACATCTCCATTTAACACTTGAATCCATCCCTTTGAATTTCCATGATCATGCGGGGCGCATTCTATATCTGACCAGTTCATGACGAGCAGCTCCACTTCTTCACTTTGGTAAAGCAGCTTGCGGTAGTAGGGTTTTCCATCTGCCGGCTGCAAGTGAGGAAACAACTCCTCAAGTTTGATATCAAGTGATGCCAAAGCCTTTCTAAGTTCTTCTGCAGAAGGTGATTTCAATGAATCCAAACTGTTTTTAAACCGTTCCTTCAAGGCCATTAAACGACTCCCCCTTTACTCTGGATTATCGTTTCCTCCATGAAAAATATTTCAGCTGACCATTCACCATAATCACTCCTATAATAATTATGATCCCGCCCATGAAGCTTATGAAGAAAATTTTTTCACGAAGCAATAAAACGGCCGCAATAAAGGTAAATAGCGGCTCCATATAGATAAACATTGATACTTTGGAAGCTTCCAAAACCTCGAGAGCCTTGGACCAGTACCAGTAGCCAATCCCCGACACAAATATGCCCAGAAACAATATATGAGCCCATTCAGAATCGGATAAAAGATGGAACTTCTCCCACCCTCTGTCTCTCATTAAAAAGGGAATGGTCAACACGCATCCAAGCAAACTCATATAAAAAGTGACCACAAGGGAAGGAAGCTTAATTTGCAGTTTTCTCACCAAAATCGAATATACGGCCCAATTCAGTGTACTTAGGATCATGAGGAAATACCCTATATTTAAAGCAAATCCCAGCGTCTGGCCGCTTCTCGCTCCTGTTACCATGAGGACCCCGGAAATCGCAGTTAAAATGCCCAGCGTCTTAAGAAATGTCAATTTTTCATGGAGAAAAATCATGGAGAGAAGCACGGTAAAAACAGGTGAAAAAGAAATGATCCACCCCGCAGATGAGGCGTCTATTGTCTTTAGAGCTGATACCTGGATGACCTGATGGATGAAAACGCCGAGTACACCGAGAACAATTAAATGGGGAATATATTTGAGCGGAATCTGGAGCGGATATCTTTTCAAGAGAAGCACAAGGAGCAGAAAAGCTGCCCCGATGGCAAACCGGAGCATGATCAATGTATAAGGGTCCAGCTTATCCAAAACAGCTTTTGTGGAAACAAAAGAGACTCCCCAAAAACTGATCGAAATGGTTGCGTAAAAAGAGGCTGCCAATTGTGGCTTCATGGGCGAGCATGTCCTTTCGGGAAGGTTTCTACCATGATATGCTCGTCCCGAAGTAAAATGCGGAGTTTAGTTTGATTTACTTGCGGATTGTATGCAAAATTTATTATTTTTTTGCTGATTTGCCGGGTTGGCTGACTAATTTTCTGAGGATTAGCCCGTAACTTTTTGGTTTGCTGCCTGTTTTCGGTTTGTTTGCAGGTTTACCAGGTTTGTTTGCTTTTTTCCTGATTTGTTTGCCAATTTTAGCTATTGTTTGCTGATTTCCCAGGTTTATTTGCAACATTCCGGATTTATTTGTAAAGTTCACATTTAGACATAAAGGGTGCCCATAACTTACGTGGACACCCTTTTCCATTATCTCAATATTCCCTGCAGCCAGGGCAGAACCACTTCATATGCTTTAAACCCGAGGTAAATGCCGACTATCCCCATAATGCCAGGCAGTGCGGGCGGTGCGGGAATCGGCAGCTTCATGAAAGCAAAGACAAATCCGACGAGAAATCCTGTAAGTATGGATAAAAGAACGATTTTCATGAGATCCTCCTAAAATAACATATGCCTTTAGCTTTCCCTTTTTCGTCAAAAACATGAAAAAGCCGGCACCTATAAGTGCCAGCTTTGAGTTTTACATTTTTTCCGGAGCAGATACTCCGATTAATTTCAGTGCGTTCTTCAAGGTAGTCTGGACTGCTTTGATCAGTGCCAATCGGGCTTTGGTTCTTTCCGGATTTTCCGCATCCAGTACTTTTTCAGCATTATAGAAGCTGTGGAAAGAAGAAGCCAGTTCATAAATATAGTTCGTGATTCTGTGCGGCATGCGCTTTTGCGCAGCTTCGCCGACAGCCTGCGGGAATTCGCCGATTTTCTTCAGAACGTCGATTTCCTTTTCTGCCTGAATCAGGGAGTAATCTGCAGCTTCGGCAGACATGCCCTGTTCTTCACCCTGGCGCAGGATGCTGGAAATACGCGCGTGTGCGTACTGGGCATAGTAAACAGGGTTTTCATTTGATTGTGAGACAGCCAGATCAAGGTCAAAATCAAGATGCGTATCTGCGCTTCTCATCGCGAAGAAATAGCGTGTTGCGTCCAGACCTACTTCTTCCACAAGGTCACGCATCGTTACCGCTTTGCCGGTACGTTTGCTCATCTTCATTTTTTCGCCGTTTTTGTACAAGTGTACAAGCTGAATGATTTCGACTTCGAGCGCCTCACGGTCATAACCAAGCGCCTGGATGGCCGCTTTCATGCGCGGAATGTAGCCATGGTGGTCAGCACCCCAAATGTTGATCAGCTTTTCAAAGCCTCTTTCAAGCTTGTCTTTATGGTAAGCGATATCTGGAGTCAGATATGTGTAAGAGCCGTCATTTTTAATAAGAACACGGTCTTTGTCATCACCGAAAGCAGTTGAGCGGAACCAGGTTGCACCCTCTTCTTCGTAGATGTGGCCGTTATCCTTCAATGCCTGAAGGGCTGTGTCGATTTTGCCATTATTATAAAGAGATGTTTCAGAATACCAAACATCAAATGGCACACGGAAATCTTCCAGATCCTGCTTCAGCTTTGCCATTTCATATTTCAGGCCGTATTCACGGAAAAAGTCAAAACGCTCTTTTTCATCCGCATGTACATACTTATCGCCATACTCATCAGCCAGCTTTTTGCCGATGCCGATGATGTCTTCGCCATGGTAGCCGTCAGCCGGCATTTCTTTTTCAAGGCCAAGAGCCTGGAAATATCGCGCTTCAACCGATAGAGCAAGATTGTTAATCTGGTTGCCGGCATCATTGATATAGTACTCACGGGAAACCTCATAGCCAGCTTTGTCTAAAATGTTGCATAGGGAGTCGCCGACAGCTGCCCCGCGGGCATGTCCAAGATGCAAGTCCCCTGTTGGGTTAGCTGAAACAAACTCGACCTGGATCTTCTGGCTGTTTCCAACTGTTGTTTCTCCGTACCGATCTCCTGCTTCCAGAACGGCAGGAATCAGATCAGTCAAATAAGAATTATTCATGTAAAAATTAATGAAGCCAGGTCCTGCGATTTCAATTTTTTCAATTGAAGCCTTTGAGCTGTCAAAATGAGCAATAAGCTCCTCTGCAATCATTCTTGGCGCTTTTTTTGCCACACGTGCTAATTGCATTGCCATATTCGTGGAATAGTCTCCATGAGCCTTTTCCTTCGGGATTTCCAGAATTACATCAGGAATCTGCTCTTCCGCTGCTAAGCCAGCCTTTACAACCGCATCCTTAATTTCCTGCTTTAATTTGCCTTGCACCTGCTCAACTATGTTCATTGTTCTCCTCCTCAAACGTAATCGCCAAATGATATGTACCTGCCTGGGATCCCTGCATTTTCAGATCGTATAAAATATCAATCGAACCTTCACCAGATTCGTGATCATATTGATGGACCATACGCTTTGTCACCGTGCCCATTTCAAACACTCCGTAAGGCGTTTCATAGCTGCCGCGGAGCTTTTTATTCATTCTAAAAGGGAGCCTCATCTTTACGGCGCCGCTTCGTAAAATCAGTCCGTCTGCATCGGACATTTTTATGATCGTCTTTACTGTTCCCTCTTCCATTACTTCATCATACTGAAGGAATCGGGCAGAATCTTTTATATAGTATCGGCCAAAAGCAGTCAATTCAAAAGTCTCTTTGCTGCCAAGCTTGCGAATATCTGTCTTCACATTAATCTTCACAGGCATTTGTTCCGCTGAGCGACTGGACAACGGCAACACTTCCTTTTCATCATATATAACTATATAAGTATAAATACTCGCTGGGGAAAGTGCAAGAAGGTGACAGAAAGAAAAGTGGAAGCGCCTTGCCCACCCCCGACAAGCACAAGACGGGCCTCCCAGAAAGGCGTTCTTTGCCTTTTTGGGAGGATTGGCTTGTGACCTCGAAGGGGTGGGCGCTGGAGCTAGACAGTTATCGACGTTCAGTATTTCTTGAATAAAAAAACGGAGACCGAAGTCCCCGTTTATTTTTTATTAACCCATCCAAGAATCATTTCCCGGATCAGTTTGCTTGCTGTATTGGCTGTTTGTTCAGATGGATCATAGATGGGCGCAACCTCGACAAGGTCAGCTCCAACGACTTTAACATCTGAATGGGCAATTTCATGAATAGAAGCAAGAAGCTCTCTTGACGTAATGCCGCCTGCGTCGACTGTGCCTGTTCCCGGCGCGTGGGCAGGGTCCAGAACATCAATATCAATCGTTACATAGACCGGACGTCCTGCAAGCTTAGGAAGAATATCTTTCAATGGCTTATGCACTTCGAATTTTGAAATGTGCATGCCGACTTCCTTCGCCCACTGGAATTCTTCTTTCATGCCGGAACGGATGCCAAAAGAATAGATATTGCCAGGACCAATCAAATCAGCTGCTTTGCGGATTGGCGTTGAATGAGATAATGGCTCCCCTTCATAATCCACACGAAGGTCTGTATGGGCGTCCATGTGGATAATCGCCAAATCTGGATATTTTTTGTACATTGCTTTGATGACAGGCCAGGAAACCAAATGTTCTCCGCCCATGCCAAGCGGAAATTTATCCTCCGCCAGAAGCTGATCGATAAACTCCTCAATCATATCGATGCTTTTCTGCGGATTTCCGAATGGCAGCGGAATATCGCCGGCATCATAATATTTTACCTCTTCAAGCTCACGGTCCAGGTATGGGCTATACTCTTCAAGCCCGATTGACACTTCTCGGATACGGGCAGGGCCGAAACGGGAGCCCGGACGATAGCTGACTGTCCAGTCCATTGGCATTCCATAAATGACCGCTTCACTTTCCTCATAACTAGGATGGCTTTTAATAAACACATTGCCTGAATAGGCTTCATCAAAACGCACCAAGGTCATCCCTCACTTTTTATGTATTCAAGAAGGCTGCTCTGAAACGCAGCCTGTCCATTACTTCACTAAATCTGCAACAAATTTAGGCAATACAAATGCCGCTTTATGCAATTCTTTCGTATAGTATTTTGTTTCGATCTCATGGAAGCGATCTTCGCTTACTTCTAATGGATCGTATTTTTTAGATCCGATTGTGAACGCCCACATGCCGCTTGGGTAAGTAGGGATATTCGCAGTGTAAAGACGAGTGATTGGGAAAATTTCTTTCACATCGCGCTGTACGTTGCGGATAAGGTCCGCTTTGAACCAAGGGTTGTCAGACTGGGCCACAAAGATGCCGTCTTCTTTTAAGGCTTTAGAGATTCCAGCATAGAAGCCTTTCGTGAATAGATTTACCGCAGGTCCTACCGGCTCAGTTGAGTCAACCATGATCACGTCATATTCATTTTCGCTTTCGGCAATGTGCATGAAGCCATCACCTACCTGCACATCAACGCGAGGGTCATCAAGCTTGCCTGCAATCTCAGGAAGGAATTTTTTGAGTACTCAATAACCTTTCCATCGATATCCACAAGAGTCGCCTTTTTCACGCTTGGGTGCTTAAGGACTTCACGGATGACGCCGCCGTCACCGCCGCCAACAACAAGAACGTTTTCAGGGTTTGGATGTGTGAACAAAGGAATATGCGCAACCATCTCATGGTAAACAAACTCATCCTTGATTGAAGTCATAACCATGTCATCAAGAAGAAGCATATTGCCCCACTCTTCTGTTTCCACCATATCAAGCTTTTGGAATTCTGTCTGTTCTGTATGTAAAGTACGCTTCACCTTCATCGTGATGCCAAAGTTCTCTGTTTGTTTCTCTGTAAACCAAAGTCCCATTCTTTAATCATTCCTTCCATAAAAAAATGAATTATCACTAAAGAGCAGCAAAAAGCATTTTCATCTTTTATACTTCCCTAACATGCAAATAACAAACACAGAAAAAGTATAGATGAATCTAGCAAAATTGCAAGAAAAATTTCGCTAATTAGTAGAGAAAGATGTTTAAAATCGCTCTGTTTTTTCAATACTGATACATAGAGCACTTATTAGGGAATTATTTGGATACTTCGCCGCACTTATCGGTCAGCTTTTAATTTTATCGGCCACTTTGGAACCTTTATCGGTCAGTTTTTATCTTTTTGGTCACTTGGCGCTGTATCAACTTTTCACTATAAAAAACAGATAAATAGGGGGTGCTTGATATGGAATTAATGACGGATCAGCGTTTTCGAAAAACGATGAAATATTTGCGTGCGGTTCTCATTATTAGCTTAATAGGAATGGCTTTAGCCGCCGTGATGATCGGAGGCATTCTGGTATATGCCAAAATTTTGGGGCCGCCGCCGCTCGCTGTTCCGCAATCGACTTTATTTTTCTCGGATGATGGCACGGTTATCGGTGAAAGCAGCAACGGCCAAAAACGCTATTGGGCACCACTCGATGACATCAGCCCGCATTTAATTGATGCGACGGTCTCGATAGAGGATAAGAATTTTTTCGAGCACAATGGATTTGATTATAAAAGAATCGCAGGTGCCGCCCTCGCTGATATAAAGGCAATGGCCAAAGTTCAGGGTGCCAGCACCATCAGCCAGCAATATGCCCGCAACCTGTTTCTTGAACATGAAAAAACCTGGAAGCGGAAATTGCTTGAGGCCTTTTATACCATCAGGCTTGAGATGAATTATACGAAAAAGGAAATCCTTGAAGGCTATTTAAATACGATTTATTACGGCAATGGAGCTTACGGCGCACAGGCAGCAAGCCAGTTCTATTTCGGGAAGGATGCAAGTGAGCTGTCATTAGCTGAGGCTTCCATTTTATCCGGCATCCCTAAGGGTCCTGGCATCTACTCGCCATTTGCATCAGCAGAAAAAGCAGATCAGCGTCAGAAAGTGATTCTGCAGACGATGGTGAAGAACGGGCTCATCAGCCAAAAAGAAGCAGATCTTGCGGCAGCAGAAGAGCTTGAGCTGGTTGGCGAGCACATGCACCCAAGATCGAAAACAGCCCCATATTTTCAGGATGCTGTCCGCAATGCTCTTAAAACACAGCTGAATCTGGATGACCGTACGATTGAATTGGGCGGATTAAAGGTTTATACCACTTTGAATCTGAAGGAACAGGAAATCGCGGAAGAAACAATAGATAAGCTTATTTCAAAAGACTCGGAGATTCAGGTCGGAGTTGTTGCCATGAATCCGAAAAACGGGTATGTGAAAGCAATGGTTGGCGGACGTGATTATGAGGCAAGTCCCTTTAACCGTGCAGTCCAGGCAGTCAGGCAGCCAGGATCGACGATAAAGCCTCTTCTCTATTACGCGGCATTGGAGCAGGGCTTCACCCCTTCCACCCCAATCCGGAGCGAGCAGACGACTTTTCGGTTTGAAGACGGTACGCCGGACTACACACCGCATAACTTCAACAGCAAGTATGCGGATGACGATATCACAATGGCCCAGGCCCTTGCTCTATCTGACAATGTCTACGCGGTGAAAACTCATTTATTTTTAGGGGAAGAGACGCTTGTCAATACAGCCAAGAAATTTGGCATTACCTCTAAGATGGCGAAGGTGCCGTCCCTTGCACTCGGCACATCCGGCATGAGAGTCATTGAGCTTGCCAACGCTTACAGCATGTTCGCCAATGGAGGAAAAAAGATCTCCCCGGTACTGATTAAGCGTGTGGAGAACCATAAAGGCGAAGTCATCTACGAGCAGGAGCCATTCCAGATGAAGATTCTGAAGCCTGACCTTGCTTTCGTTATGACCCACATGATGACAGGTATTTTTGACCGGAAGCTGAACGGTTATGCCCAAGTAACGGGAAGCACAGTCATCAACGATATGACCCGCCCTTACGCCGGCAAGTCCGGTTCAACAGAAACAGACAGCTGGATGGCCGGCTTTACACCACAGCTTGTCACAGCGGTATGGACCGGCTATGACAAAGGCCAGGTCATTACAAAAACCGTTGATAAAACGTATGCCAAAAACATTTGGATCCGGTTCATGGAGGAAGCCCATAAAGGAAAGCCGGCCAAGGAATTCAAAGCGCCCAAAGATACAGTCGGCGTCTACATTGATCCATCCAACGGGAAAATTGCCGGGGAAAACTGCCCGGTCAAGCGCCTAACCTACTTCGCAGAAGGCACAGAACCTGCGGAATACTGTACAGACCACTTGAGCCATAAAGAAGAGAATAAAACTGAGCAGCCGGAAAAGAAGCCTGACACACCTTGGTATAAGAAACTGTTTCGGTGGGCTTCGTAACGGTGACAGGCATCTATACCACTTGTAAAACTGGTATAGGTGCCTGTCATTTTAATAAAAGTGAAAAACCCCGGGGTCCGAATCCCGGGGTTTTTCGTGTCCTAGTGCTATATTGTGCCTTCACACTGTTAAATAGTTTACTTTTTTTATTGGAATTGTACAAGTAGTTAGAAAATCACGTCAAAAAAATGTCACAATTTCGTCACAAAATTAGACTTTTTTCTAAATGGCTTGTAAATCTTTTTTTAGCTGTTCCGCTGATCTTTCCCACATGCCGGCGTCATGGTTTTTCAGGAAATCTGCCAGCACTTTTTGGATTTCTCGTCCATATGATCCACTATGATGTGTCTTTTAATCGATTTATCCATGCGGTTCACATGCTCTGGCAGCGATTTGTAGCCCCGGCGGATTTCTCTGTCGACCGTCATCTCACATGCAGTAACACCTGCATAATAAGCGCCTCCCTCTTTGCGGTCAATGGTGACCCAAATCAGCCAGTACGGCTTCCCGTTAGGCACTTCTTCTTTGGTTTTCAAAAACTTGATGCCTTTTTCAACAGGGCTGCGCGCATGCATGGCGCCCACTTCAATAGACGCCTCACCGGCATCCACATCAATAATAACCGGTGTCACATTATCAAGGCTCAGAGTCCCGACCCCAAAACCGCCATGTCCTTCAGTCGGGTCGCTCTTGATTATATTAAAATCGAGTTTCTTTTTCTTTTTTCTTCCATTTTCAAGTCCTCCTAAGCAAAAATTAGGCTCTTATTATTATGTCATAAATATTTCATAGAAAAAATCATTTAGGCCGCTCGCAAGTACCGGCAATACGGTGTTAAATATCGGCTGGATGGTGTATTGATCCAGCGGTGTAATGACAAGAATAAGGAAAATAACGGAGCCATACGCCTCAAACTGAGTCATTTTCGGGCGAATATGGGCTGGCGCCAAATCTTCAATAATTCTGTAGCCATCAAGCGGCGGAAACGGCAGCAGGTTGAATACAAACAGCACTAAATTCAGCTGAATAAAGATATTCAGGAAATCTGCCACAAACGCTGGAAATGAAGCTGCGAGTCCAGTTCCGGCAAGAGCATACCAGATGAAAAAACCCAGGACAGCCATCACCAGATTGGATATCGGTCCCGCAATTGAAACAGATATCCCGGCAAGCTTCGGATTTTTGAAAAAGAAGCGGTTGACCGGTACCGGCCTGGCCCATCCGAAACCGGCAATAAAAATCAGGATTGTTCCAATCGGATCCAGATGCTGCATGGGATTTAGTGTTAATCTGCCCTGATTTTTTGCAGTGGGATCTCCAAACTTATAAGCCACATAGGCATGGGCAAATTCATGGACCGTAAAGGCAATCATCAATGTTACCGCGACATAGGGAATCTCCCTGAGAGAAAACGCCAAAAATTGTTCCAAATGCCAAAACCCCTCTCCTGCCGGCTGAAATGCCAGGCTTTATTTATACATACTATGTAGGAAAAGCCGATGCTATTTACCTAAAAGTATACATGAACGCCTGAGCAAAGGGAATCAGGCTTGCACATTGCGAGAAAAAGTGGAAAAATACAAGCATAAATAGTGAGGAGGAAAAGAAAATGCCATACGTAACCGTTAAAATGCTTGAAGGCCGCACTGAAGAACAGAAAAAAGCGCTCGCTGAAAAAGTAACAGCTGCCGTAAGCGAAACGACTGGAGCCCCTGAAGATAAAATCGTCGTATTTATCGAAGAAATGTCCAAAAATCACTATGCTGTCGGCGGAAAACGCTTAAGCGATCAGTAGAATTGCGTAAAGAAGGCAGTTTTCCATTACGGAAGCTGCTTTTTTATGGTTTTTTGCATAATGAGAGGTTTTACTTGCGGATAAAGAAATTTATTTGTACATAGACCGATTTTACTTTCGCATAAAAAATCTTATTTGCACATAGTATGATTTTACTTTCGCATAAAAAAATTCCGTGCGGATAACCTGATTTATGTGCGGTAAGACTTTTTCAGCAAAAAGAAGAGCCAGGCGCTTAATGCAGCCCGGCTTTTTCTCTTAAGCTTCCAATATATTGATACGCCTGTTCCACTTCTTCATCCGTGTAGCGCTGTTTGCTTTTTAGGGTAAAGACTTTTTCTTTCACTTCTTCTTTTGGGAGGTCATTAAAATAAAGGACCGTTGAGACGAGTTCAAGGAATCTTGCATTCTGGCCGTTCATATCAAGCAGGCAATCCTGCAGACTGGGCATTTCGACTGCATTAATGTCCAGAAATTCCTTGCCGGTTTCAGTAAGGGTGTACCGATACTGGTAATAGCCGCCCTTTTTTCCTTTACTTCGTTTAAAAATCCCATGTTGCAGAGTTCTTCGACCCTTAGTGTCAATTCTTCCGAATATGGCCCGTAAAAGTGAAATTGAAATCTTTCCTGAAAGGGAAATGCGATGTTTTTGGCGATATAAATCATTTTCTGCAGCTTTTTCCGTCCCACGATTTCTTCAGAGACTGCAATGGCATGCATTAGTTTGGCGTGATCCTTTAACAAAGCTCTTCATCTCCTACTCCGTTTTTTCCCGTATCTATAGAAAACCAATTATGTAGTTTTAATCGATTTCCAGCAGCGTTCTAATCTGTTTTTTAATGTTTGGCTTTTTGCTGTCGTCTGCAATAAAATCAGCCGGATAGTAAAGCTTATGATCAGTGCGTCGCTTCCCGGAAATGGCATCCACGATCTCCGATTCGCGGGAAAGCTCGCGGATATCCCCATTTTTCAGCAGCAAATGGATCGGCAATCTTTCTTCTTCCTCGCCAGGACGGTAAAAATCATAAGGCAAATCAGATGAAGAATCGACGACCAGGTAATATTCCGGATCGATGCCTGCCTTTTTGAACAAAGCCGACAGCTCCGCCAGCTTCTTGTACTCTTTCGCCGGGTCGAATTCCACATATTTATATAAATTCCGGTCCATAAATCGGCAGCAGAGATCTTTCAGTATCGGATCTTCTTCCTCCTGCCACATCTGAAAATAATAAAGAATAATAGCTTCATCGAGCTTTATATAATCTTCAAGAGTGATTTCACCATTGAATAAAGAGTAAAAATGGATTGGATCATATTTAAACCTGTATTTCTGTTCATGCAAATCTTTCGCGCGATGAAGGATTTTGGTCAGGATCACCTCGGCACTGCGTGTAACCGGGTGAAAATACACCTGCCAATACATCTGATACCGGCTCATAATGTAATCCTCAACGGCATGCATCCCGCTCTGTTTGATCACGACCTGGTCTTCCCGCGGCCTCATGACACGCAGGATCCGCTCCATGTCAAAGTGGCCATAACTGACACCCGTAAAATAAGCATCCCGCTGCAGATAATCCATCCGGTCCGCATCAATCTGGCTGGAAATCAGGCTGACGACCAGCTTATTTTTAGAAGTTTTGGCAATCACATCTGCCACTTTCTGAGGAAAATCGGCACTTACCCTGGTGAGCACCTGATGGACCTCGGTATCGCCGAGAATGATTGCCCTCGTATAATGTTCATGATCGAGGTCGAATACTTTTTCGAAGGAGTGTGAGAACGGGCCGTGTCCCAAATCATGGAGAAGTGCCGCGCATAAGGTCAGGATGCGGTCTTCTTCATCCCATTCCGGCCTGCCCAAAAAGACGTCATCGGAAATGCGCCGCACAATCTCGTAAACTCCGAGCGAGTGGTTAAAGCGGCTATGCTCAGCACCATGGAAGGTTAAATAAGTTGTCCCGAGCTGCTTAATTCTTCTAAGACGCTGAAACTCTTTTGTCCCGATTAAATCCCAGATTACTCTGTCTCTTACGTGTATGTAACGATGAACGGGATCTTTAAATACTTTTTCCTCACTTAACTTTTCCGCTGAATATGCCATTCCGTACCCTCCGCTTTTCCTGTGTCCACGAGTTCCAAACCTGCTGTTCCCATTTTCTGGCGTATACCTATTATATCCCGATCACGGTGTCAATTCATCACAAAATTCTTTGTTTTTCATGGCTGTTCGACAGAAACCGCAATACAGCAATCATCTTCCCTGGAAATATTTTTCGACTTTTCTAAAAACGAATATTGCCTCCTAAGTCTATTTACCAATCGAAGCTCAATCATAAACTCAGGCAAAAAATAAAATCACCTCAGGACAGGAGTCAGGGTGATCTTTATTTTTTCAGCTTTTTATTAATTTTCTCCATCAATTCCTCTTCCGTCAGTGCGGCAAGGGGACGGTTATTGACGAAAGCAAATGTTTTTTTGCGGCCTGGCCCGCAATAGGACTGGCAGCCGACATCAATTTTTGCTTCAGGATCTATTTCTTTTAATCGCGGTATTAATGTCTTCAGATTTACAGCCTGACAATCGTCGCAAACACGAAATTCGTTTGCCATTTTATTACAACCCTTTCTGCGGTCAATCTTTTATATTATGCGCTCCCCGTTCCGGGAGCTTTAACAGCGCATGGCGCGCCTCGTCATCTTCTTCGTTAAAGCATATCCGCTGCAAAGCATTCCTATTCAGATAAAAAGGACTGCCCTGCCAACTGCTACAGGCTATTTTAAAACTTATCCAGCTCTATTGCAAGCTGTAATCATTAACTTGGGTGGTGAATCTTAGTAATCTTCACAAAACCGCCATACGTATCTAGCGAAAAATAAAATTTTAAAAAATCTACTATCCTTTTAATCACCTTTGTATAAAACCTGCCAAGTTTGTCCATCCTTTAACTAAGGCAACAGCAAAAAGTAATAATTTAGGGAGTTGAGGTTACATGAAAATACGTCAGGACGCTTGGACAGATGAAAACGATTTATTGCTGGCAGAAACTGTTTTGCGGCATGTGAGGGAAGGCAGCACTCAGTTAAACGCTTTTGAGGAAGTTGGGGACAAGCTGAACCGCACATCTGCGGCATGCGGATTCCGCTGGAACGCTGTAGTGAGGCACCAGTATGAAAAAGCACTTCAATTAGCCAAGAAACAGCGCAAGCAGAGACAAAGAATGCTAGGAAAGGATCAGGGCGGCAAAAAGAAACTCTTATACTCTCCGCCGGTTCCAACTATGCAGGAGGTTGAAGCAGCGCCAATTAAGACAAATGCGGTCCTACCGCCATCACCGGCAGATTTTTACGAAGAGCGCACAGAGGATGAATCGCATACCCAAACAGAGACGGTCTCATCCTTCACCTATTCAGAGCCGGTTTATACTGCGCCTGCACAGCTGGATATGGATACCGTTATCACATACTTGCAAACATTGAATCATTCAGGCATTCAGCTTGATATACTAAAGAGTGAGAATGAAAGATTGAAGCGGGAAAATGCCGATCTCAGAAGCCGAAACGAAGAGCTTGAAGGCAAAATCGGCGAATTGGAGCAGAATACGGTAACCATTCAGGAAGATTACGAGACACTGATGAAAATCATGAACAGAGCCCGCAATTTTGTTCTGTTTGATGAAGAAGAAAGGCCGGCATCCAAGTTTAAAATGGACCGCAACGGCAATTTGGAAAGAGTAGCTGAATAAGAAAAACTAAAAGCGCCTTGCCCGCCCAAGGGTGCAGGCGCTGAAAATTCTAAAACAAAAAAGGTGTTCCCGGCAGCGGGAGCAGGAGAAAATGGCAGCAATTCCTTTCAAGGAGGGCCGCAGATCGTTTATGACTGCGGCTCTTCTTTTATTTATTCGCTGCCAAGTACTTTCTCATTCCGTTCTATCACACGGCGGTAATAGGCTTCAAACAGGCCTGCTTCCACATTTGTCAGCTGCCCTGCATAAAGGCGGCCTGCTTTCTTTTTCAATGACTGCAAAAAGCGTAGCATCACATCCTGTACCGTCAGTTCTGTACCCAGCAATTCCGATAGTGATGCCATCACAGCCGGCTGAATTTCAGGGTACTGGAACTTTGTCTGTTCTTCTTTTTTAGCAAGAGAATAGAATTTGCCAATCAAATCGGCCCGCTCACTTCCACTGCCATCCACGCACAGATAGATCTGGACCGCCACGCCATTGCGGAGGCGCCTTTGCGAGATGCCGGCAAACTTTTGTCCCCCGATGCTTAAATCATAGCTTCCCGGGCAATAGGAGCCGACAATTTCACGCGCTTCTATTTCTATATGAAAATCGAAAAACATCTCTTGGATGAGCATCCACATCGCATCATATCCGCGGTTTATATCAATTCCCTTTTCACTTTCAGGAAAAATCAGCGAAATATTCAGGACCCCTTGATCCAGGACAACTGCCAGGCCGCCGGAATTTCGTACAATCACTTCGTACCCCTGGCTCTTTAAAGACTGGATGCCTTCAGTTAAAAAAGGCAGCTTCGTATCCTGGATTCCAAGCACAATGGTATTATGGTGAACCCATGTCCTCGCGGTCGCAGGCGCCTCACCCGATCCGACAGAAGCACATAGTGTATCGTCCATCCCGAAAGAGTGCAGGGCATTTAAGTGGATGCCTGCAGCAGACTGGTCAATAACCCTCCATTCTTCCTGAAACAGTAAGTCTTGTAGCGAATTCATCTTCATTTGATCCCCTTTTGCCGATATTCGAGTTAATCGGCAGAATTTATCTATTTAACGGCCAAATCAGCTGGTTTATCAGCCTAAGTTATAGTTTTATCGGCCAAATATGGCATTTTAGCGGCCAAACTTGAGCCTTTATCGGCCAAAGGCCCATAACAGATACATTATAGCAAAAAAGCCAGTCACAAGGGACCGGCTTCTAAGCTGCTGTATTATTGATGTAAAGCTTGAGCTGCAGTAATTAAAGCAAGCTTGTAAACGTCTTCCTCGTTGCAGCCGCGGGACAGGTCATTAACCGGACGGTTCAAGCCTTGAAGGATTGGTCCCACTGCCTCGAAGTTTCCTAGGCGCTGGGCAATTTTGTAGCCGATGTTTCCGGCTTCCAGGCTAGGGAAAACAAATACATTTGCATCTCCCTGGATTGGTGAATCCGGAGCTTTTTCTCAGCTACCGATGGAACGAATGCTGCATCAAACTGGAATTCCCCATCGATGATTAAAAGCGGATCGCGAACTTTAGCCGCTTCAAGTGCCGCCGCAACTTTTTCCGTTTCAGGTGACTTGGCAGATCCCTTTGTTGAGAAGCTCAGCATGGCCACACGCGGTTCGATATCGAACATTCTGGCTGTTTTCGAGCTTTCAATCGCGATTTCCGCCAGGTCCTGGCTGTCCGGTGAGATGTTGATGGCACAATCGGCAAAAACATATTTCTCACCGTCACGGACCATGATGAATACACCAGATGTTTTGCGCACGCCTTCTTTTGTTTTAATGATTTGAAGAGCCGGGCGCACTGTGTCAGCTGTTGAATGGGCAGCTCCGCTCACAAGGCCGTCTGCTTTGTTCGCATAGACAAGCATGGTTCCAAAATAGTTTTCATCAAGAAGGATCCTGCGTGCATCTTCTTCTGTCGCTTTGCCTTTGCGTCTTTCAACAAATGCAGCCACAAGCTCATCCATCATTAAAAAGTTATTCGGGTCATAAATTTCAGCTGATTCCAGGCTGATATCCATGTCTTTTGCTTTTGCTTCAATTTCTGCGATGTTTCCAATAAGGATCGGAGTGATGATTTTTTCCGCAGCCAATCTTCCTGCAGCCGCTAAAATACGCTCATCCTGTCCTTCCGGAAAAACGATTCTTAAATTCTGCCCTGTTACTTTTT
This sequence comes from Cytobacillus pseudoceanisediminis, assembly GCF_023516215.1. Lineage (NCBI taxonomy): Bacteria > Bacillati > Bacillota > Bacilli > Caryophanales > Bacillaceae > Cytobacillus > Cytobacillus pseudoceanisediminis. The sequence goes on along the minus strand of NZ_CP097349.1, from coordinate 4,309,453 downwards.
CTTTCAATACTGTGAATAAATCACTCATGCTAATTCCTCCTACGGCACTAAATTTCCGTTCAATTCAATAGAAATTCTCCTATATACTCCCTTAGAATACTCCTCATCCTAAGAATTTCAAGGAGTTCACATACTGTTAGCGTTTACAACAAAAAAGTTTTTGTTTTCGGTAAATTTCCAATAATAAATATCCTTCTGACAGTCCACCTTTATACCTTTTTTAAGATATCCATAATCCCCTCTTTGTAAACGGGAATTTGCGGTGACAGGCACCTATGCCAGTTCGGCAAATTGGTATAGGTGCCTGTCACCCTGCTGAATTCCAACATTTCAAGTTTTGTACACATGTTAATTGGAGAAACTATGTTATAGTAATGATGAGAATTTTAGTACATATTAGGAGTGATTATAATGAGTGAAGCAGCAGTAACGCTTGATGGCTGGTATTGTTTACATGACTTCCGCACAGTTGATTGGACAACTTGGAAAATGGCTCCCAGCGAAGAGCGTCAGGCAGCGATCCACGAATTTATGGCCCTAGTGGACAAGTGGAATACAACACAAAGCGGGAAAAACGGCAGCCATGCCCTTTATACAATTGTCGGCCAAAAAGCTGATTTTATGATGATGATCTTAAGGCCTACAATGGAAGAGCTAAATGAAATTGAAAACGAATTCAACAAAACTAAGTTAGCTGAATTCACGATCCCTGCTCATTCATATGTTTCTGTTGTCGAGCTGAGCAACTACCTGCCGGCAGGAGAAGATCCTTACCAGAATCCTCAGATCCTGGCACGCCTTTACCCAGAACTTCCGAAAGCAAAGCATGTCTGCTTCTATCCGATGGACAAGCGCCGCCAGGGCAATGACAACTGGTACATGCTTCCGATGGAAGACCGCCGCAATATGATGCGCAGCCACGGCATGATCGGGCGCCAGTATGCAGGAAAGGTAAAGCAGATCATCACAGGTTCAGTCGGCTTCGACGATTACGAATGGGGCGTTACCCTCTTCTCTGATGATGTTCTTCAGTTTAAAAAGCTTGTTTATGAAATGCGCTTCGATGAAGTCAGTGCCCGCTACGGTGAATTCGGCTCCTTCTTCGTTGGCAACATCCTTGAAGAGGACAAGGTTGAAAAATTCCTTCACGTATAATGTTTAAAACTCCCGGCTTCTGCTGGGAGTTTTTCTTTTTCCGGAGGTCATAAAAAAACATGCCTCTACATAGTAATGAAATAGTGAGTTTCTCTTATACCTAAGCAATTCTCTTATCCGCAGCATCATGGCTTATTAAAGAGAGGTGAAGAGATTGGAGTTATCCCTTACACCGAGGAAGATGTTAAGCTCCTCGGCCGGCTCATGCGTGCGATGGGAAGCACGGCATGCTGATGGTTGGGAATGTGAGGGGTTAACCGTGTCCGGGGTGAATGTCTGGGCCTTCAAGGATACCTGCTCCATCAGGAGAATGGTCTATCAGAACCCAAGCGGGATTGAAGCCAACCAAAAAGGCAATTTTTATCAAGGTGCGCGGCAGTGAGATTGACCTCGCCCGCAAAGTAATAAGCGGTCACCAACACTACTCTGCCAGCAGTGCATTATGGTTCTTTCGGCCACAAGGCAGCTGCCCGGCCCAATGGTACAGCCAAGGGAATGCCGGACGGTTTATAGCCCATTGCTTTTATAAATCTACCCCGCAGGACTGTCCGACAGTCTACTAGCAATGCGGATAGAAATGGCTGATTTTAATTTTAGGAGGGAAAAAATTGAGTCAATCAAATTATGGTCAATACCCTTTTTATGGTTACCAGCAGCAGCGTTACACGGACGGCACCCAAATGCCTCAGAACTTTCAGGGCCAGCCGCAGGGTCAGCCGCAGTTCCAGCCCGTTCAAACAGGCGGAACAATTCCGGGTACGAGTTCGGGCGGGATGTTTCCAGGTGCAGGCGCCGGCGGCGGTATGGGTGCCCCTTCAGCTGCTCCTTCTATTCCAGGCATGCTCCCGCTTGAACAATCCTACATCGAAAATATTCTTCGCCTGAACAGAGGAAAACTCGCGACTGTTTATGCAACATTCGAAAACAATACGGAATGGAACGCCAAAATATTTAAAGGCATCATTGAAGCAGCCGGACGGGATCACTTGATACTGAGCGATCCGCAAACAGGCCAACGCATCCTTCTTCCAATGATCTACTTAGACTATGTAACATTTGATGAAGAAATAGAATATGAATATCCGTTTGGCGGAGGGCAAGGAATGTCGCAATATTCGCCGAGGTAATGAAAAAGGAGCTTTGACCCCGTCAAAGCTCCTTTCCTATTATAAATATTTTACCGCCGCAATGATCAGCAGCACCCAAGCCGCAAGGAAAGAGACTCCGCCAAGCGGGGTGATGGCACCCAACACGCTGATTTTTGTTAATGTTAAAACATATAAGCTTCCTGAGAAAAGGATAATGCCGATCAGCATCAGCCAGCCTGACCAGGATAATAAAGATGTCGCCGGCAATTTGCCAAGCAGGACGCCAATAATCAAAAGGCCTGTTGCGTGGAACATCTGGTAGGTTACACCTGTTTTCCATATCTCCAAATACTTCGGCTCCACTTTCCCCTCAAGCCCATGCGCTCCGAATGCACCTAATGCAACTGCTAAAAAAGCATTAATGGCTCCAATTATAATAAATAGCTTCATAATCCCCTGCACCTCTTATCGTTTTATTAAAAATCGAATAATGAATCGCCGTTTGCCTCATCTTCCATCTGCATTTTCTTTGGCTGCAGACCCGCTGGCTGAGCCGCAGGCGGTGCATTGTATGTATGGCTAATAGAAGCAACAGCAGACACACTTCCTGTATCCGACTCTTCCAAAACCAGCTCGCATAATGACTTGATCGCCTGCACTCTTTCTCTTATTCTGGCGTCTGAAGAGCTGCTTTTTGCTTCCAGCAATTCCTTTTCCATCTTCCCTAAAAGCTTCTGAACAGAGATATTCATTCTCTACACCTCTTTCTGTAAAAAAGCACAAGCGCCTTGCCACCCTCTACCCTCAAGTGTCAGGCTGCTTCTGCTAGACAATTCCTGAAGTCCAAAAAAAGTATACATTCTTTTTAAAAAATCGCCAATGTTACCGGCCATATAAAGTTTATCAGTTTTCCTTTTCAAAACGCAAACAAGGATGGCCAGATGCCCGGAAAACTTCGAGAGAGGGCATCCGCCTGGTTTTAAAGAAAAGCGGACGCGCCTTTCGCCCACCCCCAACCCTGGAGGGGGTAGGCGCTGAGCTAGACAGGGTAAACTGAAAAGCCCTGCAGCCTTTTGGATAGTACCGGTCCCAGTAACACAGAATTATTTGCATTTAAAACAAGCCATTTTCTGTGAACTCATTTTCCTTTCCCTTCTCGAACATGCATATTTCGAGCACTTCTCTTATTCTCTTACACGAAACGGTATGTTTCACGTGAAACATGACGAAAAGAATCAGAGATCATGAATCTGCCAGTCAATGGGCTCCTCCCCAAGCTCTTGTAATATCTCATTCGTTCTTGAAAATGGCCTGCTGCCAAAGAACCCTTTTCTCGCCGAAAATGGACTTGGATGCGGCGATTTTACTATATAGTGTTTAGAAGCATCAATCAGCACTTCTTTTTCCTGAGCCGGTTTGCCCCATAAAATAAAAACCACGGGCTTTTCCCTCTCATTCAGTTTTTGTATAACCGTGTCGGTGAAAGTTTCCCATCCTTTCCCCTTATGCGAGTGCGCCTGCCCTTTGCGGACGGTCAGAACGGTATTTAAGAGCAGCACTCCTTCTCGGGCCCATTTTAATAGATAGCCATTGTTTGGCACCTCGAAGCCCAGGTCATCCTGCATTTCCTTGAATATATTTTTCAGCGAAGGAGGCAGCTTTACATCAGGCTGTACCGAAAAGCTCAATCCATGTGCCTGCCCCGGCCCATGATAAGGATCCTGCCCCAATATTACTGCCTTTGCGTCTTTATAAGCTGTATATTGGAGCGCATTGAAAATATCCTCCTGCCTCGGATAAATGGTTTGCTCCTCATATTCTTTTTTAAAAATTCACGAAGATGGAGATAATAAGGTTTCTCGAATTCCTCTGCCAAAATCTCCTGCCAGTCATTGCTTAAGATACGCTTCATCCGCCAACTCTCCCTCCTCTTATTTGAAAAGTCCTATTCTTAATACCCATTGGTTATCATGGCATAATCTTTCATTCTTGCATACATGTTTAAAATTTTTTAGAACGGATATGTAATAAATATAACGGCAGGACATGCTGCCATTTAAATAAATCTGCAAATCTTTTAAGGAGGATGTTATATATGTATAAAATTAAAGTTGTTGAAAATGGTGTACAGGCTACAGATACGATTGGAATGCTGCAAAGCCAGGGATTCAATAAGGAAAACATCTATATTTTCGCACATGACAAGGATCGCTCAGAGCACCTTTCTGACGCGACGGATACAGGCGAAGTCGGCATGAAGGAGCAGGGCCTACTCGATTCTGTCGGCAACGTGTTCAAAAAACGCGGAGATGAGCTTCGTACAAAATTTGAATCTGTTGGGTTAACGACGGTAGAAGCAGAACAATATGAAAAAGTATTGGATGAAGGCAAGTTAGTTATTGTAGGTACAGACGAAGTAAAATAATTAGAAAAGCGGAGGCGTTTTTCCTTCTGGAAGGAAACGACTTATGACCCCGAGTCCCTAGGAGCCGAAACTAGACAAGCTTGTGACCTCGAGGGGGTAGGCGCTGGAGCAGCTAGACAGTATAAAAAAGCGATGAAAAATTTTTCATCGCTTTTTTTATGCCCTTAAAACATCCAAACCCATAGCCCAATCAGCAGAGCCGGGTATAGCACATACCACCAGACTCTGGTTATATTGACTTTTGACAGGATGAAAAAACCAGTTCAGGCAGCACAATCAAACCAGCCTGAACCCAGATGAAAGTGCTAAAATGCTCCGGTGCTGCAATGCCTTCCCCTGTCGCCCAGTCCCCGCTATTGAATAAAAAATAGAAAAAGTTCAGGAATGGGAGAATGATAGCGAAAAGAATCCGGCTTATATGCACGATTAGATCTGCAGGACGCTTGGTTTTATACATAGGGGTAACCGGAATGATAAAGCTGTAAAGGATCAGGACCATCCCTATAAAATTGACCAGCAGCTGGTCAAACAAATAGCCGAAAAAATACATGAATGTAATCATTATTAACCTCTTCTGTCTTTTTGTCTTTATTTTACAAAAAAGGAAGGGGCTTATATATAATGAAAAAGCACTAGTTTATCGGACTCTTACTGACCGTAAAGGCCAAAACGCCACGTCCTGTGGGCCCCAACTAAACAGAACCCCACTGATTGAAGTTCACTTTAACCCATAATCCGCTGATAAATGGACTTCGCCTGCGCTAAATCCTTTGTGCCATGAATAAGGGCGCGTCCGTCTTTAAAGAGGACAAGGCGCTGCTCCTCCATTTCGATGGAAAGCAGATACGGATTGCCTTTCACCTGGTAGCCAAGTGCTTTCAGCTGCCGTGCGATTTCAGCGAATTCGATTTCCTGCTCCTTTGGCGGGCGGATCTGAACAGTGTCCCTTCCGCAGAGAACAGTGGATTTCATCATATTTTCCGGCTGCAGATAAGGATATGTTCTTTCTGTTCCGCAAGATAAGCAGCCTTCATCCTTCGCTTTTGACACCTTCATGCTGGTGTACTGGTTTCGCCATAAATCAAAACTGACCATAGCGGTACGCACGGCTTCCCAGTCCTCAGCCAGAATTTTCAGCGCTTCAGCTGCCTGATGGGCGACGACCATTTGCACAGCTGGGGCAATGATTCCTCCGGTGTCACAAGTCATCCCCTGGATCGGAATCTTTTTCAGCAGGCAATTCATGCATGGCGTTTTCCCGGGAATGATTGTCATGCTCATGCCAAAGCTGCCGACACAGGCTCCATAAATCCATGGAATATTAAATTTTTGAGAGATATCATTAATGGTCATCCTGGTTTCAAAGTTATCGGTCGAATCCAGGATCAGATCCACCCCTTCAGCAAGCTCTTCCAGCTTTTCCGGAGTAGCATCGCCAATAATCGAGCGGATTTCGACCTCGCTATTAATTTGTTTTAGCCGTTTTTCTGCTGCGGCCGCTTTTGGCATTTTATCTAAGGCGTCGCTTTCTGCAAAAAGCTGCTGGCGCTGCAGGTTGCTTTCCTCGACATAATCCCGGTCAATGATCGTCAGTTTGGCGGCACCTGAACGCGCCATCAATTCCGCATTTCCCGAGCCAAGAGCGCCGGCACCGACTATCAGCACATGCTTGGAGCGGATTTTTTCCTGCCCCACTTTTCCAATAGGCGGAAACAAAGCCTGGCGAGAATACCTTTCAGACAATGCGCCCCCTCCTCTCTTGAAGCTGCCATTACCCTCCGCTGACTGGAGGGATAAAGGCGATTGTATCTCCGTCCTGAATGACTTCATCATCAGAAGCAAACTCTTCATTCACGGCTGCCATGACTGAATCAAGCTTCAGCCCGTAATTTTCCTCAAGCATCTGTTTCAGTTCAGAGATTGTTTTGCCGCTGACATCCTTTGTCAAAGACTCTTCTCCAACACGGTCCCGCAAATGGGCAAAAAACATAATTTTATTCATGTAAATCCTTCTCCTCCGGTTTTCCTTTTGGGTATGCCACTGTTTCCAGCTGATTGCCGATCCATTCTTCGCCATCTTCCCAATGTTCCTTTTTCCAAATCGGCACAATTTCTTTAATTCTTTCAATCGCATAGCGGTTTGCTTCATAAGCATCCGCACGGTGTGGAGTGGAAACGGCAATGACGACCGCTACATCGGTGATATCCAGCTTGCCTGTCCGGTGGGTAATTGCCACTTCTGCCCCGTTCCAGCGCTCTTTTATCTCGGTTCCGATCTGCTCCAGTTTTTTCACAGCCATTGATTCATATGCTTCATATATTAAGTAAAGTGTTTTTTTCCATGTGTCAGCTCGCGGACGGTTCCGATAAAGGTCGTAATCGCTCCCGCTTCCCGCTGCACCACTTTATCGATCACACTTTGGATATCGATCGGATCTTTAGAAATCTCAAAATTCATGGAATCACCTCTTTTTATTTGATTTTGACATAGACAGAGCCGGAATGGAAATGAATGCATTCTTATTTTGAGGCATCTTCGGCCAGTTTCAGTGCCTGCCGGTATTCATCAGGACGGTTCATGTTAAAAAAGTGCGCATCCCTATATAAAAACCCCATATTCTTAAGCTCTTCATCTTTTATGATTCTGCTATCTATTTCCTGCAGAAATTGGCGGATCCGCAGCTTATTTTCTCTCAATGCCAGCTCTGCTGCATCTTTTGCATCCTTTCGGTAAGCGGCAAAAAGCGGGTGAAGCTGCCCTCCGATTTCAAGTACGGATGCCTGATGCTGATCCAGCTGTTCAAGAAGAAGCCTGGCAAGCTCCCCGGATATGAATGGCATATCACAGGCCACAATCAGATTTTTTGGGTCCTGGATTCAGACAGGCCGGCATGGATTCCAGCCAGTGGCCCTTTTTCTTTCCAGCGGTCGCTCACAAGGGGAAGGCCGAGAAACTGATAATCTTCCTGTTTATTGGCTACGATGATGACATTGGGCAATATAGAAGACAGCTGATCGGCGATTCGTTCAATTACCGTTTTGCCGCCTATTTTCAGCAGGGCTTTATTCTCCCCCATCCGGCTTGAATGCCCTCCTGCCAAAATGATGCCTGTACTGCTCATTTTCCTCACCGTCTTTCAATGTATCTTATCGTTATCCTTTTATTTTACCATCTATTCCGGCCTGTTTCTTATACGAAGGCCGCTGGAGTTGGCAATATTGTGACGTTCAGCAGGATTTTTTTCTGAAGTTAATTTATGTGCGGATAGACGAAGTTTATGAGCGGATAAATTTTTTTACGTGCGGATAAGCGTGATTTATGTGTGCATAGCCTTTTTTATGTGCGTTCAAGTGATGTGCATCGTATTTTTGCCTAAAGGAGCGGTTAACTTAATGCTATCTGCAGTCCGTTATAGTTTTTACCTTTTTCAATTATTGTTATAATTAGAAAAAGATATCCAGCAGTACTTCAAGGAGGAACTATGCATATGACGATGAAAAAAGTAATGACCATTGCCGGTTCAGATACGAGCGGCGGCGCGGGAATCCAGGCAGACCTTAAGACATTCCAGGAGCTTGGCGTTTACGGGATGACTGCGCTGACTACCATTGTGACGATGGATCCTAAAAATAACTGGAGCCACAACGTGTTCCCGATTTCTACAGACATTCTGGAAACACAGATCGAAACGATCATATCTACAGGTATTGATGCGATGAAAACTGGCATGCTAGGTTCTGAAGAAGTGATTAAAATTGCGGCCAAGACCATTAAAGAAAACAGCCTGGACCATGTTATCATCGACCCGGTCATGGTCTGCAAAGGTGAAGATGAGCCGATTCATCCTGAATTGAACGAAGCATTAAGAGATTTGCTTGTGCCGCTTGCAACAGTGGTAACACCAAATTTATTTGAAGCATGGCAGCTGGCTAAAACAGGTCCAATCAAAACTGTGGAGGACATGAAAGAAGCGGCTGTCAAAATTCATGAACTTGGTGCGAAGTATGTATTAATCAAGGGCGGCAGCAAGCTTCAGCACGAAAAAGCCGTTGACCTTCTATATGATGGACAAGAGTTCACTCTTTATGAAAGCGAACGCGTTGAAACGACTTACACTCATGGCGCAGGCTGCACCTACTCTTCTGCAATCACAGCAGAAATCGCGAAAGGCAAACCTGTCAAAGAAGCGGTTCAAACAGCGAAGGATTTCATCACTGCCGCCATCAACCATGGCTTTAAGCTAAATGAGTATGTTGGCCCTACGATGCCTGGTGCTTACCGCAAATATAGCGCAGGCAGTCTTGATTCAGAATAAGCATGGTGAAACAGAGTCCGAGGGGCTCTGTTTTTTGCAATTGGCAATTCACCCGATAAAACGGGGATTTAGCGGATATATTGATTTTTTTCGCGGATAAAATTAAATTTCCGCGGTTATATTTGTTTTTTCGCGGATAATATAACAATTTCGCGGTTATATCTTTTTAGCACCCTTTCTGAGATTACTTTTTCGCTTTTCATTTCTTTTTTTAGTAAGATAAACATATAAATACCGTCTCAAACGAATATATGAAGATAAAACGGAAGGGGGACTATAGAGTGGAACCAGCAGTGAAAGAACACGTGCAAAAAGAGATTGACCGCTTTGCCAATAAAGAGGTCTTTATTCATCTGGAAACAACAAATGGAGCGTATGCTTCCCATTTTGATGAAAGCTTCTTTTCTTCAGGCGCCTATATCCGCAATGCCAAATTGGTTTATGAGCATGGAAAAATCACCGGAAAAGGCCCTTACCGGGTTGGATTGAAAATGAATTTTGGCTGGGTGTATGCTGAAGGAATTACCCACTTTGAAGTCGATAAAGAAGACAGGCTCCTTTTAGCCGGCCACGATTTCAGCGGCAAGCTTGCAGTCGCCCTGCAAATTAGTGAAAATCCTTTTGAATAAATAGGGGCTCAGAGGACATCAAATGGAAAGGAGCACGACCATGATGGAAAAGGAAAGACATGTACTCGTCATCTTCCCTCATCCGGACGATGAAGCATTTGGCGTTTCAGGAACGATTTCCTTACATATCGATAACGGCACACCTGTCACCTACGCATGCCTGACGCTTGGAGAAATGGGGCGCAATATGGGTAATCCCCCTTTTGCCACCAGGGAAACTCTGCCGAAAATCCGCAAAGAAGAGCTGGAGGAAGCAGCCAGGGTTCTGGGCATCCAGGACTTAAGAATGCTGGGGTACCGGGATAAAACCGTGGAGTTTGAGGATGAAGAAAAGCTCGCGAACAGACTAGGAGTCATCATCGGTGAGACAAACCCTTCCCTCATCATCACGTTCTATCCGGGATACGCTGTGCACCCGGATCATGACGCAACAGGCGCCGCTGTGATCCGTGCGGTAAAAGAGCTGCCTGCTGACAAGCGTCCGAAGGTTCACTGTGTCGCATTCTCCAATAACTGTGAGGAAGAAATCGGCCAGGCAGATATTGTCAATGACGTCAGTGCGGTTGCAGACCGGAAAGTTGCAGCGATCAAGGCACATGCCTCACAGACACAGCTGATGGCAGCGAATATGGAAGAAAGCATTAAAAAGCAAGAGCCTGAAGTATTGGCCAGAATGTATAAAGAACGTTTTTGGACCTATAAATTCTAAAGATAGAGCACGCCGCCTCTGGTTTCAGAGCGGCTTTTTAGTGTTTGTTTTTTCTGAATATTAACTACTTTCTGCCCATGAGCTTTCCCTATTATGATGTTAGAATTTCCTTAAGTATCTGCAAGCGATTTCATTTGCTTCTTGGTGCAATCGCTTGCACTACACCCTTACACACTTTAGCTAACCAATTATAGGGAGGGAATTTTATGGACAAATATAGGAAAGCTGGCATCTTGATCATGCTCCTAAGCCTGATTCTCAGTTTATTCACAGGAATTCACCCGCATTCATCCTCTGCCAGCACAGGCGAAAGTCCAGTAATAGACGGGAGTCAAGTTACTTTCTCCTATCAGGGAGAAGCTCAGCAGGTCCGGGTCGCCGGCAGTTTTACCGGCTGGCAAGATGGAGCATTGGCAATGACGAAAGGCGAAAACAATATATGGTCAAAGACTATTCATTTATCACCTGGAGTCTATGAATATAAATTTATTCTGGATGACGGCAATTGGATTGCCGATCCGGCAAATAGCAAGACTGGTAACGGAAACAGCTTACTGGCTATTAGCGGATTAACGACTGAAATGCCTGCTGATGCTGTAAAAGATACCCTGATTCCTCTTTCAGCCAAATTAGTACATAGCAACGGCACTATCGAAGATGTGCAGCCAGCCTGGAGATTAAAAACTGAAGCAAATGGCGTTGAGGTGAAAAATAATCAGCTGGCAATCTCCAATTCTGCTGAAGCAGGAAGCGTAACTGTCATTGGCGAATTCAATGGCTATACACTGGAGCATAGCTTCAGCATTATCGGTCAGATGAATAGCTATACAATAAACTACTGGCGCGATGACGGTGAGCAATTCAATTGGGATTTATGGGCATGGGAGGACGGAAAAAATGGCAAGGCTTACCCATTTACAAACCGGACAGAAGGATTTGCCCAAGCTGAGATTTCTGTTCCTTCGAGTAAAATCCATGTCATTCCCCGTCCCGGAAACTGGGATACTCAGGATGTTTCCAGAACCATCACCATGCCTGATGGCCAAAATGAGGCAGAAGTATGGCTCGCTGAGGGCGACCAAACCGTTTATTACTCAAAAGAGGAATTTGACGATCGGAATGCTGGAGATAACCGTCGTTTTATTGAGTTTACGTATGTAAGAGACAATCACGATTATGAAGGCTGGAACATTTGGACCTGGCAGACTGGCTTAAAGGATGGGCAGGCAGATTTTACCGAAGTCAATGACAAGGGGGCTGTTGCATTGATTGAAATTGGCCAGCAGAGTGAGCAAATGGGATTTGTGCTTCGCAAAGGAACAGGCTGGGATCAAAAGGATCCTTATGGAGCCGACCGCTATATTAAAACAGGGAATGACAAGTACACCAAGGTTATTGTCAAAAGCGGCCAGAGTGAATTCTATCAGGTCCCTTCTATTACGGGTCCTCTTCTAAACAATGGCAGTCTTACTCTTTATTTTAGAGATCCGGCGCTGTTCAAACAGGGAAAAATGGATTCGATTGAAAAGGTTCAGGCAAAGTTGAATGGACAGATTTATGATATGCAGTATTCCCTTAAGGAAGAACGTTTCTTTGTGACGATTGATCACTTAAAAGAAGGCACATACGAGTACTCTTTCCTTGTTACTAGAGATGGAGAGACTTCTGAAATAAAAGATCCTTTTAATGAAAAGTCATCCATCACCTATAAAAACCCAGCAGCAGAGATCAGAACTGACGTGAGTCCAAATAAAGTTTCATACAATGAAAATGCCGTTTTGTCTATTGAAACAATACTTTCAGATCCTGAGGTATCTATTAAAGAAGCTTACGCAGACCTATCTGCTATCGGCGGAAGCAGCAAAGTCAGTATTGACCCGGCATTAAATGCACACACCATTTCCATTGATCAATCTGTAACGGCAGGCATTAAGAAGCTGCCGATCACAGTGATTGATGAATATGGGAATTTTCATGCGGGAGAAGCTTCCGTTGAAGTCAAAACCCGCACCTTCAGCGGCAAAAAGGATGATTTTGATTGGGATGAAGCACGCATTTACTTTATGCTGACAGACCGCTTCAACAATGGAGATTCTACCAACGATGATCCAAACCATTCAAATTATGATACGTCCCATCTGGAAACCTATCATGGCGGGGATTTCCAGGGTGTGATTGAAAGACTGGATTATCTCGAGGACCTTGGCATTAACACGATTTGGATTACACCGATCGTCGACAACATCAATTGGGACCTGCGCCATGATAAAGATGGAAACCAATATGGCTATCATGGCTACTGGGCAAAGGATTTTACAAAATTGGATGAGCATCTTGGGGACATTAAGACATTCCAGGAACTTTTGGAAAAAGCGCATGACCGCGGCATAAAAGTGATGGTGGATGTGGTACTGAACCATACCGGATATGGATTAAAGGAAAACGATCCCTCCATTGGGCTTGGAATTCCCAACTTCCCTTCTGATGCTGACCGCGAGCGCTTTGCCGGCATGCTGCGGGATGGAGGAAATGATACCATCCGCGGCGAGCTGGCCGGATTGCCTGATTTTAAAACTGAGGAAGAAGAGGTCCGCAGACAAATTATTGACTGGCAGACAGACTGGCTTGAAAAAGCAAGAACAGACCGCGGGGATACGATTGACTACTTCCGTGTGGATACCGTTAAGCACGTGGAGCATACAACCTGGAAAGCATTTAAAAATGCCCTGACTGAAATCAGGCCTGACTTTAAAATCATCGGAGAATATTACGGCGGCCACATCGATGAACATGGAGGCTTTCTGAACAGCGGCGAAATGGATTCCATCCTCGATTTTGATTTTAAACATACCGCTGCTGATTTCATTAACGGCAAAATCGACGCAGCTGAAGCAAAATTGCAGGCTCGAAATGATAAGCTCTCAAATACGGCAGCTCTTGGCCAATTCTTAAGCAGCCATGATGAAGACGGCTTCCTGATCACAAGTGCGGGCAATGATTGGGGCAAAATGAAAATCGCATCTGCCCTCCAAATAACAGCAAAGGGACAGCCAGTTATCTATTATGGGGAAGAAATCGGCCTTTCCGGCAAACATGCAGGAGATATGGATAAAGGAGAATTTAATGAAAACCGCTATGACTTTGACTGGTCCCTAATCGGAAATGACATGCACAAGCACTACCAGAAGCTCCTTAACATCCGGAAAGATTACTCGGCAGTGTTTTCAAAAGGTACACGCGAAAAGCTCGCAGGCAGAGACGCTAATGGGTATTTAGTCTTTAACCGCTCCTATAACGGCATAAATGCTGTTGTAGGCATAAACACTATGACGGATAAAAAGAAAGTAACAGTAAAGGTCCCATTTGCCGCCGGCAGCAAGGTCATTGACCAATATTCCGGAAAGAAATATTCAGTGGACAAAAATCAGCAGATTAAAGTCAAACTGCCCGGCAGAAATGAGGGCGGTACGGTCATTCTAGTTTTGGATGAAAAAAGGGATTAATAAAGTCAGGGAGCCTCTCTAATGGAGAGGCTCCCTGTTTTACTGTTTAGCTCAAGGTACGACGAAAACCGTTAAAGGTGTGGGGGATAGTCAAGGCGCCTTGCGCTTTGCTTATTTCTCCATCATTTCCTTCAAATACTGAAGCTGGCTTCCATCTTCCCGCTTCACAATATTCACGATGAAACGCTTCGTTAATTTGGCGACAAGGCCGCTGGTTTTAACGTTTGCTTCCATCTCCACCTGCGTTCCTTCTTCTATTTCATGAAAATCATATTTATATTCTGTTATCAGTCCATTTGCATTGCTGCGGGTGGTATAGGTTCTGTCTTGTTCAAAATCAATAATTTCAATATCTGCACTGATTTTTTCCCTCTGACCATACGGGTTTCGATGAACCTTGTTCCTTTTCCGATCTCGCCCTCGGTCTGTTTTTCCACGTTCACAACAAACGGCATGAGTTCAGGGACATTTTCCATTTTAATCATATAATCGAATACTTCATGTACAGGTTTATTGATAATCTCACTGGAACGAAAATCAGCCATGCTTTGCACCTCAGAGTCATAGAGTCTATGACTCTATTATATAACAAAAAAGCCGGGCTGACTAAGAAAAGCGGAAGTGCGAACACAGACTGAGAACGCCATATCCTTCCAAAGGCTTGCACTTTTAGTCGTGCGATGATAAAGCTGCCGGAGCATTCCTTGTGGAGCAAGACAGTTCTCGAATTTCATATATGTTCTCACCTTAAAAAGCAACTCGCCCTTACAGCCTCTGATGGTAAAGGGAGCAGAATTTGCACCAGTCCACAATGACGATTTTTCTGCCTGTAATTTCGATGATTCCTTCTTTTTTCAGTCTGGAAAAAACCCGGCTGACACTTTCCCGGGATGTTCCGACAAGGGTGGAGAATTCCTGGACGGTTATGGGAAGCTCAAGATGCATCCGATTACAGTGGTTGGCGCCGAATTTTTCCGCGAGCCTTTCCAATGTCCGGACAGTTTTCGAGTACACATCAAGCAGGGCGATGTCCCTCAGAATAGAGGTCATATCACGCAGCGATTCACTCATATAGCGGATAATCTGAACAGCCATTTCCGGTGAATACAGAAGCTCCTGTTCCAGATCATCCGTGTTCAGAAAGTAGATTTCACCATCCTGCACCATTGTACCCGTCGCAGGATAGGTTTGGCCCGTCTGGTTAAAAAGGTTGGCTTCTGCAAAAATCTCGCCTTTTTTCTTAATGCAGACAATCAGTTCGTTGCCATGTTCATCCTGTTTCGTCAGCTTCACAATGCCGGAATGAACAAAGTAAACTCCTTTGGCGACATCATATTCAGACATAATTCTTTCGCCCTTCAAATAAGCTTTCTTAATAATTCGTTTATCGATCAGCTGTATGGATTCACTGGGGAGCTCTTTAAAAATTTCAATCTTGCCTAAAAATTCATCGATCAACGGTCTATGATCCTGCTTTTCATTTTCCATTCCCATCCCCCGCTTTTACATTTCTATTAGAAATATTTTAGCTAAGATGGGTTTAGGAAGAAGTGACTTAACTCACAAAAGCCTGCTCATTGCTTGAAATTCCATTTGTCGAAATTAATGAGTGATTACTCACTTTACAAATAGACTGTTTTCCCTTTATGATTGGTGTGAGTGATTACTCACTTTCTAGTTGAAAAGGAGTGAACCAATGAAAAATTCAATTGTTTCCATCCAAAATGTATCCAAGACTTATGGAAAGCACCAGGTTTTAAAAGGTATTAACCTTGAAATTTACGAGGGTGAAATTTTTGGCCTGCTCGGCCCATCTGGAGCCGGCAAGACGACGCTTGTTAAACAACTGGCAGGACTGGAGGTGCCAACACAGGGGGAAAACCATATTTTCAGCGAAAAAATGCCCCAGCTGGATTTGATCAAACGAATTGGCTATATGGCACAATCTGACGCTCTATATACTGACTTAACAGCAAAGGAAAATCTTGATTTTTTTGCAGCGCTGTATGGATTAAAAGGAAAAGAAAAAAGCAGCGGATGAATGAGGTAATGGAAATTGTTTCGTTAACTGACCATCTCGGCAAGCTGGTTTCTGATTATTCAGGGGGTATGAAAAGAAGACTTTCCCTTGCCATTTCCCTTCTGCATAGCCCTGGTCTCCTCATACTGGATGAACCTACTGTAGGAATCGATCCTGTCCTCAGAAAAAGCATCTGGGAATCTTTTAAAAGTCTGAAGGAAAACGGAACGACTATCCTGGTGACGACTCATGTTATGGATGAAGCTGGAAAGTGTGACAGACTTGGCATGATTAGAGACGGACAGCTCATTGCAGCTGGAACACCGGAAGAATTGATGCAGCAGACCAGCTCTGCCAATATTGAAGATGCCTTCCTGGCATATGGAGGTGCGCAAGTATGAGGATTATGGCCCTGGTTATACGGATACTCCGCCAGATTGTAAGAGATAAACGGACGATGGCTCTATTGATCTTCGCTCCTATCCTGGTCCTGACTATGCTTCACCTTGTGTTTAACGGAGATGAATAT
The DNA here is from genome assembly GCF_023516215.1 of Cytobacillus pseudoceanisediminis. NCBI lineage: Bacteria > Bacillati > Bacillota > Bacilli > Caryophanales > Bacillaceae > Cytobacillus > Cytobacillus pseudoceanisediminis. Next base: position 4,293,079 of record NZ_CP097349.1, on the reverse strand, counting down.
ACGCCTGAAATTGGCCTCATTGATATCTCTGAAAAACTGGAATCTCAGCTTAACCTGGAAGATGCTAAACTCAAACACTATGATACGGAGAAGCTGGCAGAAAATGACCTATCAGACAAGAAGCTGGATGCGTATCTGGTGTTTGATCAGATGCCGCCATCAGTGGTTCTGGAAGGAAGCGATCCAAGTGTAAACGGAGCTGTGATGAAATGGGTTCAGGATGCACTGAAGCCTATACAGCAAAATGGAGAGAATCAGGAGATAAAGATCGATTATTTATTCGGCTCGGACGACATGGGGCAGTTTGATTATTTCGGGCCGATGCTGCTGGGATTCTTTGTCTTTTTCTTTGTATTCCTGATTGCCGGTGTTTCCTTTTTGAGAGAAAGAACAACCGGTACACTTGAGCGGCTCTTGACCAGTCCTCTCCGGAAATGGGAAATCGTTACGGGATATATCATGGGATTTGGGTTATTCACCATGATCCAGGCTGCCATCATCGCCTGGTATGCAATCTATGTGCTTGGCATGCTGATGGAAGGGTCTTTTGGCTATGTCCTGCTCATTACACTGCTTCTTTCGCTGACAGCATTGACTCTGGGAATCCTGCTGTCTTCCTTTGCCAATAATGAGCTGCAGATGATTCAATTTATACCGCTTATTGTGGTTCCCCAGATCTTTTTCTCGGGGTTATTCAATCTGGAGACCATATCAGAGTGGCTCAGCTGGATCGGTCCTTTTACGCCTTTATATTACGCGGCTGAAGCATTAAGAAATGTAATGGTGAGAGGATTTGGATGGGAAATGATTTATAAAGATCTGCTTATGCTGCTCGCTTTCTCATTGCTCTTTATGTTTCTGAATATCGCTGCTTTAAGACGGTACCGGAAAATTTAAAATTTCTTTTTGCATTTTCATTCCTTTATAATAAAGGTATAGATTTTGAACGTATAAAGGAGTTAACCATGCCAGAGCAGGATTCCATTTTAGAAGGATTATTTCAGGAAGAAGAAAGACTTACGGAGAAGCAGAAGAAAATTATCATGGCTGCGATTGAATCGTTTTCCGAAAAAGGCTATGCAGCCACTTCGACAAGTGAAATCGCCAAGAAGGCAGGAGTAGCCGAAGGAACCATCTTCAGACACTATAAAACAAAAAAGGATTTACTGATGGGGATTGTTTCCCCGATGATGGCGAAGCTGATTGCTCCCTTTGTCATCAAGGATCTATACAAAGTAATTAATCATAAATACGAACACTTTGAAGATTTTTTAAGAGCCATGATGGAAAACCGGATAGCGTTTCTGAAAAACAATATGCCTCTTATTAGGATCCTGATTCAGGAAATTCCGTTTCACCCTGAACTCAAGGAACAGTTTAAAGAGCATATCGCGATTAAAGTATTTGAACGCTTTGTTACTTTGGCTGAATATTATCAGAAAAAAGGCCAGATTATTGGTATTCCAGCCTATAGTGTAGTCAGAATGACCTTTACATCGATATTTGGCTTTTTAATCGCGAGGTATTTAATATTGCCTGAAGCCGATTGGGATGATGAAAAGGAAATCGAGCTGACCATTCAATTCATCATGCATGGACTTTCTGCTAAAGACTAAAGCCTGGCACAGCTGCCAGGCTTTTTATATATCCGAAAGCGGAATTTGATAGAGTTTGTCATCTTTATCAAGCGGATTGCCGCGTCCGTCCGTATTGTTGCTGATAAAATATAGCACATCCCCTTCAATAAAGACGTCCCGGATTCTTCCTAAGTTAGAAACAATTTTCCTGACGTTCTTTGTTTCCAGATCAAACTCAAGAACGGCACTGCCTCTTAAAGCGGCAGTGTAAAGCTTGCCTTTATAATAGGCCACCCCGGACGGAGCCCAGGTTTCGTCATCACCTGAGGTAAATAGCGGTGATTCCATTCCTTCCTTCTTTTCGGTCCCTTTTATGACGGGCCATCCGTAATTTTTACCGGGAAGGATCTTATTGATTTCATCATTGGCCGATGGGCCGTGCTCACTTTCATATAAAGTTCCATCCTCAGCCCATGCCAGCCCCTGCGGATTGCGGTGGCCGTAACTATAAACATAGGATCCGCTGAAAGGATTATCCCCCGGTACGCTCCCATCCAGATTCATTCTTAGGATTTTTCCTCCCAGAGAATTCACATCCTGAGCAATTTCAGGATCAGTGGCAGCATCGCCTGCAGTAGCATAAAGCTTTCCGTCAGGGCCAATTTCAAGCCTGCCGCCGTGGTGGAACTGCCCGCTCGGGATTTTATCGAGCAAAAGCCTCTCCTCTTTCCACGTTCCCTCTTGAAGCCCAAGGGTCACTATACGATTAAACTGACCTGAGGTGTTTTCATAGGTGTAATAGGCATATGCTTCATTTGATTGTGAAAAATCAGGTGCCAGCACAAATCCAAGCAATCCAGCTTCGGAAGCAGTAGAAAGTTTTTTCGCAAGTTCAACTTTTTGACGTTCTTTCTTGCCATCCTCTACTTTTACGATGCTGCCCTGCCTTTCCGTCATGTAAAAGGTTTCGCCTGTTTTGGCAATGGACCAGGGAATATCAAGCTCATCCGCCAGTATTTCCGGCTCTTCACCGGCAGGAAGGCTTGCCTCCTGATCCTCGACTTGTTTCCCGCTATTATTCCCGCCGGTACTTGAGCATCCAGCCAGCAGGCCAAAAACCAGTAACCCTGCACCTAACACCTTTTTCATCCAGCTTTCATCCCCCTTGAAATTTTACTTCAGGACTTCCCGGATTGCCTTGGCTACACCGCTGTCTTCATTTGCAGATGTCACCGCATCACATTGTGCTTTAATGATGTCATCGGCATTTCCCATGGCAACGGATCTTCCTGCACGTTTGAACATAGACAAATCATTATAATTATCGCCAATTGCCATTGTTTCCAGAAGTGAAATGCCTCTTTCTTTTACAAAAGCTTCAAGAGCAATCCCCTTTTGGGCGTTCACACTTGTCAGCTCCAGATTCTCATCCCCTGATGAACTTACAGCCATGCCTTCAAGCTTAAGCAAGTCTTCTTTGGCGGATACGAGAAAATCCGGTTCGAATGAGAAGGCCAGCAGCTTGTATATTTGGTGCTCGTCACTGTTGAAAAGCTCGTCATAGCTGTTCACTTTTCGCACCAGCCCTTTTGTAAAGCGTTCTTCCGCAGCTTTTGTCACTTCGTCAATATCCGCTTCTGGATTTCCGCTTAAAAAGATGTCGACAATGATGGAGACGCCGCGGTCTTCATCAATGGTGTATGTACCCTGGTTTGTGTATACCTCGAAATAAACGTTGTTCTGTACAAGGATATAGGCAGCTTTTTTAGCCAGGTCCTTATCGAGCGGATTGGAGGATACAACTTTTCCATCTGCAGCTCTCACTTCTGCCCCGTTTGCGCAAATAATCGGGCAGGAGATGCCGGCTTCATCGAGGACGAAGCTTGCTTCGAAGTAGGAGCGCCCGGTTGCGATGACTACTTCGACTCCTTTTTCCTGTGCTGTTTTAATGGCTTCGATATTTTCAGGCGTGATTTTCTGTGTGGCGGTTAAAAGCGTGCCGTCCATATCACTTGCAATGCATTTGATCATTATAATTTCACCTTCTGGCTGTAGTATTTTTACTGAAAAACTTATTTGCCATTCTATCATGTTCTTAGGGTTATTTTAAATAATTGCACTTCCCTGAAAAACTCTCTTACTTATTTTAGTTTATGTATGCTGCCCGTTGATTTCCGCTGCGGGCCCCCAGCAAACCCTCGGGGAGGAACGAGAGCCTCCTCCGCAGGACATTGATTATGCTTCCTCGGCTAAGCATAGCACGAAGGAAATGCGTCAGCATTTGCGAGGATCAAGAGTCCTCCACTGCAATCAACTCAGTGCTCCTAATTTAAATGATAAAAACCTAAGAGTCTAACCAATATACTTACTCCCCTCCCTAATGCTCAGCCTGGCAAGTGTGTTTGATTCAATAAACCTTTTAACTGATTCAGGGTTTGTTTTGGAGTATTCCCTGAGCGCCCAGCCGATGGCTTTTTGGATGAAGAATTCTTTGCTGTCATTGTTTAGCATAATATAGCGGTATAGCAGGTCTTCGTTTGTGCTGGTTTTGTATTTCAGCTGAAATAGGATGGCGGCCCTGCGGAGCCACATATTTTCGCTGGTCGCCCATCCCTCTATTTTTTCGGGGATGACTTCTGGATTTTTGGCCGCGATGGCGCCTGCTGGGTGGGCGGCAAGCATATCGACGGTATCCCACCAGGATTTCGTTGTGATCAGCTTTTCAACTAATGAGAGATGACTTTTGTCCAGTTTCCTTGTGAATTTCCCGATGTAGTCAAGGGCGGCAGCCTGGTATTCACGCTCTTCCAGATCCCATAAGGCTTCCACAAAATCCGGATTAAATTCCTGCTTCAGAAGGCCTGTCTCATTAAAATATTCCTTTAAAAGAGCTCTTCGTTCAGGCGCCTTAATTCCAAGAAAAGGAAAGTGGTCTTTAAGATAGCTTTGCATGGGGATTGCTTTTTCTATGTCTCTATTTTCCTCAAAAAGCTTTATTAATAATCGAATATCCATCTGAACACTCCTTTTTGCATCAACTTGGGGTTATGCTTCCCTATCCGAGTCCGGGTTCGGACTCGCTCTTCCCGATTTCTCCTTTTCCTGTCCGAAGAAGCCCGGTTCGGACTCACAGGGAAGCACCGGGTTCAGTTAATTTATCATTCCACATTCACCAACTGCCCTACACATTCTTCTCCATCTTCCATTCTCGAGGTCTCGTCAACATTAAGCTGATAATAGCGGTACACCTTCTTCCAAAAGCGGATAGCAGGCTCATTTCGTTTTAACTGCTCTATATAGTAGGTTCCCTTATATTCGCTGAACAATAGATCAATCGCTGTTTGCCCCACGTTTTTCCCTCTGAACGAGTTATACAGGAAAAAGTCATTGATGCAGTAATCTGCTTTTCTTAAAAAGGGTGCACGCAAAAGCAGCAGGAATCCTGCCAGTTTGCCATCAGCTTTAATGAGGTAAGGTTCTATGCCTTCTTTGTCCCAGATTAATGAAAAGGCGTCAAATTCGAATGTGCCTTCTTCATTTATCTCCAATGCATCAGTGTATTTTGTTAAATCGTGCAGATAGAAAGCATACATGTTTCTTACGATATCCCGGTCTTTCCATTCAGCTTTCACTATTTTAACGTCCATATCTCCTGTCTCCTTTCGATGTTTACTCTCCTAATTTAAGTGGCAGAAGCCTTTTAGACAACAATTATGTCAGAAAAGAAGGAATAGATCGAATTTTACAGAAAATATAATAGGTTAATAATTAAAATTGGGGGTTGCATCATGAAAGTACTGGTATCTTTCTTTAACCGCATTATGCAGCGTTATTTGCCTGATCCATTTTTATTTGTCATTATCCTAACCTTCGTTGTTTTTGGATTAGGTTTGATTTTCACAGATAATGGACCTTACCAAATGGTTCAGCATTGGGGAAATGGTTTTTGGGGCCTGCTGACTTTTTCCATGCAGATGGTGCTGGTTTTAGTCACTGGACACGTGCTGGCCAGCAGCACGATCTTTAAAAAAGGATTAGGTGCACTGGCATCATTAGCCAAGTCACCAGGCCAGGCTATCCTTATTGTGTCATTCGTATCGATGATTGCAAGCTTAATTAACTGGGGATTTGGCCTCGTGATTGGCGCCTTATTTGCTAAAGAGCTTGCCAAAAAAGTAAAAAATGTGGATTATCGCCTGTTGATTGCAAGCGCTTACGCCGGCTTCGTTGTCTGGCACGGAGGAATTTCAGGTTCGATTCCATTGACCATTGCTACACCTGGACACTTCTCTGAAGAGATGATTGGCGTCATCTCTACTGACCAGACCATCTTTGCCGGATTCAATATTTTCATTGTTGTCGCACTATTGTTGGTTTTGCCTTTTGTAAACCGTTTTATGATGCCGTCGAAAGAAGAGACCATTGTGGTCGATCCTGCTCTTCTTCAAGAAGACATCCAGGCAGCTTCAATTGAAAAAGAGGCGATGACACCTGCTGAACGCCTGGAAAACAGCCGTCTGATTTCCCTGCTTGCCGGAATTTTTGGTCTTGTTTTCTTATTTTATTATTTCGCTGCAAAGGGGTTTAACCTGAACCTTGATATCGTAAATTTCCTATTCCTGTTCCTCGGCATCCTTTTCCATGGAACACCTAAAAGGTTCCTCGAAGCTGTCCTCAATGCAGTGAAAGGGGCTAGCGGAATCATTATTCAGTTCCCGTTTTATGCCGGAATCATGGGCATGATGACTGCCTCAGGACTTGCTGCAGTTATGTCTGAAGCGTTTGTCAGCATTTCGAATGATTACACATTCCATTTCTTCGCGTTTTTAAGCGCGGGGCTTGTGAACTTCTTTGTTCCTTCAGGAGGAGGCCAGTGGGCGGTTCAGGCTCCGATTATGCTTGAAGCGGCTCAGTCAATGGGTGCCTCCATCCCTAAAACAGCCATGGCTGTCGCATGGGGTGATGCCTGGACCAACTTAATTCAGCCTTTCTGGGCCCTTCCGGCGCTCGCCATTGCAGGACTCAAAGCAAAGGACATCATGGGATTCTGTGTTCTGGCTCTGCTGGTCAGCGGGGTGATTATTTCAATAGGGTTTTTATTTTTCTAAAGTCAAGAGCATGGCATCCGCCATGCTCTTCTATTATGAGATAATGTGTATTATCTTAATTTAGATAACTGTCTAGCTCCAGCGCCTGCCCCCTTGGGGTCACAAGCCAATCCTCTCAGAAAGGCAAAGAACTCCTTTCCGTGAGGCCTGTCTTAGGCTTGAGGCCCGCAGGACAAGGAAGGCTTCTTCAGCATAATCATCGCACGACCAAAAGCGGCAGCTTTTGGGAGGATGCGGGTCATGCAGACGTTGCCACAGGACGTGGCGAGATCTTAGTCTGCGTTCCTTCGTGGGAATGGCGCTTCCGCTTTTCTCATGACATTCCATTATGATGATCATTTTTCATGTTATGCATATAAGACTCGATATAAGCTCTCTCTGACTCAGATACATGCTTTTCATTTTCTTCAGGGTCAAAATCGTCAATTCCATGCTTTTTATGCCACCAGTCCACAAACATTCCCGCTCCCAGCAATACTGCACAAAAGCCCAGCAAATATAGAATCAATTTGATCACCTCTCTATAGTATATCAATTTTTCAGAAAATATTGATATATTAGCCGAGCCTATTTTTAGGTAGGTGCAATTTATACTTTGACCGTTTCAGGCAGCTCCTGATAGCCCTCCTGATAAATGCGGCTGATGATGGATTCGATTGCAGGCTCTTCCACAGTTAAATCTTTGATATTATGTGTTTCAGTAATTTGGGCAATTAATTCCGAGGCGGACACTTCATCCCGGTTAAATCGGATCCAGAAGCGGCTTGCTTCTTCTTTAAACACCTCACGGCCCTTAAGCTGGAGGCTGTGAGATGATTCCTCCAGGTCAACGATGAGTGTCCTCGTTTTGCCAAAACGCTCTTTTACCACTGCGATTTCCCCGTCGTAAACCTTTTGCCCATGGTCAATGAGAATCATCCGCTCACAAAGTTTTTCGATATCCTCCATATCATGTGTGGTTAAAATGACGGTGATTTTGCGCTCATTATTAATCTCTTTAATAAATGTCCTCATTTTCTCCTTAGCGATGACATCCAGGCCAATCGTCGGTTCATCAAGAAATAGGATTGGCGGGTCATGCAGCAGGGATGCGGCAATATCAGCTCTCATCCTTTGCCCAAGAGACAGCTGGCGGACCGGAGTATTCAGGAATTCATCCAGCCCCAATATCTCTGTAAAGGTGTCCATGTTTTCCTTATACCGTTTAGCCGAAACCTGATAGATTTCCTTCAGCAGCTCAAACGATTCGATTGTAGGAAGATCCCACCAAAGCTGTGTTCTCTGGCCGAATACCACTCCGATATTCTTGGCATTTTCCTGCCTGTTTTCATAGGGAATGATGCCGTTTACCGTTACACTCCCTGAGCTTGGGACAAGAATGCCCGTAAGCATTTTGATGGTGGTGGATTTTCCGGCACCATTCGGTCCGATATAGCCGACCATTTCCCCTTCTCCGATCGAAAAGCTGATATCCTTCACTGCTTCCTTCTTAATATGTTCTCTTTTCACCAGGCTCTTCACAGCGCCGAGAAAGCCTGTCTCCCTCTTGGCAATCATAAAGTCCTTCATCAAATGTTCAACCTCTATAATCGGCAATTCCAGCCCTCCTAAACTATGTCATGAACCTGTACTCTTATACCTCTTTAAACCGAGCATCCAAATATAATAGGCTATGGCAAAAAAAACGATGCCGACAAGCGGCGAATAATACCCAATATTCTCAGGGAAAAATGGCGTTTCCTTTTCCAGAAGCACAGCCGCGGGAAAGTAATTCACAAAGCCGAATGGAACGACAAAAGCGGTAAACCATTGGACGGCTTTCGGATAGATGACCAGAGGATAATTGGTCAGATTTCGGGCCGGATACATGGCCACCCAGTAAAATTGCTCCGATTTTGTCGTCCAGAAAGCGAGGGCAGATATCATGACAAGCAGACCACCCTGGATGAGGATTCCCCCAACCACGGATAACAGCAGAAACAAACTTTTCCCGATGGTCCAATCCAGCTGCAGCTCAAAGCTGACCCAAATAAAAATGCCGATGCTGAAGATGAACTGTCCAAAAGATGCAACGTCAAACTTCATCGCCATGAAATGAAAAAATGGATTGATCGGCCTGACAAGGAAGCGGTCAAATGTGCCGTTTAAGATGTAGGTATCCAACCCCCTGAAATGAAAAAAGAGAATGATGCAGAATCCCCAGGATAAAACAGCGACAGCAAATAGAAACAGCATCTCGTAAAAGGTCCATGAGCCCAGTTCCTGAAACTGATAAAGCATGATCCACATCGTGACAGCAGTGCCTGTATAAGATGTGATCAGCCCGACAATCCTCATGACAAAGGCAAACCGGTACTGCAGCTGGGCCCTTACACCTGCGGAGATGAGCTTGAAATACAAATCCAAATATTTTAAAACACTCACACTCTATCCCCCCTGTACCACTACTTTTTGGGATGCGCGATTCCAGACAAACCTTAATAACAGATAACTGGCTGCAGCCCAAAATAATTGGACACCCAGGGAAAGCAGGATTTCAATTCCAGAGATTCTGCCTATAAAAATCGCATTTGGTATGTAATAGATCCCCTGAAACGGCAAGTAAAGCGCCATCTTTTCCAGCCAGCCCGGAAAAAACCACAGAGGAATGACTGACCCCGAAAGAAGGGACATGGCAAAGTAAAAGACATCGACAATCCCGCCTGTTTCAACGAGAAAAAAGGAAAGCAGCCCAAAAGACATTTCAATGCAATAGCGGATCAGGAATCCAATAAAAGCGGATACGATGAACAAAGCCCAAGTCTCCCAGCTAGAGGGCAATGTCAAATCCATAAAAATGAACATGACTGTATATAAAGGGAGCAGCGCTGTCAGTATGTAAAAGGCCACACTGCCAAAATCGGCAAAAAGATAGCGGAGCGGCACATCAAACGGCCTCATTAATTCCAGGGAAATATCTCCGGTCCGGACCTTCTCCTGGATTTCCCACAGCGGGGTGCCCGCCCCATTTACTCCAGATAAAAATTGGCTGACCACAATATATGTCAGCATGGACTCAAAGCTGACGCCGCCAGCTTCTTCCCTTCCGGCATATAAAGCAGTCCAAATTGAACCCCACATCAGCAGAAAAATAAGATTTGAGCCAAGCCGCGACCATACATCAAATCGATAAACGGCTGATCGAAGAAAGGCCTTCTTTGTGAAGGTCCAATATAACCGAAACCTGAACATCCGCACACCTGCTTTTTGATTTTTTTGATTATTTCATATTTTAACATAATATGGGATCTTAAAAATATGTTTGTTTTAGAAGTTTAAAAAGAAGGGAAACAGTGGAATTTAAGAGAAAGGGTTGGCTTTTTCAGGGGTTATGAATTAAAATAACATTTGGTTTATAAATATAAGAAAAAGGTGAATGATATTGTTTGATGCATCCAGAAAGAAGCATTCTTCTTCAGATCTAATAAAATTTCTCATACCTTCTTTAATTGGAATCAGCTTATTCATGGTTCCGATCAAATATCAAGGGGATATTACAATTCCTATAGCCATATTTTCAGGCTGGATCCAAAACCTGCTCGCAGACTATCTTCCTGAAATTATGACCTTTATTATTGTCATTACACTTTTGGGTACATTGCTGGCCAAATTCGCTAAGCCCGCTTTTATCGAAAAAAGCCCTTTTTTCAAGAACCTATTTGACGTTCCCTACATCTGGGCTGCAGCGAGATTTATAGGCGCTGTTTTTGCAGTTATTACCCTTTTTCAAATCGGTCCTGAACAGATCTGGTCTGAAAATACAGGCGGACTTCTCCTAAATGACCTTCTGCCGATCCTGTTCTCGGTCTTTTTATTTGCCGGGCTGTTCCTGCCTTTGCTGCTGAACTTCGGATTGCTTGAATTCTTTGGCGCACTTTTAACAAAAATCATGCGTCCTGTATTTAAGCTGCCTGGAAGGTCATCGATTGACTGTGTGGCATCCTGGCTTGGCGATGGGACCATTGGTGTTCTTCTAACCAGCAAACAGTATGAAGAAGGCTATTATACGAAAAGGGAAGCGGCCATTATTGGCACAACCTTTTCCGTCGTATCCATTACCTTCAGCCTTGTTGTTATTTCACAGGTGAATCTTGGCCATATGTTTGTGCCTTTTTACCTGACCATTACAGCAGCGGGATTCCTTTGCGCCATTATCAGCCCTAGAATCTGGCCCCTGTCCAGAAAGCCTGATACGTATTATAACGGCCAGGAATCCGAGCTTGATGAGAGCATCCCTGAAGGACACACATCAGCAAGCTGGGGACTCCAGCAGGCTGTTGCCAAAGCAAGCACAAATCAGAGCTTGAAAGCCTTCTTCCAGGATGGCGCCAAAAACATTCTGGATATGTGGATGGGTGTAGCCCCGATTGTCATGGCTTTGGGAACCTTGGCTCTGATTATCGCGGAGTATACTCCTGTTTTTGCTTATTTAGGAATGCCATTCATTCCATTGCTTGAATTGATGCAGGTACCGGAAGCAAAAGCCGCTTCGGAAACACTTGTGGTCGGATTTGCTGATATGTTCTTGCCTTCCGTTATCGGTGCAGGCATCGAAAGCGAAATGACACGATTTATCGTAGCTTCAGTATCCGTTACCCAGCTGATTTATATGTCAGAGGTGGGCGGACTTCTGCTTGGCTCTAAAATCCCTGTAACATTATGGGACCTGATTATTATCTTTATCCAAAGAACGCTTATTACTTTGCCGGTGATTGTGCTGGCTGCTCATATTCTTTTCTAAATGGTTTTCCATTGGGTTAATACTGAAAACCTGATATGACGGGAAGTGACCGATATATCAACATTTTAACCGATAACATTAGAAACCCGGCCGATTAACAAGGTGCAGCGGCTGCTATCAGTGTAGCAAGCGCTGATTTCTACAGATAAAAGAGGTATCCTGAAGCGGATACCTCTTTTTTATTAGCTTCCTTAATTTAAAAACATTGGAAAGAACGAATTCTTCTCAAGTCTGTTCCATAATACGTCCAGCGCCAGTTTCTCCAGCGCCAGCCGGCTACAGATGTTCTGCCGACAAAGGTCGGGAAGAACCAGAAGCTGTTTCCATTTTGCAGCCATATAAACGTATTGCGGAATAAGCAGCCTCTTATGGCACCGGGATCAACAGCAAACGTGCTTACCTGCTGCATCTGTGGTGTGAAGCTTGGCGGCGGCCCTGATGGCGGTCCATCCTGACCTCCGGGGCCTCCTCCGCCACCTGGAGGCCCAAATCCACCGCCAGGACCACCTGGAGGCGGTCCTGGCGGGAATCCTGGAATATTAAACCCGCCGCCCGGAAATCCCGGAATGGTGAATCCACCGCCTGATCCTCCGCCAGGAAAAATGCGTCCATGTTCATTCTGGTCATACATATATGGATAAAACGGATAATTTGTATAATCCATTGTGTGTGGTCTCCCTTCTATTCCCTTATTGAAACTTTCTCTGAAATCAGCAGCAGCTCAGAGCGGACCTTCTCTTTGATCCGGTCAACTACTGCAAAGTCCATGGCGCTTACATAGATGTTTTCCAGCGTGTCCCGCTGGGTTTTGGCCCGTGCCAGATAGGATATGGCTTCGGTCATTTTATTTTTATAACGGGTGCTGATATCCTTTAGCTGTTCAGCGTAAATTTCATCTGTGCCTGAATTGATCGTAACTTCATACATGTCGACGATTTCATCTCCATCACGATCCGGAAAATACTCATGCGGCGCCGTGCTGTCAAAAATAGCGAGGCCCAGCTCGCGAACGATGATCATATCCAGGCTGTGCGGATCGAACCCGCAATGATAGATTTCAATATCAAATCCGCGGCTTTCAGCTTCTGCTGCCAGCTTCTTAAGCATCGTTGACTTGCCGGAACCCGGACGCCCTTTAATGAAGTACCTTTTTTGAATATCCTCCGTAAGATTCGGCACGAAATCCACCGCTCCAATCGGAGTGGCTGCCCCTAAATAACGATGTTTCACAGATGGAGTTTTGTTCAATTTTGCATTTCCATAGAAGACGGAGATCAGCTTCTTGGTCAATTCATCCGCCTTCTGGAAATTCATATTTTCTATATAGATTTTCTCCCATTCATCATGGATTCTCAGTGCTTCGGCAAATGTGTCATAGGCCGCTGCAAAGGAATTGCTGATCTGACCAGACAGTAAAGTTATTTCTTCTCTTTTCGCAGCCAGCGCCCTTGAATCCCAAGCTTCTCCGAGATTAATATATTCTTCGACGGCTCCGGGTGCTTTCGGTTCAATCACATGCGGCGCTGTTCCGTCGACAATGCCTGCTTTTAAAGAAGGAATGATCACGCCATCGATTGATTGACTGTCAGATGAGCAATAAATGTATTCAAGGTCATAGCCCTTTTCGGACAGTTCCGCTCCGATTGCTTTCATCAGTGATGATTTGCCTGTTCCTGGGCCGCCTTTTAAAATGAATAAGCGATCAAGCCCCTGCAGGTTCGATTCGAATAGATTGTGGAACCCCCGGGCTGTATTCCCGCCGGCGAAGTATTTCAGTATTTTCCCAGCCATTCTTACACTTCCTTTCGAAATGCATTTTCACCTTACAGTATGCAAAGGGAGCAGGATGGGTGAAAGCCTATTTAGAAAAGCGGAAGCGCCTTGCCCATGAAGGAACGCAGACTAAGAACGCCACGTCCTGTGGCAACGTCTGCATGACCCCCATCCTGGGGGCCCCAAGCACAAGACGAGCCTCCCGAAAAGGCGTTCTTTGCCTTTTTGGGAGGATTGCCCGAAATGAGGAGGCGACTGCCCAGGGACGACAGGCATAAGACAGTTCCTGCAAGAAGGCGTTCTTCCTTCTGAAAGGAAACGGCTTATGACCCCGAGTCCCTAGGAGCCGAAACAAGACAAACCGAAATGTGTAGGCGACTGCTTAGGGACGACAAGCATAAGACGAGCCCTGCAAGAAGGTGTTTTTTCCTTCTGAAAGGGAATGGCTTATGTCTCGAGTCCCTAGGAGCCTCAACAAGACAAGCTTGTGATCTCGAGGGGGTAGGCTGCTTGCGCTAGACAATTATCGACGTTCAAAATTTTATACTTTTTTCGTAAAAAAAGAGTGCCGAATCATGGTTATTCAGCACTCTTCACTTTTATTATTTAATTAAATCCGCAAGTTCAGCTCCGATGGCCTTCTGCAATTCTTCCGCTTTGAGCTCCATCTGCATGCCAATTTTGCCTCCGCTGACAATAATCAGATCAAGTCCCGCTGCCTTTGCATCAACGAAAGAGGGATACTGCTTCTTCATACCGACGGGAGAGCAGCCGCCGCGGATGTAGCCGGTCAGCTTCTGGATATCTTTGACCGGAATCATTTCCACTTTCTTTTCGCCGGCTGCTTTAGCGGCTTTTTTCAAATCAAGCTCTTCTGCCACCGGAATGATAAAAACATAGATCTGCTTGCTGTGGCCTTGAGCAACTAGAGTTTTATAGACAGCTTCAGGATCTTTGCCAATCTTCGCTGCAACCGAAACCCCATCGATTTTGCCGTCCTGGTTGTCATATGTAATCAGTTCGTAATCCACTTTCTGAGCATCCAGCATACGCATCGCGTTTGTTTTACCCTTTGCCATTGCCTGCGCCTCCATTGGTTATTTTTCTCATTTTAGCATTTTAGGATAAATTTCAAAAAGGATCAGACTTATAAAAAAGCAGGACCCCTAAAAGGAATCCTGCTAACAAAGTTTATCTCAATCGATAAACACGGGCTTCATAAGGCTTAAGCATAATTGAATCCGAATCTTCATGCGTATCAACCGGATAGTTATTCAATAAAAGCTGATCATTAGAAAGCTTAAATTCAGCTTCAAAAGATGCCTCCTTTGTTGAAAGATTCGTGATGACGACTACCTTGTCATCATCTGATGTACGGGTATAGGCATAGATTTGCTTATCTTCTTCAAGAAGCAGATCGTATTGGCCATAGGTGAAGACTTCATTTTCTTTTTTCAATCGAATCATTTTTTTATAGAACGAAAGGATGGATTCCTGGTCCTGCGATTGGACTTCCACATTGATTTCCTTATAGTTCGGGTTAACCTTCATCCATGGCTGTCCTGTTGTGAATCCTGCGTTGTCCCTGGAAGACCACTGCATAGGCGTACGGCTGTTATCGCGGGAAGAGGCCCAGATGATATCCATGATTTCCTGATGGGACATGCCTTCCTCTTTTTTAAGGCGGTACAGGTTTTTCACGGCTACGTCATCATAATCGTCAATGGATGGGAATTGGACATTGGTCATGCCGATTTCCTGTCCCTGATAAATGAATGGCGTTCCCTGCATCAGGAAGTACATGGCACCCATGGATGTCGCGCTCTGGTGCCAGTATTCCTCATCATTTCCCCATGTTGAAACGACACGGGGCTTATCATGATTTTCGATAAATAAAGCGTTCCAGCCATCAGCTTCCAGACCTTTCTGCCAGCGGGTAAGAACTTTTTTCAGCTCGACAATATCAACCTCTGGATTGGTTTCTGCATCCCAAAGGCCAAGGTGTTCAAATTGAAAAATCATATCCATTTTACCCTGTTCCTCACCGACCCAAAGATCGGCTTCATCCACGGTAACACCGTTTGCTTCGCCCACTGTCATCACATCATAGTTCGCATATGTGCGATCTTTAAATTCCTTTAAAAATTCGTGAATGCCTTCCTGGTTCATATGCATATCGAAGGAAGAAACATACTTTTGCTTTTTTGGGTTCGGCATATCAGGCAGGCCGGCACGCTTTTTGATATGGCTGATGGCATCAATCCGGAAACCGTCGATTCCCTTATCCAGCCACCAGTTCACCGTATCATATAAAGCCTCACGGACTTCTTTGTTCTCCCAGTTTAAATCAGGCTGCTTCGTAGAAAAAACGTGCAGGAAATACTGTTCAGTCTTCTCATCATATTCCCATGCTGACCCGCCAAAAATGCTTTCCCAGTTATTCGGTTCCTTGCCATTCTTTCCGTCTCTCCAAATATACCAGTCCCTCTTCGGGTTCTCCTTGGATGAACGGGATTCGATGAACCATTGATGTTCGTCACTTGTATGGTTCAAGACAAGATCAAGAATCAGCTTCATATCGCGCTTATGGACTTCATCCATCAGCTGATTGAAATCCTCCATGGAACCGAAGTCTTCCATGATATCCTGGTAATCTGAAATATCATAGCCATTATCGTCATTAGGGGATTTGTACATTGGGCAAATCCAGATGACATCGATCCCCAATCCTTTAATATAATCAAGCCGCTGAATGATTCCCTGAAGATCACCAATTCCATCTCCGTTTGAATCCTGGAAACTGCGCGGATAAATTTGATATCCTACTGCTTCTTTCCACCAAACCTTCTTCATATTAACACCCTCAATTTATATAAATTTCTTTTTCAATCATCGCGGTGCGCAAACGTTTGCATTAAGCGGTATAAAAAAGCTGCCTGCTTTTAAGCATTTGCATACTACTACAGTAAGTGTAACGCTTACAATTGGATTTTTCAATACCCTTTTTCATGATAAAATCCTGCTAACAATTTAGAAGCCGCAGCTTTTTGGACTGCGGCTTCTCCTATATTATCAGGCTGGCTCCACTTGAAGCTGTTCCCGGTATGGTTTTAACGAATGATAGATAATTTTCTGCATGAAGGCTTTATCCATATCCGGCAGAAGCTTTTCAGCAAATGCCCATGCATTTTCCTCAATTTTCAATGCTGTGAGGCATCGTTCCTGCTCTGTTATGCAGGAATCAAGGTAATTGGCCAATTCCTCCAGCTCTGTATCTTCAGCATGACCAAGCTCATGAGCAAACACAACAGTGAAATAATCCAAAAAGCGATCAGCAGAAGAAAAGAGCTGCTGGCATTGTTTCATAATCTCTTCCATATAAAGCGTTATGGTATGTGTTCCCATGCTGTACTTTCCGCCAGCTATACGATTTCCCGGAAAATGATTCTCTAATTTAATCTTTGCCAGACTCCCCGATCTCTCCAATAACTCCCGAACGACTAGATCCAAGCTTTCTTTCTTCAATGCATACACCTTTCTCTATTTAATAGCTTATAGGCTATTATATGAGAAAAGAGCTCAGAAATAAACCAAATATTTACCCTTTAAATTCTATATTCAAACCAGTTCAGGTTAATTTTTGTCCTGCAGCAGCGATTTATGAATCCAAATGGCAGCCTGTGAACCCTCCCCCATTGCAATGGTTACTTGTTCTGAATGGGCTGCCACATCTCCAGCTGCCCAAACATTTTTGACACTTGTCATTTTCGAGCGGGGATCTGTCAGGATATGCTTATTTTCAAGGCGCTCTGCTCTGAGCTGCTTTGCCAGGTCAGACTTTACTTCGTTTCCTCCAAAGGCAATAAACCCTCTATCACCTGTGATTTTTTTACCATTTTCAAGCTGTACACCGTTGAATTTTTCGTCGTCTGCAAGTACCTTACATATAGATTCCTCAAGGTATTCAATCTTTTTTCTTTCAATTTCTCCAATAATTTCTGATCTGCCGGCTTTTTTCATGGTTGATGAAAACAAGATCATTTGTCCAATAAGACAATGTTAATGCCATATTTGCTCCGGCATTTCCAGAGCCGAGCACAATGGTGCGTTTATCCTTTACCTCATATCCGTCGCAGTCAGGACAGACATAGACAGAAATGCCGAGACAAGGCATTAATTCGGGGAAGGGCGGCAGCCGGTCCATAATACCCGTTGCAAGTAAAATCCGTTTTCCCACATATTTATTGCCCTTTTGGGATGAAACCTCAAATCCTCCATCTGTCTTTTCTGCGTGCTCCACTTTTTCATTAACAAACTTCACTCCAAGGCTTTCTGCGTGCTTCTTCCCAATCTCCCGGAGTTCAGGGCCGCTCACGCCATCCGGATAGCCTAAGATATTATGATAGCTTTTGCATATCGTGGAGCGCCCATCATTGGAATCAAGCACCAGCACCTTATGTTTATATCTGCCCAGCTGAATGGCAGCCTGCAGTCCCGCAATACCTCCTCCAACAATCAGGCAATCATAATTCAATTGAAATTCCTCCTTTTCGTTCCAAGATAGGCTATAGTTGTAAACTACCCAGAAAATCCTTTTCTAAATACAAAAAAGGAGAGTTTCATCACTGAAACTCTCCCCAAGCTCATTTATTCATATGTGCAAGAAAGCCGCCAAGAAGAGTATCCAGGTCTTCTTCGCTTTCCTCTTCAGTTTGACCTTCTGCATTTTCTTCCTGTTCCTGTTTAGCTTTATCCCAATCAAAGTCAAGCAAATCATCTTCAATATCGGTCAGTTCAGCTTCAGAAAGTTCGTCTTCTTCTAAAGCTGCAGCTGCCGAATCATACTGACTCACTGAATGCCTCGGCTCCTCCTGCAGATAAAGAGCTTCATCAATATCAGAAGATCGGCTGTTCAAAGAAGCCAGCAGGGAAGTTGCACGCACGGGATCCGTAATCAGCTGATAAAGGATGCTGCCGAGCAATGCTTCTGAGTGCTCATGCTTTAGCCAGTCGCGCTGGATTTTGCTTAACCCCTTGGGAAGGGGAATGGTAATAGTTTCCCGGTCTTTTGATTGAGAGCTGCTGACTCCCTGCATCACAAACTCTGCAATCTTACTGGAAAAATTCCGTTTTTCGGTTTCCTTGAGCTTTTGCAGATGCTTCAAAATATGATCAGGTGTGTCAGATGGCACCCGAAAGGATACGGATTGTCCTCTCTTAATTTCAGAAGAGGAAGCTTTACTCATGAAAAATCACCCTAGTTGGCTTTAACAGGTTTTTTATCCTGGTCCGCCTTGTCTTTATTCGTTCTTCTTGAAAAATCAGAGATCAGCTTGTAATAAGCATTGGCCATCATCCAGATGCTTTCTTTTTCATCCTCAAAGAAGTCAATGTTATAGCCATCCAGATTGTTATTTAATGTTTTCAGATAATCTTTTAAAACAATAGAGCCGCCGCCGACAAAGTAGCAGATTTCCGTCTGGGAGTTTTTCTGCCAAACGTTGCGGAGTAGGCGATACTGCTTCTTAGCCAGATCAAGCAAAATTCGGTCTGTAATATCATGTACGCTTGTCCGGCTTCCTTTTACCATAATATGATTGCGGTCATTCTTTTTCGTGATGATTTCCACGACATCCCGACGGCTGTCGAGTTCAACGCCATGTTTCGAACGAATCTCCTCACGGATGGATTCAAGAGCTTCAGATACCCCAAGGTTGAAGCCCTGCGCTTTGTCATCATCAACATTGCGGTTTTTAATGACAGCAATATCCGTTGATAGTCCGCCGATATCCTGAATTAAAATACGCTTATCAATTAAATCCTTATTGATGATATTTAAGTTGTTGTCCATTACAAGGTTGATATAAGCAGCAAAGCCTTCAGGATATACCTTAATTTCATCAAACTTGATATTTACTTTTTGCCCCTGGTACTTCGGTGTCACAAGGAACTCAACCTGATGGACAGAGCCCAGCAATTTGGAACGGTAGCCCGCATCCTTGCCTTCCTTTACTTCACGAAGAGGAAGTCCTGTTCCCAGTGTGTAGTTTGCATCAATCACATTCCCGGACTTTTTAAAGCCTGTGGAACCATCTTTCTGCACAGCATCCAATGCCAAAGCAGAGAATAGCATGACTAATGTCTGATCTTCTTCAGATTTGCTGCTGCCCGGATCTAATTCAGTAGCGTTATCGCTTTTCGTTGCCAGGTGCCCCACACGATAAATCGCATTGTTTTCTTTCAGGGCAGGGGAGTGGACTCTGATATGTATGCCTTCAAGCGGATTTTTGCTGTCAAGTTCTTCTATCCCGATAACCGGGCGGTCCTCAACATCTCTCGCAATCACATTCGGTATATTTAATTCTGAATCCAGTTTTCCAAAGATTGCTTTAATAGAATCGTTTCCTACGTCAACTGCTGCAATTCTTGAATTCGTCAAATCATTCAATCCTTTCATTCTCAAATATAGAGCTATTGTTTTAAGAGTAATTCAGATTGAGAGATTAATCAATGTAAGGAAATGAAAAGTAATCAAAGCGTAAAGACGTAAACAAATTGTAAACTTATACCTACATTGTATACACTTTCCGTATACAAGTAAACAATATTGAACACATCCTTACACACCAACATGTACACGTGTTTGTATACTTGTTTACATTTTTGAATACAACTGCAAACAATATCGCATACTTGTATTCATTTTTGTTTACAACCAAGTTTATTTGGTATTTTTCCTGAAATTTGATAGTTTAAGAGATAAAATAATATCCTGCTTGTCTCTAACAAAAATGAAATAAAATAGATAATATTAAAAAATTTAGAAAATATATTAAATTTGTCTACTTTCTAGAAAAAAATTCCTATAAAATAGAGGTATAACAACAGGCAAAGGAGTACAGAAAGATGCAAGGCTCCAGAATATTTATGGTTTCGCTTTTTATTGTTTCACTTTTTACAGCTCTGATCTCGGACGGGATCATTGTCGAGAGCTCTTCATATATAAAAGCACTCTTCATATACTTGCTGTTTTCCTGCTTGTATCACCATTTGCGGATTATCAGCAGAAACGGAAATACGTCCATCGATTATGGAATTAATTACAGTCTCTCCATTGGGCTTTTTACAGGGCCATTAGGTTTATTTATATTTGAAGTCATCTATCGATTTAGTGTTTATTTATATAAGAAACAAACAAAAACAGACGATCCGGATGAATTTTTCCATACGTTTTATAACATTGGCTCCTTTGTGATGAGCAACTCTATTGCATTCTATTTATTCAATCTGCTGTATCCCCTCTTTCAGGATGCGGCATTCGGCTTTTGGATAATCATGCTTATTCTGATTACCGTAACATCCATGCTTTCAGACATCTTCCTGATTACCGTGTTTAAATTGACAGGAGACATAAAAACGAAGCAGGAAGCGATTGATTTTATCAAAACAAGAAGTGTACTGGATATGGGGAAGATTGCCTTTACTAATGGTCTTTTGCTGTTATTTCTTAATGAGGGCAAATGGGAGATGCTCATAAGTCTGTTTATACTTAATTATCTTGTCAGCCGTTCCTTTCTGTCGAAATCACAGATGCTGCAGAATAAAATCGAACGCGATAAATTTGAGCAGATGGCCTATACCGACTTCCTTACTGGTGTTTTTAACCGTGCTTATATGGATAAAAAAATGACGGAACTTAATCAATCGGCGGAACACATCGCGATTGTAGTGGCAGATATCGACAAGTTCAAAAGGATTAATGATAGCTATAACCACGCCGTGGGCGATCAGGCAATCAGGCACTTTGCCGACTCATTGAAGAGCTATCTTTCCAAAGATGATTACTTGTTCAGAAGCGGCGGAGAGGAATTTACCATAATAATGAGATTCAGGTCATATGAAGAATGCTTGAATTTAGCTCAGAAGATACGCAAAGGCATTGAAAACAGCACATTTCATGCCGATTTTAAAGACCAGTCCATTTCTCTATCCTACACAGCATCCTTTGGCCTCTTTTACTATAAAGTGAACAAGCTCCTTTCTATTGAAAAAGCCTATGTTTACGCAGACCAGCTCCTTCTGCAGTCTAAGGACATGGGAAAAAACAGGCTATCCTCCAGGGAAGAATCAATTCATCAGCATAGCCCTAAAGAAGCAGTACTTACAAACGCATAAGGATATTTGCAGCAGCCGCCGGTTTGAGCGGCTTTTTTTATGGGAATAATACCCCTGTTTTTAGATAAGTTTTAATACTGTTATTATTCTGAAAAAACGTTCTTTTGTTTAAATCTCTGGAAAAATCTATTTATTCCGCCTAAAAAGTCAATAATAACCATCGTTACATAAAATTTTTTTTGACAATTAGGAACTATGAAAGATATTATAGAATAGCTAAAAGGAGGATGAAACATGTCAGATTTTAATAGGCAGAAAATTGTTGAAAGTGTGCCTCAAAAGGTTTCTTTGGACATCCTAAAGGCTTGTTCACACTTTTCTTCACTGAATTTTGGGAGCGCTTTTCTTATTATGGAATGAGAGCGATCCTTGTATTCTATATGTATTATGAGGTTTCAAAAGGCGGTTTAGGCCTGGATGAGCCGACAGCTTTAGCTATCATGTCCATTTATGGGTCATTGGTGTATATGTCAGGAATCATCGGCGGATGGATAGCCGACAGATTGCTCGGAACCTCCAGAGCTGTATTCTATGGCGGAATTTTAATCATGCTCGGCCATATTGCCCTTTCTATTCCTGGCAGCCTGGCTATGTTCTTTGTTTCCATGGTGCTGATCGTATTAGGTACTGGATTATTGAAGCCAAATGTATCAAGCGTGGTTGGGGATATTTACAGCCCGGAAGATAACCGCCGCGATGCAGGTTTCAGTATTTTCTATATGGGTATCAACCTTGGCGGATTCCTTGCGCCTTTAATTGTCGGAACAGTTGGAATGGATTATAATTTCCACCTAGGTTTCGCCATTGCTGCCGTTGGTATGTTCTTTGGCTTATTAGTGTTTGTTTTTACGAAAAAGAAAAATCTTGGATTAGCAGGAACTTATGTATCTAATCCATTATCAGCAGATGAAAAAGGTAAGGTTTATACAAGAATTGGCCTTGGTGCTGCTGTTGTTGCCATTTTAGTGGCAGTCGGCATCCCAACTGGTCTTTTAACATTTGATTCGTTTATTGCCCTTGTTGGTGTTCTTGGTATTGGGCTTCCGATTATTTACTTTACTGTAATGTACCGCAGCCCGAAAACAACAGAAGTGGAACGCTCACGCATCATTGCTTATATTCCATTATTCATTGCATCTGTTATGTTCTGGGCTATCCAGGAGCAGGGTTCAACGATTCTTGCGAATTATGCGGACAAGCGTACCCAGCTTGACTTTATGGGTCTTGATATTTCACCGGCATGGTTCCAGTCTCTTAACCCATTGTTCATCATTTTCTTTGCGCCAGTATTTGCCTGGCTATGGGTGAAGCTTGGCGACCGCCAGCCTTCAGTGCCGCAGAAGTTCTCCCTGGGCCTATTATTCGCTGGTTTATCTTTCCTTGTGATTCTGCTGCCAGCATACCTTGGCGGTACAGATTCTCTTGTAAGTCCATTATGGCTGGTCCTTAGCTACTTTATTGTTGTTCTTGGTGAGCTTTGCTTATCTCCAGTCGGACTTTCAGCCACAACAAAATTAGCGCCTGCTGCTTTCTCGGCGCAAACGATGAGCCTTTGGTTCCTATCAAATGCGGCCGCACAGGCAATCAATGCACAGATTGTTAAGTTCTATTCACCAGAAACAGAAATGACTTATTTCGGTGTAATTGGTGCAGCTGCGATCGTGCTATCCATTATCCTATTCATGTTGAGTCCTAAGATTCAAGGATATATGAAGGGTGTACGTTAATAGAAAAGCGGAAGCCAGAAGAGTGTATGCTCTTCTGGCTTTTTTTGTATCTGCTCGGCCGGTAAATTCGGCAGTTTAGCCGGTATTTCTGCGGTTTTGGCCGGTATTTCTTTCAAATCGGCCGGTAAATGTTCTATTTGGGCCGGTAAACAGCAGTCTTCATTCTTTCCACTCTTCAAGCATCGGCCCCTCATCACCATAGACAGGATCAGTCTGCGGAACAGGGACATTTTTTATTTCTGCCAATGCTTGTACACGATCTGATGGGTCTTTTTTCTTCATATTCGGGCTTGTTCCGCCAGGATAGGCACCTACGACTTCGAAGTCCGGACTGCTTTCCGCATTCTTATGCCCTGTCCCTGCCGGGAGGAGAATAACATCGCCCTGATGGAGTTCAAGGCGCTCGCCCTGGTCACCGCCGATGAGGACGGTTGCTTGTCCTGCTTTGACACCCAGTACTTCATGAGTATTGCTGTGATAATGATGGTAATCATATACCCCGCCCGTCCAGCTGCCGGTCCATTGATGTCTGTTAAAAGCCGCCTCTATTTCATCAGGCTGCTCCTTAAAAACGGCCTTGTAGATGATAACAGGAAGGTCCGGATTGTTGGGTATTTGTCCATCATCCGCCAGCTGAAATGTTTGGGTTTGGCTATTCATGTGAACCTCTCCTTTCGTATTGCTTCAATTTCTTTGTTTAAACGTGTCTCCGCCTTTGATGGTTCCGTTTTGGAATCCTTTGTAGAACCATGACTTTCTTTGTTCTGACGTTCCATGGGTAAAGCTTTCCGGCACTACATAGCCCTGCGCCCGTTTTTGAAGGGTGTCGTCCCCTACTGCCGTTGCAGCATTCAGGGCTTCTTCCAGATCGCCTTCCTCTAAATATCCCATTCCCTGTGCATGGTTGGCCCAAACGCCTGAATAATAATCGGCCTGCAATTCAAAACGGACAAGATACTGATTAAACTTTTCTTCACTCATTCTCTGACGGAGCGGCATGATTTCCTCAGTCGTTCCAAGCAGGGTCTGCACATGGTGCCCTACTTCATGGGCTATGACATAGGCCATGGCAAAATCGCCAGGAGCCTGGAACTTTCTTTGCAGTTCTTCGTAAAAGCTTAAATCAATATACAATTTTTGGTCGCCCGGACAATAAAAAGGCCCAACGGAAGAGGACGCTGCCCCGCATGCAGACTGTACGCTGCCTGAATATAAAACAAGGGTCGGCTCCTCATATTGCAATCCCTGTTCTTCGAATATTTCCGTCCAGACTTCCTCTGTATCCGCAAGCACAACAGAGACAAAATCAGCAAGCTCTTTTTCCTGTTCTGATTCTTCATACGGTACAGCTGTGCCAGAATCTGTTCCGGCCATATTGCCTAAAAGCTCTCCCGGATCACCGCCGAGGAAGGTAAATATCAATAAAATAATAATTCCGCCGAGGCCGCCGCCAATCAGGGTTTTTCCCCCTCCGCCCATGCCTCTTCGGTCTTCTACATTAGAACTCGCTCTTCTGCCTTTCCACTTCATGATTCAGCCTCCTACTGAAACGCCATTTATCATTCATTCATTTCATTAGTGTATACCCGAATTGAAGGGATTTATTAACTTAGCAGAATTAAAAATAGGTGCCTGCTGCAAACAGGCACCTTTACCCTTATTATTTTTCTATCGCGCCAGCCGGATCATAGAGGTCCAGGTCAATATCCACCTCTTGCCCGAGAGCAAGCTTGGCAAGCTGGGCACCCAGAAACGGCCCTGCGGTCAGCCCTGAGGCTCCAAGTCCATTTGATATGTAAAGACCCTTTATGCCCGGAATTTGGCCGATAATGGGCAAGAAACCGGGTGTATAGGGACGGAAGCCCACACGTGCTTCTGTGAACGTTCCATCAGACAATCCAGGGGCTATTGCTAGCGCTTTTTCAAAAATTTCATTTAGGCCGCCAGCTGTCACCCTTAGATCATAGCCTATATTATCTTCATGGGTGGCACCAACGACGATGCGGCCGCCTTCAAAAGCCAGAATGTATTGATTGTTTGGCGGCATCACAACAGGCCATTTGCCCGTTTCCTCCTCTTCAAGCTGAAGATGGACAATCTGCGCTTTTTGCGGCTTTACATCCAATTGAATACCAAGCGGCTTCAAAAGCTCACCAGCCCACGCTCCAGCCGCTGCGATGACACTATCTGCTTCATATTGCTTTCCGCCGGCTTTTACTGCCGTGACCCTGTCTCCTTGGCACAAAAGTTCAGCAGAGCTATGAACCAATACAGCACCATGTTTTTCAGCTGCCCGCAGCAGGGCGTCCCTTAATTCCCGGCCGTTGACGCGCGCCGCTCCGCTTACATGTACAGAGGCATATTCCTTTGATAAAGGCGGAAACAGCTCCAATGTCTGGTCTTGAGATAATGGTGTAATCTCTCCCAGTTCAGGTGCATCACCGCGTCTTGTTGCTGCTCGTTCTTCCATTTTTTCAAGCTTTACAGGGTCGGTATGAAGGCTGACGGCTCCTACCTTCTGATAGCCCGTCTTCGTCTCTCCGTCCTTTTCAAGCTCCCGGATTAATGTTTGATAATAGGCCGCTCCCCTTTGGCCAGCGCGTACCACGCCTTATTCCGCCGCTGTGTCAGCCAGGGGCAGATAATTCCGGCCGCTGCGTCTGTTGCCTGACCCGGGTCTTTGCGGTCGATAACGGTGACATTTGCACCTGCCTTAGCCAAATGGTAGGCTGCAGAGGCCCCCAGGATTCCTGCACCAATGATGATATGACTTTTCATAATGACTCCTTTTTGCGATCTAGTTTGCCACTTATTTTACAAGAGTTTGGGGCAGTGCACAAAATAATCATGGCAGACGCGTATTCATATTTGCACGGTGATATTGCTGGAAAGCTGCTGGGGCGCGGGGTGACCGATAAAGTGGTATTTTGACCGATATCGGCCGATATATATAAAATCTGACTGATATACCTGGCACAGCGGCCTGATAAGTTAATTTCCCCCTGTATCTGATCCAGCAATTGAAAAATTCCTTTCTGACAGCTATCCAGCAACTATTTCCATATAAAAAAACTGCATGACAGGCATAAAACCCATCATGCAGCTTCATTAAAATGGCTTATTCGGTTCATAGGTCGGCTGCTGGTTTTGTGCCTGATACTGCTGGCTTTTGGCTGCCGCGTCCTGGACATTTTCTTCAAGGGCAAATTCTGTGTCCATTCCTTTTTGAATTGGTCCGCCTGGTTTTGGGCGGCTACGACCTGCTGCTCTTCTGTTACTTTATTCGGCTGCTTTGGCATTCCTATCTCTCCTTTATTTTAGAAGTATAGCTATAGATTTTCCAAAGCTGCAGGCACTATTCACCTTTTTACAGGTCCACCTTAGTTCCGATGCCTTCAAGAATTGCTTTTTCATAAACGGCTGCAGCCACAGCGAGGTCAAAGTAGGCAATGCCGACTGATTTAAAAAAGGTAATCTCTTCATCGTTTTCTCTGCCTGCGATCACTCCGGCTGATAATTGTCCGAGTTCGCCGTGAAGGTTCGAGAAGCTCCAGATGCCTTCTCTGGCAGGAATAATGAAATCACCTGCTTCCTCTTTGACCCCTTCCAAGGTATCTGCGACGATTTTAGAGCTTCGCAGCAGTGTTTCTGCGTCGACTTCCTGCATATGCGGAAGATAGGAGCCTACCCCGTTAATATGCGTACCCGGCCGGAGGGCCTTGCCTGTGAACACGGGCTTTTCCGAGCGGGTGCTGCAGATAACAATATCCGCCCGGGAAACAGCTTCATCGGCATTTTCCAAGATGATCACCGGACCATTGAATTCATGAAATTTCGCAGAAAATTCTTGTGCCTTTGCAGCCGTCCGGTTGTAGAGTAAGATTTCCTCTATTTCACGGACCTCCAAAACGGCCTGCAGCTGCTCTTCAGCCATTGCCCCGCACCCGATCACAGCCACAGATCTTGCCGATTTTTTTGCCAGATGCTTAGTGGCAATCCCGCTCACGGCCCCGGTCCGGAGCCTTGTCAGGTAAGAGGCATTCATGCATGCGAGATGCTCTCCATTATCTGTATCGCTTAGCAAAATGACTCCTTGAGTCGTTTTTTTGCCGATCGCAGGGTTCTCAGGAAAAATGGTGACCACCTTCACAGCCGTTTTGCCAATTGGCGGCATGGCACTCGGCATATAAAGGGCAGATGCCTGTTTCTCCGGAAAGTCCAGGACGGTTCTATGGGGATTCTGGATTTTCCCTTCCAGATGATGTACCAGGGCATTTTCCAGATCTTTAATGGCTGATTCCATCGTATAGATGGATTTGATTTCTTTTTCAGATAATAAAAGCATGAAATCTACCTTTCTAAGCTTTTTGGTCGGTTTGTCCGAAGCCTGTATGGAATGCATCATCTCCTGGAAGATCAGAATCAAGGTCCTGATTGCTTCGGTCACGGACGGATGAAATCGCAATCAAAGAGATGGCAGCTGCAAGCATGATGTATAACGCTACAGGAACATAGGAATTGTCATACGCATTCAGCAGGGCAGTTGCAACGAGAGGAGCGGTTCCTCCTGCCAGAGCGGCTCCTATTTGATAGCCCAGTGTGATGCCGGTATAGCGGACATTCGACTTAAATATTTCTGAAAACATAGTCCCAAGTACAGCGGTAATTGGAGCCCAGATGATCCCGAGACCCAATATGGTAGCCACAACCAGCAGAAACGCCGAACCCTGATGAAGCAGCCAGAAGTATGGAAAGGCGTAAAGCATCATCAGGACCGTTCCGCCCACATATAGCTTTTTCCGGCCAACTTTGTCAGACAGTTTTCCCATGATCGGGATTAGTATTGTAGTAATTATCGTTGCAATCGTAACGGCATTCAGAGTAACAGTGCGTGAGAATCCAAGCTGTGTTGTCGCATAGGAAACAATAAAGGTTCCGAAAATATAAAATGGCGCTGTCTCCACCACTTTTGCGCCGACTGCAATCAATACTTCCTTCCAATGGCTGCGCATGGTTTCCACAAACGGAATCTTCGCGATTTCTCCTTTCTCCTGGGCCTTTTTAAAGGATGGTGTTTCATCAATCCCTTTGCGGATCCATAAGCCAAAAAAGACAAGCAGGGCACTTAGGATGAACGGGACACGCCATCCCCATGATAAAAAGGCTTCCTCAGGCAATAAAGTCATGATGGATAAGGCAAGCGTTCCAAGGAGCATTCCGATGGTGACACCCATTTGCGGAATGCTTCCAAAAAAGCCGCGCCGATTTTTTGGGGCATACTCAACAGCAAGCAGCAATGCGCCGCCCCATTCTCCTCCAAGGCCAATACCTTGTATTAAGCGTAAAATGATCAGCAGGATCGGTGCTGCCGTGCCAATATTGTCGTAGGTAGGCAAAAAGCCCATGAGGACAGTTGCACCGCCCATAAGGGATAGTGTGAGGACAAGAGTCTTCTTTCTGCCGATTTTATCGCCGATGTGGCTGAAAATTACCCCGCCAAGCGGGCGGATAAAGAAAGCAAGTGCGAAAGAGGCATATGCCAGCATCAAACCGACAGCCGGGTCATCGCTATGAAAAAACATTTGATTAAATACAAGTGCAGCAACCGTCCCGTACAAAAAGTAATCAAACCATTCGATGGAACTTCCGATCAGGCTTGCGATCAGCACTTTCTTTTCTAATTTCTTTTCCATTCCATTTCCCCCTCTCTTGACTGTAAAAATGTACAAGTTCATCATAGTTTATATTATTTTGATATTTCAATATATTTTTAAAATTGGCTGATAAATAGAACTTATTTACCTGCCCAATGCCTAAGGTGAAAGTATGGGAATGTTTTTGTTATAATCATAGTACTTAGATGGAATTTGACCTTAACTGGAGTGAACACGTTGAATACAAAAAAAGCACTGCCTCTTTTATTCGCAGTTATGTTTCTTGTTATGGTGGGGTTTGGAATCATCATACCTGTCATCCCCTTTTATGCGGAAGAATTAGGGGCCTCCCCACTGAACTGGGCCTATTAATGGCCGTTTATTCGTTGATGCAGCTGCTGTTTGCGCCTATGTGGGGGCGCGTTTCCGATAAAATCGGACGCAAACCGGTCATAATGATCGGTATTTTTGGCCTTGGCCTGTCTTTTTTCATGATGGCCTTATCCACTGAGCTTTGGATGCTGTTTGCTGCCAGAGTTATCGGCGGCTTCCTGTCATCTGCCAATATGCCGACTGTCATGGCCTATGTAGCGGATATTACATCTGAAGAAGACCGCGGAAAAGGGATGGGAATCATTGGAGCTGCGGTTGGCTTAGGGTTTATTTTTGGTCCGGCAATCGGGGGCATCTTTTCCCGGGAAAGTTTGAACATTCCTTTCTACGCGGCAGGAACATCTTCATTTATTACATTTTTCCTTGTCATGCTTGTGCTGAAGGAATCCCTTTCACCAGAGCAGCGCAGCCAGGGAGCTGCTAAGCGTCCAGGACTTTTAACAGCTTTAAGCGGAAACACTGGAATTCTGTTTATCCTTCAGCTGTTTGTTTCGTTGTCACTGGCAGGCCTGGAAGCAACTTTCGCGTATTTTGCGGCTGACAAAGCTGGCCTTGGGACCGTAGAGCTTGGCTATATCTTTATGATCATGGGGTTTGGAGGCGCCCTTGTACAGGGCGGTTTAGTAGGAAGAATGACGAAAAAGTACGGAGAAGGAGCCGTGATTCAACTGGGGATCATCATCTCCGCCATTGGCTTTGGACTTATTCTCCTGGTTGACAGTTTTACCACAGCAGCGATATTCTTAACAGTTTTCGGAATCGGAAACGGGTTTATCCGCCCGAGCGTATCTTCCCTGCTGACAAAGACATCTCAAACTGGACACGGCAGTACGACCGGCCTGCTGTCATCATTTGACTCCCTGGGACGTATTATCGGGCCCCCGCTTGGCGGCTGGCTTTTTACCATGAGCATCGGTGCCCCGTACATCTCGGGAATCCTGCTTTCCGGATTGGCATTCGTGTTGTACCGTGTTTATTCTGCGAAGGTAAACAGAACCCAATCGATTACATCTTAAAATAGGTAAAGGAGGCCGCTTATGCCTCCTTTTTCTATTTCTGCAATATAGCCTGAATCACATGCCCCGTACCTGTATGGCCTTTTCCTTCGACTCTCTCCTGTTCGCCATAAAAGAAATGAAGGACTTTATAGCTCTTAATCCATTGGAGAAGATCTGCGGGATCATACACCATATCAACACTTTTCGGCCCGCCTGTTCCATAGAGGAGCTGATCCTCCGAATAGACTTCAAGCATGACGATTCCACCCGGCTTTACAACAGAAACGAGCTTATCGAAAACAGTCTTTTGATCTTTTTTCAGAAAGTGGCCGAAAACCATAATCGAAGCATCATACTCCCCTGATGGTACAGAATCATGAATGAGATCCTTCTGCCCTGTTTCTACTCTGACATGATGGCGTTCAGCCAGCTGCTGTGTTTTTATTAGCCCGCTTTGTGTATAGTCCCATGCGGTTACCTCATGCCCCTTTCTTGCAAGGAACACAGCATTTCGGCCCTCACCCTCGGCCAAAGCAGCAACTCGTTTGTGTCCCTCAAGCCGCCACGCATGCTCTCTGATAAATTCATTGGGCTCTTCACCATATAAATATCCTTCTGCGGAGAACTTTTCTTCCCATAGATTTGCCAATAGAACCACTCCTTCCTGATAAGGTATTCTAGAAGTGGTTATGGAAATCCTATTGTATAATGGAAAAAATGCCGGCTTAGGAGGATGATGACGATGAAAGAGCTGACAGCGATGGAAGAGGTGCATCAGTTTATTCAGAGCGCCGAGCTTGGTCTTATTTATGTGCTGACTGACAGCTGAAGCGTCTGTCATGGCCTGCTTCCTCAGGTTGAGGAAGTGTTGAAGGATTATCCCGGTATAGAATCCCGGTCTGTGAATGCAGGAAAGGTCCCTGAGATAGCCGGGTTCCTCATGGCTTTTACAGTGCCTGTGATTGCCTTATATCTGGATGGAAGAGAAGTTCTGAGAGAGGCGCGATTCATACCGGTCGAGAAGCTTCGAGATGATTTGAAGAGGATCTATGAGGGTGTTTTTGATGTATAAAACAAGGACTGACGGTGCTTTTCCGCCGGTCCTTGTTGACTATTCCAGCTGATGGTTATTAAAAATCAGCATTACATAAGCACAAGGATGCGATTATTAAAATTAATAGATTTGCAGTATTATTATCTTCCCCTATTAAATAACCCCAAATTTTATTGTCATAAATACCTACAGACACTCCCAATCAACCATCAATTTATCAAAATCTAATTCTTTTAGCCCAGAATTAACACTTAAATTGCCTTTTAATTTCCCCAATTAACAGAATGTTCTTTCTTCCTTATACTTTTCAATAGAACCTTATGAACTATGAATCAAGTTGTAAGAGGTTGTTGTTTGATTATTTAAAGCAGTTTAATAGGGGTGCTTTCCCAGCTGCTTTAAGGGTGAACCACTATACTTTTGAAGAGGAGAATGGGCACGAATGGGAGATTTCAGGTTTAAAAAGCAATTAACAGCTGCCATGGCTGCTGCTATGCTGGCTGTTCCGCCCCTGCAGGCTGCGGCTGATGATTCAGGGAAAGGCATTCTAAAAGGCGCAGATGGCAAAGCGGCAATAACTGATCTGCAAGGGATGAATGCAAAAGCCAGTAAAGGCAAGCATGACATCACCCTTATCACGGGTGATGTCGTAACCGTAACCGAATTTGAAGATGGAAAGAATATCATTCATGTTGAACCAGCGGATCCCTCCGCAAGTGGAGCACGTATTTTGACAGCCAACAAAGAAACGTATGTCATTCCTGATCAGGCTATGCCATATCTGGCTTCCGGATTTTTGGACCAGGATTTGTTCAATATTACGGCTTTAATTAAAGACGGCTATGATGATGAGAATCAAAAGGAATTGCCGGTCATCATTCAATATTCCGAATCCAAAGGCCGTTCAGCTGTTGCTCATCCAATCCCAAAA
Organism: Cytobacillus pseudoceanisediminis; assembly: GCF_023516215.1. Classification (NCBI taxonomy): domain Bacteria; kingdom Bacillati; phylum Bacillota; class Bacilli; order Caryophanales; family Bacillaceae; genus Cytobacillus; species Cytobacillus pseudoceanisediminis. The sequence goes on along the minus strand of NZ_CP097349.1, from coordinate 4,260,909 downwards.
GGCTCAAAGAAAACCCATGTACTTGAAAGCATAGATAGTGTAGCAGTCACAGCTGATAAGAAAGAAACAAAGGGATTCTGGAAAGAAATTACTAAAGCAAACAAAACCCCCAAGAAATCTAAAGCCGCACTGGCTCCAGGGATTGAAAAAATCTGGCTGGATGGCCGTGTCGAAGCTTCTCTTGAACAAAGTGTCCCTCAGATTGGAGCCCCTTCAGCTTGGGAATCCGGCTATGATGGAACAGGCGTAAAGGTGGCTGTTCTTGATACCGGAATTGATCCAGAGCATCCGGACATTGCAGGCCAATTGGATGAGGCAGTGAGCTTCGTTCCAGGAGAAGAAGTAACCGATATGCATGCACATGGGACACACGTGGCTTCCACAGTGCTTGGGACCGGGGAAGCCTCCGAAGGACGGTATCAGGGTGTGGCTCCAGGCTCACGTCTTCTTGTAGGAAAAGTCCTGAGTAATGAAGGCTTTGGCCAGGATTCATGGATTATTGATGGAATGGAATGGGCTGCTGAAAATGCCAAAATCGTTAATATGAGCCTGGGCAGTTCTGAACCAAGCGATGGAACGGATCCAATGGCTCAAGCTGTAAACAATCTTAGTAAAGAAACAGGTTCCCTGTTTGTTATTGCTGCCGGGAACACTGGCAGTGAAGGAATCGGATCACCAGGAGCTGCTGACGATGCTCTTACTGTTGGCGCCGTAGACAAGTCCGACAATCTTGCCTGGTTCTCGTCTAAAGGGCCTAGCTTTGGAAGCTCAGGATTAAAGCCTGATCTCACTGCTCCTGGAGTAGGAATCATGGCTGCACGTTCTCAATATACGAACCAGGGAAGCGGCTCTTACATGAGCATGGATGGCACCTCTATGGCAACACCTCATGTTGCTGGAGCTGCAGCCCTTCTCTCCCAGCGCCACCCTGAATGGACCGGAGAACAGCTTAAAGAAGCTCTGATGAGCACCACAAGGAAGCTGGAGGACATTAGCCCTTTTGAAGGCGGAACTGGCCGTCTTGATGCTGAAGCTGCAGTGCTTGGTAATATAAGGGCCACTGGTTCCCTCGACTTTGGCTTCTATGACTGGCCTCATGAGAATGATGTTCCTGCTGAGAAGACCATTACGTATACAAACGATAGCGGACAGGATGTGACATTGGATCTGTCAATATCGATGAAAGATAGCCATGACACCGATGCTCCTGCCGGAATGGTAAAGCTTTCATCAGAAAAAGTGACTGTTCCAGCTAATGGAATTGCCGAGGTCACCGTTACACTGGACCCGAATAATGGTGATTTTGGCTCCCGTTATCAGGGTCATATCAGTGCTTCAGCAGAAGGCCAAAAGATTGTCCATACGTCTTTAGGCATGATTAAAGAAGATGAAAGGTATCCCCTTACCATAAAGGCAGTTGATCGGGATGGGGAAGCTGCCTCCGCATACTTCTACCTGTTGGGACCAACTGGCGATCCTCAGTTCATGTCTGTGGAAGGCACGAAGGAGCTGCGGCTGCCGAAAGGAACGTATTCCGTTATGTCCATGATGGACGTTGATGCTGATACAGATCATGCAGGTGTTGCACTTGTCGGCGACCCGGAAATTAACCTGGATGGACCTCAGACAGTTATGCTGGATGCGCGCAAGGCCAACGAGATTACTGTTGATGTTCCAAAAGAGACAGAAGCCAATTATCGGAAAATGGAATATTACCGCAGCATAAATGGAAACGACGTGAATGACATTTACATTTTGCCAGTATTGGTGGATAAAATGTACGCTGCACCTACAGAGAAAGTTAACGTTGGTGAATTCACACAGGCTACGCGCTGGCGCCTGGCGGAACCTATGCTGACAATCGGTTACAAAGGAAAGGAATTGGATGATATCCCGCAGGCAGGCAGCACTCTCCTGAATGGGAAGTATAATTTGAAGGCTGTCTATGCCGGAAATGGATCTCCAGAGGATTATGAAAATCTGGATGTAAAAGGAAAAGCCGCAATTGTGCAGCGCAGTGATGAATTAACAGGATCAGAACGTGCTGCAGCAGCGTTAGCAGCAGGAGCAAAACTATTGATTACCGTTAATGATGGACCTCAGGAGCTTAGTGAATGGGTAGGAATAGAAAATGAGGATTTTTCACTTTCCAACAGCCCTCTACCGGTTGCTGGCATCAGCAGCACTGAAGGCAAAGAGCTGATCGCAGCTGCCAAGTCTGGAAAATTGACTTTAAAAGTCGAGGGTACACCTGACTCGGATTACTTATATGACCTGGTGGACATGCATCATCAGGCAGTGCCTAAAGAGGTAAACTATTCTCCGAAATCGAAGGACCTTGTTAAAATCAACTCTGAATATAAATCAGACCGTCCTGCTCCGGGTGCTGAGTTCAGGTACGATATTCTGGCGCACAGCTTTGCCGGAGTAGGCTTCCTGCAGACCCTGTCACTTCCGTCTGTCAGAACAGAGTGGGTATCGGCACAAAAAGGCACATCATGGTACCACCAGGCTGGTGTTCTCGATGCCCAGTGGGAAGTAAGACAGCCAAAAGTGGATTACAAACCGGGTCAAACGTTGAATGAAGAATGGTTTTCACCAGTCGTCCGTCCTCGTTTTGGTGATGGTTTCTGGGCTCCATACCGTTCAGGCAATAATTTGATATTAAATGTTCCTGCCTGGGCTGACTCAGGACCTGGACATACGGGAGCTGACATGAATTACCCTGGCGATCAGACATTAAAGCTATATCAAGGGGATAACCTGGTTAAAGAAGGAAAGGGCCAGGCACTCTACTTATTTAATGAATTTCCGGAAGAAAAAACCCAGTACAAACTCGTAAGTGATGCTGCCCGTGATGCAGAGCGCTGGAACACATCAGTCCGTACACATACGGAGTGGACATTCTGGTCACAGAAGCAAGGAGAATTCCAGGCTGCTCTTCCGCTGATTTCTATTGATTATAAAGTGGACACTGACATGTCAGGCAACTCCACGGCCGGTAAAAAGATTAAGCTTGATTTATCAGCTGTTCAAATAACCGATGCTCCGGAAAACGGCCAAATAAAAGGAGCAGCCCTGGAGGTGTCTTTTGATGAAGGAAAGACATGGGAAGCTGCAAAGTTAGTTTCTAAGGGCAATGGCTGGTCCGCCGAAATCAAGCATCCAAATAAGAAGGGAACCTCTGTCTCCCTGCGTGCCAGTGCATGGGATGATGCAGGCAATCGTGTAAATCAGGAAATCATCAAGGCTTATGGATTAAAATAATGAAAAAATGATGAACCTCTTGTTAAGCAGCGGATTGCGTACAGAGCAGATGTGAACCAGGCAGCCAATGCCTGGTTCACTTTTTTAATAGATTAGTTAACCGCCTAACTCCGCAACCCTCCAGGGCAGCTTTTGGAGGATTCGGCGACCTTTATAGCTCGCCTTACGCTTTTCTAATTGCTATGCCCTATAATGGCTTGTCAGTTCAGACAATGACCTTGCCAGAGAGTTGAGTTTCATCCCAATTTTATCCGTTTTCTCCATTTGTCCTGTTTGAATGACGCTGGCAGCAAGCATCTCTTCTGCACTTGCCAATGTTTCCTGTGAAACAGAGGAGAACTGTTCAGCTCCCTGTTCAAGCTGCGGAAGCGTTTTTTCCAGGCCTTTCAGCTCCGTTTGCATGGTTTGGAGCTTTCCGCTTACATTCGAAATCTCTTTCATCAGCTCGTCCAATGATATTTTGGATTGGCCTGCCATTTCAAGATTGCCTTTTATCTCCGTATGGAGCTGGTCAAATTCCTCTGAAGCTCTGAGTGTTATATTCTCCATATTTCTTATTCCCCGAGTGATATCTTCTGCGGCACCTGCAGATTGCTCAGCCAGTTTCCGGACTTCTCCTGCGACCACGGCAAAGCCTTTCCCTGCCTCTCCTGCCCGGGCAGCCTCAATGGAAGCATTTAAGGATAACAGCCTTGTTTGTTCAGCAATTCCCTTTACCATTCCGACAAGATTTGTAATCGCTAAGGAATGGTCTTTGACCTCTTTTATTGTCAGGGTCAATTTTCCAAATTCTGAACCAAAGGAATGAATGGCAGCGATCAGATCACTGATGCTGTTCCCGCCGCGCCTGGCAGAGTCATTCATCACCTCCGAGCTGCGGTTTACACTTTGCATATGTAAAAACATGTCTTCGAACTTATCTTTCATTTCTTTAAAACTGGACGCACTATTTTCAGAACTGGCTGCGGTTTGCTCTGCCCCCATTTTCACGAGGTGAATGGCTGATACCAGCTGCTGTCCGCTTTCAAGAGCGCTGAAGGATGATCCTTTCAGCTCATTGCCCGTACTCTCAAGCTCCTTCGTTGTGCCGGTCAGCTCCCGCAGCAGGCTCCTCATTTGTTCAATCATGCTGTTATAACTTTTCTGCAGAGAAACCATTTCGGGAATTTCTGTATGAATCTCAAGCGTGTTTTGCAGGTTTCCTTCCCGAACCTCCCGCATGGTGTTTCTTAATAAGTTCAAAGGCTTCGTTATTTTTCTTACAAAAAGACTAATAATGGCTGAAGCAGCCGATAAACTGATCACAATCGCTGCAATCATAAAATACCCGATCGCATGCACATCAGACATATACGCTTTTGCCGGGATGAGGACTACATAGACGCCGCTAATTTCCTTCATCTCCTGAAAGGCCGCTGTATAATCTGTCCCGTTCATCTCAATGTGTATGACTCCATTTTTCATTGTGCTGATCTCATTGATCGTACCCCTTGAAAAAGCGGCATCTGACTTGCTGCTGACCTTAAAAGGCGTAAGCTTGTTATCTGAAAGATAGAAAAAATCAGAGTCAATCCCATCTGCCTGCAGCTTTTTCTGCTGAGAACGGACACTGGCCTCGAGCTGCTGCTTAAAGTACGAATCATCACTGACATACACAAACTTTAAGTTTTCCGCTATGTATCCCATTAATTCCGCTTCTCTTGCCAATCTATCCTCAATTGTTTTGATTGCCATGTCCTTTGTTTTAAGATAGGAACTAACTCCCACTGCCGCTATCGACAGCAGCAGCAGGGTAAAGAACAGTGCCAATAATCTTGTTCCCAGGTTCAGCTTATGGCTGAAGGCTGCCGCAAAGTTATTCAGCCGTTTCTTCATTTATCCAAAACCCCCAAATTATCATACTAATGACCTATAAAAGAAATTATACAGAGCGAATGTAAATTGTATGTAAAGATTGGATGAAAAGTAATGTTTTGTAAATTTACAAAGGAACGTAAAGTAGGCTGTTTTAATATATTGGTTAAATCCGAGGCTTTATTTTATAAGAACGGGGAAGAACATGACCAATTTTCACTATTTCACCGGGACCATTACGCAGATCTCCGATTTTAACGGAGACGGCTGCCATAAAATCATTTCCGTTGATAATGGAATGGGGGAACTGCCAATTTCATTGTATCCTCCTCCACTTACGTTTTAGATCAATCCATGCTTTCAGCAGGTGACATCATTACCGGGTATTATGACGGCAATGCTCCTATTCCGCTGATATATCCTCCTCAATACCGTGCGCTAGTGGTCGTAAAACATACTTCTCACCAAAATGTGAAAACTGACTATTTTAATAGCCAGCTAGTCAGCAGTGATGGCCAGCTGCAATTAAATGTTTCTCCGTACACCCAGATGGTGCTGACAAATGGGCAGGCCTTTACCGGCAGTCCCGCAAACAGAGACCTAGTTGTAATCTATGGTCCGTCTACCAAAAGCATCCCTGCCCAGACTACACCTTATAAGATCATTGTTTTGTGTTTATCCTCTACATGAACAGGAGTGCCCGGGATGGGCACTCCTTTTTTCAGGCTAACACTTACTCATCATCCACTTCGTCGTCACCAATTTCATCCTCTTCTTCCACATCTTCAACCTGTTCGTCTTCCTCAGGCTTTTCATCGTTTCCGCAGCCCGTTAACGTTACGAATGATAGAGATAGAAAAAGCATCAATAAGAGTTTTTTCATTTTTATAACCTCCTTTCGCTTAGTTTTTCAAAAAGGCAAACCTTATATGTACTGTTAATAATTTACAAACCTTCCTCACCTTTGAATATTTGCAGCTGGATAGGAAAACACTTGTATAAAGCTGAACTATGCAAGCTTACTTTTTACATTAAAGGATGTGCCATAGATGGATTTTTTACAGAGTCAGCACTCACTTTCTGCTATGGAGTGGGGACTCAGGGCTGTCATCGCTTATTTCTTCTTAGTCATTGTCGTCAGAGTGCTGGGGCAGCGTGCTATTTCCCAATTAAGGCTCCTTGACTTAGTAATGGCTTTTGTCATAGGCAACATTATTGCCCATCCCTTATCAGATGAGGAGCTTGGACTAAAGGGTTCAATTGTTACAACCATTGTACTCGTGGTCCTTTACCTTATCAGTTTATTCAGTATCCTGAAATGGCCAGCAGTCAGAAGACTGGTAAACAGCAAGCCCATCATCATTGTGCAGAGTGGCGAAATCATATACAAAGGCTTAAACAAAGCAAGGATTTCTATTGATGTGCTGCTGGAGGAACTTCGGGAGAAAAAGTAGAAGATGTAAAAAAGGTAGCGCTGGCTCTATGGGAAGCAAGCGGGAGAATTTCCTTCTTTTTAGATCCCAAATACGAACCCATTACACCTGCTTTCCTGCAAAGAAATGCAGAACCATTCGATATGCCTATAACCATTATTAAGGAAGGTAAAGTGGATAAAAAAGAGCTGCAAAACATGCAAAAGGATGAAAGATGGCTAATCGCCCATTTAGAACGTTTCTATCAGACAGAAATTAATAATGTTCTGTTAGCTACCTTAGACAGCAAAGGAACCTTGAAGGTATTTTTATATCATTAATTTGGCTAAAAGGAGTGATGACAGTGCTTTCTAAAGAGCTGACGGTTTCTGAAATCTCAAATATTTGGTCATCGTATTTAAAAAACAGCATGGAGCTGCAATTTTTTACTTATTTTTTTCAAACTGCAGAGGATCGGAAAATTAAAAAGATTGCTGGAAGACTGCTGCATCAATCCGAGAAAAACCTTAAGCAGCTCCAGGATTTTTTCAGTAAAGAGAATCTCTCCGTTCCCCGCGGCTTCACTGAAAAGGATGTAAGGATCAATGGGCAGAAATTATTTTCAGATCATTTCATTTTATTTTTTTGCCATGATATCACCCAGCTTTCATTGAGCACATATCCAAGCGCCCTATCAGAAAGCACCCGTAAAGATATTCGGAATTATTTTGAGATTACTCTTAAATTCACGTTAAAAATACAGAATGAAATTGTTGATTTGATGTTATCTAAAGGCATTTACCAAGAGCATCCGCAATTAAAGATGGAGGATCGGATCGACTTTGCCCGCAGCCTTAAATACCTCAATGGGTTCAAGGGCGGTTCCAGACCGCTGAATGCTCCTGAAATAGCGAATATATCGAGAATTATTCACAGAGCCCAATTCTCGAAAATGATCTTTGTTACCTTCAGTACTATTGCTGAAAGCAATGAAATGAAAGACCATTTCAGCAAAGGAAGGGATTTGATTGAGAAAGTGTTATCTTCCCTCCGAGACATTATGGAAAATGAACATATTCCGCTGTCCTCATCGGGAGATTATCAAATTTTTGACGTGGACACCCCTCCATTTTCCGAGAAGATCATGCTGTTTTTTGTAAATACTTGTCTCGGCATCTTCTGCTTCACCATGATCAGCCAGGCACTGACCTCCAGCCTAAGATCCGATATTGTCATAAAGCTGCTGAGCATTTCCAAAGACATGTCCCTCTTTTACGGAAAAGGCCTGCTGATTGCCATAAAGCAAAAATGGCTTGAACAGCCGCCACAGCCAGCAGGGAGACAGGTATAAGAGTTTTCACCATTCTGTCACATTTTTTACCAATCACCCTGCCTTTTCCACTCTTTCATTTCGATTATCAGAGATGAAAGGGCGGTGCAAAGATATGAATCTTAAATCAGGAAGTGTGGACCAATTTGGACAGTTTTCTCAATTTAAAGATCTGCAGGAATTTAATGCCCATCTGGAAATGTGGCTTGCTGTACATAAGAATGAGTTTTCGAAGGGAGAACTTGTTGGGCTGAAACGGCTTGTTCGTTTTGCCGCGAAGGTTCCCGGTGTTTCCAATGCCAAGATCGGGACCGTTTTAAAAGCCATTCATGCGGAATACTGCGGCAATGGCATTTCCCGCTCCACTTTTAAAAGAATGACAGCCAAGGCCGCAAGCCTCGGTCTCTTTACCGTTCATGAAACGGAAAGAAAAAACGGATCCCAGTCCAGCAATTTGTATGTATTTAATCGTTTTCCCAAGTGTGAACCACCAAAAAAGAAAAAATGGACCACCCTAATAAAACTATCAATCTTTCTAAAACTAATAAAAATCAAAAGAATACTAATCGTTCCAAAACCGGACTTGATTACACCTTTACCAGTGATCGTGTTCCAAAAGCATTTGTAGAACTTGCACGTTACTTTATTCCGGAAGCAATGCAGATTGAAGAGTTCTGGAGAATGACAGCCATAGCCGCTTACAAGCACAATTGTGAACAAAATTTGAACGTGGTGCTGGACACAGCTATCCATGCTTTTAAACAGCTGATCCGGAAAATGAAAACCTGTACAATCGCCCGTCCTATCGCGTATTTCTATGGAATTTTAACAAGAAAATTTGAAGAGCAGTACTACGAAGAATTATTCGAAATGGGCTTTTCTGCGCGTGAAGAGGATTTTTTCGCGGAATTTTTTTATAAAAAATAAAAAAACTTCGTTACTGCCCGTAACTTTCAAGTTAGACCCCCTAAGTCCGGACTTAGACCCCCTAACTCCCGAGTTAAGGGGTCTTAACTGGCAATTTACGGCTTTTACCCAATTCGCAAAAAAATGATGAAAAAGCTATGTTTGAGCTACCCGGGAATACAAGAGAGCGCGCTTTCCTGAAGGGAATCCAGCATGGAGAGCTTTGAGCAAGTGGCAGCACAATATGAACCGATGATTCACCAGATTATTCGATCTTTGAGCATTTATAAAAACCAGGAAGAGTATTTTCAAATCGCCCTTATCCGGCTTTGGGAGGCGTGGAATCTATTTGATCATACACAGGGAAAGTTTCTGACATTCGCCTATACCATCGTTAAACAGAAACTGATTGATGAATTGAGAAAAACCAGGATGCAGAAAAACAGCACTGTCACCCGGAGTGAAGAATTCTGGTCTTCAGCGGAATCTTCCTATATACACCAGCCACTTGAAGAAGAGCAGCTGCTTTCATACTGCAGCAGCCTCACCAAAAATCAGACCATCTGGGTTCTATCGGCTTTCCTCTATGATTTGACAGTCAATCAGATCGCCGAACAGCATGGAGTAACGGCTTCAGCGGTAAAAGCCTGGAAAAAAGGCGCCCTCACAAAACTTAGGACCACACTTCAGCTAGATTAATAAGAAAAGCGGATGCGCCAACGCAGACTAAGAACGCCACGTCCTGTGGCAACGCCTGCATGACCTCCATCCTGGGGGCCAGGCCTCCTCAAGGGGTAGGCCACTCCTCCTAAAAGCTGACGCTTTTAATCATGCGGTGATTAGACTGTCGTTGCTTTCCTTGTGGAGCTAGACAGTTATCGGCATCAAAATTTTAGGCTTTCTGATTTGTTAAAAAATTTTTTCCGCACCCTGTCTTTTTACATCCTTCATTTCGATTATAAAGGTGAAAGGGAGGTGAGCAGGAATGGCACAGGCAATCATCATTGATTCAAAGCTTCGCCTGGTTTTTGAAACAGGATTGAACGGACAGGGCAAGCCTGTCTACAAATCAAAAACCTACAACAGTGTGAAGCAATCCGCTACAGCGGACCAGCTTTTCACAGTGGGACAGGCAATCGCTGGATTATCAAGCTATCCGCTGACTGAGCTGAGCAGAAATGACAGCTTCGATATTTTAGGCTAATTCTTATTGAAAATAACCAATTCGGGAGGTGTGAAAGGGAATGGCGAAGACACTTGAAATGACGTTTGAAACGGAGCTGGGCAAGGAAACCAAATTATCGGTTGACAGCCCAAAGGAGCCGATTGATCCGGCAGCTGTGAAGGCAGTGATGGAACAGATCATTGCAGTGAACGCATTTGACGGAAATGGCGGTGACCTTGTTTCTGCCAAAGGCGCTAGATTAATAGAACGCAATGTAACAGATTATGAATTAGTGTAAGGGAATAAGGCCGGATTCTTTGGAACCCGGCCTTTTTTATAGCTTGTAAAAAAGAAAGGAGCATGCATGATGGAACAGATGGTCACATTGATCAGCGAACTCGGCTTCCCGATTGTGGTCACGCTTTTTCTGCTGAACCGGATCGAAGCCAAGCTCGATGTAGTCGTGTCCTCAATCCAGGGATTGCCGGATAGGCTGAAAGAATAGAAAAGCGGAAGCGCCTGCCCCCCTGACACCTCATAGGGCTGGGCGCTCCTCCTAGTAGCTGAATCGTGCGGTGTTTAGACTGCTGATGCTTTCCCAGTGAAGCTAGACAGGATTCTAATACTCATTTTAAAAAGGCGGGACTCCATAGTAAGGAGCCCTATTCTTTCATAACCGGAATCCAGATTTCACTGCGGAATGTAGGCGAAGCGGTATCTTTGCTTTCATTCCAGAGGATTTCCGGCCCATCTATTTGCTGATAAGATGATGAAGGGAACCATTCTGAGTAAATCCGTCCCCAGACATTCTGAAGCGTTTCCGGAAACGGACCCACTGCTTCAAATACCGCCCATGAACAGGCCGGAACCTCAAGAGATGCCATCCCCTCCGGGCATTCCTTTGCAGTGGCAGCTCCGATATAATGGTCCAGTTCACCCTTTTCTTCCATTCTGCCTTCAGAAAAATTGGCTGAAGCACTGATCAGGCCAAATGGCTCTGTATCCGATACACTCTTGAGCCTAAGAATCATTTTTTCATCTAAGCTCTCCCACATGGCTGCAATCTCCGGATTCACACCGTTAAAAATAATCGGCACCCGCTTTTTTAAGCCTACAATCCGAAAGGCATCTTTTTCTTCTATACGATAGTTCATTTCATTTCCTCCCTTAATAGATAAATGGAAGGTCATCGGCGGATAAGCCTTGAGAGCGTGGCCATTGCTCCTGGCTTCTGAAGGAGTGATGCCATGAAGCTGCTGGAATGCCCTCGTAAACGAATCAGGCGAGCTATACACATATTTGAATGCTACATCAATGACCCTGGCATTCTTATCCTTCAAATCGAAGGCCGCCAATGTCAGCCGTCTCCTGCGGATATACTCCGAAAGCGTTACACCTGCAAGAAAGGAAAACATTCGTTTAAAATGGTATTCTGAGCAAAACGCAATCTTTGCTAGTTCTTTGAAGTCGATTTCATCCGTTAAATGTTCTTCAATATACCTCATCGCCCGATTCATATTTTGCAGCAAATCCATTTCAATGACCTCCTCTTATCTACAGAATATCAGGAGCTGCAGGGTGCGGCCCGACAATCCATGCACAAGAATGCAGGGTTGCGTTACTCATTTTTATATTTCTTTTTCAATGTGTCAGAGAAAATTGCGCCGCCCAGCATTAAGAATAAAGGACCGAAATTCCAGAAAAACGATCCGCGAATAGGGATCTCTAATTCAGTAAAATGATTAAGGCCTAAAATGCTTAGTTTAATGATTAGCATAGCGGATCCTATCAGAAATAAACAATCAAAAAATACTTTCAATCTTGGATACGCTAATTGCCTGCTGTCCTTTATCACTTTCTCCGTCAATTCCTCATCACTCCTTAATAATTCATCAATCGTAACCCCAAACAGATCACTCAGTTTAATAATAATTTCAATGCTGGGATAGTTCTGCCCATTTTCCCATTTGGAAACAGACTGACGGCTCACAAACAGCTTTTCAGCCAGATCCTCCTGTGACCATCCTTTCTCTTTCCTCTCCTTTTTAAGCTTCTCGGCAAAAATCATATTCACAATCACCTTTCTGCAAATCGATACTCCCATTATGGTGAATTTTTTGGCCAAAAGTAAAGACAGGAATGGTTGCCGGGGGCCGCACGCATAGGTTGCAGAGGCTTTAAAACTGGTTTTTCATCATATAAAAAAGAACCTTCAACCCGCATTTAGGGTCAAAGGTTCTATCTGGTTAAGATCAGTTATAGGCCAGCTCTTTTTGATTTTCTGCTTCGCTCAGTCCCAGCACTTGCGCCGTTGATTCATGAATTTCACGGAACAGCTCAGGGTTCTCGGATAGTGACATGCCGTAGGACGGAATCATTTTCTTGATTTTAAAATGCCACTCTTCCATATACTGCGGGAAGCATTTTTGCAATACTTCAAGCATGACGTTAACGGCAGTTGAAGCACCCGGGGAAGCTCCGAGCAAGGCAGCAACCGAGCCATCTGAGGCACTGACTACCTCGGTGCCGAATTGCAGGGTTCCTTTTCCGGCAGGCGTATCCTTGATAACCTGCACACGCTGGCCTGCGACCACGACACTCCAGTCTTCACTCTGTGCATTAGGGATAAACTCGCGCAATTCTTCGACGCGCTGTTCATGGGATAGCATGACCTGCTGAATCAGATATTTTGTCAGCCCCATTTCTTTTGCACCAGCTGCCAGCATGGTGATGACATTATTCGGTTTAACAGACTTGATCAGGTCCATATTGGAGCCTGTCTTTAAGAACTTTGGCGAGAAGCCGGCAAATGGCCCGAACAGCAGGGATTTCTTGTTATCAATAAACCTTGTATCCAGATGCGGCACGGACATTGGAGGTGCACCTACTTTGGCTTTTCCGTACACTTTTGCATGATGCTTCTCGACAATTTCCGGTTTGTTGCAGACGAGGAACAGTCCGCTTACCGGGAATCCGCCTATATGCTTGGATTCAGGGATGCCCGTCTTCTGAAGCAGATGCAGACTTCCGCCGCCTCCGCCGATAAATACGAACTTCGCCTGATGGTTTTCGGTTGTGCCGCTTTCCATATTTCGCACTTTTACATTCCATGATCCATCGCCAGCACGCTTCAAATCCTCTACGCTGTGCTGATAATGGACATTGACATTTTTACTCTTTAAATGGTCAAACAGCATGCGTGTTAACGCACCGAAGTTGACATCCGTTCCAGAGTCGATTTTGGTGGCTGCGATTGGTTCGTCCGAAGTGCGGCCATCCATCATCACCGGAATCCATTCCTTCAGCTTTTCAGGGTCATCGGAAAATTCCATGCCCTGAAACAGCGGATTAGCTGACAGCGCTTCCAATCGTTTTTTCAAAAACGATACATTTTTTCCCCCTGAACAAAGCTCATATGAGGGATTGGCATAATAAAGTCCTGCGGATTGCGAATCAGGTTGTTTTCTACAAGATAAGCCCAAAACTGTCTGGATAGCTGAAATTGTTCATTTACATTAATCGCTTTAGTGATATCTATTGATCCATCAGATTTTTCAGATGTATAGTTAAGCTCGCACAATGCAGCATGTCCCGTCCCTGCATTATTCCATTCGTTAGAGCTTTCTTCTCCTGCGCTAGCGAGCTTCTCAAACACTTTGATCTCCCACTCAGGTGCTAACTCTTTCAGTAAAGACCCCAAAGTCGCGCTCATGATTCCGGCACCAATTAAGATAACGTCTGTTTTGTTCTGTACGCTGCTCATTTTAAACCTTCCTTATCCCAGATATTTGCCAAAAACTGCAGGCGCTCTGCTCAGGTGTCACCACTCGAAAGGCATCACCCAAGGACACACCTTTTCCGTCACACAAAATACACATTCTATTCTATTATAATGATTGATCGGGTAAGATAGCTAGTATTATCTGATAATTATATACTATTTTAGACAAATTAGAAAGCGGCGCGGGGGTTTTCGGAAGCAAAACAGCAGACAAAACGGTTCCAGTATTGGAAGGTTTGTCTGCTGTTTGGTAAATTTATGTCTTTTTTAAGATATCCTGCACTTCATCCAGGCAGGGAAGACCGGTCATAGCACCTTTCCTTGTGACGGCCAGGCCCCTGACACATTTGCGAAGCGAATCATGAAGGCCATCTCGTCATGCGAATGCTCCTCTAAAGCTTTAGGAGATTCATTTATGCAATAAAGGAGACCGGAAACGAATGCATCTCCGGCACCGGTGGTATCCACCACCTTGTATAGCAATGCAGGAACTTTTCCAATCTCATCTTTATAACGGAAGATGCAGCCGTCACTGCCCAGCGTAACGATTGTCAGCTGATTCTCAGGAAGCCGGGATATTCCTTCTTCCATATCATTGCATCCAGTTAAAAAGGTGAGTTCTTCTTCCGAAATTTTTAGAATATCGGCATAGGGGAGAGTCGCCATAATTTCTGCTTTTGCCCTTTCCTCGGAACCCCACAATCCTAAGCGGAGATTTGGGTCATAGGAAATAAGCATATTCATTTCCCTGGCCCTCTTCACTGCTTGAAGGGCTGCAGTCCTCGATGGCTCATGAATCAGTGAGATTGAGCCAAAGTGAAAAATCTTATATTCTTCAAAAATGGACCAGTCAATCTCATCTTTATTCAGGAAACTGTCTGCACTTGGGTTAATATAGAAACTAAAATCCCGCTCACCAGAGGGCTCTAACGTCACAAACGTAATACCTGTCCGCGCTTCATCCGTCAGTTTCATATATTGTGTATGGACCCCGTACCCCTTCAAGGTATCCTTGAGAAAGCGACCGAGCACATCGTCTCCGACTTTTCCAATGAAGGCGGCCTTCCCTCCAAGCTTCGACACTCCTACCGAAACATTAGCCGGTGCCCCGCCCGGAGCCTTTTGATAGGTAGAATTATCAGAATCCAGGGGAATAAAATCAATCAGAGCTTCCCCTAAACATAGAACCCCTTTCATAGTACACCTCATTTAAAAAAGTTATTTATTCTCAAGATTCCACATGGATACCGAAAAGCCTGCATCCCCGCTAAAGAAAATCGTTTCATCCTCCGGATCAGGAAAATATCGTAGTGTGAAGACTTCCTCTCCGCCATTTATGAAAATTTCCAGTGAAGACTGGTCCATAAATACATGCAGTTTTGATAGACTTGAAATTTTGCAGGTTCTTGACTCCTGCATTCCTGTTTTTACATTTCTTCTTTGCAGCTGGATTTCCTTTTGATCCGGATTATAAGTAAGAGAAGCCTCATTCCGGAAATCAATTTTGAACATTCCCCTTACATTCTTCAAGGATTCCAGCATCAGTTCGGCCGTTTTCCCACTTAATCCGTCCAGTTGCAGGCTTTCTCCATTAATCTCTATATTTTGGAGCTCCATCTTATCTTTGCGAAGCTTTTTTAATTCCTTTACAGGCTTCTGGAAGAGCCTCCCGTTTATCATTTCAAGCACTCTTGGCATGGTCAATGCGTGGATCCAGCGATAAGGAACAGTTGGCTGGCTGGATTCGTCTTCATCTGTCATGCCCATCCATCCATAAAGAATCCGCCTCCCGGAATCGTCTTTAAACGTTTGCGGTGCATAAAAATCAAAGCCGCGATCCAGCTCAACAAAGGAACCATGTTTAAATATCGCTTTTTCGTAATCAAGCTTTCCGGCAAAATACCCTGATTGAAAAAGGTTATGGTATTCAAACCCGCTCGGCTCAAGCCCCTGCGGTGAAACAAGCAAAATCTCCTGTCCATCTAATTCAAATAGATCGGGACATTCCCACATATAGCCGAAGTCTTCTAGACCATTCATCGATGCGCCGGCAATCTTGCCTTGTTCCTCCCAATGGTATAAATCCTTCGAAGCAAACAGGACAGCCGCACCCTCCTGATTGGGCGTCTGAGCTCCAACTACCATATAGAAATGCCCATCCTTTTCCCAGACCTTCGGATCGCGGAAATGAGCGGTATACCTTTCCGGCAGCTCCAGGACAGGACCTTTTTTGGCAAAATGGATGCCATCTTCTGATACGGCAAGACATTGATAAGTCTCACGCCTGCCATCCTCCGTCTTCACATTTCCTGTATAAAAGAGATAAAGCTTTCCCTCATACTCTATCGCACTTCCGGAATAGCAGCCATTCCGGTCATACCACTGATCCGGAGCCAGCGCGACTGGCTCTTCCTTCCAATGGACGAGATCCCTGGAAGTGTAATGCCCCCAATACTTGGCACCATGTGCAGTATCAAACGGATTCCATTGATAAAAGACATGATAAACACCATTGAATTGGATTAAGCCATTGGGATCATTCAGCAAGCCGACAGGCGGCATAAGATGATACTTCAACCGGTAAGGATCCTGCTGAACCAAATGCCTATTTCTCTCTGCTTCTTCGCTGGCCTTCTTGAAAAAATCGATTTCAGTCATATTAGAACATCCTTGCTGTTGAAATTTCTGTTACTGTCCCTGTTCCACTTCTTTCCTTGCCTTATCCGAGTAGCCAAACATCCAAGTCAGGGCAAAGGCCACTGCAATGGCAATCACATTGACTAGGATGTACTGCAGAACCTGGCCATTTAAGTAAAGAAGGGTGCCTGGAATAACGGTAACTGCCATTCCTGTCGCTTTCAGCTGAAGCAGAGAGGCAGCGAACCCGCCGGCAGCTCCGCCAATCAGTCCCATGACAAACGGCTTGCCGTACCGCAGATTGACACCGAACAACGCCGGCTCGGTTATTCCCAAAAATGCGGATAAAGCAGACGGGAAAGCCAAAGCCTTTAATTTGGCTGATTGTGTTTTTAAAGCGACTGCTAAAGTTGCACCCCCTGGGCTGCAACGGCACATGTAACAATTGCGTTGTAAGGGTTGCTTTTATACTGAGCCAATAGCTGAATCTCCAGCATATTGAAAATATGATGAACACCAGTGATAACGATAAGCTGATTAAGACCACCGATAAGAATGCCGCTGATCCCGAACGGCCATGAGAGCACAGTCGTAGTAACATCCAGGATGCCTTGCTCCACCATATGAAACAACGGCCCAATGACCAGAAGCGATAATCCAATCATGATCAGAAGGGTTAAGAACGGGGTAATAATTAGATCCAATGCATCCGGCACCCGTTTTCGAATGACCCTCTCCAATTTTGCCCCGATAATCCCGGCAATAAAGGCTGGAAGGACAGAAGCCTGGTAGCCAACAACCGGAATGAATCCAAAAAGTAAATCGGCTCAACATTACCGCCTGCCACATCCCACGCATTTGGCAGGGAAGGACTCACAAGCATCAACCCTAGGATTAAACCAATGATTGGAGTCCCGCCAAACACTCTAAAGGTTGACCAGGCAACAAGAGCCGGCAGGAAGATAAATGCCGTATCCGTCAGTACCTGCGTAAATAAAATGAAATTTTCCGACACATCCGATGCCGTCATGCCGAATAAAGCGAGAATTTCCTCCTGCATCACCAGTCCGCGCAATCCCATAAAGAGTCCTGTCGCGACAAGGACTGGAATGATCGGCACAAACACGTCCCCGAATTTCCGGATCGCCCTCTGGAAAGCAGAACCGCTTTTAACCGCTTCTTTTTTCTGCTCTGATGCTGACATAGATTCAATGTCCAGGCCGGATACTTCTTCATAGACTTTATTAACTGTTCCCGTGCCAAAAATAATCTGATATTGACCTGAATTGAAGAAAGCCCCTTTTACTTTATTGATGCTTTCAACCTTTTCCTGATCAATTTTTTCCTTATCATTCACTATGATCCGCAGCCTGGTCGCACAGTGGGCTACTGAGTGAACATTCTCACTGCCCCCGACAGCGTCAATTAGTTCTTCCGCAATTTCACGATACTCAGACATCCTCTTCACCCCTATTTTCATATGTTTGTGGAATCGATTCCACATTGGATAAAAAAATAACCATTTAAATTGGACGTTCTGTGTGGAATCGATTCCATAAAAGCAAAAATAAAAGTGTAATCGATTATCTTCCTTATGAAACCGATTACACATCTATTATATACTTTCTCTTTCTACAAGTCTATATCTAATTTTTCTGGTTATTTCCTGCCCGTGCTCCCCCTTAACCTTTTGAAGGATTAATAAGGCTGCCTCCCGGCCTGCATCTTCAAAGGAAAAATCGATGGTTGTTAAGCCTGGTGTAATATATTTAGAAAGCTCCGACCCACCCATTCCGGCAATCGCTACATCACCAGGAACGGAGAATCCATTTTGCCTGAGATACTGCAAAGCGCCAATTGCCAGACGATCTGTCACAGCAAGAACAGCTTGAGGTTTATTTTCGGCAGATTCCATGATACTCTTCATGCACTCAGCGCCTGAGTCTATATCGAAAATCCCCTTTTGCAGCCAGCTTTCTTCAACCGGAACCTCATGCTCCTTCATTGCATCCAGGTATCCTTTTTTCCGGAGGTAACCCACCGCACGGTCAGCTTCATCCACACCAATAAAAGCAATTTTTTTATATCCCTTCTTGATTAGGAGGCCAACCATGTCCCTCGCAGCCTGATATTCATCAAAAATCACATTCGTCAATTCTTCCGCATGCTGACCCACCATAATAAAAGGGATTTTCAGCTGACGGATCTCCTGAATCAATTCAGGCTGCACATTTGTAGCCGACAGAATCATGCCGTCCACATTCCTGCTTTTGAGGAGCCGTATATATTCTATCTCTTTTTCAGCATGAAGATTAGTATTAGCAAGGAGAATCTGATAGCCTTCCCTGGCCAATACGTCGTCAATTCCATTAACCAGACGGCTGGACGTTTCGGTGCTGATTTTCGGCAGAATAACCCCAATAACCTTTGTTTTTTTCGTGCGGAGTGACTTCGCATGGGCACTTGGGACATAACCGGTCTCCTCAATTACGTGCAGGACCCTTTTCCTTGCATCCTCACTCACATAACCGGAATCATTTAATACCCTCGAAACAGTCGTCCGAGAAACATTCGCCCTTTCTGCAATTTCCTTTATGGTAATCATCTAAATCCTCCCGGGCCAAAATAGTCTATTATCATTTTACACAAATGAAGGGAAAAGGAAATAGCTTGGTGAGGCAGGACGAGTATATCCCCTATTACTCCTGCCTCATCAGTGCTGGCCGCCGGTCGTGCAGAACCAGGAGAAGAATCATCCCCATCATAACGCCCAATACAATACCGGCCTCGGTGCTCAGCACCCGTGCCAGAGGGTACTCTGGGCTGGACTGAAAATCTGGGCGAATGATGGAAAAGAGGTTATAAGAAAACAGCATGCCCGACGAGATCCATGCCGCTGCCATTGGCGGCAGAAACCTCCTCGACCCGCGGCGGGTGATCAGCACTAATAGGCCCCACGCACCCACTAATGCCCAGCCGCCTGTACTCAGCGTCAAGAGGCGCCACCACAAATCACGGGAATCCAGCATGCTTGGATCTATGCCAAGGGTGCCTCCTGCAGCCCAGAACACCTTTATAGTGCCGAGGAGAATGCATCCCGCTGCAACGAGTCTGCCAAACGTGACTTGCAGCTGCCTGGTGTGCCCCGGCACCTCCCCGCAGTCGATTGGACCACCCAGCGCCTCTGGCCACCGCGCCTTGGCATATCCTGCTAAAGCCAAAGGCAGGCAAATACCGGCCCCGACCAGCGAGACCATAACGAAGATCTGCTCGTAAACCCAGAAGTCAGCGGCACCTGCTTCCTGATCCAGGACCATGGCGGCTGGGCCAAGGACAGGTGCCAGCAGCAGCATGGGAACGAGAAGACCGGTACCCAGCCAAATGGGCAGAGCCACCAGCCATGCAGGCAGCCGTTCACCCCACGGCCTGCAGAACGCCATCGCCAGCAGGATGCCAACCGCAGCGACAACCGCAGTAACTGCGTTAATCCCCCGCCAGCTGACATCGCCCATTTGCTCTGTGGGAAGAAAGAGGCCAAACGTCCAGGCAATTTTAATCAGCAGATAAGGGGTCACCGCTATGGCAGCCCCATAACCAAATATTCTGCGCATTTTTATCAACGGTGAGGATGCCTGGTCTGTATTTTCCAAATTAGTTCCTCCTGTTTATTAAGATTATTCAAGTTCTTCACAAAATTCCCTTTTACGCACATGGATTCATATTCACAACAATAGCAACATTGGAATTGTATTCCATTCAATAATCTTTAATGTATTAAATACTTCTTAAAAATTGGTAAATATAAATAAGCAGAAGATTTAAACCCTGATTGTTTTTTAGAAGGTTCGAGTATTTATTTGATATTTTAGAAATTTCTAATAAAATAAATCTAGAGGCCAAAGAAAGGAAGTGAATGATGTTAGTTAAAAGAAGATCCGAGCCGGTTGAATTAAAGTCTATAAGATATTTAAACACCCGAATGGAGTTAACTGAAAAGGAAAAGCTGCAGTATTCAAACCTTGAAAAAGGCTATGAAGGAGAGGTGAAATTTGACCGTCTCGCAGAAATTCTCCAGGAAGAGAGATTGATTATCAATGATTTGCTATTGGAGGTAAACAACTCCTATTTTCAAATTGATACCCTGATTATTTCAGAAAGTATGATCCATCTATTAGAAATAAAGAATTTCCAGGGAGACTGGTACTTGGAATCTGACAAGCTTTATACCGTGACTGCCGGCAGGGAATATAAAAATCCCATTTACCAATTAAAAAGAAGTGCGGCCCTGCTCCGCCAGCTGCTCCAAACTCTCAAGCAAAATTACCCCGTTGAAGCCTCCGTCGTTTTCATTAACCCTGAATTCACCTTATATCAAGCCCCGATGGACCAACCTATTGTTCTTCCAACCCAAGTCAACCGCTTTATAAAAGATCTGAATAAAACTCCGTCCAAATTAAATGATGGACATACGAAGCTAGCCCAACATTTAATGTCATTACATCAGCCTAAAAACCCATTTACTGTATGGCCAAAATATCACTTTGAACAGCTAAAAAAAGGGATGCATTGCAAAACCTGTCAATCTTTACCGCTAACTATTAAAAGCAAGGACCTCGTATGCAAAAAGTGCGGAGGGAATGAAAAGATTGAACAAGCGATTCTGCGGAATATAAAGGAGTTCCAGCTCCTCTTTCCTGAACGAAAGCTTACCACACAAAACATCTATGAATGGTGCAATTTAGATCTAAGCAAACGAACAATCTGCAGGGTACTAAAGAAAAACTATACGGCACTCGGCAGTACAAGTAATACTTATTATGTATAAACTTTATTGATTAAAGCATTTGAAGACCATCTGGGGAGACGGGGTCGGACAGAGTTCCTCCGGTTTTCCCCTTATTCTGTCTAAAGTCAGCACCTACTTCGGACTCAACCTCTCCGATTCCTACTCCCACTGTCCGAATACGAATAAGTGCCTACTTCGGACTCGCTTCCTCCAATTTCCTCTCTTTCTGTCTGAAGCTGCATAAACTTCGGACTCGACCTCTCTGATTTCTACTCCTACTGTCCGAATAAGTGCCAACTTCGGACTCACTTCCTTCAATTTCCTCTCTTTCGGTCTGAAGGTGCACCTACTTCGGACTCAACCTCTCCGATTCCTGCTTCTACTGTCCGAATAACCGTCAACTTCGGACTCACTTCCTCCAATTTCCTCTCTTTCTGTCTGAAGCTGCATCCACTTCGGACTCAACCTCTCCGATTCCTGCTTCTACTGTCCGAATAACCGTCAACTTCGGACTCAACCTCTCCTATTTCTACTCCTACTGTCCGAATAACCGCCTACTTCGGACTCACTTCCTCCAATTTCCTCTCTTTCTGTCTGAAGCTGCATCCACTTCGGACTCAACCTCTCCTATTCCTGCTCCTACTGTCCGTAGGTGCGCCTACTTCGGACTCAATTTGACCGCTTTCCAGCAGAGATGCGTATCTGCAATGACAAAATTCGACACGAGCCAAATAAAGCGTTTGCATTTTCACCAATTTCATTTATAATACTTGTATACAAGTATACACGTATACTCAAATGTCATTTCATAAAGGTGATGTTATGAACGATTCTAATGAATTCTTATATCCTCAAAAATGGCTATCTAAAGCTTCCGCTGGTGACCGCGTAGCCTATGAGCTTAGAATGCGCATTATTGCAGGCTTATTTGAAAGCGGTACCACGCTTTCAGAAAATAAACTGGCTGGAGATTTTGCGGTAAGCCGTTCACCAGTTCGTGAAGCATTAAGAACACTGGCATCTGAAAATATCATCCGATTAGAAAGAACGGGTGCTGTTGTTGCCGGCTTAACAGAAAAAGAAATAGAAGAAATTTATGATGTTCGTCTAATGATCGAAACGTTCGTATTTGAACGTCTCATAAGTATGGATACAAATGAATTAGCAATGGAACTAAGCAAAGTATTGGAAATGATGAAGGTAGCTGTTAAGTATCAGGATGCTGATGAATTTTCTTATCAGGACATCCTGTTCCACGAAATCATCATTCGATCTATTGGCCATTCATACGTCTCATTGATCTGGAATAATTTAAAGCCCGTAATGGAAAGCTTCATTCTTTTGTCCATGCGCGTGCGATTCAAGGAAAATTACGAAGACCTTACTCGGATATTGAAAAACCATGAACTATATATTGATGCAATCAAAACAAAAGACAGAGACCTCATGATTAAGTCTTTACACGAAAATTTTGATGATGTTCAAGGGAAAGTGGACGACTTATGGAGATCACAACAAATGCTATCTAAAGGGGTTAAACAACAAGATGACTAGCTATATGTTAGGGATTGATATTGGAACCACCAGTACAAAAGCCGTGTTATTCAGTGAACAAGGTAAAGTTATTCAGCATGAGAATATCGGATATCCGCTGTACACACCGGATATTTCGACAGCTGAACAAAACCCGGAAGAGATTTTTTCAGCTGTACTGCAGTCCATAGCGAATATTATGGAAAACCATTCGGATAAAAACCTGTCCTTTATCTCTTTTAGCAGTGCGATGCATAGTGTTATCGCAATGGATGAAGATCACCTGCCGCTTACGCCAGTCATCACCTGGGCAGATAATCGCAGCGAAGCATGGGCACGCAAAATTAAGGATGAATTGAATGGGCATGAGGTATATAAACGGACTGGAACGCCTATTCATCCTATGTCACCGTTAAGCAAAATCGCCTGGATTGTGAATGAACGCCCTGAGATCGCCAGCAAAACAAAAAAGTATATTGGCATTAAAGAATATATCTTTAAGAAGCTCTTTGATGAATATGTTGTCGATTATTCACTGGCTTCATGCATGGGAATGATGAATCTTAAAACATTGGATTGGGATGAGGAGGCACTAGCGATTGCAGGAGTCACTCCCGCACAATTATCCAAACTTGTACCCACTACGAAGATATTCAAGAACTGCAATCCTAATTTAGCCAAACAAATGGGCATCGATCCTCAAACACCTTTTGTGATTGGCGCAAGTGATGGAGTGCTTTCGAATCTGGGTGTTAATGCGATTAGAAAAGGTGAGATTGCCATCACCATTGGGACAAGCGGTGCCATACGGACCATTATTGACAAGCCGCAGACAGATGAAAAAGGTAGAATCTTCTGTTATGCCTTAACGGAAAATCATTGGGTGATTGGCGGACCGGTAAACAATGGAGGGATGGTTCTTCGCTGGATCAGGGATGAATTTGCCTCTTCAGAGATCGAAACTGCCAAAAGATTAGGCATTGATCCGTACGAAGTATTAACAAAAATTGCAGAACGTGTAAGACCAGGTGCAGACGGCTTGCTATTCCATCCTTACCTGGCAGGTGAACGTGCTCCTTTATGGAACCCGGACGTACGCGGATCCTTCTTCGGATTAACCATGTCACATAAGAAGGAACATATGATTCGGGCAGCGCTGGAAGGCGTCATTTATAATCTATACACCGTGTACTTGGCATTAGTTGAATGCATGGACGGCCCGGTAACCCGTATTCAAGCAACAGGAGGATTCGCAAGATCTGAGATCTGGCGACAGATGATGTCCGATATTTTTGAATCGGAAGTTGTCATACCTGAAAGCTATGAAAGTTCATGTCTTGGTGCCTGTATTTTAGGATTATATGCCACAGGAAAAATCGACTCCTTTGAAGCCGTTTCTGAAATGGTGGGCGATACCTATAAACATACACCGCAAGAAACGGCAGTAAAAGAATATCGACAATTGCTGCCGATTTTCATTCATTTATCAAGAACGTTAGAGGATGATTACTCAGCGATTGCAAATTATCAGCGAAGATTAGTACAGCATAACTAACAGGAGGAGTTTACAATGCCATTAGTAATAGTTGGAATTGGAATCATTGCCTTATTAATACTAATAATGGGCTTAAAATTAAATACATTTATTTCATTAATCATTGTTTCATTTGGTGTTGCTTTAGCACTCGGAATGCCGCTGGATCAAATTGTAAAGACCATTGAAGCAGGATTAGGGGGAACGCTGGGTCACTTGGCGCTTATATTTGGACTTGGCGCCATGTTAGGCAAACTGATCGCCGACTCTGGAGGCGCACAGCGAATAGCTATGACCCTTGTGAACAAATTCGGTGAAAAGAATATTCAATGGGCCGTAGTGGCAGCATCATTTATTATTGGTGTAGCATTATTCTTTGAAGTAGGACTTGTATTATTAATTCCAATCGTATTTGCCATTTCAAGAGAATTGAAGATATCCATTTTGTATCTTGGTATTCCAATGACAGCAGCTCTATCTGTCACACACGGATTCCTGCCTCCTCACCCGGGGCCAACTGTCATTGCGGGTGAATTTGGCGCAAACATTGGTGAAGTACTGCTTTATGGATTTATCATCGCTCTTCCTACCGTGATTTTAGCTGGACCGGTATTTACAAAAATTGCAAAAAGGCTAGTCCCTGAATCATTTACAAAAAGCGGGAGCATCGCCTCTTTAGGCGAGCAGAAAACATTTAAGCTTGAAGACACTCCTGGTTTTGGAATCAGTGTATTTACGGCTTTACTTCCTGTTATTTTAATGTCGATCGCAACGATTATTACATTGCTTCAAAAAACATTGGGATTTGAAGATAATAGTATTCTGGCCGCAATCCGTTTTATTGGTGACGCCGGCACTTCGATGCTGATCTCCTTATTGGTTGCCATCTATACAATGGGACTGGCAAGGAAGATTCCAATCAAAAATGTGATGGAATCCTGTACAACAGCTATCACCCATATCGGAATGATGCTCTTGATTATTGGCGGAGGCGGTGCCTTCAAACAAGTATTAATCGATGGCGGTGTTGGTGACTATGTAGCTGAGCTATTCAAAGGAACGAACTTATCACCGATTTTGCTTGCATGGATTATCGCTGCCATCCTGCGGATTTCCTTAGGGTCTGCCACAGTGGCTGCCTTAACAACAGCTGGCTTAGTCATTCCGATGCTGGGCCAATCAGATGTTAATCTTGCATTAGTGGTACTTGCAACAGGTGCAGGAAGCTTAGTTGCTTCACATGTTAACGATGCCGGCTTCTGGATGTTCAAAGAATACTTTGGATTAAGCATGAAGGAAACGTTTGCAACATGGACCTTGCTTGAAACCATTATATCTGTAGCTGGATTAGGATTTATTTTATTGCTAAGCTTATTTGTATAAACTATATAAGGCAATGGAACCCTACTTCCTGAGAGGGTTCCATTGCCTATTAATCTGAAAAAGGGAGCAAGAACTATGTTAAATACAATTGGTGTTATTGGTTTAGGAGTAATGGGCAGCAATATCGCTTTAAACATGGCCAATAACGGAGAGCAAGTGGCAGTATATAATTACACAAGGGACTTAACCGATAAACTTGTACAAAAACTGGATGGGCAAACCATTAACCCTTATTACGAAATCGGGGATTTTGTAAATTCCCTGGAAACACCAAGAAAAATCTTTTTAATGGTTACCGCAGGGAAAGCTATTGATTCTGTTATCTCCAGCTTGATCCCCTTCCTTGAAGAAGGTGATGTCATCATGGATGGCGGAAACTCACATTATGAAGATACAGGAAGAAGATATGATGAACTGAAATCAAAAGGAATTGGTTATTTAGGAATTGGAATCTCAGGCGGTGAAGTCGGTGCCTTAACAGGACCTTCCATCATGCCTGGCGGAGACAAAGAGGTCTATGATAAAGCCGCTCCTATTCTTACGAAGATAGCTGCACAGGTTGATGGTGTTCCTTGCTGTGTCTATATTGGACCAAAAGGGGCAGGCCATTTCGTTAAAATGGTACATAATGGAATTGAGTATGCGGATATGCAGCTAATTGCCGAAGCCTATACCTTTTTAAGACATAAATTAGGATTATCAGTTGAGGAAATCGCTGATATTTTTGAAACATGGAATCAAGGCGAGCTGAAGAGCTATTTAATCGAAATCACGGCAGATATTCTAAGGAAAAAGGATGAGCGTACAGGGCTGCCGCAAATCGATGTCATTCTCGATAAAGCAGGGCAAAAAGGAACCGGAAAATGGACCAGCCTGCAAGCCATCGATAATGGAATTCCAACCTCGATCATCACAGAATCCTTATTTGCCCGTTATATCTCTGCTTTAAAAGA
This sequence comes from Cytobacillus pseudoceanisediminis, assembly GCF_023516215.1. NCBI lineage: Bacteria > Bacillati > Bacillota > Bacilli > Caryophanales > Bacillaceae > Cytobacillus > Cytobacillus pseudoceanisediminis. The sequence continues at coordinate 4,234,368 of NZ_CP097349.1, read as the reverse complement.
AGAGCGTGTGACAGCAGAAACACTCTTAACAGGTCCAGAGAAGAATCAGACAGCCCTCGAAAAAGAAGAGTGGATTGAATACATCAGACAAGCTTTATATATGGGAAAAGTATGCGCCTATGCGCAAGGATTTACGCAATATAAAATGTCATCCGAACTGTATGGCTGGAATCTGCCTCTGAAGGATATTGCCCTGATTTTCCGCGACGGCTGCATCATTCGTGCGGAATTCTTAAATGTCATAAGCGAGGCCTACCAAGAGCAGCCGAACCTGGCCAATTTGTTAGTCTCCCCTTACTTTGCAGAAAGAATCAGGGACTATCAGAACGGACTGCGTAAAATTGTCTGCGAAGGCATTCAATCCGGCATCGCTTTACCGTGCTTGAGCTCATCTCTTTCCTATTACGATAGCTATCGGACAGGAAACTCCAATGCGAGCATGCTGCAGGCACAGCGTGATTACTTCGGTGCCCATACGTATGAACGGACTGATTTAGAAGGAACCTTCCACACAAATTGGAATGAATAAAGCGGCGCCTGAGCTAAATTAATAGAGAAGAAAAAACGCTTGCCCCCGCCAGCTGCTTAGCATAGGGGGCAAGCGTTTTTAGTTTAGTCTCTTTCCAGCAGCGCAGCACCTGCGATGCCAGGATCTGTCATCTCATATGGATCGAGAATTAAATCCAGTTCTTCTTCTGTCAGCACATCATATTTCAGGCATAGTTCCCTGATTGGAGAGCCTGTTAAAATGGCTTCCCTCGCGATTCTTGATACGACTTCATAGCCGAGGTGAGGGTTTACCGCTGTGATGATGCCCACACTTTTCTCAACGTATTCCCTTAATCTCTCTTCATTGGCTTCGATTCCTTTTACACAATGCTCTGTAAACGTATTGAATGCATTGTTCATAATGCTGATCGATTGCAGAAGGTTAAAGATCAGGACTGGCTCCATGACATTCAGTTCGAGCTGTCCTGCTTCTGAAGCAAGAGAGATGGTATGGTCGTTTCCGATGACCTGGAATGCCACCTGGTTAATCAGCTCAGGAAGAACAGGGTTTACTTTACCCGGCATAATGGAAGAACCCGGCTGTCTTGCTGGAAGCGATATTTCCCCAAGGCCGGCTCTTGGGCCAGACGCCATTAGACGCAAATCATTCGCGATTTTGGACATATTGATCATGCAGATTTTCAAGGCACCGGAAACTTCCGTGTAAGAATCCGTATTCTGCGTGGCATCTACAAGATGATCAGCCCCTGTAAATGGCAGACCGCTGATGTCGGCAATGTGCTTCACTACCAAATCAATGTATTTAGGGATGGCATTTAGCCCTGTTCCAACAGCTGTTGCTCCCATGTTCAACTCATATAAGTGCTGTTTGGATTGCTGAATGCGCTTAATGTCACGCGCAATGACACGGCTGTAAGCTTCAAATTCCTGGCCAAGCCTGATTGGAACCGCATCCTGCAGATGAGTCCGTCCCATTTTAATTACATGGTTGAATTCCTTTGATTTTTCAAGGAAAACGGAATGCATATGTTCCATGGTCGGGATTAACTGATCCAGCAGATTTAATACAGAGATATGCATTGCAGTCGGGAAGGCATCATTCGTCGATTGGGACATATTGACATGGGTATTTGGGCTGCAATGAGAATAATCTCCCTTTTCATAGCCCATAATTTCAATCGCACGGTTTGCAAGGATTTCATTAATATTCATATTAATGGACGTCCCGGCACCACCCTGGATCGGGTCAACAATAACCTGATCATGCCATAGTCCTTCAATCATTTCATCAGCTGCCTGTACGATCGGGTCTCCAATGCCTGAATAAAGGCGCTTAACCTCCATATTCGCCAAGGCCGCAGCCTTTTTCACCATTGCCATTGCCTTGATTAACTCCGGGTGGATCCGGTAGCCTGTAATCGGAAAGTTCTCAACCGCGCGAAGCGTCTGAACACCGTAATAGGCATCAACCGGAACTTCCTTAGAACCCAGGAAGTCTTTTTCAATTCTGAAGCTGTTCGTTGCTGCTAACATATACTCTTCTCCTTTATATAAACCTTTCAGATATATATAGGTTTTGTAATGACTTATCCTTCGTATACACTATAATCCGGAAAAGGGGAATAAGCAATGGTTATGGGACAATAATATATTGGCTATATGGAGTGCCAGCTTCTCCCTTATTATTTAACTGCACTTTGCCAACTATCTTATGCAATTGACATAAATTTAAATACGACCTACTATTTAATTGCCTTAATTGAAATTGCCTTTAATGCTCGAAATGAACAGGTTCCTTATTACCGGATGGCAGACAAAGGGACAGAGGAAGCTCTTATTATGGATTAAATGGAAGGCCAGCAAATGGCTGAATTTACTCAGCCCTTTAAACCGGAATAGCTTGCTTCACTGATTTTAGCCATAGAAGAAAGAATGCTTAAAGTAAACTCACCTATCCCTATAGGGCTTATTAAAATGATTGGGAAGCTTATTGTTTAATCGACCTGCAAAATAAAGAATCAAGCAAGGAGTATATATATAAGACAAAGGAGAAAATCAGCATGTCCAATCAATCGAGCATGAGAACAGCTGGTCCAAAAAACGTGCTGTTTCACTGGATTTAGCACGAGGTACGATGCTTCTGCTAATTGCACTTGCCCATGCCCCCCTCTACTTGTATACCTCTGAACCCGGGATTATGCAAAGAGTAGAGGCTGTTACCTTCCTTGACCAAATCGTTAATTTTTTGGGCCAATTTTTTATTGATAATAGAGCAAGGGCGATGTTTGCCGTTTTATTCGGATATGGGCTTGTTCTTGCATTTGACAGTCGAATATCTAAAGGAATAAGAGAAAAAGAAGCCATTAAGACGATAAGAAGGCGTTCCTGGTATTTGATTCTATTTGGGATTGTTTTGGCTGTCATCATTGGAGGCCAGGATATTCTTATGGCCTACGGGACAGCAGGGCTGCTCGTCAGCTGGCTTTTAGCACGTGAAATCAAGACACTGATTCGAACCTTTATTTTTATCACCTTATTCTATATAATTTTTGGCCCAATCATGTGGGGCTTCAACATGCTGGAAATCGGAGGCTATGGTTTCCCTCCAGAGGTTTCAGCCGCAGACACCTACCTTGGCACAGCTTTGATAGGCCTATATACTTTTCCTTCTATTCCTATTCTCATTCATTTAATGTTCCCGGTTCTCCCTTCCGTCCTGCTCGGCATGTGGATCGCCAGGTATCAGTTATTAATCAAGCCAGAGCAGCATTTAAAAATCATTTATTTGATTACCGTTTTAGGATTAACCGTTTCTTTATTAGGGGCACTGCCTTTATCGCTGCTGGGGACCTTATGGCATCCAAGCCCATTTACAGCTGGTTTGATGAACGGCTTACACATTTTAACAGGAATTGCAGGAGGCTTGGCATATGCCGCGATTTTCGGGATCATTGGGACCAAGGTAAAAAAGCCTGGGAGTCTTACCCTTTCTTTAATGGCTTTAGGGAAGCGCTCATTAACCTTCTATGTGTGGAACGAGACGATGCTTGTCCTCTTTTTATCGCCGGTTGCTCTTGATTTAGGTGGCCGTGTAAGCAATGGTACTGCAGCGGTTATTGCTGTGGGAATATGGTGTCTTTCTCTTCTATTGGCTTGGGAATTGGAAAAAAGGATTTGAATGGACCATTGGAAGTTTTATTGAGGAGATTAGCCTATAGAAATAAGTAAACGAAGACAACCGAGTATTTTAGGGAACTCGGTTGTTGTTTTTGAAATATGTTTAAATTGTTGTAACACAGCCTTTTTCTGCTGCTTCCATAATGCCTAATATAACTTTTAGCGAGGAAAGCGCATCGCTTCCTGTCACAAGCGGGTCTTGGTCGAGACGAATACAATCAATGAAGGCATCAATCACACCGCTATTTGTTTGATTCTCGTTTGTCTGGATTTTCTCTAGTTCAAAAAAAATATTTTCACCATTTTTATTCATGATTTCTATTTGGTATTTATCACTATGATAAATCTTCAAAATACCTTGTTCGCAATAAATGACGGTACTGTTGTCTTCTTCTCCGTAATAAGTCCAAGAAAAGGCAGCTGTCCCAAGACGGCCTTTTTTGTTTTTAAACTGCATACGATGTTATCACATACTTCAATGGGTTCTCCTTTTCATTGACTTTGTCGAGCGCACCTTGAAATGCGCTGACTTGTTCGATCTCATCATCTAATAAATAATGGATTAAATCGATCTTATGAATCCCTAAATCTCCTGCCACACCCAGACCTGACCGTTCCTTTTTAAAGAACCATGTAGAGTTTGATTTATTGACACCCCATTGTTCCGGTCCAGAGTGTCCAAAGGTTGTTCTAAAAGTAAGTACTTTTCCAAGTTCTTCATTTTTAATGATTTCTTTTGCCTTCTGATGTGCCCGAGTAAAACGCTGGTTATGATCAACCATTAACTTTTTCCCGGATTCCTTTTGAGCTTCGATAATCTTGTTTGCTTGCTCAACTGATAAAGAAATCGGTTTTTCACATAAAACATGCTTTCCGCTTAGTAATGCATTTGCAGAAAAGATATGATGAAACTCGTTTGAAGAACAATCACTAATGGCCTCAACTGCTGGATCAGCCAATAACTCTTCTGCTGTTTGAGCTACACTGCCGCCAAACTGGTTCGCGAGTTCGGTCGCCCTCTGTAAATTCCGGTCAAAAAAAACGATTTCATCCACGTATGGATTATCCCTGTATTCGGGTGCATGGCGTAATTTAGTGATCGACCCACACCCAATAATTCCTACTTTAATACCCAAAGGTTTCCCTCCTACTCTCTCTTTTGGAATACAACTGCAATGATGATGATTAACCCCTTAACAAATCCTTGGAGGTGTGGGGAAACATTCATTAAGTTCATCATGTTATTCAGAATACCTAAGATTAGGACACCAAAAAATGTACCCATAATCTTGCCGCGTCCACCCGTCATTCTAGTGCCGCCAATGATAACTGCAGCAATCGCATCCAATTCATATTGAACTCCTGAGCTTGAAGAAGAAATCGAATTCAACCGGGACGTTTCTATGATGGCTGCTACACTTACAAGTAAACCTACCAGGCTATAGACACCAATTTTTACCCGGTCGACTCGGATTGCTGATAGAAGGGCAGCTTTTTCATTACTGCCAAGGGCATATACATAACGGCCAAATCTGGTTTTATGCATTAATATATATACAAGTGCTGTCATAACAAAGAAAATAATAACAGGATAATCAAATATCCATAAGTCGCTATTGGAAATGGCAGTAAAACTAGGGACCTCTCCGGAAATACTGCCGCCTTCAGCAATATATAAAGCAATGGATCTTGCGGCAGCCATCATCCCAAGGGTTGCAATAAACGAGGCAATTCTGCCTTTCGCAACCATTAATCCATTTAAAAACCCCGCGAATGTACCTGCTATGAATGCTGTTAATACCGCAATCAAAATACTTCCAGTTGCATTTAAGGCCAATACGGTAATGACACCAACTAAAACGAGCACTGATCCAACCGATAAGTCAATTCCGCCCGATAGCATAACAATCGTCATACCTAAAGCCACAATTCCAATAATCGAAACTTGCATCAATATATTCAGCTGATTATTGATATCTAGAAATCTGGGACTCATTATCGAGGCTGCAAGAAAAATAATTAAGAAGGCAATAATGACGCTATACTCAGACCATAGCCAAGAGAGGCGACTTTTTGCTGTTGACGTTTGCTGATTGGGTTGTTTCATTGTATTAATATTAGCCAATTTTTTCGGCCTCCTTTTTGAGCCAGTTGCATAACTCATAATGTCATCTTCTGATGCTTCTTCTCCCTTAAATCGGGCTGTGATTTCTCCTTGGTACATTACATAAATATGATGACAAATCTTTTGTACTTCCGGTGCTTCTGAGGATAAGATAATCACTGCTTTTCCTTGTTCTGCCAATGAAACGATTTGCTGATAAATTTCTTGCTTAGCTCCCACATCAATCCCCTGTGTTGGATTGTCAAAAATGATGATATCTGTATCCACCTCCAGCCATTTAGCAATGATGACCTTTTGCTGGTTGCCGCCGCTTAACTTATCGATTGTAATACGCGGATTGTGAACTTTGATGTTCAGTTTGTCCTTATAATATTGAAATTTCTCCTTTTCTTGCCTTTCCTGAATAAAACCCGACTTCTCAAAATGTCCAATGGACGTTAAGCTCATATTATGAATGACACTTAAATCTTTAATGATTGCATTTTCTTTCCGATCCTTTGGAACAAGCCCTAATCCTGCTTCTACTGCTTTGCGCGGATTATCTATTTTTACTGGCTGTTTATTGATTTTAATTTCACCCGTGTACTTTTTCCGATATCCAAATAAGCTTTCAAAGAGCTCTGTCCTGCCATCACCAGCCAAGCCGGTAAAGCCTAATATTTCACCTTTTCGAAGGGTGAAGCTAATGTCTTTATATAATCCTGGACTTGTTAAGTCAGTCACTTCTAAAATCACTGGTCCATACGAATGCTTTTGAACCAATCTATCTTGAGAAATAGATTTACCAACCATTAACTTGGTAATCGTATCTAAATTTTCATTTTCAATACTGCCGGTACCAACAAGTTCTCCATCACGCAGCACCGTGTAACGGTCACAGACTTCCTTGATTTCCTTTAACTTATGAGAAATATAAATAATGGACACGCCTGAGTTCTTCAAGTTCCTCATTAAATCAAACAAACGGCTGACTTCATGTTCCGCTAACGATGTTGTAGGTTCGTCCATAATGATTAACTTTGATTTATGCAGCAGCGCCTTTGATATTTCTATTAATTGTTTGTAGGAGGTTTCCAGATTTCTGACATATTCCCTGGGATCGATATCCACACCTAGCTTTGCTAATATTTCATTCGTAAACCGGCACATCTCCTGTACTTTTAAGAATCCAAATTTATTTCGCAGTTCTGAACCTAAAAACATATTTTCATAGACTCTAAGATCGGATACTACATTTAGTTCCTGATGGATAAAGCTGACTCCCTGCTCCTGTGATACTCTGGGATTAGACATTTTCACATCCTGGCCATTGATGTGAATGGTGCCGCTATCAGGCTGATGAACGCCGCCTAATATGTTCATCAAAGTAGATTTTCCGGCACCATTTTCTCCTAACAATGCATGGATCTCGCCTTTCTGTACATTTAACGTTACATCTTTCAGAACAGGTACCCCGTTAAACGATTTTTCAATGCTGCTCATTTTCAAAAAAGGACTTGTAGTCATGGTCTTTCGTCCCTCCTTTATAGGAAAAGAGGAAACACAATAACTGTATTCACAATCATTGTATCTCCACACCATTATTTAAAATTTTGATTCTGGATCGTAGAACTCATCAACGTTATCCTTGGTAACCTGAGTAGCTTCTTTCACGACCATTGCTTCTGCCGGGTCTTTCCCTTTTGCAATGTCTGCTGCAATTTGTATCGCATCTTCAACCATTGTTGGAGAGTACAAAAATGTTGCTGAAATCAGCCCATCTGCTTGAATGTCTTCAAATACAGCCTTTCCGCCTCCAGCACCAGTAATAAATTGAATATCTTTACGCCCGGCTTCTTTAATGGCTTGCAATACACCAAGAGCCATTCCATCGTCCTGTGTAAAAACAGCATCGATTTGAGGATGCGCCTGTAAGATATTTTGCATAACTTCCAATGATTTTTCAGTTGAGAAATCCCCGCTTTGTGAAGCGATAACCTCAATGTCGGAACTTTCCATTGCTTCTTTAAAGCCTGCTCCGCGCTGTTCTGTCACGGAACTTGGCGGTCCAGTTATTTCAACTACTTTTCCTTTTCCATTCAGCTTTTCTACAAAGTATTTACCGGCATTTACACCAATACCTTCGTTATCGCCTTTTACAACCACAGTAGCTGCATCGTTTTCCAGTTCACGGTCCACAATCACTAAAGGAATGCCTGCCTCTTTAATTTTTTGTCCAACTGGAGAAAGTGCAGCAGACTCAATTGGGAGCATTACGATAACATCCACATCTTGAGCAATTAGATCATTCACGTCATTTGCCTGCTTATTGGGATCAGCAGCATTAGTCATAACGTATTCAATGCCATCACTTTCTTTCAATGCCTTTGCTTCCTTTTCAGCACTGTCAATTAAAGCTCCCATCCAGCCATGTGTAGAGGATGGTAATGAAATACCAATTTTTAATGTATCATCCTCTTCTTCACCTTTGGAACTTCCTGCCTCACTGCTGCACGCAGCCAAACTAAACATTGTGACTAAAGACAAAATCAAGACTAGAAATCTCTTCAAACCATCCACCCCTTTGTTAAATTAGAAAAGCGCTCCCTGAATGCATTGTAATCGATTACATTTACATCTAAGGTCAGCGGTCTACTATTAAACTAGTGGATTCTGTTAATAGCAGAGCGCTGATCTTAGCTGTATTATCTTGATGTGGACTCCCGTATCACTAAATCATGGTCTAATATGATACTTTCAACTTCTATCCCTTTAATCTTATCAATCAGCATTTTCGCTGCTACGGTACCCATCTTATGCATCGGTTGTGCGATGGTGGTGAGAGTGGGATTTGTCATATTTGAAAAATCTATTTTGTCAAAACCGACTACCGCCATATCGCTGGGAACGTGCAATCCAGAGGCATTTATTTCTTTTAGGGCCCCGATGGCTAAAAGGTCAGATACTGCAAATACCGCAGTTGGCCGTTCTTCTAAGTTTAAGATCTTTTTCATTGCCTGCTGCCCATTTTCAAATCCTAAATGCTGGGTAGGGATGATGTATTCAGGTTTTAACGCAATTCCATTCTCTTCTAACGCCCGATTGTAGCCCATTTTACGCTGCCGGGCATATAGATATTTTTCATCCGAATTAATTAGAGCAATTTTTTTATGGCCTATTTGAACCAGATGCTTGACTGCCCGGTAAGAAGCTTCTTCATTATCGATGGTTACATAGGGAATGCCACTGCCTTCTTCATACTCACTGCATTGAATAATCGCGTAATTTTCTGCAAGTTTTTTCAGTGTTTTTCCATTGACAGCAGGGTCCATCGAAATAATTCCATCTGCCATCTTTTTACGAACTAAATCAAAGTAAATATTCTCTCTCTCCGGATCCGAATCAGTCTCGCACAAGAGAATATTATAATTTTGGCTAATCGCAACCTGTTCAATTCCTTTAATAATTTCTAAATAAAACGGGTTCGAAATGGTTGGAATTAAAATTAACAGGAGCCGGCTTTCAGAATTTCTGAGATTTCTCCCTAACATACTAGGTTCATAATTTAACTTTTTAATTGCCTCTTCGACTTTCATTCTTGTTTTTCCGGATACGGTTTTTCGTCCGTTTAGCACTCTTGATACTGTTGCAACTGAAACACCCGCTTGTTTAGCGACCTGTTGAATGTTTGCCATATTAATGTCCTACCTTCTACATAGTACATAGTTCCTTGAAATCGATTACATTTTTATAGTAATTTGTTCCGAATTATCTGTCAATAAGTATTTTTCGTCAAAATAAAACAGTTGATTTACTTGAAAAACTTTTATATGTTAAAAATGTAATGGATTACATTTTTAACTATTCCGAAAACAAATTGTGAGGAGTGTCCTTTAAAATGAAATTAGGGGTTTTTACCGTATTATTTTCCGATAAAAGTCTTGAAGACATGTTAAGCTATGTATCTTCCAAAGGCATTGAAGCCATTGAAATAGGTACAGGCGGATATCCTGGCGATGCTCACTGTAAAGTGGATGATTTATTAAATGATGACAGTGGATTGCAAAACTTCAAACAAAGGATTGACGATTATGGATTAATTATTAGCGCTTTCAGCTGCCATGCCAATCCACTTCATCCACAGAAGAAAACCGCTGACCCTGCTGACGAACTGCTTACAAAAACGATTCGTCTGGCATCCAAACTAGGAGTTCCTGTCGTAAATACTTTTTCCGGCTGCCCCGGCGATCATGAAAATGCCCTTTATCCAAATTGGCCCGTAACTCCTTGGCCCCATGACTTCCAAGAGGTTTTAAAATGGCAGTGGGAAGAAAAATTAATTCCTTATTGGAAAGAAAAAAATGATTTTGCACAGGCGCATAATGTGAAAATTGGCTTAGAACTGCATGGGGGATTCTCCGTTCATACACCAGCTACCATGCTCCGGTTAAGAGAAGCTTGCGGGCCTGCCCTTGGTGCTAACCTTGACCCTAGCCATCTATGGTGGCAAGGTATTGACCCGATTGAAGCCATTAAGATCCTAGGAAGGGAAAATGCCATCCATCATTTTCATGCGAAAGATATCACTTTTGACCAGCCCAACATGAACAAAAATGGTCTTACAGACATGACAGACTATTCCCAAATGCGTGACCGCTCATGGTATTTTAGATCAGTCGGATTTGGACACGATCAAAAAGAATGGGCAGATATAATTAGTACACTCCGGCTTTATGGATATGATTATGTAGTAAGCATCGAACATGAAGACGGATTAATGTCGATTGATGAAGGATTTACAAAAGCAGTGGAAAACCTAAAGCCAATCATAGTAAAGGAATCTGCTGGTCAAATGTGGTGGGCGTAGTTATAAGAGAACATTTTTATTAAGTATACGCTGGATGCAAATAGTAATTGGCTTCCACAAGTGCTTTGTATATATTTTCCCGCTAAAAAGGACAGAGAAATTCGATTCATGCTGTCCTTCTTAAGGACTTTACGGTCTTCTCCACTTGGAAAATATGTCCTGATTTCTGCCAATCGAGTCTGTGTCTCTTCACTGGTAATCATACGAAACCCATGTCCATTGAAGGAGTAAAATCTGCAGTTATGTTCAGTAAAAATAGGAATCTTACGGCTTATTTACAGAAAATCTCAGGGGCTGATTAATATAAAAATATATGTTAATCAGCTGCTTTTTATAAGGATCCTTATTTATAATAGTTAACCAACTGTTTATGACAGGATAAATATCCATATAAGCTTCATAAACGGTCCGATTCATTCAGGAATTCCTTCCGATATTCACTCGGGGAACAGTTTTTCTGGCTTCGAAACACTTTATAAAAATTGGAAGGACTTTGAAACCCCACCTCATAGCAAATCTCCAGATTTGTCAGCGAAGTGCTTTTAAGGAGGTGGGCGGCTTTATCGATACGAATCTTTTCTAAATAAGCACGCGGAGTTTCAGAGGTTTCCTGTTTAAATAAGCGCTCAAGATAAAAGGGACTTAAACCGATTTGATCCGCTATGTCTTTTAATGCCAGATTTTGTTTGTAGTGATTGACCAGGAATGTAATAATATCTCTGACTAGGGCAATATGCGGCGATTGCTCCACTTCTGGCTGGCATCTTTTGCAGGGGCGGTAACCCGATTCTTCCGCTACATTCTTTTCTGCGTAAAATGCTACATTTATTTTTTGGGTTTTCTCGATCTGCAGGAAGGGCGGCAATATATCTTCGTTGTTTTGACTGCTGTATAAAATAAGCCATCATATTTGCGATCACAAGCAATGATTTTCTCCCACATCTCTTCAAATGACAGATTGATATTCGCCGCCATTAACTCCACTTCCTTCCTGCGCTTCTGCTAGTTATTATACAAGATGGCAGTATCCCTAGACTCTGCCAGTTCACGTGCATTCTTTTCTATATATGCAATCACTTTATCAGACAGGGCATTTCCAAAGCTAAAACGCCTCACACCTAATTCTTCTAGCTTATTACAATTGGTCAGTCCCGGTAAAGATAAGACATTGAGCGGGGCACTGACATTCTTCGTGATGGCTTTAATCTCCTCTTCTTCTATTAAACCCGGTACAAAAACTCCGCTGGCACCGCTCTCCACATATGCTTTTGCCCGTTCTATCGTTTCTGGAAGCGGATTTTGTTTCTGTAAATACGTATCGGTTCTGGCGTTAATATAAAAATCCTTATAGCCATTGTTTTCTAACGCGGCTCTTATCCTTTCTAAAAGGCTGCAATGCCAGGAAATCTCCTTTAATCCTTTCTGCTTTTTGAAGGAATCCTCAATATTGATGCCGGCCACCCCTGCATCTGCTGTCATTATGACATGCTCAATTATTGTTGGGATATCTTCCCCGTAGCCCGCTTCAATATCAGCAGAAACAGGAATTTTCACATTTTCCGCTATGGTTTTGATAATCGCTAAGTGTCTATCAAAATCAATTAATTCTCCGTCTGCATATCCCAGTGAATCAGCAATCCCCCAGCTGGTCGTACCAATTGCTTTAAATCCTGCTTTTTCAAGTGTTAAGGCGGAAAGCAAATCCCAGGCGTTTCCCAGGAATAAAAGTTCATTTGAAAAATGCAGCTCATTAAATTTCTGTATTTTTTTCATTATTATCTCCTCCTAAAGTTGTTGGACTCATTTTAACAAGGAACGATATTCATTTCGTCCTCATTCTTGCTCTTATGGTCTGGCTTCAAGAGGACAAAAAAGTGAATGTTGATTGTGTTTCACATTCGGCGCGGGGATCCTTCTGGTTTTTCGAGTAGCAAAAAAAGACCACCTTAAATGGCTTTGGCCAATCAAGATGGTCATAATTTTAATTTACAATACAGAAAAAACTATATAATCAGTCATTAATCTAAGCAATAAACTCTTTAATATTTCATTACTTTACTGCAATTAATAATTCAAATAATGGATTTGAAAACATATTTAAGGATATAAAAGGGAAGAACCAACCATGTTTGGCGATTCTTAAAATGAAGTATTTAGGGAAATATCAGTTCAAGGAATTTAATATCGTTTTTTCACGTATAACCATTCCCGCCAGGTGAACTTTAACCTCCTATTTACAGTAGTATATATTACTTAAATTCTACACTATTAATCAACCATAGCCATAAAGTATTCATCGTCCTCATCAATCTTTCTTATAAATTCCTCTAATGAATCAGCTATTTTTATCCCAAAGAAATAAACAGGAGTATAATTAGAAGTGTTTAAGTCAAGCGTTAAATATACCCCCTCGTTTTTTTCAAAAAACACTAATTTATCTTCCTCTTCATATATATTTTCTAAATCTGGATCAAACTCGTAAATATCTTCTCTAAGCGTTATATCAGCTATAGTGTCTGGATCCATAATTCTATTTATCGCATTACCATTGATTCCTTTTATAAAGCCATAGCCAACTTCTAAGTAAAAATTTCTAAGTTCATTGGGTAACGTAAACCAAGTCTCTCTTCTGCATTTAACAGTTCACTTTCTTGTAGTTTAATAAATTTATGCTTACCATTTTTCACAAAATCAAATTTAGCCATTAAAACTACCTCCTTGGAAATAATTTATTTGATGGAGACCCTTTACCATGAATCCCTGCCTGATGTTCATCAGGAAATTTAGCAGGATGTATATTCCACCATTCGTGAGGACCACCAAAATTATTTTCTATTATATGGTGAGCATCATAGGGTTGACCTATATCCCTTGCTAACCTCCCTTTTTTATCATAAATTTCCTCAGTATACCTTGGCCATGTTTGCCCCGTGTTCACTTCCCATTCATCAATCAATTTATTTTTTACACCATTGAATTTACTTCTGTGTTTTATAGTTTCCAATGGGGTCATCTTTTCATATTTATTATCCCTTAAAGCATCCTTTAATTTTTCAATTTGTCTTTTATGAAGTTTCAATCCTGTTTTCGACTCAACATCTCTAATATAATTTTTAGCTAAATCATAATCAATTTTTACGGTATCCTTCGTACCCTTGCCCCCATACACTTTCTCCGTCACAGTCTTTATCTGCGTCAAAGGGTCATGAAGAACATTATAAGGCACCGGGCGCTGAACCAGTCCTCCCGCCAAGGCAGGTCTCTGAATCGGCGTGTAAATCGGAAGTGCCTTCTCTCCTTTACCAGCCTGGCGAACCGTCTTGGCAACGGTTCCAGCTTTCCCAATCCCCTTATCCCCCAGAATGCCAATTCCAAGGGAAGTCAGACCATAGGTAAAGAAGGCTGTCCGGCTTTTGACATCTCCACTTATGACATCCCGCTCCCAGGCGCTGGTGACAGCGGACCATATATATTTCGGCATATCCAGAGCCTGGCTCACTTTTCCTATAGGGTCATTTAAAATGCCTAAGTAAAATTCCTGGTGCTTCCTTTGGTTTTCTAATAGCTGGTCACGGTTAAACAGCAATTCACTGCCCAAAAACAGCGGACTGAACGGTCCCATAATGGTTCTGCCTAGTTCATAGGTCGACTTCAGCCCATCCCATGTATCACCTACAGCTTTGGATGCCCCCTCAATGGCTCCTTCAGCTATATCCTGAAGAACACTTTGCCCGATTTCTGGATTGGGATTCGATATTTCCTCGTGGAAATCCTTCCAGTTTAGAGATTTAGGCTGATATTGGGCCAGAGATAAGCTGCTGCTTTGGAACATGCCCGCTATTTTTTGAATGTACTGGTTCATGAGGTTTAGATCATGCAGGATAGGGTCCAGTGCAGCCGTTTCCCGATGGTCAAAATCCTCCAATTTTTGAACTGTTTCGCGGCTTGAGTCCTCAGCGCTCTTTGTTGCCTGGATAAAGCGGCCAACCTCCAGCCGCGGAAGCGCAACAATATCGCTTACGGACTTCATGATCTCATTCGCTTCCTCTGTCAGCTCAGCAGTGATCTGAAGAGTGTTTCTAAGCCCTTGTTGGAGTTCATGCTCCAGAAATTCCTGGCGGATAAAGCCTGAAGGGGAGGGTTCAAGATTACCCAATGAACCTATGAAACTTTTTAAATAGGATCGATACTCGTCAATCCAGGATTCAAGGAATTGCAAAAATGGTTGGTGGCATTCCTGATAAAAAGCCCGTATTGCCTGGCCGCCCTGTCCTTTGAACGCATCTTCAAGAGACACCAGTTCCTGGATGGATACCTGAACTTGACTTACCTGATCTTTAAGGATGGATAATTGATTGCTGGTTTCGTGGATTCCTGCAAGCAAGGAATCTACTTCAAGAACTTTCAATAAATTCCATTTTCTTCTATTTTTATCTTAAAGGACTCGGGCAATTAGTTGAATAGGAATTTTGGCATGAAATAGTGTAAAAGTATCCTAGAGTTTGATCCATGTTTTTTGGATTCCCCAAGCACCTGAAATGAAAAGAGACAGGCTTTTGCTAAGCATGTCTCTTTTTTATGAGGAAACTAGAAAAATAATGACAATATCAATGTCCAAATACAAACAAACACCAGCAATCCAAAGCTATATTTCAATGTCATTTTCGTCAAATCGGCTTCTTTTCCTGTCTCGCCAACAGCTGCTGTGGCAATGGCGATGGACTGAGGAGAGATGAGCTTTGCCATCACGCCTCCAGCCGTATTGGCAGAGAGTAATAAGGATGAGTTGGTTCCGATCACATGACCGGCAGTCGCCTGGATGGGCGCAAATAGAGTATTATTGTTCACGACAGATCCTGTCATGAACACCCCAATCCAGCCTAAAACGGGTGATAACAGTGGAAATATAGTTCCAGTGGTTGCAACGGCTTCACCCAAAGTGACGGTCATTCCTCCGTACGTCATGAGCTTTGAAATCCCGATAATGGCACAAATCATGATAATCGGAATCCAAAACTCTGAAACTGTCTTTTTGAGAAGCTTGAATCCTTCACCTATACTGATGCCTTGAGTCGTTGCAATTGTCGTTAGGCCTGCCAGTAAGATTGCTGTTCCAGTAGCACCTATTAAACTGATGCTGACACTAAGAGAAGATCCGGGTATATCGAAGTTAATGACTGTGAACTTCAGCAGGCCCCTTCAGCAAAAAGACCTTTAAAAGCCGGGAAACTCCATATTAAAATAAATAGGGTCAATAGATAAAATGGTGACCATGCTTTAACAATTTTACCTAAGGAATGCTGTTCAAATCGACACTCTTTCCCATTGAGCAAAAAGATATTTTTTGGTTTCCACTTTTTCAGAAATAACGCTAATACACCCATTGCTAATAAGGAAGGAATAATATCAGCAAGCTCCGGGCCTATAAATATCGTGATGATTGCTTGTGCCAAAGTGTAAACCCCAGCTGTGATCAGGATAGCCGGGAATACTTCCTTAATTCCTTTAAACCCGTCAATGAGCCATATTAATAAAAAGGGAATGGTAAAGTTAATAATCGGCAGTGTCAGAGCTGTCATGATCGACACATCCATGGAAGTAACCCCTGGAATCCCAAACGTATCGACAATGCCGACCGGTATTCCAATCGCACCAAAGGCGCCTGAAGCACCGTTTGCGATGAGACAGAGCATGGCTGCCTGTAAAGGCTTGAAGCCCAGTGACACTAACAGCACGGCACAAATGGCAATCGGTACGCCGAAGCCGGCAGCTCCTTCGAGAAAGGCATTAAAGCAAAATCCGATCAGAAGAAATTGAATGCGCTGGTCCTGGGAAATTCCTGCGATGCTTCCGCGCAAAATATCAAACTTGCCTGATGCCACCGAAATTTTATATAGCCATACAGCCATGACAATAATCCAGCCAATTGGCCAAATTCCTGATGCAGCACCTTGAATAACACTTCCTGCCGCTTCTCCGAATGGCAATTTAAAGATGATAAGAGCGATGAAAAAAGTGACAGCTAAGTTTACTAGTGCTGCATGAATACCCTTCATTTTCAATACCGTCAAGCAAATCAGAAATAACAGAATCGGTATAGCTGCCACCAGGGAGGAAATAGCCAGGTTATGAAAAGGATTGAACGTTTCCACTAACATATGATCTGCCCCTTTGGATCTAAGATGTCAACTCGTCATAATGCTGAATTTTGGATGTCTTTTAAGGTTTGAACAGATCTAGCAAACTTCCTTTTTTCATCCTCTGTCAATGACAGCTCAACAATATTTTTCACACCGTTTCTTGTGATAAGTGACGGAATCCCGACAAACACATCACTGTGGCCATATTCTCCTTCTAACAATGCTCCAACCGGCAATACCACATTCTCATTTCGTAAGATGGCTTTTGTTATTCTGACCAGCCCCATCGCAATTCCATAGTAGGTTGCACCTTTTGCGTTAATAATTTCATATGCAGCATCCCGGACTTGGACAGCAATTTCTTCTTTTCTTTCTTCTGTTAATCTCTCAGCTACCGGGGTTCCGGCAATATTGGCAAAGCTCCATACCGGGAATTGGGAGTCGCCATGTTCACCGATAATATACCCATGGACACTTACGGCTGCCGTATCAAATTCTTTCCCTAATAAATAGCGGAATCTGGCAGAGTCCAGGATGGTTCCAGACCCGATGACTCTTTCTTTAGGCAAGCCAGAGAATTTCCAGGTTGCATAAGATAAGATATCGACTGGATTTGCTGCAACTAAGAAAATCCCATTAAATCCAGAATCCATAATGCTCTCTACAATGGATTTGAAGATCTTAACGTTTTTATTCACGAGATCCAGCCGTGTTTCTCCCGGTTTTTGCGCTGCCCCTGCACAGATCACCACAAGAGCGGCATCCTTACAGTCCTTATAAGAACCATATCTAATCGTCATAGCCGTTGGAGCATAGGCAATGCCGTGGTTTAAATCCATGACATCTCCTTTTGCTTTCTCCTCATTTACATCAATAATGATTAACTCATCACATAAGCCCTGATTTAATAAGGCATAAGCATAACTTGATCCAACAGCGCCATTTCCTACTAATACAATTTTGTTTCCTAATGTTAAATTCATAATAAGTTCCTCCAATAATTAATTGTGAAATATTTCACATGAGATCATAAAAAAATATTCTATTGATTTCATCTTATTTAGGTGATTAAATCTATGTGAATTAATTCACATATTAAACTAAAAAAATATCGATATAGTTATTTGTGAAATGCTTCACATTTAAAATATATCAGTGCTTTTGTTTTTGCGCAAGTCTTTCCTCAAACTTTTTTAAACAATTAAGGAGTGGATAAGAAGTGCCAGCCCCCTGTAAGCTGCAGCATAGCGGGGAGCTGGCACTGATCATTATTGCACTAATACTTTTTTCCGTGCTTCATCCTGAATGGGATTTGTGCCATTCTCCACACCCAGCTCATTTAGCCATTTGCGATAGGCAATAGTAAGGGCGTCTGACTTAAGATGCAGCTCTGCCTGTAAGTCAAGCGGCAGAAGCTCTGGTTTTTGACTTTGGACGATATCTAAATCCTGATAAAAAATCGTATCCTGAAATTCAATAAAAGGCTCATCCGGCATGTCCAGATCATAGTTTCTGGTCAACAGCATAAATGCCTTGGCCTGCTCATGATCCTCTTGATTGACAGCTAGCAGAATCGTCAGCTCATCATCCGATCCTTCCGTTGTTTTTGTAAAACGGGCGGTAGTTGGATTAAGGATTTCATACACATAGTCAGCATACCCGCCTTTGGAGCGTCCGTCAGGGTTCGGCTGATAGACCGGGATTTTACTAGTAATTAAGCGATTATCAACAAATTCAACTTTATAATCGACAACCTCCGCATGATCCTCATCTCCAAGCAGGCCTTCATGTACAAACATAAGATGCGAAACATCCAGGAAATTTTCAATAATTCTTGGGGCATTTGCTTTTACCTCATAGGGGCCGCAAATTGCAGTCCGGTACCCCTCCATGCTATATTCAGGAAAGGAAACAAGCGGCGCCGGATCTTCCCCTAAGTTAACCCAGATCAGCCCCAGATACTCCTCACAATGGTAAACGGTTGCTCTTGCTTTACTTGGAATGGCTCTGCCGCTCGGCAGGGCAGGAATCTTCTCACAGGCACCTGTACAATCGTATTCCCAGGCATGATAAGCGCAGACCAGATTTCCGTTCTTCACCTTTCCAAGGGAAAGGGCTGCCCCCCGGTGGATACAAAGATCCTTAAATGCGTGAACCCCTTTTTCATTGCGGAAAATGACGACACGCTCCCCAAGGACAAATACCTGTTTGGGATCCTCCAGTAATTCCTCTGCTTTGCATACTGGATGCCATTCATTCCATAATCGATCTTGCTGCATAGCGACACTTCCCTTCGCGACTTTAATTGACATGTACTGTTACTTCATTTGTTTTTACACTATCTTCAAGCTTTTGCGGCAGAACCAGATTTAGAACCAGCGCTGTAATCGCTCCGATGGCTGTACCTGATGAGACAAAATAGGTTGCAATGTCAGGCAGCCCTTTTAACACATCAGCAGGCATTAGCACGGCAAACAGGGCAAGCATAATCGGCACACCGATCACAAGCATATTCCGTTCTGTAAAGGCCACTTCCTTAATCACTTTGAATCCATTCATCATGATGACTACGCATAAAATGGCAAACACACTGTTGATGACAACCCCGGGAATGCATGCTATTAAATTCATCAGCTTTGGCATCATGCCCAGGATAATCATAATCACACCGCCTGCGATAATTGGCCTGCGGCTTTTCACTCCTGTGATGGCAATGATGCCGGCATTGGATGAGTAGCCTGTTACCGGTGTTCCCCCAAAGAAGGAACCAATAAAACAGCCCAGCCCTTCTCCAAATGCCCCGCCATTTAAACGTTTATCATCCAGTTTTTCCCCTGTCACCTTACTAACCGTAAACCACGTCCCAGTTGTTTCGATTGGGACTTCTCGCCAATATACATGCAGAAAATCAGCACAGCCGCTGTCACAGCTGCAACGAATATATTTTCTCCAAAGTTTCCTGGTGCCGAGTAGATAGAATTGATCGCACTCGGCATTAATGAAAGCCCAACAACGACAATGACTGTCCCCGCTACAATCGGAGGGATGAATTTCCTGACGACCTTGCTGAATACTTTAAGCGGGTAGCCCAATAAGGCAACAAGCAAAGCTCCGGGGATCAAACTGCCAATCATCGCACCGATTCCAGAAGTTGTTCCGATGGCTGCCAGTGCACTAAGCGGTACAAAGGATGGCCCTTGCATGACTGGAAGCTTCATAGCAAATCCTGCTTGAATGATTGTGGCAATTCCGCAGGCAATAAAGGTCATTTGTATTAACAGAGCACTATCCGGAACGGAAAAGGACAATAATCCTGCTAGAATCATCGGCGGAATGAAAAGATCCATCGCCAATACTTGCTGCAGCCCCAGAAAAATGGATTGTCCAACTGAAACCTCTTTTCCCGTTTTACTGCTGTTTGTTTTTCGTTTTTCAGTCCTTGCATCCATCATTAGAACCCCCTGTTGGTGTTATGATATCCATATAATCACTGTTTCTTTAAACAGACCAATAGAAAAAGCCCAACGTATATGCTCTCTCCCAAATGTAAAAAAGCATATACCTCGAGCTTAAAAAATCGAAGTACGAAAAGAACAGACGAATTCCAAGTGAGTCTTTGTCCATCCTGTTCCTGCTTTTCATAGTCGGTTTATTTACGGTAAACGGGTAGAAACTTGTAGGCCATATCCCTACGATTATATGAAAAACACTATTTAATTTTTTGATTGAAATTATCTTACAATAACTTTCCTGTAAATGACAACAAGATTTTTTACAATACTTTTCTGCTAGACTGAGTTTACTCTTTCCTTTACAATGACTATAGTAGCACAAAACACGAACGTTAGGAAGGTATATATGAGTAAATATACGTATATTTTTCATGGAACCGCTTTTTCTAGTCATTCTCCTAAGAAAATAAATATTTTAAAAGATTACTTATTTTTCGTGAATTCAAATGGGATAATTGAAAAAATCGCGGATCCTGAGCATGAGGACTACCAATCCCTGCTGGCTGCCTATGAAGGACAGGAGAACTTTCACCGCTTAGCAGACGGGCAATATTTCCTTCCTGGTTTTGTGGACTTGCATGTCCATGCTCCGCAATGGGCTCAATCAGGGACAGCTTTGGATATTCCCCTCTATGACTGGCTCCACACATACACATTTCCATTAGAGTCCAAATATGCAGATTTGGCTTTTGCCAAGAAGGTTTATGAAGATCTCGTGAATACACTGCTTGCAAATGGAACCACGACGGTCCTTTACTTTGCTACCGTTCATAAACAGGCAAGTTTATTATTAGCGAAAATATGTGCGGAAAAAGGGCAAAGGGGCTTAGTGGGTAAAGTCGTCATGGATGATCCTGAACAAAATCCAGACTATTATCGGGATGCAGATGCGAAAACAGCGTTAGCCGATACGGAGGAGTTTATTTTAGCGGTAAAGGAGCTGGCCAAAACGGTCAAACAAGGCGTGTATCCTGTCGTTACACCGCGATTCATACCAAGCTGTTCAGATGAAGCACTAAAGGGCCTGGGTGAACTGGCTGCCAAATATGATACACATATTCAATCCCACTGCAGCGAAAGTGACTGGGCTCACATCTATGTACAGGAACGTTTCAGCAAGCATGATGCAGCAGCCCTGCATGATTTCGGATTATTAGGCGAAAAATCGGTAATGGCACATTGCAATTTCCTGGATGACCATGATGCAGAGCTATTTGCCAGTACAGGCACCGCAATCAGCCATTGTCCGCTGTCCAATGCCTACTTTGCCAATAGCGTGATTCCAATCAAGCGCTTTATGGCCAAGGGAATTGATATTGGATTAGGGACTGATATTTCAGCTGGCGCAACTCCAAGTCTTTATGATAATGCCAAACAGGCTGTTGTCTCCTCCAGAATGCTGGAGGACGGAGTAAATTCTGCTCTTCCTGCAGAGGAACGGGGAGTGCCGGACTCCCGGCTTTCCATCCATGAAGCCTTTTACCTGGCTACAGCCGGCGGCGGAGAAAGCTTAAGTCTGCCTATTGGGCGAATTCAGGAGAACTATGCATGGGACGTTCAAATAGTCGATACGAAAGTGCCGGGAGCAAGCCTCCCCATCTTTACCGAAAGTGAAGCGTTAGATGATATTTTTCAAAAAGTCATGTATCTCGTCCGTCCGGAGCATATTCGGGAAGTCTGGGTACAAGGGGAAAAGGTTCACTCGCGTTCTTGAGGGATTGCGTAAAAGGTTCAGAATGACTTCTGCCTCTTTTGTCCGAACGAGCATTGGGTTCGGACTACTCCCCTTGGATTCCCATTTCTTCTGTCCGAAGTTGCGCCCGGTTCGGACTCTATCTCCCGGTTTTTCGCCTCTCCTGTCCGAAGTTGCACCAAGTTCGGACTCTCTCTCTCGGTTTTCACACTCTCCTGTCCGAAGTTACACCAAGTTCGGACTCTATCTCCCGGTTTTCCGGCTCTCCTGTCCGAAGTTGCGCCCGGTTCGGACTCTATCTCCCGGTTTTTCGCCTCTCCTGTCCGAAGTTACACCAAGTTCGGACTCTCTCTCTCGGTTTTCCGGCTCTCCTGTCCGAAGTTACACCAAGTTCGGACTCTATCTCCCGGTTTTCCGGCTCTCCTGTCCGAAGTTACACCAAGTTCAGACTCTCTCTCTCGGTTTTCCCACTCTCCTGTCCGAAGTTGCGTCTGGTTCAGACTTATTCCTTTTAATGTAAGTCATTTTTCAGCACATCAGCAAGCCGGTGCAGTTCATCTGACCGCCGAATGAGGTATTGCCGCCCTTCCTTCTGCAGGTATCCTTTATCGCAAAACTGTACAAGAACATGCAATAGGTGGCGATAAGATACCCCTAAAAAATCACAGACGGTTACATGTTTTTCCTTATAGACCTCCCCATCAGCGGTTTGCAGAATGAAATCCGCCAGTCGGTTTTCTAGCGGAAAGGAAAGGCTCTGGGAGTACTTTTCAGCCATTTTCGTTGCTTTCATACTTAAAAACTTGGTGAGTTCACGAAGAAAGGTCGTATCTTCAAGGAGCCTGTTGCGGTATTTATGCAAAGGCATCGCAAAACAGATTGTCTTCGTGGAGGCTTGAATCCCCTTTGTATAGTACACTTCATGTAATAGCTCCATTTCGCCGATATAATCGTGGGCATTAATAAAATTGATCAAAGAAACCTTGCCATTTTGATATGTTACATAGATTTTGGCTTTACCCTCGATAACATAATACAAATAATCTGGCCTCATGCCTTCGCGAATAATCCATTCATCCCGCTTATATTCGCGTACTTCCATAAACTCCTCAACCTGAAAAGAAAATAAATGCGAAATGGAGTACTGCTCCAGGTAATGCTGCCTTTTTTCCTGATTATAAATTTCCATTCTCCACCCCGAAATATGAGATATCTCATATTATTGTACGAATCTTCCTGATATCATGCAAATATCGGAGGGATATTTAATGAATACACAGAGCTGGATGGGCAGACAGTTTTTCAGTTTCTTTATGACCTGGGGTGTTTTTCTGCCCTATTGGACAGGGTGGCTGATCCATATAAAAGGAATGACCGTTTCACAAGCGAGTTTGATCATGAGTCTAGGTTTGGCTGTACGGGGCCTTTCCACACTCTTTGCCTTTCCCTATTTATCAGGAAAATTCAGCAGTAGAACCCTGCTTAACGGGATGGGAATCGGCACACTGATTGCCATTCTCTGCTATATCCCGGCCAATTCTTTTACAAGCCTGCTGGTGGTTACGCTGTTTTTACACTTCTTTTACCCTGCTCTGATGCCAGCATTGGATAGTGCTGCAGGCATTCTTGTACAGAGTAAGCAATTAAGAGATTACGGAAAGAGCCGCTCATGGGGGTCAATTGGATTCGTTGTATCCGGCATGATCCTGACTTTCTTCACAGGGGCATTTGGGGATGATGCCATATTCTGGGCTCTGCTGCTCGGCATGATCGTATTTCTGTGCCTCGGTTTAATGAATACGCCGGACGTTTTATCGGAAAAACCCAAAAGCGTCCAGACAAAAGGCGCCATAAAGAAATTATTCAGCATCCAGCACTTCGGCCTGGTGCTCGTCATAGTCATTTTACTGCAGGCAGCACATGCTTCTTATTACAACTATGGCTATATTTATTTGCAGGAAATTCAGGCTCCCCAATATTTAATCGGCCTGATCATTAACATTGCCGTGATTGCAGAAATCCTATTCTTTTTCATTGCCGACCGGACTTTCCGCAAATTTTCAATCGGCTCTTTACTGGCATTGGCAGCATTGGGCTCAACCGCACGCTGGATACTCGTATTTGCTTTTCCGCATGTGATTATGTTTACGGTTGCCCAAACACTTCATGCCTTTTCATTTGCCATGGCACACTATGCCTTTATGAAATACTTAATCAAATACGTTCCCCATGAACAGGTGCCGATTACACAAGGAATATACTCTGCACTCGCTCTTAGCTGGAGCACAGCCATCTTCACGATTTTTGGCGGGTATTTATATGAAATGGAACCAAGATACGCGTTTATCGGGATGGTGGTTTGCACGATACCAGCATTGATCCTGGCGGTTATTTATAGGAAACTTGTTCATGCGAAGGAAATTACTGAAGGGAGTTTGGCAGGTTAGCGGAGCATGCCCTTTTCGGGAATGCTCTTTTTCAGTGTTATCCAAGTAAAAAAACAGCAAGCTCAAAAGAAGCTTGCCGTCTATTTTGCTTCGAACATATATTTCCGGTACGGCTTTCGTATCGATAATAGGATACCCATGAATATCATATTGGACAGCAATGAGCTTCCCCATATGACAATAAGGGCAGTGAAATCCCTTTGACTGGCATGACCCCGATTGTCATCCCGATGTTTTGGAAGATTTGCAGGGTATACATCGCTATCGCCCCCGAGCAAATATACAAACCAAAGGGCGATTCCGCATGATCGCCGATTACAGCCATCCGGTACAATAGGACGAAGAATAAACTGAGAACAACAGCAGCAGCTATAAACCCGCCTTCTTCCGCAATGGTGGCAAAGATGAAATCTGTATGCTTTTCAGGAATATAGACTGTTCCGCCGCCAAATCCATTTCCCTTTAATTCCCCGCTTCCCACCGCCAGTATGGCTTTATTCGTCTGATATGCATGATCTGCATATTCACTTGGCGAAAGCCATCCCAGGATTCTCTCCTGCTGGTGGGGCTTTAATAACGGAATCAGCTGATCATAGAAGACGGATGGATACTGAAAGTAGACATACATGAGGATGGCTGTGCCTGCCGCCGGAAAAAGCACGCGGCTGCTAGAATCTTCTTTTGAATGCCGGACAGAAAGAGGACGGTGGCGCTGCCGGCCAAGTAAAGAACAACCATGCCGGTATCAGGCTGCTGATAGACAAAGATGGATGGAATGATTGTCGCCAGAAGGATTTTGCCAATCAGCAGGAGGTCAGTCCAAACCGTCCTCACCTGGTAAAGCAAATTGTGTTTGTAAGCTAATCTGGATGTTAACAGAAGCAAAGCGATTTTAAAAAACTCAGATGGCTGTATAGAGCCAAGCAGGGGAGGCTATACCATCTTTTCGCCCCTAAAATAGACGGCGCCACTGCAGGAGGCATAAGCGGCAAAAGAACGATGGACGCAAAACAAACAAGATAGAGGGGCCATGCAATTCTCTCCAGCTGGTCTGCATCCAGATAAGCAACAGCCATCAGCAGGACGAACCCAATCATATAGCTGACTCCCTGCTTAAGCGCAAAGTTCTGGTCTCCGTACTGACCGGTCCCCTGGCTGCTGTAAATAAAAAGGATACTCATGATGCTAAATGTACAAATAATGAACAAGACCGATTTATCCAGCCGTTTCAAATATGTATTTCCCATGTTGAAGTTCTCCTCAATCTCTTTGCCCGCTGGATGCGTCTATCCCTGATTTCCTGGAGTCCCCCTCCAAAAAGGATCGGATTGCCTCTTTATTTGTCTCAAAATCAATATCCAGTGCCAGCCCTACCCCCTCATACCTTACATCTGTATAAGAATTCTGGATGGGAATGGTCAGTGTTTCCACCTTATCAGGCCTGTGCATAGCGACGTCCTTCATGATAGCGAGAAGTTCTGCGCCTTGAAGATTCGTCTGAATATAGGGCTGAGCAGTTCCTATCAGCTTCGGCAGCTTTACCACACCACTAACACTTAAAAACTCGTCCTTTAGTGCATTGATGACCTGCTGCTGGCGCCTTACCCGTCCGAAATCGGCCTCTGCATCCTTGCGAAAACGGGCATATCCCAATAATTCCTTCCCGTTCAGCCTTTGCAATCCGGGCTCAAGGGACACGCCGATATTAGCTGACATCTTTTTTCAACATCCATTTCAATGCCATCAGGGGCAAGAGCATCCACCATTTTCTCGAAGCCTGTAAAATCGATCAGGGCGTAATACTCAATATCCAAGTCAAAGTCATCTTTCAAGGTTTCCCGCAGCAATTCCGGTCCGCCCAGATAAAAGGCAGTGTTAATTTTGTAGTTCTTATATCCGGGAATTTCTGTGTAAATATCCCGCATGATCGAGATGACCTTGGCTGTCCCTTCCTTCGGATCGTATTGGGCGACCATGATGGAGTCAGTGCGGGATTTTCCCTCATCCGGCCGTGCATCGACTCCCAATAGAAGTACATTGATTTTATCGTCGAGGCTTTTCTCCCCATGGAACTCATATTCCTGCTGTTCAACCGGTTCTGCCATGCTTATTCCCGCCTGGTATTGATAGACAAAGTATCCGATCACAGCCGCACTCACTGCCAGCAATGCTGCAGTCAGTTTAAGCACTCTGCTTTTTCTTTTATAGCGATTTTGTCTGCTCATTTTTTCTCCCATCCTACTTATTTTCCGCAATTTATTTTTTCAGCGACAGTCCATTCATCACCCAATTGATGACCAGTGCATCGTCTATATAACCGACCGGAAAGACATAATCCGGGATACAGTCAACGGCCGTGATAAAATAGAGGAGTGCCCCGCCCATCATAGCAAGCTCCAGCTTATTCCCGCTCCGCATAGAGAATTTCCCGTACATGTCCTTTAAATAATGAATAAAGGGACCGATGCTCCCCACTTTCTCCACCTTCTCCTCAAACTTGGACTGAATGGTTTTGGCCCCTTCCTTGGTTTGAGAGAACTGCTGGTATTTTTCAAGTTCCTGCTTCACATCTTCCAGCCGAAACTCTTTATCTACTAAACTTGTGGATTCAAGAACAGCCTGAATATAGCCAATCGACTCATTCAGTTCCGTCTGCTTTGGATCTATAGGGTACCCTGCGCTCTCATAAAACCGGGAGATTGATACTCCAAAATAATCCGCAAACCGCTCCAAATGCTCGGGGTTCGCTTTTCGTTTTCCATTAATAATTTTTGATATGACCGCCGTATCGACTCCAGTCATCTGACTGAATTTCCTCATGGATAAAGACCGCTCCTTCAGTAAGCTCTTAAGCAGCTGGCCTATTTCATTGCTTTTATCTGCCATACTCATTTTCCTTTCCAACATGTTCAGCTTCTATCAATATACAAATAGTGTTGACATTTTGTCAACACTACTTTCATTTAACCTATTAAAGGCCGACTTTTCTATTTGCTTAATAAATATCAGCTATCTTTGATTGAATAGATTCTGGCAATAGCTGAAAGAATAGTCCTTGATACTTAATATCGAGCAGTCCAGCAATTAACAAGCCGACCGAAATGATCAATACCATCCATTTTTTCTTTTTTTAAACTCCCCTGTCAATTGATTCACCTCCATGAAAATAACGGCAAGCCTGAATTAATAAAAGCCCCTCAGAAGGAGCTCTTTTGATTAATACGTTATCTTATAAACGATTTCCCCATCAATTATCCGGCCATCGGCTTCAAAGCCCAATTTTTCATACAACCCCTTCGCCAGATTGTTTTCTGGCTCAAAGCTTAAATAAATCACCTTATGCTCTTGATCCTGTTTAATCCGCTCGATCAGCTTCTCCATGGCCTCTTTTCCATACCCTTTTGACTGGTGCTTCGCGTCAATCATCAGGCGGTATATCCAATATTCCTTATCGTCAGAATCTATGCAATACATCGTAAAGCCCACTAACATCCTGATAGATCGCTAAACAAATACACTCCGGAAATGCCTTTGCCTGTGCAAGCGAAAACACATTCGGCGCTACAAACAATTTCTGCTCGTCTGCTACACGCAAATCAATTACATCAAAAAAATTATGCCGGTCTATTTCTTTGAATTCGATCATGTGATCCCCCTGAAATAAATTTTCTCCGTTACCTGTGTGCCTCCCCGGATGTTTGTGGGGGAGAAACCTGAAATTTGGCTTTCTGAATACAGAATTCCACAGATCTAAATGAAAATCCTTCAATGTGAACACCTTTAGGATATTGCGGGATAAGAGTTCTTATTTTAGAGGGAGGCACTGCCTTCCATTAGACACATAGATTATCCGCGAGCGCCAATAGGAGCAGATAAAAAAGACCACCTTAAGAGACATTTAGTCTATCAAGGTGGTAATAATTATAATGCTTTTATCAATTTATCTGCAGAATTGCACGTTGAATCATCTTTGGTTTAATGTTCTTTCAATGAGCATATCAGCTCAATATGCTGAAGGAATTCTTCTCTATTAAGCTGCTTCTTTATCTTCTCCAGAATCTCGTGGTACACGCTTTCCTATTCCAAAAGCGAAATAACTTAAAGTTACAATTCCCAGAAAAACAATACCTGCGATCAGCGAGATCCGGGTATCATCATTCAGCCACATTCCCACTAATACCATCAATAAAAATGCGATGGTTAAATAATTGGTCACAGGAGCAAAAGGCATTTTGAATGGATGCTTGTCCATTTCAGCTCCTTTTGCTTTTCTAAACTTAATTTGGCTGATTAAGATGACAAACCATGGAACCATACCTGGAAGAACACTTGCACTGTATACATAGACAAATAAATTTTCTGGTGCAATATAGCTTAAAACAACACCAACCGCTAAACCAATCAGTACACCCATAGTACCGACAATCGGTACACCTTGAGAAGATATTTTCGTAAAGAATTTAGGTGCCTGCCCATTTACTCCTAACGTATAAAGCATACGACCTGCACTATAAATACCGCTGTTGCAGCCGGACATCGCCGCTGTAATAACAACAAAGTTAATAATTCCTGCAGCCGCAGTAATTCCTACTTTTGCAAAAGTAGCCACAAATGGGCTTCCGACCGATTGAAGCTGATCCCAAGGATATACAGTTACAATCACCAAAATAGCCCCTATATAGAAAATCAAAATCCGCCAAATGATACTTTGAATTGCACTCGTAAGCGTTTTCCTGGGGTCTTTTGCTTCCCCTGCTGTAATTCCAATTAGTTCAACGCCTTGATACGCTCCAATTACAAGGGATAGGGCAAAGAAAAAGCCTGTCCATCCGCCTGTAAAGAATCCGCCATGCTCCCAAAGATTAGAAAAACCAATTGCCTCACCTCCATTGCCAATTCCGAAGAAAATAAGCCCAAAACCGGCAATGATCATTAAGATGATCGTTACAACTTTAATCAAGGAAAACCAAAATTCAAATTCACCAAATGATTTAACGGATATTAAATTCGCGGCTCCCAGCATCACCATGGCAATGATACCCGGTATCCACGCAGGCAAGTCAGGAAACCAGTATTGCATGTAGGCACCGACGGCAATAATTTCAGCCATCCCGACTATTACCCATTGAAACCAGTTGCTCCAGGCAGTCAAATACCCAGCCAATGGATGAATATACTTATAGCCAAATGTGGCAAAGGACCCCGTGTTAGGCTCTAAATACAACATTTCCCCCATGGCACGCATGATGAAGTAGATAAAAATCCCTGCAGTTATATAAGCAAGAAGCACAGACGGTCCTGTCCATTGAATGGTGCTTGCTGATCCCATAAATAAGCCGACACCAATCGTACCACCCAGAGCAATCATCTGAATGTGACGTGATTCTAAGCCTCTCTTCAATTCTTTGTTTGCCACTCCATATCCTCCTTTGTTGAAAATATTGAAATATCAAGAAATATTGGTTAAAAAGATTCTTAATCTTGTACTAAAATACTCATTTATAATAATAAATACCACTAATAATTACAATGGAATATTTTAATAAATGGCTGTATATCAATGTTAACAACAGGAAAGAGTCACAAATAAATACTATATTAAAATACAAAAATACTTCTGACCTAATCAAAGGAGAGAAGTAATTGCTCCTTTCTATTTATACTTAAAACACCTTGCTTAATAACGCTGCATTTAGGATGAAATAGTGTAAGAAGCCACTTAAACTTATCAAAGACTATTTAACAATTAAATCAGGAGAATCTCACACCGTTTATCGGAAGGATAATGATAAACGATTAGCAAATTAATAATATGGCGGCTGAATAGCTAATGGGCAAGAGGGATTAGTGATATGGTTTTAATCAAATTTAACTTGGAGGGATCAACATGAACCAAAACAACTCAACAAACAAAATGACAACCCAAATAGGGGACCGTGAAATTACAGTGACCCGCGTATTTGATGCGCCTGTTGATCTTGTATTTGATTCTTGGACGAAAGAAGAGCATCTGTCAAAGTGGTGGGGTCCTCAAGGTTTTACGTTGACTTCTCAAACATTCGATATGAAACCGGGCGGTACATGGCAGTTTATCATGCACGGTCCTGATGGCGTTGATTTTCCTAATACCAACGTCTTTGTTGAGGTCGTTAAACCCAAGCGAATCGTCTTCAAACATGATGGATTTCCCCATTTTCTCGCCACAGCGGCCTTTGAGGATCTGGATGGCAAAACGTATACCACAATTGTTGAAGAAACTGCCGCTGTATTTGATTAAGGTGAAAACATATGCCGCCCCAGGTGCCGAACAGACAATGGAGCGCCTTGAGGAGCATCTGGCTTGTATGTAAAATTAAAGAGCATTAGGGGTTCTGCAAACCTGGCAAATGCAAGGTTTTAACTAGCTCTGCTTATGGGCAGAATAAGCCTAATCTCTCTTGTAAACCTTCTAAGATTTCTTCCGGCATCTCCCTGACCTTGATATCCCCTCCGAGGAAAAGCAGCCAATTGGTCATTTCGGTCAGTTCTTCTGAATTATTGACATTGATAAAAGTCTTTAGAACGGCTGTCGTTTGGTAAGGATTTGTATAAGAAATGGATACTTTTAAAGGATGGTATTTTTTGAACTGGGCAATCGCCTGTGGACCGAGTTCAAGGACAAGATTGATTACTTCCTCCTGCTTGCTTATTTTTTCTATAATATTTTTTCTGCTTACTCTTTTGTTCACAGGATATGGTTCGACGCTGGTGAGATTGTCCACGGGGAAAATTTGTTTCTTTCCTTCCTTTAAGTCAAAGCCTTCAATCAGCCAGATGCTTTTTTCACGATAAAGGTGCAAGAGATAAATGGGATAAGACCTGATTTCCTTCTCTTCGTTAATGGTAATCAATAAATATCTATCCAAAAGAAGGGTTTGGATGAGTTTCTCCAGCATCGGATGAGGGAGGTCCGACAGTTCAAGCAGGTCGGGATTATTGGGGTTGGTCCCTTCAAACAGCAGGATTTTATTTAATAGAACAATGTCTTCCTGCTGGGCTTCTGAGATGAGGCCGATTAATTTTTCAGCTAAAGACTGACGGCTCTTTAGATAAGGGAGCTGAAGGTTTCTTGTAGCCATAAAGGCAATAAACAGTGCTTTGATTTCATTATCAGTAAAGCGGACAGTGGGCAGGACAGAATTGTTCATGACAAAATAACCCCCATCCCTGCCAACTTCAGCGACAAGCGGCATCCCCATGGCTTCAATTTCCCGAATATCTCTAATAGCCGTTGAACGGGAGATGTTAAATTCCCGCATGATTTCAGAAATAGTAAAGTGGGCGCGGTTATTGATATACCGCATCATCACATTAATCCGTTCAACTTTTTTCATGGGGACCTCCTAAACAGTATCATTTTTTGACATGATTTAAAGTTATTATAAACTCATCAAGTGAAAAGATAAATCATTTGATCAATTTTTAGAGAAGGAAGGTTTTGATTATGGCAGATTATACTCTGGAAGAAAAAGAAGGCTTTACGGTTTTAGGCATCGGAACTGAACTGAAGAGCGATTACACAGACTATGCCGGCATCAATAAGGAAAAGGCGGATTTTTGGCAGGCAGTTAAACAGGATGGCAGGCTTGATAAATTAAAAGCTATTGCCGCAAATGATTACATTTTTACCGTGAACGAAGCGGTGAATAACAAGATGATGCATTATGCCGGCGTCATGACAGAGGAGTCGCTCCCAGAAGCATCCAGACTGATCCAATTCCCTAAAGGAGAATACATCGTTGTTAAAGGGGAAGCCGAGACAGCTGAAATGTTGAGCAATATGCTTACCGGCATGGCCTTTGGTCAAGTCTTGCCGGAAGCAACAAATGTTGCCTATGTTGGCGGGCCCAATGCAGCGGTTGAAATGGGCCAGCGAAATGGCTTAGTATTTGGTGAAATGTGGATTCCTGTTGTTAGGAAATAGGAAATAAAAGGCGGGATGAAAATGTCCTATATTGTTGATTTCAAAAATGTGTCTGCAGCTGGTCTAGAGTCTTCACCGGCAGCGGAAGCCCTTGCTGGTTTGCGTGCAAATGAGGCCCGTTACTTCATGACTAAATATAAGCATGAATTTACCGTTGTACCTGCCAGCGAAAGCCAGGAAACCCTTGATTATGTAAACCATATCTTGAAAAAAGAACGGGATATAGAGTTTGCAGCCAAACCTTTAGAAACTTCCCAATTTCAAGTCGAAAATATTAAATGGACCTACGTCTTTTATGAGGATGGCCTTAGTGTCAACGTCATGTATACGGTTGATGACCCCAAGAAACGTGCTGTTGGTTTTAAACTTTCTGAGGGAATGGAAATACCAAAGGAATTAGAAGGGAAGTTTAAGTTTGCCAGGCGGAAGTCTAAATTGGCGGGGGTTATTCGGGGGTCGTTTTTTGTAATTAGAGGGGAGTATTAGGGTTAGAAATAATTCAACTCTAAGGACAATGATACAGACAATACATGTAGGCAATTACAAAACAGCACCTCTCCATTATATTAGGGGGTGCTGTTACTTTTTCGTAAAGTTTCGTTAAATTAGAATTACTACACAGGTGCCTGAACTCTGGAAATGTATATAGGCAGTAAGGTGGGCTCAGGCATATCTCTATTCCGGATGCCCCTTGGAAAGCGAGTGCCACTGAGTAAAGAGAGAATATGGCTGCACTTTAATTCTTAATATCTTTATTAGCACCCTTAGCATCAAACAAGGCTTTCGGGCTCTAAAATGTCATCTCGTCTTTTTATCGTACTTCTTTCACAAAGGAAGTATTAAATATATTACTGTGATAGTACAACCATCATGAGTTATGAATTTCATAAGCATTTTTTATGTTGTCCAAAAGCATAAATTTCTCACCAAAAGCACTTGTTGCCTATTAAACAATCAAGTGCTTTAAAATAACTGTATAATGTTCTTCATGTTAATACTTCTTTTTATTCTTCTGTGTCCTCATATAAATTATCTAAAAATTCATCAATATCATTTGCTAAAAAATACATATTACTCATATCATCTGGGTCTTCAGGTTCCTGTTCATGATCCCAAAAATAAATCTTGTCGTAAAAAGGTTCCTCCGTACCTAAGCATATAACATTGCCTACTGGATCATCTGCTATTGGTATAAAGCCTTTAGCAAGCCTATATTCGTATATATCTATAACTTTTTCTAGATTATCGTACATTTCACCTATACCATTAAATACATTCAAAACACTTTTTCCCATTTTATCTGAAATAGTAAATATACTTTCTTTCGGGTATCCACCATTCCATTTAAGTAAAAATTCAGTGTATTTTTCTGTTAATTTCACACCATTATCTATTTCAAACTGTTTAATTTCTTCTATAGTAAGTTTCTTATGAGAACCTTCAATTTTGACCATTTTTATATCCTCCCTTATTTTTTTCCATTAACTGTCGATACTCCTCCCGTATGAGTAAATTGTCTATGAATATCTTTATCTACTAGAATCATCGTTTTCCCATTTTGATGATGATGCCAGATATATCCCACAGGTGGCTTATCTAATGCGGGCACAGGAGGATCAGAATCTTTACTTAATCCTGCCTCTACATTAGCATTTTTATAATCCAATGGACGATTGGTTGGATTTGCAATTTCAATTTCTACCGGCTTAACAGTTGGATGTGCATATTCAGTGAAGTCTGGATAACCATCAGGATACCTTACAGTCTGTCCCTTTTTATTTGTATACACCCAAGTGCCATCTTCATCAATTGTCACTTTACCGCCTTTCTTTGTCCATTTATCCGGGGCAGGCGAATATGACGGTTTAGTGGCAAGTTGTTCTTTGGTAAATTGGACTTCTAAATTACTTTTACCCGTACCCTTAACCCCAAACACATCATCAGTCACCGCCTTAATCTTCGTAAACGGATCATTAAGAACATTATACGGCACAGGCCCCTGAGCCAGTCTCCCTCCAGCCATGGCCGGTGTCTGAACCGGCGTGTAAATAGAAAGTGCCTTCTCTCCTTTACCAGCCTGGCCAACTGTCTTAGCAATGGTTCCAGCTTTCCCAATCCCCTTATCCCCAAGAATGCCAATTCCCAGGGAAGTCAGGCCATAGGTAAAGAAGGCTGTCCGGCTCTTGGCACTACCATTTATGACATCTCGCTCCCAGGCACTTGAGACAGCGGACCATATATATTTCGGCATATCCAGAGCCTGGCGTGCTTTTCCTATGGGGTCATTTAAAATGCCTAAATAAAATTCCCGATGCTTCCTTTGGTTTTCAAGAAGCTGGTCACGGTTAAACAGAAATTCATTGCCCAAAAACAACGGACTGAACGGCCCCATGATGGTCCGTCCCAGCTCATAGGTTGACTTCAGTCCTTCCCATGTATCTTCTATAGCTTTGGATGCACCCTCGATGACTCCTTCAGCCATATCATGAAGGATACTTTGCTCGCTTTCTGGATTGGGATTCGATATTTCCTCATGGAAATCCTTCCAGGAAAGAGTTTTTGGCTGATAATGGGTTAGAGATAAGTTGCCGCTTTGGAATATGACCGCCATTTTTTGGAGGTACTGGTTCATGAGGGATAAATCATGCAGGAGAGGGTCCAGTGCAGCCGTTTTCCGATGGTCGAAGTCATACAGTTTCTCAACGTTTCGCGGCTTGAATCCTTGGCTCGCTTTGATGCCTAGCGTTACCTAGTCTTTATGATTATTAATCACAGTATATTCGTCATTGGTAGCCCATTCCTAAGTGCTTCAATTCCATGTTGACCCTTGACTCTATTTGGTGCCCATACCAGGTTTTCAAGCCCCAAAATTGGATCAATGTCATATTCTTTTAATATTTCCTGTCCTTCTTTATACTAATTCCTGTTGAGCTTTCCCATTTCCTTTCTTAATACAATATGATGGGCATGAGGATCATACATATCACTTGGTGGTTCACCTTTGTTCTTTTTCAAATAAGCTCCATAATCAATTTGGTCAATATAAATAGAGTGATTTTTACCCTTAACTCCAAATACTTTCTCTGTCACCCTCTTGATCTTCGTTAAAGGATCATAAAGAACATTATATGGGAACGACCCCTGAGCCAGTCCTCCAGCCACTGCTGGTGTCTGAACCGGCTTGTAAATCGGAAGTGTCTTCTCTCCTTTACCAGCCTGGCCAACCGTCTTGGCTATCGTGCCTGGCTTTCCTATCCCCTTATCCCCAAGAATACCAATCCCAATTGAAGTCAGGCCATAGGTAAAGAAGGCTGTCCGGCTTTTGGCGTCTCCATTTACGACATCCCGCTACGAAGCAAAGAGAATTCGGCATGTCATCATAGACCCTTTTAAGTTCCCTAACAGAACAAAAGGTGAGCCAACATCTCCTGTAGCCCACCTGTGAATTCCTTTATAAAATTAGATAGATTCAATTCCTTAAATCCTATACCTATTATTTTATTAATTTTTGGTAGCTGGTTAAAGGTGCTTTCATTACTGTACCGAAAACGGGTTCAGTCCCAGTTGACATCAAGTGCAATTGATTAATAAGTATCCCTTGGATTCACCTCATTGTTTTTTTACCAGTTATCAATTCCTTCTTGAAATATGTCTATTACATAGTCGTCAAATGTATTATACCTTGGGTGTAAATCTGTCCCCGCCCTTTCCCAACTAAATACTCTGTCATCTTTAATATCTGCACTATACATACATCTAACAAATTCTCCCGAGTCCTCTAAAACAATTAAGTTCAAACCCAACCCTAATTTTCTCCATCTCTCTGTTGCATTAACTACAGATGCTCCTAAATTCCCCTGAACACCTTCAAGCTCCACTCCACATATTCCTCCCGAACCATATTTTTTTATAAAATTGCGGTAACTTCGAGGAAATTTAACTTTAAGTCTTTCTTCAGCCTTATTAATATATTCTTCTGATACTTCTCCAAAAAAATCATCTTCTTCACCATATTTTTCGATCATCTTTATAATTCTTTCATTCATCAATTAAACTCACTCCTATTACTCACTAGCACGCATTTTCCAATAGTTACTTCTAAAGTTATTATACATTTTTTCGAGTTCTGGATTATTCCTAAAACTTTTTCCATTTTCAACTAAACCATGTAGCGTCGAATCGTATTTATCATGAGTTAACTCCGCAATTTCAACCATTCCACCAGGTTCTTTTTGAACTAAATGGTGTAATTCAACTTTACTTTCCACTCCGTCTTTTACAATATATGGGGATTTCCCTTTTCCATTAATTCTCCATTCGACTTTCCTAGTGCCTTCGGATTATTAGGTACATAATTTTTATCAATCTCAATTTGGTACACTCTTCTTGATACATCTACTTTCTTTCCTCCAACATTAACTGTTCCTTTTACTTCTACAGCAGTATACTTGTCATCTAGCCAATCTAATTCAATTTGTTCAGAAGATAATTTTCTTGATTTTAGCCCCGCAGCTTTGCCCGTACCCTTAATCCCAAACACATCATCAGTCACCGTCTTAATCTTCGTCAACGGATCATTAATAACATTATAAGGCACAGGCCCCTGAGCCAGTCTCCCTCCAGCCATGGCCGGTGTCTGAACCGGCGTGTAAATAGAAAGTGCCTTCTCTCCTTTACCAGCCTGGCCAACCGTCTTAGCAATGGTTCCAGCTTTCCCAATCCCCTTATCCCCAAGAATGCCAATTCCCAGGGAAGTCAGGCCATAGGTAAAGAAGGCTGTCCGGCTTTTGGCATCCCCATATACGACATCCCGCTCCCAGGCGGTGGTGACAGCGGACCATATATATTTCGGCATATCTAAAGCCCGGCGCACTTTTACTATAGGGTCATTTATAATGCCTAAGTAAAATTCCTGGTGCTTCCTTTGGTTTTCGAGCAGCTGGTCACGGTTAAACAGCAATTCACTTCCTAAATACAGCGGACTAAATGGTCCCAGGATGGTTCTGCCCAGCTCATAGGTCGACTTCAGCCCTTCCCATGTGTCCCCTACAGCCTTGGATGCCCCCTCAATGGCTCCTTCAGCTATATCTTGAAGAATACTTTGCCCGCTTTCTGGATTGGGATTCGATATTTCCTCGTGGAAATCCTTCCAGTTGAGAGATTCAGGCTGGTATTGGGCCACAGATAAGATGCCGCTTTGAAACAAGCCCGCGACTTTTTGGATGTATTGGTTCATGAGGGATAGATCTTGCAGGAGAGGGTCCAGTGCAGCCGTTTCCCGATGGTCGAAGTCCTCCAATTTCTCAACGGTTTCGCGGCTTGAGTCCTCAGCGCTCTTTGTTGCCTGAATAAAGCGGCCATCCTCCAGCCGCGGAAGCGCAACAATATCGCTTACGGACTTCATGATGTTATTCGCTTCCTGTGTCAGCTCAGCAGTAATCTGCAGAGTGGTTCTCAGCCCCTGTTTGAGTTCATGCTCCAGAAATTCCTGGCGGATAAAGCCTGAAGGGGAGGGTTCAAGACTACTCAATGAACCTATGAAACTCTTTAAATAGGATCGATACTCCTCAATCCAGGATTCAAGGAATTGCAAGAATGGCTGGTGGCATTCCTGATAAAAAGCGCGTATGGCCTGGCCGCCCTGTCCTTTGAACGCATCTTCAAGAGACACCAGCTCCTGGATGGACAACTGAACTTGATTTACCTGCTCCTTAAGAATCGATAATTGATTGCTGGTTTCACGGATTCCTGCAAGCAAGGAATCTACTTCAAGAATTTTCAACAGAATCAGCTCCGTATTATAAATTCCATTTTCTTCTATTTCCATCTTAAAGGACTCTGGCACTTAGTTGAATAGGAATTTTGGCATGAAATAGTGTAAAAAGTTCCTTTTGAATTGTTTAAATATGCTGTGTCATCATTGATTCCGACTTAACAAATGAGAGTGGCAAGGTAATCCACATGCCAAGACAGATCAATCTTTAAGTGGCATTAAAACTCTAGCAAAAATGGACTCTGAGAAAGCGCAAGCAGCAGCTGATCAAATTATACGCAATACGTACCGGACTCTTATGACCAGAGGACAAAAATTTGTACTGACCCTTAGTTGAATGCTTACTTTGAAGAACGGTTGCAGCGAACAAGAACTAATAATGATCTTTCTCCTGGAAGAGTATTGAAAGTGGCTGAGGATCGGGAGGTTTATTAGAAAGAGAAATAAAAAAGTAGGAAAAGTGCCTTTTCCCTTTATAACATCTGGGTTGGGCACTTTTTTATTGTTATTTCTTGTGTATGGTTCACCGGACTTTTTTTAATTCTTCTGCCTTTTATTATTTATTCCCACGTTATGGTGTCGCTGCGGAGGAAGCAGCTGCCTGGTCGGCCTTCACACAATCAATTGCAACAACGAGTGCAATTATGATAGCTTCCATCTCTTCATCTAAAATTTGAACCTTGTAGCTGTCGCCCCAAGTAAACCACTCCTTGCTCACTTTCCCTGCAACTTCGCCATGCTGTAATACCTGAAAGTCCATATCCCACCAATTACCATGTACTTCAATCCCTGCCGCATCAATCGTATATCGTGCTTTAAAGAAGGATAACTCCTTCTTAATCGTCAGCACCTCTCGGCCATTTACCTCAACAAAAAATTTCGGTAAAAAGCTGAACACCTTTTTCGTAATGAGAGCTATTTCATCTCTTGCTGTATTCATAACAGAGAATGTCTTTGGAATTTGCATAAAACTTCCCTCTACATAATATACATCGTTCTCCTGCTCATCCTTTACTGTAAATTTGCCACTAAGACTAAACACCTTCTGCTTTATATAAAGTTGCCTCACTTTATGACCCCCTTTTTATATAGCATATTACAAATTAGTATAATCTTGTTCTAACTGTTATGAAACATCAAGGAAGACCACCATGTAACTAATTGGATTTAAAAGCTGCTTATAATACGGTTCACTTTGCATTTATGGTAAAGCTTCCTAAAGTTCATGCTAACTTAATAATGAGTACAGTTGATATCCCATATAAATAGCCATAGCCCATATAATAAGAGCGGAAACTTGATTCATATATTTTAAGAACTTACCATTTTTATCAAATTGACCAATTTTCCTTCCAGAAATTGCTAAGAAAAAGAACCAGATCCAGGAAATCATTATACAAGCCACGCTAAACACCCATTTCTCATATCCTGTATAAGCCAATGAACTAGTTCCTATAACTCCAATAGTATCCATAATAGCATGAGGATTAAGTAATGAGACAGAAGCGGCAAAAGTAACCTGACGACGTGCAGAAAAACGGTTTTGTTCTTGATTAGCGTTTATTTCGGGTGTGTTTTTCCACATAATCCAACCCATATAAACTAAGAAAAGGAATCCCACAAAAAATAACAAAACCTTTAACCATTCAAAACTAAAAACAATAATGGATACCCCGGCAACAGCCAAATAAATCAGTATTGTATCACAAACCCCTGCTGTAATAATTGCAGGTAAAGCATAGGTGAATTTGTTGTGTGTCGCTCCTTGATTAAATACAAATACATTTTGAACTCCTAAAGGTAAGATTAATCCAAATGCCAATATCATCCCATGAAATAATGGTTCCATTTTGATTCCCCCTATTCTTATCTAGAATAGCTAAGGACGAGTCATATGTCTCCAACCATTTGGATGGGAGTCTAACCAACCATTTGGTATAATTTTAAAAAATGATTGGAGATAGCCTATGTCTGAATTAGATTGGAAGCCAGAAAAAAATTCTGTTGTTCCTTTACATCAGCAAATATATGATTTTATGAAAAACAAAATAATGAACGGTGAATGGACATTAGGCACTAAAATACCACCACAAAGAAATTTAGCAAAACGATTTCAAGTAAATCGCAGTACCATTGTAACTGCACTTGAAGAACTGGCTGCCGATGGACTAATTGAATCTAAGGTTGGGAGCGGTACTAGGGTGATTAACAATACATGGAGCCTGCTTGCTTCCACTCCTCCTCCAGATTGGATTAGTTATGTAAAATCCGGTATTCATAAACCAAATATAAATATCATCCAAGAAATTAATAAAGCAGAAGCAGACCCTGCTATGATTAGGCTTGGGACAGGAGAACTTTCACCAGACTTGTTACCCAGCAAAAAAATGGGGCAAATACTGCAAATAGATACTGAGCAGTCTTTATCGCTTGGATACATGGAGTCTAAAGGGAGCCTATCTTTACGTAAAACCGTTAGTGCATATTTAAGAACAAAGGGAATTGAAGCTTCCCCGAATCGATTTTAATTGTTTCTGGAGGACTACAAGCGCTTCAATTGATTTCCATTGGAGTATTAAAAAGAGGCTCAACAATACTTCATGAATCACCATCCTATTTAAACTCCGTACACGTTTTCCAATCGGCTGGAATGAATTTATTGGGTATTCCACTTGACAAAGAAGGAATTAAAAGTGACTCAATTGGGCGTATGAAGCGGCAGCATCATGCGGCTATACTCTATACGATACCCACTTTTCACAATCCAACCGGCACATTAATGCCTGAAAAAAGGCGGCTTGAATTAATAAAGGTTTGTCAAAGGGAGTCTTTACCTATCATCGAGGATGATGTTTATGGCGATTTATGGTTTGAAAACCCTCCGCCAAATCCTTTGAAAGCTAATGATACACAAGGAAATGTCCTGTATATAGGAAGCATGTCCAAAACATTGAGCCCCGGTTTACGAATCGGTTGGATTGTAGGACCCGAACCTGTTATTGAACGTTTGGCAGATATAAAGATGCAAACAGATTATGGCTCAAGTTCCTTATCACAATATGCTGTAGACAAATGGCTTCGTAGTGGTATGTATGAGGGCTTCTTAAAGGAAACGAAAGAGGAATTAAGATTCAGAAGGGATTTCACCATTCAAATTTTAGAGAAATATTTTTCCGATATAGCAACATGGAAGACCCCAAAAGGTGGATTTTATATCTGGCTTAAATTACTAACAGGTGTTTCCACCCGAAAGCTATTTAACGCAGCCCTTCGAGAAGGAATTTTATTAAATCCAGGTAGTGTGTATGATAATAATGATGATCAGCACCTTCGCATTTCCTATTCATATGCTTCAATGGATCAACTAGAAGAAGGGCTGGTTTATTTAGCACAACTTATTAAAAATTCTTCTATGAATTGAATTTATGAGGATACCGTAATAACGGTATCCTTATTTTTGTAAACTTCTATATAATAAGGGTTTATCCAGGACAAGTTTAACTTTTTGTTTTAACACTATTGGTGATAAGGTTCTCCGTAATATATCTAAAGAGGTTTTTGGGCTTACCTAAAAGAACAGAGTTATTTTTTATTACTATTGTAAAAAGAAGCATTGTATTGTTCATTATCTTTTTCCCTCAAGTTATCTGAGGTCAATAACGCATCCTTATCTGTTACTTTTTAAAATTTAAAATAAAAGCCGTTTTGTCCGCACTTTTCAAGTATAATGAACCATATTCAGAAAATGCATATAATAATTCTTGGAGAGAATTCTATACATATGATGAAAAAACAAAAAACGAGGTTTAAAAATGAATAAAAGAAGTTTTGCGGATTTTCATGTAAGCGAAGAAATAAAAAGAGCACTAGCTGTGTTAAAATACGAAACCCCAACAGAAGTTCAAAGTGAAGTCATTCCATTAGCAATGAAAAATCAAGATCTTGTCGTAAAAGCTCAAACAGGAAGTGGAAAGACTGCCTCCTTTGGTATTCCTGTTTCCGATATGGTTGAATGGGAAGAAAAAAACCACAGGCCTTAATTCTTACGCCAACTAGGGAGCTTGCGGTTCAAGTCTGCGAAGATATTACGAATATCGGAAGGTTTAAACGCATTAAAGCTGTAGCCGTTTATGGAAAAGAACCTTTTTCGAAACAAAAGGATGAATTGAAACAAAAAACTCATGTAGTCGTTGGCACCCCTGGACGAGTCATGGACCATATTGAACGAGAAACCTTGATTTTGGATCAAATAAAGTATCTTATCATAGATGAAGCTGATGAGATGCTTAATAGAGGTTTCATCGATGAAGTGGAAGCGATCATCAAAGAGCTGCCTTCAAACCGAGTAACAATGGTTTTTTCTGCAACTCTGCCTAAAGATGTTGAAAATCTTTGCCATAAATATATGAAAGATCCTATTCAGATTAAGATTGAATCGACCAAGGTGACGGCCGATACCATTGAACATTCTTTAATTGAAGTGAGAGATGAAGAAAAGATCTCACTCCTTAAAGACGTCACGGTTGTAGAAAATCCAGACAGCTGCCTGATTTTCTGCCGAACCAAAGAACACGTTGATACTGTGTATAGCGAACTAGATAGAGCTGGATATCCTTGTGAGAGACTCCATGGGGGCTGGAGCAAGAAGACCGATTCTCTGTTATGGAAGGTTTCAAACTGGGGAACTTCCGCTATCTCGTGGCCACTGATGTAGCTGCCAGAGGTATTGATATTGATAATGTGACACTTGTCATCAACTATGACGTTCCTATGGAAAAAGAGAGCTATGTACACCGAACTGGAAGAACAGGCCGTGCTGGAAATAAAGGAAAGGCCATTACGTTTTCGACACCTTTTGAAGGAAAATTCATTAAAGCCATTGAAAGATACATCGGCTTTGATCTACCTGCTAGAGAAGCACCCAGCCATCTTGAAGTTGCTGGTGGAAAAGCTGCTTTCGAAGAAAAACTTAACAACAGGCGTATTGTAAGAAATAATAAAACAGCCCGAATCAATCAAGGTATTATGAAACTCCATTTTACCGGCGGGAAAAAGAAGAAAATCCGCGCTGTTGACTTTGTCGGAACGATCGCAAAAATCCCTGGAGTCACAGCAGATGATATCGGCATTATCACCATCCATGATCAAATGTCTTATGTTGATATTCTGAATGGAAAAGGCTCATTAGTTTTACAAGCCATGGAAAATGCGACCATCAAAGGGAAGAAGTTAAAAGTAAGCAAAGCGATTAAATAAGTAGAAAAAACTTAAATCCCCCTCACTTTATTAGATGAGGGGATTTTCATTGGCCGGCTTAAACTTCTAATAAACCTTGCTTACTTATGGTACGGTTCCCCCCGATTAATCCGAAACGCCCGATAAACCTGCTCCAGCAAGATAAGCTTCATCAACTGATGCGGAAACGTCATCTTCGAAAAAGAAAGCTTAT
Organism: Cytobacillus pseudoceanisediminis; assembly: GCF_023516215.1. Taxonomy (NCBI): domain Bacteria; kingdom Bacillati; phylum Bacillota; class Bacilli; order Caryophanales; family Bacillaceae; genus Cytobacillus; species Cytobacillus pseudoceanisediminis. The sequence goes on along the minus strand of NZ_CP097349.1, from coordinate 4,190,733 downwards.
CATCCGCCCGCTGCAAAACCTCCTGGCTCAATCCAAGAGACCCGCCAATGACAAATGCAATTTTGCTTTTCCCATACGTAGCTAATTTATCAAGATTGTCAGCCAACTCTTCCGATGATTTCATTTTCCCTTCGATAGCTAGTGCTATAACATGAGCATCCGGATGGATCTTCGCCAGGATCCTCTCACCCTCTTTTTGCTTTACCTGAATCATTTCCGTTTCACTTAGTTCTTCAGGGGCTTTTTCGTCAGGAACCTCGATGATATCCATTTTGGCATAGGCTGACAGTCTTTTTAGATATTCGTCAATTCCTTGCTTCAGGTATTTTTCTTTTAGTTTTCCGACCGTAATAATTGAGATATTCACAGCATGTCCTCACTTTACAAACAAGATATCCACAGAAGTTATCCACATGTCCACATTTTTCATCCACATCTTGTATGGGATCATTCGTTCGCTACAACATATATTGCGTTATTTTGACAATATTCACAGGTTGTTGATAACTTTTTATCCTCTTCAAGTTTTGTTAATTGCGGGAATGTTTCGTACTCATCAACCACTATATCTATTGCCAGATCAACGTGTTCGTCACAGCAGTAAATCATTTTCAGCATGCTCCTTTTTAGGCTGGAAGCCTGTTTTTTTATCCGATCTGTGGATAATTTTTATTTTCTCGTATACATATAAGTTATCCACATCTCATCTTAACAAAACAATAAAAAACAGGAAAGCGATTTCCGCTTTCCCATTTAGTCGTTCCATTATAATGTCTCGCCGCTCAGCTTCATGGTTACTTCCTGAGTTTTCCCGTCGCGGTAAAACTTAATTTTCATCTGGTCGCCTACCGATTTCTTCGTATACAAATGCTGGCGCAATTCGATGATGTCATTGATTTCTTGTCCATCCATCTCGACGATGACATCCATTTCCTTCAGTCCTGCCTGTGCAGCTGGAGAGTTCGGTTCAACTGAAGTGATGGCCACACCAGATTTAACATCCTTAGGCAGTTTTAGCGCTTCCTGCTGGTAGTAGCCAGGAATCTCATTGACCGATGCCAGTTGTACGCCCATATACGGACGTTTTACCTCTCCGAACTTTTCGAGGTCATCAATGACTGGGCGTGCGTAGTTAATCGGAATCGCCAATCCAATTCCTTCTACCGCACTCTCAGCGATTTTCATGGAGTTGATGCCAATCAGCTGTCCGCTGATATTAACTAAAGCCCCGCCGCTGTTACCCGGGTTGATGGCGGCGTCTGTCTGCAGTACCTCAGCCTGCCAGTCAACTGTTCCATTCTGATCGATATCAACCGGGATGGCACGCTCCAGGCCAGAAATAATTCCCTGTGTGACAGAGCCTGAGAACTGTCCAAGAGGATTCCCGATCGCAATGACTGGTTCGCCTGGCTTCAGTTTTTCAGAATCGCCGAATTCGGCAACCGTCTTAATTTCCTTTGCTTCTACCTCAAGCACAGCAAGATCCGTCCAAATGTCGCTGCCAACCAGTCTTGCCGGGAGCTTGGTGCCATCCTGCAGACTTACCTCCAGCTCCTGAGCTCCTTCTACCACATGGTGGTTTGTAACGATGAAGGCTGTATTTCCTTCCTTCTTATAAATAACTCCGGAACCTGTTCCGGCTGGCTGGCCGGCACTGCCATTTCCCTCATTCGACCAAAAGCCGGCTGTCTGGATGTTCGTAATGCTTACGACCGCATCCCCGGCTTTGTCGACCGCCTTGGTTACATCTGTGGTCACATCAAGTGAGACATTCTGAACTTTGGCGTTATTGTTATTCCCGGCTGCCTCATCCTGCAGCTCTTCATCCGGTTCAACCGTATAAGGGAGCACGTTGTAATCAGATAGCTTTGGCACCGCAACCACGACCAGGATGGCTCCTAATATGACTCCAACAAGGCTGGCCAGAAAATATCCGCCCTTGTTGCCTTTTTGCCCTTTATAACGGTTCTGATGATCTTGATCATAATAGCCCAAACTGCACCCATCCTTTCTTTCATCTGCAAAAACACTGGCTTTTAAAATATAAATGCTAAAATTTAGTCTTCCTTTATACCCAATATTATACTCTCCTGTTTTCAAAAATCTAATAAAAACGCACCTGCTTCAGCAATCTTACGACTTTGTTCATACTTTTTTAAGATTTTTTCAAAAAAGAAAAAGAGGAATACATGGAAACGGCTGTCTCTCTGTGTATTCCTCTTTATATTTTTATTAAACTGCCGTTAGGATTGTCGGAACCTTTGGATCTGTATCATAAAGGTCGAATTGTTCGCCGACAAGGATTCCGCGGCTTTCAAGTGTCTGGGATACGGACATTCTCGCCAGATCCTTGATATTGTTATCCTGGCTTAAATGAGCCAGATAAAAGCTCTTCGTCCGGTCGCCCGCCACTTCACTCATCGCAAGGGCGGCATCCTCATTGGATACATGGCCGACATCGCTTAAGATCCTTCTCTTAATATTCCACGGGTAGCGGCCCATACGAAGCATCTGGACATCATGATTGCTTTCAAATACATAAGCCTCCGCATTGGAAATCAGACCTTTCATGCGGTCGCTGACATAGCCTGTATCGGTGATCAGCACAAGCTTTTTCCCATTATGATGGAACACATAAAACATCGGGTCGGCTGCATCATGGGAAACCCCGAAGGATTCAATATCAAGGGATCCAAATGTTTTCACCGTTTCCATATCAAAATGGAACTTCTGGTCAACCGGGACTTGTCCAATCAGTCCGTCCATGGCCAGCCATGTTTTTTCATTCGCATAGATCGGCAGGTTATACTTCCGGGCAAGAATCCCGACACCCTTAATATGGTCACTATGCTCATGGGTCACCAGTATCCCTGATAGCTTGCCGATGTCCCGGCCAATATGCTGAAATAAACCTTCCATTTGCTTTCCGCTTAATCCGGCATCAACCAGAAAGGAATGTTCCTCCGTCTCGACAAAGATTGCATTCCCAGTACTGCCGCTCGCGAGAACGCTGAATTGTAAAGACATGTTCTCCTCACTCCACTATTTTTCTCTTCGTTGTTCAGCTTAATGATTTTCCCCTCAAAGGCATCAACAAATAAATTCTCCTCGTCATTAATGACAAATCGCCAGGCAGGCGTTAACAATTGCGAAGAGCTCAAATGCACAAAGGTAAAATAACCAAGCTCTACATTTGTAACTTTTGACTTCGGCTGCAGTGAGCCGTTCTTGTAAAGTGTTTCAACGGCCTTTATCGGCTGAATAACTTTTTCACTTTCTTCCTTCGACTCAATCTTTGTCAGGAGCGTCTGCTTATAAGAGACAATTTCATTTTCATCATTCAAATAAAATGTAAGCTCGCCATTTAAATTCATATAAAACATCTTGCCTTCAAATTCCTGATAATACGTGATTCTATTACTGTTTTCTGGTTTTTCCCAGAAGCGGTATTGGTCACCGAATAACACCCTGTTTTTGATAAAGGCAGATAATTCGGAAGGACTGAATTTATCACTGATCTTGATCGATTCGTCCAGGACTGAATTTAGAGTAGTCCCCTCTGTAATCGTAATTTCCTGGCCCTCCAGCCTTGTATCTCCTTCAAGATCTTCAATATCAAATTCAACCGGCTTAGCCCTCAAATACCGGTCTTTCGGGTTGCTTTTCGGCAGGGGCTCATCAAAGGTGATATCAGCATCCTTAAGCTGTTTTTCCAGGGTGGCCTGTGCAATCGGTTCAAATTCACTGGCCTCCTTCAATTTGAAAAACTCATACATCAAATAAATATCCAGGACCAGGAAGGTTAAAATAAAGATTGTTTTGATCTTACTCCAATCCATTATTCATGCCCCCTGTCTCATCAAGCGAAATGCTTTTCCAAGTTCCTTCATACCGGTAATACCAGGAAGGCTCCAGACGGATGAAGGTGGTCTGAGCTTCCTTGACCAGCATCATTTTATATCCCAGCTTTACATTCTCCAGTAATTCCGGCTCAAACCCTTCCAGACCTAACAAGTATTCCAAAACGCGGGTTCCGGAACTTAGAGATACTTCTGAGGGGGTTCAGCACTCAGACCAAGCTGAAAATTGCTCCGATAATATTCATAAATCTCATTTTGCCCCCAAGTCTGGCGGATTTCGGATATTTTCGGATCATCACTGAAAATTGGATAACCTGAAGAATCATACATCCTGAATACCACTCTATGATTCAGCTCATCAATCTCCGCAAATTGGTAATTGTCTGTCCATCCCGAATGTCCGTTAATATAATCAATGCTCCTTTTCAGCAGGTCGCCTGAAGCAAAAGTCGGGTTATCCCCGGCAGCCGGTTTTATATATTGAAGGGTATTTTTGTCTGAGTTTACCCTCAATAAGCTTAAGGTATCATTATACTCATCCTCTGATTGCTGAAAGCTTTTCTGCACTACACTTGGGTCGCTGAATAAAGCATTTTTATATTGTTCAGAGTCCAATTTTTTCTCCAAATACTGATATCTCGCCATTTTTGTATCCTGTGAAGGCAGATAGATCGTTCTTTCATCAGATGGCTTATAAGCAAAATAGGCTTTATATTCAGGGTTGTACTCGGATAAATTGAAGAATTGGCTTTTGAAATTCTGAATAAAGGAAACAGGCACACGGCTCCTATACACCTGCCGGTTATCCAAAGAAACAAAATCGACTATTCCATCCTTTTTCTCCAATTGCCTAGTATCAATGACAATATGGTCAAACTGAAAATCAGGCAGATTCTTGTCAGCAATTTTAATTACTGATTTGTATAATTCAATCGGAACAGAATCCGGAAACGCAAGAACAGCTTTTCCTTCATCATGGAGAATGCCCGCTTCCTCTGTAATATTTTCAAAGTCAGCAAAATTCCAACCGCTGATTTCTTTCATGACTTTATCAATTTCGCCGGGGCTGACAGTTCCAAAAGTCTTTTTTCCCCGAGATGGAATAAGAGAGTGTCCGGTCTCACAATCTGATTCACTTCTTTTTTCCGCTATTGTTACTTCCTGAACGGTATTTGATTCTTTTTCAATCCGTTCAAAGTTCGGCTGGTAGGTCCAAAGATTCCAGGTCAGGAGAGCGCTTGTCACTACTAGAATGGTCAGTATGATGGTTTTTATATTTTCATAACTCATTCCCAATCATCCTCTTCCGAGCGAACATATGGAAGGCTAAATGAAATCGTTGTCCCTTTCCCTTCTGTACTCGCTGCCCAAATTTTCCCGCCATGCGCTTCCACCATTTCTTTCGCAATGGCCAATCCGAGGCCTGTTCCGCCAAGCTTTCTTGTCCTGGCTTTATCCACCCGGTAAAAACGCTCAAAAATCTGATCAATATTTTCTTTCGGTATCCCCACACCCTGGTCTGAAACGCTGACAACAATAAATTCATCTTTTTCCTCAATGCTGAACGTAACCTTTCCGCCTTCCGGAGAGTATTTAAGCGCGTTTGAAATGATATTGTCCAGCACCTGGGTGAGCTTGTCTTCATCTATTTCCACAAAAGCCGAATGGTCCGGAAGCTTTCTTTCAAACGTAACATTCTGCTGCTTCGTCATTTCAAAACGGTCTATAATTCTATTATAGAAGAAAATGAAATCAGTCCAGTCCTTGGTCAAGCGGTAATCCTTGCTGTCCATTTTAGACAGCTGCAGCAGATCATTGACCAGGCGGATCATCCGCTCTGTTTCATTTTGGGTGACATCCAGGAAGTTTGGGGCAATCTCCTCATCTCTCCAGGCGCCTTCCGCAAGAGCCTCCAGATAGCTTCTCATCGTGGTCAGCGGCGTCCTGAGTTCATGAGATACATTCGCCACAAATTCGCGGCGTTCCATGTCAATTTTCTCCTGCTCGGTGATATCATGCAAAACGGTAATTAAGCCGTTAACAAAGCCAGTTTCTTTTTGGATAACCGAAAAGTTAGCGCGGAGAATCAGTGTTTTCGACTTGCTGCTGTAATCCAGGATGACCGAATCCCGCTCGTTTAATAGCTCTTCAAAGTTATAATCCTCTTCAAGACCAAGCAGGGAAACAATTGGGGAAGACAGGACCGTTTCACGTGAAACATTCAGCATTTTTGCTGCAGGCTCGTTAATCAAAATAACACGCCCTTTGCGGTCGGTTGCAATAACTCCATCGGTCATATAGGAAAGAACGGAGGATAATTTTCGCCGTTCGCCTTCTGTTGTAGCATGAGCTTCCTGAAGTTTCTTTGTTAAACTGTTAAAGGTAATGGCCAGCTGGCCAATTTCGTCATACCCATAAACCTTAACCTTTCGGGAGAAGTTCCCTTTTGCCATGGCAAGTGCCTGTTTCCGCATATCTGAAATCGGGCGTGTCACCGTCTGGGCAAGAAGTATGCCCAGGATCGCTGTGATAGCTAACGCAATGGCTATACCGGTAGTGAAAATATTATTAATCTCCCTCATCTGTTCATAGATGTTCTCGATTTTTGCAACCAGATAGATGGCTCCATTGACTTCTCCGTTATTTTTAATAGGTGTGACGAGAACCCATATCCGTTGTCCCTGCTCAACCAGATCCTCCGTTACCGGCTCCCTGGTGGCTATGGCCATCTTGATCAGATTGTCAGTAGACCTCCCCCGACAACACCCTGATTATCAGGATCGGAGGTGCCAAGTATTTTCAGTGATTCATCAACCACACGGACTTCGGATATATCCGCCGAGTTGTAATCACTTAATAGCCTTCTGATATCTTCCTCCTGGGATGGGGTTTCCTCATCAGGAAGCCTTACCTTGGTCATTTGTTCCTCCACATAATAGCTAAGAAGATTGACCCTCTCCTGAATGGCATCTTTGAAATTTTCCTGTAAGGTCGATTCCAGCTGCCTGACAAAGTAGACCCCGATAATCTGCATGGCTACCAGGATGAGAAGAACATATATGATCACAAACTTCAAATGAATGGACCGAAAAAACCAACCTTTTCCATGTACCCTTTTACTCCTGTTCAGGATTCCGCAAGTAATAACCGACCCCTCTTCTTGTCACGATCCATGTCGGGTGGCTTGGATTATCCTCAATTTTCTCCCGCAGTCTCCTTACGGTTACGTCCACTGTGCGGACATCACCATAATAATCATAGCCCCATACGGTCTGGAGTAGATGCTCCCTCGTCATGACTTGTCCAATATGCTTGGCCAAATAGTGAAGAAGCTCAAATTCACGGTGTGTTAATTCAATCGTCTCACCGCGCTTGGAAACCACGTAGGCATCCGGATGAATAATCAGGGAGCCAACTTCAATTTCATTGGATTCGTCCTCTTCTTCCGTCTTGGAAGCTATTTGCTGATGGCGCCTCATATTAGCCTTCACACGCGCAATCAATTCTCTCGTGCTGAACGGCTTTGTAACGTAGTCATCTGCACCGAGCTCAAGGCCTAAAACTTTATCAATTTCAGAATCCTTTGCTGTCAGCATTATGATCGGCATATCGTATTTCTTGCGCACTTCGCGGCAAACCTCAATGCCGTCCCGCTGCGGAAGCATGATATCAAGCAGAATCAGGTCCGGCTTGATTTCTTCTACTTTATCGAGTGCGTCATTGCCGTCATAGGCACACACCACTTCATAGCCTTCTTTTTCAAATTGAACTGCAGTATATCTGCAATTGGTTTCTCATCGTCTACAACCAGAATTTTTTTATCCATACCTATCTCCTTTTTCTTGCTCATTTATTTATTTATTTATTTATTTATTTATGGAGCAGTAGAAGTCAGTTTCATACATATGTTATCTACTTTACTTTACCATTTTAGCAGTGGGAATTCATCTATTAGTAAAGGCCTGTAAATCTTTGGTGTTGTATTTTTATCTTATTCTTAACTACAAAAGCCTCTAGCATGAAAGCTAGAGACTTTTTAGCAGGAATTATTTATTTATATATTTAAGCGGATCTTGCATTTTTCCGTTTTTGTATACTTCAAAATGCAGGTGGACACCGGTTGAATCCCCAGTGGACCCCATTATACCGATCTTTGAGCCTTTTGAGACAGTTTGGCCAACACTGACACTGATTGAGTCGAGATGGGCATAAACCGTGCGGAAGCCATTATTATGGTCGATGACGATTTTGTTGCCATAGCCGCCGCCATCGTTGCCCGCAGAAACAACCGTTCCATTATCAGCAGCTTTTATCGTCCGGTCGCTAGGTCTTGCAATGTCAATTCCCTTATGCATTTTCCCCCAGCGGTATCCCATTTTACTTGAGATATAGCCCCCGACTGCAGGATAAGCAAGGCTGCCTTCACCGCGGGATGGAATGACCTTGGTTCCCTTGATGACAATTTGTTTCACAGGGTCTTCAAGAACTTTTTCTTCTTTTACTTCTTTTTTGACCGTTTGGCCGTTTTCTTCAGAAATCAGATAGGTTGCAGCGCGTACGCCTTCCTTGCCTTCTTGCTTTACTTTCGTTTCGCCTTTTGGCATGCTGCTGTCTTCGATGACTTCTTGTTCATAATCGATTTTTTCTTTCTTGAAAACTTCCTTATCTGCTATAACTTTTACATATGGTTTGTAGACAGTCACATTTAATTCCTGCCCTGCTTTAATAAGGGAATCTTCCTTTAGTCCGCTGTTAAGCTCAACCAGCTGGTTCATATCAAGGTTATGGGCACTGGCAATATTGGTTAGTGCGTCACCTTCTTTAACCTCATATTTCTTTTCCTCAAGGGTTCCCTTTTGAAGAAGCTTCACAGCTTCATCTGCACTGATGATCTGATCCGGTTTCACAGTTGTTTCAGAGATGGATACATCTTCCGTAAAACGGACATCTAAAAGACGTGTTTCATTTTCCTTCAGCTGAGGTAAAGGAGTTTTAGCAGATTCCTTTCTTTCCTCAAGAGCCTTTAAATCTTTCTCTGGTACATAGGAAGTTTTGATTTTCTGAAGGGCCGCTTTGGCCTGCTCGTCATTCTCAACGTAAGCCACTTCCTTACCGCCAATGACTAATGCTGCTGCTTCGGCATGTACTTCCATCTTATCTTTTAAGCCATTAACCGCTTCTAATTCATTCACTTCTGAACTTGACTCAAAAACCTGTTCAGGAATGAAAGATAGTTCAGTTGCCAGCCCCAGCTTTAATCCCTTATGGGAACCTTCTGCCTCACTGATCTTTTTATCGGCCATATCTTCGATAACTTTCTTATCCGACACCGTTCCGATATATTCGTCACCCATATAGACATAATAAACCGTCACAAGCTTATCATCATTAGCAGAAGCGGAAACACCGCCTGCAAAAGTTAAAGCCGCCGCTGCAAAACCAGCTGCGATCGTCCTATTTATGGTTTTATTAAAGCTTTTTGCTGTAGATTCTGATGCTGAGGTTACTTTCTTCAGCCATTTGAACATGGTTACATCCCCCTAGACTACGGTAACAAAAGACACTTTCATTTAGTGCTATGTAACTACGAATTTGTCAACCTTATTTTTCACAATATTTACTTTACCATACAGCAAAGCAAATAGATTACTAGACTCGGGAATGTAACAAAAATGTATAATAGCTGACATTTTATGACTATTAATGGCAAAGCTTAGAGAGTTTTTTGTCGAAAAGAAGATAGGAAATAATCCCTATTTATAGGGGTTTGTTAGGGGTGCGAAAGAAGATGAGTTTGGGGAGTGCTAAATTACACCGGCCATGCAGCTCCAACATGCTTGTATTACATGAATGTAACAAAAAGGAGCATGCTTGGTTACATACTCCTTTTTGGGATGGCTCAGGACGGAATCGAACCGCCGACACAAGGATTTTCAGTCCTTTGCTCTACCGACTGAGCTACTGAGCCTTATTAAGTTATTTTGCCTAAGCAAAATTTGGCTTCTTCCCGATTTTCCAATCGATTTTAGATGAAGCAGATTATGTAAATGGCGGTCCGGACGGGACTCGAACCCGCGACCTCCTGCGTGACAGGCAGGCATTCTAACCAACTGAACTACCGGACCAAATAATAACCGTCAGCAAGTAAGCTGGGCTTGCCAGCCGTTTGCTGACGGTTATTCGCCATGACCCCTACGGGATTCGAACCCGTGTTACCGCCGTGAAAGGGCGGTGTCTTAACCGCTTGACCAAGGGGCCAAATAAAATATAAATGGTGAGCCATGAAGGACTCGAACCTTCGACCCTCTGATTAAAAGTCAGATGCTCTACCGACTGAGCTAATGGCTCGTACTATAATTGTTGCCTAAAGCCTGATACTGAAAAGTCAGATGTTCCAAAGCCCTGCGTGCTTTGTCACAGATTGCTATTCGGTGAAGAAATTCACTGATGCTGCAATCTGCTCTACCGACTGAGCTAATGGCTCGTACTATATGTGTTACCAAGCTTGCCACCTTGGCGACGCTTTTTATAATATCATAGAGTTTTATAAAAGCGCAATAACTTTTTTATAAAACTTTCTTTTTAGGAGAAGACTGCGGCAGGATAGGGTTAAACCCACGCTACAGCAGCCCGTTGGAGAGGTCCTTTCCCTAAATTAAGAGTTCTTTTCCTTGATATGGATTCCTTTCCCCATTTTTTATCGTTTACTCCTTAAATTTCCATTTATTTTCCCAAATTTAAACCAGCTGAGGCGGGTTTGGACTCGCCAGCTCGGATTTCCTCTTCCTCTGTCCGAATGTGCTCCAAGTTGGGCCTCATTCCCTCAATTTTCTCCTCTTCCTGTCCGAATCAGCGCCAACTTCGGACTCTTCCCCTCAGATTTCTCCTTCTCCTGTCCGAATCAGCACCAACTTCGGACTCATTCGCTCGGTTTTCCCTTTCTCCTGTCCGAATCCGTGCCAACTTCGGACTCTTCCCCTCAGATTTCTCCTCTTCCTGTCCGAATCCGTGCCAATTTCGGACTCGCCAGCTCGGATTTCTCCTTCTCCTGTCCGAATCAGCACTGAGTTCGGACTCACTCGCTCTGATTTCCCCTCTCCCTCCAGAAAAAACAAAAAGCCCTAATTCACATTAGGCTTCAGACTGTCGACAAACTCGATGAAAATCGTGCTTGTCTGCAGTCTTTTTTATTTTAAAATAGAAGTAATACAATGCTTGAGGTGATTTAAATGCTTTCAAAACATAATCCAATTCAACGGGATCAAATTGAAATGGTTGCTTTAGACGAACTTGTACCGGCGGACCATTTGGTCCGCAAAATTGAAGCGGCGATTAATTTCTCATTCATCTATGACTTGGTAAAAGATAAGTATTCAGAAAAAGGCCGCCCAAGTATTGACCCTGTAATATTAATTAAACTCACATTTATTCAATATACCTTCGGTATTCGCTCCATGCGTCAAACAATTGAAGAATTGAAAACGAATATGGCTTATCGATGGTTTTTAGGATATGGCTTTCACGATAAAGTTCCTCACTTCTCAACTTTCGGTAAAAATTATGAGCGCCGATTTAAAGACACCGATCTCTTTGAACAAATATTTTACCGAATCTTAAAAACCGCAGCTGAAAAGAATTTAATTAGTGCTGAACACGTTTTTGTAGATTCTACTCATGTAAAAGCGAGTGCAAATAAACGCAAATTTGAAAAGAAAGTTGTTCGAAAAGAAACCCGTGCTTATCAAGAACGCCTTCAAGAGGAGATTAACCAAGACCGCGAGGATCATGGAAAAAAGCCGTTTCCACCAGATAAGTTTGATAAAGAAGAATACAAAGAAATCAAGGAAAGTACAACAGATCCAGAGAGTGGCTACTATGTAAAAGATGAGCGTACAAAACAGTTCGCTTATTCTTTCCATGCGGCCGCAGACCGCAACGGCTTCGTGTTAGGCGCAATTGTAACCCCTGGTAACACGCATGATAGTCATATTTTAGAGCCATTGGTAGAACAAGTTATTGAGAAAGTTAGTAAACCAAAAGCTGTTGCGGCAGACGCAGCCTATAAAACACCTGCTATCACGAGCTACTTATTGAAAAACGACATCACACCTGCTTTACCTTACACACGACCTCGCACAAAAGAGGGTTTCTTCAGAAAACATGAGTATGTTTATGATGAGCATTTTGACTGTTACATTTGCCCAACTGGTGAGATATTAAAATATACTACAACTACAAAGGAAGGGTATCGTCAATATAAATCAGATCCTCGAATTTGTGCTGGATGCCCTTTCTTGTCTCAATGCACACAGAGTCAAGCACATCAAAAACTGATTCAACGTCATGTGTGGGAGGAACATGTGGAAGAAGCAGATCATCTTCGCCACCATCAAGACGTCAAACCGATCTATGAAAAACGCAAAGAAACAATTGAACGAGTATTCGCAGATGCAAAAGAAAAGCATGGCATGCGTTGGACAACCCTCAGGGGACTTAAAAAAATGTCGATGCAGGCGATGCTTACTTTCGCTGCCATGAATTTGAAGAAAATGGCCACCTGGACTTGGCAAGGTCCAGAAATGGCCTAAATGATAACCTCGGAGAGGTCTGCAATTCTCTGTAATTACTTGAAGTCCTACAAAAAATGAAAAAAGAGTTCGGAATGAGACTATTCCGAACTCTTTTTGTCTACAAACTGAAGCCCTAATTCACATTAGGGCTTTTCAATCAAGTATTAGTTCTGTCTCCATGGGCTGCGGACTACGTTTGTTTGTGTGCGGTCCGGACCGACTGAGAAGATCGATAATGGAATTCCTGTCAGCTGTGAAACGCGCTCCAGATAGTGGCGGGCATTCGCAGGAAGCTCATCAAGTGATTTGCAGCCTGTGATGTCCTCTGTCCAGCCTGGAAGCTCTTCGTATACAGGCTCACAGTCAGCCAGTACTTTCAAGCTTGCAGGGAATTCTTCGATTACTTCTCCATTATAACGGTATGCTACACAGATTTTTAATGTCTCAATTCCAGTCAATACATCGATGGAGTTAAGAGAAAGGTCTGTAATACCGCTGACACGGCGGGCATGACGGACAACCACGCTGTCGAACCAGCCGACACGGCGGGCACGGCCAGTTGTTGTACCGTATTCACGGCCTACTTCACGAATCTGGCTGCCGATTTCATTATCAAGCTCAGTTGGGAATGGGCCATCTCCTACACGAGTCGTATAGGCCTTAGATACACCAACAACATGCTTGATTTTTGTAGGGCCGACACCAGAACCGATTGTTACGCCGCCAGCCACAGGGTTAGAGGATGTAACGAATGGGTAAGTCCCCTGGTCGATATCAAGCATAACTCCTTGTGCACCTTCGAAAAGCACGCGGCGGCCTTCATCCAATGCGTCATTAAGCACAACAGAAGTGTCGCAGACATAATGCTTAATCTGCTGGCCGTACTCATAGTATTCCTCTAGGATTTCTTCGATTGTGAATCCTTCTGTTTCATAGAAGCGCTCAAGCAGGCGGTTCTTTTCTTCAAGGTTGCGCGCAAGCTTTTCTTCAAACACTTCACGGTCAAGAAGGTCCGCAATGCGGATTCCGTTGCGGGCTGCTTTATCCATGTAAGCAGGGCCGATGCCCTTTTTCGTTGTACCAATCTTGTTAGCGCCTTTGCGCTCTTCTTCCACTTCATCAAGCTTCAGGTGATATGGAAGGATGACATGTGCGCGGTTTGAGATGCGCAGGTTGTCTGTTGTAACTCCCTTGTCATGAAGATACGCCAATTCCTTTACAAGCGCTTTTGGATCGACAACCATTCCGTTTCCGATCGTGCAAATTTTATCGCTATAGAATATTCCAGATGGAATTAAATGAAGCTTGTATGTTTCACCATTAAATTTAATTGTGTGTCCTGCATTGTTTCCGCCTTGGTAGCGTGCGATAACTTCTGCATTTTCAGAAAGGAAGTCTGTAATTTTTCCTTTCCCTTCATCTCCCCACTGTGTTCCAACTACTACTACTGATGACATTAAAAAGCACCTCCGGGAATCCCATGGTTTTAAAATTCTATAAATACATTTTTAATTAAGTAACTTTTTTCAACCACTTTAGTTTATCAAGGTGATGTGTGATAGTCAATAAAACACGAACATTTTTAATAAAAATATAAAAATATGTTCGTAAAACCATGAAAATATGAAAATCAGAAATTCCTGGAGCAAGACAATAAAAAAGAGGACATGCAAATGCAGGCCCTCTTTATGCACCAGGCGGCGCAAAGGAATCATCAAAGCGTTTCTCTAAGTTTACGAATTTATTATACTCTTTTACGAAAGCCAGCTGAACGGTTCCAACCGGGCCGTTACGCTGCTTGGCGATAATGATTTCGATGATGTTTTTATCTTCGGATTCTTTGTCATAATAGTCATCTCGGTATAGGAATGCCACGATATCGGCATCCTGCTCAATACTTCCCGATTCACGGATATCTGACATCATCGGGCGCTTATCCTGGCGCTGTTCCACTCCACGGGAAAGCTGGGACAGTGCGATAACAGGGACCTGAAGTTCACGGGCCAATTGCTTAAGGGAACGTGAGATTTCAGATACTTCCTGCTGACGGTTTTCTCCCGAACGACCGCTTCCCAGGATTAATTGCAGGTAGTCGATCAAAATCATGCCAAGCCCATGCTCCTGCTTTAAACGGCGGCACTTAGATCGAATATCTGTGATTCTGACACCTGGGGTATCATCAATAAAAATTCCTGCATTTGATAGGCTTCCCATTGCCATGGTCAGCTTTCCCCAGTCCTCATCCGTCAGGGAGCCGGTACGAAGCCTTTGCGCATCAATATTGCCTTCTGCACAGAGAATACGCATAACAAGCTGTTCGGCACCCATCTCAAGACTGAAGATCGCGACGTTTTCACCGGTTTTCGTTGCCACATTTTGCGCGATATTCAGGGCGAAGGCAGTTTTACCCACGGAAGGGCGGGCACCGACAATGATGAGGTCATTTCGCTGGAAGCCGGCTGTCATCCGATCCAGTTCGGTAAATCCAGTCGCAATCCCTGTAATATCCCCTTTACGGTTATGCATTTCCTCGATATTATCGTAGGTCCGGACGAGAACATCCTTAATATTATGAAAGGCACCGGCGTTTTTGCGCTGTGCTACCTCCATGATATTTTTCTCTGCTTCACCCAGCAGAACTTCTACTTCATCCTCACGTGTATAGCCGTCCTGGGCAATGCCTGTCGCCGTCCGGATCAACCTTCGAAGCAGTGACTTTTCTTCAACGATCTTTGCATAGTACTCGATATTCGCTGCTGTTGGAACAGAGCCGGCCAATTCACTTAAATAGCTGACGCCTCCGGTATCCTCTAGCAGTTTCGCTGCACTGAGCTCTTCTGTCACGGTCACTAAGTCGACGGCTTTTCCTTGATCGCTCAGCTTCAGCATTACATTGAAAATTTTCTGGTGTGCCGCACGGTAGAAGTCTTCGGGTATCAAGATCTCTGATGCTTGTGTAAGAGAGGAGGGTTCAAGAAAGATTGCCCCAAGCACTGCCTGTTCCGCTTCAATATTTTGAGGCGGGAGCCGATCCGCAAATAAATCACTCATCTGTTCAAACCTCCTAATAAGAAATGCACAAGCGCCTTAGTCACCCCCGCCAAGCACAAGATGCGCCTCACGGAAAGGCGTTCATTGCCTTGGCTTGTGAACACGAGGGCAGGCGCCCCTCCTAAAAGCTAACGCTCTTAGTCGTTTGATGATAATGCTGTCGAAGCGTCCCCTGTGGAGCTGGACAGTTATCTATAAAGCAATACTATATCTATATAAAAATCTCTAAATTTCCCTTTAAAAAATGTGACCAGCCGAAACTGATCACATTTTTAATCAACCCTTTTATTTTAACATGTTTATCGGCAAAAGCCACTTCCAATATTAGTTTATCGCATTCTAACTAATTGCAGTTTCACTTTAAGCTTCTTTTACATGTACGTTTAATGTTGCCGTTACTTCAGTATGAAGCTTGACTGGAACCTTTGTGTATCCGAGCGTGCGGATCGCGTCTTCCATTTCGATTTTGCGCTTATCGATTTTGATGCTGTGCTTCTTTTGAAGTTCTTCTGCAATTTGCTTGCTTGTGATGGAGCCGAAAAGGCGGCCGCCTTCACCTGATTTTGCTGTAAATTCAACCGTCAGCTTTTCAAGTGTTTCTTTTAGTTTTTTTGCTTCAGCCAATTCTTCTTCTGCAAGCTTAGCCTCTTTTTTCTTTTGAGCATTCAGGCTGCTGACATTGGCCTGGTTTGCTTCAACAGCAAGCCCTTGCTTAATTAAAAAGTTATGTGCATAGCCATCTGCTACATTTTTTACTTCGCCTTTTTTGCCCTTGCCTTTAACGTCTTTTAAAAAGATTACTTTCATTCTTTTTTCTCCCTTCAAAGTATTCATCTATAGCCTCTTTTAATCGGGCCTCAACTTCATCAAGTGTTGCATCGTGAAGCTGTGTGGCAGCGTTAGTTAAGTGCCCGCCGCCTTCAAGGTTTTCCATGATCACCTGGACATTGATATCCCCGAGGGAACGCGCGCTGACCCCTATCATGTTTTCAGAGCGGTTGGAAATGACAAATGAAGCAACCACACCATCCATCGTCAGCAGGGTATCTGCTGTCTGGGCAATCAGAACCTGATCAAATATCTGATCCGGCTGTCCCTTTGCAATCGCAATTCCTTCTCTGTAAAATTGAACGGTTTCAATCAGTTTAGCCCGCTTGATGTAGGTATCTACATCCTCTTTTAAGAACTTTTGAACTAGCACGGTATCTGCACCCTGTCCGCGCAGATAGGAAGCCGCATCAAACGTCCTGGATCCTGTCCGCAGCGAAAAACTCTTCGTATCGACAATAATCCCGGCAAGCAGGGCCGTTGCTTCCAGCATTTCGATTCTGCCGTTTTTCGGCTGATACTCCAGAAGCTCTGTTACCAGTTCTGCTGTGGAAGAGGCATATGGCTCCATATAAACCAGCAGAGGATTATGGATAAACTCTTCCGCGCGGCGGTGATGGTCGATGACGACAACATGTTCAATTTTATGAAGCAGCTTTTCTTCAATCACCATGGATGGCTTGTGGGTATCAACGACCACGAGCAGGGTATCGTCTGTTGCAATCTCCATCGCCTGTTCCGGGGTAATGAATTTAGAAAAGAGCTCTTCATTCTTTTCAATTTCCTTCATCATTCTTCTGACACCAGTATCGAGTTCATTGAAATTTACAACCACATAGCCTTCACGCTGATTCAGGCGAGCCACTTTCTGAATACCGATGGCCGCTCCAATCGCATCCATATCCGGGCTTTTGTGGCCCATGATAATCACTTTATCGCTTTCGGAAATCAATTCCTTCAGCGCATGGGAAATCACGCGTGCACGGACCCGGGTTCTTTTTTCAACAGGATTGGTTTTTCCCCCGAAGAATTTAACCTTCCCGTTCGTCTGTTTGATGGCTACCTGGTCTCCGCCGCGGCCTAATGCCAGGTCTAAGCTGGACTGGGCCAGCGAACCGAGTTCAGGAAGGGAAGAAACCCCTGTTCCGACGCCCACGCTTAATGTTAATGGAACGTTTTGCTTGGAAGTGGTCTCCCGGACATCATCGAGAATCGTGAACTTTCCTTTTTCCAGAAGCTGCAGAATATGTTCATTAAATACGGCGATAAACCGCTCAGACGAGACTCTCTTCAAGAAGACCCCATTGTCCTGTGCCCACTTATTCAATATTTGGGTCACCAGGCTATTGAGGCTGCTTTTTGTCTGGTCATCCATCCCCTGAGTCAGTTCATCATAATTATCAAGGAAAATAATGGCAATAACCGTCCGTTCTTCCTGATACATTTTTTCAATTTCGGTCTGTTCCGTGACATCAAAAAAGTATAATAAGCGCTCTTCCGGTTTATGGATTACCCGGAATTTGCGGTCATGAAGGGTAATGATTTCGGTTTCCACTTCTTGTTTGATCAGCGGAACAAGTGAATCCGCGACATCATAAAGCGATCTTCCGACTAGCGTATCTTCATCGAAGCAGGATGCTAAAAAGGGATTGGTCCATTCAATGTAATAATCATCATTAATGAGCATGATCCCGATCGGCATTTCCATCAGAGCTTCTTCGCCGACTTTTTTCACCCTGTAGGAAAGGGTCGAGATGTATTCTTCCGTCTCCTTCCGATGCTTCTGAATCAGCTGAAAAAGATAGTAGAAAGGAAGGATGACAAGAAACAGCCCAATTAGTGCAAAAAGCCAATTGTAGTACGCCAATATACCGAGAAGCACCACTGTTATGCCCATCAATCCAAAAATCGGATAGCGTATGGACCGCTTTTCTAAATACGAAGGCATGTTTTCAGCTCCTAAACAGTAGTGTTGTTCATCACTTTTTCCTAATCTTTGCCTTAAATCGAATCCTAAGTCAATTATACCTAATATCCTCACAATATAAAGGAGAAATGGCATAAGAAATGTAAATACAGCGGCCAGGACCGGCACAGCTTTCGGCCACCCCTTTAAATGGCTGAAAAAGAAAATCAGGGACAGGCCTTGAATGACCATGAAAATCTGCAGAATGAATGCAATATTTACAAGCGCCATAAACCAGTAGCTTCCTTCTGACGGATTAAAAAGGAAAGAAGCTATAATTGTAATGAGATAGTACCATAATATGCTTTTCGGCAGGCTCATTTCCCTGAACGGCTTCCAGCTTTCAACCTTAATGCCGAATCTTTTGGCAATCGGAAAGGAGACAAGCTGGATGACAAAAACGGAAATAACCGATGTCATGACGAATAAGCTTGGCGTCAGCGTCTCAATCATTTTCAGGCCTTCTGTAAATTGCTCGACTGCTTTATCCGCATTCTGGCCAAAGCCTTCAAGCACTCCTTCTGAAATTTGGATGGACTCCTCCATCATATCGATGCCTTCTTGAATAATATTTACATTAAAAAGAGCAACTGCCGCCGCATACAGGATCAGCAGGGCTGCAAGGAATACAAGGGTGCCCGCAATAAAGGAAGGCATCCGTCCTTTCTTTTCACTTATAAAAATGCCAATTACCGTCCCGGTCAGTCCAAATGTCAGCACAAGCGGCAGAGCCATAAACGAACCGATAATCAGAGAAAGCAGGATGCCTCCCGTTAGAAATACGATTGCATACATCCGGTTATTTTTTGCTGCAAACATAATAAACGGAAGAGCCAGGAAGAAAACCGAAATGGTACCGAGAAACGGCACATAGAGCGAAATCAGAAGAAGCACTGCAAAAACAGCCAGAAGCACTGCACCCTCTGTTAATTTATGTACATTATTCATTGATACACCCCTCAAACTGTGTATCCAAAAAGGGGGAAATCATTTTCCCTGCTTTTTGAACCATTCCAAATAAGACAACTCATAAAGTCTATTGTAGCTAGTATTAAATGCAGGTTCAACCTTCGTGATTTCAGAAGAGGGAATGCCGGCTTTTTCATCAGGTTTGCACTTTAATACAATCCTGCATTAAAGAAGAAAGCATAATAAAAAAAGACGCCGGATACCAGCGTCTTTTCATATTTATTATTCACCTGAAACGTATGGCAGTAATGCCATTTGGCGCGCACGCTTAATAGCAATCGTTAATTTACGTTGGTATTTAGCGTTAGTGCCAGTTACACGACGTGGTAAAATCTTACCGCGCTCAGAGATGAATTTTTTTAGAAGATCCACATCTTTGTAGTCGATGTGAGTGATTCCGTTTGCAGTGAAAAAGCAAACCTTACGACGTTTAGCACGTCCTCCTCTGCGTCCTCCAGCCATGGTCAGTTACCTCCTTTAGCTTTTTGATTATATATTTCCGTTCATAATCAGGCACTATTAGAATGGCAGGTCGTCATCGGAAATGTCGATTTGGCCGTCATTTGCGAATGGGTCCTGATCCACGCGAGTATAGCCGCCCTGATTACGATTATCCTGGCGTTGATTCTGATTGCTGTTATTTCCAAATGGGAAATCCTGATCTCTTGGACCGCCGTAGTTCGGATTGCCTCCCTGGCCGCCAGAACTATTCTTAGGCTCAAGGAATTGCACACTCTCAGCCTGGACTTCTGTCACGTAAACACGCTTTCCATCCTGGCCTTCATAGCTGCGGGACTGAATCCGGCCATCTACACCTGCAAGACTTCCTTTTTTAAGGAAGTTCGCTACGTTTTCAGCTGGCTTTCTCCATACCACACAGTTGATAAAGTCTGCCTCCCGTTCACCTTGCTGATTCGTAAAAGTACGATTCACGGCAAGAGTGAATGAAGCGACAGGAACTCCGTTCGGGGTATACCGCAAATCAGGATCCTTTGTCAAACGTCCGACAAGAACAACACGGTTCATCATCAGAATCAACTCCTCTCGGTAAAAATGGCTTTATCTATTATTTTTCGTCTTTAACAACGATGTAACGGATGATGTCTTCGCTGATTTTAGCTAGACGAGTGAACTCGTCAACTGCTTTTGCTTCAGCATTAACGTTCATTAGCTGGTAGTAGCCATCGCGGAAATCATTGATTTCGTATGCAAGGCGACGCTTACCCCAATCCTTTGATTCAGAAACCTCCGCACCATTGTCAGTTAAGATTGTGTTGAAACGCTCAACTAGGGCTTTTTTAGCCTCATCTTCAATGTTTGGGCGGATGATGTACATAACTTCGTACTTTCTCATCACTTTCACCTCCTTTTGGTCTAACGGCCCTTCAAAAGGGCAAGGAGCAATATATTCATTACTCACAAGTTGAAATTATAGCACATTAATTATGCAAAAGCAATATCACTGGAGTTAATTGCTAGATGGAAGTTTATTTGAGAGAGGATATCTTTTCGAGCTTTAATTCTGAAGATCGATTTCGCTGCAGCAGAGATGACCGGCTGCTTTATCGGTCACCGCACTTGAAATCAACATCATACTGTTGCATAGAAAAAAAGAACCCCTAATATAGAGGTTCTCAGTAAATTAAACGTTAAAGCGGAAGTGCATGACATCTCCGTCTTTAACAATATATTCTTTTCCTTCAAGGCGGACTTTTCCTGCTTCTTTGGCAGCTGTCATGTTGCCTGCAGCGACAAGGTCTTCATAGGAAACCGTTTCTGCACGGATGAAGCCTTTTTCAAAGTCTGAGTGAATAACTCCCGCACACTGGGGAGCCTTCATGCCTTTGCGGAATGTCCAGGCGCGGACTTCCTGTACACCGGCTGTGAAGTAAGTTGCAAGTCCAAGAAGATTGTAGGCTGCTCTAATCAGCTGATCAAGGCCCGATTCTTCGATGCCAAGCTCCTGAAGGAACATTTCTTTTTCTTCCCCATCAAGCTCCGCAATTTCAGATTCAATTTTTGCACAGATGACAATTACTTCCGCATTATCCTTTGCAGCAAATTCTTTAACCTGCTGCACATATTCGTTTGAAGAAGGATCAGCTACATCATCTTCGCTAACATTCGCCACGTAAAGCACAGGTTTAATTGTCAGCAGATGAAGACCTTTTACAAGCTTCATTTGTTCCTCTGTAAACTCAACTGTACGCGCCGGTTTGTCTGCTTCAAACGCTTCTTTTAATTTTTCCAGAATTTCAAGCTCAAACACAGAATCTTTATCTTTCTGCTTTGCCAGCTTGCTCACGCGGCCAATTCGCTTTTCAACCGATTCCAGGTCAGCCAGAATCAATTCCAGGTTGATGACTTCAATATCGTCGATTGGATCAACTTTCCCTGCAACGTGTGTAATATTGTCATCCGCAAAACAGCGGACAACCTGGCAGATGGCATCTACTTCACGAATATGAGACAGGAACTTATTCCCAAGACCTTCCCCTTTGCTCGCACCCTTTACGATGCCGGCAATATCCGTAAATTCGAAAGCCGTTGGCACAGTCTTTTTCGGCTGAACCAATTCAGTTAATTTATTCAAACGGTGATCAGGCACTTCAACAATTCCCACATTCGGATCAATTGTACAGAACGGATAGTTCGCAGACTCCGCTCCTGCCTGGGTAATTGCATTAAACAACGTAGACTTTCCGACGTTCGGCAAACCTACAATACCAGCTGTTAAAGCCATCCAAGTCACTCCTCAACTTTATTCATCATAAGAAAAGCGCAAGCGCCTTGGTTCCAAAGGAACGCAGACTAAGAACGCCACGTCCTGTGGCAACGTCTGCATGACCCACATCCTGTGGGCCCCAAGCACAAGACGAACCTAACGGAAAGGTGTTCTTTACCTTTCTGGGAGGTTTGGCTTGTGACCTCGAGGGGGTAGGCGCTGGAGCTAGACAGTTATCGAAATTCAAAGTTATGATTCTTATGTTTAAAAAAATACGATTGTTTCTCATTTAAACAAGCCTCTAACAATTATAGATAGTTGCCGTTGAAATGTAAAGAAAAGGTGACAGGCACCTATACCACTTTGCTGAACTGGTATAGGTGCCTGTCACCCAATTTTATATCTTCTCAATATTAACAAGGCAGTCGTACAAAGTGCTTCCAAGGCCATTGTCCGATTCGCGGCTGGAAGTAAGATTATTGACGGGACCGCCAAATTTTGACCAAATGCCCTCATCAATATTGATGGTATCCGGATGGGCTTTTTCATTATATGGACAAAGCCCTTCATTTCCCCTCGGTCATTCCACACTTTGACATAATCGTTCTCCTGCAGGCCAAGCTTCTCAGCAATATTGTCGGCAATTTCCACCTTTGCCTTTGGCTCAGGCTTCAAAAGGTGATAATGCTGCGAATGATTGGAGCGAAGCGGATGAATCGTCAGCAGTGTATAAGGAAACTGATTGGCACGCTCCTTGTCCGTCCACTTGGTTTCCCGGGGAAGAGCGAGTGTCAGCCTGCTTTCGGAACCCTTTCGGAACGCCGCAGCAGAGGTGAATTCATACTTGCCGCTTGGCGTTTTGAACTGCCGGTCTGCCCAGGGCACCGTATCAACCGGGAGTTCCTTATGGTGGGAATTCCTTAAGCTATCCAATGTGATCCCATGCTCACTTAGTGAACCGAGGCCCATGCTGATAAACTCTTCTCTTGTAAAATCAAAATCGGCTCCGAATCCAAGACGCTTAGAAAGCTCAGTCCAAACCCATAAATCAGTCTTCGCTTCCCCTGGCGGTTCAACCAGCTTCGGACCATGATTGACAAAGTGATGGTACATGGAAGAGTAATAGACATCTTCCTGTTCAAAAACTGTGGCAACCGGAAGCACATAATCAGCCATTTTGGCCGTATCTGTCATAAACTGATCCATCACGACGACTGTCTCAACAGATGCAAAAGCCTCGCGTACCCTTGATGAGTCAGGGACCTGAGTTAAAGGGTTTCCACACGTAACGAAAATCATGTTAATCTCAGGGTCTTTTGCTGTTAATATTCCCTCTGCCTGCCGCATCATCGTAAATTGCCTGAAAGCCGTTTTCCGTTCAGGGAGGGTGAGGGCTGCCCCATCAAAGCTTTGCCCAACCTGCCTGTTGGCATAGTTTGCGCCTCCGCCCGGGATGCCAATATTTCCGCTCACAGCAATTAAAGCATCCATCAGCCGGATCGTGTTTCCGCCGTTTTCGTAGCGCTGCATGCCCAGGCCAAAGAAAGTGGAAACGGGGCGGTCCCCATAGACCATCGCAAGCTCGGTCATCACCTCTGCAGGCACTTCCGTTTTTTCTGCCACTTCCTCAAGTGTCACACTGCTCAGCAGTTCATTCAGGTCTTCAAAGCCAATAGAATACTTATCTATGAAACTTCTATCTTCTGCGCCCAGACGGAGCATTTCCTTCATGATGCCGGCCGCAAGCCATCCATCCATTCCCGGCTTGATGGAAAAATAGCGGTCCGCTATTTTAGCCGTCGCATTAAAAATCGGATCAATTACATACAGCTTGGCACCTTGCTTCTTTGCTTCCTGCAGCTTTTGATACAGGTGCATATTGGTGCGCGCGACATTTCTGCCCCAGACAACAATATG
The DNA here is from genome assembly GCF_023516215.1 of Cytobacillus pseudoceanisediminis. Taxonomy (NCBI): domain Bacteria; kingdom Bacillati; phylum Bacillota; class Bacilli; order Caryophanales; family Bacillaceae; genus Cytobacillus; species Cytobacillus pseudoceanisediminis. The sequence continues at coordinate 4,166,847 of NZ_CP097349.1, read as the reverse complement.
TTTGCTGTTTAAAATATCTTCAGGCCCGTGGCTATACGCATCTCCGAAATCCCAGCTCTGAGCCTCGATGCCGGCTCCCCAGCAGATGGATCCCGTCAGCTCAGTCACTCCGCCATAGCAGTTAAAAAAGCGCTGACCCAGGTTCGTCAGCAAGCCTCCATTGGCATAATCATGGCTGTGCAGGACCGAAGTGGTCCCAGCTGTTTCTTTTAGCTCTTTCATTTTCAGGGAAATATCGTGCAAAGCCTGCTCCCATGAAACTCGCACAAATTCTCCATCCACCTTCTTTATCGGATGAAGCAGGCGCTCCGGAGAATTGGTCCTGCTTTCAAGCATTCTGCCGCGGCCGCAAATTTTCCCCTTTGTTATTGGATGGTCCTGATCGCCATCTACCTTTGTCACCTTACCGTCTTCAACTGTTACATGAAAGCCGCAGCTGTCCCAGCAGTTAAGGGGACAGGCTGACTTGAATGTATCCGCCAAAACCCTCATCTCCCCGTATTTATCTATTTACCCCTCATGCTTAACAAGAATTTTCTTCATTTTGCGGGCGAATTCCTTCTTGGAATCATCACGCTGTGGCCGCAGCCTTCGCACTTAATGCGGATATCTGCTCCCATTCGGATGATTTTCCATTTGTTAACCCCGCATGGATGAGGCTTTTTCATTTCCACCACATCGTGTAGATCAAATTCCTTTTGCTCCATATTTATCCCTCCGCATTCAGTTTAGGATTTTCCTTTGCCTGATCATTCCGTGTATACATAACAAGTCGCGGGAACGGAATTTCAATGCCATGCTCATCTAAACAAAGCTTAATTTCTTTCCGCAGCTGCCGTGCAATATAAAAGTGCCTCATTGGCAGCGTTTCTGAAACCACGCGCAGCACCACATCAGAAGCAGCCAGATTTTGGATGCCGAGAATTTCCGGCGGCTTGACCATATCCTCATATTTGCCCGGCAGCTTTTCGAATAATTCCTGAAGAACTCTTTCAGCTTTCACAATATCGCCTTCATAAGCAATGCTGACATCCACAAAGGCAACGCTGTTATTTATGGAAAAATTAGTGACCTGCATAATGCTTCCGTTCGGAAGGATATGAACTTCACCTGTCCAGTTTTTAATCTTTGTTGTCCGCAATCCGATTTCTTCTACCGTTCCTTCAAATTGATCAATCCGGATATAATCCCCCACCGAGAACTGGTCTTCAAAAATGATGAAAAACCCGGTGATGATATCCTTTACAAGACTTTGTGCCCCAAACCCAACAGCCAGCCCGACGATTCCGGCACCGGCCAAAAGGGCTTTTACATCAATCGTCAGCACCGATAATATCATGATCGCCGCAACGAAAAACACCACATACGTAAGCATATTCTCAAGCAGCTTCAGAAGGGTAGCTTCCCTGCGCTCTGAGATTCGGAGCCTTGAAGGTGCCCTCACTTTAAAAATATTGCGGATCGCCAGCTTGCCAATCCTGATCAGGATGCTCGTAACGATCAGAATCGCAAAAATTTTAAAGATGCCTTCTCCGATATTTATCCATGTCTGTTCATTAGAAAGCTTATCTATCATACTGTTAATCATTTTTTCAATAGGACTCATGATTTCACCTGCTTTACTTTAGTGAAAATATAGAAAAGCGGAAGGCTCCTGCTTATCGGCGACAAGCATAAGACGAGCCGGCTGTAAGGTGTTCTTTAACCTTTTGGACGGATTGAAAGAAAAGTTGAGGCGACTGCCCAGGGATGACTAGCATAAGACGGTCCCTGTAAGAAGGTGTTTTTTCCTTCTGGAAGGGAACGGCTTATGACCTCGAGTCCCTAGGAGCCGAAACTAGACAAGCTTAGACCCGAGAGCCGATGGCGCCTGGAGCTAGACAGTTATCGCGTTCAAAATTTCAATCCTTTACTTTTATGAAATTATACTGCATCTTGCCTCTCAGTGCGAATCCCTCTGTAAAACAAAATAATTTTATCAATTTTTCTCATGACTTTACAGTTTAAAACTCGATTGTTTAACGATTAAATAATACAGGTATGTATAGATTACACAAAATTTCCGTATACTGTTAAAAACGTATAAATACTTGTATTTCGGGCATGGCAAGGAATAAAGAGGGAGTGGACCTATATGAACTTCAAACCAAACTTGTTTGACAAGAAAGGCGGGGCTTCTGCCAGAATCTCGCATGAAGAAACAAACTCTGCTGAAAAATTGGCTGCTGAACTGAAGAATATTCTGCCTGCGGGCATCAGCTGCCGTCCCATCGTTTTTGTCTGCATTGGCACAGACCGCTCTACAGGCGATTCATTAGGTCCGCTGGTCGGCACACTCCTCGAGGAAAAATCCATTTCATCTTTCCATGTATACGGAACACTGGAGGACCCGATCCATGCCGTAAACCTGGAAGAAAAACTGAACGAAATCAAAAAGAAGCATTTCAATCCCTTTATCATCGGGATCGACGCCTGCCTGGGCCGCTTAAAAAGCGTCGGAGTCATCCAAATCGGAGAAGGGCCCGTCAAGCCTGGCGCCGGAGTCAATAAAGACCTGCCGGAAGTAGGGGACATGCACATAACCGGCATCGTCAACGTCAGCGGATTTATGGAATTCTTCGTCCTCCAGAACACAAGACTCAACCTCGTCCTGAAAATGGCCAAAACCATCGCAGGCGGCATCTATGAAGCAAGCCTGACCCACCAGACTGCACCAGCTTGGCCTGCATTCAAGTGGGAACTAAACCGTGAACAAACACCTTAATGAATAGGAAAGCCGCAGGGGAATTGGGCCTGCGGCTTTTTTGGTTAGCTGGGGATGGGAGGGGTGGCATTGCGCTGTTCTGACAGGGTTTCGTTCGATGAGTTTATGCGCTGTATGTAGATGCATTAGCACTCCCAATCTGGTTTATGCGCCGTTTTCTCTTCTTTTCGCGCTCTTTTTACAGATTTTCGCGCTGATTCAGTAAGTTTATGCGCTATCTGAAGATACTTTTGCGCTCTCACCCGGTTAGGCGCCGTTCTACCATCTTTTCGCGCTCTTTTTACAGGTTTTCGCACTGATTCGGTTTTTTTATGCGCTATCTGAAGATGCTTTTGCGCTCTCACCCGGTTAGGCGCCGTTCTACCATCTTTTCGCGCTCTTTTTACAGGTTTTCGCACTGATTCGGTTTTTTTATGCGCTATCTGAAGATGCTTTTGCGCTCTCACCCGGTTTATGCGCCGTTCTCTCTTCTTTTCGTGCGCTCATAGCAGATTTTCGCGCTCGTATCAGGTACATGCGCAATTTCATTAGTTTATGCGCTGCACCCAATTTGTTAAGCTACCGCTAGCACAATAAATTCCAGTGCACATGCTTCACATCACAGCACCAACAACTAAATCCCCATCACCTAAAAATAAAGCCCATAAAAATAAACAACCGACACAATAATCCCCGTAACCACAATTCCAGGAAGCAGGTTCGCAACCCTGATCTTTGTTATCCCTGTCAGATTCAGACCAATCGCAAAGATCATGATTCCGCCTGTCGCGGTCATTTCCTTGATAAAGCTGTCCATAAGAAGCTGGGGGACAAACCGGTCGATTTGGGTGGCAAAAAGGGCAATGAGTCCTTCATAAAGCATGACCGGAAAAGCTGAAAAGAGCACACCAATCCCTAATGTAGTCGTTAAGATAAGGGAGGTGAAGCCGTCAATAATCGATTTGGTATAAAGAACCGAGTGGTCGCCCCGGATACCGCTGTCGAGCGCGCCGATAATGGCCATAGCACCAATGACAAAGATAAGCGTAGCCGTTACGAAGCCCTGCGAAATGCTGCCTTGGCCTTTTGAGCCGATTTTGCTTTCGAGCCAATCGCCAAGTTTGTTCAGCTTATCTTCGAGAGCAAAGTATTCTCCAATAACTGCTCCGAAAACAAGACTTAAAATCACAACCAGGAAGTTCTCGCTTTTAAGACCCATTTGCAGGCCGAGCACCATGACAGCAAGGCCGATCGCATGCATCACCGTCCCCTTCATACTCTCAGGAATGCGATGAAGCAATTTCCCCAGCAGTGTTCCTATAATTATCAATAATCCATTCACAAGCGTTCCTAGCAAAAACATATTCTTCACCTAATTATTTCGCAATGCGAATTATTTTCTATTAAAATTACCACGAAAGGTACTGACCTACAATCTTTTTTTGAATACCTGTAAAAAAATAAACCATCATTAAGATGGCTTACGAATTGGTTTCTAAAAGTTCCATAATGCGTTCCAAATCTTCTTTTGAGAAAAATTCAATCTCTATTTTCCCTTTGTTTTTGGACTGTTTAATATGGACCGTGGTTCCGAATCTTTCTCGGAGGGAGGATTCGCGTTCCTTAATAAAAATGTCTTTTGGAGCATTTGGCTTTTTCGTTTCACGTGAAACATCATTCAGCTGCTGAATCAGCTGTTCAAGCTGACGGACATTTAAGCCGTCTTTAACTGTTTTTTCAACGAGCGCCTGCAGTTTCTCTTTTTTCCGCAGGCCCAATAGGGCTCTGCCATGACCCATGGAGATTTTCCCGTCAGAAATCAAACCTTGAATTTTCGGAGGAAGGGAAAGCAGGCGAATATGGTTGGCAATATGCGGCCTGCTTTTTCCCAGGCGCTTTGCCAGCTCCTCTTGTGTCACCTTGAGCTTCTCCATTAACAGCTGGTATGCAGCCGCTTCTTCAATTGGAGTTAAGTCTTCACGCTGCAGATTCTCAAGAACAGCGAGCTCCATCATCTGCTGTTCATTCAATTCCCGTATGACAACAGGAACTCTTTCAAGATTTGCTTCTTTTGCTGCCCGGTAGCGGCGCTCCCCAACTACAATTTCATAGCCTTTGATGCTTTTTCGGACGATGATCGGCTGCAGAATTCCGTGTTCAAGGATGGACTGCTTCAATTCCTCGATGGCTTCCTTTTCAAACACTTTGCGCGGCTGATAAGGGTTTGGACGGATGTCCTTTATTTTGACTTCTTGTACGGTTTCTTCTTTTTCGGTTTCAATATTATTGAAAAAAGCATTCAGACCTTTTCCTAAACCTTTAGCCATTTGAAACCACTTCCTTTGCCAGTTCTAAATATACTTCAGCTCCGCGTGACTTCGGATCATAAGTAATGATAGGTTCTCCATGGCTTGGAGCCTCTCCCAGCCGCACATTGCGGGGAATGATTGTTTTATATACTTTATCCTGAAAATACTTTTTCACTTCTTCAATGACCTGAATGCCAAGATTTGTACGGGCATCAAGCATCGTCAGCAGTACGCCTTCGATTTTCAAATCATGATTCAGATGCTTCTGCACAAGACGGACCGTATTCAGAAGCTGACTCAGACCCTCAAGCGCATAGTACTCGCATTGCACTGGTATGATGACGGCATCCGAAGCGGTCAGCGAGTTAATTGTCAGTAATCCGAGAGAAGGGGGACAGTCGATAATAACATAGTCAAAGTTTGCTCTTACTTCTTCAAGAGCCCTCTTTAATCTTACTTCCCGCGAGATGGTCGGCACCAATTCAATTTCTGCACCTGCCAGCTGAATGGTTGCCGGGATTGCATATAAATTCTCTACCGAAGTTGATTTTATAACCTTTGATGCTTCCACATCATCAACGAGAACGTCATAGATGCAATGATCGACATCAGCTTTTTCAATGCCAATTCCGCTTGTGGCGTTCCCCTGCGGATCAATGTCGACCAGCAGCACTTTCTTGCCTATGTATGCCAGGCATGCGCCAAGATTGACGGAAGTGGTCGTTTTGCCGACTCCGCCTTTCTGGTTCGCAACGGCTATAATCTTGCCCACGGTGTCACCTGCTTTCATCTATCAGTATTACGATCTATCTATCTGCGAATTTATTAGAATGGTTAAATCACGTAGTCTATTTTATCACGAAAAACAGGACAGAATAATTTTTTTGTAAAAAATAAGAAGATTCTAATAGTCTTTTTATCGTCCTTCAAAAAAAACGCGAAAAACAAAACAGGGAGGCCCTGCTTCATCTCTCGCGTTAAAAAATTATTTCTTTTTAGGAATCTTAATCGTAATTTGATAAAATTCATCAAATTCTTCTTCTTCCGAATCAAGATTAATGCCGCTGTCAGAAACCATGGATAATGATTGGCGGATCGTATTGACCGCAATTCTCATATCCTTGCTGAACGCCTTTCGCTTCGGCTTCGGCTTTGGATTTTTCTGTTCGAGAATTTTGACAACCCTGTCTTCTGTCTGCTTCACATTCAGATTCTTCTCCACTATCTCCTGAAGCAGGGCGACCTGCTTCTCTGGGTCCTTCAGCGGAATGAGCGAACGGGCATGCCGCTCTGTGATTGATTTGTTTAATAACGCATCCTGGACAGGCTGCGGCAATTTCAGCAGCCGAAGCTTGTTTGCAACGGTTGACTGGCCTTTTCCAAGGCGCTGTGCCAACGCTTCCTGTGTCAGATTATGCAGTTCTAAAAGCTTTCCGTAGGCAACAGCTTCTTCAATTGGAGACAGTTCTTCCCTTTGAAGGTTTTCAATTAAAGCCACTGAAGCTGTTTCTGTATCACTTAAATTTTTTACGATAGCCGGAGCTTCTTCCCAGCCCAGCTTTTTCATGGCCCGGTATCTGCGTTCACCTGCTATGATTTCAAACTGGCCATCCTCAAATTCCCGTACGACAATCGGCTGGATGATACCATGTGTATGGATGGTCCGAGAAAGCTCTTCTATCTTCTCATCATCAAACACCGTTCTTGGCTGAAAACGGTTGGGGACGATTTGATCAATAGGTATCTTCTTAACTTCTTCTCTGTCGCTTAAGTCTTCAATATCCAATTGTTCTTCTGCTGGTTTTTCCGCTGTAACTTGTTCTCCCTTTTCGCCTAGGCCAAAAAAGCGTGAGAAAGAATGCTTCATCACCCTGCACCACCTTTACGAAACTCCCTATTACATATTCTCTATCATCATGACAAATCCTGCTGGACAGGAGCAATATAAATATCTGGAAAAATCGATTAGTTTAAACCATTATGTCATACAATGGCAGATTGCGCACCCTATTCAATTGGTGTTTTATTGGGTGTCCCCGGCTTCCGCGGGTACTTTTTAGGAGTGCTCTTTTCTTTTTTAATGATTAAAATATTCCGCTCACTCTCTTCTTCAGGCAAGGTGAACGTGTGGGAATCCACGAGTGTTCCGCCAAGAACCGAGATAGCCTTTTTGCCGGCATCCAGTTCCTCTTTTGCACTGGCACCCTTCATGGCCACAAATGTGCCGCCTGTTTTTGCCAGAGGCAGACACAGCTCGCTTAGAACGGACAATCTGGCAACAGCCCGTGCTGTCACAACATCAAAAGACTCACGGTATTCTTTGTTCTGGCCAAAGGTTTCCGCACGGTCATGGATAAAGCGCACATTATCAAGCTCCAGCTTCTTTGCCAAATGTTCCAGAAATCCAATGCGCTTATTAAGAGAGTCAACGATCGTAATATGTAAACCTGGAAAAGCAATTTTAATCGGTATGCTTGGAAAACCGGCACCGGCACCGACATCACAAACCTTTAACGGCTGGTTGAAATCAAAGTAAAAAGCAGCGCTTATCGAGTCATAAAAATGCTTAAGATAAACATCTTCCTTTTCCGTGATGGCTGTTAAATTCATTTTTTCATTCCATTCCACCAGTGTGGAATAGTAGGTGTCATATTGCTGCAATTGCTGTGGCGAAAGGGCAATCCCCTTCGCCGCCAGCATTTCTGTAAATTGTTCGGTATTCATTTATAAATCCTTTCGGTTCTCAGACATGATCGGATTTTCCCTTTTACTCCGCTGAAACTCGTGCAATTCTGCCCTGCTCTAAATAAACAAGCAAAATAGAGATATCGGCAGGGTTTACACCGGAAATCCGTGAAGCCTGCGCGAGAGATAGCGGCCTTACTTCCTTAAGCTTTTGCCTTGCTTCGGAAGCCAGTCCGTTAATATCATCATAATCGATGTTTTCAGGGATCTTTTTGTTTTCCATCTTCTTCAGGCGCTCTACCTGCTGAAGTGACTTTTCAATATAGCCTTCATACTTGATCTGGATTTCTACCTGTTCGGTTACATCCGGATCAAGCGTGCTCTCAGCCGGAACTACCTGCTGGATATGCTCATATGTCATTTCCGGACGCTTCAGCAAATCAGATGCGCGGATGCCATCCTTCAGCTCGCTTCCGCCCTGGCTTTTGATCAGCTCCTGCACATCAGAAGTCGGTTTGATGATGATGCCTTGCAGACGTGCTTTCTCTTCTTCAATCGCCTGCTTTTTCATCAGGAATTTTTCATAGCGTTCTTCACTGATCAGCCCTACTTTGCGGCCAAGCTCTGTTAAGCGCAGGTCGGCATTATCATGGCGAAGCAGCAGACGGTATTCCGCTCTAGAAGTCAATAGACGGTAAGGCTCGTTCGTGCCTTTGGTCACAAGGTCATCAATCAGGACGCCAATATAAGCATCTGAACGGCTTAAAATGACTTCTTCCTTATCCAGTGATTTTAATCCGGCATTCATGCCTGCCATTAGCCCCTGGCCGGCAGCTTCTTCATAGCCGGATGTCCCGTTAATCTGGCCGGCAGTATAGAGGTTTTTAACCTTTTTGGTTTCAAGTGTCGGCCATAATTGCGTTGGTACGATGGAATCATACTCAATCGCATAGCCGGCACGCATCATCTGTACATTTTCAAGTCCAGGAATGGTTCTGAGAATCTTCTGCTGTACATCCTCCGGCAAGCTTGTTGAAAGCCCCTGCACATACACTTCCTGTGTATTGCGGCCTTCAGGCTCCAGGAAGATCTGATGGCGCGGCTTATCATTAAAACGGACAACTTTATCCTCAATCGACGGGCAATAGCGAGGTCCTGTCCCTTTGATCATACCGGAATACATTGGCGAGCGATGAAGATTATTGTCGATCAATGTATGCGTTTCTTCACTGGTATACGTAAGCCAGCAAGGAAGCTGATCTGTAATATACTTTGTGGTTTCATAGGAAAAAGCTCTTGGCACGTCATCGCCTGGCTGAATTTCCGTTTTGCTGTAATCAATGGAGTGGCTATTAACGCGCGGCGGTGTTCCTGTTTTAAAACGGACCAGATCAAAGCCAAGCTCCTGCAAATGCTCTGAGAGCTTAATGGATGGCTGCTGGTTATTAGGACCGCTTGAGTACTTCAGCTCACCGAGGATGATTTCCCCTCTTAAGAAGGTTCCTGTCGTAATGACTACTGCTTTTGAATGATAAACGGCACCTGTCTGGGTGACGACGCCCCTGCATTCTCCATCTTCGACAATCAGCCGTTCAACCATTCCCTGAATTAATGTCAGATTTGGTTCATTTTCCAGCGTTTTTTTCATTTCATGCTGATACGTGAACTTATCGGCCTGAGCTCTTAAGGCACGGACTGCAGGGCCTTTTCCTGTATTGAGCATGCGCATCTGAATATGGGTTTTATCAATGTTCTTGCCCATTTCTCCGCCAAGTGCATCGATTTCCCTTACCACAATCCCTTTTGCAGGGCCTCCTACTGAGGGGTTGCAGGGCATAAAGGCTACCATATCCAGGTTGATTGTAATCATTAATGTCTTTGCGCCGAGACGGGCCGAAGCAAGGCCTGCTTCCACACCCGCGTGTCCGGCTCCGACTACTATGACATCATAACTTCCAGCTTCATATGTCATGATGCGGCCTCCTTTGCAGCAATCAGGCAGGCACAAGCTAAACAGAGGCTGAGCCGGCCGATTGCAAAAGTTAAAAAATCTATTTCCGCTGCGTCAGCTGACACAGCCTGCTTAAATCATCTATTTTCCTAAACAGAACTGCGAGAATAACTGGTCGATCAAGCTTTCATGGACGCTATCGCCAATAATTTCACCAAGCAGCTCCCATGTTCTCGTCAAATCAATTTGCACAATGTCAATTGGGGTTCCCATCTCAACACCCTGCATCGCTTCGTCAATGGCATTTTGCGCCTGGTTCAATAGGGCAATATGGCGGGTATTGGATACATATGTCATATCCCCGGCTTCGATGGAGCCTGCAAAAAATAGAGAAGCAATAGCTTCCTCAAGATCGTCGACTCCCTGATCCTCCAATAAAGAAGTTGTAACCAGTTTATGATGTTTGGAAAGCTCACGGACGCGATTCATGTCGATTTTTTGGTCAAGATCGGTTTTATTGACAATTACAATGACATCCATGCCTTCAACGGCTTTAAATATATTTTCATCCTCAGAGGTCAATTCATCCGAGTAATTGAGCACAAGCAAAATCAAATCTGCTTCCTTTAATACCTGCCTTGATTTTTCTACACCGATCCGTTCCACAATATCTTCCGTTTCACGAATGCCGGCTGTATCAACCAGGCGGAGAGGCACTCCTCTTACATTCACGTATTCTTCGATGACATCACGGGTGGTGCCCGGAATATCTGTCACAATCGCCTTATTCTCATGGACAAGGCTATTCAATAAGGAAGATTTTCCAACGTTTGGCCGCCCGACGATGACCGTTGAAAGTCCTTCACGCAGTATTTTCCCCTGCTGTGAAGTCTGAAGAAGCTTTTCGATTTCCTGCTTTACATAAGAAGCCTTCTCCATCAGCATTTGATGGGTCATTTCTTCGACATCATCGTATTCCGGATAGTCGATATTGACTTCTACGTGAGCAAGGATCTCCAGAATTTCCTGCCGAAGCTTCTGAATAAGCTTTGACAGCCTTCCTTCCATCTGGCCAAGTGCCATGTTCATAGCCCGGTCCGTCTTGGCGCGGATTAAATCCATAACCGCTTCTGCCTGGGATAAATCAATCCGCCCGTTCAAAAAGGCGCGCTTTGTAAATTCACCCGGCTCTGCCAGGCGTGCGCCATTATTCAGCAAAAGCTGCAGCACGCGGTTTACGGAAACCAGTCCGCCATGGCAGTTGATTTCAATGACATCTTCTTTAGTAAATGTCTTCGGCCCCTTCATGGCCGATACCATTACTTCCTCAGCAATCTGTCCGGTTTTGGGGTCCATAATATGCCCATAATGAATGGTATGGGAAGCAACATCCTTTAGACGCTTGCCTCCCACCCCTCTGAACAGCCGGTCCGCAATTTCAAAAGCCTGGTCACCGCTCAGGCGGACAATGGCAATGGCTCCTTCCCCCATCGGAGTAGATATCGCGGCTATTGTATCGAATTCCAATTTGTTCACCTCTCTTTTCATACTTCATTGATCTATATACAAAATGAATAATAATATCGATTCCCCAAATTAATAGAATATCACATGGCTTTTTTAGAAAAGCATATCAGCCCGCAGTTCCGGCTTGTCCATCAGTCAGCATGATACTTATCAACAGCCCGCTTGAATACAGCCAGTGAAAAAAATTATCCACACGTCTCATAATTAATATGCTCTATTTTAACTTATCCACATGTGAATAACAATAAAACCAATTGAGATTTAATAATTTGCAGGGAGATGACAAAGTGCGACAAAAAAATCCCAATCCGTAAATAGATTGGGATTTTGCAAAATAAGAAATTTTTTATATTTTGAACGTCGATAACTGCGTTTCCGCTTTTCCTGCTATCTTGTTCTGGCTGGTGCAATGACGATATGCCGATGCGGGTCATTGCCATCAGAATATGTCTTGATTCGCTTATTATTTACGAGGGCGGTATGGATCACTTTGCGTTCATATGAAGGCATAGGTTCCAGCGCAATTTCTTTTCCCGTCTTCAAAGCTTTTTGAGCAAGCCTTTCAGCCAGTTGAATCAGGGTATCCTGGCGTCTTTTTCGGTAATCCTCTGCATCGAGCACCACATTTAAGTATTGCTCGGCATATCGGTTAATGACCAGCTGTGTCAAATACTGGAGGGAATTAAGCGTTTGTCCTCTTTTTCCGATTAAAAGGGCAATCTTCTCACCGGATAGGATAAATTGAACATTTTTTCCGTCCCTTAATGTTTCAATTTCAATGGACACGCCCATTTTCCCGCTGACGTCTTTGAGGAATTTTTCGGCTTCCTCAATCGGATCAGGCTTTTTCACAGCTTTCACCACTGCCGGCCGGGATCCGAAAATCCCGAAAATGCCTTTTTTACCTTCATCAACAATAGTAATCTCTATGCGGTCTTCTGTTGTGTTTAATTGAGCTAAAGCTGACTCTACTGCTTCCTTGACGGTATGTCCTGTAGCAGTTACTTGTTTCACTTTTTGGCTCCTCCTGCATTTCCGGCCGCTGCGGCTTTCAGGTCCGGACCTTTAATGAAATACGTTTGAACGATCATGAAGATATTACCCACTACCCAGTATAAAGAAAGAGCTGCCGGGAAGTTAATGGCAAAAATAACGATCATAATCGGCATAAGGTAAAGCATCATTTTCATTTGTGCAGCCATTTGCCCAGTTTGCTGAGTGCCGGCCATCATCATTTTCTGCTGAATGAACGTTGTCACACCTGCAATTAAAGGCAATAAGTAAATTGGATCTGGAGAACCAAGGTCAAACCAAAGGAAATTATGGTTTGCAATTTCGCGCGTACGTGTAATGGCATGGTAGAAACCGATCAGGATCGGCATTTGAATCACTAACGGGAAACATCCGGCAAGCGGATTAACGCCGTGTTTTTGGAATAAAGCCATTGTTTCCTGCTGCAGCTTCTGCTGGGTTTTCTGGTCTTTAGAGCTGTATTTTTCACGAAGCTTCTGCATTTCTGGCTGAATCGCCTGCATCGCTTTTGAACTTCTCGTTTGTTTAATCATTAATGGCAGGATGACCAGACGGATAATGATCGTCACAATAATGATCGATAGTCCATAGCTGCCGCCTGCAAATTCTGCTACCTTAATAATAAACAGCGAAAGCGGGTAGACAATATACTCGTTCCAAAAGCCTTCGCTTTCAGACGTAATCGGCTGGTTGATTTCTGTACAGCCCGATAAAAGGGCCATCACAAACACTAAACCGATTAATAGGAATATTCGTTTCTTCAACCGTTTTTTCCTCCTTAATTGCTCCTGATAATAGTATGGATTTCATTTGCTTGTCCCCGGTCATAGGGCACAAGCTCATATGTATCTTATTTTAACATCTTTTAAAATGAAGTGCTTCAAAATAAAGATAGATAAAGATTATTGATTTTTAGTATTTCCAAGTCTCGGTTTATTCAAAACCCGCGAAACCTTCAATACATGGATCAAACTCTTTTTCACTTCATGGAAATCCATTTCTGCCACCGGTTTCCTCGCAATGACAATCAGATCATATTGCGGCTTTATTTCCTCCTCCAGTTCTAAGAATGCCTGGCGGATATACCTTTTGATCTGGTTCCTCATAACGGCATTGCCGATTTTTTTACTGACAGAAAGGCCGATGCGGAAATGATTCTGCTCCTCTTTTCTCAAGATGTAAACGACAAATTGACGGTTGGCGAATGACTTTCCCTTTTTAAAGGCCTCTTGAAATTCTTTATTTTTTTACACGGAACTCTTTTTTCATGTCATCACCTTTTCAAAAAAGCGCAGAGCGCCTTGAACATTTATCTTTACATGGAAAAAAAGACCACTGACGTTTCAGTGGCCTAAGCAGATAATACTTTTCTTCCTTTGCGGCGGCGGCGAGCTAGAACGTTACGTCCGTTCGGAGAGCTCATGCGGCTGCGGAAACCATGAACCTTGCTTCTTTTACGCTTGTTTGGTTGATAAGTTCTTTTCATATATGACACCTCCCTGAGGAATTGCTGTTAAAGACAGTCTTTCTAATTATATAGATGTAACTAGAAAATTGTCAACTATGCATATAAGTCAATCTGCCTTCAATGGCAAAAAAATTGGAGTATGAACCTGGCTTCTCTCTTAGCTGCTCTTTTTTCTTTTTTACAAATCTGAAAGAACCCACTCAGAAAGTTTACCTTCTTTTCGCATGAATGTCATCCTTAAATTTCATTTTTCCACGTTTTTCTCATTAGTTCATAGTAAAAGTTACTTTTTGAGACTGCAAGTTCCTCCGGTCGCCAGACGATCTGGCCATGAAAAAATGGCATCTCTCCATCTGATATTCCGAAGTCCCTTTGAATTGGATCTTCTCTAAAAACAGGTCTGTGGATAAAATTTCGACAGCATTTTCATTATCCACATCACATATTGACAAGTTTTTCACACAACCAGAGGCTGTGGACAATTTTTATGAACAGGGATGGCATGTTGTGGATAAAGGTTTAAAAAGCATTGCAGACAAAAGCATTATCTGTTATCATAATTGTGTTTTAACACTTAATAAATCATTGTGCATATCTTCATTATCCACAGATTGTGGATAACATGTGGACAGGTTATCCAAGGGGTTTGTAAAAGTTTGTCCACAGACAGTGGATACTGTCGAAATTCCACTTTACTTCCTTATTATATATTTTTCCACATAAACAGTTTCGTATATTTATAAACTTAAGGGTTATACAGCGTGTATAACCTATCGTTTTTGTGGCTCGAAACAAAGAAAAGCGAGGGGGCCTTCAAAAGGCACCGGAGCTGGACAGTAATCTAAATTCCCAAATATAGATGGAAAAGGAGGGATATCATTGGAAAACATTGCGGATCTTTGGAATAATGCTCTGGCCAATATTGAGAAGAAAATCAGCAAACCAAGTTTTGATACATGGCTAAAATCGACAAAAGCGCATTCTCTGCAGGGAGACACTTTAATCGTTAAGGCCCCGAATGAGTTTGCCCGTGACTGGCTTGAAGAGCGTTATTCCCAGCTGATCTCCGGAATTCTTTATGACATTACCGGTGAAGAATTAGGAGTAAAATTCATCATTCCGCAAAATCAAAGTGAAGAAGAAGTCGATCTTCCTCTTCCGCCAAAAAAGAAAAAGCCGGAGGAAGAACAGCCTGAACTGCCATTAACGATGCTGAATCCGAAGTATACATTCGACACGTTTGTCATCGGGTCCGGAAACCGCTTCGCCCACGCAGCTTCACTTGCTGTAGCCGAGGCACCGGCCAAGGCATACAATCCTTTATTTATTTACGGGGGAGTTGGACTCGGAAAAACTCACCTTATGCATGCAATCGGCCATTATGTATTAGATCATAATCCATCAGCTAAAGTCGTATACTTATCTTCCGAGAAATTTACAAATGAATTCATTAACTCGATCCGAGATAACAAAGCGGGTGATTTCCGCGATAAATATCGAAATGTGGATGTTCTTCTTATCGATGATATTCAGTTTTTGGCTGGAAAAGAACAGACGCAGGAAGAATTTTTCCATACTTTTAATACATTGCATGAAGAAAGCAAGCAGATCATCATCTCAAGTGACCGTCCTCCAAAAGAAATTCCGACATTGGAAGACAGGCTTCGCTCCAGATTTGAATGGGGCCTTATTACAGATATAACTCCGCCGGACCTGGAAACGCGAATCGCGATTCTCCGCAAAAAGGCCAAAGCGGAGGGACTTGATATTCCTAATGAGGTTATGCTGTACATTGCCAATCAGATTGATTCCAACATCCGTGAGCTTGAGGGCGCTCTGATTCGTGTAGTAGCTTATTCCTCTTTAATAAATAAAGATATTAATGCAGATCTTGCGGCAGAAGCATTAAAGGATATTATTCCAAGCTCCAAACCGAAGGTCATTACGATCCATGAAATTCAAAGGGTAGTTGGGGAACACTTTAACGTAAAGCTTGAGGACTTTAAGGCGAAGAAACGAACAAAGTCTGTCGCATTCCCCCGTCAGATTGCCATGTATCTCTCAAGGGAATTAACCGACTTTTCTCTTCCAAAAATAGGGGAGGAATTTGGCGGAAGGGACCACACGACCGTCATTCATGCCCATGAAAAAATTTCAAAGATGCTTCAGGCAGATTCGCAATTTGAGAAGCAGCTGAAAGAAATCAATGAAATGCTCAAGGTATAATGTGTATAACTTGACCAAACTTACACACAGTCTGTCCACATGTGGATAGGCTGTGTTTCCTTTCGAAAAATGCAGTTATCCACATACTAACAGGCCCTACTAGTACTTCTACTATTTTTTTATAAAAAATATATATATATTCAATACGCCATTAAAATATGCTTGGAGGATTTAAAAAATGAGATTTATTATCCAGCGCGACCGTTTGGTCCAAAGCGTCCAGGATGTTATGAAAGCTGTAACAAGCAGAACGACTATTCCCATCTTAACGGGAATTAAAATCGTTGCATCTGAAGAAGGGGTCACATTAACGGGAAGCGACTCTGATATTTCAATCGAATCTTTTATACCTAAAGAAGAAGCCGGAGATGAAATCGTCGAGATCAAACAGGCTGGTGCTATTGTGCTCCAAGCGAAGTTCTTCAGCGAAATCGTTAAGAAGCTACCGACTGACACTGTAGAGATCAGCGTTGAAAACCATTTGCAGACAGTCATCCGTTCAGGTAAATCCGAATTCAATCTTAATGGTCTGGATGCTGAGGAATATCCTCATCTGCCTCAAATCGAGGAAGAGAATGTGTTTAAAATTCCTACAGACTTATTAAAAGCAATGGTTCGCCAAACGGTATTCGCAGTGTCCACCTCAGAAACACGCCCTATCTTGACAGGTGTAAACTGGAAGGTGGAAAACGGGACATTAACCTGTATTGCAACAGATAGTCACAGGCTAGCCCTAAGAAAAGCTCAAATCGAAACAAATGCCAGCGAAAGCTACAATGTAGTCATTCCAGGAAAAAGCTTAAGTGAGTTAAGCAAAATTCTTGATGACAACAATGATTTAATCGATATCGTTATTACCGAAAACCAGGTTCTCTTTAAGGCCGAACATCTGCTGTTCTTCTCAAGGCTGCTGGAAGGAAATTACCCGGATACATCCAGATTGATCCCTTCAGACAGCAAAACAGATGTTATCGTCAATACAAAGGAGTTCCTGCAGGCTATTGACCGTGCATCTTTATTGGCGAAAGAAGGCCGAAACAATGTGGTCAAACTATCAACAATTGATGGCGGTGTAATCGAAATTTCATCCAACACTCCTGAAATTGGAAAAGTTGTCGAAGAAGTGCAGAGCAAATCCATAGAAGGCGAAGAATTAAAAATCTCCTTTAGCGCGAAATTCATGATGGATGCCCTAAAAGCACTTGAAGGCTCTGAAATTACAATCAGCTTCACCGGCGCTATGAGACCATTTATCATCAAACCTTTAAACGATGAATCAATACTGCAATTGATCCTGCCAGTAAGGACGTATTAAGAAAAAAGCTGCCGGTTGTGCCGGCGGCTTACTTTTTTGGTGAAGCAGATATCTAAAACTGTCCCCCTGTCTGCAAGAATATTGGCCAATTGCAGGGGAATAATGAAAATAACCAGCTGCAGGCGAGTTTTCTTTGTGTATCTGTGATTTATTTAGTAAAATAGAATATTAGATACCATTCTGAAATTGTTTTGCCAAAGTGCAGAAATCACTGCAGCACTTTAAGTCGGACAATGGAAAAGAGTGAAAATATGACGGAAATTCAAATTGATACAGAATATATTACGCTGGGCCAATTTTTAAAAGCCGCTGATGTTATTCAAACAGGCGGGATGGCCAAATGGTTCCTGAGTGAATACGAAGTCTTCGTCAATGGGGAACAGGATCAAAGACGGGGAAGAAAGCTAAGAACCGGGGATAAAATCGAAATTCCGGATGTGGGTGAATTTACGATCGTCTAGCCCGCTAAGTAAATTAATTAAAAAGTTTATAATTTTGAACTTCGATAACTGTCTAGCTCCGGCGCCCCCCTCGAGGTCACAAGCCAATCCTCCCAAAAAGGCAAAGAACGCCTTTTCTTGAGGCTCGTCTTGTGCTTGTCGTGGGTGGGCAAGGCGCCTCCGCTTTTCTTATTATCTAAAAGGATGTAGCGTCTATGCATATAGAGCAGTTGCTATTAAAAAATTACCGGAATTACGAAGAGCTTGAAGTTAATTTCGAAAATAAAGTGAATGTAATTTTGGGAGAGAATGCCCAGGGAAAAACAAATGTCATGGAATCGATCTATGTCCTGGCCATGGCAAAGTCCCATCGGACATCAAATGACAAAGATCTTATTCGCTGGGATCAGGAATATGCTAAAATAGAAGGAAGGGTCCAAAAAAGGCAAGGATCCCTGCCCATGCAATTAGTCATCAGCAAAAAAGGCAAAAAAGCCAAATGCAATCATATAGAGCAGCAGAAATTAAGCCAGTATGTCGGCAATATGAATGTTGTGATGTTCGCGCCTGAAGATCTCCACCTTGTGAAAGGGAGCCCTCAAATAAGGCGTCGTTTTATTGATATGGAGATTGGGCAGGTTTCACCTGTCTATTTGCATGATATCAGCCAGTATCAGAAAATCCTCCAGCAGCGCAACCACTACCTGAAAATGCTCCAGATCAAAAAGCAGACCGACCATACCATGCTTGAGATTTTAACAGAGCAATTTATTGAAATGGCTGCAAAGATTGTTTCAAAGCGTTACGAGTTCCTCAGACTCCTCGAGAATTGGGCACAGCCGATTCATGAAGGAATTTCAAGAGGGCTTGAAACCTTGAAAATTGAGTACAAGCCTTCTGCCGAGGTATCAGAAGAACAAGATTTGTCGAAAATGGTTAAAGTATACCAGGATAAATTTGCGAAAGTGAAAAACAGGGAAATAGACCGCGGTGTCACCATGTTTGGACCGCATCGCGATGACCTGATTTTCCATGTGAACGGGCGAGATGTGCAAACATTCGGTTCACAGGGGCAGCAAAGAACGACAGCTCTGTCGGTTAAGCTTGCCGAAATCGAACTGATCCATTCTGAAATTGGAGAATATCCCATTCTGCTGCTGGATGACGTCCTCTCGGAATTGGATGATTATCGCCAATCTCATTTATTAAATACCATTCAAGGGAAAGTACAGACGTTTGTCACTACTACTAGCGTTGATGGAATAGACCACCAGACGCTTAAAGAAGCAGCAGCGTTCAGTGTTGAGGCAGGGAGAATCAAGAAGATTCAGTGAGGTGATCGCATGTACATCCATATAGGTGAAGATGTGTTGGTCCGGGCAAGGGATATTGTCGCCATTATTGATAAAGAAACAGCCCTTGCTTCCGAGTATGCGGAAGAACGTAAGGAGGACCTGGAGGAGTCAGTAGTGAACCTCGCAAAAGGTTCCTATAAATCTGTGGTTGTCACAACAGAAAAGATCTATTTTTCTCCGCTATCCTCAGGTACATTAAAAAAACGATCCCATAAATTAAGTGTTCACGAATTTTAAAGAAATGCAGGACTGCCGGAAGAACTTCCCTGATGGAACGAAAGGCAAGTCAGTGAAAACTACAGTTTGGCTCATCTTAAAGCCAGGCTTTTTTATAGATTAGTGAAATGGAAAGTGTAGGTGACCGATGTGGCAATGGAGCAAAAGGCAGTGCAGGAACAATCCTATGATGAGAATCAGATACAGGTACTGGAAGGTCTGGAAGCAGTTCGGAAGCGTCCGGGAATGTATATCGGTTCAACAAGTGCCAAAGGGCTTCACCATCTTGTTTGGGAAATAGTCGATAATAGTATTGATGAAGCACTGGCAGGCTACTGTTCTGAAATCAATGTGATTATCGAAAAGGATAATAGTATTACGGTAGTGGATAACGGACGCGGTATTCCAGTCGGAATCCACGAAAAAATGGGACGACCGGCAGTAGAAGTCATTATGACGGTTCTGCATGCAGGCGGTAAATTCGGAGGCGGAGGATATAAGGTTTCCGGTGGTCTGCATGGTGTTGGTGCTTCTGTAGTTAATGCTCTCTCAACTGTGCTCGAAGTATTTGTTCATCGTGATGGACAGAAATATTATCAGAAGTTTGAGCGCGGAGTCCCTAGTGCCGATCTGGAAGTGATTGGGGAAACAGATCATACTGGAACAACCATCCATTTTAAGCCGGACAGTGAAATCTTCACTGAAACGCTTGAATATGATTATGAAACACTTGCAAATCGAATCCGTGAATTGGCATTCCTAAACAGAGGATTAAAGATCACGATTGAGGACAAGCGTGAAGAAAACAAGAAAAGTGAATATATGTACGAGGGCGGAATTAAATCGTACGTTGAGCATTTGAACAGAACGAAGGAAGTTCTTCATGAAGAGCCTATTTACATTGATGGTGAACGCGAAGGCATCACTGTTGAAGTATCCATCCAGTATAATGATGGATTTACAAGCAATATCTATTCTTTTGCCAATAATATTCACACCTATGAAGGCGGTACGCATGAATCCGGCTTTAAGACAGCCTTAACAAGGGTTATCAACGACTATGCACGCAAGAATGGCGTCTTTAAAGAGAGTGACGCAAACCTTTCCGGTGAAGATGTCCGTGAAGGCTTAACGGCTATTGTATCCGTTAAACATCCTGATCCTCAGTTTGAAGGGCAGACGAAAACGAAGCTTGGAAACTCAGAGGTGCGTGCAGCAACCGATACAATTTTCTCTGAAGCTCTTGAAAAATTCATGCTCGAAAATCCGACGGTAGCCAGAAAAATTGTCGAAAAAGGGCTTATGGCAGCACGAGCAAGACTGGCCGCCAAAAAAGCAAGGGAGCTTACAAGAAGAAAGAGTGCTCTTGAAGTATCCAGCTTGCCTGGTAAACTCGCTGACTGTTCATCTAAAGATCCTTCTATAAGCGAACTTTATGTGGTTGAGGGTGACTCTGCGGGCGGATCTGCCAAGCAGGGGCGTGACCGTCATTTCCAGGCGATCCTTCCCCTAAGAGGAAAGATCCTGAACGTAGAAAAAGCCCGCCTGGATAAAATCCTGTCCAATAATGAGGTCCGTGCGATTATTACCGCAATCGGAACCGGGATAGGCGAAGATTTTGATATCTCCAGGGCCCGCTATCATAAAATTGTCATCATGACGGATGCAGATGTCGATGGTGCACATATCCGCACGTTATTATTAACGTTCTTTTACCGTTATATGAGGCAGATTATTGAAGCTGGCTATATCTATATTGCCCAGCCGCCTCTTTACAAGATCCAGCAGGGCAAAAAGATTGAATATGCCTATAATGACCGCGAGCTGGATAAGATTCTTGGTGAACTTCCGAGCCAGCCTAAGCCGGGAATTCAGCGTTATAAGGGACTTGGGGAAATGAACCCGGGCCAGCTTTGGGAAACGACAATGAATCCGGAATCAAGAACCCTTCTCCAGGTAAATCTTGAGGATGCCATCGAAGCTGACGAAACGTTTGAAATCCTAATGGGTGACAAAGTAGAGCCTCGCCGGAACTTTATCGAAGAAAATGCGGTTTATGTAAAGAATTTGGATATTTAATTGTAAAAGCAAACCTAAAGCACGGCAGCGCGCCTTCGCTTTCTTTCAGGATAGAGGTTCTCTATCCTGCTTTTACATAATTGGTTTATTCTTTTTATTTAATGCCCCAAGTGCGTCTAATTTATGAAAAAAGCAGAAGCTGTATGGAAAGACCATACAGGTTTCAGCTAAACGAAGTGACAAACGGATGACAGTTCATCCTGCGTCTCTTTAAAGGAGGTTCCTTTAAATGGCCGATACACCGAATTCTCAAGTAAAAGAAATTAATATTAGCCAGGAAATGCGTTCATCATTCCTGGACTATGCCATGAGTGTAATTGTTTCACGTGCCCTTCCGGACGTACGGGATGGTTTAAAGCCGGTTCACCGAAGAATCTTATATGCAATGCATGATTTAGGAATGCATTCTGATAAACCATTTAAAAAATCAGCCCGTATCGTTGGGGAAGTAATCGGTAAATATCACCCGCACGGTGACTCCGCAGTATATGACACGATGGTGCGTATGGCTCAGGATTTCAACTATCGCTATATGCTTGTTGATGGACACGGAAACTTCGGGTCTGTCGATGGTGACGCTGCAGCTGCGATGCGTTATACTGAGGCACGCATGTCCAAAATCTCTATGGAGCTTTTGCGCGATATTAATAAAGACACGATTGATTACCAGGATAACTATGATGGTGCTGAGAAAGAACCAGTTGTTATGCCTGCGCGTTTCCCAAACCTTCTCGTAAACGGAACGTCTGGAATTGCAGTTGGTATGGCGACCAATATTCCGCCACATCAGCTTGGCGAAGTAATTGATGGAGTCCTTGCCATCAGCCAGGAGCCGGATCTCACTGTTCAGGAACTCATGGAAATCATTCCAGGTCCAGACTTCCCGACTGCCGGTCTCATTCTTGGACGGAGCGGCATCCGCAAAGCTTACGAAACAGGCCGCGGTTCCATTACATTAAGGGCCAAAGTGGAAATTGAGCAGAAGTCCAACGGAAAAGAAGTTATCATTGTTAATGAAATTCCTTACCAAGTGAATAAAGCTAAACTGATTGAAAAAATTGCCGAACTGGTTCGGGATAAACGAATTGATGGCATTACCGACCTGCGTGATGAATCAGATCGAAACGGTATGCGCATTGTGATCGAGGTCCGTAAAGATGCGAATGCCAATGTTCTGCTGAACAACCTTTATAAACAGACGGCTCTGCAGACAAGCTTCGGGATAAACCTGCTTGCGCTTGTAGATGGCCAGCCTAAGGTTCTGAATCTCAAACAGTGTCTGCAGCATTATCTGGATCACCAAAAGGTTGTAATCCGCCGCAGAACAGAATTCGAATTGAAAAAGGCAGAAGCCCGTGCACACATTTTGGAAGGTTTAAGGATTGCCCTTGATCATCTGGATGAAGTAATCAACCTTATCCGCAGTTCTCAAACAACCGATATCGCACGTGAAGGCTTAATGACCAAGTTCAATCTTTCTGAAAAGCAGGCCCAGGCGATCCTAGATATGCGTCTCCAGCGTTTGACTGGCTTAGAGCGCGAAAAGATTGAAGACGAATATTCAAGCCTTGTCGCATTGATTGCCGAATTAAAAGCTATTTTGGCTGATGAAGAAAAAGTATTGGAAATTATCCGAGAAGAGTTAACCGAAGTAAAAGAGAGATTCAACGATAAACGCCGTACAGAAATAGTTGCCGGCGGCATCGAACAAATTGAAGACGAAGATCTAATTCCGCGTGAGAATATTGTTCTTACTTTAACTCATAAGGGATACATCAAGCGTCTTCCTGTCTCCACTTACCGTGCCCAAAAACGCGGAGGGCGGGGAATCCAGGGAATGGGAACCAATGAGGATGACTTTGTTGAACACCTCATTACCACTTCCACACACGATACCATCCTTTTCTTCACGAACAAAGGGAAGGTGTATCGCGCTAAAGGGTATGAAATTCCTGAATTCAGCCGTACTGCGAAAGGAATACCAATCATTAACCTTCTTGGAGTGGACAAAGATGAGTGGGTAAATGCAATTATTCCTGTTGAAGAATTTGCCGATGATTGGTTCCTGTTCTTCACCACTAAACAAGGGATTTCCAAGCGTTCACCATTATCATCCTTTGCCAATATCCGTAATAATGGCTTAATTGCCCTGAATCTTCGCGAAGATGATGAATTAATTTCGGTGCGTCTGACAGATGGCAGCAAGGAGATCATTATTGGAACCAGCCATGGCATGCTGATCCGATTCCCAGAAGAAGATGTTCGTTCAATGGGAAGAACAGCTACTGGTGTTAAAGGAATCAGCTTAAGTGCCGGTGATGAAGTTGTTGGGATGGAAGTCCTTGAGGATGACAGCCAGATCCTGATCGTAACCAAAAACGGTTATGGAAAACGCACTCCTGCCGGAGAATACCGTGTTCAGGGAAGAGGCGGTAAAGGAATCAAGACCTGCAACATCACAGATAAGAACGGAAGCCTCGTTTCCATGAAAGCTGTCACAGGAGAAGAAGACGTTATGCTTATTACAACAGGCGGCGTACTAATCCGAATGGCAGTGAACGATATTTCCACTATGGGAAGAAACACGCAAGGTGTCAGACTCATCCGTATAAATGAAGATGCTGACGAAGCGGTATCCACTGTAGCAAAAGTTGAAAAAGAAGAGGAAAAAGATGAAGAAGAATTAACAAAGCCTCTTGAAGATGCCAATTCACTTCCTGAAGAAGAAGTAAATGGAGATAATAGCGAAGAATAAATTTTAAGGAACACAGATTTGTGTTCCTTTTTTTGTCCAAATAATGTAAAATAGTATAAAAGACTCATTACATATGGGGTGTGGAAATGGTGCGAGTACCAATACAGGAATTAAGAGAGGGCTGTATTTTAACACAGGATGTTTTCAGTTTGACGAATCGCCCTATTATCAGCCAAAAAACAGTGCTGACGAAGGAACTGCTGGATATTATGAAAATATTCCTGATTGATGAAGCGGAAGTTGAAACCACCATGGTTAACGGAAAGCCTTTTGCTTCTGCAGGAAGCTTGGAAGAAGCTGAGGAACTGACAGAATCAAATGAATTAGGTTTTTTAAATACATTCTTAACAGGTGTTCAAAACTTCAAAAGAGAATTTGTGTCCTGGCAATCAGGTCTTCCGGTGGATATTGCAAAAATAAGAAATATTATGATTCCGCTGATTGAAAAAATGGAGAAAAGCCCCTCCGGAATCTTCTCCCTGCATCACCTTTCTACGAATGAAGATTATTTATATCAGCATTCTGTTGCCGTGGGAATGATCAGTGCCTTTATAGGGAAAAAACTGAGTTTGAATAAGGGGGAAATTGTCCAGCTTGCCCTGGGAGGCTGCCTGGCAGATGCAGGCATGGCGAAGATAAACCCATCCATCCTGCATAAAAGCACTTCATTAAACTCCGAAGAATTTGAAGAAATAAAAAGGCATTCAACCCTTAGCTTTAAAATGGTTCAGAATATATCACTATTAAGAGAAAGCACTAAAATCGGCATTATCCAGCACCATGAGCGGCTGGATGGCAGCGGCTATCCGTTTGGAGAACAAAGCAGCAAAATCAATCAGGCTGGGAGAATCATTGCCGCAGCGGATGCATTTCATGCCATGACCTCTCAAAGACTCTACAGACGGAAACAATCTCCATTTAAAGTGCTTGAAATGCTGATTCAGGATAGCTTCGGCAAATATGACATCCCATCCATTCAAGCTCTGGGTTCCGGCATCATGAACTTTTCCATTGGCAGTATGGTGAAGCTCTCAGATGGCCAGACGGCAGAAATACTTTTTATAGAAGGTAAATCACCTACGAGACCGCTTGTGAAACTGGTAGAAACCGGCGAAATAATTCAATTAGAGAAAAACCGCCAGTTATATATTGATGAAGTATTAAAATGACTGCATACCGCGGTCTTTTTTATTTGGCTCTGCTAAGACTCGATGCTGAATACAACAGACAAATTAAACAGACCTTACTTTTGAAAAAAGATATAGATTCTATTAAAAAGTGCTTGCAATTAATAGATAAGAGCTGGTATACTAATTCAAGTCAGCAAGAGATGAACATCATCATTTGATGAGATAAAAAAACTTGTTGACATTGATTATCAGAAATGATATATTAATTAAGTCGCCTCAAGCGGCAGATTGATCTTTGAAAACTGAACGAACAAAAACGTCAACGTTAATTCTTTAGTCTTTTTTGAAAAGACAACTTATGAGCTTAATCAACTCTTATATGGAGAGTTTGATCCTGGCTCAGGACGAACGCTGGCGGCGTGCCTAATACATGCAAGTCGAGCGGACAGATGGGAGCTTGCTCCCTGAAGTCAGCGGCGGACGGGTGAGTAACACGTGGGCAACCTGCCTGTAAGACTGGGATAACTCCGGGAAACCGGGGCTAATACCGGATAATTCTTTTCCTCACATGAGGGAAAGCTGAAAGATGGTTTCGGCTATCACTTACAGATGGGCCCGCGGCGCATTAGCTAGTTGGTGAGGTAACGGCTCACCAAGGCAACGATGCGTAGCCGACCTGAGAGGGTGATCGGCCACACTGGGACTGAGACACGGCCCAGACTCCTACGGGAGGCAGCAGTAGGGAATCTTCCGCAATGGACGAAAGTCTGACGGAGCAACGCCGCGTGAGTGATGAAGGTTTTCGGATCGTAAAACTCTGTTGTTAGGGAAGAACAAGTACCGGAGTAACTGCCGGTACCTTGACGGTACCTAACCAGAAAGCCACGGCTAACTACGTGCCAGCAGCCGCGGTAATACGTAGGTGGCAAGCGTTGTCCGGAATTATTGGGCGTAAAGCGCGCGCAGGCGGTTCCTTAAGTCTGATGTGAAAGCCCCCGGCTCAACCGGGGAGGGTCATTGGAAACTGGGGAACTTGAGTGCAGAAGAGAAGAGTGGAATTCCACGTGTAGCGGTGAAATGCGTAGAGATGTGGAGGAACACCAGTGGCGAAGGCGACTCTTTGGTCTGTAACTGACGCTGAGGCGCGAAAGCGTGGGGAGCAAACAGGATTAGATACCCTGGTAGTCCACGCCGTAAACGATGAGTGCTAAGTGTTAGAGGGTTTCCGCCCTTTAGTGCTGCAGCAAACGCATTAAGCACTCCGCCTGGGGAGTACGGCCGCAAGGCTGAAACTCAAAGGAATTGACGGGGGCCCGCACAAGCGGTGGAGCATGTGGTTTAATTCGAAGCAACGCGAAGAACCTTACCAGGTCTTGACATCTCCTGACAACCCTAGAGATAGGGCGTTCCCCTTCGGGGGACAGGATGACAGGTGGTGCATGGTTGTCGTCAGCTCGTGTCGTGAGATGTTGGGTTAAGTCCCGCAACGAGCGCAACCCTTGATCTTAGTTGCCAGCATTCAGTTGGGCACTCTAAGGTGACTGCCGGTGACAAACCGGAGGAAGGTGGGGATGACGTCAAATCATCATGCCCCTTATGACCTGGGCTACACACGTGCTACAATGGATGGTACAAAGGGCTGCGAGACCGCGAGGTTAAGCGAATCCCATAAAACCATTCTCAGTTCGGATTGCAGGCTGCAACTCGCCTGCATGAAGCCGGAATCGCTAGTAATCGCGGATCAGCATGCCGCGGTGAATACGTTCCCGGGCCTTGTACACACCGCCCGTCACACCACGAGAGTTTGTAACACCCGAAGTCGGTGGGGTAACCTTTGGAGCCAGCCGCCTAAGGTGGGACAGATGATTGGGGTGAAGTCGTAACAAGGTAGCCGTATCGGAAGGTGCGGCTGGATCACCTCCTTTCTAAGGATATTTACATGAAACGTGACGCGTTTTGTTCGTTCAGTTTTGAGAGTTCAACCTCTCACATTTTAATACTTTACCTATTATGTGGGCCTATAGCTCAGCTGGTTAGAGCGCACGCCTGATAAGCGTGAGGTCGATGGTTCGAGTCCATTTAGGCCCACCATCTCATATAATGGGGCCTTAGCTCAGCTGGGAGAGCGCCTGCTTTGCACGCAGGAGGTCAGCGGTTCGATCCCGCTAGGCTCCACCAACCATAACGAATCCATTCGTTATTTTTTGTTCCTTGAAAACTAGATAATGTTAATGAAGAAGCAATAACCGAGTAATCGCCATCTTAGTTTTTTCTCTTATTTTGAAAATAAGTAAGAGCACAAACCATGAGGACGATGAGCGGCAAGGAGATCAAGGAAGCGACCGAGTGAGCACCGGAGCGTACTTCAGTACGTGAGGAGCGGAGCGAGAGAGCTGACGCAGAGATCCGCAGTCGATCAGCGGCCGAAGTAGGTTAAGTTAGAAAGGGCGCACGGTGAATGCCTTGGCACTAGGAGCCGATGAAGGACGGTACTAACACCGATATGCTTCGGGGAGCTGTAAGTAAGCTTTGATCCGGAGATTTCCGAATGGGGAAACCCCTATCCGTAATGGGATAGGATCTTTACCTGAATACATAGGGTATAGAAGGCAGACCCGGGGAACTGAAACATCTAAGTACCCGGAGGAAGAGAAAGCAAACGCGATTCCCTGAGTAGCGGCGAGCGAAACGGGATTAGCCCAAACCAAGAGGCTTGCCTCTTGGGGTTGTAGGACACTCTACACGGAGTTACAAAGGAACGAGGTAAATGAACAGGTCTGGAAAGGCCGGCCAGAGAAGGTAAAAGCCCTGTAGTTGAAACTTCGTTCCCTCCAGAGTGGATCCTGAGTACGGCGGGACACGAGAAATCCCGTCGGAAGCAGGGAGGACCATCTCCCAAGGCTAAATACTCCCTAGTGACCGATAGTGAACCAGTACCGTGAGGGAAAGGTGAAAAGCACCCCGGAAGGGGAGTGAAAGAGATCCTGAAACCGTGTGCCTACAAGTAGTTAGAGCCCGTTAATGGGTGATAGCGTGCCTTTTGTAGAATGAACCGGCGAGTTACGATTACATGCGAGGTTAAGTTGATGAGACGGAGCCGCAGCGAAAGCGAGTCTGAATAGGGCGAATGAGTATGTGGTCGTAGACCCGAAACCAGGTGATCTACCCATGTCCAGGGTGAAGTCCAGGTAACACTGGATGGAGGCCCGAACCCACGCACGTTGAAAAGTGCGGGGATGAGGTGTGGGTAGCGGAGAAATTCCAATCGAACTTGGAGATAGCTGGTTCTCTCCGAAATAGCTTTAGGGCTAGCCTCATGTAGTAAGAGTCTTGGAGGTAGAGCACTGTTTGGACTAGGGGCCCCCATCGGGTTACCGAATTCAGACAAACTCCGAATGCCAAAGACTTATCCATGGGAGTCAGACTGCGAGTGATAAGATCCGTAGTCAAGAGGGAAACAGCCCAGACCACCAGCTAAGGTCCCAAAGTATACGTTAAGTGGAAAAGGATGTGGAGTTGCTTAGACAACCAGGATGTTGGCTTAGAAGCAGCCACCATTTAAAGAGTGCGTAATAGCTCACTGGTCGAGTGACTCCGCGCCGAAAATGTACCGGGGCTAAACGTATCACCGAAGCTGTGGATTGACATCTTACGATGTCAGTGGTAGGAGAGCGTTCTAAGGGCGTTGAAGCGGGATCGCAAGGACCCGTGGAGCGCTTAGAAGTGAGAATGCCGGTATGAGTAGCGAAAGATGGGTGAGAATCCCATCCACCGAATGCCTAAGGTTTCCTGAGGAAGGCTCGTCCGCTCAGGGTTAGTCGGGACCTAAGCCGAGGCTGAAAAGCGTAGGCGATGGACAACAGGTTGATATTCCTGTACCACCTCTTTACCGTTTGAGCAATGGGGGGACGCAGGAGGATAGGGTAAGCGCGCTGCTGGATTAGCGCGTCCAAGCAGTTAGGCCGGTAACGAGGCAAATCCCGTTACCACACAGGCTGAGCTGTGACGGCGAGGGAAATTTAGTACCGAAGTTCCTGATTCCACACTGCCAAGAAAAGCCTCTAGCGAGGGAAAAGGTGCCCGTACCGCAAACCGACACAGGTAGGCGAGGAGAGAATCCTAAGGTGAGCGAGAGAACTCTCGTTAAGGAACTCGGCAAAATGACCCCGTAACTTCGGGAGAAGGGGTGCTCATTAGGGTGAATAGCCCTGATGAGCCGCAGTGAATAGGCCCAGGCGACTGTTTAGCAAAAACACAGGTCTCTGCGAAGCCGCAAGGCGAAGTATAGGGGCTGACGCCTGCCCGGTGCTGGAAGGTTAAGAGGAGAGGTTAGCGCAAGCGAAGCTTTGAATCGAAGCCCCAGTAAACGGCGGCCGTAACTATAACGGTCCTAAGGTAGCGAAATTCCTTGTCGGGTAAGTTCCGACCCGCACGAAAGGCGTAACGATCTGGGCACTGTCTCAACGAGAGACTCGGTGAAATTATAGTACCTGTGAAGATGCAGGTTACCCGCGACAGGACGGAAAGACCCCGTGGAGCTTTACTGTAGCCTGATATTGAATTTTGGTACAGCTTGTACAGGATAGGTAGGAGCCTGAGAAGCCGGAGCGCCAGCTTCGGTGGAGGCGTCGGTGGGATACTACCCTGGCTGTATTGAAATTCTAACCCGCGCCCCTTATCGGGGCGGGAGACAGTGTCAGGTGGGCAGTTTGACTGGGGCGGTCGCCTCCTAAAAAGTAACGGAGGCGCCCAAAGGTTCCCTCAGAATGGTTGGAAATCATTCGCAGAGTGTAAAGGCACAAGGGAGCTTGACTGCGAGACCTACAAGTCGAGCAGGGACGAAAGTCGGGCTTAGTGATCCGGTGGTTCCGCATGGAAGGGCCATCGCTCAACGGATAAAAGCTACCCCGGGGATAACAGGCTTATCTCCCCCAAGAGTCCACATCGACGGGGAGGTTTGGCACCTCGATGTCGGCTCATCGCATCCTGGGGCTGTAGTCGGTCCCAAGGGTTGGGCTGTTCGCCCATTAAAGCGGTACGCGAGCTGGGTTCAGAACGTCGTGAGACAGTTCGGTCCCTATCCGTCGTGGGCGCAGGAAATTTGAGAGGAGCTGTCCTTAGTACGAGAGGACCGGGATGGACGCACCGCTGGTGTACCAGTTGTCTTGCCAAAGGCATCGCTGGGTAGCTATGTGCGGAAGGGATAAGTGCTGAAAGCATCTAAGCATGAAGCCCCCTCGAGATGAGATTTCCCATAGCGTCAAGCTAGTAAGATCCCTGAAAGATGATCAGGTTGATAGGTCAGAGGTGGAAGCGTGGCGACATGTGGAGCTGACTGATACTAATCGATCGAGGACTTAACCAAGTTATATGGTTAATACTCGGCAAATGCTTCTTCATACATTATCTAGTTTTGAGGGAACGAAGTTTCTTCAACCAAATAGTCCGGTGGCGATAGCGAGAAGGTCACACCCGTTCCCATACCGAACACGGAAGTTAAGCTTCTCAGCGCCGATGGTAGTTGGGGGCTGTCCCCCTGTGAGAGTAGGACGCTGCCGGGCATATGAAAGAGCACCTGATGGGTGCTCTTTTTTTGTATGTGGATGATTTATTGAATCCAAATATCTTCTTACTCATCTTTTTATGAAAAATGCATATATGCGTCACTTCAGCTAAAAAAATGCGCCACTTTCACTCATATATGTGCCAAAATTAAATGATATGCGCCACTCTTTATTCCGCCGTCTGTTTTAAAAGTCAAATCTGTTTGCAGCAAAGATGAAGTGTGCCAAATGTGAAATAAAAATCAAAACATGCGAGATAAAATCGAATTCCTGCTAGTTAAATCAAAAACCTGTTACATAAAATCCAATACATGATGGATCAAATCCGATTCATGCCAGATAAGCCCTACGGAATGCCTCAGATAAATCCCCAGTCTACAAGTAAGCATCCTTCCACTCCGCTATCCCTAAATTGCCCGCAAAAATCAGGTTACACATGCACAAGAAATCCGCGATCACTATCATCTTCCAGCTGCTTAGTGTTTCTTATCAGCCAAATATTGATAAATCAGATATGGCCCCTTTGAGGATGTAATCTGTAGAAAAGTCTGAATAAAAGGATAGTCTTTATTAGGCATCATTTTGATGAGTTCGCTCCACCATTCTGTTTCGTAGCGGGCAATCATGCTTAAATTATACAGCAGCAGGAAATGAATAAGAAGTTCAGGAAAATCAATCAGACCGTCTTTAGCAAGCGGAAAGAAAAACTTTCCGGCATCAAGACTATATCTTAAGGGCTTATAATTATATGTATTCAAGTTTTTTGCAGAAAATTTAAGGTCTAATCCCGCTGACTCCTGAAAGCATATATTAAAGTCTGATTTTGACTGCAGGTATTCAACAAAGCGGGACTCGGTCATATGAAAGCGATCGAGGATCATTCTTGGCAAAATGAATACATCCTTTTCCAGCTCTGCTTCAAGAAAAGTAGTTCGGCCCTCTGTCTGGCTGTACAAATAGTTAAGCTCGGGAATTTGGCCAAATAACTCTCCCATCGTTGTTTTTTCGCCTTCCAAATGTTTCATGTGGAACAATTTTTCTCCCATATAGGGGAAAAGCCCGCTTTTTTGAAATTTCACTTCGTCCTGAAAAAAATTATATTGCTGCTTTTTTCTTTTCCTGGTGGAGACCCCGTGTGCCAAAACAGAAGTGGTTTCCGGATAATTAGGGTCTACTGTCAGAATGCAGGCCTTGACAAGGTGAACAAGTCCATAAAAAAAGAGAATCGGCTTGATAACCAATGGTGCCTTCTCTGCCTGCTCGTAGTATACTTGTCCGTGTTCTAGATAGTATATAAAAGGGTAACTGTTTTCATAGCTCTTTTGTTCAGCCTGATCCAGGTTTTGCTTTTGGTAGCATTTCTTTAAAAATTCCTGTGAAGTGTTCGCAGAAAAGAAGTATAAAAAGGAGTTTTTAAGGTCAAATGAATGTATCACAGTGAAACCTCCGAATCTTTTGAAAAATCCAACATATTAATCCGTCCTTGACAGTATTTTGTCCAATTGATAACCTACTAATAATATTTTCGAGTCCAGGAGGTCAAAAAAGATGTGGGAAACTAAGTTTGCAAAAGAAGGTTTAACTTTTGATGATGTTTTACTGGTTCCATCGAAATCAGAGGTGCTTCCTCGTGATGTCAGCCTTAAAGTAAATTTGACTGAAAAGATTGCACTCAACATTCCAGTAATCAGTGCCGGAATGGATACGGTAACTGAAGCTGAAATGGCGATCGCTATGGCTCGCCAGGGCGGTTTGGGGGTTATCCATAAGAACATGTCCATTGAACAGCAGGCTGATCAGGTGGATAAAGTAAAGCGTTCAGAAAGCGGCGTTATTACTGACCCATTCTTTCTAACTCCAGAACAGCAGGTATTTGACGCAGAGCATTTAATGGGCAAGTACCGGATTTCCGGTGTGCCAATCGTTAATAATAATGAGGAACAAAAGCTTGTCGGCATTCTGACTAACCGTGACCTCCGATTCATTCAGGACTATTCGATAAAAATTTCCGATGTGATGACAAAAGAAAATCTTGTAACAGCTCCAGTTGGTACCACTTTGGATGAGGCAGAAAAAATTCTGCAGCAGCATAAAATTGAAAAATTGCCGCTAGTGGATGATGAAGGTGTTTTAAAAGGTTTAATTACCATTAAGGATATTGAAAAAGTAATTGAGTTTCCAAACTCGGCAAAAGATGAGCGCGGACGCCTGCTGGCAGGTGCAGCGGTCGGCGTAACCGGCGACACGATGAAGCGTGTTGAAATGCTAGTTAAATCACATGTAGATGTCATCGTAGTGGATACAGCACATGGACATTCAAAAGGGGTGCTTGATACCGTACGCGAAATCCGGAACGCTTATCCGGACCTGGCCATTATTGCCGGTAACGTGGCAACAGCTGAAGCGACAAAGGATTTGATTGAAGCAGGCGCAGATATCGTGAAAGTGGGAATCGGGCCTGGATCCATTTGTACAACACGTGTTGTTGCAGGTGTAGGTGTACCGCAAATTACAGCTGTATATGATTGTGCAACAGAAGCACGCAAGCATGGCAAATCAATCATCGCCGATGGCGGAATCAAATATTCAGGAGATATCGTGAAAGCATTGGCAGCAGGCGGACATGCCGTTATGCTTGGAAGCCTTCTTGCAGGAGTTTCTGAAAGCCCTGGCGAAACGGAAATTTTCCAGGGACGCCGATTCAAGGTATACAGAGGAATGGGTTCTGTTGCAGCCATGGAAAAAGGTTCAAAAGACCGTTACTTCCAGGAAGATAATAAAAAGTTTGTTCCAGAGGGAATCGAAGGGCGCATTGCTTATAAAGGGCCATTAGCCGATACCATCTACCAGCTTGTCGGCGGTATCCGTTCTGGAATGGGCTATTGCGGAACAAAGGATCTTCACGACCTCCGTGAAAATGCCCAATTTATTAAAATGACTGGTGCAGGCCTAAGAGAAAGTCATCCTCA
The DNA here is from genome assembly GCF_023516215.1 of Cytobacillus pseudoceanisediminis. Lineage (NCBI taxonomy): Bacteria > Bacillati > Bacillota > Bacilli > Caryophanales > Bacillaceae > Cytobacillus > Cytobacillus pseudoceanisediminis. The sequence goes on along the minus strand of NZ_CP097349.1, from coordinate 4,133,083 downwards.
TGATGTGCAGATCACAAAAGAGGCGCCAAACTACTCACTATAATCAATACAAAGCAGAAGAGGGAAACCTTTTCTGCTTTTTTTCGTCTCTGATAAAGATGATGGCAGTTTTTTAGCATCCTGCAGCGGAAATCATAGCCAGTTTAACAGAGTCATTTTATCCTAAAATATCCTGGGATCAAACCTAGGAAAATACTAATGCATAACTATGGGACAATCATGCCACGGGGCAGGCAGGAATAGGTAATTACTCTATCTATTCTTTGCACCAGAGTTATGATAAAATAACAAAAGTGTATTAAAACGTTGGAGGGCAGTAAATTGAAGAAAACATTTTACCGTAAGTCTATCGCTGGATTCCTTGCCTTGGTCATGATATTAGGTCTTTTACCTGGTATACATAAAGCTCATGCAGAAGATATCTTAAACATTAATGCAGATGCTGCTATTTTAGTAGATGCAGAGACCGGAAAAATTTTATATCAAAAAAATGCGGATAAAGTACTGGGCATTGCCAGTATGACTAAAATGATGACAGAATACCTGCTTCTTGAAGCCGTTGAAGAAGGCAAAGTGAAGTGGGACCAGGAATATGCAGTAAGTGAATATGTGTGGAAAGTTTCACAGGATCGCAATTTATCAAATGTCCCACTAAGAAGAGACGGAAAATACAATATCCGTGAATTGTATGAAGCAATGGCGATCTACTCTGCAAATGGTGCAACCATCGCAATTGCAGAAACGATTGCCGGTTCTGAGACAAACTTTGTTAAAATGATGAACGAAAAAGCTGCAGAGCTTGGATTAAAGGATTATAAATTTGTCAATTCCAGCGGTTTAAACAACCGTGATTTAAAGGGATCTCCTCCTGCAGGAGGCCCTGAAGAAGAAAACGTGATGTCAGCAAAAGATACAGCGATGCTGGCCAAGGAATTGATTAACCGATTCCCTGAAGTATTGGAAACAGCAAGTACCCCTAGAAAGACGTTCAGAGAGGGTACAGATGATGAAATTAAAATGGAAAACTGGAACTGGATGCTTCCAGAGCTAGTATATGGCTATGAAGGTGCAGATGGCCTTAAAACAGGTACGACTGACTTTGCCGGATACTGCTTTACCGGTACAGCCATGAGAGATGGCAACCGCTACATCAGTGTTGTCATGAACGCTAAAGGTGCGAATGGTCAGGCTACTTACAAATCCAGATTCGATGAAACAAAAAAATGTTCGACTTTGGTTTCAGCAACTTCACGAAAGAAGAAATCGTTCCTGCCAACTATCAGGTGAAAGGCCAGAAAACAGTGCCTGTTACAAAAGGCAAAGAGGACAAAGTAAAGATTTCTTCTAAAGATGCAATCGAAATGGTTGTAAGAAACGGGGAAAAAGAAAACTATAAGCCTGTTCTTGTTCTTGATAAAGAGAAATTAAATGAAAACGGCGAATTGACAGCTCCTATTAAAAAAGGAGAAAAAATCGGCTATCTAACGATTGAATCGAAAGAGGACGGGAAGATTGAGTTCTTGTCCGATAAAGGCAAAGGCAATATTCAAGTGGATGTCGTAGCCGCTGAAAGTGTTGAAAAAGCAAACTGGTTCGTGCTGACTATGCGCAGCATCGGAGGTTTCTTCGGGGATGTTTGGGGAAGTGTTTCCTCAACTGTAAAAGGTTGGTTTTAAGAAAAAGGGCTTTCCTGTCTTGACAGGAGCCCTTTTTCATTGCATATTTTCAATAGGGAAAATTCCTAGTAAAATAATCTATTTTCCTTTTTTTGAAAAATGATTTTTATCATAATATTTAACCCATCCAAAGCAGATGGTATTTATGAAGGGGGATAAACATGAAGACAGGTACAGATCGTGTTAAACGGGGAATGGCAGAAATGCAAAAAGGCGGCGTTATTATGGACGTTGTTAACGCCGAGCAGGCAAAAATCGCAGAAGAAGCTGGTGCAGTAGCAGTTATGGCACTTGAACGCGTTCCTTCTGATATCCGTGCAGCCGGCGGTGTGGCACGCATGGCAGATCCGCGTATTATGGAAGAAGTAATGGGTGCAGTTTCAATCCCGGTAATGGCAAAAGCGCGTATCGGCCATATTGTAGAAGCTCGTCTGCTTGAAGCGATGGGTGTCGATTACATAGATGAGAGTGAAGTTTTAACTCCTGCTGATGAAGAATACCATCTTAATAAAAGAGACTACACAGTTCCATTCGTTTGCGGATGCCGTGACTTAGGCGAAGCAGCACGCCGTATTGGTGAAGGTGCTTCCATGCTTCGCACAAAGGGTGAGCCTGGAACTGGAAACATCGTTGAAGCTGTCCGCCATATCCGCAAGGTGAATGCACAGGTGCGCAAGGTTGTCGGCATGAACGAAGATGAATTAATGACAGAAGCTAAGCTTCTGGGAGCGCCATATGAGCTTCTTTTGGAAATCAAGAGCCTTGGACGCCTTCCAGTCGTAAACTTCGCAGCAGGCGGCGTTGCAACACCTGCAGATGCAGCTCTAATGATGGAGCTTGGTGCTGATGGAGTGTTCGTAGGATCAGGCATCTTCAAATCTGAAAACCCTGCGAAATTTGCACGTGCCATTGTGGAAGCAACTACACATTACCAGGACTACAAATTAATTGCTGAACTTTCAAAAGAACTAGGCACACCGATGAAGGGAATTGAAATTTCTTCATTGGCTCCTGAAGCTCGTATGCAGGAGCGCGGCTGGTAAGGAGAATTGAACATGATAAAGGTTGGAGTATTAGGGCTGCAGGGCGCGGTCAGAGAGCATGTTCTTTCTGTAGAAGCATCCGGCGCCGAAGCTGTAGTCATCAAACGCAAAGAGCAGCTTGACGAGGTAGACGGGCTTATCTTGCCTGGCGGCGAAAGCACGACCATGAGACGCTTGATTGATAAATATGATTTTATGGACAGCCTTAAGGAGTTTGCGCAATCAGGAAAGCCGATGTTCGGGACATGTGCAGGCTTAATTCTTCTTGCGAATAATATCATTGGCTATGATGAACCGCATATCGGTGTGATGGACGTCCAGGTGGAAAGAAATTCATTTGGCCGCCAGCGCGAAAGCTTCGAGGCGGATGTTGATATTGCCGGAGTGGCAGAAGATTTTGCAGCTGTATTCATTCGTGCACCGCATATTGTGGAGGCTGGAGAGAATGTTGAAATCCTGGCCAAGCACAATGGCCGGATTGTGGCGGCGCGCGAAGGCAGATTCCTCGGATGCTCATTCCATCCGGAACTAACGGATGACCATCGCCTGACAGGCTATTTCGTTGAAATGATCAAAGAGTCCAAGCAATTAACAATTTGAATATTTTGGTTGCAAATGGAACATAATTGTAGTACATTATGAATTACAAAATTCTTATAGCTGAAAAGCAATGAGAGGAACTAGTAACAGGACTTTGTTCTAAAAGAGAGCCGGTGGCTGGTGGAAACCGGTGAATAAACCCTGTGAATCCATCCTCGAGCAAAGCATGGAACACCCGGTACTACTCGGGAAAAGTAAATGCTTTCGGTTAAAACCGTTATGGATTTAAGGTGGAAAGCTCATGCTTTCAACTAGGGTGGCAACGCGGGTAACTCTCGTCCCTTTTTTGGGGACGGGAGTTTTTTGTGTTTTAAACTATTTTCAGGAGGTACTAAAAAATGCTGGACATTAAGTTTTTAAGAGCCAATTTTGAAGAAGTGAAAAACAAGCTTCAGCACCGTGGCGAAGATTTAACCGATCTTGGAAAATTCGAAGATCTGGATGTAAAAAGACGTGAGCTAATTGTAGAAGCAGAACAGCTGAAGAGCAAAAGAAATGAAGTATCCCAGCAGGTGGCTGCCTTAAAGCGCGAAAAGCAGGATGCAGACCATTTAATCGCTGAAATGAGAGAAGTCGGCGATAAAATCAAGGCATTGGATGAGGAGCTCCGTACAGTCGAGGAAGAATTGGACCAATTGCTGCTGAGCATTCCGAACATTCCGCATGAAAGTGTGCCTGTCGGCGAAACAGAAGATGATAATGTGGAAATCCGCAAATGGGGAGAAGTCCGTGAATTTGATTTCGAGCCAAAGCCGCACTGGGATGTTGCGACAGATCTTGATCTCCTTGATTTCGAACGTGCGAGCAAAGTAACAGGCAGCCGCTTTGTATTCTACAAAGGCCTTGGTGCCCGCCTTGAGCGAGCCTTATTCAACTTCATGCTTGATTTGCACACAGACGAGCATGGCTATAAGGAGGTTCTTCCTCCGTACATGGTTAACCGTGCAAGCATGACAGGAACAGGACAGCTTCCGAAATTCGAGGAAGATGCATTCCTAATTGAAAGCGAAGATTATTTTCTGATTCCAACCGCTGAGGTGCCTGTCACCAATATGCATAGGGAAGAGATTCTGAATGCAGACGAGCTTCCGATAAACTATGCGGCATTTAGTGCATGCTTCCGTTCTGAAGCGGGTTCTGCCGGCCGTGACACTCGCGGGCTTATCCGCCAGCACCAGTTTAACAAAGTCGAGCTTGTGAAATTTGTTAAGCCAGAAGAGTCTTATGAGGAACTTGAAAAGCTGACAGGACACGCGGAAAAAGTCCTTCAGATGCTTGGCCTTCCATACCGTGTGATGAGCATGTGTACGGGCGATCTTGGATTCACAGCTGCGAAGAAATACGATATCGAAGTTTGGATTCCAAGCTATAACACGTATAGAGAAATATCTTCTTGCAGTAACTTTGAAGGATTCCAGGCAAGACGTGCAAATATCCGCTTCCGCCGCGAGGCAAAAGGCAAGCCGGAGCATGTGCACACACTGAATGGATCTGGCCTTGCGATCGGCCGCACGGTGGCAGCTATTCTAGAAAATTATCAGCAGGCTGACGGAAGTGTCATCATTCCGGAGGTATTGCGTCCGTATATGGGCAATCGCGAAGTTATAAAGCCTTAATTGAAGAGCGGGTTTTGATCCGCTCTTTTTTTATAAAAATAATGTTGACATGCCTATTTAGAAATGATATAGTATTTCTTGTCGATGCGGAGGAATACCCAAGTCTGGCTGAAGGGATCGGTCTTGAAAACCGACAGGCGGGTCAAACCGCGCAGGGGTTCGAATCCCTTTCCTCCTCCATTTTAATTGACATCTAACACGCGCATAAAAATTGGAGATACATAAAACCGCTGATGATCAGCGGTTTTTTTGTTATATAATTTCATTCTGTTGAAATTGACAGATAAAAATATTTTTGGAGGACCGGGGAAAGAATTTCGTCAGCGATTCTCATTTCTGCTAAGTACTCGGGGCCATTAATCAAACAGCAAAAAACCGCCTAAATGGCGGTTATTTTTTTAATAATTGAGTTTGTCTTAAAAAGTAAGAAATGCGCTCTACAATCGGCTCAATGGATTGCTCATTCTGAATGATGTCATAGTCATTGATATTCAGGCGCAGGACCGGGCATGCGTTAAAGCTGTTAATCCAATTTTCATAGCGCTGGTGCATTTCTTCCCAGTAGGAAATAGGTGTCTGCTGCTCCATCGGACGGCCGCGCTCCTGGATGCGGGAAAGAATATCATCAAGGGATCCTTCCAGATAAATAAGCAAATCAGGGTGCGGGAAATAAGGTGTCATCACCATCGCATCAAATAAGCTGGTGTAAGTTTCGTAATCTACCTTTGACATGGTGCCTTTTTCATAATGCATTCTCGCAAATATGCCGGTGTCTTCATAAATGGATCGGTCCTGAACAAAGCCGCCGCCATATTCGAAGATGCGCTTCTGGTCCTTGAACCGTTCCGCCAGGAAGTATACCTGCAGGTGGAAGCTCCAGCGGTTGAAATCTGCATAGAATTTATCCAGGTAAGGGTTCGTATCAACCTTTTCGAAAGAGGTTCGGAACCCCAGTGCGTCCGCAAGCGCATTGGTCATCGTTGATTTTCCGACTCCGACGGTTCCGGCAATCGTGATCACTGCGTTCGAAGGAATCTCGTATTTTTGCCTTAGATTCATAAGTGTATGCTCCTCTTTTTTAATGATGTCGACAATGTATCGAATATATGCATTAAGTCTGATTCATTTTTCACAAAATCCAGCTGATCTCCATTGAAACGGATCACTGGAATATCCGGGTGCTGCCTCTCGAACTCATTCATAGCCGTTTCATAATCAAGGGATAATTGCTCGAGATATAATGGACTGATATTCTTTTCAATTTCACGGCCCCGCAGCTCGATTCGATCGAGCAGTGTTTCAAGGCTTGCATTGAGATAGATAATGACATTCGGCTTTGGCATATCACCTGTCAGAATGTCATAGATCTTCAAATACTTCTGATACTCATTCTGATTTAATGTGCGCTGGGCAAAAATAAGATTCTTGAAAATATGATAATCAGCCACAACAGGCTTTTTTTGAGCAAGGTAGTGATTGTTGATATCAACCAGCTGTTTGTAGCGGTTGCAGAGGAAAAACATTTCAGTCTGAAAGCTCCATTCCTCAATGTTTTCATAGAATTTACCCAAAAAAGGATTTTCATCAACAATTTCTTTTAAGAGTGCATACTGAAATTTTTCAGAAATCGCTTTAGCGAGAGATGTTTTCCCAACGCCAATCGGCCCCTCTACTGTAATAAAAGGTATTCCCCCCATATTGATCGTCCTCCTGCATTGCTTATTTATCTATAGAAACCATTTATAGGTACGTTCCAAAATGACACAAAGCTTATTTTATCACAGTATGGAGTGGATGGGATATGGAATTTAAGCTGGAAATAAGAAAATAAGAGCATATAGTCTGAAAAATAAAAAAGCTGCCTGTAAGCGGCAGCTGCTGAGAGATCAAGCTCTTTTTGTCACGTTGAAGTTTTCTGTAATCAGAAGCCAATTTTGCGGGAAAGAAAGGCCAAGTTTCCAGTAGCTCATTCCCCGCAGCTTCAGTTCCTTGATTAAATCAAATTTGGCCTGGATGGAGCGGGCATCCTCAAACCAGACCTCGTGCCTTTTGCCGTCAGGTGCTGTGTAATTGAAAAATGGCGCCTGCGCCTGGTAATCATATTGAATGGCTGCATTATTTTCTGCAGCGATTTGTATGGCCTGCTGCGGGCTGACTGCTCTTGCAGTGGTGCCCTGAACAAAAGGAAGCGTCCAGTCATAACCATATAGGTTCTGGCCCATCATAATTTTGGAAGAAGGCATCTCACTAATGGCATATTCTAAAACCTGCCGCACTGGGCCAATCGGGGAAACAGCCATTGCAGGGCCTCCACTGTAGCCCCATTCATAGGTCATGATCACGACAAAATCAACAATCTCCCCATGGGCTTTATAATCATGGGCCTCATACCAGAGGCCTTGCTGTTCTGCACTTGTTTTCGGAGCCAATGCTGTAGAAATCAGCCAGCCTTCCTGCTCGAATCTTGCCTTCGCTTTTCTGAGAAAATTGTTATAGGCTTCCCGGTCAGCGGGGCGCAGAAACTCGAAATCAAAATGAATATCCCTGAAGTCATATTTTTTTGCTGTGGCTGTAATGTTATCCAGGAATTTATTCTGAATCGCCATATCATTTAACAATATCCTGCCGAGTTCATCACTGAACTGATCGTTTTCCTGATTGGTAATAACCATCATCAATACATTATTATTGGCTCTCGCTATGGCCGGGAAATCATTCAGAAGCGGCTCCTTCAAAGAACCATCTCGAAGGGCCTGGAAACTGAAAGGTGCCAGATAGGTCAAATAAGGCGCAGCCTCTCTTGCGCTTTCTACCAGTTCAGGGGCGACTGTATCGCCTCTTGGCTCCACATAGGCATTGAACTCTGCGTTCGTTTTCGGGCGTGGCGGGATATAAAGGCGGAACCCCACCTGCAGCGGCTGGCTCACCGAAATCCCATTGACAGATGCGAGCTGCTGATAAGAAATGCCGAACCTTCTTGAAATTGAGTAAAGGCTGTCTCCGGGCTGAACCCAATAAAAGCGTCCTATTATCGGAATAACAAGTGTCTGGCCGATCACCAGATTATTTGGATTGGGAATTTCATTTGCCTCTATCAGATCTTCAACCGTCGTTCCATATGCCTGGGCAATGCCGAACAAAGACTGGTTTTGCTGAACCACATGAATCTGCAATCTATCTCCCTCCCTGAAAAACACGTCTTAGAACACTACTGCCATTTTATGAAGGAAACATAGAAGAAATGTTATAATTGTTTTCAGAGAAAGAAGATATATTGGCCTTTAATACTTTTTCCATCATCTTTAAGGTATTTTCATTATCGTGGTCATCATTAGAAGCGGTGCAGTCATGCGGTATATGTAAATTATATTCTCTCATATAGGCATCATTGGCCGAAAATAGGACACAGATATTGCCAGCGATGCCTGTCATGACAAGCATATTGACGCCGAGCTGGTGCAGAAGGGTATTTAAGGCAGTGCCATAAAAGGCGGAATGCTTAGGTTTTATTAAAAAATAATCATCCGGCGATGGGTGCATCTCATGAAGGATAGGTGCACTGATAGGATTGCGGCAATGAGTCGTAATTGTATCCAGATCAGCCTGCCAGAGATTATAATGATCATTCACATAAATGACAGGGAGATCCTGCTCATAGAAAGCGGTCTTTAATGTATTGATGGGTTTTGCGATATTCAAAGCTTTGTCAGCAAGGATCCTTCCATGGTGGAAATTAAAGTCGTTAATCATGTCAATAATGATAAGAGCCGGTCTATAGGCTTGCGGATTTTTCATGGTATCGCTCCTTTAAGGTTATTTTTTGTAAAAGGGGCGGCTTTTACACAGATGTTAAGAGAAGGAATGAAGATATAATGAGGCAAGCATCATTCACTGAAGATGAACTGTATATGCAGGAGGCCATTAAAGAAGCAAAGCTGGCGGAAGGTCTGGAAGAAGTTCCAATTGGGGCAGTCATTGTTCTGGAAGGGGAAATCATTGCCCGGGCACATAATCTGAGAGAAGTGAATCAGACTGCGATTGCGCATGCAGAACTGCTTGCCATTGATCAGGCATGCAAAAACCTCGGAACCTGGCGGCTGGAGAATGCTGTTCTTTATGTTACCTTAGAGCCTTGTCCGATGTGTTCGGGATCCATTATTCTCTCGCGCATCAAAAAGGTGGTGTATGGGGCTAAGGATCCAAAGGGAGGCTGTGCCGGGACGCTTATGAATCTATTGCAGGATGAGCGGTTCAATCACCAGAGTGAAGTTGTGCCAGGGGTGTTGGAAGAAGAATGCGGCGAGATGCTTTCGAGCTTTTTCAGAGGGTTGCGAAAGCGCAAGAAAGAAGAGAAAAAAGAAGGCAATTGCTGCAGATGGAACTTGATACAGGAATTGACAATGGTTAGGCATTGCTTTTTCACCTAAATGTTAGTATACTTATAAATGCGTCGGACAAAGACGCAACTAAATATGGTATCAACTTTGCCGTGCTAGGCGGGGAGGTAGCGGTGCCCTGTACTCGCAATCCGCTCTAGCGAGGCTGAATCCCTTCCCGAGGCTGATGTCCTGTAGGGCCTGCCTTAAGTAAGTGGTGTTGACGCCCGGGTCCTGCGCAATGGGAATCCATGAATCATGTCAGGTCCGGAAGGAAGCAGCATTAAGTGGAAGCTCCCATGTGCCGCAGGGTTGCCTGGGCCGAGCTAACTGCTTAAGTAACGCCTATGGGCGTCAGTCGACGGAAGGTGCACGGCAGTTTATATTGTAAATAAAACTCATCCTTTTGCAGGATGGGTTTTTTGTTGTAATTTATTTCGCTCTAGGTTTTGTAAAAAGGAAAATAGATACGTTATAATAGATAAAGGACTATACATAGGAAGGGGGCGTGTCAGTGAGTTATCAAGCTTTATATCGTGTTTGGCGTCCGCAGCAGTTTATCGATGTCGTCGGACAGGAACATGTGACAAAGACTTTGCAAAACGCCCTGCTTCAGGAGAAGATATCACACGCCTATCTGTTTTCCGGCCCCCGCGGAACAGGTAAAACAAGTGCAGCTAAAATTCTCGCAAAGGCTGTTAACTGCGAGAAGGCTCCGGTTACTGAACCGTGCAATGAGTGTGCTGCCTGCAGAGGCATTACAGACGGTTCTATTCCTGATGTCATTGAAATTGATGCTGCATCCAATAATGGTGTAGAAGAAATCAGGGATATCAGGGACAAAGTGAAATATGCCCCGAACGCTGTAAAGTATAAGGTTTACATCGTCGATGAGGTACATATGCTTTCCATTGGCGCTTTCAATGCCCTGTTAAAGACGCTTGAAGAGCCGCCTAAGCATGTCATATTTATTTTAGCCACTACAGAGCCTCATAAAATTCCACTGACGATAATTTCCCGGTGCCAGCGATTCGATTTTAAACGGATTACGGCTCAGGCGATAACAGGGAGAATGAAGCTGATTGCGGATGAAACAGGTGCAGCATATGAGGACCAGGCACTGCAGATCATTGCGAGAGCCGCAGAAGGCGGTATGCGTGATGCCCTTAGCTTGCTTGACCAGGCAATTTCCTTCAGCCAGGATCGTGTTACAGTTGAAGATGCCCTGTCTGTAACAGGTGCTGTGTCACAAGGGTTTCTGAATAAGCTGGCAAGAGCGGTTAAAGACAGGGATGCCGCATCCGGGCTGGGATTTCTGGAAGAGCTCCTTTTTCAGGGGAAAGATCCAGCCCGTTTTATAGAAGACTTTATCCTGTATTACCGGGATATGCTCTTATATAAAGCAGCTCCAAGGCTGGAGGAATCATTGGAAAGAGTCATGCTTGATGAAGAATTCCAGCAGCTTGCCCAGGAAGTGGAGCCGGAAGAGCTCTATGAACTGATTGAGGTGCTGAACAAAGCCCAGCAGGAAATGCGATGGACCAACCATCCGAGGATTTTCCTGGAGGTGGCGATTGTGAAGCTGTGCCAGCTTGAACAGCGAGAGAAATCAGGACAGTCTGCAGACATCAAGCCGCTGATGCAAAAAATCGAACAGCTTCAGCATGAGCTGGCGGAATTAAAGAAAAACGGCATAGCGGTAAAAGATGATGGAGCTCCTGCTGTACAGAAAAAACCGCAGAGAAGTTCACGTAAAGGATTCCAGGCACCAGTAGGAAAAGTGAATGAAGTCCTGAAGCAGGCAACGAAAAACGACCTGGTGGCTGTAAAAAGCCGCTGGGGTGAAATGCTGAATCTGCTTGTTCAAAACCAGATGCGCTCTCAGGCAGCGCTTCTCAATGAAGCAGAACCTGTTGCCGCATCCGAAACAGCTCTTATCGTAAAGTTCAAATATGAAATCCACTGTCAGATGGCCATGGATAATGCGAAATTCCTGGATACACTGGCGAATGTCATGTTTGAGCTATTAGGCAAGAGATTGCAGCTGGTTGGCATTCCGGATGAACAATGGCAAAGTGTCAGGGAGGATTTCCTGCGCAGCCAGCGTGACGGAGATGAGTCTGGTGAGGGCTTCGGCAGAAATGAGGAAGAGCCCCATGTGGCTGAAGCGGTCAAATTATTTGGCGCTGAACTAATTGAAATTAAAGAATAGAAAATAGCTGGAGGTATGTAAAATGCGCGGTGGAATGGGAAATATGCAAAATATGATGAAACAAATGCAGAAAATGCAAAAGAAGATGGCTCAGGCACAGGAAGAGCTTGGCGAAAAAAGAATTGAAGGAACAGCTGGCGGCGGAATGGTGACTGTCATTGTATCCGGACATAAACAAGTATTAGAAGTAAACATCAAAGAAGAAGTTGTTGATCCGGAAGATATTGATATGCTTCAGGACCTTGTTCTGGCGGCAACGAACGATGCACTGAAAAAAGCGGATGACTTAACAAACGACACAATGGGCCAATTTACTAAAGGAATGAACCTGCCGGGAATGTTTTAATAAAACGTCCTGAACGAGTGCTTTCTTGCATGTTTTATCTATAATAGAGTTATGCACGAAAGAACGGACAGGCTGAGCGCCAGCGAACATAGACTGATGGGAATCTTCATCAGTCCGTCATGCTCGCGGCGCTTTTCCTTTTCATATAGGAGGAATTATACATGCACTATCCTGAACCAATATCAAAGCTGATTGACAGCTTTATGAAATTGCCCGGAATCGGCCCAAAAACGGCTGCGCGTCTGGCGTTTTTTGTTTTAAGTATGAAAGAAGATACTGTGCTGGATTTTGCCAAGGCGCTTGTCAATGCGAAAAGAAATTTATCTTACTGCTCTGTCTGCGGCCATATCACTGATCAGGACCCGTGTTATATTTGTGAGGACCAGAGACGCGACCGGTCAGTAATCTGTGTGGTCCAGGATCCGAAAGATGTTATTGCCATGGAAAAGATGAAGGAATATAACGGACTTTATCATGTCCTTCACGGAGCCATTTCACCGATGGATGGAATAGGGCCGGAAGATATCAATATTCCTGATTTATTGAAAAGGCTTCAGGATGAAACAGTACAGGAAATTATTCTTGCCACCAATCCTAATATCGAAGGGGAAGCAACAGCCATGTATATCTCCCGCCTGATTAAGCCATCCGGCATAAAGGCTACCCGGATTGCCCATGGCCTGCCAGTGGGCGGAGACTTAGAGTATGCTGATGAAGTAACGCTATCAAAAGCATTAGAAGGCAGAAGAGAAGTTTAAGTACGGAGGCGGAATTTATGTTTTTTCGCAGGAAAGGATGGCTTCGAAGCGAGTTTGATGAGAAGCTTTTGGAGCAGCTGAACAGATTGAAAACAGATTGGAACAACCAGAAATCGCTAGTGGAAAAGAGCTTTGATCCATCCCCGGAAGCAATCAGCCAGGCGAAGCTGGCCGAAGCTAAGTACTTTTTTCTTTTCAGGGAAGCTAAAAAGAGAAATGTAAGAGTCAGAATGTAGTTTGTTCCCATTGCGGAAAGAAAATCAATCATTACAAAATACTTGTCCTCCTCCAAGGTCTTTTTTGTACGCGCTAATCATAAATTAGTAGTACAAGTTTCCTGAAAGGAGGATTTTTCTTTTGGACCCTATTGCAGTGATCTCCATTTTAGGAGGGTTAATCTTATTGCTTCTATTTATAGGAGCTCCAGTAAAGCCAGTAAGATTTATAGGGCAGGGA